>NZ_JAPVQY010000054.1 GCF_027257875.1 Burkholderia sp. IMCC1007
CCCGGCGCGGCCACGCAGCCGGCGCGGCCCCGCACCCGGCGCGGCCACGCAGCCGGCACGGTCCCGCAGCCGGCACGGCCACGCACCCGCCGCGGTCCGTACGCGGCACGGTCCGTACCCGGCACGGTCCGCACCTGGCGCGGTGGCGCGCCGGCATCGTTACTGCACGCAGGCCGTGCGCGACACGCGATGAAACGCGCGGCTGAAGTAGATCAGGCTGTCGCCGTCGTGGCGCACGCGGATCGACGTCGCTTCGATGAACATCACCGAATGCGAGCCGACTTCCTTCATCTCGGCGATCGTGCCCTGCAGGCTCGCGAGCGCATCGCGCAGCACGGGCACGTCCTGTTCGCCGCGATCCCACACCGGCAGCTCGAAGCGCCGCGCCATCGGCAGCTCGGTCATGCCCGCGAAATGCCGCGCGAGCTGTTCGTGCTCGGCCGGCAGCACGTTGATGCACACGTGACGATTGCGCTGGAAGATCGCATGCATCGCGCTCGACCGGTTCAGGCACACGAGCAGCGTCGGCGGTGCGTCGGTGACCGAGCACACGGCGCTCGCGGTGATCCCGCAGCGGCCGTGCGGCCCCGCGGTGGTGATGACGTTGACGGCCGCGCCGAGGTGGGCCATCGCTTGCCGGAAGGCCTTTTGCGCGTCGGTCGGTTCGGCGCGCGCCGGTTGCGGGGTATCGGTCGTTGCGGACATGGGCGCTCCTGGTTGGATGAAGGCGGCGAACGCGGGCGCTGTCGATGCAGCATCGCTCGGCCGACGATGACCCAAGCGTACGTCGCGAAAATGCCGTCGACCATTCGCACGAACGATGACGAAGATGGCGTTCGCGCCAACGTATCTAAAGGTTCTACCTAGATGCGCGGCACGCTGCGCGAAAAAATCAGCGATTGTGCGTTGACGCGGTACGTGAAGGGGTATTCAGCGGATTTTCGGCTCGCTATGATGTGCCGCATACCCCGACGAACGACGCCTGCATCACCCCTGCGTCGCGCGTGATACCGATATCGATATTTTGCGAGACACCCCGATGACGTCACCCGCTCCGATCGTATACATCGTCGACGACGACAGCGGCATGCGGACGTCGCTCGCGTGGCTGCTCGAATCGGTCGGCATCGCGTCCGAAGGGTTCGCGAACGCGGCCGATTTTCTTGCGCGCTTCGACGTGAACCAGCCCGCATGTCTGGTGCTCGACGTGCGGATGCCGGAGAAAAGCGGCTTCGACGTGCAGGCGGAATTGAATGCGCGCGGCGCGACGCTGCCGGTGATCTTCGTCAGCGGGCACGGCGACATCCCGATGTCGGTGCGCGCGCTACAGAACGGCGCGATCGATTTCGTCGAGAAGCCGTACAACTCGCAGCAGATGCTCGAGCGCGTGCAACGCGCGCTGCGGCTCGCGCAGCAGCGGCATGCCGTGAGCCAGCGCCACCGCGAGCTGCGCCAGCGGCTCGATGCGCTGACCGCGCGCGAGAAGGAAGTGCTGCGCGGCGTCGTCGACGGCAAGGGCAGCAAGCAGATCGCGTCGGATCTGTCGATCAGCGTGAAGACCGTCGACGTGCATCGCGCGAGCATCAAGGAGAAACTCGGCGCGACGTCGATCGCCGCGCTGGTGCGCGACGTGATGGTCGTGTGGGGCGACGGCGGGGAGTCGTCGCGCTAGCGGGCGGCTCGCGCATACTGGCCGCGCGACGCGAAGCATGCCAAGTACGCGAAGCACGCCAAGCACGCCAAGCACGCCAAGCACGCCAAGCACGCCAAGTGCGCCAAGTGCGCCAAGTGCGCCAAGTACGCGATGCAGCCCATGCAACTGACGCGCATGCGCCACGCACACCGCAAACGGCAAACGGCAAACGGCAAACGGCAAACGGCAAACGGCAAACGGCAAACGGCAAACGGCAAACACGCGCCGCGCGCGCACCTGCGCACGGCACCGCACGCCACCGCGCTCGATGCGTGCCACCGCTCAACGCATATACAACCCGCCGTTGATATCCCAGCACGCGCCGTTCGCGAAATGCGCGTCGCCCGACGCGAGCAGCACGGCCGCATCCGCGACGAAGCCGGCCGACCCGAGCTTGCCGCCCGGCAGGCTCGCGAGCACCTGCCGCAGCTTTTCCGGTGCAACGCTTTCGTACACGATCGGCAAATCCAGCGGGCCCGGCGAGATCGCATTGACGGTCACGCCGTGCGCGGCGAGATCGCGCGCGAACACCTTGGTCAGCGTCAGCGTGCCGCCTTTCGCGGCCGCATAGTGGGCACCCGTCGCCGAGCCGCCGTTCTGCCCGGCGAGCGACGCGATGTTGACGATGCGGCCTGCGCCCTGCGTCGCGAAGTACTGACCGAACACCTGGCACCCGAACAGCACGCTGCGCAGGTTAACGTCGATCACCTGGTCGAACTGCTCGGCCGTGATTTCCATCGCGGGCACGACCTTCGACGCGCCCGCATTGTTCACGAGCACGTCGATCGTGCCCCAGCGTGCGACGAGCGCATCGCGCGCGGCTTCAAAATCGCGTTTCGACGTGACGTCGAGCGGCAGCGCGATCGCGCGTTCGCCGCTCGCATCGAGTTCGCGCGCATGCGCGTGAATGGCATCGCCAGCGATATCGCCCAGCGCGACGCGATAGCCGGCCGCATGAAAGCGTTCGGCGATGACGGCGCCGAGCCCGCGCGCGGCGCCGGTGACGACAACAACTCGATCTGACATGGTGTGGGGTTCCGTGGTTCGCGGGCACACGCCGGTGGCAGCGGCGCCCGCATCGTGGTTCATGCGGCCAATGCCGTTTCGAAGTGTGCCGCGATCGCACACACCTGTTCGTCCGCGCCCTTGCGTCCGACGATCTGCAAGCCGGCCTTCAACGGCGTCCCCGCGAGCGGCAGCGGCAGGCTGAGCGCCGGATGGCCGCTCAGGTTGAACGGTCGGATCAGCGACGACATCGCAATCACCGATACGCCGTCGCGTGCCTGCTGAAGCGTGATCGGCAGCGCGGGCAGCGTCGGCAGCACCAGCACGTCCGCGCGTTCGAGCGCGGCGTCGACTTGCGCGGTGAAGCGCGCGCGCACGGCTTCGGCTTCCGCGAGCGCGGCCGGCGTTGTCGTCGCGGCCGCGCGCAGCCGTGCATCGAGATCGGCGCCGAGCTTGCCGGTTGCGACGAGATGACCGAACGCGCGCGACGTCTCCGCGTTGATGACCGAGAGCCCCGCCGCGAACGCGGCGGGCATGTCGTCGAGCACGACATCGTGCGCACGCAGCCGCGAAGCGCGCACGGCCGCGTCGAGCGCGGCCGCGATCGCAGGATCGGCATCGACGATCACGCGCGCGATCGTGCAGTCGGCGGCGGCCGCGGCCGCACTCGGCCGATCGAAGCCGGGTGCGATGGCGGCCATCACGGCCGCGAGCGTGCGGATATCGCGTGCGAACGGGCCGACGCAATCGAGCGTGGTATCGGCGGGCGCGACGCCGCGCCGCGACACGCGGCCGAACGTCGGTTTCAGCCCCGCCACGCCGCAGCACGCGGCCGGCCCGCGGATCGAGCCGCCGGTATCGGTGCCGAGCGCCGCGTCGACCATGCCGAGCCCGACGAGCGACGCGGACCCGCTCGACGAGCCGCCCGGAATGCGCGTCGGATCCTGCGGATTGACCGGCGTGCCCGTGTAGTCGTTGATGCCCGTCATCCCGAACGCGAGCTCGTGCATGTTCGCCTTGCCGGCGATCTGCCAGCCGGCATCGAGCAGCAGCCGGACCACGTCCGCATGCTGCGCGGCGGGCGGCGCGTCGGCGAGCGCGCGGCTTGCCGCGCGGGTCGGATGGCCGGCGATGTCGATCGTGTCCTTGATCGCGATCGTCGGGCCCGGCCCGCCCAGCGTGAAGGTATCGATGAAGCCTGTCATGGTGAGATGGCCTGCGAATACGGTGAAAGGGTTCAGGACCGCGGCGCGGCGGCGAGCGGCCACGGGCCGTCGAGCACGCGCTCGGTGCGGAAATGGCGGATCAGCCAGGTCGCGCCGTCGGCCGATGGTGCGAAATCGATCGTCAGCCGCGCGGCGATCAGCTCGGCCGTGCCGTCGGCGTAGCGCGATGCCTGCAGCATGATCCAGCGGCCGCGCGCGTTCGCACGATCGGTGTCGACGTCGATCGACTCCGACGTCAGGAAATGCAGGTTCGCCGCGAAATGCGGAGCGGGCGGCAGATAGCGGTGCAGCATCGCGACGATCGCGTCCGTGCCTTCGAGTCGGCCGAACTTGCTCGCGTACTGCGGGCCGATGCCTTCCCACACCGCGTCGGGCGTGAACAGCGCGGCGAGCGCCGGGCCGTCGCCGGCGTCCTCGGGCACGTCGCACAACGCCATGTAGCGCGTGATCGTCGCGCGCACCGCACGTTCGGCGTCGAGCGCCGCCACGCGCCGTGCGAGCGCGCCGAGTGCTTCGCGTACGTCGAGAGCCTCGAGCGTACGCATCGAATCAGGTCCGGTCATCGGATGCCTCACGCCGCGGGTTTCGCTGCCGGCGGCACGGTCAGCGCACGACCGACACGCGCCTCGATCTTGCCGTAGCGCCACAGGTTGTATTCGCCGACGGGCGTCGTGCGATACAGGTTGCACACGGCGACCGTCGTGTCGAAGTCGGCGACGTCGGCCATGATGTAGAACGTCCACGGCGCACCGTCGGCCTGGCCGACGACGAGACGATCGTCGTCCATCACGCCGAGCACGCGCACGCCGGGCATCGCCTCGATGGCGGCGAGCATCGTGCCGTACGCTTGCCACACTTCGCCGATCTTCTCGCGCGGCAGGTCGAAGAAATTCTGCGACACGCCGCAGCAGAACAGCACGCGCAGCGGCAGCGGATTCGAATCGGACATGACAGGTTCTCCTGAAGAATGGGGTGCGATTGCGTCGAAGTCGAGGTCGATCGACGCGGATTACAGATAGCCCGGAAACGGCGTGACGCCGGTGAACACGGCGCCGGCGCCGTCGAAGTTGCCTTCGCCGAGAAACGCGTGCTGCGTGACGACCATCGCGTCGCGCAGCAGCCGCTGCAGCGGATGCGTGCGATAGATCGCGGCCGTGCCGCCGAGACGGTACGCGCGCTCGACCACGCTCGCGCCTTCGCGAGCGATCTGCGTGGCGGCGAGCCTCAGCAGGCTGACCTGCTCGGCCGTCACGGGGTTGCCGGCGAGGATCGATTGCCAGACGGAATCGGTCGCGTCGTAGAAGAACGCGCGCGCCGAGCGCAGTTGCGCCTCGGCCTTCGCGAGCTCGATGCGGTAGTACGCGCGATCGGCGAGGCGAGGTGCGCCGGTGGTCGTCTGGCGGCCGCCCGACATGCGGTTCACGACGTCGAGCGCCGCGCGCGCGAGCCCGAGGTTGACGACGGCGAGCACCTGCGCCGCATACGCGACGGTCGGGTAGCGGTACAGCGGTTCGTCGACGGTCGGCTCGCCGCCGCGCACGAACGTCCATGCCTCGGGCACGAAGCGGTCGTCGACGCGCAGGTCGTGGCTGCCGGTGCCCTGCATGCCGACCACGTTCCAGTTCTCGACGATCTCGACTTCGCCGGCGCGGAACACGGCCGTGCGCGGCTTGTTCGGTGCGGCGCCCTGTGCGCCGGGCACCGCGATGCCGACGCCGAGCCAGTCGGCGCCCTTGCAGCCGCTCGCGAATTTCCACGTGCCGTTCACGCGCCAGCCGCCGGGCGCGGCTTGCGCCGGCTGCACCGGGAACAGCCCGCCCGCGAACACCTGGTCGGGGCCGCTTGCGTACAGCTCGGCCTGCGTATCGAGCGGCAATGCGGCGAGATAGACGTTCGCGGAACCGAAGCTCGCGACCCATGCCGCGGAGCCGTCGGCGGTCGCGATCCGCTCGATCATGTCGAGGAACGCGGTCGGTGCGAGCGCATCGCCGCCGAAGCGGCGCGGCGTGCCTGCACGATAGATGCCGGCCTCCTTGAACAGCGCGATCACGTCGCGCGGCACGTGCGACAGGCGGTCGAATTCGTCGCGGCGCGCGGTGACGATTTCGAGCACGGCGTCGAGCGGCGACACGCGCGCGGCCGCTTCGCGGACCGCATGCGGCGAGAGGGGCGCGGCGTCGATGGCGAGGGCGGCGTGGGGCATGGCTGTCTCCTGGGAATGGGTTCGATGGCGGGGCAAGACGATGGAGCCAGTCTAGAAACGCCTAAAAAGTGCAGCAATTGGTGCGTAGGGCCGCGCGACTGGTGGTGCTCCGTGCCGGACTAAAGAAATCTTCAGATGCGGGCCGCGCACGCCGATGCTATGTTGAACATCCGGCCGCGCGACGCCGCGCGCCTTCATCCGAATCCGATCATGAGTTTTCCCGACGAAGACGATTTCCACCGGCTGCTCGACGCGCTGACCACCTGCGTGCTGCTGCACGACGCGCAGACTCGCGCGATCGTGTGGGCGAACCGCGCCGCATGCATCGCGCTCGGCTTTTCCGTCGAGGAACTGCTGCCGCTGAAGGCGCCGGACATGACGCGCCCCGAACCGAAATACCGGCGCGAGATCGCGGTGAGCGCATGGGATCGCGCACTCGCCGACGGCCCGCAGGTGTACGAATGGTGCTATCGATCGCGCACGGGCGTCGACATGCTGTCCGAGGCCACCGCGACGTATGTACCGCTGCGCGGGCGCGATGTCGTGATGGTGCAGTTCCGCGACATCAGTGCGGAAGAGGCGGTCCGCCAGCAACTGCGCCGCTACGAGGCGCGGCTGCGCGAATTCATGCAGGATCTCGACGAAGGCATCGCGGTCGTGACGCCGCATGGCCGCGTGCAGTTCATCAGCGAGTCGGGCCGCCGTGTGCTCGGGCTCGCGCCCGACGAAGCGCTCGGCGAGGTGCTCGACTACTGCTCCGCGGCCGATCGCGACCGGCTCGTCGCACAGCTGCGCGATGCGCCGTCGGCGCATCCGTCCGCGCCGCAGCGCTACCGGATCGTGCGGCGCGACGGCTCGCGATGCTGGCTGCGCATCCTGTGCCGACAGGTCGAGATCGAAGGCGATCTCGACGGGCTGCTCGTGCAGTTCCGCGACGTCAGCGACGAAGTCGCGATCGAGGACGCGCGCCGCGCCGAGGCGCGGATGCTCGAATACGCGGGGCGCTACAACGCGATGGGCGAGATGGCGAGCGTGATCGCGCACGAGCTGAGCCAGCCGCTCGCGGCCGTGCGCAACTTCATCGAGGGCGCGGTGCAGCGGCTGAACACGCGCGGCGCCGTCGACGATGCGATCTGGGGGCTGCGCAGCGCGGATCGGCAGGCCGAGCATGCGGCGCTGATCATCAAGAGCGTGCGCGAATTCATCGTGAAGCGCGAACCGGTCGTCGCGCTCGCCGACCTGCGCGAGATTCTCGCCGACGTCGCGTATTTCATCGAGCTGCGTGCGAAGGAGGCGGGTGTGACGGTCGAGATCGTGCAGGCCGACGCGCCGCTGCCGATTCGCTGCGAGCGCGTGCTGATCGGGCAGGTGATCCTGAATCTCGCGTTCAATGCGATCGAGGCGTTCGCCGGTTGCGAACGTGCGTCGCGCACGCTGACGCTCGGCACCGCGATCGTCGACGGGCACGCGGAGCTGCGCGCGATCGACAACGGGCCGGGGGTGGCGGAAGGGGCGCACGACCGGCTGTTCGACGGCTTCTCGTCGTCGAAGGCCGGCGGCAATGGAATCGGCTTGTCGCTGTGCAAGAGCATCGTCACGCGGCACGGCGGGCGTATCGTCGCGAGCCCGGCCGCGGGTGGGGGGCTTGATTGCCGTGTGACGTTGCCGCTTGCCGGTTCGGCTGCCTAGCGGCTGTGTTGCGTCACGGCGGAGAAGGGCGTCACGGGCATCACGGACATCGCGGACATCACGGACGTCACGGACATCACGGACGTCACGGACATCACGGACGTCACGGACATCACGGACATCACGGACATCACGGACGTCACGGACATCACGGACGTCACGGACGTCACAGAGGTCGCGGACATCACAGACGCCACGTACGCCACGGCAGGGCGCCGGCGTACGATGGAGCGACACCCGGCCCATGATCAGCGCCCCAGCGCCCGCGCGGTCTGGCCGCCGATCCCGAAGTCGGTGTTCGGGATGGCCTTGATGATCACGCGTGTCGCCTGCAACGGCGCGTCGAGCACGGTCGCAGCAGCGTCGGAAAGCGCCGCAATCAACGCGCGCTTCTGCTCGTCGGTGCGGCCGGCGATCAGGATCGCGACGATCACCGGCAACGACGGCGGCGCGCCATCGGCCGCGGTGCGGCCGCCGAGGCCGATATGCGTCGCCGGCAATTCGGTGAGCAGCACGCGCACCGATTCGATCGGCGCGCCGATCGAATCGACGGTCGCGTTGCTGAGCCGTGCGATCAGTTCGGCCTTGCGTGCATCATCATGGGCGGCCGGCAGGAAAACTTCGAGTGTTGGCATGGTCGTCGGGAAAGGTGAAGGTGACTGGTTCACCGTTGCGTTGGCGGCGGTGAACCGGCGATTGCTCACAGGTGAAGGCGACCGGTTCGCCGTTGCACTGGCGGCGGTGAACCGACGGTGCTCACAGGTGAAGGTGACCGGCTCACCGTTGCACTGGCGGCGGCGAACCGACGGCCGCTCACCGGTGAACGTGACCGGTTCACCGTTGCACTCGCGGCGGCGAACCGGCAGTCGCTCACAGGTGAAGGTGACCGGCTCACCGTTGTGCTTGCGACGGCGAACCGGCGGCTGCTCACAGGTGCTCACGGGTGAAGGTGACCCGCTCACCATTGCGCTGGCGACGGCGACCCGCCGCCCGCTTACAGCAGGAAACCGATCGCGCTGAGCGCTTCGGTCGAGTCGATCAGGCGCACGACCTTCTCCGCGATCCGCATCTCGCCGTCGGCATCGACCTGCAGCTTGTGCGTGACGTCGGCCGCGAACAGCGTTGCGACGCCGCGCTTGTACGCGACGACGACCTGCGCGGACTTCAGCTCGACGATGCCGGCGCTGCCGCTCTCCAGCGTGAAGCGCGACACGGTGCGCACCGTGCGCGCCGCGTCGACGGCCGACGCCGAATAGCCCGACACCATCCGCTGCACGCGCTTCTCGCGCATGTCGTGATCGTCGAACACGTAGTTCAGCGTCGCCGCGAAGTCGGTCGCGTCGGGATCGATCGGCACCACGTAGTGGCCGGCCGGGTCCCACCGGTCGAGCCACGCGCGATAGTCGCGGCGATCCAGCATCTCGGCTTCACGCCATACGAATTCCACCGCACGGGCGAAGGTCTGCTCGGAAAGGAGGGCGTTGCGGTCGTCCATTACTGTTGCTCCATCATTTTTCGCCATTGCTGGTAGGCCTCGCGCATGCCGGTTTCGTCGGTCGCATGCGCGGTCTTTTCGCCGTTCGCGGCGGTCGTCTCGCGGTTCAGCCCGCGGTTCACGAGGATCGGCACGTCGGGGCCCGCATGCGCGCCGCGCTGCACGCGCTCCCACGCTTCCGCGTCGTCGGGGCTGCCGAAACCGAACGGCCCCTGGAAATGCTCGTGGATGCGCAGCCGTTCGCGGTTCGCTTCGTCCGGGCCGCCGTCCATCGCGAGCGCGACGTGGCGGATCTCGGTTTCGTTCGCGGAGATCGGCCGCAGCACGCGGAAGAACGCCATCGACAGCGCGAGGTTCGGGAACAGGTTCAGGTTGAAGCCGACGCCCATCAGCGAGCGCACGATGCGACGCACCTCTTCGGACGTGTGGCGCTCGGCGAGCTTCGCCGCGAGCGGCGCGAAGCGCTCGGGCAGCGGCGCGCCGTCGTCTGCGTCGAGGTCGACCAGCTCGGGCATCAGCACCGCGAGGCTGTGGCCGTTGCCGAGCGAGCGGCAGAACGCATCGTCGCTCGTCATGAAGCTCGTGATCGCGGCGGCCGTCTCGTCGTCGATCGACTTCATCCACGACTTGTGTACCACCGGGAAGTGATAGAGGTCGGTGGTGTTCTCGAGCTGGATCTTCCAGTTGCCCTTGAACTTGAACTTGTGCTCGCCATTCGCCTTGATCGGGTAGCCGGCACCCTGTTTCATGAACAGGTCGATCCACGGCTTCGCGCCGCCGAGGAAATCCGCGAGCGGTTCGATGTCGTCGTTGAAGCTCGCGAAGATCAGCCCCTGGTACACGCCCACGCGCAGCTTCACGAGCGGCAGGTCGCCTTTCTCGCACACGCCTTCGTAGCCGTCGCCGTACGGCAGCGCGCGCAGCGTGCCGTCGAGCGCGTACGACCAGCTGTGGTACGGGCACGTGAAGCCCTTCGCATTGCCCTTGTGCGATTCGCACACGGTCGCGCCGCGATGGCGGCAGCGGTTCTGCAGCACGTTGATTTCGCCGGTCTTGTCGCGCACGACGATCACCGGCTGGCGGCCGATCGTCGTCGTGATGAAGTCGCCCGGCTTCGGCAGCTCGCTCTCGTGCGCGACCCAGATCCAGGTGCGGTAGAAGATGCGCTCGAGCTCGGCTTCGAACAGCGCCGGGTCGTGATACATCGCGGGCGCGATGCGGTCGGGCTGCGCGAAGCCATGCAACGCGCGGGTATCGATCGTCTGGTAGGAAGTGTCGCTCATCGTCGTCGTGGGGAAAGAGTCGCGAAACCGGGCTGCGCTCTGTGTGCAGCGTCGGGAGACCAGTCTCGTCTTCTGCTACATATCCGTCAAATTGATCTAAAATTGCCAATCAAATAAATGCGGCAAATGATGGAGGTCACGATGACATCGGTCGATCATCTCGATCTGAACCTGTTGCGGGTGTTCCAGGCGATCGTCGAGGAACGCAGCCTGACCAAGGCCGGCGAGCGGCTTGCGCTGTCGCAGCCTGCCGTCAGTTATTCGCTCGGGCGACTGCGCACGCTGTTCGACGACCCGCTGTTCGTGCGCACGCGCGCGGGCATGCAGCCGACGCCGGTCGCGCTCGAACTCGCGGGCATCGTCGGCAAGGCGCTCGACATGGTGCGCGTCGCGCTGCGCTACGCGGAGCGGTTCGATCCGGCCACCAGCACGCGCACGTTCCGGCTGTCGCTGTCGGATGCCGGCGAGATGGCGTACCTGCCGGCGATCTGCCAGGCGCTGCGCGAGCGCGCGCCGCGCGTGACGCTCAGCGTGCAGCCGCTGCCGGTGGAGGAGATCGAGGAAGCGCTGCGCGCGAGCCGGCTCGACTTCGCGATCGGCAACCTGCCGGAGCTGATGCCGCGCACGCGCCACCAGGTGCTGTTCGAGGAAACCTACGTGTGCATGACGGGGCGCCGGCGCGGGCTGCCGACCGCCGCCGCGCTGAGCCTCGAGCAGTTCGTGCGCGCCGCGCACGTCAACGTGAAATCGGTCGAGCACAGCCACCACGCGCTCGACGACGCGTTGCGCGCGCAGGGCGTGGGCCGCAACATCGCGCTCGAGGTGCCGCACTTCGTCGCGCTGCCGAGCGTGCTGTCGGTCACCGATCTGTATGCGACGCTGCCGAAGCGGCTCGCGCAGATCCTGAACCGCGACAACGCGTTCCGGCTGTACGACCTGCCGGTCACGCTGCCGCCGGCGCCGGTGACGATGCACTGGCACGAGCACTTCCACGAGGACGAAGGCAACGCGTGGATGCGCGCGCTGCTCGCCGAGATCGTCGAGCGGTTCGATGCGTGATGGCGGCGCGCGCCGAGCTGTGTCAGGCGCGCGCGTGGGGGAACGTCAGTACGCCAATGCATTTGCGCATCAGCGCATCAGCGTACTAAAGCACCAGCGCACCACGCACCAGGGGCATCAGCGTACCAACGCATCAGCGCACGGACGCACCGATGCACCGACGCACCGACGCACCGACGCACCGACGCACCGACGCACCGACGAAGCACCGACGTACCAGCGCATCAGCGCATCAGCGCATCAGCGCATCAACGCATCAGAGATCGAGCACGAGCACCGCCGAACGCGCGCGCGACACGCAGCAGCAGATCACCGTGTTGCTCGCGCGTTCGGCCTTGCTCAGGCAATGGTCGCGATGATCGGGCTCGCCGTCGATCACTGGCACCATGCAGGTGCCGCACACGCCTTCGCCGCATGACGTATCGACTTCGACGCCGATGCGCGCGAGCGCGTCGACGATCGACGTGTCGGGCGTCACGCGTACCGATTGGCCGCTGCGCTGCAGGCGCACTTCGAAACCGTCGGCCGGGCTCGCGCCGGCTTCGGCACTGCTTGCAACCGCGGCAACGGGTTCTGCCGCGAAGCGTTCGAGATGAATCGCGTCTTCCGGGATTCGCTTGGCCGCTGCTGCGACGACTGCATCCATGAACGGCCCGGGGCCGCACGTATAGACATGCGCTTGCAGATCGATCGACTCGATGCAGCGGCCGAGTTCGGCCACGAGCGCATCCGGCTCGACGCCGTAGTGGAACGTCACGTGCGACGCGAACGGTTCGGCCGACAGTTCGTCGACGAACGCCGCGTGATCGCGGCTGCGCGCGAAATAGTGCAGCCGATAACGCGCGCCGCGCTGGTGCAGCGCGTACGCCATCGACAGCAGCGGCGTGATGCCGATGCCGGCTGCGATCAGCACATGCTCGCTCGCGTCATCGGTCAGACGAAACAGGTTGCGTGGCGTCCCGATCGACAATTCGGCGCCGACGCTCACGTCGTCGTGCAGCGAACGCGAGCCGCCGCGCGACTGCGTTTCCTTCTTCACCGCGAACAGATAACTGCCGCGCTCGTCGGGGTTACCGCACAGCGAATATTGCCGCGTGACGCCGGACGGCGCGGTGACGTCGATATGGGCGCCCGGTTCGTACGCGTCGAACGGCTGGCCGTCGACGCGCGAGACCCGGAAGCAGCGGATGTCCTGCGCCGCGTCGATCAGCGCGTCGATCCGGACCTGGTGGCGGTTCGCTTGCATGGGAAATTCCGTGGGGTAGAGGAACGCGGCGCGGCAGAGCACCGCGCCGTCATGCAGTCGAGAATAGGGATGGGCATCGCATAAATCAAATCGATTAAAAAGCGATACCTGAATCAGTGGAATGGATAATTGTCGGGCGCTCGCCGCTCGCCGCTCGCCGCTCGCCGCTCGCCGCTCGCCGCTCGCGGCTCGGCGCTCGGCGCTCGGCGCTCGGCGCTCAACGCACGGCGACCGCCTCGCCAGCCCCGGCGGCCTGCGGCGCCGCGGCCGACGCATGACCGCGTTCGCGCTCGAGGCTGCGGCGATAGTGGCGGCAGCCGACGGCGAGCAGCAGCGCGGCGAGCGTCGCCGCCGCGACGTTGACGATCGACATCGAGTGACCGACCGCGGCCGGCACGCCGAACACGCGATCGGTGAACAGCGCGACGACGGTCGTGCCGATCCCGAGTGCGATCAGGTTCGACACGAGCAGGAACAGCGCGGAGATCTGCGCGCGCATCTGGTTCGGCGCGAGCGTCTGCATTGCGGCGGTCGACGTCGGCATCGGGAACGACGCGAAGAACATCGCGACGACCAGCATCGCGAGCGACGCCGGCAGGCTGTCGAGCTGCGTGAAGAGCGTCGCGGGAATCACCATGCACGCGGCGCCGATCGCGCCGGCACGCATCGGCGCATCGCCGCGGCCGCGCCGCAGCAGCCAGTCGTTGAGCCAGCCGCCGCAGAACACGCCGGCGGTGTTCGCGACCAGCAGCACGATGCCGAGCGTGTAGCCGGCTTCGACGGCCGTCATCCCGAAGCGGCGGATATAGAACGCGGGCGTCCAGCTCAGCAGGCAGTACAGCGTCATCGCGTAGAACGAGAAGCCGAGGTAATGGCACGCGAAGGTCGCGCGATGCGTGCCGACGAAGCGCAGCGAATCGCGTATCGACACGCGCCGCACGGCGCCCGAGCGATCCTGCGCGAGCCCCTTGCGCTGCGGGTCGCGCACGGTCGCGGCGAACAGCAGCGCGACGAGGATGCCCGGCAGCCCGACGATCAGGAACGTGACCTGCCACGCATGCACCTGCCCGACGACCGGCAGCGTGAACGCGCTCGCATGCTTGAGCAACGCGATCACGTAGCCGCCGATCAGGAACGCGATGCCGCCGCCGATGAACGAGCCGAGCGAATACACGGCGATCGCGCGCCCGAGCTTCTCCTTCGGGAAGTAGTCGGCGAGCATCGAATATGCGCCGGGCGACAGCGCGGCCTCGCCGACGCCGACGCCCATCCGCGCGATGAACATCTGCACGAAGTGCTGGCTCAACCCGCACGCGGCGGTTGCGACGCTCCACAGCGCGATGCCGAGCGAGATGATGCGCGGGCGCGCATAGCGGTCGGCGAGATACGCGACGGGCAGCCCCATCACCGCATAGAACAGCGAAAACGCGAAGCCGTTGAGCAGGCTGAACTGCGTATCGGACAGGTGCAGGTCGCGCTTGATCGGTTCGATCATCAGCACGAGGACCTGGCGGTCGACGAACGAAAAGATGTACGCGAGCATGCAGATGACGACGACATACCATTCGTACGTATAGCGCTTGCCGTCGGCAGCGCGGGCCGTGGATGCGGACATGCGGGTTCTCCAGGAGCGGGCGGTGGAAATGCGCGGCATCGGCCTCGCGGGCCGGGCGCCGTCGCGGCGCGAAAGCGTGCGGATGACACGATCGGAAACGCAGCGTAGTCGGCCAATTTCTGCCGCCACAGCCGGAGTGACAGCCGCGCCACACGGACATTTACCCACCCCGGTAAAGAAAACACCGAGGCCGTGCGCGCAGGGCGCCGCGCAGCGCGCGTGCGGCGGGGCGCGCGCGCATCATGCGGCCCATCTATAAGCGTTATAGAGCGCATTGCGTCGACGTCCGAAATTGTCGTTCCTAGACTCGGGCCGTTTTTGATCGGCAGCGTTCGCGTCCGAAAGCGAACGCGCTTCACAACGAACGGCGCGATGCCGATGGGCGCCGCAATTTCTACGGGACGACGCAGATGAACCATCCGAACGGGCGAGCCGACCGGCTTGCTGTACCGCTTGCCACGCTTGCCACGCTTGCCGCCGCGCTGCTGGCGTGTGCCGCGCAGCCGGCCTTCGCACAATCGAGCGTGACGCTCTACGGCCGCATCGACACCGCAATCGAATACGCGAACGCCGGGCCGAACCACGTGGCGCGCGTGGGCAGCGGCAACCTGTGGGCGTCGCAGTGGGGGTTGAAGGGCGTCGAGGATCTCGGCGGCGGCTACGCGACGATCTTCAAGCTCGAGGACGGCTTCAACGCGGCGAGCGGCGCGCTGTCGAACAGCAGCGCGCTGTTCGGCCGCGAGGCATGGGTCGGCATCACCGGCCCGTTCGGCGGCGTGCAATTCGGCGAGCTCTACACGATCCTGCATACGACGCTCGTCACGTACAGCCTGCCCGGCCTCGGCGCGGGGCTCGCATGGGGCAATGCGACGAACAACTTCGTCGGCCCCGCGTTTCTGCGCGTGCGCAACTCGATGCGTTACACGTCGCCGCGCTATGCGGGCTTCATGCTGCGCGCGATGGCCGCGCGCGGCACCAACGGCGCGGGCGGCCAGCCGGCGACGCTCGGCGACACGTACGGCGCGGGCATCAACTACGTGCGCGGCGGATTGTCGGTCGACGTCGACTACATGCAGCAGAAGTTCAGCCCGGTGGCGGCGTCCGCGCTCGGCGCCACGAGCACGGCCGCGAACGGCAACTACGCGCTCGGTGCGATCTCGTACGACTTCAATGTCGTGAAGGTCGCCGCGCTGTACCTGCGCCATCGCGGCGGCCCGGATGTGGCGACCGCGATCGACAGCCAGAGCGCGTATCCGCACAGCGACATCATGGAACTCAGCGCGACGGTGCCGATCGGGCGCGCGTCGCTGCTGCTGAGCGTCGGCCATTACCGGAAAGTCGCCGACAGCGACGGCAACGCCGATTCGTACGGCATCCGCTTCGACTATCCGCTGTCGAAGCGCACGGTGCTGTACACGGGCGCCGCGATGGTGCGCAACGGCGCGCATGCACGCTTCGTCGTCAACGGCGCGGCCGGTGGCGGTGTCGCGGTCGCCAAGCCGGGCGCGACTGCGAGTTCGCTCGTCGCGGGCATCCTCACGTCGTTCTGACCGTTGCGGCCGACTCACCCCAGCGCCCATGCTCGTGCCCGTGCCCGTGCCCGTGCCCATGCCCGCGCCCGCTCGCACGGCTACGCGCAGGCAGGCGGCTGCGGCGCGAGCCATGCGTCGAACGGCGCCTGCTCGCCGATATTGAACAGTTCGAGCAGCAGCGCGCGCAGCCAGCGATGGCCGGGGTCCGCATCGAAGCGGCGATGCCAGTATGCGTTGACGGCCCATTCGCCGGCACCGGCGATCTCGTACAGCACGCACGGCTGGCGCGCGGCGAACGTGATCGCGACCGTCTCCGGCAGGATCAGCGCGTAATCGCCGTCCTGCAGCAGCGCCGGCACCACCATGAAATCGGGCAACGCCGCACGCACGCGCGGCATCAGCTCGTGCCGTTCGAGCAATTGCATCGACTGCGGGTGCGACGTGACGGCAACGAAGCGCAGCGCGTCGGGCGCCGTGCCGTCGAGCACGAAATCGTCGGGCAGCCCGACGCGCCGCGCGGTGCGGCGCGGCATCAGCAGCACGCAGCGTTCGTGCAGCAGCGCGGTGCGCTGGAAGTGACTCGACGCGTCGGCGAAATGCCCCAGCGCGAAATCGATGCGCCCTGATTCGAGCGCGACGTTGAGCTGGCATTCGTCGACGTGCAGCGTCTCGATCACCGCGCCCGGCGCACGCCGGTCGAATTCGGCGAGCAGCGTCGGCAGGAACGCACTCGCCGCGAAGTCGCTCATGTGCAGGCGAAACACGCGCTGCGTGCTGTCGGGTGTGAAGCGCGAGCCTTCGTCGAGCACGTCCTGCAGGATCGCGAGCGCCTTGTCGACCGAGATCGCGAGCCGTTGCGCGCGCGGCGTCGGCTCGACGCCGGTGCCGGTGCGCACGAACAGCGCGTCGCGGAACATCAGCCGCAGCCGGCCGAGCGCGTAGCTGACCGACGGCTGCGTGACGCCGAGCCGCAGCGCCGCGCGGCCGACGTGCCGTTCTTCATACACTGCGCGAAACGTCTTCAACAGATTGAGATCGAGATCCTGCACGCGCAGGCCGTCGGGTGCGTCGGCGTCGGGCGGTGCGGGGTCCGTGCGGGCCGAGGCCGACGTGCGGCCGGGAGCGGAAGGCGTCATCGTGTCTGCCTCGCGGTAACGGAGGGCGCATGGCCGTAGCGCCGCGCATACGCCTTCGCGAAATGGCCGAAGCCGTGGATGCCGTGCGCGATCAGCACGTCGGTCACGCTACGCACGTCGCCGCGTTGCAGCGCCGCATGCACGGCGGCAAGCCGCCGTTCGCGCACGTACGCGGCCGGCGTGGTGTGCAGGAACGCGCGGAACGCATGCTGCAGCGTGCGCGGCGCGACGCCCGCGACGGCCGCCAGTGCGGCGAGCGCGAGCGGATCGCCCAGGTGCGCGTCGACGTGGTCGCATGCGCGGCGCACGTGGGCCGGCAGCGGCGGCGTGCCGCGCGCCAGTGCGTCGCTGTACGAATGCGGCAGGTGCGTGAGCAGCAGCGACATCAGCCACGCGGTGAGGTCCGCGCCAAACGTCGCCGCCGATGTGCCGATGCCCGGTTGTGCGCCGAGCCGGCACAGGTATTCGAAGGTCGGCAGCACGAGCGCGGCGCCCGCGTCCGTGCCGCCGGCCGCGAGATCGAATTGCAGCGGCCGCGCGAGCGTCATATGCAGCATGTCCTGCAGCTTGCGTTCGAGCGCGCCGCGTTCGAGCCGCAGCACGAGGTTGCGGCAGTCGGGGCTCGTGCTCAGGCGACTCGCGAGCGCGGGCGACGACACGGTCAGCTCGCCCGGGCCGGCGTGTGCAACGCGATGGCCCGAGCGCAGCTCGCAGGTGCCCGACAACGTCAACCGGAACAGGAAGTGATCGGCATCGTCGCCGAACTCGATGTGCGTTTCGCGGCCGTAGCACAGTTCGAGCAGCGCGCCGTGATGCAGCGGCACCTCGTACAGCTCCGCGTGAAACGGAGCGCGGCCGCGCGCGGCCATCCGGTGCGGCCCGAGCCGGTGCGCGACCGCGCGTTCGACTTCGTCGGGCGCGTGCAGCGTGCCGAGCCGGTTCGGTGCATGTCGGGAAAGGGCGATATCCATGCGCAGGCCTCGTGTCGGATGCGTTGGCGCGGCGCTCCAAGCGTCGCCGCGATTGCGTTGCGCGAACGGGCGCGCCGTTGCGCGTTTTGAAGCGACGCGCCGCGGCACGCCGCGTAGTCTCGAAAACATTCACTCACCGGGAGACAACGATGAAGGTATGTGTACTGGGCGGCGGTCACGGCTGCCACGCGGCGGCGATCGATCTGTTCGAGAAGGGGCACGACGTCACGTGGTGGCGGCGCGATCGCGAACCGCATGCGCGGCTGCGCGAACTCGGCGCGTTGCAGGTGACCGACTATCGCGGCAAGCGCACCGTGCCGCTCGGCGACGCGCTCGGCGCGATTCGCCTGACCGACGATCTGGCCGCCGCGCTGCGCGGCGCGCAACTCGTCGTGGTGCCGTTGCCGGCCACGTCGCATGACGCGCTCGCCGCGCAGGTCGCGCCGTTGCTCGAAGACGACCAGGTCGTGTTCCTGCCGCCCGGCACGTTCGGCAGCTTCGTGTTCGCCCGTGCGGCCGCCCGCGCCGGCAACGGCGCGCGCGTCGCGTTCGCCGAGACGGGCACGCTGCCCTACCTGGTGCGCAAGCACGGCGACAACGACGTCGTGATCAGCGCATACGCGACGCGGCTGCCGACCGGCGTGTTTCCCGCGAATGCGGCGAGCTGGGCGTTCGACGTGCTGCGCGCGGGCTATCCGTCGATCGAGCCGGTCGAAGATGCGTTGTCCGGCGCGCTGATGAACGCAGGCCCGGTGATCCATCCGCCGCTGATCCTGATGAATGCCGGCCCGCTCGAACACTTCGACGCATGGGACATCCACAACGAAGGCACGCAACCGTCGATCCGCCGCGTGACGACTGCACTCGACGCCGAACGCATCGCGGTGCGCGAAGCGCTCGGCTACCGCGCGCCGCATTTCCCGCTCGCCGATCACTACGCGACCGACGGCGACGAGTGGATGTACGGGCGCGGCGCGCACGGCAAGCTGACCGATAGCGGCGACTGGCGCGAGAAGATCGATCTGCGCACGCATCGCTACATGCTCGAGGACACCCGGCTCGGGCTGTCGTTCATCGTGTCGTGCGGGCGCCTCGCGAACGTGCCGACGCCGGTCGCACAGGGGCTGTTGAGCGTCGCATCCGCGGTCACCGGCCGCGACTTGTACGCGGAAGGCCGCACGCTCGACGGGCTCGGTGTTGCCGCGCTGTCGCGCCACGCGATGCGCGCGCTGCTCGATGCGGGGTATGCCGCATGACGGCCGCCACCGACGTGACGCGCGTGCACGTGCTCGGCGCGGGACGCATGGGGCAGGGGATCGCGCTCGTGTTCGCATTCGCGGGCCTGGACGTGACGCTGATCGACTTCAAGTCGCGCGATGCGGCCCGTCGGCGCGCGTTTGACGACCGCACGCGCGACGAGATCGCCCGGCCGCTGCATGCGCAGGTCGCGCTGGGCCGCATCGACGCCGCGCAGGCCGACGCCGTCGTCGCGCGCATCGCGCTGGTGGCGCGGGACGGCGCGGCCGACGCGGTACGCGATGCCGACATCGTGTTCGAAGCGCTGCCTGAAGTGCTCGACGCGAAGGCCGACGCGCTGCGCTGGCTCGGCGCGCATGTCGATGCGCGCGCAACGATCGCGTCGACGACGTCGACGTTCGTCGTCACCGAGCTGCAGCGCCATGTCGTGCATCCGCAGAGGATGCTGAATGCGCACTGGCTCAATCCGGCGCTCTTGATGCCGCTCGTCGAGATCAGCCGCAGCGACGCGACCGAACAGCGTGTCGTCGACGCACTGGCCGCGCTGCTCGAGCGCGTCGGCAAGAAGCCGGTGATCTGCGGGCCGGCGCCCGGCTACATCGTGCCGCGGATCCAGGCGCTCGCGATGAACGAAGCCGCGCGGATGGTCGAGGAGGGCGTCGCGAGCGCGGAGGACATCGACACCGCGATCCGCACCGGCTTCGGCCCGCGCTTCGCGGTGCTCGGGCTGCTGGAATTCATCGACTGGGGCGGCTGCGACATCCTGTACTACGCGTCGCAGTACCTGGCCGGCGAGATCGGCCCGCGCTTCGCACCGGCCGCGAGCGTCGTGCGCAACATGGCGGCCGGGCGCGACGGCGTGCGCACGGGCGCCGGGTTCCACGACTATGCGCACGTGGATGTGCCGGCGTACATGCGGCAGCGTCTCGGCGAATTCGCGCAACTGCTCGATCACCTCGGGCTCGCGCCCGAGTTCGACGGGGCGCGGCGCGAACGCGGCGCGTGAGCGTCGCGCGGCGCGCGGCCGCGCGGTCATGCCGCGTCGCCGCGCGAACCGTCGGCACGCGTGATGCGCGTTTCGCGCATCACGCACAGCGTGACGACCGTGACGAGGCCGAGCGCGACGAGGAACAGCGACACCGGCCACGATGCGTGATAGCGCGCGAGCAGCGCGGTCGCGATCAGCGGCGACATCCCGCCCGCGAAGATCGACGCGACTTCGTGACCGAGCGCGACGCCCGAGTAACGCACCTCGGTGCTGAACAGCTCGCCGACGAGCGCGGGCAGCGTGCCGATCATCGCGCCGTGGCTCACGGCCGTGCCGACCGTCAGCGCGAGCCACACGAGCGGCGTCACGCGCGTGTCGAGCAGCCAGAAGAACGGGAACGCGCATGCGACGAGGCTCAGTGCGCCGATCAGGTACACGGGCTTGCGGCCGATCCGGTCGGACAGCCGGCCCCAGGCGAGCATCGCGCCCATTTCGACGATCATCGCGATCATCACGCCGGTCAGCATCGTGCCGTTCGGAATCCCGAGGTATTTGCCATACACGAGCGAGAACGCGAGGAAGATGTACGCGCCGCCGTTCTCGGCCACGCGCAGCCCCATCGCGAGCAGGATTTCCTTCGGATGGCGGCGGATGCACTCGACGATCGGCAGATGCGTGTGCGCGCCGCGCTTGCCGGCCTGCTCGAAGTCGCGGCTTTCCGGCAGATGGCGGCGGATATAGAGGCCGATCGCGAAGATCGCGACGCTCGCGAGGAACGGCAGCCGCCAGCCCCACGTGCGGAACGCGTCGTCCGGCAGCGCCTGCGCGGCGAGAAACGCGGCCGACGACAGCACGAAGCCGCCGCCCACGCCGAGCTGGCTCCACGCCGCGTAATAGCCGCGCTGCTCCGGCGGCGCGTTCTCGCTGATCATCAGCACGCCGCCGCCCCATTCGCCGCCGGACGCGATGCCTTGCAGCAGGCGCAGCACGACGAGCGCGGCCGGCGCCCACAGGCCGACCTGCGCATAGGTGGGCAGCAGGCCGATCGCGAAGGTCGACGCGCCCATGATCAGCAGCGTCCACACGAGCGACGCCTTGCGCCCGTAGCGGTCGCCGACGTGGCCGAACACGATCCCGCCGAGCGGCCGCGCGACGAAGCCGAGCGCGAAGGCCGCGAACGCGGCGAGGCTGCCGGCGAGCGGCGATGCGCCGGGCGGAAAGAACACGTGGCCGAATACGAGCGCGGCGGCCGTGCCGTACACGAAGAAGTCGTACCACTCCATCGCGTTGCCGGCGACGGAGGCGATGACGATCCGGCGCAGTTGCCGGTCGGCGAGCGGCCGGGCGGCGCTCGGGGATTGCACGGTGTCGGTCGGGTACATGGCGGACTCTGAACGGGGGAAGGCGGGCGCGTGCCGTCTTTCGCGGCACTGCGGGCTAGTGTTGTCGGCCGTGGCGGCCCCGGTCAAATCCGCAGAAAAAGGGGAGTGTCATCACTCCCGCAAATGATGGTCGGCGTGCGCGGCGGCGCTTTCCCGCAGCAGCGCGATCATCCGCTGCGCGAGCGGCGGCACGTATGCGCCCGCACGGTGCATCGCGCCGATGCGGCGGTCCAGTTCGAGCTCGCCGGCCCGCAGGTCGAGCGCGCGCAGCCCGGTCGCCTGCCCCAGCGCATCGGCGCCGCCGACGCACAGCAGCGACGTGCCGTGCAGCAGCTGCAGCAGCGACGTGTTGCCGAAATCGGTCTCGACGCGCAGGCGCGGCGGCGGCAGCCCGCGCGCGCGGAACGCGTCGTCGATCCGGTGCCGCACCGGAATCGTCGTCTCCGGCAGCAGCCATTCCTGGTCGGCAAGATCCGCAAGCGTGAGCGCGCGCTTGCGCTGCAGCGGGTGGGCGGCGTCGGCGAGCACCGTGAGCCGGTCGTCGAACAGCGCGATCGTGTCGAGCGCGGCGTCCGGCTGCTGCGGCTCGGGCGCCACCACGAGGTCGAGCTCGCCGGCTTCGAGCAGGTCGAGCAGCTCGCGGGCGAGCCGGCAGCGCAGCCGCAGCCGCGCGGCCGGCCGTTCGCGGATCAGTTGCCGGCACGCGCCGAGCACGAACGCGTTGGGCACGGTCGGCGAGTAGCCGACCCGCACGACGCCCTGTTCGCCGCCGCGGATCGCGCGCATCTCCTGCATCGCATCGTCGAATTCGAGCGCGATCCGCTGCGCGCGGGCGACGAAGCGCGCGCCGGCCGGCGTCGGCGTCATCCCGTTCGCGGTGCGCTCGAACAGCGTCACGCCGACCTGCGCCTCCAGCCGCTGCATGGCCTTGGTCAGCGCGGGCTGGGACAGCCCGAGCGCGTCGGCGGCCTTGCCGATGCTGCCGTGCCGCTCCACGGCCAGCAGGTACTCCAGATCGCGCGTGTCCATCGGTGGATTCCTATCGGTTATGACTTTATAGCTGGTGATGCATTGTGGTGATGCCCCGGCATCTTACAGACTGGCGGCACTGTTCGACCAGGAGATTCCCCTTGAGCTTCACCTACTTCCTGCGGCGCGCGGCCCGTTACTGGGGCAGCCAGCCCGCCGTGATCCACCGCGATCGCGCGGTCACGTACCGTCAGCTCGACGAACGTTCGACGCGGCTCGCGAACGCGCTGCGCGGCCTCGGCTTCGCGCGCGGCGAGCGCATCGCCGTGCAGGCGCGCAACTGCATCGAGCTCGTCGAGATCGAGTGCGCGCTGTACAAGGCCGGCCTCGTGAAGGCCGCGCTGAACCCGCGCTTCACGGCGGCCGAGGCCGCCGACGTCGTCGGCAACTGCACGCCCGTCGCGTACATCGGCGGGCGCGGCTTTACGGACTACACGCCCGATTCGCCGGGCTTCGGGTCGGTCGAGCGGTTCGTGTCGCTCGGCGGCGTGGCCGCCGGCTATCTCGACTACGAAACGCTGGTCGCGCAGGGCGGCGATACGGCGCCCGACTACGTGCCGGCGGCCGACGATCTCGCGGTGCTGCACTTCTCGTCCGGCTCGACCGGGCGCATCAAGGCCGCGATGCAGAGCTACGGCAACCGGCTCGCGTCGCTGCGCAAGATCGTGCTCGGGATGGATCGCCCCGCGCAGCCCGGCGACCGGCTCGCGCTGATCGGGCCGATCACGCACGCGTCGGGGATGCTGATGCAGCCGTACCTGTTCTGCGGCGCGACGCTCGTGCTGTTCGACGCGTTCGAGCCCGCGCATTTCCTCGCCGAAGTCGCGCGCCAGCGCATCACGCACACGTTCATGGTGCCGGCGATGGTCAGCATGCTGTTGAACACGCCGGAGCTCGCGCAGGCCGACCTGCGCAGCCTGAAGGTGCTCGGCTACGGCGCTGCGCCGATGGCGCCCGCGCGCATCGAGGAAGCATGGGCGCGCATCGGCCCCGTGCTGTCGCAAGGCTATGGCGCGAGCGAATCGACGTCGGGCGTCACGCGCCTCAGCATTGCCGATCACGCGTCCGCGCTGCTGCACGACCGCGAGCGGCTCGCATCGTGCGGCCGGCCGCTCGGCGAGACCGAGGTGCGCGTGGTCGACGCCGACGGCCGCGAAGTCGAAGGCGATGCGATCGGCGAGATCGTGATTCGCGGCGCGGACGTGTTCCACGGCTACTGGAACGCGCCGGAGCTCACGCGCGAGGTGCTCGTCGACGGCTGGCTGCATACCGGCGACCTCGCGCGCACCGATCGCGACGGCTTCATCTATCTCGTCGACCGCAAGCACGACATGATCATTTCGGGCGGCTTCAACGTGTATCCGACCGAAGTCGAAGCGGCGCTGTACCGGCACGAAGGCGTGCTCGAAGCGTGCGTCGTCGGCGTGCCCGACGACAAGTGGGGCGAGGCCGTGAAGGCCGTCGTCGTGCTGCGTGCCGGCCACGGCGCGCAGGCCGCCGATCTCGTCGCGCACTGCCGCGCGCAGCTCGCCGACTACAAGGCGCCGCGCTCCGTCGATTTCGTCGCGGAACTGCCGAAGAACGCGAGCGGCAAGGTCGCCCGCAAGCTCGTGCGCGAGCCGTACTGGCGCGGTGTCACGCGCCGCGTCAACTGAAGGAGTCGATCATGTTCGATCATCTGCAACGCCCCGAATTCGTCGCGCTGCGCGCGGCCGTGCTGCGCTTCGTCGACGACGAGCTGCGCCCGATCGAGCGCGAGCTGCGGCTCGACTCGGAAGACGTGTGGCCGCGCGACGTGCTGCGCCGCGTGTGGAAACGCTCGGCCGCGCTCGGCTTCTATACCGCGAGCCTGCCCGTCGAGATCGGCGGCCAGGGGCTGTCGATCGCCGAGGTGTGCGCGCTGAAGGCCGACCTCGCCGCATCCGGCGCGGCGCTCGCGCCGCACGTGCTGGGCGAACTCGGCGGGCCGCCGCGCATCGGCAACATGCTGAAGTACGCGACGCCCGCGCAGCTCGACCGCTATTTCAAGCCGGTGATGCGCGGCGAGAAGTCGACGTGCTTCGCGCTGACCGAGCCGCACTCGGGCTCGGACGCGATGAGCATCCGCACGACGGCGGTCGGGGACGGCGATTCGCTCGTCATCAACGGCACCAAGCACTACATCAGCGGCGCGCCGTTCGCGGATTTCGCGATCGTGATGTGCGTGACCGATGCGACCGCGACGCCGCCGCAGATCACGGCCGTGCTCGTCGATCTCGACCTGCCGGGCGTGAGCGTTGAGCACGAGTACGTGCCGATGTCGGGCCAGCACATCGACGCGGACATCCGCTTCGTCGACGTGCGCGTGCCGCGCGAGAACGTGTTCGGCGGCGTCGGCAACGGCTTCCGGCTCGGCATGTCGCGCATCAACGTGAACCGGCTGCTGCATTGCGCGACGATGCTGGGCCTCGCGATGTCCGCGTATCGCGCATCGCTCGACCATGCGCGCACGCGCCAGCAGTTCGGCGGCCCGATCGCGCGTTTCCAGGCGATCCAGCACATGCTCGCCGACATGGCCGCCGCGCTGTGGGCGTGCGAAAGCATGATCGCGCACACGGCCGCGCTCGCCGATGCGGGCGCGGACCTGCGGATGATGTCGTCCGCGTGCAAGCTGTTCGTGTCGGAGCGCTGCTTCGAGGTCGCGGACCAGGCCGTGCAGATCCACGGCAACGTCGGCGTCACGCGCGGCCATCCGGTCGAGCAGACGTTCCGCAAGCTGCGGATGTTCCGCATCCTCACCGGCACGAGCGAGATCCAGCGCAACGCGATCGCGAAGGCGATCCTCGAGCCGGCCGGCGCGGGGCGCAACGGATGACCGCCCGCGGCATGCACGACGCGTGGCCTGCGGGCGACGACCACGCGCCCGCGTGGTCGTGCCTGCGCGGCGTGCGGATCGTCGATGCGGGCCAGTTGCTGCCCGGCCCGCATGCGTGCGCGCTGCTGCGCCAGCTCGGCGCCGACGTGATCAAGGTCGAGCCGCCGGGCGGCGACGCGTTGCGGCAGGTTGGCGCCGACACGTTCGCGCAGTTCAACCGCGGCAAGCGCTCGCTCGTGCTCGACCTCAAGACGCCCGACGGCCGCGCGCGCTTTCTCGATCTCGTGCGCGATGCCGATGCGGTGGTCGAAGGCAACCGGCCCGGCGTGATGGCGCGGCTCGGGCTCGATTACGCGACGCTGGCCCGCGCGAACCCGCGCATCGTGCTGTGCTCGATCACCGGCTACGGGCAGGACGGCCCGTATGCGAACCGCCCTGGCCACGACCTGAATTTTCTCGCCGACGCCGGCTACTGGTCGGTGCCCGCGCAACTGCACGACACCGTCGCGCGGCCGCGTGTGCGGCTCGCCGATCATGCGGCCGCGCTGCATGCGGCGCTCGCGCTGGCCGTCGCGGTGATGAGTGCGCGGGCGAACGGCGTTGGCCAGCATCTCGACGTGTCGATCCACGACGCGATCTTCGCGTGGACCGCACCGGCCGCGTGGGCGCTGCGCACGGGCCGCGATACGCGCGACACGGCCCGCTGGGTGATGCCCGACAACGACCTGTTCGAAACCGCCGACGGGCGGCACATCGTGCTCGCGACGTTCGAGGACAAGTTCTGGGCCACGTTTGCCGATGCGCTCGGCGACGTGTATCCGGCGCTGCGCGAGTCGCGCTACGCGCAGCGCGCGGGCCGCCAGCAGCATCGGCACGCACTCGGTGCGCTGTTGCGCGCGCTCTTCGCGACGCGCACGCAGGACGACTGGATGCGCGTGCTCGGCGGCCTCGGGTTGCCGGTGTCGCGCGTGCCCGATGCCGGCGAGGTGTTCGACGATCCGCACGTGCGGGCCCGTGGCGTCGTGCGTGAGGCGGCGGCCGACCGCACGCTCGCGGTGCGCTTCCCGGTGAAATTCTCGCTGGGGCTGCCGGACGGCGACGACCGTGTGCCGGCGCCGGGCGAGCACGGCGGCGGATAGCGCGACGCCGCCTGCCGCCGACGATAACGAAACAGGAGACAGCCATGATGAATGGTGCGCAGTACCGCCCCGGACGGGCGTGGTCGATCGCGACGATGCTCGCGCTGATGATGCTGGTGAATTTTCTCGACAAGGTCGTGCTCGGCCTCGTGTCGGTGCCGATGATGCGCGACCTGCATCTGAGCCCGACGCAGTTCGGCGTGATCGGCGGCAGCCTCAACTGGCTGTTCGCGGTCGCGGCGGTCGCGGGCGGCATCGCCGCGAACCGCTGGCCCGCGAAATGGCTGCTGTTCGCGATGGCGGCCGCGTGGGCGCTGTTGCAATTGCCGATGCTGGTGGCCGGCTCGATCTGGGTCGTCATCGCGTGCCGCGTGCTGCTCGGCATCGGTGAAGGGCCCGCGTCGCCGGTCGCCACGCACGCGATCTACAAGTGGTTTCCCGATACGCGGCGCAACCTGCCCGTCGCGCTGCTGCATCAGGGCAGCGCGCTCGGCCTGTTGATCGCGGGGCTGTCGATTCCGGTCATCACGACGCACTGGGGCTGGCGCGCGAACTTCGCGGTGCTCGCGCTGCTCGGGGCGGTGTGGTGCATCGCGTGGGCGGTGCTCGGCGAGGAAGGCACGCTGCGGCGTGCGCCGCGCGCGGCGGGCGGCGAGCGCGTGCCGTACGGGCGGCTGCTGACCGACCGCACGGTGCTCGGCAACTTCCTCGGCCATTTCGCGGCGAACTGGATTCTCGCGATGACGCTCACGTGGATGCCGACCTACCTGCAGCTCGGGCTCGGCTTCGGGCCGCACGCGGCCGGCCGCATGTTCGCGCTGTTCGTCGCGGTCACGTCGCCGCTCAGTCTCGCGCTCGCGTGGCTGTCGCAAACGCTGCTCGCGCGCGGCATGCCGTCGCGGCACGGACGCGGCACGTTCATCGCGGTCACGCTGGCGATCGCCGGCGCGATGCTGGCGATGCTGCCGCTGCCGGACGTGCCGCGCGCGGTGAAGCTCGTGCTGCTGACGCTCGGCAGCGGGCTCACGCTGACGATGTACTCGATCGGCCCGGCGATGCTCGCCGAAGTGACGCCGGACGCGCAGCGCGGCGGCGTGCTCGCGCTCAGCAACGGCTTCGCATCGCTTGCGGGGCTCGGCGCGCCGGTCATCACCGGGATGCTGATCGAGGGCGCCGGCGCGTCGGTCGCGCGCGGCTTCGAACAGGCGAGCCTCGTGTGCGGCGTCGTGCTGATCGCATGCGGCGCGCTCGGCGCGTGGTGCCTCGATCCGCAACGCTCGCTGCGGCGTCTCGCGGGCGAGGCGGAGTCGGCCGCGCCGCCAGTCGGCGCGTGCGGGCGCTGACGCAGTTGATCGCAGCGCCTCGAAGCCTCGCGATACCTCGCAGCACCTCGCAGCACCTCGCAGCACCTCGCATCGCATTCGCCGTGCGGCCCGCTTGCCGGGCGGCGGCGCCATCCGAAGGAGCGCAGTACCACGATACGCCGCGCAACGACGCGGCAGGAGGAGACACATGCAGAAGATGATCGCAGCCGCGCTGGTCGGCGCGCTGTGCGGGAGCGCGCACGCGCAGTCGAGCGTGACGCTGTTCGGCCGGATCGGCGGCGGCGTGCGTTGGGTCAACGGGCTGCCGGGCGGCAGCCAGGTCGGCTTCAACAACAACATCATCGCGGGCAACGAGTTCGGCATTCGCGGCAAGGAGGATCTCGGCGGCGGCCTGAAGGCGCTGTTCGTGCTCGACAGCGCATTCAACAGCGGCACCGGCGCGCTGAAGACATCCGGCACGCTGTTTTCGCAGGCCGCGTATGTCGGCCTGTCCGGCGATTTCGGCCGCTTGACGCTCGGCCGCCAGTTCAACGCGGCCGAGGATCTCGGCATCGCGCTCGATCCGCTCGGCGGGCGTGGGCAGTCGCTCGCGGTCGAGCCGGGCGTGCAGTTCGACGGCAACTTCTTCACGCTCGACTCGCGTTTCAACAACACGATCAAGTATCTCGGGCAGGCGGGCGGGCTGCGTTTCGGCGCGAACTATTCGCCGGGCGGCGTCGCCGGCAGTTCGCATGCGGGCACCAGCTATTCGGCGGCCGCGATGTACACGTATTCGGCCGTGATGGGCGGCGTGTCGTATGCGAAGACGTACAGCCCGGACGGCTCGCAGTCGGCGCAGACGATCCAGGCGGGCGGCACGCTGCAACTCGGTCGCGCGCGCTTCTACCTGAGCTATGCGTCGCTGAACGTGCGCGCGAACAAGGCCGGCGCGCCGTCGCGACGCGACGATATCCCGTCGTTCGGCGTCGTCGCGCAGCCGCTGCCGTCGGTGCAGCTGAGCGCAGCCGCGTTCTACGACCGCGCGCGCAATCTCGGCAACGCGTCGGGCGCGGACGGCCACAAGCTGACGACCTACGCGATCGCCGAGTACTTTCTGTCGAAGCGCACCGAGCTGTACGTCGAAGTCGACCGCAACGGAATGACCGGCGCGTACATGCGCGATCCGGCGACCATCGCGGCACTGAACCTGCGACGCGGCGCGAGTGCGACGACCGGCGTGTCGATCGGGCTGCTGACGCAGTTCTGAGGTGTCCTGTTCAACGATTTCAAGGAGCGTGATCCGATCATGCGTACTTCATCCAGATTGGCCGCGGGGCTGTTGATGACAGCGTGCTGCACCCTCACCGCCCATGCGCAACCCGCTGCCGCGAGCGCGGCGGTGCCATCGTCATCGGCCGGGCTCGCGCAAGAGCCAACGCAAGCACCGGCATCAGCCGGCGTGCCGCCCGCGCAGCGCAGGGCGGCCGACCGCGCGCTGAAGCGCCGCGTCAGCACCGCGCTCGCCCGCACGAAAAACCTGAACGCGACGCGCATCCTCGTGCGCGTGCGCGACGGCGGCGTGACGCTCGCCGGCTCGGTCACCGATACGACGCAGGGGAATCTCGCGGTGGCGGTCACGCGGCGCATCGACGGCGTGACGTCGGTCGCCAACCAGTTGCGCATCGACGGTCAGCAGCCGTGACGCGCACGTGCATCACCTGATTCTTTTCCGCTACGAGGCATGATTCGATGCGAATTCATCGACGCTTTACCACGACCCGGCGAGGCCGCCGGTTGGCCGGCACCGTTGCACTGGCCGGCGGGCTTGCGCTCGCGGCCACTGCCGCAGCCACTGCCGCAGCCGCAGCCGCAGCCGACGGCACCGCGCCTGCGGGCATGATGCAGGGCTTCCCGCCGGCGGCCGACCGGATCGTCAACAACGCGAACGCGTTCACGCCGGCCCGCCTGCGCTGGGCATTGAGCAACACGCGGCTGCTCGCGCCGACAGCCGGGATCCGGCACGCGGCCGCGCCGATGCCGCTGCCCGCGCAACCGGCGCCCGGCCTCGACGCGCTGCCCGTGACGATCGGCGGCGAGACGCTGACGCTCGACGCGTACCTGCGTGCGACCCACACCGACGGTTTCATCGTGCTGCAGCGCGGCCGGGTCGTCTACGAGCGCTACTTCGACGGCTTCCGGCCCGACCAGCAACACGCGTGGGCGTCGATGACGAAATCGGTGACCGGGCTGCTCGCCGCGCAGATGATCGAATCCGGCGTGCTCGATGCGGGCGCGCCGCTGTCGCGCACGGTGCCGGAGCTGGCCGACACGCCGTTCGGCAGCGCGACGCTGCAGCAGAACCTCGACATGGAAGTGCCTACCGCGTACGCGCCCGGCGTCCCGCCCGATCTCGGGCTGTTCGGTGCGGTCGGGCTCGTGCCGCGCCGCGAAGGCGCGCCGGCGAGCATCGTCGATTTCCTGCTGACCGTGCGGCGCGTGCCGGACGCGGCGCCGGGAAGCGCATGGTTCTACCAGAACGGTTCGCCGGAAGCGGTTGCGTGGGCGATGCAGCGCGCGACGGGGCAGTCGTGGAGCGCGCTGGTCGAGCAGTGGCTGTGGCGCGATTTCGCGGAAGACGATGCGTACGTCGCGGTCGACCGCAATGCGATGGCGATGGCGAGCGGCGGGCTCTTCACGACGCTGCGCGACGCCGCGCGCTTCGCGGAACGCGTGCGCACCGGTCTCGGCGGTGCGCGCGGCACGCTGCCGGCCGCGACGATTCGCGCGGCATTGGCGCCCGCGCACAACGCGGCGCTGTTCGCGAAGGGCAACGTGGTGCCCGGCAAGGACGGCTACGCGTATCGCGACTACTGGTACCAGACCAACGACGGCGACGGCTCGTTCGCGGCGGCGGGGCGTTTCGGCCAGGCGATCCTAGTCGATCCGAAAGCCGCGCTGACGATCGTGAAGTTCTCGTCGTCGCCGGACTTCGCGCCGCGCGCGCTCGATGCGCAGGGTGAAGCGACCCGCCCGCGTGCGGTGCTCGAGCGCGGCGATGCGCTGAGCGCGGTGGCGCGCGCGGTCGCGGAGAAGCTGCGCTAGCGCAACCGCGCCCCGTGCGCGGTTACCGCTCGATCTGCCGGTTCCAGCGCGTATCGCACTGCGCGGCGCGCGTTGATTACCGGTGTGCGCTGCTGCGGCTGTGCGCGCGCCGCGGCGAGACCATCTTCCTGCTCGTGGAGAGCGGCTTCGACGCGGTGTGTCTCAACCTCTGCGAGGGCCCGTTCCCGATCCGCTCGCGACGACCGGATGCAGATGGTCGTCGAACTGCTGCGGTGCGAGGCCGATGCGATCGGCTTGCGCACGAATCCGTTCGACACCGCATGGCGGCGGCCGATGCACGGGCTATCAGGGAAAACCGTATAGCCGCCTCGCGCGTTACCGTTTCGTCAGGTTGCTTACGTGAGCCATTCAAGTCAGAGCAAAACGCGCCACGTCCGGCGGGCCTCGACCATTTCAATTAGCTTGCGAACGCGCACTTTCCCCGCTCGTCTCCGCTTCATTCGCCTCCATTCGATTTCCAACTGCCGGCCAGTTGAACATTTCATTTCTTGATGCGACTGCGGCTGGATACCATCCAGCCACTGTCTATACAAGCCGACCGGCGCGTATGGCCAGCATCAACAAAACACAACATCGACAAGCAGGTTTGGAGAGGAGATGACGGAGATGGTGCGAATGATGGGCAGGAAGACGGGTGTCGCGTGCATGAGCGCGGCCGTTGCGATGCTGTTTGCAGGCGCCGCGCACGCACAGTCGTCGGTGACGCTGTACGCGATCGTCGACGCCGGCGTGACCTACACGAACAACGCGAAAGGTCACGCGCTGTGGCAGTTCACCGGCGGCAACGAATCGGGCCCGCGCTGGGGCCTGCTCGGCAGCGAGGATCTCGGCGGCGGGCTGAAGGCGAACTTCCGGCTCGAGAACGGCTTCAACGTCGCGAATGGCGCGCTCGGCCAGGGCGGCCGGATGTTCGGCCGCTCCGCGTGGGTCGGCCTGAGCGGCGCGAACTGGGGCGCGGTGACGCTCGGCCGCCAGTACAACTCGACGCAGGACATCCTCGGCTCGCTGCAGATGAGCAGCTTCCTCGCGCAGTATTCGACGCACCCGTTCGACAACGACGACATCAACAACACGTTCCGCACCAACAACGCGGTCAAGTACGTGTCGCCGACGATCGCCGGCCTGCAGGCGAACCTGATGTACGGCTTCTCGAACGCGACGGGCTTCGCGAACGACAACAGCTGGAGCGCGGGCGTCACCTATACGCGCGGGCCGCTCAACGCGGGCGCCGCCTATACGCGCGTGAACCATCCGGCGGCCAGCGCGACGGGCGCCGTCGCGTCGGACAACTACTACCCGGGCTCGGCATCGGTGTTCGGCGCCGGCCTGTCGGGCGCGGTGCGCCAGCAGATCTGGGGCGCGGGCGGCAGCTATGCGATCGGTCAGGCGACGCTCGGGCTGCTGTACACGGGCTCGAACTTCGGCCAGGCGACGGGCGGCGCGCTGCGCTTCAGCAACTACGAAGGCAGCGTGCGCTACCTGATCACGCCTGCGCTGATGGCCGCGGCCGGCTACACGTATACGAAGGTCGCGCGCGGCAATGACGACGGTCACTATCAGCAGGTGTCGGCCGGCATGCAGTACCTGCTGTCGAAGCGCACCGACGTGTACGTGAACGGCTTCTACCAGAAGGCGTCGGCGGGTGTCGGCCACGCGTGGATCGACGGCACCGACGGTCCGTCGTCGACGACGTCGCAAGTGGCGGTGGTGGTCGGCATCCGCCAGAAGTTCTGATGTTCCGACGCGCTCGCGCGTCTTCCGGAGGAGACACACATGAAACTCAAACTGTTGCTGGCGGCGTTGCCGTTCGTCGGGATGTATACGGGCGGCTCGATCGCCGAGGTGCGGCCGCTGCTGTTCGGGCTGCCGTTCCTGCTCGTCTGGAACCTGCTGTGGATGGCGGCGACCGCCGCGATCCTCGCGATCCTGTTCCATCTCGACGAGCGCGACGCGGCGCGTGACGGCCGCACGGGAGACGCGCGATGAACGCTTCGATCCTCATCATCGCGGCGTTCGCCGTGTTCGCGCTCGCGATCGGCGTGATGGCGCGGCGCGGCCGCAAGCTCACGCTCGAGCAATGGGCGGTCGGCGGGCGCGGCTTCGGTTCGCTGCTCACGTTCCTGCTGATGGCCGGCGAGGCGTTCTCGACGTTCTCGTTCCTCGGCGCGAGCGGCTGGACCTACAGCAAGGGCGTGCCCGCCTTCTACATCCTGTCGTACGGCTGCCTCGCGTTCGTGATCGGCTACTGGATGCTGCCGGCGATCTGGCGCTTCGCGAAGGAGCGCGGGCTCGTGTCGTTCGCCGACTACTTCGCGGCGAAGTACGACAGCCGCGCGATCGGCGTGCTGGTGTCGATCGTCGCGGTGTTCGCGATGGTGTCGCTGCTGATGATCCAGTTGCGCGGGCTCGGCGTGATCGTGTCGGAGATGTCGTACGGGCTGATTCCGCAGTCGGCCGCGATCTGGATCGCCGCGACGCTGATGGCCGTGTACATGGTCGTGTCGGGCATTCACGGCTCGGCGAGCATCGCGATCTTCAAGGACGTGCTGATCCTCGCGATCGCGATCTTCCTCGGCCTGTACCTGCCGATGCATTACTACGGCGGCCTCGGCGAGATGTTCGCGAAGATCGACGCCGTGCATCCGGAGCTGCTGCGCATGCCCGAGCACGGCTTCAACCTGAGCTGGTACAACTCGACGATCCTGCTCACGTCGCTCGGCTACTACCTGTATCCGCACGGCTTCACCGCGATCTACGTCGCGAAGGACGAACGCGCGCTGCGCCGCAACGTGATCCTGATGCCGCTGTACCAGGTGCTGATCGCGTTCCTGTTCCTCGTCGGCTTCGCGGCCGTGATGACGGTGCACGGGCTCGAAGGCGCGCAGACCGACCTCGCGCTGCTGCGTCTCGTCAAGCAGACGTTCCCCGCGTGGTTCGTCGGCATCGTCGGCGGCACGGGCCTGTTGACGGCGCTGGTGCCGGGCTCGCTGATCATGCTGAACGCATCGACGACGATCGCACGCAACATCTACCGCGAAGGCTTCGCGCCGAACGCGACCGACCGCGAGGTGACGCGCGTCGCGCGGATCGCGCTGCCGATCTTCACGCTGGTGGTCGTGTACTTCGTGCTGCGCGGCGGCGCGACCTTCGTCACGCTCGCGATCTTCTCGTCGAGCCTGCTCACGCAGCTCGTGCCGATGCTCGCGTCGAGCTTCCTGAAGCGGCCGTTCGGCACGCGCGAAGGCGCGTTCGCGGGGATCGTCGCCGGCGCGATCGTGATCGCGATGACCAACTACTACGGCGTGACGCTCGCGTCGCTGTTCCCCGGTGCATCGAGCACGATCACGTCGATCAACCCCGGGCTCGTCGCGCTCGCCGTGAATGCGGTGATCTTCATCGCGGTCAGCGCGGTGCAGCGCAAGCTGAAGGCACGGATTGCCGCGCCGGCCCGCTCCGCGTAACACGCCGTATCGCGTGCGGTCGCCAGGCCGCCGGGTTACCGCCCGGCGGTTTTTCGATTCGACGGCACCCGACTCATTTCGAATCAGAACAGGACACCAAGCGATGACTACCGAGGACAAGCGCGAAGCAATCGACACGCTGATCGCACACGGCTGCGTGATCACGATGGATGCGCAGCGGCGCGTGATCGAGAACGGCGCGGTTGCCGTGAAGGAGAAGCGCATCGTCGCCGTCGGCGACACGGCCGAGCTCCAGGCACGCTACCGTGCCGCTCGCACGATCGATGCACGCCGCAAGGCCGTGCTGCCGGGCCTGATCGATTCGCATGCGCACGCGGGCCACGCGATGCTGCGCACGATCGGCGGCGCGGACGGCGATGCATGGTCGGCCGCGGCCGAGACGATCTATACGCGCGCGTCGGACGAAGCGTTCTGGGAAACCGAATCGCATCTCGCGGCGCTCGAACGGCTGAAGGCCGGCGTGACGACGGGCGTGTCGCTGCTCGGCGGCGGCAACTCGATCATGCGCGTCGACGATCCGGTCTACGCGCGTCGCCATTGCGATGCGGTGGTGCGCACCGGCACGCGCTCGATCGTCGCGGTGGGCCCGTCGCGGCCGCCCGCGCCGCGTGCGTACACGCGCCACACGCCGGACGGCAGCGACACGCGCGACATCGATTTCGACACGATGTACGACGTATGCGAAGACATCGTCGACGCGTGCCACGGCGATGCCGACGGCCGGATCCGGATCGCGCTGACGCTGCCCGTGTACGGGCCCGAGCACGACCCTGAACTTGCGCAATACGAACGCGATTTCCGCGATCAGGCGGCCCGCTACGGCGCGCTGGCACGCGCGCGCGGCCTGACCTTCACGCAGGACGGCCACCGCGCCGGCACGCTCGCGTTCGCGCATCGCGAGCTGGGGCTGCTCGGCCCGACGTCGTTCATGTCGCACAGCATCGACCTGACCGACGACGACATCGCCGCGTGCGTCGAAACCGGCACCGCGATCATCCACAACCCGAGCGCGATCATGTCGATCATCGGCCGCTGCCCGGTGCCCGAGCTGATCGATGCGGGCGTGACCGTTGCGATCGCATCGGACGGCGCGGCGCCCGATCGCGGCTACGACATGTTCCGCCACATGTGGCAGTGCATGCATTACCACCGCCGGCACTTCCGCGATCCGGACGTGCTGCCGCACGGCAAGGTGCTCGAGATGGTGACGATCGATGCGGCGAAGGCGCTGTCGCTCGATCACGAGATCGGTTCGCTCGAAGCCGGCAAGCTCGCGGACATCATCCTCGTCGACCTGTTCCGCCCGCACATGATGCCGATGAACATGCCCGTGTATCGCGTGACGTGCTTCGCGAACGCGGCCGACGTATGCATGACGATGGTCGGCGGCCGGGTGCTGATGGACGATCGTCGCGTGTTGTCGGTCGACGAAGGCGAGATTCTGGAACGCGTGAACGAAGTGGCGGAAACGATGATCGCGCGCAGCGGGTTGCGCCATCTGCTCGACGAGCCGAAGACGCTGTGGGGGCGCAGTCACTACTAAGCGGTCGATCGTAAGCCGATGGATCGGCCGGCTCGGGCCCAGCGCGGCCCGAGCCGGTTGCATCACGCGCCGAGCGCATCACACGGCGAGCGCATCACACGGCGAGCGCATCACGCCGCAACCGCACCACCGCGCAACCGCATCACGCGGCGACCGCGTCGCGCAGGCGAAATTGCGCGACGGCATCGCTGAGCCGCGCGCCCTGCTCGTCGAGCGACAGCGCCGCGGCCGCCGCCTCTTCGACGAGCGCCGCATTGCGCTGCATCGTCTGTTCCATCTGGATGACCGCCGCGTTCACCTGCTCGATGCCGGACGTTTGCTCGTCGAATGCGATGCTGGTTTCGTTCATGATCGCATTGACGCGCTCGACCGCGGCCACGAGCTCGGTCATCGCCGTACCGGCCCGCGCGACGAGGCCGCTGCCGTCTTCGACGCGTTGCGCCGAATGGCCGATGAGCTCGCGGATCTCCTTCGCCGCCGACGCGCAGCGCTGCGCGAGCCCGCGCACCTCGGTCGCGACGACCGCGAACCCGCGCCCCTGTTCACCCGCGCGTGCCGCTTCGACGGCGGCGTTCAGCGCGAGGATGTTGGTCTGGAACGCGATGCTCTCGATCACGCCGACGATGCCCGAGATCCGCGCGGAGCTGTGCGAGATCGCCGACATCGTTTCGACGACGCGCTGCATCGCATCGCCGCCGCGCGCCGCGATGCCGGCCGCGCCTTCCGCGTAGGTGCGCGCATCGCGCGCGTTGTCCGCGTTCTGCCGCACGGTGGCGGTCAGTTGCTCGACGCTCGCGGCGGCCTGCTGCAGCGACACCGCCTGCTGCTCGGTGCGCGCCGACAGGTCGACGTTGCCGCTCGCGATCGTGCGGACGTCGCCGACGATCGTCTCCGTGCTAGCGCGAACCTGGTTCACCGTGTCGACGAGGCCATCCTGCATCCGCTTCAGCGCGCCGAGCAGATACGCCATTTCGTTTTCGCCGGGAATGACGACGGTGCCGGTGAGGTCGCCTTTCGAGATCCTGTCGAAATGGTCGACGGCGAGATGGATCGGCTCGATGATCGCCTTCGCGAGCATGCGCTGCGCGAAGAAGCCGACGACGAGCGCGAGTGCGGCGACCGCCGCCATCGCCCACACGATCCGATGAAAGCGCTCGCCGGCCGCGTCGTAGCGGGCCTTCTGCCGTGACACCTGGAACGATTCCAGCGCGTCGATCGCGTGCTGGTAGGCGGGGAACAGCGCAGGCGGCGCGGTGCGCTGCGTATCGAGGAAGTCGAATGCATTGTCCTGGTCGAGCTGCGAGAGCGCCTTCAGGAACACCTGGTCGAGCAGCGCGCGCCGGTGGGTCTGCAGCGTATCGAACAACTGCTGCTCGTCGGCGCTGCGTGCATGCAGCCGCGCGTACGCGTCGAGTTCGTCGTTGCTCTGCTTGAGGAGCGCATGGAGTTGCTCGATCTCGGCCTTGGCCGGCTGGCCCGCGCTGATGATCCGCGCGACGTCGCTGACGCGCTCGCGCAGCACGAGCATGCGCTCGGAGCTGGTCTTCAGGTGCAGCAGCGACGCGGTATCGTCGCGATACATCGCTTCGAGCGAGCCGTTGCCCGCATAGAGCGCGGCGATGCCGGCGCCGACGACCAGCACGAGCAGGACGGTATAGCCGGCGACGGTCGCGACGAGGCCGCCGCGGATAGAGAGTTTTCGCATGACGTTCCCTTGCCGGCGGCCGGAACGGTGGCCGATGGCGGATATGGATTCATTCCGGATCACGAACGACGCGCGCCGCGATACGACGCGGCGCGATTGGGCTGCGAACGGGTTAACGGCGGGGAAGACGGGGAAGTTTTATCTGAACGCGACGCGAATCTGAACGAATGCGACCGCGCACGGGCGTGCGGGGCGGGGCGAATCCGGCGGCCGAATCGAAGACGATCGCGGCCGCCGGACCCGCGTGACCGTCAGCTTCCGGTGCGGAAGCCCAGCGCGGCCGCCTTCGCGCGCAGTTCGGCGAAGCGGTCGGCCGCGGGATTCATCGCCATCTGCGACGGATCGATGCCGGACACCGAGCTGGACGGCGCCGGCGCGCTCGCGCCCGCGCACAGCGTGCCGAACGGCCCTGGCGCGACCGTGAACGCCGGCGCGTCCGCGCGCGGCGCGTCGCTGAAGTCGAGCGCGTAAGCGAGATTGACCGTCGCCGGATCGCTGCCGCGCACGCCGAGCGGCGGCAGCCCGAAGCGCCATTGCAGCAGCGCGTGAATCGAGCTCGGTCGAACGGATAGCGTGTCACCGTGCCGGCGCGCACGCGCGGGCCGAGCAGCGCAAGCGGCACGCGAAAGCCGAGCTTGCCGTCGTTGCCGACCGCGAGCTCGTTGTTGCTGATCGGCCGGATCGGCGGCACCACGTGCTCGAGAAAGCCGCCCCATTCGTCGTACACGACGATCATCAGCGTGCGGCTCCACGCGGGGCTCGTGCGCAGCGCGTCATATACCTGGTTCAGGAACGCCTGCCCGTCGCGGATGTCCGCGTGCGGATGATCGTCCGACGAATTGCCTTGCCCCTCGCCGGTGAAAGCCGGATCGACCATGCAGAACGGCGGCAGCGTGCCCGCCGCCGCGTCCGACAGGAAGGTCGGGAACGTATGCGAGATGCCGAGATAGCGGGTGCCGTACAGCGCGGTGAACGGGATGTCGCGATAGTAGTAACTGCAACCCACCTTCGCATCGCTCAGGTTGTCCCAGATCGTGCGCAGCGACGAATTGTCCGTGCTGTCGTCGAGGCGATCGGTGGCCCCGCTGTGCAGGTACAGCCGATTCGGGAACGTGCTGGTCAGGGCGCCGCAGAAATAGAAGTCGCCGATGGTGTAGTTGCTCGCCACCGCGCTGAAGAACGGCAGGTCGGCCGACGTGTAATAGCCGATCGGGAGCAGATCGCCCTGGTGCAGGCTCGTTCCCGGCGTCAGGAGCCAGCCGTTCATCGCGCCCGATGCCAGTTGCGTGCGCGCGCCCTGGTAGGTGTGGTTCGGGTCCTGGAACCCGCAGGCCTGGTAGCCGTACGCCGGATTGGCCGACAGCGCAAACGGCGCGTTGGTGCCGCCGAACGCGTCCTTGAATTGCTGATTCGCGGGCATGCCCTCCGCACTCGGCACCCAGCTCAGGTAGTGGTCGAACGAACGGTTTTCCATCGTGACCAGCACGATGTGGTCGATGCCGGAGTTCGCCGGGGCGGGCAGCGCCGGTCGCGGCAGGCTGTAGCGATCGCGGCCGTCCGGCGACGGGACATTGCCGACCGACGGCGCCGGCGCGTTGCCGTCCGGTCGATTGATGTCGCCGTCGCCGCCGCCGCAACCGGGGAGCGCCACACTGCCGGCGACCGCGGCCACGCCGGCGAGAAAACGGCGGCGATTGTAGTGGTGAGGGGCATGCTTGTCGTCCATGGCAACGTCTCCTTGATTATTCGATGCGGGGTCGCGCATCGCGGCCGCGATGCGACGCGCGCTCGCTGCTTCGGAGCAGTGCGAGCCGACGCTTGGCGCAAGCTTCATGCCTGTCGGACGCGGTCGATACGTCGTGTCATGTGGATCGCCGCGAGTGCGACGCGCGCGCTCGGCAAGCCGGCGGCGCGGGCTGGAAACACGGGGTGTCGTCGCACGTGTTCGATGCACTGCATCATGAAGCGGATCGTTGAGCGCGAAACCTTCGCCGAACGATCGATCGACGCGATTGCACACATCGTTGGTCAAAAGGAATCGACGGCTTGCCGGGCCGACGGCGCACGGTCGACACTCACCGGCGGTGTGCGGGTATCGTGGCCCGACCAATGCCGATGGTTGCGCGCCGGCGGACATGCTAGGATTTCCGTCAAACAACTTCGGAGACTGCCATGCCGTTCATCTGCGAGAACGTTGAATGCCGTGCGGTGCTGGCTCGAGGGCAGGTCCGGTCCCGTCAGGAGGACGCGGGCTGGTGCTTCTACTGCCCGGACTGCAATACGCGGAACGCGTTGAAGGATATCGGCACGATCGGCGGCCCGGCCGAGCTGGTGCAGCCGGAGGGCACCAGTCTGCCGCACCGGATCATCGCGGCGGCCCGGCCACTGGAAGACGGCAGATATGCGGCGCAGTTGCGCGTGCAGCGCGCGCTCGCGGTGAAGGGAACCTACGCGGCCGAGGAGCATTGGGACGAGCTGGGCGTGTTCCCCGATGCGCAAGAGGCCGTCGCGCATGCGAAGTCGTTTGCAACGGAATTGCTGGCATCGACCGCGTAATGCCCGATGATCGAGCGTCGGGCCCGCCCGGTTTCGACGGCTCGATTGCCTGATGCGACGAACGAAGAAGCGGCGTCGTGCATTCGCGCACGACGCCGCTTTGCGTGTTCCGTCCGTGTTCCGTTCGCGTTCGTCAGTTGTAGATATCGAACGAGAAATACTTCTTCGCGATCCGCTGATACGTACCGTCCTGAATCAGGCTCGCGAGCGCGTCGTTGATCTGCTTGCGCAGCGCGTCGTCGTCCTTGCGCATGCCGATCGCCGAGCCGACGCCGAGCGTCTTCGGATCCTGCAGCGCCGGCCCCGCGAACTCGAAGTTCGCGCCCTTCGGCGTCTTCAGGAAGCCGAGGTCGGCCTGTACCGACGATTGCAGCGATGCGTCGAGCCGCCCCGCTATCAGGTCCTGGTAGACGAGATCCTGCGTCTGGTACGTGCGCACGATCACGCCCTTCGGTTCCCAGTACGTGCGCGCATAGGTTTCCTGCGTCGTTCCCTGCTCGACGCCGACGCTCTTGCCGGCCAGCGATGCGGCCGTCGGCTGCAGGTTCGCGCCGCGCCGCGCGACGAGCCGGGGCGGCACGTTGTTGATCTTGTCGGTGAACGCAATCTGCGCGAGGCGCTTCTCCGTCACGCTCATCGACGACAGCACGCCGTCGAACTTGCGCGCCTTCAGCGCGGGAATCATCCCGTCGAACGCATTCTCGACCCACACGCAGCGCACCTTCATGCGTTCGCAGATCGCGTTGCCGAGGTCGATGTCGAAGCCGACGAGCTTGCCGTCGGGCGCGAGCGATTCGAACGGCGCATAGCTGGGATCGACGCCGAAGCGCAGGACGGCAGGGTCCTTCGCGGCTGCGACGCCTGCCGTCAGCGCGAGCGCAACGGCCATGACGAGCTTTTTCATGGTGTCTCCATTTACCGGTTGGTTTTGTTCGAGTTGAAGCGAAACTGCGGCCGATTGGCGTGACCGCCCGCGCCCGGCCGTGCTGCGGGCGGTGGCCGGTCGCCGGAAGATGCCGGCGGCCGTCCGGGTCAGGGAATCCGGTTCAGTGCGAGGTGCCGGTGATGCGCGCCATGCTGCGCCGGTAGCCGGCAGGGGAGAACGTCGCGTTCAACGCGGCCATCGCGGCGATCACGCCGATGTGCACCCACCACGCGATCGCGAAGCCGCCGCCCGCGTCGCGCAGCCAGCCGATCAGCCAGGGGCTCGACGCGACGGTCAGGAATCCTATGCCCTGCACGAACGCGGCGAGCGCACCCGCGAGGCGCGCGTCCGGCAGGTGGTCGAGCGTGACGATCAGGCTCATCGAGAAGAAGCCGCCGAGCCCGACGCCGACGCTCGCGACCCATACCCCCGGTGAGAGCGCGGGCATCGTCGCGAAGCCGACGAAGCCGGCCGCCTGCAGCGCGAGCGTGAGCCACAGCACCGGGCGGCGATCGTGCGCGCGTTTCGCGAGCATCGGCATCGCCAGCGCGCCGGCCGCCTGGAACACCGCCATCCACGCGAGCAGGTTGCCGCTCGCCTGCGCGCTCATGCCGACGCTGCGATAAAACGCGGGCAGCCACGCGACCACGCTCGCGTAACCGCTGTTGCTCAGGCCGAAGAACAGGGCGAGCTGCCATGCGCGCGGAATCTGCGCGAACGCGGCGACCGGCGCCGCTACCGCTGCCGCATGCGCGCTGTCGTGCGGCGCCTTCGCGCGCCACAGCGTGAGCGTGACGAGCGCGGGCACCGCCCATACCGACAACGACAGATGCCAGCCGCCGTGCGCGGCGAGCCACGGGCTCGCGACCGCGCCGAAGGCGCCGCCGCCGACCAGCGCGGCCGAATAGAGGCCCATCGCGAGCGGCAGCCGGTCGGCGAACCAGCGTTTCGCGAGGCCCGGCGCGAGCGACTGGATGACGGCGACGCCCGCGCCGGCGGCGATGGCCGTGACGATCAGCCCGGCGCTGCTGCCCGTCCACAGGCGGGCGATGCAACCGGCGGCGATCAGCGCCAGCGCGCCGGTCAGCGCGCGCTGCTCGCCGATGCGGCGCGCCAGTCCGACGCCGAAGCCGGCGACGACGCCCATCAGCACGAACGGCAGCGTGGTCAGCAGCGCGGCCGCGCGAAAGCCGAGGCCCGTGTCGGCGCGCACGAGGTCGAGCACGGGGCCGAACGCGGTCAGGAATGGCCGCAGGTTGAGGCCGGCCAGCACCAGCAGCGCGAGCGCGCCATAGGACACGGAAGCCGTATGCGGGCGGGGAACGGCTTGCGCGGTGCCGGGGTCGGTCATCGGAATGCTCCAGAGCGGGCCGAGAGGCCCTGTGATGCGATGCCGAAAGGGTAAAGGCGCGCGTCGCCAGTGGAAAATTAAATATTCGACTGGCGATCAGTGCGGAATGCGATGGTTGGGCGCGGTGTGACGGGGCCGGATGGGAGAGGCCGGCGGGGCGGGCGGCGAGCGGTCTGCGGTCTGCGGCGTGCGGGGAGCGGCGTGTGGGGAGCGGCGAGCGGCGTGCGGCGAGCGGGGGAGGGAGCCGCGCGGCGCTATGCGGCCGGCGCCTGCGATACGCGGGCCTGCTTTCGGGCCCGCTCTCGCGCCGCGACGAGCGCCCGGATCCGCGTACGATCGGCCGCCGACGCGGGCGTGAAGATCACGAGGCTCAGGTCCGGGCGACCGGTCACCGAGAACGCCGAGTATTCGAGCGCGATCCGGCCGGCCTGCGGATGACGGATTTCCTTCGTGCCTTCGTCGTGCGAACGGATGTCGTGGTCGCGCCACATCGCATCGAATTCGGCGCTCGTCGCGCGCATCTCGTGCCGTTCCGCGAGATCGCGGCCGTGATCGGCCGCAGGCTCGACGTACCGGTGGTCGCGAAATCGGCGGAGCAGGCCGGCGAACACTTCGGCTGGTTCGCGATGTTCGCGCGGATGGATGCGCCCGCAACGAGCGAGCGCACGCGTGCGTTGCTCGACTGGGCGCCGCGGCAGCCGGGCCTGCTCGCGGACATCGACCGGCCGCGGTATTTCGAAGGCTGACGGGCGAACGCGCGTGCGGTCGTTGCCGGGCGGCATGCGCGTCGCGGCGGCGGTCAGACGGTCACGGCACAAACGGCACGCACCGCATGCACGTCATACACCCACGACATACGGGCGTGCCGGCCTGCCGCTGTCGTCATTCGACCGGATGCAGATCCTGCAGCATGGTCGGCACGAGCTCCGACACGGTCGGATGGATGTGCATCGCGCGGCTGATCGTCGTATACGGCACGCCCGCGGCCATCACGTCGAGCATTCCGTGGATCACCTCGTCGCCCGTCACGCCGAGGATCGACGCGCCGAGAATCGCGTGACTGTCCGCGTCGACGATCACCTTCATGAAGCCCTGGCTCTCGCCTTTTTCGACGGCGCGGCCGACGCGCGTCATCGGGCGCGTGCCGACCAGCAGCCGGCGGCCCGTCCGCTTCGCTTCCGCGAGCGTCATGCCGACGCGGGCGAGCGGCGGATCGATGTACATCGCGTACGCGGTGATGCGGTCGGACACCTTGCGCGGATCGTCGTCGAGCAGGTTGGCCGCGACGATCTCGTAGTCGTTGTACGCGGTGTGCGTGAACGCGCCGCGCCCGTTGCAGTCGCCGAGCGCCCAGATGCCTGGCACGCTGGCGCGCAAATGTTCGTCGACGGTGATGTAGCCGTGCGTATCGGTCGCGATGCCGGCCTGTTCGAGCCCGAGATCGTCGGTGTTCGGCACGCGGCCGACCGCGAGCAGCAGATGCGAGCCCGTGACCTGGCGGCGGGTGCCCGTGCAGTCGAGGCCGACCACGACGCCGTCGCCGCTGTCGTCACGCCGCGCGTTCAGGCAGTTCGCGTCGACCTGCACGTCGATGCCTTCTTTCTCGAGAATCTCGCGCACCGCCTGCGATACGTCCTCGTCCTCGCGATGGATCAGCCGCGGCCCCTTCTCGATGATCGTGACCCGCGAGCCGAAGCGGCGATACATCTGGCCGAATTCGAGCCCGACGTAGCTGCCGCCGATGATCACGAGATGCTCGGGCAGGAAGTCGACGTCCATCATCGTCGAGTTGGTCAGGTACGGCACCGAGTCGAGCCCCGGCATCGGCGGAATCTGCGCGCGCCCGCCGACGTTGATGAAGATGCGGTTCGCCTCGAGCAGCGCGTCGCCCACGCGCACCGCGTCGGGGCGCTCGAAGCGCGCATGGCCCTGGAATACGGTCGTATTGTCGAGCCCGCGCACCCATTGCTCGACGCCGTGGTTCGAGCGGCCGGAGATGCGGTCCTTGCGCGCCTTCACGGCCTTCATGTCGACGCTCACGGGGCCGACCGACACGCCGTATTCGTCGGCGCGCCGCGCGAGCTGCGCGGCGTACGCGCTCGCAATGAGCGTCTTGGTCGGAATGCAGCCGGTGTTGACGCAGGTGCCGCCGAAGCGGCCGCGCTCGACGATCGCGACTTTCATGCCGGCGCCGGCGAGCCGCGCGGCGAGCGGCGGCCCGGCTTGCCCGGTGCCGATGATGATCGCGTCGAAGTGTTGCGTCATGACGTCCTCCTGCGCTGGTTCAACGTGAAGGGGGCGTGCGCAAGCCGCATGCCGCGCCGGCGCGCGCGAACGGCGACAAGCGTTCATGGTAGACCTGTTGGCCTGCGCCCGCGAGTGCGGCGCGGCGGGGACGTATCGCGTTGAAAGCAGGCGCCGACGCCGGCGTTACGACGCGGCTCGCGCAGGTTTCATTCCCTGCGTTTCCGTCACAGATCCCGGCCGAGGAACTCGGTGCCCGGCACCGGATTGAACGCGACGGGCGGCGCGGGCGTGAAGCCGAGCGATGCATACAGTTGCCTTGCAGCCGCAAACTCGGGCAGCACGTCGAGACACATCCGCGCATAGCCGGCCGCCTTCGCATCGTGCACCAGCCGTTCGACGAGCCGGCGGCCGACGTTCAATCCGCGCGCTTCGGGACGCACGTACACGCGCTTCATTTCGCACGTCGCCGCGTCGATTTCGCGAAACGCCGCGCAGCCGACCGCGCGCTCGCCGTTCCATGCGAGCAGCAACTGGTCGCGCGGCGCCGCGTATTTGCCCGGCAGCGCGGCAAGTTCGCGCTCGTAGTCCTGGAACGCGAGGCTGACGGTGGGGCTCGCGATGTACTCGCGGAAGATCGCTTCGACGGCGGCGGCATCGTCCGGATAGCGGGCGGCGCGGATCTCGATCATGGCGGCGGTGCGGGGGCGGGAACGGCAGCCAGCATAACAGCGCGCCGGCGCTTTCGGCGGCCCGCGAAGCGTGCCAGAATCATTGGCTTCACCGTCGGGAAACGACGCGCAGGCGCCGGCGCATCGGCGTCGATTTTCCAGGAGACTTCGATGACTGCATCGGCGGCCGTACTCGCCATTCTGGGTGCGCTGTGGCTTGGCGCGATGATTCCGGGCCCGAGCTTCGTGCTGGTGGCCCGCAACTCGATCGGGCTGTCGCGCCGCGACGGGCTCGCCACCGCGCTCGGCATGGGCATCGGCGGGATCGCATTCGGCGGCGTCGCGCTGGCCGGGCTCTACACGCTGCTGCAGGCGGTCGAATGGCTGTATGTGGGGCTCAAGCTGGCGGGAGGCGTGTATCTGATCTACATGGCGTCGAAGATCTGGCGCGGCGCCGACCGGCCGATCGCGATGGACGATCCGCAGGCCGTCGTCGCCGGCAGCGCGCGCAAGTCGTTCTGGACGGGCCTCACGACCCAGCTGAGCAATCCGAAGACGGCCATCTGGTACGGCAGCATCTTCGCGGCGCTCCTGCCGCAGCATCCGCCGCTGTGGTGCTATCTGGCGCTGCCGCCGCTCGTGTTCGGCGTCGAATTCGGCTGGTACACGATCGTCGCGCTGTGCTTTTCCACGCGCCGTCCGCGCGAACTCTACTTGCGCGCGAAGAAGTGGGTCGATCGCGTCGCGGCCGGTGCGATCACGTTGCTCGGGCTGCGGCTGATCCTGAACGCGCCGAAAGCGGGGATCTGACGAGCGACGGCGGCGGTATCGCCACCGCCACCGCCACCGCCACCGCCATTGCCATCGCCCCGCGAGCCTTATGCGGCGGGCGTTCGCGCCCGTTGCGCGGTGTGCCGACACCGGCCGCTTCCCCGATTCTGGCGGTCGACCGCCCGACGACGTGTAAACTGCTGCCTTTTTGACGGTTTGCAGCATGGTGCAAGCTCCCCCGCGCCCGGCGCTGAGCGGTCCGACGCTCGTCCGGCTGCTCGCGCGCCTGACCGATGCCGACGTCGCGGAATCCCGGCAGACGCTGTCGGACCGGCTGAGCCAGTGGCTCGGCTGGACCGACGCGATCACGTTGTCGTCCGCGTTGAGTGCGAGCCCGCCCGGCGTCGCGGCCGGCGTGCGCGGCTACGACGCCGAGCGCGACTGCGCGCGCGTGCGCCACGACCTCGCGCAGGCGATCACGGCCGCCAACCGCCCGCGTACGCGGCGGCGACCCGGCGAGATGCCGCCGCCATCCGCCGACAAGGCCGATTTCGCGGATTTCCGCCAGAGTGGTCTGTCCCTGCAACAGGAGATGGAGACCGCGATCGGCCAGTTGCGCGGCCGCCTGCGGGTCGCGCTCGCCGCGCGCTCGTCCGGCATGGCGCGGCTCGCGACCCTCGACGCGATCATGGAACGCGTGCTCGGCGCGCGCGAGCGCAGCCTGCTGTCCGGCGTGCCCGCGTTGCTCGGCACGCGCTTCGAGCGGCTGCGCGAAGCGGAGCGGCAGGCGCTCGCCGACGCGCAGGCAGCGGCCGGCGCCGATGGCGATGCCGCGGCGGCGGCCGATGCGCCGTCCGCCGTGGCGATCGTGCCCGGCACGTGGCTCGACACGTTCCGCGACGAGATGCAAAGCATCCTGCTCGCTGAACTCGAACTCCGGTTTCAAACGGTAGACGGGCTGCTCGCGGCCCTTCGTACCTGCTAATCAATACGCTATGTCCCGAATTCGTCTCGATCTCGTTGTCTTCATCGCCGGCTTGCTCGCAGTGTGCTGGATCGGCGTCGGTTATGCCGCGTCGAACCCGCTCGCGGCGGCCGTCACGCTGCTGATCGGCGCGTGCTACGTCGCCGGTGCGTGGGAACTGCAGCGCTACCGCCAGGCCACCGCCACGCTGTCGCGTGCGGTGGCGGGGCTGACCGAGCCGCCCGCCCGGCTCGATACGTGGCTCGATACGCTGCACCCGGGCCTGCGCGGCGCCGTGCGCGCCCGCGTCGAAGGCGCGCGCGTCGCGCTGCCGGGCCCGGCGCTCACGCCGTATCTCGTCGGCCTGCTCGTGCTGCTCGGCATGCTCGGCACGCTGCTCGGGATGGTCGTCACGCTGAAGGGCACGGGCGCCGCGCTCGAAAGCGCGACCGATCTCGACGCGATCCGCGCATCGCTGATCGCGCCGGTGAAGGGGCTCGGGTTCGCGTTCGGCACGTCGATCGCCGGTGTGGCGACGTCCGCGATGCTCGGCCTGTTGTCGGCGCTCGTGCGCCGCGAGCGGATCGACGCGGGCCAGCAGCTCGACGCGAAGATCGCGACGACGCTGCGCGTGCATTCGTCCGCGCATCAGCGCGACGAATCGTTCCGGCTGCTGCAGCGCCAGGCCGACGTGATGCCGGCGCTGGTCGACCGCCTGCAGACGATGATGGCGACGCTCGAGGCGCGCAGCGTCGCGCTGCACGATCGCCAGATCGAAAGCCAGCAGGCGTTCTTCGAGCGCACCGAGCGTGCGTATGCGGGCCTCGCATCGAACGTCGGCGACGCGCTGACGGAGAGCGCCGCCGAAAGCGCGCGCGTGGCCGGGGCCGCGTTGCAGCCGGTCGTCGCGGCGACGATGAGCGGGCTCGCGCAGGAGATGGCCGCGCTGCGCGACACCGTGACGGGCGCCGTGCAGCGCCAGCTCGACGGGCTGACCAGCGGCTTCGAGAAGACCACCGGCGACGTGACGGCCGTCTGGAACCGCGCGATCGACGAGCAGCGCCGCGCCGGCGACGCCGTCGCGCAGCAGTTGCAGACGACGCTCGGCCAGTTCACCGACACCTTCGCGCAGCGTTCGACGGACCTGCTCGACGGCGTCGCGACGCGCCTCGAATCGACCGAAACGCGTTTGTCGGATGCGTGGCGCGATGCGCTCGCGCGTCAGGAGCAGGTCGGCGAGACGCTGGCCGGCCAGCATGCACGCGCGCTGGGTGAAGCCGCCGCGACGTTCGAGCGGCATTCGGGCGCGACGCTCGCGTCGATGCGCGAGTCGCATGCGGCGCTGCAGACGCAACTCGCCGCGCGCGACGAAGCGCGCCTGTCCGCGTGGAACGCTTCGCTTGCCGCGATGGCCGAGAAGCTCGGCGACGAGTGGCAGCGCGCCGGCGCGCATAGCGCCGGCCGTCAGCAGGAAATCTGCGACGCGCTCGCACAAACCACGCGTGATCTCACCCAACAGGCGGCGACGTTCGAACAGCGCTCGAACGATCTGCTGTCGACGATTCGCGATTCGCATACGGGTCTGCAAACGCAACTGGCCGCACGCGACGAAGAACGTCTGGCGGCGTGGAACGCTTCGCTTGCCGCGATGGCCGAGAAGCTCGGCGACGAATGGCAGCGCGCAGGCGTGCATAGCGCAGGCCGCCAGCAGGAAATCTGCGACGCGCTCGCACAAACTACGCGCGATCTGACCGCACAGGCGGCGACGTTCGAACAACGCTCGAACGATTTGCTGTCGACGATCCGCGATTCGCACACGGGTCTGCAAACGCAACTGGCTGCACGCGACGAAGAACGTTTGTCGACGTGGAATGTGTCGCTTGCGGAAATGGCGACGAAGCTCAGCGACGAATGGCAGCGCGCGGGCGTGCATAGCGCCGGCCGTCAGCAGGAAATCTGCGACGCACTCGCGCAGACCACGCGCGATCTCGCCGCAGAAGCAGCGACCTTCGAGCAACGTTCGAACGATTTGCTGTCGACGATCCGCGATTCGCACACGGGTCTGCAAACGCAACTGGCGGCACGCGACGAAGAACGCCTGTCGGCATGGAACGCTTCGCTCGCGGAAATGGCGACGAAGCTCGGCGACGAATGGCAGCGCGCCGGCGTGCACAGCGCCGGCCGTCAGCAGGAAATCTGCGACGCGCTCGTACAAACCACGCGCGATCTCACCGCACAAGCAGCGACCTTCGAGCAACGCTCGAACGACCTGCTGTCGACGATCCGCGATTCGCATACGAGCCTGCAAACGCAACTGGCCGCACGCGACGAAGCGCGTCTGTCCGCATGGAACGACTCGCTCGCCGCGATGGCCGCCGCGCTGCGCGACGAATGGTCGCAGACGAGCGCACAGGCTGCAGCGCGCCAGCAGGACATCTGCGACACGCTGACCCGCACCGCGAATGACATCACCGCGCAGGCGCAGGTGCATGCGAGCGACACGATCAACGAAATCGCGCGTCTCGTGCAGGCCGCGTCGGAGGCGCCGAAGGCCGCGGCCGACGTCGTCGCCGAGCTGCGCCAGCGCCTGTCCGACAGCATGGTGCGCGACACCGAGATGCTCGAGGAGCGCGGCCGCCTGCTCGCGACGCTCGAAACGCTGCTCGGCGCGGTCAACCACGCGTCGACCGAACAGCGCACCGCGATCGACGCGCTCGTCAGCACGTCGGCCGACCTGCTCGATCGCGTCGGCGCGCGCTTCAACGACACCGTCGCTGCCGAAACGCGCAAGCTTGATTCGGTCGCCGCGCAGGTCACCGCGGGCGCCGTCGAGGTCGCGAGCCTCGGCGATGCGTTCGGCGCGGCCGTGCAGGTATTCGGCGAGTCGAACGACAAGCTGCTGACCCATCTGCAGCGCATCGAGGCCGCGCTCGAGAAGTCGCTCGCGCGCAGCGACGAGCAGCTCGAGTACTACGTCGCGCAGGCGCGCGAGGTGATCGACCTGAGCATGATGTCGCAGAAGCAGATCGTCGAAGACCTGCAGCATCTCGCCGGGCGGCGGGCATCGGTCGGGGCGTAACGCATGCACGACGAAATCGACGACGGCGCACCTTCCGCGCCGGTGTGGCCCGCGTTCGCCGACCTGATGTCGGTGCTGCTCGGCGCGTTCGTGCTGATTCTCGTCGGCGTGATCGGCATGCAGTTGCAGCTCACGTCGAAGCTCGAGGAAGCCGTGCGCGCGCGCCAGCAGGAAGCGCAGCAGCGCAAGTCGCTCGAACAGGCGCTCGCCGGGCCGCTCGCGGCCGGCCGCGTGACGCTCGTGAACGGCCGTATCGGCATCAGCGGCAACGTGCTGTTCGCGCTGAACTCCGATCAGTTGCAGCCCGCGGGCAGCGATCTGCTGAAGACGCTGGCAATGCCGCTCGCCACCTACCTGAAGACGCGCGACGAGATCCTGATGATCAGCGGCTTCGCCGACGATCAGCAGGTGCGCGCCGGCAACCGCCAGTTCGCGGACAACTGGGAACTGTCGGCCAAGCGTGCGTTGACGGTCACGCGCGCGCTGATCGATGCGGGCGTGCCTGCATCGTCGGTGTTTGCCGCCGCGTTCGGCTCCGAACAGCCGGTCAGCTCGAACGCGGACGATGAAGGCCGTGCGAAGAATCGCCGCGTGGAGATCGCGCCGGTGCCGCGCAAGTCCGCGTCGAACGGAGGGCGCGCGAAGTGACGGGCGCCGCGACGCAGGTGCGCGCGCTGCTCGACGCATGGCGCGAGCAGGGCGCCGATCGGCTCGACCCGGTGCGCTTCCATCGGCTCGACGCGCTGGAGCGGCGCGCGGCCGCGCTCGACGGCGACGCGCGCGCGTTGCTCGATGCGCGTCTCGCGACGCTGCTGGACGGGTTTGCGCAGATCGTCGCGCGAGCCGATGACGCAGCGGCGGCGTGCGACAGTGCGCAAGCAGCCGCGCAGATGCGGCCGCGCGGCGCGCTCGGCGGCCTCGTCGAGCGTCTCGCGCGCGATGCGCAGGCCGACCGGCGCGGGCTCGATCCGGAACTGATCGACTACTTCCGCGCGATGTGGTCGAAGGTGCGCACCGAACAGCAGTATCGCCAGTCGCTCGATCAGGTGCCGCGCAACGCGGGGCCGCTCAATTCGAACAGCCTCGTGCACCGGTCGCTCGCGACGATGCGCGAGCTGTCGCCGGCATACCTGCAGCAATTCATGTCGTACATCGATGCGCTCGCTTGGCTCGAGGATCTGGCCGGCGGGGGCGCGCAAGCCGAGAAGGAAGCGCCGCGCGCGAAGGCCACGAAGGCGGCGAAGCCGGCGAAATCGACGAAGGTGGCGCGCAAGACCACGCGCACCAACGCGCGATAACACGCGATAACGCGCGTCTTTAGCGGCGTGGCGAGGGCTCGTCGATCGCCGCGCGCAGCGCCCGCAACGCATTGCTCAGCGCCGACGCGAACGGCGGATGCGCGGCGATACCCGCTGCATCGAGCTGGCTGCCGAGGATCGGCAGCGTGATCGACGCGGGTTCGACGATGCATGCCGACATCACCGACAGCGTCTCGCGCAGCGCCGCATCCGCATGCGTCGCACGCGGCGACGCATTCAATACCGCGACCGGCTTGTACACGACGGCTTCGCATCCGACGATCCAGTCCAGCGCATTCTTCATCACGGCCGTCACGCCGTGCGCGTATTCGGGGCTCGCGATCAGCACGCCGTCGGCGGCGTTCAGGCGCTCGATCAGATCGCGCACCGCGGCCGGCGACGGAAATTCGGCATCGGGATTGAACAGCGGAAATTCGCCGAGGCGATCGAAGCGCGTGATGCGCATGCCGCGCGGTGCGACGCGCGCGGCCGCGTCGAGCAGCGCCGCGTTGTACGACTGCGCACGCAGGCTGCCGCACAGCGCGACGATGTCGATGCGGCGCTCGGAATCGGTTTGGGGTTCGGTGGCCATCGAAGAGCGTATCGGTTGGCGGAATGCGCGGCGGCGTCGCGCGGATCGGACGGATTATCGCATCGGTGCGGGCGCGGCGTGATGCGCGTGGCGGGTGCCGCGGGCACGATGCAATTCACGTCGGGCCGGCGGCGATGTCATCGAATCGCATCCGCCAGCGGCCACGTCGGTCATCCCGGTTGCTCGCGCCAGACCGGCGAGCGTCCAGCCGTTGCCGATCAACAGCCTGCGCGTATGCAGCGCGTCGTGCACGTCGCTTTCGACGGCTTCGCCGAGATAACGCAGCGCGCGGCCTTCGACGTCAACGAAGCCGTGCCGGTAGTCATGCGCGAGCGCGCGCCACAACCGCGCCGCGCCGACCGACTGGCGCGCGCCGCTGATCAGGCACAGGCCCGCGTCGAGTCCCCATCGATACAGCGTGGTCGCGAGGCCGCGGCGTTGCGCGGTGCCGCGCAGCCGCGTATGCGGTGCGCGCAGGTAGCGGTCTGCGCGACGCGGAAGCTCGGGCAGCCGGTTGAAGATCGTGTAACCGGCGAGCTGCCGGGCCGACGGATCCTCGACGTAAAGGAAGTATTCGCCGTCCGCCTCGCGGTAGCGAACGATCAGGCCGGAGTCGCCGAGCGCGACGGCCGGCAGATCGTGCAGGCGATGGCCCGGCTGGTGCAGACCTGCATGGAGCGCGTCGAGTTCATCGTCGATGTGTTGCTGGGAATGCTGTACGTCGATACGCATGGCAAAGGGCGCCCGTCCCGGGCGCATCTAGAAAGGGGTTCATCGCAATGGGGAAAGGGAATGGCAGCGGCCCCCGGGCTCGGCGAGCGAGCCGGGGCCGCGAATCAGCTGGGGATGTGCTGGAAACCGGCGGCGATCGCGGCGAGGCCCGCGATGCAGAGTGCGAACAGGATCAGGACTTTATGGATCACGCCTCTCTCCTCAAGAATGCGCGACGCCGAACGGCGGTGTCGCGGAGACGGTGATGGCGGGCCGGGCCCGCACGGCCGTCGTGCGGGACGACGGTCGAGGCCGCGCGACAGGCGCGCGCGGACGGTCAGCACCATACGCGACGGGGAGGGGGCGGGCAACGGGAGTGGCGCGGAAAAGCGACGAAACGCGCGGAATCACGGTGTTTCGCGACAATTGGCCGCAATGGCGCGGCGCGGGCGTGCTGGAGGCATGCGCGGTCATGATGGCGCCGTCGTTCGTCGTGCTCGTGATGCCGACGTGGATAGTCGTGGTCGGCATCGTGCTGATGTCGTCGGTGAGCGAGAACGGCACGCTTCGCGATGTCGACGACGCGATGCCATTCGCGCGCGTCGTCCTCCCGGCCATTCGAGCATCCCGAGCATGCGGCCGCCCGTCGGCGCATCACGCCACCTGCTGCCCCCCGAACGCTTGCTTGATCCGCGCAAACAGCCCATGCTGCGCGATCCATTCCGCATACGCGCGATAGTCAGGATCGCGCATCAAATGGCGTTCTTCCGTCTTTGCCCGCGTGTAGTAGATCAGGTTGACCGCGACGAGCCCCGCGCAGTGCATGAGCCCGATCTGCCAGCCGAGCGGCTCGATGAACGGCACCGACACCATCCAGTACGACAGGTTCTTCGCGATGTAGGCCGGATGCTTCGTGAAGCGATACGGGCCCGACGTGATGATCCCGCGGTTCGTGAGGTTCGAGAAACGCAGCCCGAACGCGATCGTCGACAGCGCGTAGGTCATCAGCAGCAGGATGATCACCGCGCCCCAGATCACGCGCAGCGTCGGCGCGGACAGCAGCCAGTTGTCCCAGAACAGCGAGCCTTCGTAGCGGATGTAGTTGTTCGAGATCAGCGACCAGAACGGCTGGTAGCACATCAGCGCGGCGACCCAGCCGAGCGTGGTCGGCTCGACGGTGCGCACGTGACTGTCGAGGATGCGGAACGTGCACAGGTAGCCGACGGTGCCGAACATCAGGTCCATCGTGAACGACAGGTCGTACAGGAACACGAAGGTCGCAATCGTCATCGGCGCGTTCACCGCGTGCGCGAGCGACGCGCTCAGGTGATCGGCGTCCTTCGACAGGTAGACGGTCATCAGCGGCAGGAAGAACGCCTTCACGCCCCAGCCGGCGAGCATTTCGCGCACGGGTTCCCAGCTCGCGGGCGTCTCGCGGCGGAACAGGAAGCGGCCCCACAGCAGATACGCGTCGTCGGTCTCGCGCTGGTGGCGATCCATCCACGCGAAATAGAACGGCGCGGCGACGATCACGTACGGCGCGAGCGAGCGCAGCAGCGACCAGAACGGCAGGTAGAACGCGCCGTGATACTCGGGCAGCAGCCAGTAGATCGCGCCGATGCCGGCGTAGATCGACGCGAGCGCGCCGAGCCGCGTCGTCACGCGGGCCAGCGCAAGCGGGCGCACGGCGTGCCGCGACAGCCCGGCGCTCGGGCGCAGATAGACGTGCGAGATGAAGATTTCGTGCAGCGCGATCGTGCCGATGATCGCGAGGCTCGCGATCACGGCGCGCGTGGCCGCGTCGAGCGTCGGGTGGTCGCGCGTGACCCACAGCGCGAAGAGCCCGGCCGTGATGCCGAAGAGGCCCGCGCGAAATGGCGTGGCGGAACGGGGCGGGCGGTCCTGGACCGCGGCGATGCCGTCGAGCGTGGAATTCATGATCGGATCCTCGTCGGATGTCGGCCGGCGCCCCCGCTTGGGCGGGGTGACGCCGGCCGCTGGCCGGGCTTTGGATTCGTATGCGCCCGGCCGCTGGCCTGTGGTTCTGATACGTGAAGCGTTACTTCTTGGTGGTGCCGCCGAGCACACCGCCGAGCAGGTTCGTCACCGGCGACAGCAGGTTGGCCGCGCCGCCTGCCGCGCCGCCGTTCGAACTGCCGGTGAGGCCGCCCGTGACGGTGCCGCTGCCGGCCGGCGTCGTCGCCGCGCCGGCCGCGCCGCCGGGGCTGGCC
>NZ_JAPVQY010000055.1 GCF_027257875.1 Burkholderia sp. IMCC1007
CATGAGGCGGTCGTTGATCTCGGGCGGTCGCACGTGAATGCTGACCATGTCGGGAATCGCCCCCCGCCGATCGGTGCCGCGCGATCGCGGCAGGCGCTTGTTGCGGTGCTGGCGCAGGCAGGCAATCAGCTCGCGGCGCAGCTCGCCGCGGGGCTGGGCGTAGATGGCGTTGTAAATCGTTTCGTGGGACACGTGCAGGCTCGGATCGTCGGGGAAGGTGCGCTTCAGGGTAGCTGCAATCTCCTGCGGGGACCACTGTCGCTCGCGCAAGCGCTGGCAAACGACACCCCAGAGAATCGAGTCGGGAGCGAGCTTAAGCGCAGGGCGCGCGGCCTGCCGTCGAATGTTGCGGGACGCTTGGGCTACATGTGGGCAGTACAGGCCGTCGGTCTGCGTGTTGCGGGCCAGTTCGCGACTCAACGTCGAGGGTGCGCGATTGAGCTTGCGGGCGATCGCCCGCAAGCTCAATCCCTCATCCCGCCAGAAGTCGAATCTCATACGTTCTTCAGGTTGCAGTTGTTGGTACGTTCTCTTTGCCATTCACGGAATTTACCGGCTGGCGAGAGTGTTGCACTTCAGATTTGAGACCGCCCTGCATTTGGCGATTGACGGCGTGCACGCCGATTCGCGCGTCGCGCAAGCGCTCGCACCGCTCTCGGCGGACAACATCAGATTGTTCTGCACGCCAATCGTCAACCTGTTCAAGCATACGGGCGTCAAGTCGTCACGCGGCGATATCGTCGCGGATTATCCCCTGGTACCGAAGCCGAGCCGACCGAACTTGCGCGGCATCTACGCGATCGATGCGGTTCGCGATCTGTCGGACGGGGCCGTCATTCCGCCGCTGAATGCATGGGGAGCCGGGACCGGCGAACGATTCTGGATCGCACGCCACGATGCCCACGCAGCAATCCATCACCCCGGACGTGAAACGTCGCTCGTGCTGTTGCGCGCGGATGGGACAGCGGCGGCGAAGATGCCGCTGCAATTGAATGTCGATCTTACGTGCACGAATCGCGACTGGCCGTCGCGGATGCGGATCGGTTCGCCCAAGGGCGATTTAAAGAACGAAAACGAACAGATGCCTTGCAGGATTACCCTGTTGAAACAGCCGACACTCACTTATAGCGCGTCCCGCGAGACGGAAGCGCAGTGGCGCGTGATCGCGCTGACGACCGCCAACCTGACGCAGTTGACGCGTGAGGGATGGTCCGACTTCGTGAAGCTCTTGCGCCAGCTTGCGCCGAATGACCGACACACCGAGCACGTTGGAGAAATTTCGTTCGTGAAACGAAACATCGTCGAGCGATTACTGGCGATGAAGCCGCATGGGGCCCTTGTAAGAGGATTCGAAATTGTGATGGCCGCGGACGAAAACGCGTTCACTGAAAAAAGCATGGGCGCGCTGATCCTTCAGCTCGACCTTTACCTGTCGCGCTACGCACCCACCAACAGCTTTACGCAGCTCGTCGTTCTGTCGAAAAACAACGGCTCCGTGATCGTCCGGTGCCCGATGCGACCCGGCCTCGCGCCGCTGTTGTAGCGTTACACGAGGCTCGAAATCAAGTGACAACCGCATGACGCTCGATGGCCGTGTCGCGCAATCGGAATGCCGTTGTCCTTCATCGATTCGTCGCCTTCCTCGATGATGTTCGGTGACACGTCGAGATGCTGCGGACACGATACGCGGTCGCCTTTGCGCGCGACGTAGCGGCCATCGAATTTCATCGATGATGAGCCAGTTTCGACTTTGCCGCCGTGGTCGGTAGCATCTCCAACACGAATGATATTAATTGACATATCTCTCGTTCGCTCTCGACGGAATCTTTGCTGTGTTTCCAGCGCTAGTCATCAGGGCAATATATTTTCTATATGCTGCTCGCCCCTTTTCGAGATCACCTTCGCTCCAATATGAGTCAGCAATATTAAGCCATGCAGCCGCACGATTTGGCGCAGCGGATATGACGGCTCTCAAAATAGCAATCGCCTCTCCGTTTTGATTATTCAATTGAAGGGCATACGCGTAATCGTTCAGAGCCGAAATCACGATATTGCGAGAGCTTCGATCGCGCAGCCAACCCTCCTGATACGACTTGGCATATGGCGCGAGAGTGATGATGGCGCCTCGAGGATTCTTGTCCTTTAAAAAAAGAAGCGCTTCTTGATGCGCCATATTGACATAATAGATATATTTGCTCTTGAACTCATTACCACTCGTTATCGCCCTATAGCGGCCAGTTAAATCAACGTCGTCCGCACAAATCCCTTGCATATTTACCTCCTGTACATCGAGCACGGAATTATCCAGGCTTGCATAAACATAGCGCCCTGCCAAATCGTCTTCAATGAGATTCGCGATTCCATTCTGAATGGGAGCAAGCTCACCATCAAGAACATCTTTTTTTAGCGCTAGACCCTTAGACTTTACATAACAATCTGCGGAAGTCGATGCTCCAGCAGGCTGAGCACCGCCCGATAGCCTCAACGTGTACGTATCATCAACCTTTTCCAGAGCCGCATCCGCCCCCTGTGTTTCATAAAATTTTACTGTTGCCTCAGCATGTGCGAACATACACGCAAATAGGAATAATCCGCTACTCGATAAATTAATAGTCCATTTCATTGGAAAATCCTTGTTGGGGCGACGGTCCGAAGCCACAATTTCCCTCTGCTCACGCAGACATATTGGCAAGTTACTCAAAATCCGGACGGGCGCCACGTGGCCAATCGCACATCACGTTGTCACTATTTTCACAACTCTCGACGACATAAATAACATCATTGCAATATGGATACTTTAATTTGAAAGCCTTTTATCATCGCCAACGCGCGTCAAATTTGATCATCTGCGCGTGTCCAAGGGAAGTGAAGGACCAAATCACCAGTTTTTAAAGAAATTTAGTCTGGCCGTACAAGCGTTGCCCTCTTCCTGTAACCTTTCTGCGGTCATCTTGCAATTCAGATGCACATATTTAACCCAATCTGGATTGCTTCTGTCGGGTGTACTTTTTATCAACTTTGATATTACCTTAGCGGTGTCTCCGTTTTCGTAAAGATTCGCCATGACGGATAGCGAGCGTCTAAAATCATCCATACCGATAGACGATTCCAAGTAGCGAATTTCATTTGTTCGCACCTCTGTCAGCGACGTCAAACAAGCCCATTTATCGATAGATGCTTCCGCCCCCGGCGCGGTAGCATCAAAAGCAGCATCACAATACCTCTCTTTATATTCAATCCATGCCCTTTGAGCTTCGATGAGATTTTTCTTCTCCGGAGGATTGGATTTTCTTATAAATTCATTGTAGCTATTGTTTAATATTCTGTCTGCGGCTTCGTAATTTTCCTCTGCACAATCAGCTAATTCTGCGTTTACCTGTCCATTGCAGATCACCTTTGAAAAAACGGTGCTCGAAATAAGAATCAGCATAAAAAATGCAATATTTTTCGTCACAACCTATCTCCAACAGTCACACATCATACCTTTCTCGAAAAGAACTGCCTCCTTCTCCCGCCGTTTGAGTAGGCCGTCGTTCCCGGCTCCTTCCCACAGTACTTTCATGGCACCTAACCGTGCCGAACCACCATCAATGCGAGCAAATTCACCATAACTTAATTCAAAAAATAAGATAAAGCTCAATAAGCTTGATGACAATAATTTACATCCTCGCACTTTAGCCATTTTTCGAGCACCATACCTCTCTTCGCTACGTATCGAAATTTAACGAATCCATTTTCGGCGGGCTCCAGCATCTTCACCCTATCGCCATCAATCAAGTAAGCCTTTCCCGTCGCTTCGGGTGATGGCTGGTCATACAGATACGCACGCTTGACAGTAACTACAAGATCTTCTTCGCCCACTTTATCTATACTTCCCGTCCAAGACGGAGATATCGTTTTTGTGAGCGATCGTAGATCACTTCCTTCAGAATCACTAACCACTCGAAAATAATCACGACCATCTTTCTTGAGAAGAATATTGTTCTCTATAAAGTTAATACCCCCACCACCATCGATGACATAAATGACATCATAACAATATGGATCTTTTTCGTATGAAGGTTTTTTGTCCAACAACATGAATTTACTGCGCCGAATCATTTTTCGATCCGCCGGTTTGCACATCGAATGAGATGCCACAATATCGGGCACGGCCGGACTCAGTGTTTGTGAAAAAAATGAGCCTTGGAAATAGCGCCCAACAGCCAAACCGATTACTGCACCGGAGCGACTAACGAACCAGTTTAAATTATTTTGCTCGGAGCAATCGCATGAACACGACACCAATGTCCAGTCACTTCTCCTACTCCATGACATCTGCACTCGTGAGTTTGGGCATAGCCTTTTTGCCTCCAAAGCGTCATTTGGAACAAGTGTTGTGCATTCATCTCCCGGGCCGCATTTGACCCCACGTCCTTTCTCGTCGGCCATTGAATTTGTGACGCCTACAGCGATGGTGATGAGAAGCAATAATTTCGATATAAAAATCTTATAGCGCGCAAACACTTTGTTCCGCCTTCCCGCGAAGTAGTTTGAAATTAATACTATCCCTTGGCGACGGCTTTTCGCCCTTCACCGGTGGACGCGGATATGCCTTCTGTTGGATAATCTCCACTCGCCGACTAGTACAATCAAATATCCAACTAGGGTTAGCTAATTTCGCCGTTTCTCGGACTGTTGGCACGTGCTGCACGCAAGTTGACCAAATCAGACTATTCGTGCCGTCAAGAACGTCAGCTCCGTGAGGTCCGCTGCCCGATGCGACTGAGCCTCGCGCCACCGTTGTAGTGTTCGTTACATAAGGCTAGAAATCAGATGACAGCCGCATGTCGCCCGATGGCCGTGTCGTGCAATCGGAATGCCGTTGTCCTTCGTCGATTCGTCGCCTTCCTCGATGATGTTCGGTGACACGTCGGGATGCTCCAGACACGATACGCAGTCGCCTTTGCGCGCGACGTAGCGGCCATCGAATTTCATCGAGGACGAGCCAGTTTCGACTTTACCGCCGCGGCCCATAGAATCGCCAATTCGAACGAAATTAACGGACACATCTTCACCTCATCTCGGATATTCGAACTTGCAATAAACGGATTTCATTCAATGCACATCATTTCACGCCCCTATCTAACTCCATTCGATCTCAATACCCTCCTAATTGACGCAGCATCTTTGAACGGGTATTTAACGTTTGACCCATCTCTAGCGTAGCCATCCCACCCCGACGAAAAGAGCCTCTCTATCGTACTGTCCCTGACGATGCCCATTCGTTCGCCCAGTTGCTGGCGCCTGTAAGAATAAATCTCATAGAAATCACCAACATAATCAGACGCAGCCGAATTTATCACCCATTTCACAAGAACAATAATATACCGCCCACGCCAAAATAATACCGTTACTACGCTCGGACTACTTCCATTGATCCCATACCTATCAAAGTCACCACCCTCGCCATCTCGGCAAGTCCATTTCGCTGATATATCAAACGGCGGCGTACTTAGCGGATCATTTGACAAAACTCGAAACTCTTTATGAAAAACCACATTACATCCGTTTTTAATCGAGCTGGCAGAAATATTGTCGAGCGAGCTGTCCGCCTCCGCTGCATGAGCCGGCAAGAAAATAACGGCAATTACAATTGCGGCCATGCCAAGTATTTTTCTGACCACCCACTCCCGCCTGTTAGCGCAGAATGCCATTCCTGCTTGCATAGTTGGCTTCCTCCATTAATTTACTCAAGCGCTCGCTGGGCAATCGCCCTTCTCTGATCAAAAGCCAAAAAATCAATATTAATGCGTGATGCAATTACCCTCATATTGCCGCATCCGACGATGCATTTATATGCCAAGAACACCAAAACCATGTAGATGAATCGGTAGCTACGGCCTAATCGCTTTATATCATATCTGGATCAGCAGCAACGTCAACTCGATTGACCCGCTTATATTGCATATATCTCATGCGGATTCCATTCATCAAACCATTAAAAACTTATCTTACCCTATCTAAAACCCTAGGCGGAATAATTGCAGACAGCCCCTTTTTATTCATTTGTCGCTTGTACTCTCGATACTCAGGAGCCGCCAACTCTTTGGCGCCAATATCCCAATACGCATCAGCCAAATTCAATCTAGCCACCGTCCGATTCGGAAATATCTTGACCACAGATTGCAGCACTTCCGCGGCATCACAGCTTCTTTTGTATTTGCTGAGATAAAACGCGAAATTATTAACGTCCTCGACATTATCAGCATCTATATAAGCCGCGAGCTCAGCCACTCTAAAATGGGGAATTTCATCAATATACCTCGCAAGCAATGATTGATTACGAGCAGTCTTTCTGAAATCACCCAATTCATCATGAATTTCCTTACGCACCTGATCCTTTGATTCGTACGTTACCGAGTCATTTTTCCCTATAGTGGCACAACCACTTACTCGCGACACATCCTCAGTAGGAACCACCGCCCCGGATCTGACGTCAGTTTTTTCTCCACTAATTTCACGAATTAGACACCAATCCTTGTTACCGGCACTCCATTTGTAAATGTAGCGATATATCTGCCCGCCTTGACTGGCACAACTCCCATCAATGGTCAGAAAATTCGTGTGTGGAATTATGTACATACCCATCATGCTACATTCGTCAAATTTCTCGACCCTGTACGAAAGGGTCTTCCGTAACGAAGGGGAGTAATACTGAATGCTTAGACCATCGCGCGTGATTGCAGACGCAAAGACCCCGGGCTTTCCAATACCTTCAAAGTCACCGGTTATTTGGTTTTTATCTGCTAGCGCCCAAACATCAGAGCCCTCTAAGAAAAAGAAGTAAAAAAATATAATGCTCAATACAATTTTTCGATTCATAATCTAGCCGTCGTTTAAGATACTGTCAGCGCCGTCAGTCTCGCCTTTGCGCGCGACGTACGGACCATCGAATTTCATGGTTAACGAATGGGTTTGGACTTTGCCGCCGCGGCAGACATCATCGCCGACGCGAATAAAGTCGTTTGACATATCTCGCACTCGATTTGGATGATGTAAACAATAATCCTCGAATCCCCTTCTTTATTGAGCCGCGGCATCAAGGGTGCCACACATTAACCACATGTGCAGCGGCGTGTTCCCAGATGAGTAATTGACCCGGCACCACCCGGCAGAAACATCTTCAACGACGGCCCGATCCCCTTTTATTAGATATTTACGAGTCTTACTTTTGATGCTCGAATCTTCAAATAGATAACTTTTCCTGTTGACGACTACCGGAATTTTATTTCCATCACCAATCAACGAAGAAAATTCTGAATTAATTCCACGCAAAACATCTGATTTTGATTGATATGGAAATTTGTAAAATATATTTCGCCCGTTCGACAACCAACTATAATCCGCCCCAAACCACCCGGATGCTCTCTCGTCACGGCGAAGTTTATTGTCGATCAAGTCAAAAACAGCAACAGAATAAAATTCCCCGGACGAATTCGGTTCCACAAGAGAACTTCGAATATTTATTGAGTGAATTACAAATATACTCTCATTGCGACCATGACCAATGCTCGATGCAAACGCATCTATGATTTTTCCGGGCGTGTCATCATACAGAAGCCCTCGCCCGTCTGCCTTGACGGGAATACCCCCGTTGGCAATATAGTACAAAGAAATGGCATCCGCACCAATTGACTCTCTAGTCCTTTGGTCGAGAACGGGCTCTCGAACAAAGCAAATAGTACCGGTCGTTATATTCAACGGTGGATAATTTTGCCGACCTCGAATATCGCCACATGTACTTCCGGCATATACCAACCCATAAACAAGAATAGCCACCAGTCCAAAAAAGATTTTAGTCATCCGTGCACCCGGAAGAAAAATACTTATTAAATACGAGGGAGATTTCGCGATGAAAATGCTGCCGCTCGTCAAGCGCCTTACAGGCCGTATTAATTGGTTTGGTTACCTTCCTGACCCCTTCTTCACCTCTAGTAGCTGGGTCGTCCGCAATCGCGCCAATCCCTCTACTATGCCAATACCATAAACCACTTTCTATAATGACACGATTATCTGATTCAACAAGTTCAGGCTGACTATCGATGGGATAACCAATTGCCCTCGCACACTTCTGGTATGCACCATAAAAAGTCAACTGCAGAAGTCCTCGGCCACGAAAATCCTTCCCCGGTTGCTCATTCGTCCCAAAGCAATGCTCCGCATAGGCCGCATCATTTGCAACTAAATTATCGTGAATCCACTTTATTTTTTCGTCCGAGGACGAGAACTTCATATTTTTTCTCGAAAATCCTTCATCAATAGCTGTCGGAGCCATTCTATATAAGCTCTTCCCGGTGTAGCTCTGATAATTGAGGGACTCACGAAATGAGGTGAAGCGAGTTGTCTCCACCTTGGCTTGAGCCAATAGGTGCTTTATCTGCCTACAACTATCGAGCCCATAGTTCTTAAACAAATCAGTTGACGCAACAATCAATTCGTCAACAAAAGCACTATTAGCTGTCGGTGCGACTTTCCTTAAAAACTCCTTGGTTAAAGTGACAACTGCGCCGCACTTCTTGCATACGAGATTTTTTGCTGCAAAATTCCCGATCAACCCAATCGGATGAAAGTGCCAAGGCGAGAGGTCAGTCGGGAAGCCGTCGACACCCTTGATTTGCTCCCACCATTGAAGCTTCGCCAGTCGATCAAGTTCTGTCTTCCACATCGCGGTCTGCTTCTGCATAAGTGGGCTGAGTTCTTCCCACTTACCGAGACCACCGCCCCATTCAGTTTCACTCCGCACCACGAGATGCGAAACCGCTTCCGCCATCCACCGCGTTTCCAGCGCGTGCTTCAGTTCCTGCGCCGTCACCTTACCGTCGTCGTTCGTATCGATCGCCTTTTCAAGTTTCGTGATGAGTTCACCGGCGTTTACCTTCGCCGCTGCCTCCATAAACTCGGTCCCTTCCTCGTGCGCCAGATATTGCCCGGTCGTATGTATATGGCGCTTGAACATATCGGCAGGGCTGACGCTGCCGTTGTCGACCAATTCGAAGCCCGGCCATTCCCAAGGGCTACGAAGCTGTACGTGCGGGTGGTCGGTTTCACACACCCAACCTTGCCGTTCGGACCCATCCTTCGAACCAATCGTGATATTCCACCAACGATGCCCTTTGTCGTCGATGGCGATGTTTTCCGCGCCAAGCTTGTCGAGTTCGGCACGACGAAGCACGTCCCGGAAGTCCGCGCCCGGCCCTGTGGCTTTGGAAACTTCCAGCGGAAAGTTCTGCCAGCCCGGAACATTTGCCGTGCTGATCGTGTTCGCGAGACTGCTTTCAACCCACATCGGTTTCCCAACGTCCGCGAAGGTTTGCTTGGCCTTCTGCGTGCCTTTCGCGGGCACATTTGTCACGCTCTTCGGTTGCACCTTGATCCAACGCGAACCTTTTGCATCGCCCACCGGCACAAGCTTCAATCCGGCTTGGGTCAGCTTCTGATCGGGCGCGGGGACGTCGCCGACCAACTTGGCGCCCGGCTCGATTTCCAGCAGCGGTTTGTTTTTGTCGTTCAGCTCTTTCGCACGATTGCGGCTTTGATCGATGAAGTCCTTCAGGTCCGGGCCTGCGAACACCTCGAGATGCAGCATCGGGTAACTCGGCTTGGGCGGTATCGGGCTGGCGTTCCTGGGCCATTGATACTGGCCGACGTGGGCGACGACTTCGCCTGCCTTGACACGCTGCGGCTCCTTCAGGATGACGACCGTATCAAAAGGCTTCGGATCGACAACCGCATCGAGTTCGTCTTTGAATACGTAGCCCCAAGGCGCTTGCGGCGATACCGGCCGACCGACGACAGCCGGCAAGACGGTGCCCGATTTAATGGTCTTGATCTTGATCCAATCCGGGTGTGCAGGATCACCTTCGCCTGCAACTACTTCGGCGCCTTTCGGCAGCAGACCGATCACTTTGCCGTTTGGCAGGTCGCGAATTTTCAATCCCGTCTCGGGAGCCGGTAGGTCGACTTCTTGATTGCTATCAGCAGGCGGCGGTCCGTTCCGATTAGTGTTGTTAATCGGCAGATCGTCGGCCCCATCGTTCCGCTTCGTGGACGGTTGAGGCGCCTTCGGCTTCGGAATGGCTTGCTTGTCCTTGGCCTTGTCGCCGACCCGATAGTAACGCTCGCCCTCCCAATACGACATCGGCTTGGGAAGCGTCGGGTCAGGCTTCGGGTTCGCTTTCGCTTGTCCAATGGCCTTCTGATAGCTGGCCCAATCCATCGTGTGCATGTACAGGCTGAAGAACACGAGGGATTTGTCGTTCGCCGGTTTGCTGTTGGACGGCGCGTGATCGGCCGGAGCAGACGCGGGTGTGGGCGGTGCGGCGTGAGTCGATGCAGGCGCGGGAGATGCAGGCGCCGAAGCCGGCTTCGCCGGTTCTTTCGAAGCCGGCTTCGGCGGCAGTTTCAGTTCATGCCGGACCAGTACGAAGCCGGTCGAGTAGTGCGCCAGACCAAGGTTGTTCGGGTACGTCGTTTCTTCGTATTGCGCGTTCAACCTGTACGCAACAATCTGGCCATCCGCAATCGCGCGCACGCCGCTGTCCTGCTTCAACATTTCGGCACTGCCTTCAGCGAAATGCACGCCCCCATGCCACATTCCGCTGACACCCATCGGATAAAAGCCGCTGTCACACTTCGCCAGCGCCCTGAAATAAGTCATCGGGACGGCCGCGTCGCTCTTTCCCACGGGCGTGAAGGGATAAGCCCAGCTCAGTGACGTATCGGCCGGTCCGACGGGCTTCGGTGTCGATTGCGGAGCGGCGGCTGAGTGTTGTTTCTTTTTAGGCGTTGTCTTGCTCATGGTTCCCGACTCGGATTCGGTTTCAGGATTGTCTATGTTGATACGATGCCGGCCGTGCGATTCAACCGGAGAACACAGCGCAACGGCCGCCCTCTACCGACACCTGCGACGATTGAAGCTGGTTTTGCAAGGTGCCGCTTGCCGCCCCTGCTTTCTCCCAATCCGCACACCTCTCGACAATCTGGCCCGACGTTGCGTTTTCGATCATGTTCGCCGTAAGTTTGATGTACGAACCATTCGCGCCAATCCAGATTTCGTCGGCCGAAAGGTACATCTTCTTGCCCGCCGTAATTTTCACGTCTTGCGACGCAGCCAAGCTCATCGAATCACTCTGCGCCTGCAGGTCTATCGGGCCGCTCGCCGCGTAGATTTTCACCCCGAGTTTTTCTGCAAACAGGCTGATCTGTTCCAGCACACTGGCGAGCAACGCGCGTCCGGCCGCGAGGTTGATGTCCTCTCCGGCGACTACGTTGGTTTGCTTGTTTGCCGTGATATGTGCCGATCCTTGGGTTGATGCGGCGATGCCTTCCGGACTGGACAGCAGCATGATCGGCTTCGCGAAGCCGTTCGCATTGCCTGTGCCGCCGCCCGCCGTGCGACCGCCGTTGCTCCTGCCCGCGACCGCATGCCGCGTCGCGTCCGTGAAGGATTTCAGCGCGTCGTGGCCGTGTTGCTGGCTTTGGGCCCGATTCTTCTGGCTCGCCTTCGATGTCGTTTCCAGCATCGCTTCGGCGCCGGCAAGCTGTTCCGATGCCGCCGTCGCATTCAACGGTTGCGTGGCTACCGGTTGTGTCGATACGTAAAGCCCTTGTTCGGCCCGCACCGCACCGTAACCCAATGACTTGAGGTCGAAGCCGTGGCCGATGAACGCACCGCGCGTGTTGCCCGAGTGCTGGATCAAGTAGCCCAGGTGAAGGTGAGAGCTATAACTCGTCGAGTACAAATGCACGCGGTTCTGCCCGCTCGCATCGTCCATCATCAGCTGGTTGTAACCTTCGCCGCCGTATTCGCGCGAAAGCAAGCCCGAGGTCAGTCCGTGCGTGTGCCATTCAGGCATGCTTTCGCCGCCGTGCATTCTGGACAGGATCACGGGACGATCACAATCACCGTTAATGAAGCCGATCAAAACTTCGTCGTTCTTGCGCAGTGGAAACATGCCACCGCGCTTGTGGCCCGCATCGGGCATCGCCGCCCGTATCCACGCCGACACGTTCTGGTCGCCGTCATTGAGTCGGTCGGATGTCAGCCGGACCTTCGCTCGCAGCATCGCATCTGTATAAATTTCTTCGTTGTCCGGGCCGCCGACGATGCCGGTCTGAAGCTGCATGACGGGCTTCTTGTGTTCGAACGGACTCCGAAATGCGACGCGACGCCGTTGCGCTTCGATTTCGACGTGGAAGAATCCCACGCCGCCGTCGTCATGCCGCACGGGCGAACCCGCACCGCTTGCGCGCGCCTGCTCGACTTCAGCGCGCAGGCTCTTGCGAAAACGCATCAGGTTCTCGAGACCCGGCACGTTGTTCTGGATCAGCCAGCTCACCGAAAGAATCGCCATTTCACGATCCTGCTCCGGTTGCGCATCGTGCACTGGATGCCCTGTCAGCACGCCATAGCGGCCGGGCCATGCGCAACGCAATGCACCCACGCCGTGGAAGCGCTGCGCGCGCGAGCGCCATTCCTCAGCGATAAGGTTCGCCTGAGTCTCGCCCATCTCGCGATCCGACCACGTATGTGACCCGGTGTATTCGTACTGCTCGCCCACGCCCGGAACATCGTCAAGATCGAACGCACGCATCGTGACGTGTTTGGGAAGATCGGGACGCTTGTAGTCGAACGTGCCCGTGTCGAGTTCGGCCGACTGGATTTCTTGCGAATCGATCCACTCACTCAGACCATCGAATTCTTCATCCTGTACCGAGCGGCTGAACGAAATGGTCTTGTGCTTCAATTCCGGAACTGAAAACAGATCGTCCATGATGACGACCTTGTGAGACTTGCCGTCCCGCGCGATGTCGAAACGCGGAAAGAGACCGAGTTCCTCGAATGTGCGGTGTACGTAATTCCAGTCGGACTCCCATTGCATCCGCTGAGAATACGAGCGCAGCGCTTGGCGCAATTGCCAAGCAACGTTACCGGATGCTTGCGGATACTTTGCGAGTACGTCGGATACGGTTTGCTGCGCAGGCGTCTCGATCCAGTCGCGCCGATCACTACCGAGCCGAAGGAGCGCGAGCAACGAGTTGAATCGAAGCTGGTAATAGGTGTTCGCGCCGTCGGCGCCCAAGCGACTGAACGCAGTCACGTAGCCGTGAATCGGCATTTCACTGCCGTTCGTTTGCCGAATCCACAGCGTCACGGATTCTCGGATCAACGCCTTTGCCTGAATCGTTTCGAGCCGCGTCGATGTTGCGTCGATCGTGAATTCGAAGTCTCGCCCGAGGCATGCGCGCCCCCGGACATAGAGCGGGACCAGCCAGTCTTCGCCAAGCGGCGTATCAAGGCGGACAATTCGTCCGTATTGCACGTATTGCGCGCGCAGTGCCTTGTTCAATAGATCGGAAACCATCAGGCTACCCCGTACCGTGTAGTAACAAAAACGGCCGTCGCGCAACGCCGGGCGGCTGATCGGTATCTCATCAGATGGGAAAAGCCCGGAATTCCGACTGTTGCTGCGAGCCTTTGGGCACTGGCGCGATTCAAACCGGTGAATCGCGCCGAGCCGGAATTCGTCATGTTAAATCGCGATCCATCCCTTCGTCCGCCGATGGTGGGTGTCTCACATTGAATATCGCGGCGCACCGGACGTCATGCTTTTGAGCACGACGATGTCGCAGGGAAGCATTGGCTCCCGGCTCGTCGCGTGGCTGCATTCGGCAGCGTCGACAAAATTGAGATTACGAGGATGAAGACGCAGCACCAGCGCCGGCCTCGGTTTTCGGGCGGTACTGGCCGCCGATGCGCATATCTGCATGCACATGCCCGTGCTGTCGGCCGAGCGGATCGAATGGCTCACATCAGTCGGATAGCGACAGATCGCGTAACCGCCATTCGCGTTGGAATTTCCAATCGATAAAATGTCAGAGAATGTGAACCCAGCACGCGCACGCTATCGGCAACGCAATGCTCGCCGCCAGCCATGAGCTGGTGACGAGACGACGACGAACGAGCGACGCGCAGCGCGCCACATAACGGCCGCCATCGCTGGCACGCCCCATGCGCCCGCCCCCACGCCGACACCGATGTGCGCCCGCGATGTTCGTCGCAAGCCCCGTAAACGCAACAAGGCACGGGACCACCCTCACCCGTGCCTTACCCGCACTACACCACGCTCAGAACGTATGCATCATCCCCACATACGCGCCCGTCTGCGACTCGCCCGTCATCGGGCTCGTCCCCGACGTCGCGTCGCGCGGCGACGCCAGCAGCGAGAAGTTCGAATTCCCGCCATTACGCACGTACGCAACCGTCCCATAGAGGAACGTGCGTTTCGACAGGTTGTACGTCGTGCCGAGCACATACATGATCGCGTGGCCTGACGGATCGTGCGACGCATCTCCACCGCCATCACCCACCTTCACGTAGTACCCGCCGCCCGTCACGGCCCACTGCGGCGTCGCCGTGTAAGTCGCGCCGAGCCAGTAGTGATCCGCACGATCGGCAACACCGGCCGGGCTGTCCGGCGCCTGGTAGTGCGTATACGCGCCCTGGATCTTGAACTTCGCCACCTTCACGTTGGCGCCGACGAAATACTCGCGCGATGCGGTGAAGATGTTGCTGAACTTGCCGTTGTTGTCGCGCAGCTCGTCGTAGATCCCGCGCACGTCGAGCACCGGCGAGTGATACGAGATCATGATCCCGTCCGAGCGGCCGAAGTCGTCGGCCGCGCCGTAGTTGAAACCGCGCGACTGGTTGCCGAACGCGTATTGCGCCTGCACGTCGAAGCCGCCGATCACCGGGCTGTGATATTCGATGTTGTTGCTGCTCTGCTGCCAGTTGCGGCCGCGCACGAGCGACGCGGACGAAAACGCCTGCTGGACGAACGGATCGAATTCCCACACGCCGTCGCTGTCGATGAACAGGTTGCGGCCGGCCTGCAATTGGCCCCACGTATCGCTCTTCAGCCCGACATACGCGCGGCGCGACCACATGCGCCCGCCGCCCGTCTGCCCGTTCATCACCTGGAATGCGGTTTCGAGGTCGAAGACGGTAGACATGCCGCCGCCGAGATCCTCGACACCCTTCAGGCCGAACATGCTGGTGCCCCAGTCGCCGCTTTCCGCGCTCCAGCGCGTCCCGCTGCCACCGTTCGGCGTCGCGATGTGGTTCAGGTATTCGACGCCGCCGTCGATCCGGCCGTACAGCGTCACGCTCGTCTGTGCGAATGCGGCTGCGGGCGTGGCAGCCGCAATCAGCCATGCGAAAAGTTTGAGTCGCAAAATGATGCCCCCTCGGAGTCTCGACCGTCCGGCGCGCACCCCATGCGCGCGCCGGCGGCCCGTTCACCCGCGATCGACGGAAAAACGTCCGGGGCCGGCCGCGCAGAGCGCGAGCAAGCCGCCCGAGATCGCGATGTTCTTGTAGAAATGAATCATGTTGTTGATCTGCTCGCCGCCCGTCATCGTCCAGTAATGATGGCCGATGATGCCGGTGCCGATCGTATACAGCGCAAGCAGAAGGGCAAGCGGCCGCGTCTGGAAGCCGACGAGGATCGCGATGCCGGCAAACAACTCCATCACGACGGAGATCGCCGCCGAAATGATCGGCGCGGGCGCGCCCTCGCTTCCCATGAACGCGATCGTACCGGAGAAGTCGATGATCTTCTTCCAGCCGAACATCACGAACAGGATCACGAGCAGGATTCGGGACAGCAGCAGCAGCACATCGCGCTGGGACGCGAGAAACGGTTGATTCGGTGTCATGGTGTGATCAACGAAAACGATGCGCAACGCGCGCGCATCGGATTGCCAACGAACCAGGACGGGCGGCCGCCTGTGCCGCTCGCCCTCTCCTCTGCAACAACCGGCATCGGGGCCCGCCCGATGTGCTGTGCGCCTCCTGTTGTCAGTGTTACCGTGCTCGCACGCGCCCGGCGTCAACGCGCCTTCGCGACGTCTTGTTCGCTCACCTTCGCAGCCGGATTGCCGAACTGCTCGGTGAGGTAGTTCGTCAGCGCGGCGATCTGCGCATCCGACAGCTCGTTGCGGAACGCAGGCATCGCGACATCCTCGCTGCCTGCCTTGCGCTGCACGCCGTTCAGGATCACCTGGACCAGGTTCGCCGGGTTCGACGCACCGACCGTCGAGTTGTGGAACAGCGACGGGTAGTAACCGTCCGGCGTGCCCTTGCCCTGCATCTGGTGACAGGTCGCGCAGTTGCCGAGATACAGCCGCGCCGGATCGATGCCCGACGACGCGAGCGCCACGCCGCGCAGCTTCAGCCCGTCCTCGGCCGGCTTGCCCCACGACGAACGCGACTGCTTCGCGCTGCTGTCGGCCACGGCCGGCACGGTGCGGATATACGTCGCGATCGCGCCGATGTCGGCGTCGGTCATCTTCGAGAAGCTGTGCTCGACGGCCTCGGCCATCGGGCCGGCCGCCTGCGCGACACCGGGCACGCTGCCGGTGCGCAGGTACTGGACGAGCTGCTGCTGCGTCCAGCCGCCGATCCCCGCGTTCGGGTCGGACGTGATGTTGTAGCCGTCCCAGCCCGCGAGCACCGAACCGGACAGGAAGCTGCCGCCCGTCTCGTCGAGCGACTTCTCCTGCATCGCGATGCCGCGCGGCGTGTGGCACGTGCTGCAGTGCGCGAGGCCCTGCACCAGGTACGCACCGCGATTCCACTCGGCGCTCTGCGCGGATTTCGGCTGGTATGCGCCGTCCTTCAGGAACAGCCAGTTCCAGATCTTCAGCGGCCAGCGCATGCTCAGCAGCGCGGGGATCTCGTTCTTCGGCGGCGCCTGCTTCACCGGCTCGACGCCATGCATGAAGTACGCGTACAACGCCTGTACGTCGTCGTCGCTGAGCTTCGCGTACGACACGTACGGCATCGCCGGATACAGGTTGTCGCCGTTCTTCGACACGCCGTGACGCACGGCGCGCTCGAAGTCGTCGAACGTCCACTTGCCGATGCCGGTGTCCGGGTCCGGCGTGATGTTGCTCGTATAGATCTTGCCGAGTTTCGGCACCGGCATCGCGAGGCCGCCCGCGAACGGCTTGCCGCCCTTCACGGTGTGACACGCCATGCAGTCGCCCGCGATCGCCAGATATTCGCCGCGCTTGATCTGTGCGGGATCGGCCGAATCGGCCGCGCGCACGAGGCAGGGCAGCGCGAGGCACCCGGCGACGAGGAAGGTGAGAGTAGATTTCCGCACGGTCAGACTTCCTTCTTCAGCGTGTCCGACATCCGCAGCGCAAGCGCCGCGATCGTCAGCGTCACGTTCACCGTACCGACGGTCGGCATCGTCGAGCTGCTCGAGATGAACAGGTTCGGATGGTCGAACGTGCGGCAGTCCTTGTCGACGACCGAGTCGCGTGCATCCGCGCCCATGATCGTCGCGCCCGTGATGTGATTGTTCGGCGCGAACTCGTCGTTGAACACGACGTCCGTGCCGCCCAGCACCTTCGCGGCCGTCGCGTAGACCTCGCGCGTATGCGCAGCGCCGCGCTTCACGTAGTCGTCGATCGCGTAGGTGATCTCCGGGCGCGGAATGCCGATCGCGTCGGTGGCCGTCTTGCTCGGCACGATGCGGTTCTCGGGCTGCGGCAGGATTTCGTGGAAGCAGTCGAACTGCACGTAGCGCGCGGAACGGTCGCGGATCTGTGCGTCGAGCTCGTCGGGCTTCATCAGCTTGCCGGCCTTGAAGATCTTCTGCGTCTCCTGGTTGATGCGCGACATGTTCGACAGGTGAATCTTCTTCGCGGCTTCCGTCGCGCGGAACGGGCCGTCGCGGAAACCGATCAGCGACGTCATCTCCTGCGGGCCGCGGCCCGGCCACAGCTTGTCGCTCGCGTAGAACGACACGCCGGTGCCCGGGTGGTCCATCAGGTTGCGCCCGACCATGTCGGAGCTGTTCGCGACGCCTTTCGGGAAATCGCGGTTCGCCGACATCAGCAGGATCTTCGGCGTCTCGATGCCGTTCGCGGCCACCACGAAGTACTTGCCTTCGACGCGATGGTCGACGCCCGTCTTGTCCTTGTAGACCGCGGCGACGATGCGCTTGTCGGGGCCCGTCTCGAGCTTGTAGACGACCGCGCTGTCGATCAGCTTCGCGCCGGCCTGCTCGGCCTTCTCGACGTGCACGATGCCGTTGTACATCGCGCCGATCGGGCAGATCGGCATGCAATTGTTGTTCCCGCAACAAGTCGGCCGGCCGTCGTACGGGCGGCTGTTGCGCGCGACCGGCTCGGTCACCACGTGGAACTTCGGGTCATAGCCGTTGAGCGCGCTCTTGATCGTCTGCTCGTTGAACGACAACGGCAGCGGCGGCATCGGGTACGGCTGCTTGCGCGGCGAATACAGATCTTCCTCGGGGCCCGGGCCCCACACGCCGAGCTCTTCCTCGGCGCGCTGATAGTAGGACTCGAGATCGTCGTACTGGATCGGCCAGTCGCGGGCGACGCCGTACACCGTCTTCATCTTGAAGTCGTTCGGGATGAAGCGCCACGCCGACGCGGCCCAGTGCCACGTCGTGCCGCCCACCGCGCGGATGTACTGCGAGTTGAACTTGTGCTCGCCCTTCAGGATCAGGTAATCGTTCGGCGGGCCGTATTCCGGATGCGGCGCCCACCGGCTCGACGGGTACGGCGCCATGAAGTCGGTCTTGTCGGGCTGGTTCCGAAAGCGCTCGACGATATCGCCGCGCGGCATGCGCGGGCCGGCTTCGAGCAGGATCACCGACTTGCCCGCCATCGCGAGCTGGTGCGCGACGATCGCGCCTGCGACACCGGACCCGACGACGACGACGTCGGCCTTTTGCGTATCGGTATCGGCCATCAGGCTTGCCTCTCGATCGGTTTTTCGGCCCAGAAGCCGGGTTTGTTGGGGCAATACGAAGGGATCACGAGCGTATCGGACACGACGCTGAACATTAATGCTTCCTCGTACGTAATCACGACGTTGTCGATGATGCCGAGATACCACGCTTCGAGGATCGTCAGCGCGGCGGCTTCCTGATCGGGGCTCAGCGAACCGGACGCGAGTGCGCCGGCGAGTTGGGACAGCGCGTCGGTCGTCTTGAACGGGCCCTTCTGCAACGGCTGCAGGAAGCGCTGGCCGAGCACGCGGCTCAGCCCTTTCTTGCCTGTCAGCGCTTCGGAGAGCGTCATGAACGTATCGAGCGGCGCAGTGCCGGGATTGTCGGCCAGGGCCCGCAACGCCAGCGAGCCCGTGAGGCCCGCCGCCGCCAGCGCCAGTGCGCCCTGCAACCATTGACGCCGCGTGATGCCGCCGGCGGCTGCGTCGTCATCGCGACGCGAGTGGGGGGTGTTGTCGTTATGCATGTTTCCTTCTCTCGAACACCGGATTCGGGAAAACCACGCTTGATAATTCTCAAACATCGGCGCGGCCCTGAAATGTACGCGCACAAAACGGAACGGACAATGGCTTTATAGTCCATTAAATGTTCCGCATTCCGAGACAATCGACATTTCGCGGCATCTTTGTGTCGTCGACGCGACAATTCTGCATCTGGATGCGCTGTGTCGCAAGGCAACGACACATGGCATCCCGTCATCCGCCCACATGCCCGTCGGTTAGAATCGCCTGCAATCAAACAGAAAGCTTCCCTCCGAGGGCATCGAGCGATGAAGCAGCGCGACAAACACAACAAAGCGAATCACACCCATCACACTACCCAGCTGCTCCTGCGCATCGGCGCCGTGGCGGCGCTCGGCGCCGCGGCCGCACTGTCGCTGCATGCGGGCGCCGCACGCACCCTGAGCGTATCGCCGCAAGGCACCGTCACCGAGGTCCGGCAAAGCGTCGTCAAGTTCGACGAAGCGATGGTCGCGTTCGGCTCGGCGTCCGCGCCGAGTCCCGCGCGCATGACCTGCAACGATACCGCCGCCGCACGCGGCCAGGGGCACTGGCTCGACGACAAGACGTGGGTCTACGACTTCGAGAACGACCTGCCGCCGGGCGTACGCTGCTCGGTCGCGCTCAACGACACGCTGCGCTCGGTCGCCGGCAATGCAGTGAGCGGCCCGCGCCGCTTCACGTTTCAGACGGGTGGCCCGTTCCCGGTGACGGTACGCCCCGGCTCGCGCGAGATCGAGGAACGCCAGGTCTTCGTGCTGAAACTGAACGGCCCGGCCGAGCCGCGCTCCGCGCTCGCGAACATCTGGTGCGAAGCAGCCGGCATCGGCAACCGCATCCCCGTCACGGCCGCCGACGACGCCACCCGTACCGCACTGCTCGACCACTTCGGGCTGAAGAAGGACGCCGCGCGCGTGCTCACGCTGTCGTGCGCGCAGGCGTTGCCGGCCAGCGCGAAGATGCAGCTCGTCTACGGCAAGGGCGTCGCAAGCCCGAGCGGCATCGCGAACGACACCGAGCGGCGTTTCGACTTCACCGTGCGCGCGCCGTTCGCCGCGAGCTTCTCGTGCGAGCGCGAGAACGCGAAAGCGCCGTGCACGCCGCTGCGTCCGCTGACGCTGTCGTTCAATGCGCCGATCTCGCGCAAGAACGCCGACGCGATCAAGCTGCGCGGTCCCGACGGTTCGCTTTCGCCGACCTTCGCGGCGGACGACCACAGCGACGAAGTGACGACCGTCACGTTCAACCCGCCGCTGCCCGCGCAGGCCAGCCTGACGATCGAGCTGCCGTCCGGGCTGCGCGACGTGACCGACCGACCACTCGCGAACGCCGACCTGTTCCCGCTCGCGACGCGCACCGCGCCGATGCCGCCGCTCGCGAAATTCTCGTCGGGCACCTTCGGGATCGTCGAGCGCTTCGCCGAACCCGATACGCCTGCGCTCGTGCCGGTCACGCTGCGCAACGTCGAAGCCGATCTCCATATCGCGGGCCTCAACGCGGGGGGCGCGCAGTTCGCGAACCTGAAGGTCGAGAACGACACCGCGATCCGCGAATGGATGCGTACCGTCGATCGCTTCGACAACTGGTCGATGACGGCCGGCACGATCGACGAGCGAATCCCGGGCCTGCTGCGGCGCAAGGGCCAGCATCCCGTCTACGTGCCGCTCCAGGCCGGCGAAAAGATGCCCGCGCCGCAGGACCGGCGCATCGACGTGCGCTCGCTGTCGCTGCTCAACGGCGAGCCGGGCGCGCAAACGCTGACGCTGCCGAAGGCCGACCCGAAAACGCTGCGCCCGTTCGAGGTCGTCGGCGTGCCGATCGACAAACCCGGCTTCTACGTGCTCGAACTCGCGTCGCCCGCGCTCGGTCGCTCGTTGCTCGCGCAACCATCGAGCATGTACGTGCGCACCACGGTGCTCGTCACGAACCTCGGCGTGCATCTGAAACAGGGCCGCGAGAACAATCTCGTGTGGGTCACGACGCTCGACCAGGGCAAGCCCGTGCCGAACGCACAGATCCGCGTATCGGATTGCAACGGCGATGAAATCGCGGCCGGCAAGACCGATGCGCAGGGCCTGCTGCAGATCGACGGCCCGTTCGAGCCGAAGCATGAATGCAACGAGTCGGAACGCTTCTACGACTACTTCGTGTCCGCACGCGTCGACGATCCGAAGACCGGCCCCGACATGGCGTTCGTCAGCTCGAACTGGAACCGCGGGATCGAAGCGTGGCGCTTCAACGTGCCGACCGACACCGACCGCGCGCCGACGGTGCGCGCGCATACCGTGTTCGACCGCACGCTGTTGCGCGCCGGCGAAACCGTGTCGATGAAGCATTTCCTGCGCACCGAGACGCTGCAAAGCCTCGCGTTCCCGTCGCAATACCCGACGCGCGTGACGATCCGTCATCTCGGCTCGGACCAGACGTACAAGCTGCCGCTCACGTGGACGGCCGACCATAGCGCCGACACGCAGTTCGCGCTGCCGCCGGCGGCGAAGCTCGGCGAATACAGCGTGTCGCTCGAAGGCGGCCCGGACGATGCGCCGACCACCAGCTACTACGGCGGCAGTTTCCGCGTGGAGGCGTTCCGCCTGCCGGTGCTGAAAGGGTCGATCAGCGCGCGCGACGCGCAGAAGAGCCCGCTCGTCGCGGTGAAGGAAGCACCGCTCGCCGTGCAGATCGACTACGTGTCGGGCGGCGGCGCATCGAACCTGCCGGTGCAGGTGTCGGCGCTGATGAAGTGGGCGTCGCCGCCGTTCGCGGATCGCTTCGAGGATTTCAGCTTCACGCCTTATCGTCCCGAGCGGAGCGACGGCAACGCCGACGACGATGCGCAGGACGGCGACAACGCGTCGGCGTCGAACAACGATCCCGATGCGACCAAGCTGATCGCGGACAAGCTGCCGCTGACGCTCGACCGCAACGGCGCGGGCGCCGTCACGCTCAAGGGGCTGCCCGACGTCGACGCGCCGAAGCGCATCGCGCTCGAAGCGACATTCGCAGACCCGAACGGCGAAGTGCAGACGATCCGCGGCGACACGATCCTGTGGCCGGCCGCGGTGGCGGTCGGCATCAAGGCCGGCCATTGGGTGTCGGTCGGCCAGCGCGTGCCCGTGCAGGCGCTCGCGGTCGACTTGCAGGGCAAGCCGCGCGCATCGGTGTCGGTCGAGATCAAGGGCGTCGCGCACGTCACGACGTCGTCGCGCAAGCGGATGGTCGGCGGCTTCTACGCGTACGACAACAAGAGCGACACGCTCGATCTCGGCGTGCTGTGCTCGGGCAAGACCGACGACAAGGGCCGCATGGCCTGCGACGCGACGCTCGAGCAGGCCGGCAACGTGCAGCTGATCGCGGTCGCGAAGGACGGCGACGGCCGCGCGTCGAACGCGTCGACGTCGGTGTGGGTCACGCGCGAGGACGAACTCTGGTTCGGCGGCGACAACACCGACCGGATCGACGTGATTCCGGAGAAGACCTCGTACGAACCGGGCGAAACCGCGCGCTTCCAGGTGCGCATGCCGTTCCGCTACGCGACCGCCCTCGTCGCGGTCGAGCGCGGCGGCGTGATGGAAACGCACATCGTGCAGCTGAACGGCAAGAACCCGACCGTCGACCTGAAGGTCGGCGAATCGTGGGGGCCGAACGTGTACGTGTCGGTGCTTGCGCTGCGCGGCCGGATTCGCGAAGTGCCGTGGTACTCGTTCTTCACGTGGGGCTGGAAGGCGCCCGTCGAATGGGCGCGCGCATTCTGGCGCGAAGGCCGCCACTACGAAGCGCCGACCGCGTTCGTCGACCTGTCGAAGCCGGCGTTCCGCTATGGCCTCGGCGAGATCAAGGTCGGCACGGGCGTGCATCGCCTCGGCGTGACCGTGACGACCGACGCGACGCGCTACACCGTGCGCAGCAAGGCAAAGGCGCACGTGAAGGTCACGCTGCCGAACGGCCAGCCGGCACCGGCCGGCACGCAGATCGCCATCGCGGCCGTCGACGAGGCGCTGCTCGAACTGATGCCGAACAACAGCTGGGACCTGCTCGACGCGATGCTGCAGCGCCGCGCATACGGCGTCGAGACGGCCACCGCGCAGATGGAAATCGTCGGGCGCCGCCACTTCGGCCGCAAGGCCGTGCCGGCCGGCGGCGGAGGCGGCAGCGCGCCGACGCGCGAACTGTTCGACACGCTGCTGCTGTGGAACCCGCGCGTGACGCTCGACGCGAACGGCAGCGCGACCGTCGACGTACCGCTGAACGATGCGCTCACGCGCTTCCGGATCGTCGCGATCGCGGCAGTGGGCGCCGATCGCTTCGGCACCGGCAGCACGTCGATCCGGAGCACGCAGGATCTGCAACTGATCTCCGGGCTGCCGCCGCTCGTGCGCGAAGGCGATGCGTTCCGCGCGCAGGTCACGCTGCGCAACACGACCGACCGCGCGATGCAGGTCGTCGTGACGCCGCGCGTGACGGGTCTCGACGTCGCGCGGCAAACCGTGTCGCTCGCGGCCAATGCGGCGACCGAGGTCGCGTGGACGATCACCGTGCCCGAGCAGGCGCTCGACGCGGCCGCCGCGCTCAACTGGCGCATCGAAGCGGCCGAGCAAGGCGGCAAGCGCGCGTCCGATGCGCTGGTCGTTGTGCAGAAGGTCGTGCCCGCGCTGCCGGTAACCGTGCAGCAAGCGACACTCGCGCAGGTCGACGGCACGTTGACGGTGCCCATCGCGGCACCGGCCGGCGCCGCCAACAACGCGCAGGGCACGCCGCGCGGCGGCATCGCCGTGTCGCTGCAATCGAAGCTCGCGGATGGCCTCCCCGGCGTACATCGCTGGTTCGAACGCTATCCGTACCGCTGCCTCGAGCAGCAGACGTCGCGCGCGATCGGCCTGCATGATGCCGCGCAATGGCAGGCGCTGGTGTCGCGCATGCCCGTCTATCTCGACAGCGACGGGCTCGCGAGCTACTTCCCGCCGTTGTCCGACGACGCGCACGCCGGCAGCCCGACGCTGTCGTCGTACCTGCTCGTGGTGTCCGACGAAGCGAGCCGTCTCGACCCGCGCTTCGCGCTGCCGGAAGACCTGCGCACGCAGCTGGAAACCGGGCTCGCGCGCTTCGTCGACGGCCGCATCGAGCGCAACACCTGGGCGCCGCGCCAGGACCGCGACCTGCGCAAGCTCGCCGCGATCGAGGCGCTGTCGCGTTATGGCGCAGCGCAAGGACGCATGCTCGGCTCGATCGAGATCGCGCCGAACCAGTGGCCGACGTCGGCGGTGATCGACTATCACGCGATCCTCGCGCGCGTGAAGGACATCCCGCAACGCGACGAGAAGCGCGCGCAGGTCGAGCAGATCCTGCGGGCGCGCCTCACGTACCAGGGCACGCAGCTCGTGTTCTCGACCGCGCGCGACGACGACCTGTGGTGGCTGATGACGAGCAACGAGACCAACGCCGCACGTCTCGCGCTCGAATTCGCGGGCGACCCGGCGTGGAAGGACGAGATGCCGCGCGTGACGGCCGGCCTGCTCGCGCTGCAACGTCAGGGCGCGTGGCAGACGACGACGTCGAACGCGCTCGGCCTGCTCGCGGTCGAGCGCTTCTCGCGCACTTACGAGAGCACGCCCGTCACCGGCTCGACGAAGATCGCGCTCGGCGGCAACGAGCGCGCGGTCTCGTGGTCGCAGGCAGCATCGGCCGCGCCGGCCGATACGCCCGCGTCGGCCACGCCCGCGACCCGCGCCGCCGCCGCGCGCAGCGTGCTGCTGCCGTGGCCGCGGGCGTCGCAGGGGCCGGCCACGCTGTCCGTCATGCAGGACGGCACGGGCCGCCCGTGGGCGACCGTCGAAAGCCTCGCGGCCGTGCCGCTGCGCGCGCCGTTCGCGGCCGGCTACCGGATCACGAAGACGATCACGCCCGTGTCGCCCGCCGTCAAAGGCGTGCTCACGCGCGGCGACGTCGTGCGCGTGCATCTCGACATCGATGCGCAGAGCGACATGACGTGGGTCGTCGTCAACGATCCGATTCCGTCCGGCGCGACGATTCTCGGCTCGGGCCTCGGCCGCGATTCGGAAGCCGCGACCCAGGGCGAGAAAACGCCGGACGGCGCGTGGCCGTCGTTCATCGAACGCGACTTCGACGGCTACCGCGCGTATTACGACTATTTGCCGAAGGGCACATTCTCGGTCGAATATACGGTGCGGCTGAACAACGTCGGCACGTTCGGGTTGCCGCCGACGCGTGTCGAGGCGCTGTACGCGCCGTCCGTGTACGGTCTGTGGCCGAACTCGCCGATGACGGTGAAGCCGGCCGACGCGAACAAGTCGTGAGCACACGATGAACGATCTGGTATCGCCGCGGCCGGTGCGTTTCGCCGGCCGCGTATTCGTCGCCGTCGTGCTCGCCGCGCCGCTCGTCGCGTATGCGCTGCCCGGCTACGACGACGTGCGCCGCAACTGGCGCAGCTCCGACTGGGTGCTGCTCGCACGCGACGGCACGCCGCTAGAGCGCACGCGCGTCGATCTCACCGAACGCCGCGGCGATTGGGTGTCGCTCGCCGACGTGTCGCCCGCGTTCCGCGAAGCGATCGTCGTGTCGGAAGACAAGCGCTTCTACGAACACAGCGGCGTCGACTGGCGCGGCATTGCCGGCGCGGCATGGGGCAACCTGTGGAACGCGCGCACGCGCGGCGCGTCGACCGTGACGATGCAGCTCGCCGGGCTGCTCAGCGATTCGCCGCGTCGCTCGGGCCAGCGCTCGCTGCCGCAGAAGGCCACGCAGGCGATGAATGCGCTGCTGCTCGAACGCGGCTGGCGCAAGGATCAGATCCTCGAGGCGTACCTGAATCTCGTGCCGTTTCGCGGCGAGACGGTCGGGCTCGCCGCGCTGTCGCAGGTGCTGTTCGGCAAGGCGCCGTCGGGCCTCGACGCGCGCGAGGCCGCAGTCGCCGCCGCGCTGGTGCGCGCGCCCAACGCGGCATCCGCGAAGGTCGCCGAGCGCGCGTGCCGGATCCTGCGCGACATGCATGCGGAGCAGGCGTGCGCGTCGCTCGACGGCTACGTGCAGCTCGTGACCGCGCGCCCGGCCAACGCCGCGCGTAACGACATCACGGCGGACGGCGCCGCGCTCGCCCCGCATTTCGCGCGACGCATCGCGGCCGAGGTCAGGCCGAAGGCCGGCGCGCAGGTGCGCACGACACTCGATGCGCCGCTGCAGCGCTTTGCGCGCGACACGCTCACGCGCGCGCTGACCGAGCTCAACGCGCCCGCGCACCGGCGCAACGTGCAGGATGGCGCGGTCGTCGTGATCGACAACGCGACCGGCGAGATTCGCGCGTGGGTCGGCTCGTCGGGGGCGCTGTCGAGCGCGCGCGACGTCGACGCGGTGCTCGCGCCGCGCCAGGCCGGCTCGACGCTCAAGCCGTTCCTCTATGCGCAGGCGATCGACGAGAAACGGCTGACCGCCGCGTCGCTGCTCGACGACGCGCCGATCAACCTCGCCGCCGGCGGCGGCCTGTACATTCCGCAGAACTACGACAAGGGCTTCAAGGGCTGGGTGAGCGTGCGCAGCGCGCTTGGCGGCTCGCTGAACGTGCCGGCCGTGCGCACGCTCGTGCTCGTCACGCCGCATCGCTTCGCGCGCACGCTGACCGCACTCGGGTTGCCGCTCGCGCAGGAAGGCGACTATTACGGCTTCAGCCTCGCGCTCGGCAGCGCGGACGTCACGCTGCTGTCGCTGACCAATGCGTATCGCGCGCTCGCGAACGGCGGCGTCGCGCGCAAGACCGTCGACGTGCCCGCTCCCGCGCCAACTCCCGGTGCGTCGGCACGAATACGCGCGGACGACGGCACGCGCGTGTTCAGCGAAGCAGCCAGCTTCGTCGTCACCGACATCCTCTCCGACAACAACGCGCGTGTGCGTACGTTCGGCTTCGACAACCCGCTCGCGACGCGCTTCTTCTCGGCGGTAAAGACCGGCACGAGCAAGGACATGCGCGACAACTGGACCGTCGGCTTCACGTCGCGCTATACGGTCGGCGTATGGGTCGGCAATGCGGACGGCTCGCCGATGTGGGACGTGTCGGGCGTGACGGGCGCGTCGCCGGTCTGGTCGGCCGTCGTCGGGTATCTGCACCGCGACCTGCCGAGCCGTGCACCGCGCCCGCCTGCCGGTGTCGAGATGCGCCGCATCACGTTCGAACGCGACGTCGAGCCGTCGCGCAACGAGTGGTTCCTCGCCGGCACCGCGCTCGACACGATCCGGCTCGCCGCGCCCGTCACGCCGGGCAAGGACGGCGCACGCGCACCGCTGACGATCGGCACGCCGACCGACGGCACGATCTTCGCGATCGATCCCGACATTCCGCCGAAGAACCAGCGGATCTGGTTCGAGCGCTCGTCCGGACGCGCCGGCCGGTTCGCATGGCGGCTCGACGACAAGGTGATCGGGCGCACCGATCGCGTCGCCTGGATGCCGTGGCCGGGGCGGCACCGGCTCGAACTCGTCGACGCGCGCGGCAACGTCGCGGATGCGATCGGCTTCGAGGTGCGCGGCGCGTTCGCGAAACCGGCCGCGCGCAAGCCGTAAGGAGCCGGGAGGCCGGCGCCGCCTCCTGCCGACATGCAGGCTCACCGCCGTTGCGTCAATGAAACGCAAGCGCATCTTGTGGAATCGGGACATAGAATATGAGCAGCAGCGCGCACCGGCTGCGCCCTTCCCGGACACCCGCGACCATGAACCTTCGCCCGCCCCGCTTCACCCGCCCAGCCCTGGGCGCGTTGTGCGTTGCAACGCTCGCCGCTCTCCAGGCTTGCAACGGCGAGGCGTGCTTCGGCGTCGACGCGTGCTTCAACGACAACACGCAAACCGTCGCGCTGTCGGGCACGGCCGCGACGGGCGATGCGCTCGCGAGCGCGCAGGTGGCGGTCAATTGCGCGGTAGGCTCGGCAACGACGCTGACGGACGGCGGCGGCAACTACCGCGTGACGCTCAACGCCGCGTTGCCCTGCGTCATCACCGTGGCGTCCGGCGGCACGAGCCTGCACTCGCTTGCCTACGCGGGCGGCACCTTCAATACGACGCCCGAGACCGAGCTGATGCTGGTTTACCTCGCCGCGCAACTCGGCACGGACACGGCCGGGCTGGTCGGCAACTTCCAGGGCAGCCTGCGCTACCAGCGGGCAATGAACAGCCCGGACACCGTGCAGGCCGCGCAATCGGCCGTGGTGACGAACCTGCAGCAGCGCTATGCGGTCACGCTCGCCGCGCCGGCGTTCCTGACCACGTCGTTCGTGGTCGGGCAACCGGGCGTCGACAGCGATCTCGTTGCGCTGGCCAAGGCTGGAGCGATCGATTCGAACGGGATGCCGGACCCGGGTGCCGTTTCGCTGTTGGCACAAGCCGGCGCCGCGCATCCATTCAAGTAACGCTTACGCCGCCTCCCCGCTTCCGCACGCGACGGTCGCGGCCTGCTGCTGCGACAGATACCGCAGCAGCTTCGTCACCATCCACACGACGATGAACGACAGCGCGACGAAGAACACCGCGAGCGGCGTCAGCACGTGAATCGACACGAAGCCGGCGAGCCCCATCATCGCGGACGACACGAGCAGCAGCGCGCAGCCGAGGATCGCGCTGGTCAGCCCCGCGATATGCGGAAACAGCGAGTTGCCCTTGGCCATCAGCGTCGGATACATCGCGCCCGCGCAGAAGCCCATCACGAGCACCGGCGTCGCGAGCGTCCACACGCGCAGGCCGACGACCAGCGCCAGCACGAGCATCGCGACGGCGGCGCCCGCCATCACGCGCGCGCCGATGCGCAGCCGCTGCTCGGCGCTCGGCAGCCCGCGCCCGTGAATCCGGTTCGACAGCCCGCCGAGGAAATACATCAGCCCGATCCCGAGCGCGAGATAGCCGAAGAAGGTCGGCGGCTTGTGCAGCGTCGTCTGCACCATGAACGGCCCGACGATGTTGAACACCAGCAGGATGCTGTAGCACAGGCCCTGCGCGAGGAAGCAGCTCTGGAACACCGGGCTCGCGAGCACCTTGCCCGCGTTCGTGATCAGCGTGCGCGGCTCGAGGCGCACCGGTTTCGGCAAGGTCTCGCGGTAGTGCCACAGCAGCGCCCACATCACGAGCGAATACACGAGCAGGAACACGAGGCACGCGCGCCAGCCGAACCATTCCTGCAGATGCGCACCGATCACCGGCGCGATGATCGGCGCGAGGCCCCACGCGATCGACATGTAGGTGAACGCATGCATCAGCGCCTGGCCGGAAAACGAATCGGTGATGATCGCCTTCGCGAGCAGGTTCGTGGTCGCGATCCCGAAGCCCTGCAGGCAGCGCGCCAGCACGAAGGTTTCGAGGTTCGGCGCGCCGAGCGACAGCAGGCACCCGATCGTGTAGATCACGAGCCCGAACGCGAGCACGCGCTTGCGCCCGTGCGCATCGGCGATCGGGCCGAAGATCAGTTGGCCGAGCGCATAGGCGGCCATGTAGCCGGACACGCTCGACTGGATCGCCTGCGGCGTCGTCGCGAACGAGCGCGCCATGTCGGGTAGCGCGGGCACGTAGATGTCGATCGCGAGCTGGCCGGCGGACGCGAACAGGCAGATCAGGAACAGCAGGAAGCGCGGCGAATTCGATTCGCGCGCGGAAGTGAGCGAGGCGGTCATGACGACGGGGAAGGATTCGGACGGCGGCAACACGCGCCAGTTTGTTCGATTGACGAACAGCGGTGCGCGGCGAATTGCATATTGTGCCTGTTGTTGTACGCCGCGACAGGAATCCCCTGGCGTGGGCGAGGTTGAATGCCGATTGCGGCACAGCCGGAAACCGGCCAGGCGGCCCGCCGCGGCTGCGGCGGAACGCGCGCGACCGCACGGGACGGGCGCCTGCAGCAAGCGTGTGCCCGTTTTAATCCTGACTTAAGCCAGCACTTGCATATTCATTGGTGGCTCGATCCGTGAGCCATACGTTTCGTTCATTGTTGATTCGATCTGTTTCGTTTGATGGAGATACGAATATGCGATTCCGTTCGTATATGACGGTGGGCGCGCTGGCACTGATGCCTGTACTCGCTGTCGCCGGGCAGGCCGCCACCGCGCCGGCCGCACAACCGATGTTCGTCAATGTCGACGGGCACGCCGTGCCCGTGAAAGCCGAAACGCGCGTCGTCCAGACGGCGGCCGGCCCGATGAAGGTCAGCACGTGGAGCTGGCACAGCCCGCATGGCGGCGCCAGCTTCGAGATGCAGACCTCGACGGGCGGCATGCCGCCGGCGGCCGCGCTGCGGCAGATCCAGGCGGCCCAGGCGCTGATGGCCGCGATGCAGCAGCAGACGATGGCGCTGCAGCACGTGGCGTTCGGCGACGCATTCGCGATGCCGATGCCGCACCCGGTCGGCTTCGCGATGCCGATGTGGGCGATGCCGGAACCGGTCGTCGTGATCGTGCCGGCGCAACCTACGCAGTCGATCGCGCCGGCACCGGCACCGGCCGCGCCGGCCCGACCGGCCGCACGCGGGCCGGAAATCAAGGCCTGACAGTCAGCAGGCTGCGTCGCGCGAGCGACCAGGCCGAAAACCGAAACCGCCGGCATCTGTCGGCGGTTTTTTATTGGCGATCCCACGCGTGCCCCGCACCGATCAACCGGCCCCGCCGCCCGCGTCGTCACCCCGACGCATGAGCCCGTGGCTTGCACGCGCCCTCGGTACTTTCCACCGATTGACACCCCTCCCCGCCCTCACCCTATACTCCCCGAAGCGCCAATAAATTGTTGAACAATCCAACACCGGAATTGACGCCTGACCGGCCACGGCAAAGGACTTTGGCCGGATCGCCGCATCTGCCAACTTTCCCCGAGAGCACCGCGTCATGTCGAACTATCCCGCCGCCTACCAGGTCACCAAGGGCTCCGTCCTGAACGTCGACAAGGTCTTTTATTCCGCGATTGCCCAGCGCCAGGACGCGCGCGAGCGCATCGCGTCGCACATCGTGCCGATCCGCAGCGGCTTCGCGTGGACCGTGCCGGCCGGTCACGTATTCCGGATCGTCACGCTGGAAGGCCCGCAAGTCGCCGACTTCAACATATGGAACCTGCACAATCCGCGCGAGCGCATGTGGGCATCGCGCACGCGCCAGCTGCAGGCCGCGCACGTGACGACGTTCGACCGGCTCTGGTCGACGCTGCCGTACCTGCGCCCGCTGGTCACGATCACCGACGACACGCTGGCCGGCTACGGCGTCGACGGCGACGGCGGCCGCGTGCACGACCTGCTCGGCACGCGCTGCGATCCTTACGTGAACAAGCTGCTGACCGGCGAGGATTTTCATTTCCATTGCCACTCGAATCTCGTGCGCGCGGTCGCGCCGTACGGGCTGACCGAGTTCGACGTGCACGACGTGCTCAACGTGTTCCAGTGCACGGGGCTGAACGACGACGACAAATACTTCATGAAGGCCTGCCCCGCGAAGCCCGGCGACTATCTCGAGTTCTTCGCGGAAATCGACGTGCTGTGCGCGATGTCGACCTGCCCGGGCGGCGATCTGTCGGTGCCGATGTGGGGCCCCGACGCGCGCGACCCGATCGACGTGTGCCGGCCGCTCGGCGTCGAGGTGTACCGACTCGACCCGAGCCTGCTCGAAGGCTGGGCGTCGCCACCCGTCGCGCCGTATCGCGGCATGCACGGCATGCAGCCGCCGCAGGCCGACTGGCAATCCGGCAAAACGGCTTGACCGGGCCCGCAGCCCGTAGAATGGCGAAACGCCGCCGGCCGGTCACGCCGGCGGCACACGATCAGGAGAGGAGCGAACGAACGGAATGGCAAGCGAAAAAGCGAGAGGACAATCGGTCGCCGACCGGATCAGCCATCAATTGCGCGAGCACATCATCAGCGGCAAGCTGCCGCCGGGCACGGCGCTGATCGAGATGGACCTCGCCGCCGAGTACGATACGTCGCGCAACTCGCTTCGCGAAGTCCTGCATCAGCTCGGCCGTGAAGGGCTCGTCACGTTCGTGCGGCACAAGGGCGTCGTCGTGCGCACGCTCAATCGCCAGGACGTGCGCGATCTGTACGTTGCACGCCGCACGCTCGAACTGCATGCGCTGAACACGGCCGAACTCGCGCAGCCGGCGCTGCTCGAAAAGATGCAGACCGCCATTCGGGCGGCCGAGCGCGAACTCGCGAAGGAAAACTGGCAGGCCGTCGGCACGCACAGCCTGCGGTTTCATCAGCACATCGTCGCGCTGCAGAAGTCGGCGCTGCTCGACGAATTCTTCCGAACCATCTCGGCGCAACTGCGCCTCGTGTTCGCCGCCGATCCGGACGAGAAGCGCGTGCAGACGCCCGACTGGATCCAGCGCGAATACCAGATCTACAACCTGCTCACCCAAAGTCGCCGCAGCGAAGCCGTCACCGCGCTCACGCGCTATCTCGACGACTCCGAGCGCATGCTCGTCGAGGCGATCAGGCGCAGCCATCGCGAAGCAGCCTGAGTCCGCACGCCGCGCCGCCGTTGCACGTCGCCGTTGCACGTCGCATGTCGCGGCACGCAACGGCACGGCATCGCGCATCGTCAGGCTTGCTCCCCCGCCGGCAGCGCGTAGCTGCCGTCTTCCCGGTGTGTCTCGCGCCCGGTGAGCGGTGGATTGAACACGCATACGAGGTGCAGGTCGCCGCGCGTCGCGCGCAGGATATGCGCGTCGTTGAGGTTCAGCGCGTAGATCGTTCCCGGCGTGATCCGGTGTACGGCGCCGGTCGCCGTATCGACGACTTCGCCTTCTCCCGCCACGCAGTAGTTGGTTTCGAAGTGATTCTTGTAGTGCAGATGCAGCTCCGCGCCTTCATGCACGCGCGTCTCGTGGACGGAATAACCGACGCCGTCCTGCTGGACGATCATCCGCTTGCTGTCCCAGCCCGGGCCGCGCGCGTGACGCTCGGTATTGGCGATATCGGCCGATCTTACGACGATCATAAGCACCTCTGAATAGTGGTAAAGAAAAATGGCAAGGCAAGCCTTGCCGCCGGAAACCAGGTCATGCGGAGTCGGTCAGCGCGCGTTCGACCCGTGCAGCGACATCGAGCAACTGCGCGTCCGCGCCGCGCCGTCCCGTGATCAGCAAGCCGACGGGCTGCCGGTGCCGCAAGTCGCCCGGCACGCTGATGCTCGGCAGATCGAGCCGGTTCGCGAACTCGGTCAGGCGGAATGCACGCGTGTTCTGTGCGAGGTACACGGTTTCGTCCGCCAGATCGGCCACGCGCGGCGGCAGCATCGGCACCGTCGGCGTCAGCACCGCATCCGCGTCGCCGAGTTCGGTGTGGTACGTGTCCGCCAGTGCCGCCAGGCGCAGCAGCGCCGCCGCATAGTCGTGTGCGCGCACCTGCTCGCCCGCGGCGATGCGCCGGCCGACGAGCGGATCGTAGCGGTCGGCCGCCGTTGCCAGTCGCGTTCGATGCAGCATGAACGCCTCGGCCGCGATGATGCCGCCCGCGCGCGCGACCGCGCCTGCCTGCGCCACGCAATCGAGCCGCCGGCGCCGGATGCGCGCACCATGCGCCGAAAGCCGCGACAGCCATGCGTCGAATGTGCGTGCGACGTCCGGGTCGAGGTCGTCGGTCGCGAACGGCTCGGGCACGATGAAATCGAGGCCACGCACCGTCGCAGGCCGCGGCCGCTGCACGTCGCGGCCGTGCAGCACGGCGTCCGCGCGCCGGCACAGGTCGACCGTCGCGGCGAGCAAGCCCGGTACGTCGAAGCTCGGCGACAAGAACTGCATGCCGTCGGTCGCGTAGCGTCCGCGCGACGGCTTGAATCCGGTCACGCCGCAAAATGCCGCCGGAATGCGCGCGGAACCGCTCGTGTCGGAGCCGAGCGACAGGTCAGCCGCGCCCAGCGCCACCGACACCGCCGCGCCCGAACTCGATCCGCCAGCGACCCGCTCGCGACGTGCATCGAGCGGTGTCGTCGGCGTTCCGTAGGCATGGTTCACGCCGAGCGCGCCGTACGCGAACTCGGTCATTGCCGTCTGCGCGATCAGCACGGCACCAGCGCGACGCAGCGCCGACACCGATGCGGCGTCGGTGCTCGCCGGCGGATCGTCTGCCAGTACGCGCGAACCGGCGTGCGTGACCCAGCCTTCGCAATCGAAACAGGCCTTCACCGCAAGTACAGTGCCGGCCAGCGGCGCATCGGCGGTGCCGTCGCGCAACGACGTATCGCAGGCCTGCGCTTCGACCGCCGCCGCTTCGTCGCGACGCGCGAGCCACGCGGTTCCGATGTCGCCGGAATGCGCACCGGCGCGCTCGAAACATGCACGCAGCCGCTCGGCGCACGCGTGTGCGTTCATGTCGCCCAGCCGGAAAGCCATCGGGTCCATGCGTGCTCCCATTCCGTGATTCGTCATGCGAAGTGAACATGCTTCAGAAAATCCTTCACGCGCGCGTCCGCGCTGCCGCGGATCCGGTCGGGCGGCACGTCGTACAGGATGCGGCCGTTCTCCATGAACACGATCCGGTCGGATACCTTGAACGCGAAATTCATCTCGTGCGTCACGATGATCATCGTCATCCCTTCCTTGGCCAGCGTTTCGACGACCTTCAGCACTTCGCCGACAAGCTCGGGGTCGAGCGCCGACGTCGGCTCGTCGAACAGCATGATCGATGGCCGCGTCGCGAGCGCGCGCGCGATCGCGACACGCTGCTGCTGGCCACCCGACAATTGATGCGGGTATTTGTTCGCATGCTCGAGCATGCCGACCTTGGACAACAGCGACAACGCCTGCAGCCGGATCGCTGCCTGATCGGCCTGCCGGTGATAGCACGGCGCCATCATCACGTTCTGCAGCGCGGTGCGGTGCGGGAACAGGTTGAAGCTCTGGAACACCATGCCGATATCCAGGATTCGCTCGTTCGACACGCGCGGCGGATGCGAACCGGACGCACGGATGAACGACTCGCCGTACAGGTCGACCCCGCCCGCGTTCACCGGCGCGAGGCCGTTGATGGTGCGGATCAGCGACGTCTTGCCGGATCCGGACGGGCCGATGATCGACACGACCTGCCCTGGCGCGACGTCGAGGCAAATGTCCTTCAGCACCTCGTGGCGGCCGTAGCGCTGGTGCAGCCCTTTCAGGCGCAGCGCGAACTCGGCGTTCGCCCGCGGCCGCGGCGCGACGGCGGGCACCGACAGCGGCAGTTCGGGATCCGCATGGCCGGCCTGCACGGGCGTGCGTCGGCTGACGTCGAGGTGCCGCTCGAGATAGCCGAGCAGCCGGCTGAACACCGTGACGATCAGCACGTAATAGAACGCGACGGCCAGCATCGTTTCGAACACGAGGAAGTTCTGCGTGTACAACCGTTGCCCGACGAGCAGGATCTCGGCAAGTGAAATCACCGACACCAGCGACGTGAGCTTCACGATCGTGATGAACTCGTTTGCGAGCGCCGGCAGCGCAATGCGGATCGCCTGCGGCATCACGATCAGCCGCTGGATGCCCGTGAAGCGGATGCCGAGCGCGCGGCCGGCCTCGAGCTGCCCGCGCGGCACCGACAGGATCCCGCCACGATGGATTTCCGCGAAATACGCGGTTTCGCTCAGCACCATCGCGATCAGGCCGGCCGTGAACGGATCCGACAGCACCACGCTGGTCGCGGGAAAGACCTGCGGCAGGTTGTAGATGAAGACCAGCAGCACGAGCAGCGGCAGGCTGCGGAAAAACCAGATGTACACGGCCGCCGCCCGCTTCAGCAGCGGCTGGTGCGACTGCCTCGCAAGCGCGACCGGAAAGCCGAGCACCACGCCGAGCACCCACGCGGCAACACTGAGTTCGACGACCACGACGCACGCGCGCCAGAAATCCTTGTCCCACAACAGCTGAAATGCATAGTGCCAATCGAACTGCATCGAAGACTCCTCAACCCCGGAGGGTGATGCGGCCGCGCTGCGCGGCACGCGGTGGTCGGATCGTGCTTGCCCCGGGGCTTACTTGGCAGTACCGAGTGCGCTGGCAACGTCGGCCGGCGTGGGCTCCTGCAAGCCGTATTTCTTCACGAGGCTGCCGTATTCGCCGCTGTGCCGCGCGTCGTTCAGCGCGCCCTCGAGTGCAGCCTGCAGGCCGCTGTCGCCCTTCGTCACGCCGAGGCCGATCACGATCGGATACAGCAGCGTCGTCGAGCTGATCTCGACGCGCCCGTTCGTCTGCTTCGGAATCCCCTGCGCGACGGCCGCATCCTCGATCTGGACGTCGACCGCCTTCGACATCAGCGCGGACGTCGCTTCCGGCGACGTCGGGAACTCGAGGATCGAGATCTGTGCGCGCCCGGCCGCCTTGCACGTGTCCTGCGACACCGTGCGCAACTTCGGCGTCCACGACGCGCCCTTGATCGAGCCGATCCGCTTGCCGCACAGGTCCTGCGGCGTCTTCGGCTGGAACGCGCTGCCCTTCGCGACGAGCAGCGATGCGCCCGTCTTCAGGTACGGCACGAAATCGACCTGCTTCACGCGATCGGGCGTCACGTAGAGCGCGGACGCGACGACATCGAAGCGGCGCGCCTTCATCCCGAGGATCAGGTCCGGGAAACGGGTGTCGAGGAACACCGGCTCCAGCTTCAGGTGGCGCGCCAGCAGCCGCGAGAACTCGGCGTCGAAGCCGGCGGGCTTGCCGGCATCCAGGTATGCGTAAGGCGGATACGTGAGGTCGGAGCCCACCAGCAGCGTGCCGGACCGCACCGTCTGCAGCGGAGCCGCCGATGCGAGCGAGCATGCGAAGGCCAGCGGCACGAGCGCGCCGCGGACGAAATGGCGAAACGGAAAACGAGCGGACATGGCGAAGCTCCCGGGTTATTCGGCGCTCGCGCTGAAACATCACAACGCCTCCCGCACGCCGCCCTGCGCGGCTTCCCGGGATTTTTCGCCGAAAATTGTTGAACAATTTCGGCCGATTCTGACCAGTTCAAATTGAAATCTGAATCCGGGTTTACACGGCAAACGACATTCACCGGGCGCGAACCGGGCGCGCATGCGCGCACCGCGGTTCGACGTGCGGGACGGATCAGGCAAGCAAGGAAAGGAATGGCGAAAAACGCGGCCCCGGCCGGAGCCCGTCGAGATGCGGCGCTGCCGCACGGAGATTAGAGTGTGGGTTGCAACATCCTGCCCGGAAGGCGCGGATGACGTTCATGGCCGCCATCTGCGCGCGGCATCGGAGAAAGGAGCAGCGGATCAGATCACGGGATTCAGTCGCACCGGCCGGCACATTCAATGTGCCGGCCCGCACGTGGGCACGATGCCGCGATCAGTACTGCGCCTGATCCGTCGGATTCCTGAACAGCTGCTTCATCTCCGGCGACAACGGATAATTCAGGCTCACGCCCTTCGGCGGAATCGGCCGCGTGAACCACTGGTCGTAGAGCTTCTCGGCCTCGCCCGACGTCTGCATCTGCGCGATCACGTCGTCGACCACGTGCTTGAACGCCGGATCGTCCCTGCGCATCATGCACGCGTAATTTTCGTGCACGAGCGGCGTGCCCGTCACCGTGTACGCGCCCGGGTTGCGGTCCTTCGCGATCTCGCCGTACAGCAGCGGCTCATCCATCACGAACGCGACCGCACGCCCGGTCGTGACGTTCATGAACGCTTCGGCGTGGTCCTTCGCGCTGATGATCGTCATGTTCATCCCCTTCTCCTCGTTGAGCTTGCGCAGCAGACGCTCGTCCGACGTGCCGGCCGTCGTCGCGACCGTCTTGCCGGCCAGGTCCGGGAAGTCCTTCACGCCCGAATCCTTGCGCGTGCTGAAGCGGATCCCGTACAGGAAGATGCTGTCCGAGAACGCGGCCTGCTTCTGCCGTTCGAGCGTGTTGGTCGTCGAGCCGCACTCGAAATCGATCGTGCCGTTCTGCACCAGCGGAATCCGGTTCTGCGACGTGATCGGGATTTCCTTCACCGTGAGGTTCGGCAGCTTCAGATCCGTCCTGATCCGGTCGATGATGCGCGCCGCGATGTCCCGCGAGTAGCCGATGTTCTTCTGCTGGTTGTCCGAATACGAGAACGGCACCGACGATTCGCGGATACCCAGCGACACGATGCCGGTGTCCTTGATCTTCTTCAGCGTACCGGTGAGCGCCTGCGCATGCGCGGTGCCGGTGCCTGCGAGCGCGCAGGTCAACGCGACGGCGAGCCAACGGAAGCGACGATCCATGCTTTTCTCCTGACGAAACGTTGATCGAACCGCGATCGTACGCCCAAACAAAATCCGCGTCGCATCGGGGAAAGCGTAAGGAACCATCCGGCACGCACGTGCGCGCACGGCACGCATGCCGTGCGGCGCAAATGCGTCTTCGTTGCCCGTGCGCCGCGCGTCTCGCCCGGCCGGTCGTATTCGCTCGCGCCCTGCGCTCCCGGCGGTCGATTCAGAACGCCTCACGCATGCGGCATCGCGGCAACGTAACCGGTTGCGGCCACCGCCTTTTTTCTGCCAGAACGCGCTCAAGAAGCCGACGTGGCAGCCGTTACCCATTGCATGGCGCGTCGCAGCAACCTGCGCCGATCGTCAGACGAAACCACAAGGTCCGGCACTTACCGGATCGCGCGTTACAGCCGGCACGACGGTTATTCACGAGGATCACGTTTCAGCATGACAGCCAAACGCTTCAATTCCGCGCTGCTCCGCGCCGCTCATACGCACGTACTCGCCGGCATGCTGTCCGCCGCCGTGCTCGTTCCCCTCGCCGGTTGCGGCGGTGGCGGCGGCGACGGCAGCAATCCGTCGTCTTCCAATGCCGCACCGGCGCCCGCACCGACCCCGAGCCCAAGCCCGACGACGCCGCCCGCCACGAGCGGCAGCAACGCGTGCGCGACCCAGCAGGCCGCCGTGCAGATGGCGGCCGAGACCGTCGCGCCGGCCGAGCCGCCGGTCGATCACCTGATCGTCAAGCTAAAGACGGCGACGGCCACCCATGCGATGGCGGCCATCGACACCGGCACGCGGCTCGACGCGGTGATCCAGCGCTCGATGACGCGCTGGAACGCACCGACGGCAAGCGGCGCCGCCCGCGCCTATGCCGCCGCGAACGCCGCGAACGCCGCGACGACATCGCAGGCACCGCTCGCGGTCCAGGTCGAGCGGACCTTGTCCAACGGCGCAGCCGTGCTGTCGATCGGCCAGCGCATCGCGGCAAGCGACGCCGCGGCGCTCGCTCAAGCGTTCGCGGCCGACAGCGACGTCGACTACGCGGAACCGGATCACCCGATGCGGATCCGCGACACGCCGAGCGACCCCGACTACAGCCAGCAGTGGAACCTGTTCGATCCGACCGCCGGCATCGACGCGTCGCCCGCATGGACGCGCACCAAGGGTTCGCCGACCGTCGTCACGGCGGTGCTCGACACCGGCTACCGGCCGCACCCCGACCTCGTCGGCAACCTGCTGCCCGGCTACGACTTCATCTCGAACGTCAACACCGGCAACAACGGCCGGACCCGCAGCAGCGACGCAACCGATCCGGGCGACTGGGTCACGCAGCAGGAGCTCGACGACGCAAGCGGCCCGTACTATCGCTGCGCGAGCGCGCCGAGCCCCAGCAGCTGGCACGGCACGCGCGTGATGGGCGTGATCGGCGCGACGGCCAACAACGGCATGGGCATCGCCGGCGTGTCGTGGCTCGGCCGCATCCTTCCGGTGCGCGTGCTCGGCAAGTGCGGCGGCGTGACGAGCGACATCGCCGACGCCATGCGCTGGGCGGCCGGCATTCCGGTCAACGGCGTCCCGACGAACCCGACGCCCGCGAAGATCATCAACCTGAGCCTCGGCGGCGTCGGCGCGTGCAGCGCGACGTTCCAGCAGGCGATCGACGACGTGAACGCGAAGGGCGTGACGGTCGTGGTCGCCGCCGGCAACGACGGCCTGTCGACCGGGCTCGACCAGCCCGCGAACTGTCGCGGCGTGATCAGCGTCGGCGCGACCGATGCGACCGGCCGCCGTGCAGCGTTCAGCAACTTCGGCGCCGACGTCGCACTGAGCGCCCCGGGCGTCAACATCCTGTCGACGGCCAACGACGGCATGACGACGCCGGGCGCGGATACGTACGGCACCGCGAACGGCACGAGCTTCGCGACGCCGCAGGTGGCAGGCGTCGCCGCCCTGATGCTGTCGGTGAACGGCAACCTCACGCCCGCGCAGATCCAGCAGAAGCTGCAAGGCGGCGCGCGCGCGGCGATCCTGCCGACGAGCACGTCGTGCACGGCACTACCCGCCGGCTCCGGCATTCTCGATGCGGGCGCAGCCGTCACGGCATCGTCGCAGTAACGCGGCACCGAGTAACGCGGCACGGCTTCGCCCGACCGCGCGCATGCGTACGTCGCATGCGCGCGGTTTTCCATTCGGCGCGCCGGCATCGACGCGTTGACGTTCTGCAAGAAAGTGCTGCAAAAAATGCCTGAAAAAAGGGCATAAAAAGGTTGACGCTTCGCATGACGACCCATTACCATCGCCCCGTCTAATTACATGGAGCGTTCTGTGAACACCGATGCGAGTTGTAGTTGGTCCTCGACCAACTTGACTGCTGCCTGAGGAAACCGCGCAGAGCCTCGTCTTCTGCCGCATCCCGGGAAGCAGGATGCGGCGTCCTTCCGGCCTGACCGGCCAGAATCCCCGCCCACATTTTTTCGATATTGCCGAATGCCCGCGCTGCGCAACCGTGCGTGTCGCGCGCGTGCGTTCGTGCTGCGCGCGGCGCGAGTTGCGTGCGTCTTCCATTCGCGTGCCGTCCGGCCGCGCACCCTCGTGCGTGCACAGCCGTCGATCGCCCGCGCCGACTATTCGCAACCGACAGGAGTGCAGATGAACTCAGACGACAGTAGTCGATTACCGCTCGCCGGTGCGACGCTGCGCATCGTCCATCCGATCGCGCTCCGTGCGCCGGCGAGCGTTCCTCCCTTCACCGATCCACAGCCGATCGCGCCTGTCGCGACGCGGCGGGGAGCGCTCGTGCGTCGATGACGTCACGGTCGCTCCCCGCCCGCCGCCTCGTGCGCAAGGAGCGACTCATGACACAACGCAATACATCGCAAAAGAAACAGCGCGGCTTCATCAACGCAGGCACCGGCCAGCAGAACGCACCGCACAGCATGCGCGCCGCGCAGGAAGCGGCCCGCCCGCTCGAGGCAACCTTCAAGTCGCTGCGCACCAGCTCGCGCGGCCTCACCTACGACCAGGCCGCCGATCGACTGCAGCACAACGGCCCCAACGAAATCGCGCACGACAAGCCGCCGCACTGGACGCGCCAGTTGCTGCACGCGTTCCATAATCCGTTCGTCTACGTGCTGCTCGTGCTGGCCGCGATCAGCTTCTGCACCGACGTCTACTTCGCGGCGCCCGACGATCGCGACTTCGTCGGCATGACGATCCTGCTGTCGATGGTCACGATCAGCGCGCTGCTGCGCTTCGTGCAGGAATTCCGTTCGCTGCGCGCGGCCGAGAAGCTCAAGGCGATGGTCCGCACCACCGCCACCGTGCAGCGCGCCGTGACCGACACGTCCGAGCCTGCGCGTCGCGAAGTGCCGATGCGCGAGGTGGTGGTCGGCGACATCGTGCACCTGTCCGCCGGCGACATGATCCCCGCGGACGTGCGCCTGATCGCGTCGCGCGACCTGTTCATCAGCCAGGCCGTGCTGACCGGCGAGGCGCTGCCGGTCGAGAAGTACGACACGCTCGGCGCGGTGGCCGGCAAGTCCGCGAACACGGATACGGGCGCGGGCGGCGCGGCCAACGATGCGACGTCGTCGCTGCTCGATCTCGAGAACGTGTGCTTCATGGGCACCAACGTGGTGAGCGGCACGGCGACGGCCGTCGTCGTCGCGACCGGCGAGGACACGTACTTCGGGTCGCTGGCCCGCAACGTCGTGAGCCACAAGCGCATCGAGACGAGCTTCGATCGCGGCGTCGCGAGCGTGAGCTGGCTGCTGATCAAGTTCATGTTCGTGATGGTGCCGATCGTGTTCATGATCAACGGCCTGACCAAGGGCGACTGGCTGAGCGCACTCACGTTCGCGCTCGCGGTGGCCGTCGGTCTCACGCCCGAAATGCTGCCGATGATCGTCAGCGCGAACCTCGCGCGCGGCGCGATCGCGATGGCCCGCCGCAAGGTCGTCGTGAAGCGGCTGAACTCGGTGCAGAACTTCGGCGCGATGGACGTGCTGTGCACCGACAAGACCGGCACGCTCACGCAGGACAAGATCATCCTCGAACACCATCTGGACCTGTCCGGCCACAAGAACGAGGACATCCTGCGGCTCGGCTGGCTGAACAGCTTCCACCAGAGCGGCCAGAAGAACCTGATCGACATCGCGGTCGTCGCGCGTGCCGACGAGATCGGCGAGCGTGTGAAGCCGCAAGGCTACAAGAAGATCGACGAACTGCCGTTCGACTTCGTGCGCCGGCGCCTGTCGGTCGTCGTCGAGGATTCACGCGGCACGCACCTGCTCGTCTGCAAGGGCGCGGTCGAGGAAATGCTCGCGGTGTCGACCCACGTGCAGGACGAAGAAGGCGTGCGCCCGCTCGACTTCGTCGCGCGCAAGCGGCTGCTCGAACAGGCGAACGCGTACAACGAGGACGGCTTCCGCGTGCTGGTGCTCGCGACGCGCATGATCCCGCGCGGCGACGAACGCGCACAGTACCGCACCGCCGACGAGCGCGACCTCGTCGTGCGCGGCTTCCTGACCTTCCTTGATCCGCCGAAGGAATCGGCCGCGCCGGCGCTCGCGGCGCTGCGCGAGAACGGCGTCGCCGTGAAGGTGCTGACGGGCGACAACCCGACCGTCACGATGAAGGTGTGCCGCCAGGTCGGGCTCGAACCGGGCAAGCCGATGCTAGGCGCGGAAATCGACGCGCTCGACGATGCGACGCTCGCGCAGGTCGTCGAACGCACGACGGTGTTCGCGAAGCTCACGCCGCTGCAGAAGGCGCGCATCGTGAAGGCGCTGCAGGCGAACGGCCACACGGTGGGCTTTCTCGGCGACGGCATCAACGACGCGCCCGCGCTGCGCGACGCCGACGTCGGCATTTCGGTCGACAGCGGCGCCGACATCGCGAAGGAAACCGCCGACATCATCCTGCTCGAAAAGAGCCTGATGGTGCTCGAAGAAGGCGTGATCAAGGGCCGCGAGACGTTCGGCAACATCCTGAAGTACCTGAACATGACTGCCAGTTCGAACTTCGGCAACGTGTTCTCGGTGCTCGTCGCCAGCGCGTTCCTGCCGTGGGAGCCGATGCTCGCGACGCAGCTGCTCGTGCTGAACCTGATCTACGACACGTCGCAGATGCTGCTGCCGTGGGACAAGATGGATCCGGAGTTCCTGAAGAAGCCGCGCAAGTGGGAGGCCGGCAACATCGGCCGCTTCATGCTGTGGGTCGGGCCGACCTCGTCGGTGTTCGACATCACGACCTACGTGCTGATGTGGACCGTGTTCGGCGCCGGCGCGATGTATCAGCTGCACGGCGGTTCGGGCGGCCAGATCGTGATGAACTCGGGCTGGTTCATCGAGAGCCTCGTGTCGCAGACGCTCGTCGTGCACCTGCTGCGCACGCAGAAGATCCCGTTCCTGCAGAGCACGGCCGCGCTGCCGGTGCTGCTGTCGACGTTCACCGCGATCGCGATCGGCTGCTGGCTGCCGTTCTCGCCGTTCGCAGATTCGCTCGGCTTCATGCACCTGCCGGGCACCTACTGGCTGTGGCTCGCGGCAACGATGGTCGGCTACATCCTGCTCGCGCAGATCGTGAAGACGCTCTACGTGCGCCGCTACAAGCAGTGGTTCTGATTCGGTTCCGACGATGGCGTGCCGGCCCGCCCGGGCCGGCCGCCCACGACGCACGGCAGGTGACGTGATGACAAGGATGCTCCCGCTCGCGGCCGCGAGCGCCCTCGTCGCACCGCTGGACGCGCACGCGCCCCATCCGCTCGTCAGCGACGACACGGGCACGCAGGGCAGCCTGAACGATCAAACCTGTCGTCATTCGATCATGGGCGGACTGACGGCGCGGTGGTGATGCGTGGGCGATGCGCCGGCGTCGGATGTCGAACCGGAATACGCAGGGCCGCTTCGAGCGGCCTTTCTTATTGCGCGTCGTTCGCGCCGAACAGTTGCGCGCACACCGAACGCCCTTGGTCGGTCAATGCGGCGCTGCCGGTGCCGTCTTCGTTCAGCGTGGTCGCGCTGAGGCCCGCGGCATCGAGCTGCGTCAGCACGCGGCGCAGCGTGCTCATCGGCAACTGCGCGCGCTTCGCGATCTTCGGCAGCGACCACGTTTTGCCGGCCGGATCGGCCGCGGCCTCGTTCAGCGTCGCGAGCGTCGCGACGAGGGCGGGATCGAGCGGGGAGTCGTCGGATTCTGAAGTCATCGGTTCGGGTTCGTGAGCCGGCGCAGGGCCGGCGTTCGGGAGAGACGCCATCGCGAACACTATACGCGCGCTTGCGCGCCCTTGATCGCGTCGCGCATGAACGACACGAAACGCGCGGTGACGGGATCGTCGCGGCCGGACAGCCACGCAAGCCCGACGCGCCACTTCGCGTCTCGGCCGGCGAGCGGCAATACGGTCGCGTCGCGCAGCAGGTACTGCGCGCGCGACGGAATGAACGCGACGCCGACGCCTGCCGCGACCGACGTCAGCACCGATTGCACGTCCTCCGCCTGCTGCGTCACGTGCGGCACGAAGCGCCGCTCGACGCACCATCGGTCGATCTGTGCGGCAAGCCCGGGGCCGCGCGTACGCTGCAGCGCGATGAAGCCGATCTCGTTGAGCACGTCGAGTTCGGCCGGCACGCGCTTGAAGCCGAGATGCGGCGGCACCGCGAGCGCGAGCGCCTCGTCGATCACCTTGAACGACGACAACCCTTCATCGGACGGCAGGCGCAGGAAACCGGCATCGAGCTTGCCCGCGCGGAGCCGGCGCGTTTGCTCGGACGACGACAGGTCGCTCAGCGTGACGGCAATGCCCGGATTGCGGCGACGGAATTCCGCGACGAGCTTCGGCACGAGCGTCAGCACCGACAGGCAGATGCCGAGCCGCAAATGCCCGCGCTGCCCGCTGGTCGCTTCCCTCGCCCGCGCGAGGATCTCGTCGGCATCGCGCACGAGCGCCTGCGCGTCGGGCAGGAAGCGTTCGCCGAACGGCGTCAGCTCCGCACCATGCCGCCCGCGCTCGAACAGCTTGCCGCCGAGGCTCGCCTCGAGCGCGCCGATCTGCTTGCTCAGCGCCGGCTGACTCATGTGCAGCGTATCGGCCGCGCGGCTGAAATGACTGAGCTCGGTGACCGTCAGGAACGTTCGCAGCAGTTTCAGTTCCATTCTTCAAAGGAATCGTAACGATCAAAACATTCATTTTACTGATCGAACGACGTGACGTTCAATACGGATATCGCCCTCCCGGAACTGACTGTCATGTGCGTCGATTACGCGTCCGAATGCCTGTCCGACACGTCGCGCGACACGATCGTCGCCGACGATTGCGTTGCCGTGCCCGAAACAGCGACGCCCGCGCGCCGTGCCGCGCGCGCCGATGGACGCGGTCGCCGCCCGCGCTTCGGCGATGCGCTCGACGACGCGCTGAACGATCCGCCGTCGCGCCCGGCAACGGGATCGATCGCGATCAGTTTCGCGGTCGTGTCGCGGCGGAACTGGCCGCGCTGAGTGGCGGCGCAGACCCCCTTCCGTCGGCCTGATCTCGTTCGATCGTCCGCAAAGAAACTCAGGGATCCGGTCATATCGCGCGTGATTTCATGCGCATCCATCGTCATCGCCGCGCGATCGACCTTGTAATATGCCGCACCCGCTGACCGCCCACGCATTTCGCGCCGCCGCAACGCGGCTGAACGACCGGGCCGGCCGTCGTTCATGCGTGCGCGGCTTGACGGCGCGGTGGTCATGCGCCGCCGCCCGCGCACCGAACCCGCGGCACCGTCGAACCGCAAGGCGACAGCCCGTCCTGCGCGCGCTCGCGAAGCAAGACCAAGGCCGGGCTCGCGCCACTCACACGCCGCACCGAACTTTGCGATCGTGCGACGCATCTGCCTGCCGCGTGCGTCAAACCGAATGCCGCTACCCACGCCGGCCTCAAGAATCGACGGCAAGGCTGGCGCCAGCGATGTCGACCGCGCCACCGCTCTCCGTTTGCGACGTGTCGTGCGATTGCCCTGGGCGCAGAGCCGCACACCTCATTTTCGTTCGCGATCGCCCACCCGCGCACCCGATTTTCATACAGGTCCTATTTCCCTTGATACCGGCGCACGCAGAGAATCACAGAGGTTCGTTCTGCCGACGCCCACTGCTTGCCACCGTTGTAGCGTCACGCCTTCGGCTCCCGCCTCGCCGGCCAGAGCGCACCTCGTCAACCAGAGGAGTGTTGTGGCGTCGCTCAGAGATAAATTCGTCGAGGAACTCCAGTACCTGCGCCGGTTGGGCGGGATCTTTGCCCGCAGTAACCCCGGCCTGGAGCGATTCCTCGGCGACTCCGCCGTCGATCCGGGCGTAGAGCGCTTGCGGGAAGGCTTCGCGTTCCTCACCGCCAAGTTGCGCCTGAAGATCGAGGACGATTTTCCGGAACTTACTCAGCCGCTGCTGCAAGCCTTGGACCCGAGCTGCCTTCGGCCCACGCCCGGCATGACCATCATGCGCTTCGCGCCGATGGAGGGGAGCCTCTCGGCGCCGCAGCATTTGCCGCAGGGGACGGTCGTTCAGTCGCGCCCGGTGCACGGCGTGCGCTGCCAATTCCGCACCTGTACCGATGTCACCTTGCTGCCGTTGACCATCGAGTCCATCAGCGACAGCCATAGCCAACAGGAATCCCTCATCCACCTGAATCTGGCGGCCGCATCGGGTACGTCTCTGCACGAGCTGGATTGCGACAGCCTCGAATTCCACCTGAGTTGCGACGAACACACGGCGCTCACGCTGTACTGTTGGCTCGGACGCTATCTGCAACAGGCACGGCTGCATCATGGCGAGCGGGTTCGCGATCTGCCGCGCCCCTGCATTCAGTTTTCCGGTTTCAGCCCGGGCGACGCCCTGCTTCCGCAACCCGCGGAAAAACTCGACGGCTATCGCATCCTGCAGGAATACTTCGTCTACCCGGCTCGCTTCCACTTCTTTCGCGTGACCGGCCTGCGGCAAGCCTGGCCACCCGCTCCCTGCCAACGCGCCCGGCTCACGCTGCGGTTCCGTCATCCGATGCCGCCGGGCACGTCCATTCAAACGGGTGACCTGTCGTTGTTCTGCACGCCAGCGGTCAATCTGTTGCCGGACACGGCCGGCCCCATCAGCCTGGACAATGAAACAGCCAGCGTCGCGCTCGCACCCGCCTCGCACGCTCGCGGCGAACCCCGCGACATCTTCAGCGTCGATGCCGTCTCCTGCTCCCGGCGCACCGTCTCCCGCGAGGGTATCCAGCCCGTCCAGGCCTTCCGCCCGTATAGCGCCGCCGCCGGACGGGGCGGCGCGCTCGCCAACGAAGCCGGCGTCGGGTTCTATGTTCACCATCTCGAAAATCAATGGGTACCCGAAGGCGTGGCTCACCGCCTCGCCTTTCTGCACGGCGATGGCACGCCCTACGTGGCGGCCGACGAAGTCGCGCAGGTGCGCCTGACCTGCACCCAGGGCGCGCTGCCGCTTGCGCTGCGGCCGGGAGATATCTGCCACCCCACGGGCACCACGACCCGTGCGGCCGAATTCACCAACCTCACGATGCCCAGCCCGACCTATCCGCCCGTGCTGGACGGCGGCGTCCACTGGCAATGGATCTCCAACCTGTCGCCCAACCCGCTCATTCTCGACAGCACGGCCGCGCTCGCCAGCTTCCTGCGAGCGTATGACATACCGGGCCTGCACAACCTCCCACTGGCCCGGGCCACGCAACGCAAGCTGGATGCGATGCGCTCGATCACCACCGTTCCGGTCGACCGCATGTTCCGTGACATGCCGGTGCGAGGGAGCAAGAGCCATCTGGTGCTGGACCCGGACGGGTTCGGCAGCGAGGGCGAGATGTATCTGTTCCTCAACGTGCTCAGCCATGTCATGGCGCTGTTCCCGAGTACGCAATCGTTTCACATCCTGTCGGTTAGCACCGGCCCCAATCAGGAACCCGAAGAATGGCCCATTCGATTTGGCGCGCAGCCCGTGATGTAGCCCGCGATACGGTGCGTGCCGACACCCACCCGGCGCAGGAGCCGGCCCCCTGCACCGCTTGCTTCGCTCCCGGAGACAAGAGGCACGCCCGATGAGCCATCAAACCCACGTGCGTTTCACCTTTGGCGTGATAGGCGGCGAGGAATTCGACGTCGTCGAATTCCATCTCACCGAGGCGCTGTCCGAAACCTTCCGTCTCGAACTGGAGCTTGCCAGTCGCAACCCTGCCGTGGATTTCGAGCGGGTCGTCGATCAGCCGGCACGCTTCACCCTCTGGCATCGCGAGCGGCCGATGCGCTATGTCACCGGCCGCATCAGCTCGTTCTTTCAAGGGGAAACCGGCTTCCGCCGGACCCGCTACCGCGCAGTCGTCGAACCGCTGCTGGCCCGGCTCGCGCTGTGTTCGGACTGGCGCATTTTCCAGCAGCAATCGGTTCCCGAAATCCTGCAAACCGTGCTCGACACGCATGGCCTGCGCCACTACGAGCAGCGTCTGACCGAACCCCACCTCTCTCGCGAGTATTGCGTCCAGGCCGGGGAATCCGATCTGGATTTCGTCCTGCGCCTGGCTGCCGAAGAAGGGATCTTCCATCGCTTCGACCATAGCGCGGAAGGCAGCACCCTCATTCACGGCGATCGCCTCTACATCCACGGGGAAATCGACGGCGGCCCGGTACGCTACAACCCCGCCCCGGGCGGCGACCAGCCCGAACCGTGCCTGCGCCGCTTCACCTATGGCGAGCAGGTCCGCACCAGCCGCCTGACTCAGCGCGACTACACCTTCAAACATCCGCGCTATCAGCAGGAGCACCTCCAGACGGGCGACGGCATGGGGCAGAGCCCCGGTTATGAGCGCTACGACTACCCGGGCCGCTACAAGGAAGACGCCGCGGGCCTCCCCTTCACGCGCGATCGCCTGAGAGGCCTGCGCCGGGATGCAAGCATGGCTGTGGTCGAAGGCGACGACCCGCGCCTCGTACCCGGCGTGGCGTTCGACCTCGTCGACCATCCCCGTGAAAACTGGAACCACGGGTGGCGGCCGATCCGCATCGAACATCACGGCACGCAGTACACCAGCCAGGCCGAAGAGAGCGCCACCGCGCGGCAAGGCACGCACTACCGCTATACCGCGGAGATCATCCCGGACCACATCGAGTGGCGCCCGGAGCCGCGGCCGCGGCCGGTCATCCCCGGCCCCCAGGAGGCCACGGTCGTCGGGCCGGAGAACGAGGAATATCACGTCGACGAGCACGGCCGGGTCCGCGTCCGGTTTGCCTGGATACGCGAGGGGCGCAACAGCGCGCAGGACACGTGCTGGATTCGCCCTGCCAGCAGCCTGGCCGGCACGCGCTGGGGGCACATCACGCTGCCGCGCATCGGCCAGGAGGTCATCGTCGATTTCGTGAATGGCGATCCGGACCAGCCGTTCATCGCGTCCCGGATGTACCGGGTGACGAACCCCGCCCCTTACGAGCTGCCCAAATTCCAGACGCTCAGCACCCTCAAGACCAAGGAGCACAAAGGGCAGCGCGCCAGCGAATTGCGCCTGGACGACACCACCGCCGAAATCAGCGCGGCCCTGATGAACGATCACGGCGCCAGCCATTTGCACCTGGGCTACCTCACCCATCCGCGCCCGGATGGCGGCCAACCCCGCGGCGAAGGCTTCGAGCTGCGCACCGACCTGCACGGTGCGCTGCGCGCGGCGCAGGGCTTGCTGCTCAGCACGGATGAGCAGCCGCAGGCCCAGGGAGGCCAGCTTTCCCGGGCAGCGTTGATTCAATGCCTCGAAAGCGCGCTTGAACTGGCCAGGAACCTGGGGCGCTACGCGGAGCAACATCAGAACCTGTCGCACGACGCAGGGCCCCAAACCACCTTGTCCGAAGCCGTTCGGGATCTGGGGCACGGTGCAAACGACGAGCCCGCCGGGAGCGGCGGCCAGCCGCTGATCGCCATCAGCAGCCCCGCCGGCATCGCGGCCGGCACCCCACGCGCCATCACCCTGGCCGCCGGCCAGCATCTGGACGCCGTGGCCGAGCAGAACCAGCATCTCACGGCCGGGCAGGCCATCGTCATGAATGCCGGGCAAGGCATCAGCCAGTTTGCGCACGGCGGGGACCTGCGACACATCGCCCACCAAGGGCAGGTGCTGGTCCAGGCGCAGCACGATACGGTTCGCATCCAGGCCGACAAGAGTGTCGAAGTCAGCGCAAGCAACGAGCATGTGCTCGTCATGGCCGACAAGCACGTCACGCTGCTTTGCCAAGGGGCCTATATCAAGCTGCATGACGGCAAGATCGAGTTCGGCTGCCCGGGCGACATGACCTTCAACGCAGGCGGCTACAACTGGCTGGGGGCCGCGAGCGAGGCGGCCACGCTGCCGCAATTCGACGTGGGCGATACCCAGCGGCGGTTCGTTCTGACTCTGCCCGATGGCGAGCGCCCGGCGGCCAATCACCCGTACAAAATTACGTTGAGCAATGGCCAGCAGGTAGCTGGCGTTACCGATGAGCAAGGCGCCACGCAGATGATGCAGGAAAACGGGATGCACATGGCCTCGTTCGAACTGCTGCCATTGGTGACGAAGCTGGCCGGCGCAGGAGCGGCGGCGGTGGCGGCCGGCTCATCGATCGGGCTGGCGAGGAATCTCGTGCTGCCGCCCGACCCATCGGCCGGCCGGCCTTTAACGGACAACGAGGTTGAATTGGCGAAAATCATTTACGCCGACTCCATCGACTACCAGAAGGTCCGCATCAGAGAAGAGAACTTCCTGCCTTGGCAGGGCGACAGTTACACCATCACGCCGAATGGTCATCTGTACCTCGGCAAGCAACTTCGCGGCATTCCCGACTTTGCCACGGCGGCGGATCGTAACCTGCAACTTCATTTCATCCACGAAATGATGCATGTCTGGCAACACCAGCAGGGCATCAATGTCCTTGCAAGAGGCGCCTACACACAAGTCAAGGAATTCACCATCGGCGGCCAATACAACTATCAACTGCAACCCGGAAAAGTGCTCGGGGACTACAACCTCGAGCAGCAGGCAGATATCGCGAAAGACTACTTCGCGGCCAAACAGCGTGCGGATCGTTCAGAGATCGAGAAACTCAAAGCAGTGCTTGGCAACTTTCCAGTGAGCTACTGACCCATGAAGAAACACGTATTGGCGGGCCTATTGGCGTTCGTGCTTTGCGCGTCATCCTGGGCGACCTCGAAGGTGCCTCCCGAGATACAGGTCTCCGTTGCCGATGGAAAGATCGTCTTTTCTTTTCGAAACCTTCTTGGCGAAACGAATGACGGCGAGATCACGAAGATTGCCGTATGCCGACAATCGGGCAGCCGATGTGTGGAGGACGTCTGGGTCATCCGGCTTCCTTCCGGATGGCAGGGGCAAGAACTGACGCTATTCCATGCCGCGCCCCCCGAGGCAGTGGTCCTGAAAAACAACCCTTCGGCGCTGTACGCCGGCGGCAGCTACGCGCTCTACGTGAATTTCCATGAACGGGGCCGGCGGAAGGCGCAAACGGTAGACAACACGGTGACCGAGTTTTGCCTGGTACAGGCCGGTGGCGGGCTGCATCTCCAGCCCCCGGCAGCATGCGCCGCGCGCCGAGTCAGCGAGGATCGGCTGCAACGGCAAGCCATCCCCAAGCATGATGCCGGAGTCAGCCAATGAGCGGCCGCGAACGTGGTGGCGAAGGCAGCCTGCCTCGCCAGCGACCGATCGCAACAAGGCGCCGACCGCACCAAGCCGGTACGGCAGCCATGCACTTGTTTCCGACCGAGGGATCACGATGAAGACGTTTATCAAAGCATCCGGGCCTGCTTCGACAGAACCCTTCCCGCCAACACCCGCGTCTTGTCGCCCGGTACAGTCGGCAGGACCCCGAAATAACATCCGACCGTTCAAGCCGGCCATCATGGAGGGCAACGCATGTCCACGATAAAGCTGACCGGGCAGACCAAAGCGGTCCTCGCACCCGGCGCCAGCGACGCCTACGCGCAAATACAGCAGCCCAAACCCTGCATCGTGATCCTGATCCACGGCGTCAACGATCTGGCCGGCAGCTATGCCGTCCAGGAGGACGGCATCTGCCAGGGCTTGAACGAACGCCTCGACCAGCCGTTGACGACGAAGCGCGGCCGACCCAACACCGCCGCGTTGAACCCCGCCACCTATTCCGTGCCCGACGAAGACAGTGCAAGCGAACCGAACCCCGACGCGATCTATTACCGCCGCCGCGCCACCGCAGGCAAGCGCGGCGGTGCGTCGCGCAGCGTGGTGATTCCGTTCTACTGGGGGTTCCGCGAAACCGAACAGGCAGACCCCGCCGGGAAGAAAGGCATTCAGAAGAACACGCCGCACGGAGAATGGCTGGACCGCTACGGCAACCGGCTGGACAAGGCCGGCACCAAGGAAGGCGGCGTATTCGCGAACGCCACCACCACCGTCCCCGACATGTTCGGCAGCGGCTTCTCCGGCAAGGTCATGGGCCTGCCGGCCAATCCGCTGTTCGGTTCCCCCGACCATCCGTTGTTCAAGGGCCCCGAGCGCACCTACATGGTGCTGGCCGCGCAACGCCTGGCGATGCTGGTCAAGATCATCCGTCGCTACCGGAAAGTCGTGGACGGCCAGGTCATCGCCACCGGCGAACACGACACGATCAACGTGGTGGGCCACAGCCAGGGCACCGTGATCACCCTGCTCGCGAACGCCATGCTCGCCGACGAAGGGCAGCGCCCCGTCGACGGCTTCGTAATGATGCACTCGCCCTACAGCCTGGAGGAGAGTACGTTCGAATGGATGGAGTTGCGCAACGCGCAGCAAACCACGTCCGCCCGCCTCGAAACACTCGCCAATATCGCGCAGTTCATCAGCGAGGGACGAAACAGCACGCCGTCGCTGGCCGACACCGCCGACGCCAGCCAAGCCTCGACCTGCATCGGTGGCCTGCGCTGGACCGGCGAGGCCTGCGAAACCACCATCGATGGAAACACCGTGCAGTTCGCCGAGCGCGACAACCGCGGCTGTACCTTCCTGTATTTCTCGCCGCAGGACCAGACTGTCGGCATGAGGAACGTACAGGGCATCGGCTGGCAAGGCGTGGCGGACACCGTGAGCTACTCGAGCCCGGACCCTCAGCCGGCCTCCGGGAACATGACGACCGCGTCGCCGTTCGCCGCGAGGCAGGTGCCCCACCGCACCGTTACGTTGCCGGCCTTGTCCGCGCTTGGCGGCCAGTACGCGCAGCGAGTCTTCGCGATGCGCGAGCGTGACGGCGAAGGCGAACTCGTGGGCAAGCCACCGAGCTACGACTACATGATGCGCGCCCCCGGCGAATCCACCTGGGAAGGCACCGACATGGACAGGAGCCGCAAGATCGCGGCCAATGCCGGCCTGTCGAGAAAACAAACCGTCACGATCAAGGCGCCCGCGTTGCCCGTGCCGTTCGTCCCGGATTTCGTCGGCGAAGGCGGCAGCACGCTGGGCCGGCCGGGGTCGAGCGGGATCAAGCCGGTGTGGCACCGCACCGACCCGATCGACGCGTCGATCTCGATCACCAACGGCGCGATTCGGGTCAAGGAGGTGCGCGCGATGGAGCGGCCGCCCGGCGTGTCGGGCGCGGCGATGAAGCGCGCGCTGGAGGAGGCGGCGACCGATCTCAACGACCCGCAGCGCAATCCCTATCTCGATGGCAGCAACAACGCGTGGGCGGCGGCCTGGCATCGCGTCGCCCGCTGGACGGAGAACCGTCAGATGCCCGGGCTGCTGGTGGCGTTCGAGGAAAGTCCGAATGAAGCGCGCGAGCGCCTGGTGCGTGCCCCGCTGGGTGAGAACGAGGCGATCTCGTTCCATTCGGCCATTCCGATGAGCGTGGAGCATAGCCGCCGGGCGCTGGCGTATGACCTCGCGATCGGGCAGGCGAAGAGCATCGATGATGAGAGTTATTACGCGTATCTGTGTCGGGTGGCGGATTGGCGGTTGCGGTGGGATCTATATGTCGGCAAACGAGGCGAAGCCGATCGCAAGTCAAAAGAGGAAACCGATCCGGCCATCATGCAATGGTACAAGGCTGAAGCCGAGGAACACGTAGACCTCATTGACGCCACCGATGTCTACATCGGTTCGGGCGTGCTTCCCGAGGTCACGAAGAATGCACATAGCCAGCCGCTCACCACAGTGCGCTATCAAACTGTTGCCGGTCGCCGTGACGGTATTCCAGTGCAATCGGGTGTGAAGGGGGCACGATGAAACGAATTCGGATCGCCTTGAGCGGCCTGGCCATGTGGATGTCGGTCAGTATGCCTGCGATGGCGGCGCCGACGGACGACGATCCGTTGAGCCGACTTGCCTGCCCACTGTCAAACATCGAATTGATCCGCACACTGCCACCTACACCGAACGATCTTCCTGCAGCAGGTACATCCATGTCCGCTTCAAAGCAAACAGCCGCCAACGCTCCCAAACTGACAACCTTGGATATCGTCCGTGTTGGCTTGAGCTTGGACGTGTATCGCCAAGGCCAAGCGTGGGCACGGCTGCAACAACAGAACGCGCTGCAAAACAATTCGTTGCACGTCGGTACAGCCTTACCGATGGACCCGAAGGACTACCCGACGAATGCCGATGACAAGGACATGGCATGGGAGCAGCGCATGGCTAATGCGCTCGAATTGGCTTTGCAGGGCTTCCCTGAGCGCTGGCCGATTCCCACGGTGTCAGTCGTGAGGAGCTATAACCCCAAGGCCCAGAATCTGCGTACGCCAGCCGACATGGTTGCCACATCGTTGAATAGAATGGCCAATACAC
>NZ_JAPVQY010000056.1:0-45922 GCF_027257875.1 Burkholderia sp. IMCC1007
ATGACGGACGTAGTGATCGTATCGGCCGCGCGGACCGCGGTCGGCAAATTCGGCGGCTCGCTTGCGAAGATTGCAGCACCGGAACTGGGCGCCACGGTGATCCGCGCGGTGCTGGAGCGCGCGGGCGTGAAGCCCGATCAGGTGAGCGAAGGGATCATGGGTCAGGTGCTGACGGCCGGCTCGGGGCAGAACCCGGCGCGCCAGTCGCTGATCAAGGCCGGCCTGCCGAATGCAGTGCCGGGGATGACGATCAACAAGGTGTGCGGCTCGGGCCTGAAGGCCGTGATGCTGGCGGCGAACGCGATCGTCGCGGGCGACGCGGAGATCGTGGTCGCAGGCGGTCAGGAAAACATGAGCGCGTCGCCGCACGTGCTGCCGGGCTCGCGCGACGGGTTCCGGATGGGCGACGCGAAGCTGGTCGACACGATGATCGTCGATGGCCTGTGGGACGTGTACAACCAGTACCACATGGGCATCACGGCGGAGAACGTCGCGAAGGAATACGGGATCACGCGCGAAGAGCAGGACGCATTCGCCGCGCTGTCGCAGAACAAGGCGGAAGCCGCGCAGAAGTCCGGCCGTTTCAACGACGAGATCGTGCCGGTGTCGATTCCGCAGCGCAAGGGCGAGCCGCTGCAGTTCGCGACCGATGAATTCGTGCGTCACGGCGTGACGGCGGAATCGCTGTCGGGCCTGAAGCCGGCGTTCTCGAAGGACGGCTCGGTGACGGCCGCGAATGCGTCGGGCCTGAACGACGGCGCGGCGGCGGTGCTGGTGATGTCGGCGCAGAAGGCGGCGGCTCTTGGCCTCACGCCGCTGGCGCGGATCAAGGCATACGCGAACGCGGGCGTCGATCCGAGCGTGATGGGCATGGGCCCGGTGCCGGCGTCGCGCCGTGCGCTGGAGCGCGCGGGCTGGACGCCGGGCGACCTGGACCTGATGGAAATCAACGAGGCATTCGCGGCGCAGGCGCTGGCGGTGCACAAGCAGATGGGCTGGGACACGTCGAAGGTGAACGTGAACGGGGGCGCGATCGCGATCGGCCACCCGATCGGCGCATCGGGCTGCCGGATCCTGGTCACGCTGCTGCACGAGATGGTCAAGCGCGACGCGAAGCGCGGGCTGGCGTCGCTGTGCATCGGCGGCGGGATGGGCGTCGCACTCGCGGTCGAACGCGCGTGAGCAGGGCCGCGCGCACGGGTCTGACGATATCGTACGTGTGCGGCGCCGGCCTGCGCCGCACACGCGCGAAGCGGTTTTCTCGCGCAACAAGCAGCCAACAACAAGCGTGATGTTCCGGTGCGCGCCCGCCCGCAAAGGGCGGCTGCGCATCGCAGCGGTGGGGCGGCAGCATGTGCCATGCCGTCGCTTCGCACCATTGATTAATTTCTTTGTCGGTAAATAATAGGATGACTAAGCGAATTGCAGTTGTGACAGGTGGGATGGGGGGGCTTGGTGAAGCGATCAGCATCCGGTTGCACGATGCGGGTCACCAGGTCGTCGTCACGTATTCGCCGAGCAATACCGGCGCCGATCGCTGGCTGACCGAGATGCACGCGGCCGGCCGGGCGTTCCACGCGTATCCGGTCGACGTGGCCGATCACGACTCGTGCCAGCAGTGCATCGAGAAGGTCGCCCGGGACGTCGGCGCGGTCGACATTCTGGTGAACAACGCGGGCATCACGCGCGACATGACGATGCGCAAGCTCGACAAGGTGAACTGGGATGCGGTGATCCGCACCAACCTCGATTCCGTGTTCAACATGACGAAGCCGGTCTGCGACGGCATGGTCGAGCGCGGTTGGGGGCGTATCGTCAACATCTCGTCGGTCAACGGCTCGAAGGGTTCGGTGGGCCAGACCAACTATGCGGCCGCGAAGGCCGGCATGCACGGCTTCACCAAGTCGCTCGCGCTCGAGGTTGCGCGCAAGGGCGTGACGGTGAACACGGTGTCGCCGGGCTACCTCGCGACGAAGATGGTGACGGCGATCCCGCAGGACATCCTCGATACGAAGATCCTTCCGCAGATTCCGGCGGGACGGCTCGGTCAGCCGGAGGAAGTCGCCGCGCTGGTCGCGTATCTCTGCTCGGACGAAGCCGGCTTCGTGACGGGCTCCAATATCGCGATCAACGGCGGCCAGCACATGCAGTGACGCGCGGCGGCCCGACGGCGCTCGCGCGTCGCCGGGCCGCGCTCCCGCTGTATCCAGCGCCGGGGCGGCGCGCACGCGCGCAGCACCGGCCTCGCATTCCGGAGGACGCATGGGCGACACCTGGATGGGACTCGTGATCGGCAGCTCGGCACTGACCATCGCGCTGACGATGGCGATCGCGCTTCACTGGCTGGAGCGGCGCCGCGCGCGGCTGCTGCGCAACTTCGATCATCGCGATTGCTGGTTCTTCGCGTACGGCAAGCGCCTCGCGCGCGGGCCGGCGCGCCGCTCCCGCAGCGGCGCGCGATGACGGCGGCGGTACGGCGGCGCGATGCGCACGCCGTGCCGCACCTCGTGCTTCGTATCCCCCATCTCGCGCATCCGCCCGGCGATGCGCGTTGCGCCCGCGTTCAATCGCTCTTCGTCTGCGCGCCTTCGCCCGAATCGTTCTTGTGGAAGATCCGTTTCGTCGTGCGCTTGGTGGCATTCCAGCCTTCGCGCGACGCATGCGCGATGCCGTGGCCGACCGTCTTCGCGGCGCTCGCGGTCGCATGGCCGAAGCCGCGCGCGGCCTCGCCGGTCTTGTGAGCGGCTTCCTTCGAATCCCGTTTGATGTCCTGCTTCACTTCGGACATGTCCGCGTGCGCGATCGGGCTGATCAGCGCAAGAACGAGCGCGGTGCTGATGAACTGACGTGCTTTCACGACCTGATTTCCTTGGGCAAATTCATCGGGGATCGGCGTCGCCGGCCGGCGACGGACGAAATGCGCCGGCCGCCGATGCATCGAGCATCACGGCGGCACGGCCACTGAGCAGCATGCGCTCGCCGCAGCGCAGCGCGAAGCCGTACAGCACGGAGCGGCCGTCGCCGCCGATGCGCTCGGCGTCGATGGTCAGCGGCAGCTCGAGCGTGTCGAGCCGGTCGACGAACGCATCGACGTTGCGCACGCTCGCCAGATAGCCGACGCGCGTGCGCGCATGCTCTGCTTGCTCCGGCTGCTGCGTGCCGAGCAGCGCGCCGTGCACGGCCATCGCCTGCGCCGCATATTCGATTCCACAGACCGACGCGAGCCGGCCTTGCGCGCGCAGCGGATTGTGCGGATCGCGATGGCTCGTCGCGCTGCAGCGGATTCGTGCGGCATCCCACGCGTCGACGCGATCGAGCAGACACATCGCGCCGTCGTGCGGGATATGCGCGGCGATCCACGCGCGATCGAGCGTCGGCATCGGTGTCGATACGGGCGCGCTCATTGCGCGTGCTCCGCGGCGGTATCGAGCATCGCGACATCGACCTGCACGCGCGTATCAGGCAGATAGTCGAGCACGACACGCGCCGCGCGCCGCGCAGCGAGCGCGTCGAGCAGCGGCAGCGCGCGTGCGGCCGGATTGCCTTTGCGCAGCGCTTCGAATTCGGCGTTCGCGAGCGTGGTCGCCGGTGCGTCGGTCAGCTGCACGTCGATGCGTGCGAGCGTGCGATCGGTCGCGTCGGGCGCGAGCACGAGCGCGACGCCGAATGCATCGACGATCGGCCGCACCGCGTGCAGCGGCTCCGGATAGTCGGTGTCGTACGCGATCAGCAGTGCCGGAACGCGGTCGACCACGACCTGGCACAGGCTCTCGAGCAGGCCCGCGCAAAAGCTGCCGTCGTGCGCGCACAGCACGTTCGACGTCGCCATCGCGCGCGCCGCGATGCTCCAGTAGCCGGCGGGCGCGTTGTGCACCGAGTTGTGGAAACGCGTGGGCGACAGCTGGCGATCGTCGCCGGCGAGTGTTTCGCAGATCGCGTGGCAGTTCTGGCCGTCACCGCCGGATGCGCTGAACACGGTCGCGAGCGTGGCTGCGTCGCGCCCGCTCGCGGCCGCGGCTGCGTGACCGACCGCGAGCGCGACGCGCACGACGGGGCCGGTGCGGCGGCGTTCCGCGCTCGGCAGGCCGGCCGGCGGCGGCAGCACGGTGCGCTCGCTCGCATAGGCTGCGCGCCCCGCGAGCACGTCGGCCGCATGCGGCCAGTCGGTCAGTCCCGGCCCGATCAGGCCGACGCTTTCGATGAAGGCGGTCAGCATCATGTCGGCTCCCGGCGGTTGGCAGCCTCGGCGCGGCCGAAGATCAGGCTGCAATTCGTGCCGCCGAAGCCGAACGAATTGGACAGGACCACGCGGATGCGCGCGTCGCGGCTGGCGAGCACGTAATCGGCGGCCAGCGCCGGGTCGGGGTGCGTCGTGTTGACGCCGGCCGGCACGAACTGCTCGCGCAACGCGAGCGCGGCGACGACGGCTTCCAGCGCACCGGCGGCGCCGAGCGTGTGGCCGGTCGCGCCCTTGGTCGAGCTGCACGGCGTGCGCGCGAGCAGTGCGCCGACGGCGCGGCTTTCGGCAGCATCGTTGCTCGGTGTGGCGGTGCCATGCAGGTTCACGTAGTCGATGCCGCTCGCGTCGAGGCCGGCCGATGCGAGCGCCTGCTCGATCGCGATCCGCGCGCCGAGCCCTTCGGGATGGGGCGACGACATGTGGTGCGCGTCGCTCGATTCGCCGATGCCGAGCAGCAGGATCGCTTCGTCGTCGCGCGCGGCGGGCGAATCGGGCACGCGTTCGAGCAGCGCGAACGCGGCCGCCTCGCCGATCGAGATGCCGTCGCGCGCGACGTCGAACGGCCGGCACGGCTGGCGCGACAACAGTTCGAGCGAATTGAAGCCGTACAGCGTCGTCAGGCACAACGAATCGACGCCGCCGACGACGGCCGCGTCGATCAGTCCCGCGTCGATCATCCGGCGCGCGGAGCCGAACACCTTCGCGCCGGACGAGCATGCGGACGAAATCGCCGTGGCGGGCCCGCGCAGCGCGAAATACGCGCGCACGAACGCGGCGACCGAATACGGATTGTGCGTGTGCGCATAGCGGAAGCCGGCCGGCAGCGCGCCGCTCGCCGGATCGCGATGCGCGTACGCACGCTCGGTCTCGAGGATCCCGGACGTGCTCGTACCGATGAACACGCCGACGCGCGCCGCGCCGTAGCGCGAGACGGCCGCCGCGACGTGCGTGTCGAAGCCGTCCTGCAGAAGGCCGAGTTGCGCGAGGCGGTTGTTGCGGCAGTCGAAGTCGGCGAGATCCGCGCGCACGGGCTGCGCATCGACGCCGTCCACGGCGCCGATCCAGGTGTCGAGAGCGGCGCGTTCGAAGTTGCACGGCACGAGGCCGCCGCGCGCATTGCGCAGTGCGTCGAGCGTCGCGTCGAGGCCGCGGCCGATGCAGCTGGTGGCGGTGAAGTGCGAGAGCAGGAGAGGTTTCACGAAGGTCGCATCCGGTGGCCGGAACGGGCGCCGCGGCGAGGCTCGCGGGCGCGCCGGGCGTGGTCAGATTTTATCAAACGGCGGTGCCGCGACGCCCGTCCGGCCGGGCGGTTCGGGCTCGAGTGCGGCACGCAGCGTGATCCAGTGCAACTGCGCGTCGGCGGCCGCGCGCAGCACCGTCGGCAGCACGTCGAGCACGACCGGCTCGCCGCGTGCATCGCGGGCCGCGTGGCCGTCGTGCACGAGCAGGATGTCGCGCGGTGCGAGGCCTTTCAGCAGGCGGCGCGCGACGGTGCCTGCGTCGTGCGCGCGCGTGTCGAAGCCGCGCCGCGTCCAGCTCGCGAGCTGCAGGCCGAGCTCGCACAGCACCGGTTCGAGAAACGGATTGCGCAGGCCGGCCGGCGCGCGGAAGAACCGCGGGCGCGTGCCGGCGATGTCGGTCAGCGTCTGCTGCGCGGCCGCGATCTCGCGCCGCAGTGCGGCGGGCCCCGACAGCGAGAACGTATGCCGGTGCCGCTCGCTGTGATTCTCGATCGCATGGCCGCGCGCGACGATCGCTTCGATCCACCGCGGATGGCGGCGCGCGAGATCGCCGATGCAGAAGAAGGTGGCGCGCGCATCGTGGCGGTCGAGCAGGTCGAGCACGCGCGGCGTGACGTCCGGGTCCGGGCCGTCGTCGATCGTCAGCGCGATGCGGCGGCCGGCGCCGGCGGGCAGGCGCGTCCAGTTCGGGCCCAGCAGCGTGCTGCGCGGCCACAGGCCGGCCGCGGTCAGCGCGAGATGCGACGCGACCACGCCGCCGGCGGCCCACGTCCACGCGGCCGGCTGCGCGACCACGGCCGCGAGCGCGCCGACGTGCAGCGCGGCCGTGCCGGCAATCAGCGGCGTCGGCTTCCAGCGGCGTGCGTCGTCAACGGACGAAGCGGATGAACGCGCGTTCATGCACGATCTCCAGTCGGAAGCGGATGCGGGCTACCGGTGTGCGCCGTGCGCCGCGTGTGCGGCGCGAGAATCGCCGCGAACGCGAGCGCCAGCATCGCGCCGGGGCCGACGGTCAGCCCGAAGGTTTCGAGCAGCGGCACGCGCGACAGCGCGAGCAGCCCGAAGCCGGTGACGGTTGCGAGGTTCGCGATCAGCAGCGATACGAGCGTGGACGGTGCGACCGGCTGCGCGTCGTCGCGCTTGCAGAAGAACAGCGCGTAGTTCGAGCCGACCGCGACGATCAGCAGCATCCCGACGAGGTGCAGGATCGTCAGTTGCACGCCGGCGAGCGCGAAGCCGGCGGCCACCACCAGCACGGCCGCGACGAGCGGCGCGAGCGCGCGCACGACACGTCGCGGCGAGCGCAGCGCGATCAGCAGCAGCACGGCGATTGCCGCGAAGCCCGCGAGCGACAGCCGGATGTCCTCGCGCACGTAGTCCACGTACAGGCGATCGGCTTCGGCCTTCATGTCGACGAACAGCGCATCGGGCACGCCGGCGCGCGCGACGGCCGCGCGGATCGGCGCGGCATCGAGTGCGGGCGCCGGCTGCGTGGCGGTGCGCGCGACGTCCGGTGCGCGCAGCGGCAGCATCGCGCTCCAGCGGCCCGCGCGCTCGGTCAGCAACGCGTCGACGGCGAGCGCCATCGACGTGCCGCGCAGATCCGCGCGCGTGAGCAGCGGCGCGTCACGCGCGGCGTCGACGTCGGCGATGAACGGCGCGAACCGCTCGGGCTTGACCGTGATCGGCTGGTTCTCGACCGCGTCGCGCATCCTTGCGGCGAGCATGTCGGGCGCCGGCAGGCTCGCCTGGCGCGCGCGCTGCGCAGCGTCGCTCGGCAGGTAGCGCGCGGGGCTTTCGAAGCCCGCGAGCGCACCGCGATCGACGAGCGGCTGCAATTGCGCGGCGACTTTTTCCGCGCGCTCGAGCGCAGCCTGCTCGGTCGGCGCGGAAATCACGACGAGGTAGCGCACGTCGGGGGCGCCGACGTCGGCACGCAGGCGCGCATCGAGCGCCTGCGCGCGGGCCGGAACGGGGCTCAGCGCGGCGAGCTCGCGGCTCCACAGGCCGCCTCGATGCAGCACGAGCGCCGCGCATGCGGCGAGCACGAGCACGGCGAGCGGCCAGCGCAGCCGCGGCGCCGCAGCGGCCGCGCGTGCGAGCACGGCGCCCACGCGCGACACGTCGCGAATCGCGACGTGCCCGCCGCGCAGGTGCGGCAGCACGAAGCGCGTGACGAGCGCGGCCGACGTCAGCCCGGCGATCGAATACAGCCCGAGCTGCACGAGGCCGGGGAAGCCCGAGAACAGCATCGACGCGAAGCCGCACACCGACGTCAGCACGCCGAGCCGGATCGTCGGCCAGTATGCGGCGATCCACGCGCGCGTCGCGTCGGCGGGCCGATCGGCGCCGCGTGCCGCATGCGGCGCCGATTGCACGAACAGGTAGATCGAATAGTCGACGGCTTCGCCGATCAGCGTCGTGCCGAAGCCGAGCGTCAGCCCGTGGACCGTGCCGAACGCGATGTTGACCGCGGCGATGCCGACCGCGACGCCCGTCAGCACCGGCAGCAGCCCGAGCGCGAGCGTGCGTGGCGAGCGATACAGCGTGAGCAGCAGCGCGACGATCAGCACGACGCTCGCCGTCGACAGCCGCTCGACGTCGTGCCGGATCGTGTCGCGCGTGTCGACCGAGAACACGCCGGGGCCCGTCATCGCGAGCGTGTACGCGGCCGGGTTCGGCAGCGCCTGCGTCGCGGCGGAGAACGCGCGGCGCACCGCGTCGATCGCGCGCGCCTGCGCGTCGGTGTCGGAGCCGGCGGCGGCCGTCTGCACGACGAGCACGGCGCGCGTGCCGTCGCGCGACGCCCACACGCCGTCGCGCATGGCCGGCTGCGCGCCGCTGTCGAGCTGGTCGACGAGCGCGCTGACTTCGCCGGTCGGGTCGCGCGGCAGCATTGCCTTCGCGACGAGGCCCGCCGACGAGCTGAGCAAGTCGAGGCTGTTGCCGAGCGCCTGATGCAGCCCGTCGGCGCTGAAGCGCTGCGGCGTGACCGTCGGGCTCAGCAGGTAGCGATGGTCGAACACGAACTGCTGGTCGCGCGCGTCGTTCACGGCTTCGCCGTTGTTGACCGCCGAGAATTGCCGGTCCGCGCGCAGCGTGCCTGCCACGCGCCGCGACAGCGCGGCGCGCGTGGTCGCGTCGCCGCCGTCGATCGCGACGAGGATCAGCCGCGACACGATGCCGTCGCGCAACTGGTCGACGAGCACACGCTGCCCGGCGCTCGGCGCGCGCGGCAGGAACGCGGACAGGTCGGCCGTGAAGTGCGCGCGGGCGATGGCGATCCCGCATGCGACGAGCGCGAGCAGCCACACGAGCACGGCGCGCTGCCGCCACGCGGGCGCGCGGCGCGCGACGGGGGCGGGCGGCCGGGTGCGTTGGTCCATCAGTTCGCGGCAACGGGTTGCAGGCGCATCACCGAATGGTCGCCGTCGGCCTGCCGGATCGCGACGCTGCGCAACACGTCGCGCGTGCCGTCGAGCGTGATCGTGCTGACCACCTTCAGCATCCGCGAATCGAGCGGCGTGAGCGTCAGCGTCCAGTCGTCGCCGCGTCCGGCGAGCGCGACCTTGTAGACCTGCTCGAGCGCGAAGCGGTTGCCGGAGAGCGTCGCGCGGATGCTGTCGATGAACGCGCCGAGTTCCGGGTAGCGCGACAGCGCGAGCGTGTATTTGCGGTTGTTGCGCTCGACGGTGAGCATGTCGCCGTCGACGACGAGATGCTCGGGCTTCGGGCTCAGCGTGTGCTTCTCGAGATGGTCGGGCGCGACGAACACGAGTTCGCCCGACGATTCGACCGGTTGCGCGGCGATCGACAGCGTCTTCGTCTCGGTGAACGTCGCGCGGCCGGACTTGTGCTGCGCGAGCGTCGACATCAGCCGGTCGAGCGTCCACGCCGAACCGGTGTCGGCGGCATGCGCGGGCATGGCCAGCACGACGGCGGCCGTGACGGCGAACGTTCGCACCGCGCGGCGCAGCGCGAGCGGAAGCAGGGAGCGGTGAACGGCGGTCATGCGTCGGAGTTCCTCGTGGCGGTCAGCTCGGTGGGTGCGCGCGCATCGTCGCGGTGCGCGGCAGCGTCGGCGTCCCGCCAGAAATCGAAATAGTTGAACCAGTTGTACGGCGCCGCGCGGCAGTACTGGTCGAGCAGCGCGACGTAGCGCGCGAGCGCCGCGTCGACGGCCGCCGCGCGCGCATCGCGGCGCACGTCGGAGAAGTCGGCGAGCGTCTCGAAGTGCACATCGTAGCGGTTACCGTCGCGGTAGAGCCCGGTCATGAACAGCACCGGACGCCGCAGCATCGCGGCCATGTACAGCGGCCCGAGCGGAAACGCGGCCGGCGCGCCGAGCAGCGGCAGCCGCCGCAGCGACGCGGCCGCATCGTCGAGCAGCGTGCGGTCGGCCAGCATGCCGACCATGCAGTTCGCGTCGAGCCGCTCGCGCACCTTCAGCATCGAATCGACCTGCCCGAGCGGAATCACCTCGGGCTTCGCGGCGGGGTTCACGGCGGCGAGCGTCGCGTTGATCTTGCGCGCGTTTTTCTCATACATCGTGACGACGACACGCAGGTCCGGGCGCGTGCGGCCGATCGCGCGCACGACTTCGAAGCTGCCGAGGTGCGCGCCCATCAGGAACGCGCCGCGCCCGCCGGCGAGCGCGTCGTCGACGCGCGTCGCGCCGTGCAGCCGGATGTCGAACAGGTCGAAGCGGCCGTTCATCAGGTAGATGCGATCGTGGATCGTCGCCGCGAACGTGAACACGTGGCGGTACACGTCGCGCCAGCGCGCGGGACGGCCGAGCGCGCGGCGCAGATAGTCGCGCGACGCCGCGCAGGCGGCCGGCGAGAACAGCACGAAATACGCGGCGATCGCGTGCAGCACCACGCGCGACGGCCGTCGACCGAAGTGCAGCGAGATCCACGTCATCGCGCGCAGCAGCGCGGCGTTGCTGCGCTCCTGGTGCTCGGCCCACGCGGTGCGTTTCATGGCTGCACGCCGTCCTGCGGGCCCGGCGGTGCGGACAGCATGCCGGTCGCGACATCGCGCGGGCCGACCCGCAGCGTGAAGCGGATCGCGCCGCCTGCCGCCGCATCGAACGCGAGATCGACCGGTTCGCCGGGCGCGACCGGGCTCAGGAATTTCGCGGAAGCGAGCCGCCACGTGTGCAGCGGGCGGTTCAGCGACGCGCCGAGTGCCGCGATCGCGTGATCGAGCAGCACGACGCCCGGCACGATCGGATGACCGGGGAAATGGCCGGGCAGCGCCGGATGGTCGGCGGGAATCGTGAACGCGAGCGGCCGCGCATCGGCCACCGCGCTGCGTGAGTGCTGCGCGACGAGCGTCGCGAGCACGTCGCGCGGCAGCTTGCCGGTTTCGTTGCGCGGCAACGCGTCGACGAACACGAGCGGGCGCGGCATGAACGCGGCATCGATCCGTTCGCGCAGCGCGCGCTGCAGTTCCGATGCGGCAAGCGTCGGCGCGACCACGAGTGCGACGAGACGCGTGACGGATTCGCGGTCGGCATCGCCGTCGGCCGGCGCGGTGTCGTCCGGCATGAAGAACACGCCGTCGACGACGCCGGCAATCGCGTTCAGCTGGTGATTCAGGTACGCGAGCGACGTGCGCTTGCCGGCGATGTTGACGAGGTCCGCCTTGCGGCCGTGCAGCAGGAACCGGCCGTCGCCGAGCAGTTCGAGCGCGTCGCCCATCGGCACGGGCGTCTCGACGTGCCCGCCCGACACCCACACGGTCGGCCCGCCGTCGTCGCTCGCGTGGCGGTGATCCGCCGCGTCATGCGTGTCAGGTGTGTCCGGCGTGTCGCGTGCGTCGAGCCGGATCCCCGGGAACAACGACCAGGTCGCGCCCCGCGACGTGCGGCGCGTGGCGATCTGGCCGGTCTCGGTGCTGCCGTAGATCTCGATGAGCGGCGCGTCGAGCGCGGCTTCGGCTTCGCACGCGAGCTTTTCCGACAGCGGCGCGGTGGCCGACAGCACGAGCGCGGCCGGCGGCAGCGCATGGCCGGCCGACAGCAGCGCGCGCAGGTGGATCGGCGACGTGACGAGCACGCGCGGCTGCGGGATGGCCCGCAACTCCTCGCGAATGTCGACCGGGTAGAACGGCTGCCGGTTGCTGAACGCGAGGCCGCCGATCAGCGCGAGCAGCACCGTCGATTCGAAGCCGTACATGTGCTGCGCGGGCACGGTGCCGATCAGCGTGGCCGCGTCGCCGTCGAGCAGGCCGAGGCGCTCGGCCGCCGCGCGCACGCAGCCGACGAGGAAGCCCCAGGTCTTGCGGTGCGGCACCGGCGCGCCGGTCGAGCCGGACGTGAACACGTACGCCATGATCCGCGCCGCGTCGATCTGCGGCACCGCGAAGTGTGCGTCGTCGGCGAGCGCGGCGGGGGCGGCGTCCGGATACGCGAAGCGCGGCAGGTCGATCGTGCAGTCCGGCGCGTCGTGCAGGCAGAACGCATCCGGTGCGAACGACGCGAGCTGGCGAACCGTTTCCGGTGTGTGCGTCGACGGCAGCAGGCTGATCCTGCCGGCGACGAGCGCCGCGCACAGGCTGACGGCGAAGCGGTAGCGGTCGCGGCACACGTTGAACACGTGGCCGCCGGCGGGCAGCGCGGCGGCCACGCGCATGACGTCGGCGACGAACGCGCGCACGGTGACGGGCGTGCCGTCGCGCCAGGCGATCGTCTGGTCCGGCGAGGAATGGAATACCAGCGGGTGAGTCGGCATAAATCAACGGAAACGGAAGGCGGTAACCGGTGCGGCCGTGAGGCGTTGCCGCGCCGGTCGTGAATTCATTGTGACGGCTGCGTCGACGCGCGGTACGCGCGCACCGCGTCGATCATCCGCGGCCGCGCGTCGTCGGGCAGCGCGAAGCGCCGGCACGCATGCTCGGCGGCGAACATCACGGCGACGAGCGGCAGCGACAGGTAGTTCGCGAAGGTCGACCACGCGACGATCGGCGCGCTCGCGAACATCAGCGTCGACACCGCGGCGATCGCGACGAAGAACAGCGTCCACGCGAGCGTGATGCGGCGCGTATAGCGTGCGACGGCCGGCGTGATCGTGCCGTGGATCATCGTCGCGAAGCGCGTGCAGAGCGGCACTTCGCCGGCCGCGAGCGTGCGGCCGAACAGCAGCGCCATCGCGAGGTTGAAGCTTGCGTGCTCCAGATACAAACCCCATTCGAAATGCCGCGCGAGCGGCATGCGTGCGGCCCACAGCGCGACGGCGACCGCCAGCCACGCCGGCACCAGCCATGCGCGGCGCGGCGAGCGCAACGCGGCGCCGAGCGCGAGCAGCAGCGGCGGCACGAGCGCCATCGCGAGGCCGAAGCCATGCGCGCCGGGCGTCGCGGCCGCATGGTGCGCGCCGATCTGGTAGGCCGCCACCGCACCGACCGCGCCGACGCCGCGCGCGACGTTCAGCGGCGTGCTCATTCCCGCGCTCCATGCGTGCCGGGCACGCGCGCGTTGCCCGCGGCTGCGGCTGCGGCATGGCGGCAACGCGGCAAGCAAGGCGGCGAGCGAAGCTGGGCGGAACGGTCGAAGGGGCGCGGCATGGCGGCTGGAAACATCGGACGAATCGAGGCCCGGACGCGGGCGTCGGGCCGTTAAACATCATATGAATGGCGGTCGGGACGGGCGACCGCCCGGCTGTCGTGCACGCACATTTTAGGGCCGCGGCACCGTGGTTCGGAGCGGGCGTGGCCGGGTTTTGTAACCGAATGTATGGCATTGGGTCGAACGCTTGCCGATGACGATTCGTTTACATCCGCAGCGGCTCAAGCGTCTCGTCCGATCCGGTGCGGGCCGGGGCCGCGGCGAGGCCCTTCAGTCTGTAACCATTCGCGGTATACGGGCCGATACCCATCGTCTAGAATCCGCGTAACTTTTACAAACGATCCCCAAAACACGCAGGCGGGGAAGCCGGCAGACGCTGGAGGGACGGGAGAGCTGCACGCGCCGGGCGTGCACGACTGTCGCCGTTTCCGGTGGCCTTCCGCTGCCATGGGCCGCCTGCCCACAAGCATGATGAACGCACTGGAACAAGAGCTCGCGACGCTGATCATCGGCGAACTGAATCTCGAAGACGTCCCGCTCGACACGGTGACGGCCGGGACCCCGCTGTACGGCGAGGGCTTCGGGCTCGACTCCATCGACATCCTCGAAATCGCGCTGCTGATCTCGAAGAAGTACGGCTTCGAGCTGCGCTCGGACAATCCGGACAACAAACAGATCTTCGCGACGCTCGGCGCGCTGGCCGCGTACGTCGCCGCCCATCGCACGAAGTGACGGCGGCGCGCGCGGGCGCGACGCGATACGCACAGGATGACGGCATGCGGCGGCGGTCGCCGAGCGACACGCCGCCGCGTCGATCGAGGGGGAACGCGATGAACGGAGCAATTCGATGCGGGCGCTCGTAACGGGCGGCAGCGGCGCACTCGGGCAGGCGATCTGCACGGCGCTCGCGCAGGCCGGCCATGAAGTGTGGGTGCATGCGAACCGCAATCGCGCGCAGGCGGAGGCGGTCGCGCAGCAGATCGTCGCGGCCGGCGGCATCGCGCACGCCATCGCGTTCGACGTGACCAACGCCGATGCGACGCTCGCCGCGCTCGCGCCGTTCATCGACGCTGCGCCGGTGCAGATCCTCGTGAACAACGCGGGCATCCACGACGACGCGCCGCTGGCCGGCATGTCGCGCGAGCAGTGGCGCAGCGTGATCGATGTGACACTCAACGGGTTCTTCAACGTCACGCAGCCGCTGTTGCTGCCGATGATCCGCACGCGGCGCGGACGGATCGTCAACATCGCGTCGGTCGCCGGCGTGACCGGCAACCGCGGGCAGGCGAATTATGCGGCCGCGAAGGCGGGACTGATCGGCGCGACGAAGTCGCTGTCGCTGGAGCTGGCGTCGCGCGGCATCACCGTGAACGCGGTCGCGCCCGGCATCATCGAATCGCCGATGGCCGAGCACGCGTTTCCCGCCGACCGGATCAAGCAGCTCGTGCCTGCGCAACGCGCGGGCCGGCCCGACGAAGTCGCGGCGATGGTCGCGTATCTGGTATCCGATGCGGCCGCCTATGTGACCGGGCAGGTGTTGTCCGTCAACGGCGGGCTCGCATGACGACGACGCGCGCCGCGTCGGCGTGACGCGGCGCAACGGCGCGCAACGCGGCGCGTCGTAACCGCGGTGCCGCGAGCGTGCGCCGCATAGTGAGGAAATCGAAGTGTCAGTGCATCCAGTCGACGCCGAACGGCGAGCGTGTTCCCGATCGTCCGCCACGACCGCGGTCGCGCACGGACACATGGCAGCCGGGGCCGCCGCGAACGGTGGCAATCATGCGCTGCGACTCGTCCAGATCGATCACGCGCGCGTCGCGGCGCTCCTGCACGACGCGCAACGGCGCGGCGACGCATTCGATCAGGTGTTTCCCGGCGCGCTCGGCGCGGTGTGCATCGGCGCGTCGGCGGATGCGATGGCGCGCGTGCTGACCGATGCCGCCCCCGATCTGCCGCTTGCGCCGGTGCAGATGGCGCTGCTCGACGCCGGCGGCTACGCAGGCGCCGGTGCCGTCTGCGAAATCTGGCAGTGCGATGCGCACGACCTGCGCAGCGAACGGCGCGGCGCGCTGCAGTACCGCTACAGCGAAACGGCCGGGCTCGTGTTCGGCAGCATCGTCGTGCAGGAAGCGACCGCCGTGACCGCTGCGGATCGCGACGGCGGCACGCCGCTCGCACGGGCGACCCACGATGCGTACCGCGCGCTGTTCGACGTGCTCGATACGCTCGGCATCGCGCATCCGCTGCGGATCTGGAATACCGTGCCGGCGATCAATGCGCAGCAGTTCGGCATCGAGCGCTATCGTCAGTTCAATATCGGCCGCCAGCGTGCATTCGACGCGTGTCGGCGCGCGCTGACGGGCAGCGTGCCGGCCGCGTGCGCGCTCGGCTCGGTCGTGCCGGTCGCGGGCGACACGCCGCCGGCCGCGCCGCTCGCGATTCATTTCATCGCGAGCCGCACGCCGGCCGAGCCGGTCGAGAATCCGCGCCAGATCAGCGCGTATCACTACCCGGCGGAGTACGGCCCGCGGGCGCCGACGTTCGCGCGCGCGGCGGCATGGGCCGGCGGCGACGCGCGGCCGCTGCTGTTCGTGTCGGGCACCGCGAGCATCGTCGGACATCGCACCGTGCATCGCGGCGACGTCGTCGCGCAGACGCGCGAGACCATCGCGAACCTGGCCGCCGTGCTCGAGCAGGCCGCGCGGCAGGGGCACGGCCCGTTCGCGCTCGCCGACCTGAGCTATCGCGTCTACGTGCGCGACGCCGCCGATGCCGCGGCGCTCGCCGCGATCGAGCGCGAGTTGCGCGCCGCGGCCGGCCGCGACGTGCGGCCGCTGTTCGTCCACGCGCACGTGTGCCGCGACGATCTGCTGGTCGAGATCGAGGCGAGCGCCGGGCATCCGCTGGAGCGGTTGTCGTGAAGCGCGCGGGCCTGTCGCTGCGCGAACCGTCGACGCGTGCGGGCGGCGTCGACGAAGCCTGTCCGCGGTCGCCCGCAGGTCATAAACTTTTGTCAGGATCATCGTCTTCGCAATCGGCCGTTCCCATGTCCAAGCTGCACGCGTCGTCCACCCATCTCGTTCTGATTCCGAGCTACAACCCGGGCGCCAAGGTCGACACGACCGTGCGCAACGCCCGCGCGCAGTGGAATCCGGTGTGGGTCGTCGTCGACGGCAGCACCGACGGCAGCGCCGAGCGGCTGCAGGCGATGGCCGAGCGCGATCCGGGGCTGCGCGTGATCGTGCTGCCGGAGAACCGCGGCAAGGGCGCCGCGGTGCTCGCCGGGCTCGACGCGGCCGCCGCGAGCGGCTTCACGCACGTGCTGACGATGGATTCCGACGGCCAGCATCCGGCCCAGCTGATTCCCGACTTCATGGCCGCGTCGCAGGCGGCGCCCGGCGCGATGGTGCTCGGGCTGCCGAAGTTCGATGCGAGCGCGCCGCAACTGCGCGTGCAGGGCCGCAGGCTGTCGAACGCGTGGGCCGACCTCGAGACGCTGTGGGCCGGGATCGGCGATTCGCTGTACGGTTTTCGCGTGTACCCCGTCGCGCCGCTCGCCGCGATCATGCACCGGCAGCCGTGGATGCGCGGCTTCGACTTCGATCCCGAAGCGGCCGTGCGCCTGTGCTGGGCCGGCGTGCGGCCGATCCGCATCGAAGCGCCGGTGCGCTACTTCGGCCGGCACGAGGGCGGCGTGTCGCATTTCCACTATGGCCGCGACAACGCGCTGCTCGCCTGGATGCATCTGCGGCTGTTCGCCGGTTTCGTCGCGCGGCTGCCGATGCTCGTCGCGCGACGGCTGACCCGCCGGTCGCGCGCTCCGCTCAGCCGGTCGCCGGGTCGCGGCGATTGACTGCATTTTCGTCATCAATCAGCCCGACGATCGGGCATTGCGTGTCGAACGGCGCAGTAATAAAGTTGTCATCTGATGTAAACGGCTGGTAATTTTCTGCCGAATTATGCAAAATCCTCGCTTCCAAATACAACTACCGAGGGATCCGGGATGCATATCAAGAAAGCGGCGGCGGCATGTGGCGTGGCGTTCCTGTTGAGCGCGTGCGGCGGGGTACAGAATCTCGACGCGAACAGCCTGACGTCGGCGGGGACCAGCCTGTTCAAGGCAGCGACGCTGTCGGACGCGGACATCGCCGCGCTGTCGAACGACTCGTGCAAGGCGAGCGACGCGGAATCGAAGGTCGCGGCACCGAACAGCGCGTACTCGAAGCGTCTGACGAAGGTGATGAAGGGCTTCGGCGACATGACGCTGAACGGCCAGAAGATCAACTACAAGGTCTACGTGACCAAGGACGTCAACGCGTGGGCGATGGGCAACGGTTGCGTGCGGGTGTACAGCGGCCTGATGGACATGATGAACGACGACGAATTGCGCGGCGTGATCGGTCATGAAATGGGCCACGTCGCACTGGGCCATTCGAAGAAGGCGATGCAGACGGCGTACGCGGTCAGCGCGGCGCGTACCGCGGCCGGCGCGGCTTCGCCGGGCGTCGCGGCACTGACGAGTTCGCAGCTCGGCGACATCACCGAGAAGTTCATCAACGCGCAGTTCTCGCAGACGCAGGAAAGCGCGGCCGACGACTACTCGTTCGACCTGATGAAGCAGAAGAAGATGAACCAGAAGGGCCTCGTCACCGCGTTCCAGAAGCTCGCGCAGCTCGATGGCGGCAAGAGCTCGATGATGAGCTCGCACCCGTCGTCGACGAGCCGTGCGCAGCACATCGAGGATCGCATCGCCAAGGGCAGCTGATCGCAGCTGATCGCCTCGTGCGGCGCCGGTGCGGTCCGCCCCGGCGTCCGGCACGATGAAGAAAAACCCCACGCTCGTTCGGGCGTGGGGTTTTCGTTTTTCGGCGATGCGCGCAACGACGGCGCGGCTTACGGCACCATCCCCGGCAGCACGTAGGCCTGCACGAGCGTGATCAGGCCGACGATCACCACGAACAGCAGGCTATGGCGCACCGTGAAGCGGAACAGCTCGGATTCCTTGCCGACGAGGCCCGTCGCCGCGCAGGCCACCGCGATCGACTGAGGCGAGATCATCTTCGCCGTCACGCCGCCCGTCGTGTTCGCGGCGACGGCGAGCGTTTCCGGCACGCCGAGCTGGTGCGCGGTCGTTTGCTGCAGCGAGCAGAACAGCGCATTCGACGACGTGTCCGAGCCCGTCAGGAACACGCCGAGCCAGCCGAGGAACGGCGAGAAGAACGGGAACGCGGCGCCGGTCGCGGCCAGCATCAGCGCGAGCGTCGATGACATCCCCGAGTAGTTCGCGACGAACGCGAACGCGAGCACGAGGCCGATCGACAGGATCGGGCGCGTGAGCTCCGCGAGCGTTTCGCCGAACGTGACGAGCGCATCGCGCGGCTTCATCCGCAACAGCGCCATCGAGATCAGCGCGGTCACGAGGATCGCGCTGCCGACCGCCGACACGAGATCGATCTTCAGCACGGCCTCGAGCGCCTTCGGCGTCGCGGCGATCGGTGCGGTTTTCACGACCAGCTGGTCGAGCCCCGCCACGTGGAACTTCAGCACGGTCGACGCCAGCGCGCCGTGCGCGGCGAACAGCGCCTTGAACGGCGCGATGCTCCACACGGTGACGACGGCGGTCAGGATCAGGAACGGCGACCATGCGCGCACGGTCTGCGCGAGCGTGTACGGCGACGCCTGACGGCTCATGCGTGCGCCCGCAACGTGGCCGCCCGCACCGTGGCCGCCCAGCGCCACGGCGCCGCCGGACGCGACGATGCCGCCGGCCGTCTGCTTCGCGCTGCTCGGCTGCCACACCTTCAGGAACGCGGCGAGCGCGACCAGGCTGACGAGCGACGACGTGATGTCCGGCAGCTCGGGCCCGATGTGGTTCGACGTGAAGTACTGCGTGATCGCGAAGCTGCCGCCCGCGACGAGCGCGGCCGGCCACGTCTGCCGCACGCCGCGCAGCCCGTCCATCATGAACACGAGCCAGAACGGCACCGCGAGCGACAGCAGCGGCAACTGGCGGCCGGCCATCGCGCCGATGTGCATGGGGTCGATGCCCGTCACCTGCCCGGCGACGATGATCGGAATGCCCATCGCGCCGAACGCGACCGGCGCGGTGTTTGCAATTAGACACAATCCTGCCGCGTGCAGCGGCTTGAAGCCGAGGCCGACCAGCAGCGCGGCCGTGATCGCGACCGGCGCGCCGAAACCGGCGGCACCTTCGAGGAAGGCGCCGAACGAGAAGCCGATCAGCAGCATCTGCAGCCGCTGGTCGTCGGTGATCGACAGCACCGACGCGCGGATGACGTCGAACTGGCCGGTCTTCACGACAATCTTGTACAGGAACACGGCCGCGACGATGATCCACGCGATCGGCCACAGCCCGTACGCGAAGCCGAAGCCGGCCGCCGCGAGCGCCTGCGGCGCGGGCATGCCGTACGCGAGGATCGCGACGCCGAGCGACAGCAGCAGCGTGATCGCGGCGGCGACGTGGCCCTTCATCCGCAGCGCGGCGAGCGCGACGAAAAAGAAGATGATCGGAATTGCGGCGACGAGTGCCGACAGCCCTAGGCTGCCGAGCGGGGTGTAGATCTGATGCCAAACCTGCATGGGTGTCTCCTCCATGGATTTCTGTGGGTACGGGTTTGAAAACGGACGGGCTATTCGGGCTGGCCGCGTGCGCGCAGCAGGTCGGAGAGGCTGCGCGGCGCGGGCTCGAGCGGCGTGCGGTGCCGGGTCCAGCCCATCTGCTTCGCAGGCGTCAGCGCGCGCAGCCGTGTCGCGGTCCAGCGGAATGCGCGATACGCGCGCGGATGCGCGAACGCGCCCGACCAGAAGCGCCATACGAGCTCTTCCGCGCGGGTGTAGTTCGCGCCCTGGCCGCGCAGCGGGTGCGCGACGGCTTCGTCGGGCTTGCGGTTCGCCTCGGCGCGCAGCCGCACGAGCAATTGCGGGATCGGAATGCGGACCGGGCACACCTCGCCGCATGCGCCGCACAGCGTCGACGCGGTCGGCAGGTCGGCCGTCGCGTCGAGGCCGAGCAGGTGCGGCGAGATGATCTTGCCGATCGGGCCCGGGTAGGTGGTGCCGTACGCGTGGCCGCCGATGCGCGTATAGACGGGGCAGTGGTTCATGCACGCGCCGCAGCGGATGCACTGCAGCGTCGCGCGCAGTTGTTCGTCCGCGTAGGCCTGCGTGCGGCCGTTGTCGAGCAGCACGAGGTGCAGCTCGCGCGGGCCGTCGCGTTCGCCGTCGCGGCGCGGGCCGGAAATCAGGTTGAAATACGTCGTGATCGCCTGGCCGGTCGCCGAGCGCGTGAGCAGGCTCGACAGCGGCACGATGTGCTCGAGCTTCTCGACGACCTTCTCGATCCCCATGATCGCGACGTGCGTGTCGGGCACGGTCGTCGACAGCCGGCCGTTGCCTTCGTTCTCGACGAGCCACAGCGTGCCCGTGTCGGCCGCCGCGAAGTTCACGCCCGACAGGCCGATGTCGGCTTCGGCGAACGCGCGGCGCAGCGCGCGCCGGCCGGTCTGGATCAGCTCGTCGACGTCCTCCGTGTAGCGCGTGTCGGGGATGTGCTGCTCGAACAGCCCGGCGATGTCGCGGCGCGTCTTGTGGATCGCCGGCATCACGATGTGCGACGGCTTCTCGCCCGCGAGCTGCACGATGAACTCGCCCATGTCGGACTCGATGCAGTCGACGCCGTGATCGGCGAGGTAATGGTTCAGCTCGATTTCCTCGCTCGCCATCGACTTGCCCTTGATCACGCGGCGCGCGTTCCTTGCCTGCGCGATGCCGAGCACGATCGTGTTCGCGTCGGCGGCCGTCTCGGCCCAGTGCACGTGCACGCCGGCCTCGGTCAGCTTCGCTTCCAGCCGCTCGAGCAGCGTCGGCAGTTGCGCGAGCGCATGCTGCCGCACGGCTTCGCCGAGATCGCGCAGTTGCTGCAGCTCGGTGTCGTCGGGGAACTGGGTCGCGCGCTTGCCTTGCAGGAAGTCCATCGCGCCGCGGAAGCTGCTGCGCAGCGCGGGATCGTCGAGCGCGGCGCGCGCGCGGGCCTTGAAGTCGCCGGGGGCGACGAATTGAAGCGGTCGGTCGCTCATCGCGGCAGGTCCTGGCAGGCGGTTGGGCTCGGTTCGGCGGTGGCCGGTCCGGTGACGATCACGACCCAGAGGTGGCGCGGGCCGTGTGCGCCGTACGCGAGGGTCTGCTGGATATCGGAGGTTTTCGACGGGCCCGATACCAGCACGACGTTGGTCGGCATGCCGGCGTGCCAGCGTTCCGCGTGCACGGCTGCATGAAGATCCGCGTGCAGCGTGTTCGCATGCACCAGCGCGATGTGCAGCGGCGGCACCAGCGATACCGTGCGCGGCGTGCCGGGATCGGGTGCGAGCACGACGGTGCCGGTTGCCGCGATGCCCGAGCGCGCGACGGTGAAGCCCGCATCGATGGTCGCGAACAGTTCGGCCTTCCACGCGTCGATCGGACGGTCGAACGGCACCGGCGCAACCGTGTCGGGCAGCGCGCGGGCGAGCGCCGCGGATTCGGCGCGGGCCGGATCGAGCAGCAAGCGGCGCACGCCGGCTTCGGCGAGACGCGCGGCAAGCTGCGCGGGCCACGCATCGGCGCTGGCGCACCAGACGTCCGCGTGCGATGCGGCGAGCGCGGCCTGCATCGTCTGCGCGAGTGCGTGAGGATCGCGGGCAAGCGGCGCGCGCCGTGCCGCGTAATGCGTGTCGATGCGCGCATCGAGCGCGGGCGCGGCGCCCGCGGCGACGCCGGGAGCCGCGTTGCGCAGGCGCGCGAGGATGGCGTCGCGCGCGCTCATTGCTGGTCTCCGCGCAGCGACGGGGCGCCGGCCGTGCGGCGCCACAGGAAGCTCGCGAGATGCTCGACGGGCAGCGCCGCGCCGGCCTTGGCCGCGGCGTGGCCGATGTTCAGCAGGCAGCCGCAGTCTGCCGACACGAGCCGGTCGCAGCCGGTCGCGCAGGCCGACGCGACCTTGTCGTGCACCATCGCGCCGGAAATGTCGGGATGCTTCAGCGAGAACGTGCCGCCGAAGCCGCAGCATTCGGATTCGCGCTCATGTTCGATGCGCGTGACGCCGGGCAGCGCGTCGACGAGCGCGACGCCATGCGCGCGGGTCCCCATCTCGCGACGCGCCGCGCACGACGTGTGCAGCACCACGCGTTCTTCCGGGCCGGCGTTCGGGGGGACGGCGTCCAGTCGCACGTCGAGCACGTGGACGAGGAATTCCGTGAGTTCGTAGGTACGTTCCGCGATCGCGCGGGCCTGCGGGCCGTGCACGGGATCGTCGGCGAAGAGCGCCGGCCAGTGGTGCCGGATCATGCCCGCGCAGGAGCCCGACGGCACGATCACGGGCCACGGCGCGCCGAACAGGTCGAGCTGGGCGGCCGCGACGCGGCGCGCTTCGTCGGGATTGCCGCTGCTGTAGGCCGGCTGTCCGCAGCAGCTCTGGCCGCGCGGATAGTGGACGGTCAGGCCTTCGCGTTCCAGCAGGCGAACCGCGTCGAGCCCGGCTTCGGGGACGAACAGGTCGACCAGGCAGGTCGCGAACAGATAGACGTGCGCGGGCGGGGTGGCGGGGTGGGGCCTTGTGTTCATGTCTCGCTCCAGGGGCGGCCGCCCGGCATCCGAATGCAGGGCGACGATTTCGCTGCATAATTCCCGCGACGGCGCCGCAGCTCAAATTGGTTGGGCCAATCGGCGCGACGGACATTCCGGATGGAGAGGCGGCGATGGCGGCGATGACAGCACGGGGCCGGACCGAAGTGGTGATGCGCAAGATCGAGACGGCGCTGCTCGACGGCACGTGGCCGGCCGGCGCGCGGCTGCCGGCCGAGCGCGTGCTCGCGCAGCAGTACGGCGTGGCGCGCAATACGGTGCGCGAGGCGACCCAGCGGCTCGTCGCGCGCGGGTTGTTGCAGAGCCGGCGCGGCGCGGGCGTCTACGCGACGGATCAGTTGCGCGCCGGCATCGCGTCGCCGTGGGGCCAGCTGGTCGCCGACCATCCGGCGCTGCGCGACGACATCCTCGAATTCCGCCGCGTGCTCGAAGGCGCGACCGCGTATTTCGCCGCGCTGCGCGCCGATGCGAACGACCGGCGCCGGATCCGTACGCTGCTGCGCGAGCTCGAAACCGCGCATGCGAACGGGGATGCGGCGGTCGAGGCGTCGACCGACGCGAAGCTGCACGAGGCGATCGCGCTCGCGTCGCACAACACGATGTTCCTGCACCTGCACACGAGCGTGATCGGAATGTTGCGCGAGCACATTTCGATCAACGTCGCGGGGATGACGACGCACGACGAACAGGCGTCCGAGCTGCTGTTGCTGCAGCACCGCGTGGTGTGCGACGCGATCTGCGCGCACCGGCCCGAGGAGGCGCGCACCGCGATGCAGACCCATATCGACTACGTGCGCAGCCACTTCGAGCGAAGCGGCGATATGCCGTGAGATTGGTTGGGCCACAGCCGCGGGAGGCCCGGCCGACGGGCGCCCGCGCGCCGCGGTTCGCGGTCCGGCGGGCACCGTGCATCGCGCAGGCACGCGGCCTGGCGGCGGCGCGCGAACCGGCCGCGCGATTGACCGGTTCGTCCGGCGCCCACTAGAATCGGCCGGAACCGCCCGTCAGCCGCGCGCCGCGGCGATTGCGGACCCATTGATCCGCCTGTCGAGGAAGCTCTCGTGCTCACGTCTTTGATCCGGCGCGCGCCGGCCGCGCTCACGTGGCGCGCCGTGTGCCGCCCGGCCCGCGCGCTGGCCGTCTGCGTGCTGCTATCGCTGGTCGCCGCCTGCGCGACGCATCCGCCCGCCACGTCCCTCGATCGTCCCGTCTCGCACGCGTTGCCGCCCGATGCCGCGACGCCGCTGCGCGCTGCACTGGTCGCGCCGGAAGCCGCGCACCCCGGCCAGTCGGGCTTCCGGCTGTTGCCCGAAGGCGCCACCGCGCTGCAGATGCGCATCGCGCTCGCGCGCGCAGCGACCAAGACGCTCGACATGCAGTACTACATCGCGACCGAGGACACGACCGGCAAGCTGCTGCTCGGCGCCGCGCTGTACGCGGCCGATCGCGGCGTGCGCGTGCGGATGCTGGTCGACGACCTGAACTTCCGCGACATCGACCGCATCATGGCCGCGCTCAATACGCATCCGAACATCGAGATCCGCGTGTTCAACCCGTTCGGCGCGTCGCAGCACGGGATGGTCGAGCGCACGGCCAACTTCTTCACGCGCATCGACAACTTCACGCGCCGGATGCACAACAAGGCGATGATCGCGGACAACCAGCTCGCGATCGTCGGCGGCCGCAACCTCGGCGACGAATACTTCAGCGCGAGCCCGACGCTGCAGTTCCGCGATCTCGACGTGCTGGCCGCCGGGCCCGTGACGAACGACATCTCGAAGAGCTTCGACGACTACTGGGCGAGCCCGAGCAGCTATCCGCTGCGCGTGCTGAATCATCAGTCGTTCGACGCGAAGGATCTCGATGCGATGCGCGACGAGTTGCGCGATCACTGGCGCAAGAACGCCGATCCGTACAACGCGAAGCCGCTGAACGCGACGCCGCTCGCGCAGCAGATCGCGCGCGACGAGCTCGAGCTCGTGTGGGCGCCGACCGAATTCAAGGTCGACGCGCCATCGAAGGTCGCGCGGCCGACCGAGACCTACGTGAGCCCGCCGATGCAGCGCCTCGCCGAGCTGACGCGCTCCGCGCAAAAGGAGTTCCTCGCGTTTTCGCCGTACTTCGTGCCGCACGACGCGGGCGTGAAGATTCTCGGCGACATGACCGCGCGCGGCGTGCGCGTCGCGATCGTCACCAACTCGCTCGCCGCGACCGACGCGGTCGCCGTGCAGGCCGGCTACGCGCCGTATCGCGTGCCGCTGCTGCAGCGCGGCGTCGAGCTGTACGAATTCAAGGCGCAGGCGGGCCCGCCGCGTGCGCGCCTGTTCGGCTCGCGTTCGCGGGCGAGCCTGCATTCGAAGGCGTACGTGATCGACCGGCAGATCCTCGTGATCGGCTCGTTGAATCTCGACCCGCGTTCCGCGCACCTGAATACGGAGCTGGCGCTCGTGATCCACAGCCCGACGATCGCGCAGCAGGCCGCGGCGATGTTCGCGCGAGCGACGCAGCCCGACGAAAGCTATCGCCTGAGCGTCGTCGCGCCGGCGGGGTGGGGCGCGCCCGAACTCGAGTGGACCGGGTTGGACAACGGCACGATGACCACCTATCACGTCGATCCGCGCGCGGGGCTGCTGCGCAATCTGATGACCGGCGTGTTCACGCTGCTGCCGGTGGACGACCAGTTGTAAGGGCCGGAACGGCTCGGGTCAAACCCGCGATACCGGTGCGCGGGCAAAGGTGATATGGTTGTGTGCGCAACGATATGCGTATCGTGAAGCGCGCGGCCGGATCGCTCGCGCAATGCGGGCCGGAACGGCGCCGAACGCCGCGCCGTACATCCGCAGTGCGCGCCGCATGCGGCGCCGGCCGACGCTGGACGATGCGCGCCGCGGCCCGTGCCGGCCGCGCACCCGCAACCGGAGTTCCCCATGCAACGTGTACCGAATCAGCCGTTCGCGCGTCCCGCGCGCTTCTCCGAAGCCGAATGGCAGGCGCGTGTGCAGCTCGCGGCCGCCTACCGCATCTTCGACACCCTCGGCTGGACCGAGCTGATCTACAACCATATCTCGCTGCGCGTGCCGGGCGAGGACGGCCATTTCCTGATCAACCCGTTCGGGCTCCATTACCGCGAAGTGTGCGCGTCGAACCTCGTGAAGATCGACATCGACGGCAACGTGATCGGCCATTCCGACTGGCCGATCAACCCGGCCGGCTTCACGTTTCACAGCGCGATCCATGCGGCGCTCCCCGATGCGCACTGCGTGATGCACGTGCACACGACGCCGACGATGGCCGTGTGCTGTTCGCGCGACGGGCTGTCGTTCTCCAATTTCTACTCGGCGCAGCTGTACGGGAAGATTGCGTATCACGACTTCGAAGGCATCACCGTGCATCTCGAAGAAGGGCGGCGCATCGTCGAGAGCGCGGGCGGGCGGCCCGTGCTGCTGCTGCGCAATCACGGGCCGGTGACGATCGGCACGACGCTCGCTCAGACGTTCTCGCTGATGTGGCTGCTCAACCGTGCGTGCGAGGTGCAGGTCGCGACGCATGCGATCGGTGACGCGTTGCCGATTGCGCCGCCCGTACTCGAAGGGTGCGTGCGCGATTCGCTGAATTTCGATCCGAAGCACGGCGCCGGGCAGGACGCGTTCGACGCGCTGCAGCGCATCGTCGACCGGATCGATCCCGGCTATCGCGCGTGATGCGGGCGGCGCGCGCCGGCTAGAAGCGGTAGCCGACGCCGGCCTGGATCACGTCGGTGTCGCGGTCGTAGCGCGTGACCACGCGATTCCACGTGACGCGTGTGAGCCAGCGATCGGAGATCCGGTAGCTGGCCGAGATCGACACGATGCCGGAGAACCGGCCGTCGCCGGGGCCCGGCTGGCCTTCGCGGTTGCGCTGGTTGACGGTGAAATACGCGCCGGCGCCGGCCGACAGCGTGACCTTGTCGTTCAGGAACGCGCGCGTGAGCCAGAGTTCCGATGCGATCCCGTTGCGGCGGACCGCCTGTTTCGCGCCTTCGTACATCCACGTCGCGGTCCAGTCGATCGACCGCGTGAGGCCGCGTCGATATTCGAGGCTGCCGCCGAGCGTCGACGGCGACGAGCGGCTGTTCAGGATCGTCTCGCCGAGCATGGCGGTCACTTCGTTGTTGGTGACCTTGCGCGTGCGCGGCGGCGCGGTGTCGCGCGGGCCGGGCGTAGCGGGCGCGTCGAGCTGGTAGCCGACGCCGAACATCACCGACGTCGTGTCGGGGCCGCCGAATATCTGCGCGCGATTGAGCTGGAGCTGCGCGATCCAGCGGTGCGACGTGTAGTACGCGGCGCGCACGCTCATCAGTACGCCCCAGCCGTGCGTGTTCGAGTAGCCACGACCCTCGGCGGCCGGCACCGTGTCGAAGTAGCGATACGGGCCGGCGCCGGCCGACAGCACGAAGCGACGGTTCTCGAGCGGCACGCGGCCCCAGAACTGGATTGCCTGGCCATCGCGATGGTGATTCGGAATGTGCCCCTCGTTGAACCAGGTGAAGCCGAGCGCAGTGTGCGCGCTCAGGCCTTCCTGATAGTCGAACGCCCATGAATACGTGCGGTCGTCGCCACCCCACAGCGAACCGGCGAACAGCGAGAATTCCTGCGCATCGGCGGGCGCGCCGTACAGCGCCGCTGCGGCGCAGAGGCCCGCCATCATCGGGGGGACACAGCCACGGACACGGACGGCGACGGGCGGGCGGCGTAGCGGGGTACGGGCCGGCACGGTTCACTCTCCAGTCACGACAATACGCGCTCCATTTTCGTGTGCAGGCCAGCCCGTGTCGACGCGGGTTTGCACAATAACCTGTTACGTATCGTGATAGCGCGCGGTGGGCGGCGTCGCGTCGCACGCAGGTCGGCGGCACGAGGTCCGATGCGGAAGCCGGACCGCGAAAATTGATTGGTGATGCTTGGTAATCCGGCGAGAGCCGCGTGCATGGCGACGCCGGCGTGGCCCGCATGCGATGCGCAACGGGCGAAAAAAAACGCGGCCGGATGGCCGCGTGAATACTCGCAGACTCCTTCGGACGAAGGAAACAAGCAACTGTGAGACGAAGTGTAGCGAAACGCCGCGAGCGGATTCAGGGCCCGCGCTGCAAAGGTCTGTTCCTGGTTGCGGCAGGCTGCCGGATCCGCGCCGATCGACTACCATCATGGAGCGTCACCGGCCGGGTGGCGTACCACGTCGTACAAGGAGGATTCATGCCGAAGCTGCGTTTGCTCCAGATGGCGTTACTCGCGGGCGTGCTGGCCGCCGGCAGCGCCGCCGCCGAAACGGTGCGCCTGTCCGCCAACCTGCAACCGTCGAGCGAAGTGCCGCCGACCGCGACGAAAGGCTCCGGCGCGGTCGACGCCACCTACGACACGGCCAGCCACCTGCTGCAGTGGACGGTGACTTACGAACACCTCACGGGGCCGGCGACCGCCGCGCATTTCCACGGGCCCGCACCGGTCGGCCAGAACGCGGGCGTGCAGGTGCCGATTCCGAAGGACGAGCTCGCGAGCCCGATCAAGGGATCGAAGGAACTCACCGACACGCAGGTCGCCGCGCTGATGAGCGGCAAGTGGTACTTCAACATCCACACGAAGGAGCACCCGTCCGGCGAGATCCGCGGCCAGATGATGCCGGCGAACTGACGCGAGCCGGGCGGCGCGTTTGATCCAGAGCGTCGCGTCGAGCGGCGCCGGAGCGCGCGCACCTGCCATCGTCACATGTGAGGACGGAGTGCGTTCGATGAGTTGGCAAAGCAGGTTCGCGTGCTGGCTGCTGCGGCGGCAGTTTCGTCCCGAGACCACGCGTCCGGTGCTCGATCCTGCCCGCGCGCGGCGCTTCGCGGATCTCAGGACGGTTGTGCCGCGCCGCGTGCCATCGGGCTACCGGCTGCGCGAATGCTACGGCCCCGGCGATGCACCGCTGCGCGGCGAGTGGCTCGAACGCGCCGACGCGGCGCCCGCGCGCGGGCCGGGCCGCACGCTGCTGTACTTCCACGGCGGCGGCTACTACTTCTGTTCGACGAAAACCCATCGGCCGATCGTATTCGGCCTGACGAAGCGCGCGGGCGGGCGCTCGTTCTCGCTCGCTTACCGCCTTGCGCCCGAGCACCGCTTCCCGGCCGCGCTCGACGACGCGCTCGCCGCGTACCGCCAATTGCTCGCGCTCGGCACGCCGCCCGAATCGATCGTGTTCGGCGGCGACTCGGCGGGCGGTGGCCTCGCGCTTGCGACGCTCGTCGCGCTGCGCGATCGCGGCGAACCGCTGCCGGCCGGTGCGATCCTGTTCTCGCCGTGGACGGACCTGGCCGGCACGGGCGACACGATGCGCACCAACGACGGCCGCGACCCGATGTTCGCGGGCGCGGCGCTGCCGAACGCGGCCAAGCTGTACCTGGGGGACGAGGCGGCGACGCATCCGTACGCGTCGCCGTTCTATGCGGATTTCACCGGGCTGCCGCCGCTGTACATCCAGGTCGGCAGCACCGAAGTGCTGCTCGACGATTCGCGCCGCGTCGCCGACCACGCGAAGGCGGCCGGCGTGCCGGTCGAGATCGAGATCTGGCCGGACATGCCGCACGTGTGGCAGCTCTATACGCCGATGGTGCCGGAGGCGCGCGATGCACTCGACCGGGCGGCCGCGTTCCTGCGCCGCGTCGCGGTCGAACCGGCGGTTCAGCCCGCCGGCGACGCGTCGATCGCCTGATACGCGGCCTTCACGGCCACCGTGCCGTACTTGCGCTCGAGGCGGCGCACGGTGAAGTGGCCGTGCGCCATCTGCTGGAAGTGGTCGATGAACAGCGTGTTCACCGTCGCGCCGAGCACCGCGCCGATCGCCGGGATCGACTTCGCGGCCATCTGCTCGGTCACCTGCACCGAGAAGCGTGACGCCACCGTCTGCACGAGCTTGAACACTGCCGCCGAGCCGTGCGCGGCGATCCCTTTCGCGGTGATGTCCGACGACGCCTTCGAAATCGCCTGCGCGAGCGCGCCGCGCAGCACGAAGTAGCCGAGATCGGCCTCGTCTTCGTGCTTGTCCGCGGTGCTCCCCATGCCGAGCACGGCCAGGCACTGCAGCTGCGTATCCACCGAACCCAGATCCTCGCCCTCGCTGCGCGCGACGTCGCACACCGAGCGGAAGATCAGCGTGGTCGTCACCGGCAGCTCGACCGGCAGCGCGAGGAAGCCGAACGCGCCGCCCGCCGCGCCGGTCGTCGCGACCGCGAGCTTGTGCAGCAGGTTGCTCGGCTTCTCCGGTTCGGCATCGGGCGTCTGCGGCTTGCCCAGCGTGCGCAGCGCGATGTTCAGGCACTTGCGCAGCGCGAGCTGCGTCGCGTCGTTGATCTTGCCGGTCGCGAAGTCCGGCAGCCGCGCGATCATTTTCTCGACCGGCGCGCCCAGCACGCGCGTGAGCTTCATCGTCAGCGACGGGCTTTCCAGCACCTGTTTCGCGCGCCGCAGCGCGTCCTGATCTTCCGGCGACAGCGGCGCGCCAGGCGTGATTGAAATCGGTTCCATCTTTCTCCTTCTCGGCCGGGCCGGCCCTGAACCCTCGCCAACCTAGATTACTCCGCCATGCTAGAATTTTGAGATTATTTGACTCGTCAAAAGTTGCGCCAACAAAAAATGGCCGTCCATACTGCCGCCCACCATTCGAGCGGGCAAGTCCTGCCGTTCCGGGAATCGCTGCTGGCGATGATCGGGATCTCGTTCGTCACCATGCTCGTCGCGCTCGACCAGACGGTCGTCGGCACCGCGCTGCCGACCATCGTCGCCGAGTTGCGGGGCTTCGACCTGTACGCGTGGGTCGCGACGTCGTACCTGCTCAGTTCCGTGATTACCGTGCCGATCTTCGGCCGGCTCGGCGACTATTACGGCCGCAAGCCGTTCGTGATCGTGTCGATCGTCGTGTTCACCGGCGCGTCGGTGCTGTGCGGGATGGCCAACGACATGCTGTACCTCGTGCTCGCGCGCGGCCTGCAGGGGATCGGCGGCGGGATGCTGGTCGGCACCGCGTTCGCGTGCATTCCCGACCTGTTCCCCGATTCCGTCGTGCGGCTGCGCTGGCAGGTGCTGATGAGCTCCGCGTTCGGCATCGCGAACGCGGTCGGGCCGTCGCTCGGCGGGTTCCTGACCCAGTCGTTCGGCTGGCGCTCGGTGTTCTACGTGAACCTGCCGATCGGCATCCTGTCGCTGTTGTTCGTGTGGCGCTACCTGCCGCACCTGCGGCACGTCGAGCACGACCGCAAGATGCGGCTCGACTGGCCCGGCGCGCTGTTGATCGCGCTGTCGCTCGGCGCGCTGCAGCTGTTTGTCGAATGGCTGCCGAAGTACGGCGTGATGAGCTGGGCGTCGCTGCTGCTGGTCGTCGCGGTCGGCGCGGGCATCGGCTTGTGGCACTGGGAAAAGCGCTGCGCGCAGCCGATCCTGCCGTTCGACATGTTCGGCAACCGCGCGCTGTCCGCGCTGTTCGTGCTCGCGATCCTCGCCGGCTTCTCGATGTTCTCGCTGCTGTTCTACGCGCCGCTGCTGTTCCAGGGCGGCTTCGGGATGTCGCCGAAGGAGGCGGGGCTCGTGATCACGCCGCTCGTCGTGTTCATTACGATCGGCAGCATCATGAACGGCCGCGTCGTCACGCGCATCCGCAATCCGAACGCGATGCTGCACGTCGGTTTCGTGCTGTTCGCGATCGCGTGCGCGGGCGTCGTCGTGTCGACGCATACGACGCCGACCTGGGTGCTGATGGCGCTGATGGTGTCGGGCGGCATCGGCCTGGGCTTCGTGCTGCCGAACCTCACCGTGTTCGCGCAGCAGACGGCCGGCCGCGAGCATCTCGGCATCGCGACCGCGCTGCTGCAGTCGCTGCGGATGGTCGGCGGGATGATCGGCACCGCGCTGACGGGCACGCTCGTCAACCAGCTGTATTCGAGCGGCGTGCGCGACGCGCTGTCGAGCGACCACGCACTGCAGTGGCATGCGCAGCTCGCCGATCCGCAGATCCTGATCGACCGCGCGGCGCAGGGCGGCCTCGTCGCGGCGCTCACGCGCGCCGGGCATAATGGCGCGCTGCTGCTGGAAGCGGCCCGCGAATCGCTGGTCGGCGCGATTCACGTGGGCGTCGCGATGGCGGCCGTCGTTGCCGTCGTGTCGGTGTGGCAGTGCCGCCGCGTGCCGCCGATCGCGCTGCGGCGCAAAGTCGAGCCGCATGTCGCGGCCGATTGATCGATTGAATGAATAGAACTCAGCGCATGGAAGAACAGGACCGCGTCGCGATCTTGCAGCAATTCGGACGCACGTATCGCGCGTTCATGACCGCGTTCGAAACGCACGTCGGACAGCCGATGCCGCGCTGGCGGATCATGGTCGCGCTGCACACGCTGGGCGGCCATGCGTCGCAGAAGAAGCTCGTCGAGGTGCTGCGCATCGATCCGGGCGCGCTCACGCGCCAGCTGAAGTCGCTCGATGCGCTCGGCTGGATCGAGCGCGCGTCCGACGCACGCGACAACCGCGTGACCAACGTGACGCTGACCGCCGCCGGCCGCGCCGCATTCGACGCGTGTTTGCCGCGCCGCAAGGCATTCCTCGACCAGACGATGGCGCAACTGCCGGACGACGTGCTCGGTGCGCTGTCGGGTGCGCTGGCGATGCTGGAGTCGCGGATCGCGGACGTCGCGTCGAGGCCGGCGTCGCACTGAATGGTGCGGCGGGAACGGGCGGGAAGCAGGGCGGGTTGGAGGCAGCGCGGCACGGAGCGGCGTGCGCGCCGGCCGCGGGCGACCGGCACACGGGTCGTCGCACGAACCCGCCGCCGGCCGGCCTTTCATCTCATCTCATTTCACTTGGTTCACAGCTCGATGCGCGTGCCGAGCAGCGCGAGGAACTGCGCGATCCATGCCGGATGCGCGGGCCACGCGGGCGCGGTGACGAACGGCGCATCGGTCACGGCTGCATCGACGGGGATGTCCGCGTATTCGCCGCCTGCGAGCTTCACTTCGGGCGCGCAGGCCGGGTAGGCCGAGATGCGCTTGCCGCGGATCACGTCGGCGGCCGCGAGCAGCTGCGCCGCATGGCAGATCGCGGCGATCGGCTTGCCGGCTTCCGCGAACGCGCGCACCAGCGCGATCACCTTCGCATCGAGACGTAGGTATTCGGGCGCGCGGCCGCCGGCGATCGCGAGCGCGTCGTAGCCGGCCGCGTCGACGTCGTCGAACGTCGCGTTCAGCGTGAAGTTGTGGCCCGGTTTTTCGGTGTAGGTCTGGTCGCCTTCGAAATCGTGGATCGCGGTCTTGACCTTGTCGCCCGCGCGCTTGCCCGGACACACTGCATCGACGTGATGGCCGACGGCCTGCAGCGCCTGGAACGGCACCATCGTTTCGTAGTCTTCGGCGAAATCACCGGTCAGGAACAGGATCTTCTTCGCGGCCATGGCTTTCTCCATTGAACAGCGTTGAGGGTCCGTTCGCGCCGCGTGCGGCAGACGGTGCAACGGCAGCGAAGCGGCCCCGAGGACGAAAGCGCAGTGTACTCCGGCAGATTGAAGCGCGCGTGACGGCCGCCCCGCGCGGCGGCGGGGCGGTGCGATCGCGCGTGCGATGCGTCAGAAGAAGGTTTCGACGACTTCCGTCACGCGGTACTGCGGATCGAGCACGAGCAGCTGGCGCCACTTGTCGAACGTCAGGCACGGGTGCGAGATGTCGAACGCGACCATGTCGCCGACCTTCACGTCCGCGCCCGGCGGGATCTGCAGGTATGCGTGCTGGTCCATCATCCCGGTGACGGCCCAGCCTTCGCTCGCGGCGACTTCACGTGGTGCGGTGTCGCGGCCCGGACGGAAATGCCGCGCCGGCTCGGGCAGGCCCGCGTCGAACGCGGCGTCGCGCTTGCCGAGCGCGATGATCGCGCGATCCTGCTCCGGCACCGACTGCACGTACGCCCACAGCTGCAGCGCCGGCAGCAGCCCTTCGCCCATCCTGCGTGCGATCGGGTTGCGCGCGAACACGTCGGTCTGCGCCTTCTTGTAGATGCCGACGTCGTGCGTCAGGTAGCAGCCCGGACGCAGCACGACTTCCGCGAAACCCGCGTCGGATGCCTTCGCGAATTCCTCCGCGACCACGTCGTACCATGCCGAGCCCGCGCCCGACAGGATCGCCGGCGTGCGCGCGAAGCGGCCGGCTGCGGCCAGTTCGCGCGTGAGCGCGACTGCGCCCTGCAGGAACGCGCGGATCTCGCCTTCCTCCTTCAGCACGCCTTCATAGAGCTCGATGCCGGCCAGCTTCAGCGTGTCCGGATAGCGCGCGATCGCGTCGAGCACCGCCTGGCGCTGCGCGGCATCGCGCACGCCCGCGCGGCCGCCCGGCACGCCGAGCTCGATCAGCACGTTCAGCGATTTCTTCGCGTCGCCGAAGAAGCGGCCGAGCTGGTCGACGCTGTCGGCCGAATCGACGAGGCAGAAGAACTCGAAATCGGGATCGGACAAGAGCCCCGCGATGATCGTCATGTTCTGCCGGCCGACCAGCTGGTTCGCGAGCAGCACGCGCCGCACGCCGCCGTGATACGCGGCCTGCGTCTGGTGCGCGGTCGCGAGCGTGATGCCCCATGCGCCCGCGGCGAGCTGGCGGCGGAACAGTTGCGGCGCCATCGTCGTCTTGCCGTGCGGCGCGAACTGGGCACCGTACTGCTGGACAAACGCCTGCATCCAGTTCAGGTTGTGTTCGATGCGATCCGCGTACAGCACCGCGGCCGGCAGGCTGACGTCTTCCGCGAGCAGGTTCCACTCGAGGCGGCTCGCGTCGTCGAGCGGCACGCTCGCGCTCGGTACGTTGCCGAGGCCCTTGCCCAACGGATCGATCGTCGGTGCCTGATAGTTTGTAACTTTCATGTCATCCCGCTCCATCATCACTATGCATTGCACTGAAGTTGACATGCAGATGGTACAGAAAGTAGCATCGGCGCGGTGATGTTATTTAGTAACATCAAGCTCCACATCCCCTTTTCCGCAGATGAATACGCCCGCTACCCCGTCCGCTTCGTCCGGCGCCGAGCCACCGGTTCCGATCGCGCCGCCGGTCCTCGACATCGTCGCGCGGATCGCCGAATGCGCGCCCGAGTTGCGCGAAGCCGAGCGCAAGGTCGCCGCGTTCATCCTCGCCGATCTCGCGCGCGCCGCGCATGCGAGCATCGGCGCGCTGGCACGCGACGCGGAGGTGAGCGTCGCGACGGTCACGCGTTTCGCGAAGGCCGTCGGCTGCCGCGACGTGCGCGAACTGAAGGTGCTCGTCGCGCAGGCGGCGGCCGTCGGCCAGCGCTTTCTCGTGCCGTCCGACGAGCGGCCCGCGGAAGACGCGAGCCCCGCTTCGGTCGTCTACGACGAGATCCGCGTGGCGCTCGCGCACAACCATCAATTGCTGCGCAACACGTCGTTCGACGCGGCCGCCGACCTGCTCGCCGGCGCGAAGATGATCTACGTGTACGGGCAGGGCGGCGGCTCGACCGCGCTCGCCGACGAACTGCGTTTCCGGCTCGTGCGTTTCGGCCGGCCGGTCGCGACCTACCAGGACAGCCTGCTGCAGCGAATGGTGTCCGCGACGCTGTCGCGCGACGCCGTGGTGGTCGCGCTGTCGGTCAGCGGGCGCGTGCCCGAGCTGCTCGAGAGCTGCCGGCTTGCGAAGCGCTACGGCGCGCGGCTGATCGCGATCACCGCGCCGGCGTCGCCGCTCGCGACGCTCGCCGACCATCTGGTCCCGGTCGTCGCGTTCGAAACCGATTTCATTTACAAGCCTTCGACATCGCGCTACGCGATGATGATGGCGATCGACGTGCTCGTCACCGGCGTCGCGCTGCGGCTCGGCGATGCGGGCCGGGAATCGCTGCGCCGCATCAAACACGCGCTCGATGCGCACCGCGGCGGCGGAGACCGTCAACCGGTAGGAGACTGACCATGCATTCGCATCCCGAAGCCGCCGATACGCTGATCATCGGCGCGCAGCTGTACGACGGCACCGGCGCGCCGCCCGTCACGCGCGACGTCGCGATCCGCAACGGCATGATCGCGGCGATCGGCAACCTGTCGAACTGGCTGGCCGAGAACGTCGTCGACGCGAACGGCCGCGCGCTCGCGCCGGGCTTCGTCGACGTGCACACGCACGACGACACGCACGTGATCCGCGCGCCCGAGATGCTGCCGAAGATCTCGCAGGGCGTGACGACCGTGATCGTCGGCAACTGCGGGATCAGCGCGTCGCCGGTGACGCTCGCGGGCGATCCGCCCGACCCGATGAACCTGCTCGGCGAGCGCGGCGCGTTCCGGTATCCGACCTTCGCCGATTACGTCGCGGCCGTGAACGTTGCGCGCCCGGCCGTGAACGTCGCGGCGCTCGTCGGCCACACCGCGCTGCGCAACAACCAGATGGACCGCCTCGACCGCGCGGCGACCGACGGCGAAATCGCCGGCATGCGCGCGCAGCTCGAGGAGGCGCTCGCGAACGGCGCGCTCGGATTGTCGTCGGGCCTCGCGTACGGCTCCGCGTTCGCGGCGCCGGCCGAGGAAGTGATGGCGCTCGCCGAGCCGCTCGCGAACGCGGGCGCGCTGTACACGACCCACATGCGGACCGAGTTCGACGCGATCCTCGACGCGATGGACGAGGCCTATCGCGTCGGCCGTCACGCGAAGGTGCCGGTCGTGATCTCGCACCTGAAGTGCGCGGGCCCGTCGAACTGGGGGCGCAGCACCGAGGTGCTCGCGTCGCTCGAAGGCGCGCGCCGCTACCAGCCGATCGGCTGCGACTGCTATCCGTACAGCCGCAGTTCGTCGACGCTCGACCTGAAGCAGGTGACGGGCGACATCGACATCACGATCACGTGGTCGGAGCCGCATCCGGAAGTCGCCGGCAAGTTGCTGAAGGCGATCGCGGCCGACTGGGGCGTGACCGAGCAGGAAGCCGCGCAGCGGATCCGCCCGGCCGGCGCGGTGTACCACAACATGTCCGAGGACGACGTGCGCCGGATCCTGTCGCATCCGGCGACGATGGTCGGCTCCGACGGCCTGCCGAATGATCCGCTGCCGCATCCGCGGCTGTGGGGCGCGTTCCCGCGCGTGCTCGGCCATTACGTGCGCGACACCAACCTGCTGCCGCTCGAGGAAGCGATCCGCAAGATGACGTCGCTGTCCGCGCGCCGCTATGGCATCGCGAAGCGCGGCGAAGTGCACGTCGGCTACCACGCGGATCTGGTGCTGTTCGATCCGGCGAGTGTGATCGACGCGGCGACGTTCGAGAAGCCGCAGCAGCCCGCGCACGGGATCGACGCGGTGTGGGTAAACGGCGTGCTGACCTACGAGAACGGCCAGCCGACCGGCGAGCGCGCCGGCGGTTTCGTTGCGCGCGGCGAGCGCGTGCCGGCGAGTGCCGACGCCGCGTTCTGAGCGCGGTTTTGATTCGATCTGCCGCGCGCGCCAAGGGTCGGCGCGCGCATCCGCAACCGTGCGTTGCATGGGGCGGGAGAGGCGCTGAAGCGCCGGCTCCGGCCGACAAACAAGGAGTGAAACGATGAAGCGATATGGCGTGGGCGAAGCGAAGGGTACCGGCGGCCAGGTGATGCCGTTTGCGCGTGCGGTCGAGGCCGACGGCTGGCTGTACGTGTCGGGCCAGACGCCGATGGTGAACGGCGAGGTCGTCGAAGGCGGGATCGTCACGCAGTCGAAGCAGACGATCGAGAACGTGATCGCGATCCTGAAGGAGGCCGGTTACGGCCTCGAGCACGTCGTGCGCTGCGGCGTGTGGCTCGACGACGCACGCGATTTCGCGTCGTTCAACAAGGTGTTCGTGTCGTACTTCGGCGAGCACCCGCCGGCACGCGCGTGCGTGCAATCGAGCATGGTCATCGACTGCAAGGTCGAGGTCGATTGCATCGCTTACAAGGCGCCGGCGAAGTAACGCGGCGAGGGCAGAAGCTGTAGAACTCGTCGCCGGTCTGGCCAAGATCCTCCCAAAGCCTCGTGGCGGCGGACACGAAGCCGCTGAACTTTCTGTAACGCTGAATGTTCCGATGACAGAGGTTTTTCGTCACCCGGTGGTATCGCGGACGAACCGGACGGAGGTGGCGAGGGTGCAATGGTGATTCGGATCGCAATGTTGATGTTGACGCTCTTGGTCGGCCACAGTGCGGTTGCAGGCACGCTGTCCGACAGGGTGTCGCGTGGCGGGGCAGTCCCCGCTGTCGTGCCGGAGTCAGTCGAAATCGTCAGGAACGGTGCGTGGTCGGCCGATATCAGCGGGGATGAAACGGCAGAGACGTGTCGTGCGTTCGTTCTTCGGCAGGCGGATGTCAGCGCGTTTTTCAAGCGTGCGAACCGCGTAACGGAGCGGGCGTACAGCCATGATCTGGATGCGGCGAATTGCTATGCCGAAGGCAACGCACGTTTCGTGGACGGCAGCACGGTGAAATGGACGATAGACCAGGCAAGGCGAGGCTTCATTACCGAGCCCGATGGTCGAACAATCTACCTGTATTGTCCGAAGTGCCGAACCGACGTATTCGCGCCGAACTAGCGAGCACTTCTTCCGCAAGCAGGCGGTGCTGGCGGCCCGCAAAGCGCCCGCGAGCGCCCCTTCATTTCCCGTCCGTTCGTGTAACGTGCTGCACGAACGACTGAAAGGAACCGTATGGAATGGGCTGCCCTTGTACCTGAGCTGATCTGCTCGGACGTCGCCAACAGCGTGCGCTTCTATCGTGACGTGCTGGGCTTTCGAATCCGGTTCGAACGCCCGGAGGACGGATTCGCTTATATCGAGATGGGGGCGGCCCAGCTGATGCTCGAGCAGCGGAGTCCGGAAAGCTGGGTGACGGGTCCGATGGACCGGCCGTTCGGGCGAGGGATCAATCTGCAGATCGAGGTCGATTCGATCGGCCCGATCCATGACCGGATCGTCCGGGCGGGCGTGGCACTGTTCGTCGAGCCCCGAACCTCGTGGTATCGGCAGGACGACATCGAGCACGGCCAGATCGAGATGCTGGTGCAAGACCCCGACGGTTACCTGCTGCGACTGGTGGAAATCCTGCCGGAGCGCGCGGCGCAACGCTGACCGCGGACCGTCCGCCACCCGCAACGGGCAGGCGAACGGCCGCCGGCGGGTTTCACTGCCGCGCCGTCCGCGCGTTGTCCGGCATCGGCTGGTTGTAGTTCGTGCGGAACGGATTGATGTCGAGCCCGCCGCGGCGCGTATAGCGCGCATACACCGCCAGCTTCACCGGTTTGCACGCATGCAGGATGTCGAGAAAAATGCGCTCGACGCACTGCTCGTGAAACCCCGTGTGATTGCGGAACGAGATGATGTAGCGCAGCAGCCCCGCATGATCGATCTGCGGGCCGACGTAGTGGATCTGCACGCTGCCCCAGTCGGGCTGGCCGGTGACCGGGCAGTTCGAACGCAGCAGGTCGGACACGAGCGTCTCCTCGACCGGCGCTTCGTCCTCGGCGTCGGCCGCCGACAGCAGCGACGGATCGGGTTCGTACACGTCGGTGTCGAGGTCGAGCCGGTCGAGCGACAGCCCGTCGAGTTCGTCCATCTCGAGCTTGCCGAAATCGTGCGGCGACACGAGCTGCACCGACACGCTCGCGCCGCACGCGGCCGACACGTCGCGCTTGAGCACGTCGCGCACCGCGTCGAGCGAGTCGAACTTCGATTGCGCGAACGAGCCGAGATACAGCTTGAACGACTTCGATTCGACGATGCTCGGCGACTCGGCCGGCACGTAGAACGTCGCGACCGCGACCTGCGGCTTGCCTCGCGCATTGAGCCACGACAGCTCGTACGCGTTCCAGATGTCGGTGCCGAAGAACGGCAGCGCCGACGTGATGCCGAGCTGCTCGCGCGCACCGGCGCGCGGGATCGGGAACAGCAGCGACGCGTCGTACTGCGTTGCGTAGACGGTGGCCTTGCCGAGCGGGGAATGTTCGGGATTCATTGCGTGACGCCTTTACGACAGGAAGAGGCGATAAGCCGGATTGGCGCTCTCTTCGACATACGGATAGCCGAGCGCCGCGAGGAAGCGTTCGAACTCGGTGTGATCGGCCTGCGGCACCTGCAGCCCGACGAGGATCGAGCTGTAGTCCGCGCCCTGGTTGCGGTAGTGGAACAGGCTGATGTTCCAGTCCGGCGCCATCGACGACAGGAACTTCATCAGCGCGCCCGGCCGTTCCGGGAATTCGAAGCGGAACAGGCGTTCGTCCAGCGCGAGCGGCGAGCGGCCGCCGACCATGTAGCGGATATGTTCCTTCGACAGCTCGTCGTGCGTCAAATCGACGCTCTTGAAGCCGTGCGACTCGAAGTTCGCGGCGATCTCGGCCGACTCGCCGCGGCGCTTGATCTGCACGCCGACGAAGATATGCGCGGACTGCGCATCGGCGATCCGGTAGTTGAACTCGGTGACGTTGCGGTCGCCGACGAGCGAGCAGAAGCGCTTGAAGCTGCCGCGCTCCTCGGGGATCGTGACCGCGAACACGGCTTCGCGCGCTTCACCGACTTCCGCGCGTTCGGCGACGAAGCGCATCCGGTCGAAGTTCATGTTCGCGCCCGACGTGACCGCGACGAGCGTCTGGTTCTCGATCCCTTCGCGCTCCGCGTAGCGCTTCGCGCCCGCGACCGCGAGCGCACCCGACGGCTCGAGCACGCTGCGCGTATCCTGGAACACGTCCTTGATCGCCGCGCACAGTGCGTCGGTGTCGACCGTCACGACGCCGTCGAGGAATTCGCGGCACAGCCGGAAGGTTTCCTCGCCGACGAGCTTCACCGCGGTGCCGTCCGCGAACAGGCCGACTTCGCTCAGCTCGACGCGCTCGCCCTTCTGCAGCGACTGCGCCATCGCGCACGAATCCTCGGCCTGCACACCGAACACCTTGATTTCCGGGCGCACCGCCTTCACGTACGCGGCCACGCCGGACGCGAGCCCGCCGCCGCCGATCGGCACGAAGATCGCATGGATCGGGCCCTGGTGCTGGCGCAGGATTTCCATCGCGATCGTGCCCTGGCCGGCGATCACGTACGGATCGTCGAACGGATGGACGAACGTGAGATCGCGCTCGGCCTGCACCTTGATCGCATGCGCATACGCATCGCTGTACGATTCGCCGGCCTGAATCACCTCGACGCTCGGGCCGCCGTGCGCGCGCACCGCATCGACCTTCACCTGTGGCGTCGTGACGGGCACGACGATCACGGCCTTGACGCCCATCCGGGCCGCCGAGAACGCGACGCCCTGCGCGTGATTGCCGGCTGACGCCGTAATCACGCCGCGTGCGAGCGCGTCGGCCGGAATGTGCGCCATCTTGTTGTACGCGCCGCGCAGCTTGAACGAGAACACCGGCTGGTTGTCCTCGCGCTTCAGGTACACGGGGTTGCGCAGCCGTGCCGACAGGTTGCGGGCGGGTTCGAGTTCCGTCTCGAGCGCGACGTCGTAGACGCGCGCAGTCAGGATTTTCTTCAGGTAATCGTGGGATGCCATGGACGCTCGCGTGCAGTGCGGAAAGCAGACGGTAAAGGATCAATGATAGCGCCAAGGGTCCGTCCGCACGCAAGCGGCATGCCGGGCGCATCGTCGCGGCGCGGCCCGCGCGCGCGCATTTGACGGATGCCCCCCCTTTTTTTACCGGTTTAACTGCACGGTTACCGACCGGACGGACGGCGAATGCCGCCGCAAAACGGCGCAGGCCCAGGCGTGGCGCGGGTTGCGGCGATAGCCCCACGGCCTGTCCGGCGTGTCACGGGCGGCCCGATCATGGGTTAGAATTCCGTTTTGAATCAAGGATTCGGAAGATGCAGAGGCACCCTCGGATCGCCCCGTTGAAGCCGTCGCCGCGCGCAGCCAGCCCCGCGGCGGAACGGCATGCGCGCCGCGCGCGATCGTGCTGATGGCTCCGAGTGCCGCCAGGCGCTGCCGACCGGGAGCGGTGAGTGAAGACCCGCCCTGGCCCCATGCGAGATAGTCGCGCGCCTGGCACCAGAACAGATTTCCCCAAGATTGCGCGTACGCGCTTGCCGACGCCCGTTCACGGTGTATCGGCCCTCCGAGTCGTCCGAACATGAACGCACCACAAGTTTTCGATCCGCACGGCGCGGCCGCCACCGTCGCCGCCGACCCCGCGCCCCGACTGCGCGAGATCCCCTATAACTACACGTCCTTCTCCGATCGCGAGATCGTGATCCGCCTGCTCGGCGATCAGGCGTGGGCGGTGCTCGACGAGTTGCGCGCCGAACGGCGCACGGGCCGCTCGGCACGGATGCTGTACGAGGTGCTCGGCGACATCTGGGTCGTGCGCCGCAACCCGTACCTGCAGGACGACCTGCTCGACAACCCGAAGCGCCGCGCGCTGCTGATCGAGGCGCTGAACCACCGCCTGACCGAGATCGGCAAGCGCCGCCGCGCCGACCTGACCGAGCACCACGACGATGCGGGGCGCGAGCGCGCATCGCGTGTCGAGATGCTCGAGAAGGCTGCGCAACGGGCGGTCGACGAGTTCGCCGACGAATTCGAGAAACTGGCCGACCTGCGCCGCCGCGCGACCAAGGCGCTCGGCCGCTGCACGCAGAAGGACAACATTCGCTTCGACGGGCTGTCGCGCGTGTCGCACGTGACCGACGCGACCGACTGGCGCGTCGAATATCCGTTCGTCGTGCTGACGCCGGACACCGAAGCCGAGATCGCCGCGCTGATCAAGGCGTGCTTCGAGCTCGGCCTGACCGTGATCCCGCGCGGCGGCGGCACCGGCTACACGGGCGGCGCGGTGCCGCTCACGCCGTTCTCCGCGGTGATCAACACCGAGAAGCTCGAACAGCTCGGCGCGGTCGAACTCACCGAATTGCCGGGCGTCGCGCACAAGGTGCCGACGATCTTCTCCGGCGCGGGCGTCGTCACGCGCCGCGTGACGGAAGCGGCCGAAGCGGCCGGCTACGTGTTCGCGGTCGATCCGACCTCGCTCGACGCATCGTGCATCGGCGGCAACGTCGCGATGAACGCGGGCGGCAAGAAGGCCGTGCTGTGGGGCACCGCGCTCGACAACCTGGCCTGGTGGCGGATGGTCGACCCGGACGGCAACTGGCTCGAGGTCACGCGCCACGAGCACAACCAGGGCAAGATCCACGACATCGCGGTCGCGCGTTTCGAGCTGAAGTGGTTCGACGGCGCGTATGCGCCGGGCGAGAAGCTGCTGCGCACCGAGATGCTCGAGATCGAAGGCCGCCGGTTCCGCAAGGAAGGGCTCGGCAAGGACGTGACCGACAAGTTCCTCGCCGGCCTGCCGGGCGTGCAGAAGGAAGGCTGCGACGGGCTCATCACGTCCGCGCGCTGGGTGCTGCACAAGATGCCCGCGCACACGCGCACCGTCTGCCTCGAATTCTTCGGCCAGGCGCGCGAGGCGATCCCGAGCATCGTCGAGATCAAGGACTACCTGTTCGAGACGTCGAAGCAGGGCGGCGCGATCCTCGCGGGCCTCGAGCACCTCGACGAGCGCTACCTGCGCGCGGTCGGCTACGCGACCAAGAGCAAGCGCAACGCGTTCCCGAAGATGGTGCTGATCGGCGACATCGTCGGTGACGACGCCGATGCGGTCGCACAGGCGACGTCCGAAGTGATCCGGATGGCGAACGGCAAGAGCGGCGAAGGCTTCGTCGCGGTCAGCGCGGAGGCGCGCAAGCGCTTCTGGCTCGACCGCAGCCGCACGGCCGCGATCGCGAAGCACACCAACGCGTTCAAGATCAACGAGGACGTCGTGATCCCGCTGAACCGGATGGGCGAGTACACCGACGGCATCGAGCGGATCAACATCGAGCTGTCGCTGAAGAACAAGCTGCAACTGATCGACGCGCTCGAAGCGTTCTTCAAGGGCGGCAACCTGCCGCTCGGCAAGACCGACGACGCGAACGAGATCCCGAGCGCCGAACTGCTGGAAGACCGCGTGCAGCAGGCGCTTGAACTGCTCAAGCGCGTGCGCGCACGCTGGGAATTCGTGCGCGACCGGCTCGACCAGCCGCTGCGCGAGGCGCAGCACTACCTCGTGCAGCTCGGCTACGAGGCGCTCGCGGAGAAGTTCGCCGATCGCGCGGACGAGCAGCCGGGCGCGACCGTGTTCCACATCACGCAGGACCGCACGGTCCGCATCTCGTGGAAGCAGGAGATCCGCGCGGAGCTGCGCGCGATCTTCAACGGCGGCGCGTTCAAGCCGATCCTCGACGAAGCGCAGGCGATCCACAAGCGCGTGCTGCGCGGCCGCGTGTTCGTCGCGCTGCACATGCACGCGGGCGACGGCAACGTCCACACGAACATCCCGGTCAACTCCGACAACTACGAGATGCTGCAGGACGCGCACGCCGCCGTCGCACGCATCATGAAGCTCGCGCGCTCGCTCGACGGCGTAATTTCCGGCGAACACGGGATCGGCATCACGAAGCTCGAATTCCTGACCGACGACGAGATCGCCGAATTCCGCGCGTACAAGCAGCGCGTCGACCCGAACGGCCGCTTCAACAAGGGCAAGCTGCTCGACGGCGCTGACCTGCGCAACGCGTACACGCCCAGCTTCGGGCTGATGGGCTACGAATCGCTGATCATGCAGCAGTCCGACATCGGCGCGATCGCCGATTCGGTGAAGGACTGCCTGCGCTGCGGCAAGTGCAAGCCGGTGTGCGCGACGCACGTGCCGCGCGCGAACCTGCTGTACAGCCCGCGCAACAAGATCCTCGCGACGTCGCTGCTGGTCGAGGCGTTCCTGTACGAAGAGCAGACGCGTCGCGGCGTGTCGATCAAGCACTGGGACGAGTTCAACGACGTGGCCGACCACTGCACGGTGTGCCACAAGTGCGCGACGCCGTGCCCGGTGAAGATCGACTTCGGCGACGTCACGATGAACATGCGCAACCTGTTGCGCAAGATGGGCAAGAAGAAGTTCAACGCCGGCAATGCGGCGGGCATGTTCTTCCTGAATGCGACCAATCCGCAGACGATCAACGTCGCGCGCGGCGTGATGATGGGCGTCGGCTACAAGGTGCAGCGCTTCGCGAACGACATGCTGAAGAAGGTCGTGACGAAGCAGACTCAGCATCCGCCCGCGACGACCGGCAAGCCGCCGGTGGTCGAGCAGGTGATCCACTTCGTGAACAAGAAGATGCCGGGCAACCTGCCGAAGAAGACGGCGCGTGCGCTGCTGGACATCGAGGACAACAAGATCGTGCCGATCATCCGCAACCCGAAGTCGACGACCGTCGATTCGGAAGCGGTGTTCTACTTCCCGGGCTGCGGCTCCGAGCGGCTGTTCTCGCAGGTCGGGCTCGCGACGCAGGCGATGCTGTGGGAGGCGGGCGTGCAGACGGTGCTGCCGCCGGGCTACCTGTGCTGCGGCTATCCGCAGCGCGGCTCGGGCCAGTACGACAAGGCCGAGAAGATCGTCACCGACAACCGCGTGCTGTTCCACCGCGTCGCGAACACGCTGAACTACCTCGACATCAAGACGGTGGTCGTGTCGTGCGGCACGTGCTACGACCAGCTTGCCGGGTATGAATTCGACAAGATCTTCCCGGGCTGCCGGATCATCGACATCCACGAGTTCCTGCTCGAGAAGGGGATGAAGCTCGACGGTGTCACGGGCACGCGCTACATGTATCACGACCCGTGCCACACGCCGATCAAGACGATGGATCCGGTGAAGCTCGTCAACGAGCTGATGGGTACGGAGAAGGACGGCTACAAGATCGAGAAGAACGATCGCTGCTGCGGCGAATCGGGCACGCTGGCGGTCACGCGCCCGGACATCTCCACGCAGGTGCGTTTCCGCAAGGAAGAGGAGATCCGCAAGGGCGCCGCGAAGCTGCGCGCGATTCCCGTGGTGGCGGGCGACGCGTCGGCGCCGGCTGCCGCGGCCGCGAACGGCCCGGACGTGAAGATCCTGACGAGCTGCCCGTCGTGCCTGCAGGGCCTGTCGCGCTACAGCGAGGACGCGAACCTCGAGGCCGACTACATCGTGGTCGAAATTGCGCGCCAGGTGCTCGGCGAGAACTGGATGGCCGACTATGTCGCACACGCGAACAATGGCGGGATCGAGCGCGTGCTGGTCTAATGCGGGCATGACGACCGCCCGGCGGGGCTTGGGTTGGGAGCGGGCGCCGGCGCTGAAGCGCCGGCGCCCCGCCCCAAGGGGGAGGCGAGGGGAATGGGGTTTTTGACGGGA
>NZ_JAPVQY010000056.1:45932-52127 GCF_027257875.1 Burkholderia sp. IMCC1007
GGGTCGGGGGCGGTGGGTGTTCTTGGGGGCGCTCCCGCCGCGGGGGGGGGGGGGGGGGGGGGGGGGGGGGGGGGGGGGGCCCGGGCGCCCCCCCGTCCACATGGGAGCGACGATGGAATGCGTGTTTTGCCGTGAAGACGGCGGCGAGGTGCTCTGGCAGGACGACGTGCTGCGCGTCGTGCTGGCCACGGGCGAGCACGACTACCCGGGCTTCTGCCGGGTGATCTGGCGCGCGCACGTGGCCGAGTTCTCGGATCTCGGCGAACCCGAGCGGGCACATTTGATGCGCGTGGTCTATGCGGTGGAGCGCGCCGTGCGGCGCATGATGCAGCCGAACAAGGTGAATCTCGCGAGCCTCGGCAACATGGTGCCGCACGTGCACTGGCACGTGATCCCGCGCTTCTCGAACGACGCCCATTTCCCGCAGCCCGTGTGGGCGCCGCGCCAGCGCAGCGTGTCCGAGGCGCTGTTGCGCTCGCGCGCGGCGCAGGCCTCGCTGCTGCACAATGCGGTGCGCGAGGAAATTCAACGCATGACCGATTCGAGGCAGCCATGAGCGGTTTGACTTCCACGACGCCGATTCCGTCCGGCGTCGTCGTGCACGCGGTGTCGCGCGTGCTCGAATTGCAGTACCCGAACGGCGAGAATTACCGGATTCCGTTCGAGCTGATGCGCGTGTATTCGCCGTCGGCCGAGGTGCGCGGCCACGGGCCCGGCCAGGAGACGCTGCAGACGGGCAAGCGCGAGGTCACCATCACCGCGCTCGAGGGCGTCGGCAACTACGCGCTGCAGCCGACGTTCTCCGACGGCCATTCGACCGGCATCTACTCGTGGGATCTGCTGTACGAACTGGCGACGCAGCAGGACGCGCTGTGGCGCGACTATTTCGACAAACTGAAGGCGGCAGGCGTCGAGCGCGACGCGCCGATGCAGGCGGCGACCGCGCCGCACGGCCACTGCCACTGAAATCGACGGCGCCCGCTCGGCGCCGTCTTGCCATTTACTGAGGATCAACGCGATGAGCAAAACCCACTTCGGCTTCGAAAGCGTCGAGGAAAACGAAAAAGCGAAGAAAGTGGCGGGCGTGTTTCATTCGGTCGCGAGCAACTACGATCTGATGAACGACCTGATGTCGGCCGGCATGCACCGCGCATGGAAGGCGTTCACGATCGCGCAGGCGAACGTGCGCCCGGGCTTCAAGGTGCTCGACATCGCGGCCGGCACCGGCGACCTGACCAAGGCGTTCGCGAAGGCAGCCGGCCCGACGGGCGAAGTCTGGCACACCGACATCAACGAATCGATGCTGCGCGTCGGCCGCGACCGGCTGCTCGACAAGGGGATCGTCACCCCGTCGCTGCTGTGCGACGCGGAGAAAACGCCGTTCCCGGACAATTACTTCGACGTGGTCACGGTCGCGTTCGGGCTGCGCAACATGACGCACAAGGATGCCGCGCTCGCCGAGATGCGCCGCGTGACGAAGCCCGGCGGCCGCGTGATGGTGCTGGAATTCTCGAAAGTCTGGGATCCGCTGAAAAAAGCCTACGATTTGTATTCTTTCAAAGTATTACCGTGGCTTGGCGACAAGTTCGCGAAAGATGCCGAAAGTTATCGGTATCTTGCTGAATCTATCCGGATGCACCCGGATCAGGACACCCTGAAGACGATGATGGAACAAGCGGGGCTCGATGCCGTCAAATATTACAATTTGTCAGGTGGCGTGGTAGCTTTACACCTAGGGACCAAGTACTAAGGGGTTCTTTGCCTACATTCGTCTTACGTTCGGAGAAGCTGATGTCTGAATCGCGTTCGTTGTTCAACCGTAGCAAGCCGTCGAAGCCGTGGGCTCGACGGGTCGGCACGCTGCTGATGGTCGGCCTGCTCACGGCCGGCACGTTCGCATCGCTCGACGCCGAAGCCCGGCGCATGGGCGGCGGGCGCAGCATCGGCCGCCAGAATTCCACCGTCACGCAGCGCCAGGCCACGCCGCCCGCGCAGCCGCCGATGCAGCAGGCCGCGCCGTCGCAGGCGCAGCGCGCGAACCCGGCCGCTCCGGCGCCGGCCGCACAGCCGAACCGCTCGCGCTGGCTCGGGCCGATCGCCGGTCTCGCGGCCGGCCTCGGCATCGCGGCGCTGCTGTCGCACTTCGGTCTTGGCGGCGCATTCGCGAGCATGATGGCGAACGTCATCGTGATCGCGTTGCTCGCGATGATCGGCATCTGGCTGATCCGCAAGTTCATGAACCGCCGTCGCCCGCAGGAGCCGGCGTATTCGGTCGGCGGCGGGGCGTCGTCGTCGGGCGGCTACTCGCAAGGCCCGACGTTCCAGCAGGGCAGCACCGGCAGCAACTATGCGGGCAGCGGCAGCAGCTACGCGAATGAAGCGCAGGGCGTGTTCGGCGGCGGCGCGCCGGCCGCCGCAGCGGCGGGCGCGACGGCAGCCGCACCGCTGCAGGTGCCGGCCGGCTTCGACACCGAAGCGTTCCTGCGCAGCGCGAAGGTCTATTTCGTGCGCCTGCAGGCGGCGTGGGACCAGGGCAACCTGGCCGACATCCGCGAGTTCACGACGCCCGAAATGTTCGCCGAGATCAAGATCGACCTCGATTCGCGCGGCAACGAGGCGAACCAGACCGACGTCGTGCAGCTCGACGCGGAACTGGTCGCAATCGAGGATCGCGGCATCGAGCAGGCGGCGAGCGTGCGCTTCCACGGCCTGATCCGCGAGTCGGCGAATGCGTCGGCCGCGCCGTTCGACGAGGTGTGGAACCTGTCGAAGTCGGGCAGTCAGGGCTGGTTGCTCGCGGGTATCCAGCAGATCAACACGCACTGAACGTGGCTGGCGGCCGCGCCCGCCGGCTTGCCGGGCGACGGCCGCCGCGCTGCGACCGGTTGCCGCCCGGATGTGCGGTCGGCCGCGGTCTGCCGGCGATCCGACGTTACAATAGAAACCCGCGCGGGCGCCCGGCCCGCGCGGGTTTTTTCTTTCCCAGCCCGATGACCTTTGCCGCCAAGCCTTTTGCTGCTGCTGTCAATCACCTGCTCGCACGCGAATCGTGGGCGCGCGACCGCCTGATCCCCTACGCGGGCAAGACTGCCCGGCTCGACGTGCCGCCCGTCACGCTCACGCTGCTCGTGCAGCCCGACGGCTACCTGTCCGCGGTCGAAGCGCACGATGCGCAACACGTCGACGTGTCGATCGCGCTCGCGGGCGACACGGTCGCCGCATTCCTGCAGGGCGGCCAGGCGGCCGTGATGAAGCACGTGAAGATCGAAGGCGACGCGGAGTTTGCGACACAGATCGCGAAACTGGCCGAGCATCTGCGCTGGGAACCCGAAGAAGATCTCGCGAAGCTGGTCGGCGACGCGGCGGCGTACCGGATCGCGACGGTCCTGCGCGACGCCGGCGCGCGCGCACGCCGCACCGGCCGCAACGTGCTCGATTCCGTCGCCGAATACTGGCTCGACGAAAACCCGCAGGTCGTCCGGCGCACGGCGCTCGGCGGCTTCGATGCCGAGCTGGCTCGCGCGCGCGATGCGCTCGCGCGGGTCGAAAAACGGGTCGAGCGACTCGAACAAAAAATCGGCGCGCGCACGGGTTCCGGCCCGCGCGGCGCGCACTGAGGGCCGCAGGGCATGCGCATTTTCCGTTTCATCAAGATTGTCTACACCGTCATCCGCTTCGGCCTCGACGAGGTGATGCTGTCCCGGATCGACGACCGGCGTGTGAAGCTGCTGCTGCGCATCACGACGATCGGCCGCCGTTATTCGTCGCCGCCCGCGGTGCGTCTGCGCCACGCGCTCGAAAGCCTCGGCCCGATCTTCGTGAAGTTCGGCCAGGTGCTGTCGACGCGCCGCGACCTGCTGTCCGTCGATTTCGCGAACGAACTCGCGAAGCTGCAGGACCAGGTGCCGCCGTTCGATTCGGCGGTCGCGATCGCGATCATCGAGAAGTCGCTCGGCGCGCCGGTCGACGAGCTGTTCGACGAATTCGAACGCGAGCCGGTCGCGAGCGCGTCGATCGCGCAGGTGCATTTCGCGAAGCTCAAGAGCGGCCCGCACGCGGGGAAGGCGGTGGCGGTCAAGGTGCTGCGCCCGAACATGCTGCCGGTGATCGATTCCGACCTCGCGCTGATGCGCGACATCGCGACGTGGACCGAGCGGATGTGGGCCGACGGCCGGCGGCTGAAGCCGCGCGAGGTCGTCGCCGAATTCGACAAGTACCTGCACGACGAGCTCGACCTGATGCGCGAGGCCGCGAACGGCAGCCAGCTGCGCCGCAACTTCGCGGGCCTCGACCTGCTGCTCGTGCCGGAGATGTTCTGGGATTTCTCGACGTCGCAGGTGCTCGTGATGGAGCGCATGACGGGCGTGCCGATCAGCCAGGTCGAGACGCTGCGCACGGCGGGCGTCGACATCAAGAAGCTGGCACGCGAAGGCGTCGAGATCTTCTTCACGCAGGTGTTCCGCGACGGCTTCTTCCATGCGGACATGCACCCGGGCAACATCCAGGTGAGCCTCGATCCCAACACCTTCGGCCGCTACATCGCGCTCGATTTCGGGATCGTCGGCGCGCTGTCCGATTTCGACAAGAACTACCTTGCGCAGAACTTCCTCGCGTTCTTCAAGCGTGATTACCACCGCGTCGCGACGCTGCACCTCGAATCGGGCTGGGTGCCGCCCGAGACGCGCGTCGAGGAACTCGAAAGCGCGATCCGCGCGGTGTGCGAGCCGTATTTCGACCGCGCGCTGAAGGACATCTCGCTCGGCCAGGTGCTGATGCGGCTGTTCTCGACGTCGCGTCGCTTCAACGTCGAGATCCAGCCGCAGCTGGTGCTGCTGCAGAAGACGATGCTGAACGTCGAAGGGCTCGGCCGCTCGCTCGACCCCGAACTCGACCTGTGGAAGACCGCGAAGCCGTATCTCGAGCGCTGGATGACCGAGCAGATCGGCCTGCGCGGCTGGTACGAGCGTTTCAAGGTCGAAGCGCCGCAATGGAGCAAGACGCTGCCGCAACTGCCGCGCCTGATCCATCACGCGATGGCGGCGCGCCACGATGCACCGCGTGCGGCGAGCGAGGACCTGATGCGTCAGATCCTCATCGAGCAGAAGCGCACGAACCGGTTGATGCAGGCGCTGCTGATCTTCGGCCTGGCCGTCGGCGTTGGCGCGTTCGTCGCGCGCGTGCTGCTCGTGCTCGCGTACGGCGGATGACCGCAAGGAGCAGCGCGATGTCCGAACCGAAACCACCTTCAGCGCCGGGCGCGGCCGATTTCTCGACGCGCGACCCGGGCAGCGCATCGTTCTGGGACGAGCGTTTCGCGCGCGGCGTGACGCCGTGGGAGTTCGGCGGCGTGCCGGACGGATTTCGCGCGTTCGCGCAGCGGCGCGAGCCGTGCGCGGTGCTGATTCCGGGCTGCGGCAGCGCGCAGGAGGCGGGCTGGCTCGCGCGGGCCGGCTGGCCCGTGCGCGCGATCGATTTCGCCGCGCAGGCGGTGGCGGCCGCGAAGGCGCAGCTCGGCGCGCATGCGGACGTCGTCGAGCAGGCCGATTTCTTCGTGTACCGGCCGCCGTTCGACGTGCAGTGGGTGTACGAGCGCGCGTTCCTGTGCGCGCTGCCGCCGAGCCTGCGCGCCGACTATGCGGCGCGCATGGCCGAACTGCTGCCCGCGGGCGGATTGCTGGCCGGCTATTTCTTCGTGACGGCGAAACCGAAGGGGCCGCCGTTCGGAATCGAGCGGGCCGAACTCGATGCGCTGCTCACGCCGCACTTCGAACCGATCGAGGATCTGCCCGTGACCGATTCGCTGGCCGTGTTCGAAGGACACGAGCGCTGGCTCACGTGGCGCCGTCGCTGATCCCCGCGCGTCGCGGCCGTTGCCGGAGCGCGCTGGCGTTTCGGATATAATTCAAGGTTTTGCAAGCCGTTTCCAGTTTCTGCGGGAAAAATATCATGCCGATCTACGCCTATCGATGCGAAGCGTGCGGTTTCGCGAAGGATGTGCTCCAGAAGATGAGCGACGCGCCGCTGTCGCAGTGCCCGGAATGCGGGAAGGATGCTTTTCGCAAGCAGGTCACCGCCGCCGGCTTCCAGCTGAAGGGTTCCGGCTGGTATGTCACCGATTTCCGAGGCGGCTCGGGCGGCACCAGCGCGCCGGCGACGGCGTCGGGCGACGGCGCTGCGGCGCCGGCCGACGCAGCG
>NZ_JAPVQY010000057.1 GCF_027257875.1 Burkholderia sp. IMCC1007
CGCGCCGGTGGCCGCGAGCCTGCCGCCGATCCGGCGTCCGCACCGGCCGCGCCGGCCCGCCAGCGACGCGCAGCCGGCTGCCACCGCGCCGCGCGACGACAACTACCGTGCGACGGCCGCCGCGAAAGCGGCGACCGCCGGCACCGCTCATTAACGGAGAAAGGCATGCACTTCGACAAGCGCGCCTGGCTCGACAAGATCAAGCAGATGTTCGCGGGCTTCGACCGCCCGCTCGCCCTCATCGTGTTCCTGCTGATGTGCGTGGGCATCGTCACGCTGTACAGCGCGGCGATCGACATGCCGGGCCGCGTCGAGGATCAACTGCGCAACATCATGCTGACGTTCGTGCTGATGTGGGTGATCGCCAACATCCCGCCCACGACGCTGATGCGCTTCGCGGTCCCGCTCTATACGTTCGGGGTCGCGCTGCTGGTCGCCGTCGCGCTGTTCGGGATGACCAAGAAGGGTGCGAAGCGCTGGCTGAACGTCGGCGTCGTGATCCAGCCGTCCGAAATCCTCAAGATCGCGACACCGCTGATGCTCGCGTGGTACTACCAGCGTCGCGAAGGCGGCTTGCGCTGGTACGACTTCGTCGCCGCGTTCGGAATCCTGCTGGTGCCGGTCGGCCTGATCGCGAAGCAGCCCGACCTCGGCACGGGCCTGCTCGTGTTCGCGGCCGGCTTCTTCGTGATCTATCTCGCGGGCCTGTCGTTCAAGCTGATCGTGCCGGTGCTGGTCGCGGGCGTGATCGCGGTCGGCTCGATCGCCGTGTTCGAGGAGCGCATCTGCCAGCCCGAAGTGCAGTGGCCGCTGATGCACGACTACCAGAAGCATCGCGTGTGCACGCTGCTCGACCCGACCTCCGACCCGCTCGGCAAGGGCTTCCACACGATCCAGGCCGTGATCGCGATCGGCTCGGGCGGCGCGCTCGGCAAGGGCTACCTGAAGGGCACGCAGGCACACCTCGAGTTCATTCCGGAAAAACACACCGACTTCATCTTCGCGGTGTTCTCGGAAGAATGGGGGCTCGCCGGCGGCCTCGTGCTGCTGACGCTCTACATGGCGCTGATCGCGCGCGGGCTCTATATCGCCGCGCAGGGCGCGACGCTGTTCGGCCGCTTGCTCGCGGGCTCGCTCACGCTCGCGTTCTTCGTCTATGCGTTCGTCAACATCGGGATGGTGAGCGGCGTGCTGCCGGTCGTCGGCGTGCCGTTGCCGTTCATGAGCTACGGCGGCACCGCGCTCACGACGCTCGGCATCGCGATCGGGATGATCATGAGCGTCGGACGACAGCGGCGGCTGATGAAGACCTGACGACGCCGCGCGGCACGCAGCCGCCGGCTGTCGCGGCAATGGAAAAACGGCGCCCGGCGCCGTTTTTCGTTGGGCGGATCGAAACCGAACGCACGCACGCCGTGCGGCGCCCGCTCATTGCGGCGTCGCGCGCGGGCTCCCGTGGTCCGCACCGGCGCCCGATGCCGACCCCTGCGCCTTCAGCCGCGCGCTCAGCTCGTTGAACTTCAGCTCGGCCGTCTCGTCGCCCTGCGCGGCCGCCGCCGCGTAATACGCGCGCGCGATGTTCAGGTTCTGCGTGACGCCGTCGCCGCCGCGCTCGTAGAACGACGCGGTCACGTACTGCGCGGTCGGCTCGCCGGCATCCGCCGCGAGCTTGTACCACGTGAACGCCTGCCGGTTGTCGCGCGGCGTGCCGCGCCCGTCGAGGAACTGGTTCGCGAGCGACAGCTCCGCCTGCACATGCCCCTGCTTCGCCGCCCGCAGAAACCAGCGGTGCGCTTCGGCCGGGTTGCGCGACACGAACTCGCCGTCGTCGAACATCCGCCCGTATACGTACTGCGCATGCGACATGTTCGCGTTGGCCGCGCGCCTGAGCCAGCGCAGCCCTTCCTCGACGTTCGCGGTCACGCCGACGCCGGTGATCAGCATCATCGCGTAATTGAACTGCGCGAGCCGGTCGCCACGCTCCGCCGCGTCGTGGAACTGCACGAGCGCCGCGCGATAGTCGCCGGCGTTGTAGTCGGCGACCGCCGATTGCGTCTCGTGCGCCGGATCCGGTTTCGCGTGCGGCGCATTCTGCGCGGCCACGGCCGCACACACGGCCCACAGCCCGAGCATCGCGCCGATCCGCCCGTGCGCCGCGATCGCACCGGCCGCACGCCGCGCGCATACGCCACCCGCGCCATCGTCGGCATTCATGATCGCACCTCCTGCAGTGCCTGCCGCGTCGCGCGCAGCAGCCACGTCACGTCGGCCGACAGCGTGATCATCCGGTAGCCGGCCTCGCGGTACTGGCGTGCGCTCGCCGTATCGCCCGCGAAGATGCCCACCGCGACGCCGGCCTGCCTGCCGGCCGCGAGCACGCGCGCCATCGCGGTTTCGACGTCGGGGTGGCGGCTGTCGCCGAGATGCCCGAGGCTCGCCGCGAGATCGGCCGGCCCGATGAACAGGCAGTCGACACCGGGCGTCGCGGCGATCCGCTCGACTTCATCGACGCCGCGCGCCGATTCGATCTGCACGATCACCGCGACCTGCGCGTTCGCCGTCAGCAGGTAATCGCGGCGCATCCCGAATGCGGCTGCGCGCACCATCCCGGCGACGCCACGCAGGCCGTCCGGGGAATCGGGCGACGGAAAGCGAGTGAGCCGCACCGCGTGCGCGGCGTCGTCGGGCGTCTCGACACAAGGAAACATCAGCGTGCGCGCGCCGGCGTCGAGCGCGCGCTTCACGAGCCACGGCTCGCGCCCCGGCACGCGCACGACGGGCTCGCTCGGCAGATGCGCGGCAGCCAGCGCACGCAGCTGCGATGCGACGTCGCGACTGTCGTTCGGCGCATGCTCCATGTCGATGCAGAGCCAGTCGTAGCCGGCGTGCGCGAGCGCTTCCGCGGCCGAGTCGCAGCCGAGCGACAGCCACAGGCCGTACAGCGGCTCGTCGCCGTCATGCAGACGTTGCTTGAGGGAATTGGTGAGCGTGCTCATCGATACGGCCTCCGGGCGGACAGGCAATCGAACGGAACAGGCAACAAGGAAGACGGCCGGGCGGCGACGCCCGATCGCGCGGCGCGATGCACCGGCACGCCACGCAACGATCATAGCGCGCCGTCGGGCGGAATGTGGGAAGACGCGTGAAGCGGGCCCGAGCGGGCGCCGCGTGGCTGGCAACCGCCGGCCGGCCGCAGCGCGCGTGCGCGGGCCGGCGCTGCGGGATCAGCGGGCCGGTTCGCGCTCGACGTCGGCCCAGCAGTTCGGCGTTTCGTACAGGCGCACGCGCTCCAGACGCAGGTTCACGCCGTAGTGCGCGTCGTACACGTTCGCGAGGATGTCGAACGCGATCGCCGCGAGGTTCTCGACGGTCGGGATCCGGTCGATCACGACGGTCTTGTGGTCGGCCATCTGCTCGAGGAACGAGCGCACGACTTCGTCGCGCGCATAGACCAGGAACGCATGATCCCACTTGTTGACGAGGTGCTCGACCGCGAGCGCCTTCACGTCGGCGAAATCCATCACCATGCCGCGGTCGGGCGCCCCCTCGGTATCGACGAGATCGCCGCGCAGCGTGACTTCGAGCACGTAGCGATGGCCGTGCAGGTTCCTGCACTGGCTGCGGTGATCGGGAATGCGGTGGCCCGCGTCGAATTCGAGTTTTCGGGTAATCAGCACGATGTCAAAGGCCGTGGCTCAGGGAATGTTCAGATATTTGTGGGTCTGCATCGACAGCCGCCATTGCGGATGCCGCTTGCACCAGTCGATCGCGAGCTTGGTGTTGAGGTCGCGCGACGGGCCGTCCATCGGCTGCACCAGAAAATACTCGAAGTCGAGCTTCGCGTAGTCGGCGAGCCGCTGGTTGTCCTGCGGAATCACGACCTTCAGTTCGTTGCCCTTCGTGACGACGAGCGGCGCGTCGGCCTTCGGGCTCACGCAGATCCAGTCGATCGTGTCGAGCACCGGCAGCGAGCCGTTGGTCTCGATCGCGATCTCGAAGCCCGCCGCATGCAGTGCGTCGACGAGCGGCTGGTCGAGCTGCAGCATCGGCTCGCCGCCCGTGCAGACGACGAAGCGATGCGCTTCGCCGTTCGGCCACAGGCCGGCGATCGTCGCGACGAGCGCTTCGGCGTCCTTGAACTTGCCGCCGTTCTCGCCGTCGGTGCCGACGAAGTCGGTATCGCAGAAGCGGCACACGGCGTCCGCACGATCCTCTTCGCGGCCCGACCACAGATTGCAGCCGGCGAACCGGCAAAACACGGCCGGCCGGCCCGCATTCGCGCCCTCGCCCTGCAACGTGTAGAAAATTTCCTTGACCGCGTAAGTCATCGTGCTTCGTCCGGCTCGCGCCGCTCGTTGTCGATCAGAATCGGTTATCGATGAAGCGCTGCCGGCGCATGTGCGTCACAGCGGCGCTTCGGTCACCCGCTCGCCCTTCAGGTAAGCCTCGTAGCCGCGCTTGCGCAGCTTGCAGGCCGGGCACTCGCCGCAGCCGAAGCCCCAGTCGTGCAGTTCCGCGCGCTCGCCCACGTAGCACGTGTGCGTCTCGACGCGGATCAGCTCGACGAGCGCGTCGCCGCCGAGTTGTTCGGCCAGTTGCCAGGTCTGCGCCTTGTCGAGCCACATCAGCGGCGTCTCGAGCACCATGCGCGTATCCATGCCGAGATTGAGCGCGACCTGCAGCGCCTTCATCGTGTCGTCGCGGCAGTCGGGATAGCCCGAAAAATCGGTCTCGCACATCCCGCCGACCAGCACGCGCAGCCCGCGGCGATAGGCGATCGCCGCGGCGATCGTCATGAACATCAGGTTGCGGCCCGGCACGAACGTGTTCGGCAGGCCGTTCGCCGTCGTCTCGATCTCGATCGTGCGCGTCATCGCCGTATCGCTGATCGCACCGAGCACCGACAGGTCGATCATGTGATCGTCGCCGAGCCGGTCCGACCACGCGGGAAACTTGCGCTTCAGCGCTTCGCGCACGCCTTCGCGACATTCGAGTTCGACGCGGTGGCGCTGGCCGTAATCGAAGCCGAGCGTCTCGACCGTCTGATAGCGTTCCAGGGCCCAGGCCACACACGTGGCCGAGTCCTGCCCGCCGGAAAACAACACGAGCGCGCCGTCTTTAGCGTCTGTCCGAATCACCGTGATACTCCGTGAATGTGTAGGCTCGCGTCGCGCTGCGCGCCGGGGCCGACTGCCGCCGGGCGGCCCGACGCGTGCCGGCCTGCGCCGGCTCGACCAGTATAGGCAGCGCGGTCGGCCGCGAACGCGGCGCAGCGCTTATACCGCCCATCGCGCGGCATCGTTGCCGCGCGTCACGGCGGCGCCTGCGGGCAGCCCTGCCGTGCGCATGAAGCGATGCGCTAAGTCATTGAGCGGGCACGGATTTTATCACGCCCCTGAAAATGCTGCCGGGCATGCCTTCCACGACACGCAATACCCACCACAAACGAAAAACCCCAAGAACCTTCCGATTCTTGGGGTTTTAAATGCTGGTGGCCTGGGACGGAATCGAACCATCGACACGCGGATTTTCAATCCGCTGCTCTACCAACTGAGCTACCGGGCCAACGAAGAATGAAAGTATATCGAGCCCTCAGCACTTGTGCAAGCGTTTTGACGAAATATTTTTATGCGGCGCCTTCCGACGGCTTCTTGCCGAGCTCGACGCCGAGCTGCTTGAGCTTGCGATACAGGTGCGTGCGCTCGAGGCCCGTCTTCTCCGCGACGCGCGTCATGCTGCCGTTCTCGCGCGCGAGGTGATACTCGAAGTAAGCGCGCTCGAACGCGTCGCGCGCTTCACGCAACGGGATGTCGAACGGGATCGCGGCCGTCTGGCCCGCGAGGCCGAGTGCCGCGGCCATGTCGTCGCCGAGCGTCGGCAATGCCGCCGCGGACGCCACCGCTGCCGGGCCCGCGGCCTGGCCGGCGCCGCCCTTCAGCGCCGCGTTGGCGGACACGGGCGCCGCGCCGCGCGCGAGACCGTGCTCGACCGACTTCAACAGCTTCTGCAGCGCGATCGGCTTCTCGAGGAAATCGAGTGCGCCGATCTTCGTCGCTTCGACAGCCGTGTCGATCGTCGCATGCCCGGACATCATGATCACGGGCATCGTCAACAGGCCCTGTGCCGCCCATTCCTTGAGCAGCGTGACGCCGTCGGTATCGGGCATCCAGATATCGAGCAGCACGAGATCGGGCGCCTGATTCAGACGGTACTCCCGCGCGGCCTGCGCGTTCTCCGCCGCCTCGACGACATGTCCTTCATCGCTGAGGATCTCCGAGAGCAATTCCCGGATGCCCATTTCATCATCTACCACCAGGATGGTTGCCATTTACGCTGCCTTTGTCTGCACACTTGCTTTTGTCTTGGCCGGGGCCGTCCCGCCCTGCGCGCCAGGTTCGGCGCCTGGCGTATCGCTCGCCATCTGCAGGAACAGGATCGACACCTGCGCACCCTCGACGGTCTCGCCGTGCATGCGATTGCGCAGATCGATCCGCGCGCCGTGCTCGTCGACGATTTTCTTGACCGTGGCCAACCCGAGCCCCGTGCCCTTCGCCTTCGTCGTGACGTAAGGCTCGAACGCGCGCGTCAGGATGCGTGCCGGAAAACCGGGCCCGTTGTCGGACACGGTTAGACGTACCGCGACGCGCGTTTTGCCCTCGGCGTCGGGATCGCCATATTCTACTGTCTTGGTTTCGATCAACACACGCGGATGCGCGACTTCCGCGACCGAATCCTGCGCGTTCTGCAGCAGGTTGTGAATCACCTGGCGCAATTGCGTCGCGTCGCCGCGAATCACCGGCAGCGACGGCGCGAGCTCGGCCGTGATCGCGCTCTTGCCTTCGCCGACGCCATACAGCCCGAGCACCTCGCTCGCCAGTTCGTTCAGTTGCAGGTTCGACAGCACCGCCGGCGGCGTGCGCGCGTACTCGCGGAAGTCGTCGACCATCCGCTTCATCGCGGCCACCTGGTTGACGATCATCGTCGCGCCGCGCTTGAGCACGTCCGCGTCGGGTGGCGCGAGCTTGTCGGACAGCTTCATCTGCAAGCGCTCGGCCGACAGCTGGATCGGCGTCAGCGGGTTCTTGATCTCGTGCGCGAGCCGGCGCGCGACTTCGCCCCACGCGACCGAACGCTGCGCGGAAATCACGTCGGAGATATCGTCGAACACGACGACGTAGCCGGACGTCTGCGGATCCTCGGCCTCGCCCTCGACCGTCGATACGAGCCGCGTGCCGCGCACGAGCAGCGTCAGCGGATCGGCTTCGCCCGGCACTTCGACCGCGAACTGCTGCTGCCAGTGACCGCGATCGCCGCTGCCGCCGTCGGATGCCGCCTCGCGATCGGCGAACGCCTTGCGCACCATCGCGCCGAATTCCGCCACGACGCCGATCCGGTCGAGCGCCGTGCCGATCATCGAGTTGAACGGCTGCCGGAAGATGCGCTCGGCGCCGCGGTTGGCCGTCGTCAGCCGGAACTGACGATCGAGCACGAACACGCCGGCCGTCAGGTTCGCGAGGATGCTCTCGAGATACGTCTTCGAATGCTCGAGCGCGACCCGGTTCTTCTCGACCGCGAGCCGCGCCTCGGACAGCTGGCGCGTCATCGCGTTGAACGACTGCGTGAGAAAGCCGAGCTCGTCGCGCGTCTTGATTTCGCGCTTCGGCGTGTAGTCGCCTTCCGTGATCTCCTTGGTGCCCTGCGCGAGCAGGAACAGCGGCCGCGCGAGCTGCTGGCCGAGCGCGAGCGCGAGCATCATCGCGATGAAGGTCGCGAGGAACAGCGCGAGCGTCAGCGTGCCGATGTACATCTTGCGCAGGCCCGTGCGGCCGAGCGATTTCTCCTGATACTCGCGATAGGCGCGCTGCACCGCGTCCGCGTTGTGCGCGAGCGCCGGCGGCACCGGTTGCGTGAGCTGCAGGAACCGCTCGGCCGGCTGCAGCAGCGACGTCGTCGCGTCGGGAATCGGCCGCACGACGCGCAGCCGCAACGCGCCCTTCGCGCCATGCGCCTGCGGGTCGCCGTCGACTTCGCCTTCGATCGCCGCATACACGCCGTGTTCGCGCGCCTGGCTCAGCATCAGCGGGGTCGGCAGGTCGTCCGGAATCAGCGCGGCGAAATTGCCCGATGCCTGCGCGACGATGTGCAGGTCGGGCGCGGCGCCCGAGCCGCCGCGGCTCGGCTCGACGATGGTCGCGTCCTGCACGCCGAACTGGTCGCGCAAGCGCAGCAGCGTGAGCGTCGTGCCGTTCGTGTTCGCATCGACGCTCGCGAGCTGGTCGGTCATCAGCCGCGCCTTCGTCTGCAGGTCGGACAGCGACGCGTCGAGCATCCCGCGGCCGAGGTTCAGGCCGGCCGTCAGCGCGGTCTCGACGTTCACGTCGAACCACGACTCGATACTGCGCGACACGAACTGGTACGACACGATGTAGATGATCCCGCCCGGCACCACGCCGACGAGCGCGAAGAACACCGCGAGCTTCGCGAGCAGCCGCGTGCCGAACTTGCCCTTCCTCAGGCGCACGACGATCATCCCGATCAGCCCGAGCACCACGAGCAGGAACACGAGCGCGACGACGATGTTCGTCGCGTACAGCCACGAGTAGTAGCGGTCGAAGAATTCGGTGTTCGCGCTCGCGGCCGCGAGCAGCACGAGCAGCAGCAGCGCGGTGATCGCGACGGTCGAGACGATCACGCGAATGAGGAGGCTCTTCCCGCTGGCCGCACGGCGCACTTTATTTAGCACGTTCGGTCACCGTGAAGTTGAAGCGCTTCCAGTCCGATCCGAGCGTCCAGTCGCGATTGTTCACCGCGTCGACTTGGAACGGCTTCGGCATCAGCGCGGTATCGAGCTGCATCCGCACCGACGCCATGTAGGTTTCACCGGCACGCACCTGGTTGCGGTCGATCACGTGCCACGACGTGATGTGCCTGACGACCGCGAGCGCGTCCTTCAGCGACGGGAAGCCGAGCTGCAGCCCGCCCGTCGACACGCGATATTCGCGGGTGAGCGGCTGGAACGACAGGCGGATCGTCTGCGACACCGACACCGGCTGCTCGTCGAACCAGTACCAGCGCGCGCGACTCAGTTCGAAGTCGGTCGTGAAGTAGAGCGGGATGCCCTTGTTGACCGCATCCTCGAGGTTCGGATTGAGCTCGAAATCGAAGCGGGCATCGAGGCTCCAGCCGCTTCCGTCGGCCTGCAGCGATGCACGCTGCACGGCGATCGATTCGGCATGCACCGGCCGAACGACAGTCAGGCACAGCGCAAGCGCGACCATCAGGACGGCTGCAAGCCGAAGTGGAAAAAGGTGTTTGATCGTCACCGTTTCTGAAACCGCGCGTAGAAGAATCCGTCGTGATCGGTGTTCTGGTCGAGTGCGCCGGCCGCCCCGCCGCGCACGCCGCCCGGCAGCAGTTGGCCGGGCGCGTCCAATCGTACCGCATCTTCACAGGCCGCTTCAAACCAGCGCGCCTGCAATTCGCCTTCTTCGGGAAAGATCGAACAGGTCACGTAAAGCAGTTCGCCGCCCGGCTTCACGAGCGGCCACAGCGCCGACAGGATGCGGCGTTGTTCCACGACGAGCGCCGCGATGTCGGCTTCGCGGCGCAGCCAGCGGATATCGGGATGGCGACGCACGATGCCGGACGCCGAGCACGGCACGTCGGCGAGGATGCGATCGAACGGACGACCGTCGTACCATGCTTGCGGCGCGCCCGCATCGCCGACGCGCACGTCCGCCGTGAGCGACAGCCGCGCGAGATTCTCGCCGATGCGCGCCGCGCGCGTCGCATCGCTCTCCAGCGCAACGACTTCCGCGTCCGCCAGCTCGAGGATATGACCGGTCTTGCCGCCCGGTGCCGCGCACGCGTCGAGCACGCGCATGCCGTCGCGCGCACCGAGCCATTCGGCCGCGAGCTGCGCGCCGGCATCCTGCACCGACACGACGCCGTCGGCGAAACCCGGAATGCGGTCGACCGGCAACGCCGACGCGAGCCGCACCGCATGGCGGCCGATCGCGGTCGCTTCGATCCCGCTGGCGCGCAGCGTGTCGAGATACGCGTCGACGCTCGCGCGGCGAGCGTTCACGCGCAGCGTCAGCGGCCCCTGGCGCTCGCCGGCCTCGAGGATCGCCTGCCACGTGTCGGGCCATGCGCGCTTCACCGCGTCGACCCACCAGGTACGGTAATTCCAGCGCGCAACCGGATCGCCCTGCAGCGCCGCGACGAGCGCATCGCGCTCGCGCAGGAAACGTCGCAGCACCGCGTTGACCAAGCCCTTCGCGAATGCGTATTCGCGTCGGCCGCCGATTACCGTCACGGCCTGGTCGACGATCGTGAACGCCGGATACGCCGCTGCGTCCTCCGGATCGAGCAGCAACGCGAGCGCGCCGGCAAGCACCGCATGCACATGCGCGGGCGGCGCCTTGCTGACGAGCTTGCCGATCAGCCAGTCCGCCGTGCCCAGACGACGCATCGTCCGGTACGCGACGTCCTGCGTCGCGCCGCGCGCCAGCGCCTGCGCGCCGTCCGGCATCTGCGCGAACACCGCGGCGAGTGCCGCCGGCAGCGCGGTGCCGCGCCGCACCGCATCGACTGCCTGCGCGGCCGCGTCGAGCGCGAAGCCGAGCGAATCGGGCGCGAGGTGCAGCGCGGACAGGCGCGCAGGGCGGCCGGCGGTAGACGGGGCAGAGGAACGGGTTCGTGTCATCGGAGCAAAATCGGCAAACGGGGCGCGGCAGCCGGCGAGGCCTCTACGGCCGCGTAGCCGCGCGATCCCAAACCGCGCATTGTATCGCGCGGTCCATGCGGCCCCTTTACGGGGCGCGCAAATGAAACGCCCCGCAGCGCGGGGCGTGCGGGGCGATGCGTGGAGTGCGACGCGGCTTAGTCGAAACGGCCGGTGCGCGCCATCTCCATCAGGCGCGCGATGCGCTCCTCGGTGGCCGGGTGCGTGGAGAACAGGTTCTGCAGGCCGCCGCCGTGCAGCGGATTCATGATCATCATCTGCGCGGTGGCCGGATGCGCTTCAGCCGCCTGGAACGGGATGCCGGCCGCATAGCGATGGATCTTGTCGAGCGCGGTGGCGAGCGACTGCGGATCGCCGGAGATCTGCGCGCCGCCGCGGTCGGCTTCGAATTCCCGCGCACGCGAGATCGCCATCTGGATCAGCGCGCCGGCGATCGGTGCGAGCAGCGCGACCGCGATCCCGGCGATCGGATTGGCCGGCCGGCCGTTCTCGTCGCGACCGCCGAAGAACATCGCGAAATTGGCCAGCGCCGAAATCGCGCCCGCCATCGTCGCGGTGATCGTCGAGATCAGGATGTCGCGGTGCTTCACGTGCGCGAGTTCGTGCGCCATCACGCCGCGCATTTCGCGCTCGGACAGCACGCGCAGGATGCCCGTCGTCGCGGCAACCGCCGCGTGCTCGGGATTGCGGCCGGTAGCGAATGCGTTCGGCGCATCTTCGTTGATCAGGTAGACGCGCGGCATCGGCAGGTTCGCGCGCGTGGCCAGCTCGCGCACCATCCGGTAGAACTGCGGCGCCGTGTTCTCGTCGACTTCCTGCGCGTTGTACATGCGCAGCACCATCTTGTCGGAGAACCAGTACGAGAAGAAGTTCATGCCGAGCGCGAACAACAGCGCGATCGTCATGCCGCGCGAGCCGCCGATCATGCCGCCGATCACGATGAACAGGGCCGTGATCCCGGCCATCAGCATTGCCGTTTTGACCCAATTGAACATACCCACTCCTTATCCGTCAGGGGACCACCGCACATCAGCAGGTGCGGCGAGAAATTGTAAGCGATTTGTTAGATAAGGTCTTGCCGGAAAAATTCAATCTCAGCGTTGCGACGCCGCCAGCCGCAGGCCGAGGCCGACGAACGCGCTGCCGACCGTGCGGTCGAGCCACTTCTTGACGCCCGGCTTGCCGGAAAAGCGCTGCGTGACGCTGCCGGCGACCCATGCGACGACGCTGGTCCAGATGGTGCTCATCACGACGAACACCGACCCGAGGGCCAGGAACGCCAGTGCCTTGTGCGGGCTGTCGGCCGACACGAACTGCGGGAAGAACGACACGAAGAACAGCACGACCTTCGGATTCAGCACGTTGGTCCAGAAACCCTGCATGAACAGCTGGCGCAGCGGTTTCGCGGCAGTGACCTGCGCATCGGCATTCGCCGGCGCGGCCGCCTGCTTCGTGACGATCATCCGCACGCCGAGGTAGATCAGGTAGGCGGCACCGACCAGCTTGATCACCGTGAACGCGGTGGCTGACGCCGCGAGCAGCGCGGTCAGACCGAATGCGCACGCGAGCGCGTGCACGCAGCAGCCGGCCGAGATGCCGAGCGCCGACATCAGCCCCGCGCCGCGGCCCTGCGCAACGCTGCGGCCGACGATATACGCGGTATCCGGGCCGGGCGTGACGTTCAGCAGGAAAACCGCGAGCACGAAGAAGCCGAAATGGGTGATGCCAAGCATGAAAACCTCAAAACCGAAAAGCGCAGGGAAATTCTACGCGCGCCTGACGCGCCGCGCGACTCGGCCATCCGGCCGCTTGTGCGCGGCCGCCACGCCGTGTCGAATGGCGCTCAGGCCGCGTCGGGCAACGTGAAGCGCTGGCCGGCAGCGAGCGGCGATCCGGCCAGGAATTCGCGCGCGGGCAGCCGCTTGCCGCCCGGCTTCTGCAATTGCGTCACGCGCAGCGCGCCGCTGCCGCAGGCGACGATCACGCCTTCCGGTGCGGCTTCGACGATCGTGCCGGGCGCCGCGTCGCCGCGTGCTGCCACGGCCTCGGCCGCCCACAGCTTGATTGGCGCGCCGTCGAGCGTCGCGACGCCGCCCGGGAACGGATCGAACGCGCGCACCTGGCGCGCGAGCACGTCGGCCGGCTTGCGCCAGTCGAGCGCCGCCTCGTGCTTGCCGATCTTCTCCGCGTAGGTCACGCCGTCGGCCGGCTGCGGTGTGGCGGGCAACGCACCGTCACGCTCCAGCCGCACGAGCGCGTCGACGATCAGCCGCGCGCCGTCGGCGGCCAGCCGGTCGTGCAGCGTCGCGGTCGTATCGTCGGGTGCGATCGCGATGCGCGCTTCGTCGATCATCGCGCCGGTGTCGAGGCCGACATCCATCTGCATCAGCGTGACGCCCGTGTCGGCGTCGCCCGCCTCGATCGCGCGGTGGATCGGCGCGGCGCCGCGCCAGCGCGGCAGCAGCGACGCATGGATATTGATGCAGCCGGCGCGCGGGATATCGAGCACTTCCTGCGGCAGCAGCAGCCCGTATGCAGCGACCACCATCACGTCGTGCGGGGTCGTGCGCAGCAGCTCGATCGCGTCGGCCGCTTCCTGCGGGTACTTGCCCGAGCGGCGCAGCGACGGCGGCTGCGCGACGGGCATCCCATGCTCGACGGCATAGCGCTTCACCGCGCTCGCCTGCAGCTTCATCCCGCGCCCGGCGGGGCGATCGGGCTGGGTGAGCACGAGCGGCACCGGAAAACCGGCCTCGTGGATCGCGGCAAGTGCGGCCGCGGCGAATTCCGGCGTGCCGGCAAAAATCACGCGCAACGTATGGGTCATGACAGCGTTCGGGAGAGCTTGGCGAACACGCGTCACATCGCGCGTTCGAGTTTCTTCATCTTCGTCTTGATGCGCGTCTGCTTCAGCGGCGACAGATATTCGACGAACACGCGCCCCATCAGGTGATCCATCTCGTGCTGCACGCACACGGCCAGCAGGCCCTCGCAGTCGAGCTCGAAAGTTTCGCCCTGCTCGTTGAGCGCACGCACGCGCACGTGGTCGGGACGCTCGACTTCGTCGTAGATGCCGGGCACCGACAGGCAGCCTTCCTCGTACACCTGCTTGACGTCGCTCGACCAGACGATCTCGGGATTGATGAACGCGCGCAGCTCGTTCTTGTCCTCGGACACGTCGATCACGATCACACGCTCGTGCACGTCGACCTGCGTGGCTGCCAGGCCGATGCCCGGCGCTGCGTACATGGTTTCGGCCATGTCGGCGACGAGCTTGCGGATCCGGTCGTCGACCTTGTCGACGGGCTTGGCGACCTTGTGCAGCCGCTTGTCGGGGTAATGAAGAATGTTCAGCAATGCCATGGTGTTCGGTATTCGGTGGAGCGGCGTGCCGCATCGGCCATCCGGCCGGCTGGCGCCGCCGCCGGGATGCAATGAAGATGAGGCGAACGCGCGGCATATCAATGCCGCGGGTCAAGCCTCCTGCAATCGGCCGGACGCCTGCGCGCGCGGCCCTGTCGAGTATTTCGGATGATGAAAATTTTATCATGGCGCGACGTCGTTCGCTGGTCGTCGCGTTCGAAGGGAACCTCATGTCGCCGCAAGCGCTGACCCCATCCGCGCTGCGCGCGTGGCTGCAACTCGCGCATGCGCCGGGCCTCGCCCCGCCCGTGCTGCAGGTTCTGCTCGATGCATTCGGCACGCCCGCGGCGCTGCTGCGCGCGTCCGACGACGCAATCGTTGCGGCGAGCAGCGCCGCCGCCGCGCAGGCGGTACGCGCGAGCGAGCGGGACGATCTCGACGCGCGCACCGACGCCGCGCTCGCGTGGCTCGATGCGCCGGGCAACGTGATCGTCACGCTCAACGATCCCGCGTACCCGCCGCGGCTGCGCGACCTGCACGATCCGCCGCCGCTGCTATATGTAAAGGGCCGGCTCGATCTGCTGCACGCCCGCGGCCTTGCCGTGGTCGGCAGCCGCCACGCCACGCCGCAAGGGCTGGCCGACGCGACACACTTCGCCCACGCGCTGTCCGACGCGGGGCTCGCGATCGTTTCCGGCCTCGCGCTCGGCATCGACGCGGCCGCGCATCGCGGCGGGCTCGACGGCCGCTCGGGCACGATCGCGGTGATCGCGACCGGCGCCGATCTCGTCTACCCGGCGCGGCACCGTGCGCTCGCCCACGAAATCGCCGCACACGGCACGATCGTGTCGGAATGGCCGCTCGGCACGCCCGCGCGGGCGTCGCATTTCCCGCAGCGCAACCGGCTGATCGCCGCGCTCGGGCTCGGCGTGCTCGTCGTCGAAGCCGCGCCGCGCTCCGGTTCGCTGATCACGGCGCGGCTCGCGAACGAGCTGGGCCGCGACGTGTTCGCGATGCCCGGTTCGATCCACGCGCCGCTCGCGCAGGGCTGCCATGCGCTGATCCGCGACGGCGCGAAGCTCGCCGCGGCGCCGCTCGACGTACTCGAGGAATACGGGCTGGGTGAACCAACGGCTCATCCTCATACCGCCGACGGCGCAGCACGCGCCGAGAATTCGGGCGCAATCGCGGGCAACGGCGCTGAATCCGGCCATGCCGGCCGGCGCGCGGCCGCGCATCGGGCGCAAGCAGCGCCGGCCGATCCAGCGGCGGGAGGCCGGATCGAAGCCGCGCCGCCCGCGCTGCCGGAATCTCCGGCAGAACGATCGGTGCTCGCCGCGCTCGGATATGGCCCCGTTACTTACGAATGGCTCGCCGAGCACACCGGCCTGTCCGACGACGTGCTGCACGGCGTGCTGCTCGCGCTGGAACTGGCCGGCCGCATCGCGAGCGTCGCCGGCGGACGCTTCGCGCGGCTCGATGCGGCGCCCACCCCGCCTGCGTCCGGCGTGCTACATTCCCCCGCATAGGGGCGGCCGCGCCGCCAAAGACATCCAAGGAAATCCATGCCCGCGCTGAATCTCGACACCGACGCAGATCGGATCGCCGAGCGCCTCGCCGATCCCGACACGCTGCTGGTTGCCTGCCTGTGCGCCGAATGGTGCGGCACGTGCCGCGACTACCGGACGGCGTTCGACCAGCTCGCCGACGCCCATCCCGATGCCTGCTTCGCGTGGATCGACATTGAAACCCACGCCGACCAGCTCGATGATCTGGACGTCGAGAATTTCCCGACCATCCTGATCGAGGACGCCAACACCGCGCGCTTCTTCGGCACGGTGCTGCCGCACGCGGCGATCGTCGAACGGATGCTGTCCGACCTGACTGCGGTGCCCGGCACGCCGCACGCACCGAAATTGCGCAACGTGCTGAACGTCGAGGCGTGAACCGCGCCCGGCCGGGCGGCTTGTCGCGCCGTTGCGCGGGCCGCCGTGCCGGCCGCTTGCCGCCGTTGCAGCCCCCCTCTATGATGGGCCGCTTTTTGCACGCCGCGCCGCCGTCGCTGCGGCGTGTGCTATAAAGCCGTCGTAAAAGGGACCCACACCGGCGAACCCGGTCTACCAACATACACCTGTCATGTCCAAAGCACTGATCATTGCGGAAAAGCCTTCTGTCGCGAACGACATCGCGCGCGCTTTGGGCGGCTTTACCAAGCATGACGAATACTACGAGAGCGACGAATTCGTCCTTTCGTCCGCGGTCGGCCACCTGCTGGAAATTGCCGCCCCCGAAGAGTATGAGGTCAAGCGCGGCAAATGGAGCTTCGCTCATCTGCCCGTCATCCCTCCGCATTTCGACCTGAACCCGATCGCAAAAAGCGAATCGCGACTGAAGGTCCTCACCAAGCTGATGAAGCGCAAGGACGTCGATCGCCTGATCAACGCATGTGACGCGGGGCGCGAGGGCGAGCTGATTTTCCGCCTGATCGCGCAGCACGCGAAGGCGAAGCAGCCGGTCCAGCGCCTGTGGCTCCAGTCGATGACGCCGCAGGCGATCCGCGACGGCTTCGCGAACCTGCGCAGCGACAGCGACATGCAGCCGCTCGCCGACGCCGCACGCTGCCGGTCGGAAGCCGACTGGCTCGTCGGGATCAACGGCACCCGCGCGATGACTGCGTTCAACAGCAAGGGCGGCGGCTTCTTCCTGACGACCGTCGGGCGCGTTCAGACGCCAACGCTGTCGATCGTCGTCGAACGTGAAGAAAAAATCCGCCGCTTCGTCCCGCGCGACTACTGGGAAGTGAAGGCCGAGTTCGCGTGCGCAGCCGGCTTCTACGAAGGCAAGTGGTACGACCCGAAATTCAAGCGCGACGAATTCGATCCGGAAAAGCGCGACTCGCGCCTGTGGAGCCTGCCGGCCGCCGAAACCATCGTCGCCGCGTGCCGCGACCAGATCGGCACGGTGTCCGAGGAATCGAAGCCGTCGACGCAACTGTCGCCGCTGCTGTTCGACCTGACGAGCCTGCAGCGCGAGGCGAACGGGCGCTTCGGCTTCTCCGCGAAGAATACGCTCGGCCTCGCGCAGGCGCTGTATGAAAAGCACAAGGTGCTGACCTACCCGCGTACCGACGCGCGCGCGCTGCCGGAAGACTACCTGTCGACGGTGCAGTCCACGCTCGAGATGCTCAAGGAGAGCAACAACTATCTGCCGCATGCGAAGCAGGTGCTCGACAAGGGCTGGGTGAAGCCGAACAAGCGGATCTTCGACAACTCGAAGATCAGCGACCACTTTGCAATCATCCCGACGCTGCAGGCGCCGAAGTCGCTGTCCGAGCCGGAGCAGAAGCTGTACGACCTGGTCGTGAAGCGCTTCCTCGCGGTGTTCTTCCCGGCAGCCGAATTCCGCGTGACGACCCGGATCACCGAAGTCGCCGGGCATCACTTCAAGACCGAAGGCAAGGTGCTCGTCGAGCCGGGCTGGCTGCAGGTGTACGGCCGCGACGCGGAAGGCGCGGACGCGAACCTCGTGCCGGTGCAGAAGGACGAGAAGGTCAAGACCGACGAGATCGCCGCGGTCGCGCTCGTGACCAAGCCGCCCGCACGCTACTCGGAAGCGACGCTGCTGTCCGCAATGGAAGGCGCGGGCAAGCTGGTCGAGGACGACGAGCTGCGTGAAGCGATGGCCGCGAAGGGCCTCGGCACGCCGGCCACGCGCGCGGCCATCATCGAAGGCCTGCTCGGCGAGAAATACCTCGTGCGCGAAGGCCGCGAGCTGATCCCGACCGCGAAGGCATTCCAGCTGATGACGCTGCTGCGCGGGCTCGGCGTGAAGGAACTGACCGCGCCGGAGCTCACCGGCGAATGGGAATACAAGCTGTCGCAGATGGAGCGCGGCAACCTCGGGCGCGAAGCCTTCATGCAGGAAATCGCCCGCATGACGCAGCAGATCGTCAAGCGCGCGAAGGAATACGATTCCGACACGATCCCCGGCGATTACGCGACGCTCGAGACGCCGTGCCCGAACTGCGGCGGCCAGGTGAAGGAAAACTACCGCCGCTTCGCGTGCACGAAGTGCGAGTTCTCGATCTCGAAGATTCCGGGCAGCCGGCAGTTCGAGATCGCGGAAGTCGAAGAGCTGCTGCGGGAGAAGACCATCGGCCCGCTGTCCGGCTTCCGCAGCAAGATGGGCCGTCCGTTCTCGGCGATCCTCAAGCTCTCGTTCGACGACGAAACGAAGAACTACAAGCTCGAGTTCGACTTCGGCCAGGACCAGGGCGGCGAGGAAGGCGAAGCGCCGGACTTCTCCGCGCAGGAGCCGGTCGGCGCATGCCCGAAGTGCAAGGGCCGCGTGTTCGAGCACGGGATGAGCTATGTGTGTGAACACTCGGTCGCGAACCCGAAGACGTGCGACTTCCGCTCGGGCAAGGTGATCCTGCAGCAGGAAATCACGCGCGAACAGATGGCCAAGCTGCTCGCCGACGGCCGCACGGATCTGCTGCCGGGCTTCAAGTCGTCGCGCACCGGCCGCAACTTCAAGGCATTCCTCGTGAAGCAGCCGGACGGCAAGATCGGCTTCGAGTTCGAGAAGAAGGAGCCGAAGGCGGCAGCCGCGAAGAAGACGGCGAAATCGGCGACGAAGGACGCCGAAACCGTGACGGAAGGCGCCGAAGAGAAACCGGCACCGGCCCGCAAGACCGCCGCCCGCAAGACGACGGCGCGCAAGACGGGTTCGTAACCATGGCGACCTGAGCGCCGGGGCTGCCCCGGCGCATCGGGCATCGTCGCATGGCGTAAAAAAACGCGGATCGATCGCTCGATCCGCGTTTTTTCTTTGGGCCGACGGCAATCGCCGCCCGGCGACGCGCCGTTACAGCGGCGACGGCACCGCCACACGCGGGCGCGGCGAACGCGCGAGACGCGGCTGCAGGTTCGGGTCGGTCGACTCGGGCGGCTCGGCGCGCATTTCCACGCCGATCGGCGCAGGCGCCGCGCCTTGCGACGCCCATTGCTCGCCCATCGTCGCGTCGGTCGAGTGGCTGAAATGCTCGACCAGGTGGTCGATGAACGTGCGGACCTTCGCGGGCAGGTGACGCCGGCTCGGATACGCGATGTTGATCTCGACCTGCGGCAGCCGGAAATCCGGCAGCAGCCGCACCAGCGCGCCGCGCGCGATGTCGCCGCCGATCAGGTAGCTCGGCAGGATCGCGATACCCATGCCGAGCAGCGCGAACTGGCGCAGCATCGCAGTGTTGTTCGCGACGATCACGTTGGTCGGCCGCACGCGCACTTCGCCGTCCGGACCCGTAAACACGCGCTCGTCGCCCCAGTATTCGGTCGGCAGGCTGAGCGCCGGGTGCTCGATGAGCTGCTCCGGATGCGTCGGCACGCCGTGCTTTTCGAGATAGCTCGGTGTCGCGCACACCGTCATGCAGCCCGTGGTCAGCCGCCGCGTGACGATGCTTGCGCTGCGCATCTGGCGCGTGACGACGATGCCGACATCGAAACCTTCCTCGACGAGATCGACCTGGCGATCGACCAGCGTCAGATCCGGCACCACTTTCGGGAAATTCTCGGTGTACGACTGCAGCACGGGCGCGAGGTTATGCAGGCCGAATACGACCGGCGCGACGATGCGCAACGTGCCGACCGGCTCGTGGTTGCGCGCGACGACCATCTGTTCGACGTCCTCGAGCTCATCGAGAATCTGGCGCGCCCGCTCCAGATAGACCTGACCCGACTCCGTCAGCGAAAGGCTGCGCGTGGTGCGGTTCAGCAAACGCGTGCCGAGCCGGCCTTCGAGATCGGCGACGTGACGCGTCGCGACCGCGTTCGAGATATCCATTGCGCTCGCGGCCCGCGCGAAACTGCCGAGATCCGCAACCTTGACGAACACGCGCATCGACTGCAAATGATCCATAAACGACTCCTGCCGCTGTTACAACTTCAAAAAGTTGAAGCAAATGCGTAATTCTCCTACGACAGCGGAAAAGATGCAGAGTTGCCTAACGAGACCGCTAAACGAGATAAAAATAGTCAAAAATCCTCGCTGGTTGCGGATACTTGATCCAATTATTCTGATTGCAGCAACAATTGGGTGAACCTCGGCGGGGAAGTGGACGAATGAGGAAAGACGTGTTTGATGCGACACAGCAGCGCACCACGCGTCATCGCACGCAAGCAGCGCCGGATCAGGCCGGCGCCGATTGCGGCGGAGCGTAACAACCTGTTAAAAAGACACCACCGAGCACGCCGACGTAGCATCATGTCGGCCCCGGCCGGGCGGGACGGGTGCGCGACGTGCGCCGCCGCCACCGCTGCCGCCTTCTACGCGCGATTCCCGCTGACCATGAAAATTGCCATCCTCGACGACTACCAGGACGCCGTCCGCAAGCTGAACTGCTTCGAGATGCTTGCCGACCACGACGTGAAGGTCTTCAACAACACGGTGCGCGGCCTGGGACAGCTCGCGAGCCGTCTGGCGGAAGTCGAGGCGCTCGTGCTGATCCGCGAGCGCACGCCGATCACGTCGCAGCTGCTCGCGAAGCTGCCGAATCTGCGCATGATCAGCCAGACCGGCCGCATATCGAGCCACATCGACCTCGAAGCCTGTACCGACCGCGGCATCGCGGTGCTCGAAGGCACCGGCTCGCCGGTCGCGCCGGCCGAACTCACGTGGGCGCTCGTGATGGCCGCCCAGCGCCGCATTCCGCAATACGTCGCGAACCTGAAGCAGGGCGCATGGCAGCAGTCGGGCCTGAAGACGTCGGCGATGCCGCCGAACTTCGGCCTCGGCCAGGTGCTGCGCGGCCAGACGCTCGGCATCTGGGGCTACGGGAAGATCGGCCGGATCGTCGCCGGCTACGGCAAGGCCTTCGGGATGAACGTGCTGATCTGGGGCCGCGAGCATTCGCTCGAGGCCGCGCGCGCCGACGGCTACACGGCCGCCGACAGCCGCGAAGCGCTGTTCGAGCAGAGCGACGTGCTGTCGCTGCACCTGCGGATGCACGACGACACGCGCGGGATCGTCAAGCAGGAAGACCTGATGCGGATGAAGCCGACGTCGCTGCTCGTCAACACCAGCCGCGCGGAACTGCTCGAGGAAAACGCGCTCGTCAACGCGCTGTCGCACAACCGTCCGGGGATGGTCGCGATCGACGTGTTCGAGAGCGAGCCGATCCTGCAGGGCTACAGCCTGCTGCGGATGGAAAACGTGATCTGCACGCCGCACATCGGCTACGTCGAGCGCGAAAGCTACGAGCTCTACTTCAGCGCGGCGTTCAAGAACATCCTCGCGTTCGACCAGGGCGACATGTCCAGCGTCGCGAACCCGGAAGCGCTGACGCCGATCCGCAAGCGCTGATCCGCGCCGCGCGGGCCGTGCATATCGTGCGGCCCCGCTTCGCCGTTTGCCTCTTCAGGCGGCCACGCGGCCGCTCGTCAGCGCGTCGACGCGCGCAAGGAAATGCTCGCCGTCGCGCCGTCCGAGGTCGTACGCATGCCGCATCTGCGACGGACTCGTGTAATCCCAGCTCGAAATCGGCACCTTGCTCGACGGTTGCACGTACAACCGCCGCTGGTCGCCGTGCGCGACCGTGAACATCTGCGGGCGCGGATACAGCCGCGTGACGAGCACCAGCACGTCGCCCGGCGACGGGTCGAGCGCGTCGACCGGCACGTTGTCGACCATCCCGCCATCGAGCACGGGCCGCCCGCCGCGGCGCAGCACCGGCGTGAACGGCGGCGTGCACGACGACTGCAGGATCAGGTCGGCGAGTTCGTCGACGGTCGCACAGGCCTGCGCGCGCACGAACTCGGGACGAAAGCCGAGCGTGCGGCCGAGCGTCGGGTGCAGCGTCTTGCGCACGTACTTCTCGATGTTGTACGCGACGAGGCCCGCCGCGACCGCGCTGCGCGCGCCGAGCCAGCGCGGCACGTGCGACACGCCGATGCGGATCTCCGGTGCGTCGGCGAGCTGCGCGAACGGCTCGCCGTAGATGTCGAGCAGCGCCTGCCGGTAGATCCGGTAATGCGGAAACACGGGCTCGCGGCCGAACAGGTTGCCCCAGTACGCGTTCTTGCGGTTGTGGCGCAGTGCTTCCTCGTAATAGCGCATCACCCACGCGGCGTCGCGCGTATACAGCATGCAGGCGGTGGCCGCGCCGGCCGAGATGCCCGCGATCACGCGCGGGCGCAGCCCGAGCGCCGGCTGCGCGACGTCCCAGAAGCCGGCTTGCCACCAGCAGCGATTGCCGCCGCCCGCAAAGACGATCTGGTCGAACATCGCGCCGCTCAACCGACGAGCGCGTAGGTCGACGTCGCGTGGACGGCCATCTTGCCGTCCTCGTCGAAGAGCTCGACTTCCCCGAACACGAGGTTGCGACCCATCCGCAGCACGCGCGCGGTGACGAGCACGTCGCCCTTGCGCACCGGACGCATGAAGTTCGTGTTCAGCGAAACGGTCGTCATCGGCCGGAATTCGCCGAGGGCGGCCGAGATCGCGACCACCATCGCCGTGTCGGCCGCGGCCGTGAACACCTGGCCGCAGATGCTGCCGCCCGAATGGCGGAATTCGCCGGAAAACGGCAGACGCATCGTGACGGTGTCGTCGCCGATCGACACGGGGACCAGACCGAGCGAGCGGACCCATGGGGCCAGCAGGCGATCCAGCAATTCGCGGACTGCGTTTTCGTCCATCTTCGAATGCCCTGAAAGCGTTGCGCGACCGCCGCGCAACAGGTGGACGTCATCATACCGGGAGCGAGCCAACTGCGATGGCTCGTTAACCCGCCGACAGGCGCCGTTGTGGTGACGAAATATTTTGAAGAAATTTGCACAAAGGACTTGCCAAGGGTGAAATACCCGTGCATAATCTTTCTTCTGTTGGGGGGCGTTAGCTCAGTTGGTAGAGCAGCGGACTCTTAATCCGTAGGTCGAGTGTTCGAGTCACTCACGCCCCACCAGGAATTCCAAAGGCCGGTTAGCGCAAGCTAACCGGCCTTTTTCCATTTCCGTCGCGGCTTGCCCCACGCGCCTGCGTCGCGGTATGCCGTCGCACGCATCTCCCGCATCGTTTCCGCTAGAATCCCCCGACAAATATCACACGACCGGCACCGCGATCGCCGTATCGCTGCCGGCACTGAGAGAGCATGGGACGTCAAACATGGAATCATGTGCACGAGACGGGGCCATTCAGAGGGCATGGTCACGCCGGCAACGGCGCGCAGGTCGGCGCGCGCTCCCCATCCGACCGCATCCGGATCCGTCGCACGACGCGCGCAGCGAATCCGCTCATGCCGCGTAAGGACACGCTCGTTGCATTTGCACTCGGCATTGCGCTGCTCGCGCTCGCAGGTGCGCTCGCCGTCGCGGCCAGCAGCACGGCCGGCCAGCTGGTTCGCACACCCGGTACGGTCGTGCGCATCGTGCAGGACAGCGACGCGATGCGAGCATACCGGCCGATCGTCGCCTATCTCGCGAACGGCGGCCGGCGCCGCGAAGTCGCCGGCAATACCGCGTCGAGCGTCCCTGCGTACGACATCGGCGAAAGCGTCGACGTCCTGCTCGACCCCGCCGATCCCGAGCGCCCCGCCCGTGTCGACGATTTCGCGCAACGCTGGTTGCCAGCTGCCGTGCCTGCGCTGCTCGCCGTCGTGTCGCTCTCGATCGGCGGCCTGCTGTACGTGAACGAGCGTCGCAACCATCGATTCGACGCACTGCCACACCGAGCGACCGGCAAACCGGTGCGGCGCCGCTGGAACATCGCAGCCGTGTTGATTCCGATCGCGATCGGCACCGGGTTCCTGACCGGCGCCGGCGCCGCGGGCCTGCGCCAGTGGCAGATCGCCCATCGCTACGCACACTCGATTGGCCACGTCGTCGAGGTGGCCGGCACCGCACGCTCGTCGCTCCATTCGGCAATCGTCACGTTCACCACCGACAGCGGCCGCCCGATCACGTTCACACAAGGCCCGGCGTCATCGTCCCTGGGGCTGCATGAAGGCGACGCGGTCAACGTGCTGTACGACCCCGTCACGCCGGAACATGCGATCGTCGACCCGTTCTGGGATCGCTGGCGCGTCGCGGGCATCCTGTTCGCGATCGGTGCGCCGCTGTTCGTTGCCGGACTGTTCGTCGCCGCGAGGCTGTGGCCCGAGCATCGGCTGCACGACGTCATCGAATGACGCGTGCGGGCCCGGCCGGTAAAGCCGCCCGGCTCCGAGCATGCCACGCGCGCGGTTCCCTCATGCAGCAGGGGAACCGATCGTCGCGGCGCGGCGCGACCGGCGCGAGCGCAGCGGATCGCCACCGCTGTCGCGCGGCACGTCAGAGAGCCGGCACGCCTTGCGCGAGCGTCGCGACGAACTTCGCGGTGCGCGGGTCGCGCGGCCGCCCGAACAGTTCGCGCGATGCACCGGCTTCGACCACGCGGCCATCCGCGAGAAACACCGCGTCCTGCGCAACCGATGCGGCCAGACGCAGATCGTGCGTGGCCATCAGCATCGTCGTGCCTTCGCGCGCGAGCTGGCGCAGCACCTCGACGACTTCGACGGACAGCTCGGGATCGAGCGCCGACGTCGGCTCGTCGCACAACAGCACCTGCGGCGACGGCGCGAGCGCACGCGCGATCGCGACGCGCTGCTGCTGCCCGCCCGACAATGTCGCGGGCCACGCGTCGGCCTTGGCCGCGATGCCGACCTTGTCGAGCAACGCGAGCGCGCGCTCGCGTGCCTGCTCGCGCGGCCAGCGCTGCACGGTCACGAGCCCTTCCATCACGTTCTGCACGACGCTCAGATGCGGGAACAGCTGAAAGTTCTGGAACACCATCCCGGTTTGCCGGCGCACGGCGAACACGGCATCGCGCGACGGCCGATGCCCGGCCGTGAACTCGATACGCGCGTCGCCGACCGTGAGCGCGCCCGTCTCCGGCACTTCGAGCAGGTTCACGCAGCGCAGCAGCGTGCTCTTGCCGCTGCCGGACGGCCCGATCAGCGCCGTCACGCTGCCCGGCTGCAATGCGAGGTCGATCGCGCTCAGCACGCGATGCGTGCCGAACGACTTGTCGATGCGTTCGAGACGAATCATCGCAACTCCGCATGGAACAGCGCGTGACGGCCGAAACGGAGTTCGAGGCGGCGTTGCAGCGTGGAGAGCACCGAGCTGAACAGCAGATAGATCAGTGCGGCTTCGGTGTAGAGGATCAGCGGCTCGTAGGTCACGGCCGCGATGCGCTGCGCGGCCTGGAAGATCTCCGGCACGGTCAGCACGGCCGCGAGCGACGTGTCCTTCACGAGCGAGATGAACGAATTCGACAACGCGGGCAGCGCGACGCGCGCGGCCTGCGGCAGGATCGCGCGGCGCAGTGCCTGCGCGCGCATCATCGCCATCGAATACGCGGCTTCCCACTGCCCCTTCGGGATCGATTCGATCACGCCGCGAATCACCTCGGCGTTGTACGCACCGACGTTCAGCGAGAAGCCGATCACGGCGGCGGTCAGCGGATCGAGCACGATGCCGACGTTCGGCAATCCGTAGAAGATCACGAACAACTGCACGAGCAGCGGCGAACCGCGGAACAGCCAGATGTAGAACCGTACGCCGGCCTGCGCCCAGCGCGGCCCGAACAGGCGCGCGAGCGCCGCGCCGAACGCGAGCAGCAGGCCGATCGCGAACGACGCGAGCGTGAGCGGAACCGTGAACACGAGCCCTGCAACGAGCAGGGGCCGCAGCGATTCCGCCATCAGGTGCAGCCAGGACGGCATCGTTCAGCCTCGGCTCACGGCTGCGACACGTCGCGGCCGAAATACTTCTGCGAGATCTTCGCGTAGGTGCCGTCGGCCTTGATGTCGGCGAGCGCCTTGTCGATCGCGGCCACCAGTGCCGGGCTGCCCTTGCGCAGCAGCACGCCGGACGCGTCGCCCGCGCCGGTCGTGTCCGTCGCCGCGATCTTCAGCTTCGCGTCGGGCTTGTGCTTGCGGAAATCGAGGTACGACAGCGAGTCGTTGATCGTCGCGTCGACGCGCCCCGAGATCAGCAGATCGATCGACTCGTTGAAGCCCTGCACCGGCACCACGTCCGCGCCATGCGCGGCCGCGAGCTTGCCGAAATTGCTCGTCAGCGTGTTCGCGGATTTCTTGCCCTTCAGGTCGTCGAACGTGCGGATCGACGTGTTGTCGGCGCGCACGATCAGCACCGCGTGCGACGTGATGTACGGCGTCGAGAAATCGTACTTCGCCTTGCGCGCATCGGTGATCGACACTTCGTTGACGACCGCGTCGTAGCGGTTCACGTCGAGGCCCGCGATCAGCCCGTCCCACTTGCCTTCGACGAATTCGGGCTTCACGCCGAGCCGCTGCGCGATCGCGGTCGCGATGTCGACGTCGAAGCCGGTCAGCTTGCCCGTCGCGTCGTGATACGTGAACGGCGCATACGTGCCTTCGGTGCCGACGCGGAACACGCCGGCCGACTTGATCTGCGAGAGGTCGTCGGCGGCGAGCACACTCGTGACCGCGACGGCCTGCAGCAACGCGACGACCAGGATGGAGCGGAGGATTTTCATGATGCGGACCCCGAATGATTGAAGGGAGTGATCCCGCCGGCGCACGTGCGCCGTTCGAGAGGTCCGCGAATTCTACCGACGCGGGCAAGCCCGGCAAAAACGCAAATCGGCTAACGATATGAGCCGATCGAATAACGCCCGCACGGGCCGTGAAGCCGGTGCGGGCGCGCATGTCGACACATTACGTGCGACTTACCACGGCAGCGAATAGGTCTTCGTATTCGTGAAGCTCTTCATCGCTTCCTGCACGCCTTCCTTGTAGCCGAGACCGGAATCCTTCACGCCGCCGAACGGCGTCAGTTCGAGCCGGTAGCCCGGCACCTCGCGCACGTTCACGCTGCCGACTTCGAGCTCGGTGATGAAGCGCGTGATGTTGTCGAAGCGGTTCGTGCAGACCGACGACGACAACGCATAGTCGGTGCTGTTCGACATGCGGATCGCCTCGTCGATGTCGCGAAAGCGCATGATCGGCGACACGGGCCCGAACGTCTCGTACTTCACGAGCGGCATGTCGGGCGTCACGCGATCGACGACGGTCGGCGAATACAGCGCGCCGTCGCGCACGTTGCCGACCAGCAGCCGCGCACCGCGCGAGATCGCGTCGCTCACCTGCTGCTCGCAGAACTTCGCGGCCGCTTCGTCGATCACCGTGCCCATGTCGACCGATGGATCGGCCGGATTGCCGTACGCCCACGCGCGGGTCTTCTCGACCACCAGCTCGGTGAAGCGATCGGCCACCGCCTCGTGCACGAGCATCCGCTTGATCGCGGTGCAGCGCTGCCCCGAGTTCTTGTACGAGCCCGACACGGCGAGCGTGCTCGCCTCGTCGAGATCGGCGTCCTCCATCACGATGATCGGATCATTGCCGCCGAGCTCGAGCACCGCGCGCCGGTAGCCCATCCGCGACGCGATCGACTTGCCGATCGACACGCCGCCGGTGAACGTGATCAGGTCGATCGCCGGATTGGTGATCAGCTCGTCCGCGATTTCCTTCGGGTCGCCGGTCAGCACCTGGAGCATCTGCGGCGGCAGGCCCGCTTCGTACAGGATGTCCGCGAACAGGTAGCACGACAGCGGCACCTTCTCCGACGGCTTCACGACGATCCGGTTGTTCGTCGCGACCGACGGCACCACCTTGTGCGCGACCTGGTTCATCGGATGGTTGAACGGCGTGATCGCGGAAATCACGCCGAGCAGCGGCTCGCGCTGCGTGTACACGCGGCGCTTCTTGCCGTGCGGCGTCAGATCGCACGAGAAGATCTGCCCGTCGTCCTTCAGCACTTCGCCCGCGCCGAACGTGAGCACGTCGGCCACGCGCCCCGCTTCATACGTCGAATCCTTGATGCACAACCCGGCTTCGGCCGTGATCAGCGCGGCGATCTCGGCGGTGCGCGCACGCACGATGTCGGCCGCGCGGCGCAGGATCGCCGCGCGCTCGTGACGCGTGAGCGACGGCCGGTACGCACCGGCGACCGCGAACGCGCGCCGCACGTCGTCGAGCGTCGCCTTCGGCACGGTGCCGACGAGCGAGCCGTCGTACGGGTTGCGTACCTCGATCACCGCGTCGCGGTGGATCCGTTCACCATCGATTCGCAGTGCTTCGCGATGAAGCTCGCGGACATCCGTCGATGCTGCAATGGCGTTCATGAGTGTCTCCTGGCGGATGCGTCCGCGTCACTGCAGATGGTTGAGCGCGATGTCGATGATGTCGAAGTTGCGCAGCCGCGCGCGCCCCGACACGTCGGTCGCGACCGGTTTGCTGAAGATCAGCGGCACGATCTGCTCGGAGATCCCGCCGTGCGAGCGCAGCGGCACGTCGAGGCCCGACAGGTCGTGCTTGATGCGGCGCGTGCCGAGCACGACGTCCTGCTTCGAGATCACGATCAGGTCGCCCATCCGCGCCGGCGGCAGCTCGAAGCGCGCGCAGCCTTCGGCGCCCGTCAGCACGACCTCGATGCCGTCCACCGCGGCAAGCCGCGCACGCAGCGCGTCGGTATCGGCGGAATCGGGCACGTAGACGGTCGCGAACGAGCCGAGCGCGCCGTGGTGCACGACGTACGGATCGGTGATCGGAAGGATCACGCGCGCCGCATCGTGGCCGAGCCACGCGTCGAACAGCTCCTGCAGGTAGATCACGTTCGGCTCGCCGGTCTCGCCGTCGTGCTTCGCGTTCATCCCGTGGTCGGCCGTGATCGCGACGATCGCGCCGAGCTCGTCGAGCCGCTTCAGGTACGTGTCCATCATCTGGTAGAACGCGTTCGCGCCGTCCGTGCCCGGTGCGCACTTGTGCTGCACGTAATCGGTGGTCGACAGGTACATCAGGTCGATCGGGCGCGTCTCGAGCAGACGCACGCCGGCCGCGAACACGAACTCCGACAACTCCGCGCTGTATACGCTCGGCACCGGCTTGCCGACCAGCTCGAGCACGTTGTCGATGCCGTTTTCCTCGAGGCTCGCTTCATCGGCCTTCTCCGACGAGAAGCAGATGCCCTTGAGCCCCTTGCCGAGCAGGCGCCGCAGCTTGTCCTTCGCGGTGACGACCGCGACGCGCGCGCCCTGTTCGGCGAAGGTCGCGAGCACGGTGGGCGCGACGAGATACTTCGGATCGTTCATCAGCACCTCGGCGCCGGTGTCGCGATCGTAGAAGTAGTTGCCGCTTATCCCGTGGACCGCCGGCGGCACGCCGGTAACAATCGACAGGTTGTTCGGGTTCGTGAAGCTCGGCACCACGCACTCGCCCTTGAGCGCCGTGCCCGGCTTCAGCAGCGTGCGCAGGAACGGCGCGACGCCGGCCTCGGCCGCCATCTCGAGATATTCATAGGCGCAGCCGTCGACGCAGACCACCACCACGGGGCGGCTCATCCAGTTGTAGCGGCGGCCGTTCACTTCCACGGATACAGGCGTTTCAGTCATGACGTTCAGTCCTTTCGGTTCGAAGGGGGTTGAGCTGTCGGCGCCCGCGCCGCGCCGAGGAGGTGTTTTCCATGCTTGACATTAAAATTGATGATTTGTAGATTGTCAACAACATGCAGAGAACAGAAAGCAAAACGCGGAAGCAAGAGGAAGCATAAAGAGGGCTGGTCTCCACTCATCCGCCGCGTGCCGCGGCGCCACAGTCAAGGGGTCTCAAGATGAACGAAGTGCCGGTACACAAGCGTTTGAATGGATGGGCGACGGGCGCGGCCCGTGTTGCTCTGGCCGCCGCAATCGCGCTCGGCGCGGCGCAGGCGGCGCACGCGAAGACGTCGCTGCTCGTCTACACCGCGCTGGAAGACGAGGCGATGAAGCCCTACAAGGACGCGTTCGAGAAGGCGAACCCCGACGTCGAGATCCGCTGGGTGCGCGACTCGACCGGCTCGGTCACCGCGAAGCTGCTCGCGGAGAAGAACAACCCGCGCGCGGACGTCATCCTCGGCCTCGCCGCATCGAGCCTCACGCTGCTCGACCTGCAGGGGATGCTGATGCCGTACGCGCCGAAGGGCTTCGACCAGCTCACGCGCAAGTACAGCGACGCGAACACGCCGCCGCACTGGGTCGGCATGGACGTGTGGGGCGCGACGATCTGCTACAACCGCGTCGCCGCGCAGGCGAAGAACATTCCGAAGCCGGCGTCGTGGGAGGACCTGACGAAGCCGGTCTACAAGGGCGCGATCGTGATGCCGAGCCCGGTGTCGTCGGGCACCGGCTATCTCGACGTCACGGCATGGCTGCAGACGTTCGGCGACGACAAAGGCTGGAAATTCATGGACGCGCTCGACAAGAACGTCGCGCAGTACGTGCACTCGGGCTCGAAGCCGTGCACGCTCGCCGGCACCGGCGAGTTCCCGATCGGTATCTCGTTCGAGTTCCGCGGCCACGAACTGCAGGCGCAGGGCGCGCCGATCGATCTCGTGTTCCCGAAGGAAGGGCTCGGCTGGGACATGGAAGGCACGGCGATCATGAAGACGACCAAGCAGCCGGACGCCGCGAAGAAGCTCGCCGACTTCATGGCGAGCAAGGAAGCGAACGAGATCACCGCGCGCTGGTGGGCGATCGTCGCGTACCCGGGGGTCGCGCGCAAGCTCTCGGGCATCCCCGACAACTATTCGGAACTGCTCGTGAAGAACGATTTCGTGTGGTCCGCGAAGAACCGCGCGTCGATCCTGGATACCTGGCAGAAGCGCTACGGGGCCAAGGCGCAGCAATGACCCGGCAGTAACGCCGCACCCGGCAGCGGGGCCGCGTCACGCGCCGCCCCGCATCTGTTCCCATCGTCGAATCCGGCCCGCTGGCGGGCCGCCCGCAGCGTGGAGGCGTGCATGGCACCCTATCTGAGCGTAGAACGCATCGAAAAGCGGTACAACGACACACAGGTTCTCACCGACATCAACCTGAGCGTGATGAAGGGCGAGATGATCTGCTTCCTCGGGCCGTCCGGCTGCGGGAAAACCACGCTGCTGCGGATCATCGCGGGGCTCGAGACGCAGAATGCCGGCCACATCATGCAGGACGGCCGCGACATCTCGCGGCTGCCGCCGCAACTGCGCGACTACGGGATCGTGTTCCAGTCGTATGCGCTGTTCCCGAACCTCACCGTCTACGACAACGTCGCGTACGGGCTCGTGAACCGCAAGATGAAGCGCGATGCGATCCACGAGCGCGTGCATACGCTGCTCGCGCTCGTCGGCCTGCCCGACAGCCATCGCAAGCATCCGGGCCAGTTGTCCGGCGGCCAGCAGCAGCGCATCGCACTGGCGCGCGCACTCGCCACGTCCCCCGGCCTGCTGCTGCTCGACGAACCGCTGTCGGCGCTCGACGCACGCGTGCGCGTGCGGCTGCGCCAGGAGATCCGCGCGCTGCAGCAGCGGCTCGGCGTGACGACGATCATGGTCACGCACGACCAGGAAGAAGCGCTGTCGATGGCCGACCGCATCGTCGTGATGAACCACGGCGTGATCGAGCAGATCGGCACGCCGCTCGAAATCTATCGGCAACCGGCGTCGCCGTTCGTCGCGGACTTCATCGGCCGCGTCAACACGATTCCCGCCGAAGTCGCGCAGGACGGCACGCTGCGCGCGGGCAGCGTCGGCTTCGATTGCCGGCATGGCGCCACCCGGCCGGCGCAGGGCGCGGCCGTGTCGGTCTACGTGCGGCCCGAGGATCTGCGCATCCGCATTCCCGGCGAGACGGCCGACAACGTGCTCGCCGGCCGCGTCGAAAAGCTCGAATTCCTCGGTGCGTTCTGCCGCGTGAGCTTCCGGATCGACGGGCTCGACGGCCAGGAGATCGTCGCCGACCTGTCGTATCACGACGTCGATCGCACCGGCGTGCAGGCCGGCGCGCGGGTCGACCTCGCACTCGATCGAGAGCATGTGTGCGTGTTTCCGAGCGCGAAGGAGCGACTTCAATGAGCACCGTCCTCACCGAACGCCGCCGCGGCGCGGCCGCTCCCGCCGACGTGCGGCAGATCACGCACTGGCACGACCGCGTCGCGCAGCTCGCGCTCGTCGCGATGGCCGCGCTGATGTCGCTGTTCCTGCTGCTGCCGCTCGCGCTCGTCGTGCAGAAATGCTTCGTCGATGCGGACGGCCGCTTCGTCGGCATGCACAACTTCGTCGAGTATCTCGAGGACAGCGGCGTGCTGCGCTCGATGCTGCATTCGCTGACGGTCGGCGCCCTCGTCACGATGATCGTCGTGCCGATGGCGTTCACGTTCGCGTATGCGCTGACGCGCTCGTGCATGCCGCTGAAGAACGCCGCGCGCACGATCGCACTGCTGCCGCTGCTCGCGCCGACGCTGCTGTCGGCCGTGTCGTTCATCTACTGGTTCGGCAATTCGGGGCTGCTCAAGCCGCTGCTGCACGGCCACTCGATCTACGGGCTGCCGGGGATCGTGTTGAGTATGGTGTACGCATCGTTTCCGCACGTGCTGATGATCCTCGTGACCGCGCTGTCGCTCGCGGACGGCCGGCTCTATGAAGCCGCCGACGCGATGGGCACCAGCCGCACGCGCAAGTTCTTCACGATCACGCTGCCCGGCGCGAAGTACGGGCTGATCAGCGCGACGATGGTCGCGTTCACGATGTGCATCAACGACTTCGGCGTGCCAGTGGTGATCGGCGGTTCGTACAACGTACTGTCGACCGACATCTACAAGCTGATCATCGGGCTGCAGGACTTCAACCGCAGCGCGGTCGTGAGCCTGATGCTGCTGTGCCCGGCGCTCGTCGCGTTCGGCGTCGACTACTTCATCCGCCGCCGCCAGCAGTCGCAGCTCGGCGCGCGCTCGACGCCGTACCAGCCGAAGCCGTCGCGCGGCTTCGATGCAGCGATGCTCGCGTACTGCGCGCTGGTGTGCGCGTTCTTCATCGCGGTGGTCGGCATCTCGGTGTTCGCGTCGTTCGTGAAGTTCTGGCCGTACCAGATGAGCGTCGGGCTGCAGCACTACGAGATGGGGCTGATCGGCGCCGGCATCTTCGACGCGTACAAGAACAGCCTGCGAATGGCCGCGACGGTTGCGCTCGGCGGCACGATCGTCGTGTTCGGCGGCGCCTACCTGATCGAGAAGACTCGCGGTGCGCGCTGGCTGCGCGGCTTCATCAGCCTGTGCGCGATCCTGCCGATGGGCGTGCCCGGCCTCGTGCTCGGCATCAGCTACATCTTCCTGTTCAACGCGCCCGGCAATCCGCTGAACGGGCTGTACGGCACGCTGTGGCTGCTCGCGATCGTCACCGTCGTTCACTACTACGCGTCGAGCCACCTCACTGCGGTGACCGCGCTCAGGCAGATCGACAGCGAGTTCGAGGCCGTATCCGCGTCGCTGAAGGTGCCGTTCTACAAGACCTTCGTGCGCGTGACCGTGCCCGTGTGCCTGCCCGCGATCCTGCTGATCGCGCGCTACCTGTTCGTCAACGGGATGACGACGGTCTCCGCCGTCGCGTTCCTGTACTCGCCGGACACGCAGCCCGCATCGGTCGCGATCCTGAACCTCGACGACGCGGGCCAGATGGGCCCGGCTGCCGCGATGGCCACGCTCGTGCTCGCGACCTCGTCGTTCGCGTGCGTGCTGTTCGCATGCATCTCGCACCGTCTGTTGCGCCGCACGCAGGCCTGGCGCAATCCGCATCGCCGTTGATCCTTTCGCCGCATTCACGTGACGTTCCGACTTCACCAAGGAGACACCATGACGCTCGCCACCCAGCCCATCCTGCTGACCCCCGGCCCCCTGACGACCTCGGACCGCACGCGCGACGCGATGCTGCGCGACTGGGGCTCGTGGGACAGCGACTTCAACGCGATCACCGCGCGGCTGCGCGAACGGCTGCTGCAGATCGTGCACGGCGAAGGCACGCACGAATGCGTGCCGCTGCAAGGCAGCGGCACGTTCTCGGTCGAGGCTGCGATCGGCACGCTCGTGCCGCGCGACGGCCACGTGCTGGTGCCGAACAACGGCGCGTATTGCCAGCGCCTCGCGAAGATCTGCCGCGTGCTCGGCCGCCAGCTCACGACGATCGACTACAGCGAGGACCGCCGCGTCGATCCGGCCGACGTCGAGCATGCGCTCGCCACCGATCGGACCATCACGCACGTCGCGCTCGTGCACTGCGAAACCGGCGCGGGCGTGCTGAACCCGCTGCACGACGTCGCGAAGGTCGTCGAGAAGCACGGCCGCGGGTTGATCGTCGACGCGATGAGCTCGTTCGGCGCGATCGACATCGACGCGCGCACGACGCCGTTCGACGCGGTGATCGCCGCATCCGGCAAATGCCTCGAAGGCGTGCCGGGGCTCGGCTTCGTGATCGCGAAGCGCACCGCGCTCGAGCGCTGCGAAGGCAACAGCCACTCGCTCGCGATGGACCTGTACGACCAGTGGGTCTACATGCAGCGCACGACGCAGTGGCGCTTCACGCCGCCGACGCACGTGGTCGCGGCGCTCGACGCGGCCGTCGCGCAATACGTCGACGAAGGCGGACTCGCCGCGCGCGGCGGCCGCTACCAGCGCAATTGCCGTGCGCTGATCGACGGGATGCGCGCGCTCGGCTTCCGGCCGTTCCTCGATCCGGCGATCCAGGCGCCGATCATCGTCACGTTCCATGCGCCGGACGATCCGAACTACGACTTCAAGCGCTTTTATCAGGAGGTCAAAAAGCGCGGCTACATTCTGTATCCGGGCAAGCTGACCGAAGTCGACACGTTCCGCGTCGGCTGCATCGGCCACTTCGGCGAAGCCGGCATTCCGGGCGCGGTGGCTGCGATCGCCGATACGCTGAACGCGATGGGCGTGCGCCGCGTGTCGGCCGAAGCCGCCGCCTGAACGCGCTGTCCCGGGCCGCACGGCCGCGCACGGCTTCCCGCCGCGCGTCGCCGTGCGGCGGTTTCGTTTTCGTTTTCTCCCGCCGTGCGCGGCACGGCGGACCGACCTCTACGGGCACGACATCCGATGCGACCCTTCTGGATCGAACAGGCACTGTTCAACGACGGCGATCTCGCACCCGCGCTGCAGGGCGCGACGCAGGCCGACGTCTGTATCGTCGGCGGCGGCTTCACCGGGCTCTGGACCGCGATCCAGGCGAAGCAGCAGAACCCGGCGCTCGACATCGCGATCATCGAGGCCGACCTGTGCGGCGCCGGTGCGAGCGGGCGCAACGGCGGGTGCCTGCTCACGTGGTCCGCGAAATTTCTGACGCTGCGGCGCCTGTTCGGCGAAGCCGAGGCGATCCGGCTCGTGAAGGCGTCGGAAGCAGCCGTGCAGCACATCGCCGACTTCTGCCGTACGCACGGCATCGATGCCGAACTGCGGCTCGACGGCACACTGTACACCGCGACGTCACGCGCGCAGGTCGGCACGCTCGCGCCGGTGCTCGACGCGCTCGCCGCGTGCGGGATCCACAGTTACGAGCCGCTGCCGCCCGCCGAAGTCGCGCGCCGCTCGGGCTCCGCGCGCAATCTCGACGGCGTGTACTCGCCGATCGCCGCGACCGTGCATCCGGGCAAGCTCGTGCGCGGACTGCGGCGCGTCGCGCTCGCGATGGGGATCCGGATCTACGAGCGCTCGCCGCTCGTCGACTTCACGTCAGGGCAGCCGGCCGTCGTGCGCACGCCGTCCGGCAGCGTGCGCGCGGGCAAGCTGGTATTCGCGATCAATGCGTGGATGGCGAGCCGCTTCCCGCAGTTCGAACGCACGATCGCGGTGGTGTCGAGCGACATGGTCATCACCGAGAAATGCCCGGAGCTGCTCGAGAAGACCGGGCTCGTGGACGGCGTGTCGGTGCTCGATTCGCGGATCTTCGTGTACTACTACCGCACGACGGCCGACGGGCGGCTGATGCTCGGCAAGGGCGGCAACACGTTCTCGTGGCGCAGCCGCATCGCGCCGGTGTTCGACCGGCGCTCGCCGTACGAGGCGCAGCTCACGCGCAGCCTGCGCGAATTCTTCCCGTCGCTCGCGGGCGTGCCGGTGACCGCGAGCTGGAACGGGCCGTCGGACCGCTCGGTGACGGGCTTCCCGTTCTTCGGCCGCCTCGACGATGCGCCGAACGTGTTCTACGGCTTCGGCTATTCGGGTAACGGCGTCGGGCCGACGTACATGGGCGGACAGATTTTGTCGTCGCTGGTGCTCGGCCTCGACAACGCGTGGACGCGCAGCCCGATCGTGCGCGGCCCGCTCGGCCATTTCCCGCCGGAGCCGATCCGCTATGTCGGCGCGCACGTCGTGCGCAATGCGATTCGGCGCAAGGAGCGTGCGGAGGACGAGAGCCGGCAGCCGGCGATGGTCGACACGTGGCTCGCGAAGTTTGCGAGTGCGGCGGGGAAGGCCGATAAGGCTTGAGTGGCGGGGGCAATGCGGTGCGGAGCAAGAAGGCCAGCGGCTCGCCGGCCCCATCACGTCGCCAGCGTCTATCGAACCCACACCTCGAGCGGGCAACAAGTGAAGGAATCCCGCCAATAGAACAAGTCCGATCCCGGGCGCCGCGCTTGCTCAGAAACGGTAAATACCCCATGAAAACAACCACGCATCAATAAGACATGTCCCGTCGAAAATAAAAGTTATAAGACAGCGCACCGCACTACACGTTTTATTTTTGTCATTCCATTATCTCGATTTTGCTTTCCAAATCAGCATGATAGGATTTAAGTTATTCGACAAATTGGATTCCGCCTTTACTTTTCATGCACTCGTCAACAATCATTGAAATCCTGATTAGCGACTCCCGATCCGTCTCACGAGGGTCACAGTTCGGACACGCTGCCATTGCAGTCGATGGAATCGTATATGGTAGAGCGCACCCGGGATGGGACGTGGACAACATCCTGAGCTACCTACATCGTCAGCAGACTAAGATGCAACGCGACACGATCGGCTATCTCCTCCATACACTCAAGGATGAGAAAAAGATCATCCTTTCCGAGATAAAAAGACGGCGACACGAAGACAAGCCATACTCTCTCGTCGACAATAATTGCTCATCGAATATCGCTGAAGTACTTGGCAAGGCGGGAATTCTGGCTTACGACCCAAGATGGCAACTCCCGGGTATCATAGCCCCCGCAGATTTGATGACCGGTCTGCGTCATTCGAAGCGCCTGATTGGAATCCGACGATATCCGAAGAAATGACACGCCTCCTGCTATTGGCCATACTCGCTGTGATGATCACTGCGTGCTCGAAATACAAGGACGAGGAATGGACGGCGCTTCAAGACATGCCTGCGTTTGCTGAACCAAACGACGACAGGACCAAGCCGATCTTTACGATCAGGAAAGGCGAGTCTTGTGTTCCCCTGACGGATCGTGTTGCCAAAATCTACGCATACACGCAAGTGGACTGCAGATCCGGTACGGGCTGGGTTCTGGATGATGCCTTTGATAGACGACACGGCAAATAATCACCTGCTGGCGATCATTGCGCTTGGCTCTGGCCACGTCGATTTCGACCGAGGCTACGCTCGCCCGGCGTAACAAGCGCGTGCGCGTAGCCGCACGATGTGCGACGACACGCACCGCAACCCCTCACGCGCGAGCCTTCTCCCGCGCCGCCTTGCCCGTCGCGGGCAGCCCCTGTTCGTGCGTGCGGCGCATCCGCGCGAGACCGTGCGCGACGTGCTCGCGCACGAGCGCTACCGCCTTCTCCTCGTCGCCACCGGCGAGCGCCTGCACGATCTTGTCGTGCTCGGCCGCCGACACCGCGATCGCATCCTCCTCGGCTTCGATCGCCGCCTGGCGCAGCAGCCCGAGCTGACGCACGAGGCGGCGATAGGTATCGGTGAGGTGCGTATTGCCGACGCCGACCACCATCGCATCGTGGAACTGCACGTTCAGCTCGGTATAGCGCGTGACGTCATGCGTCTTCGCGGCATCCTTCATCGACTGGATGATGCCCTTCAGCACCTTCAGCGTCTCGGGCGAAATGCGCTTCGCGAGCGCGCGCGCGACCGATTCGTCGAGCATCGCGCGCACTTCGTAGATCTCCTCGGCTTCGCGCAGCGGCACGACGCGCACCGTCACGCCGCGGTTCTTCTCGTTGCGCAGCAGCCCGGCCTGCTCGAGCGCGCGAAATGCCTCGCGCACGGGGCCGCGCGACACGTTCAGCTTGGTCGCGATATCGACTTCGTTGAGTTTCTCGCCGGGGGCGTATTCGCCGGACACGATCGCGCGCTCGAGCATGTCCTGGACAATCATCGCGAGCGACTGGCTTTGCAGGAGTTCGATGGCGTTGAGCGCGTTCGGGGCAGTCATGGTCGGCAGGCAGCAAAGCTGCGAATGAAAACGAGGGCGCCATATCGGCGAATGATCGTTATATACCGTCGCCCCGAAATATTGTCAACAGTTTTCAGTTTCCAAAAACCGGTCCCATGCGCCGATACATGGACGAAACCGCGGACGAAGCCGGCCCGCGCGCGGACGTCGCGCGGCGGCGAATGGGATCCGCCGAATCGCGCGACGCCGGCCTGCCGTCAGGCCGTCTGCTTCACCGGCCCCGGGTCGCTGTGGCTCGGCCGGCCCGTCTCGACGTGGCCCGCGAAGCGGCGCACGACCTTGTCGTCGCCGCCGCGCAGCGTCGTCGCGGTAATCGTCAGATCGTACCAGCCGTGACTCGACGACAGCTCGAAGTGATCCTCGATGCGCGCGCCCGGCTCCAGCGTGTAGCTGCGCGCCTGCGCATGGCTGTACGCGTTGTCGACGACCACGCTGCAGCGCTCGCGGCCGCTGTTGCGCAGTTGCAGGTACACGTGGCGGTTGCGCACGTCGTAGCCGATCTTCGCTTCGGGGTTCGCGTGGCGGGCGTCGGCCGCCAGCCGCGTATTGCCCTGGAACTCGCACAGATAGCCGTTCGGGCCGTACGCGGCGAGATGGTAGTCGCCGCCCGCGGCCGACGTGCTCCACGTATCGGCGAACCGGTCGTGCGACGACACCGCATAGCGGCGCGGCGGCGTCGCCGGATTGCGGCGGTCGTACACGTAGAACGCGGCACCGGCATCGCCCGTGTTCGCGAAATCGAGCGACACGCTGTCGTCGCCGCCGTTCACGCGCGCATGCACGAACAGTTCGTACGGCAGCGCGCGTGCCGGACGCGTGCCCGCTTCCTGCGCTGGCATCGACTGCTGCGCGGGCACCTGATATGCGTGGCCGGCGGTGGCGATGTGCTGCGGCACCGTGAAGCTCACCGTGCGCGTGTCGGGGCGTGCGGAGAAATCGAACGCCGACGTGAGGTCGCCGCAGATCGACCGGCGCCACGCGCTGATATTCGGCTCCTGCACGCCGAAGCGCGCCTCGAGGAAACGCAGCACCGACGTATGGTCGAACGTTTCCGAGCAGACCCAGCCGCCCTTCGTCCACGGCGAGATGATGATCAGCGGCACGCGCGGCCCGAGGCCGATCGGCTGGATGCCGCCCGGGTCCGCGCCCGGCACGAGCGGGCTCATCTCGCCCGGGTACTTGTTCAGGTCGAGCAGTTCGTCGCCGAGATTCGACAGCAGGTTCGACGACACGATGCCCTGGCCGCCCACGCCGCTCGTGACCGGCGGCACCGGCGGCACGACGTGGTCGAACAGCCCGTCGTTCTCGTCGTAGTTCAGGATGAACACCGTCTTCGCCCACACCTCGGGGTTCGAGGTCAGCGCCTCGAGCACCATGTTGATGTAGAACGCGCCGTCGGTCGGCGACGCCTGCGGGTGCTCGCTGTACTTGTACGGCGCGACGATCCACGACACCTGCGGCAGCCGGTTGGCCTGCACGTCGGCCTTCAGCTCGGCGAGCGTGTGGTCCGACGCGCCCTTGTCGACGAGCGGGCCGCTCGCGCCTTCCTTCACCTGGAAGCGCTTGAAGAACATCAGCGAATTGTCGGTGTAGTTGTCGGTCGGGTCGCCCGGAATGCCGGTGCCGCCCTGGTACACCTTCCAGCTGATCTTCGCGTTCTCCAGACGTTCGGCGTAGGTCATCCACGTGTAGCCGTTCACGTCGTCGCGCTCGCCGATGCCCGGGCCGTTCGGCGGGTTGCCGTAGACGTTGCGCGGGTCGATCGTGCCGGTCCACAGGTAGATGCGGTTCGGCGCCGTGTCCGCGTGCGCGGAGCAGAAGTACGAATCGCAGATCGTGAACGCGTCGGCGAGCGCGTAGTGGTACGTGAGGTCCTGGCGCTTCAGGTAGCCCATTGTCAGCACGTCCTGCTTCTGGTTCACCCACTGGTCCCACTGGCCGTTGTTCCAGGACAGATGCCCGCTGCTCCAGCCGTGGTTGGTGCCCGGCTGGAATTCGGTCGTCTGCTTCGGATCGAGGTAGAACGGCAGCACGTACGGCGCGGCCGGATCGAGCCCGCGCGAATGGTAGTTCTTCGTGAATACCGATGCCGGCGGCTGTTGCCACACCGGTGCGCCGTTCGGCAGCAGGTGCGGACGCGGGTCGTTGAAGCCGCGCACGCCGCGCAGCCCGCCGAAGTAATGGTCGAACGAGCGGTTTTCCTGCATGAAGATCACGACGTGCTCGACGTCGCGGATCGTGCCGGTGCGATACGCGGCCGGCATCGCCAGCGCGTTGCGGATGGCCGGCGGGAAGCCGGCGTAGGCGGCCATCGCGCCGGCCGACTGGGCGGCAAGGCGCAGGAAATCGCGTCGATTGGTGGCGGACATGAAGAAGATCCTGTTTGTCGTAGGAGGGATGGCGCCGGTCGAGCGGGGCCGGCGGTCGGTGCGTTGACGCTATTAGTCCGCACCGGCATGTCCCGGCCGTGACCGGTTCCAGCAGGTTTCTTGCGCTCACCCCCAGCTTTTTTGCGAAGCGGCGCCCGGCGCGCCTTTCATCCGCGCGACACATGCGCGCGCTACGCTGACGCGCGATGAAGAGGAGAGAAGCCGAGTCGTGTTCGATCAGCTGAAGGCGTTCCATGCGACCGTCCGGCAGGGCAGCATCACGCGCGCCGCACGCCACCTCGGCGTGAGCCAGCCGACGATCGCCGCGCAGATCCGGCAGGTCGAGCAGCTGTACGGCGTCGAGTTGTTCTACCGCAGCGGCCGCAAGCTCGAGGTCACCGAGACCGGCATCGAGCTGCTGCCGCTCATCGAGAAAATGATCGCACTCGAGGCGCAGGCCGACATCATGCTGCGCAACATCGGCGGGCTGTTCGAAGGTCAGCTGCGGATCGGCGCGACCGGGCCGTACTACATCATGGATGCGGTCGGCCGCTTCTCGCACGCGCATCCGTCGATCGCGCTCACGTGCCGGATCGGCAATTCCGAGGAAATCCTGCAGGCGCTGCACGAATTCCGCATCGATCTCGCGGTGTCGTCGCAGCGCAATGACGCGGACGGCCTCGAACGCAGGGTGATCTCGACCGATCCGCTGGTGCTCGTCGTGCATCGCGACCATCCACTCGCGCGCTTCGACGCGATCGATGCCGCGCAGCTCGCCGCCGTACGGCTGCTGATTCGCGAGGATGGCTCGGTCACGCGCCGCTGCACGGAGACGATCCTTGCAGCGGCCGGTGTCGCGGCCACATCGGTCGCCGAGATCGGCAGCCGCGAAGCGATCCGGGAGGCGATCCTGCACGACGTCGGCGGGAGCCTCTTTCCGCGCGGCGAGGCCGAGCGCCATCCGGACCTGCGCGTCGTCGCGCTGCGCGGCGTCGACACGACGATCGACGAATACGTGTACTACCTGAAGGCGCGCCGCCACAGCCCCGCGATCGATGCGTTCCTCGCGTGCATGCTGCCGGCGCGGCATGCGACCGACGATGCGGCGCGTGCCGCGCGCGCGACGCCGCAGGTGAGCGCGCGCTGAGCCACCGCGCGTTCACCCGTTTCGCACATTTCCTTCGTACGCCCGAGCGCTTTTCCCGCGCGTTCCGTCGTTGTTGTCCTCGTGCGTTCCTTGTTGCCGCCCGCCGCGCCGGCGCGCGTCATTTCGGCAGCGCCGGAATCATCCACGTCAGCACGTGCTGCTGCAGGAACACCAGCACGCCGAGCAGCAGCGTGAGAATCACGCTGTGCCAGAACGTGCGCGCGAACACGACGCCCTCCTGCCCCTTCAGGTCCGTCGTCGACACGCCCGTCGCGATGTTCTGCGGCGAGATCATCTTGCCCATCACGCCGCCCGACGAATTGGTCGCGGCCATCAGCACCGGATCGAGGCCGAGCTGCCGTGCGGCGACGACCTGCAGGTTGCCGAACAGCGCATTGCCCGACGTGTCGCTGCCGGACAGGAACACCGCGATCCAGCCGAGCGACGCCGACACGAGCGGGAACAGCGCGCCGGTGGACGCGACGCCGGTGCCGAGCGTGTAGCTGATCCCCGAGTAGTTCAGCAGGTACGCGAGACCGACGATCATCATCACCGTGATGATCGCGATCCAGGTCTGCCGCCACGTCTTGACCGCGCATTCGAAGAACGCGCCGATGCCCGTGCGCGTCAGCACGGCCGTGATGATTGCGGCCACGAGGATCGCGGTGCCGGTGCCGAGCGGCTGGAAGTCCCAGATCGCCGCATACGGCTTGTGGTACAGCGACACGTAGACCGTGTTGTGCAGGCCCGGCCACTTGATCTTCACGTCGCCGATCGCGGCGATGTTCGCGTGCACCCAGACGATCACGACCACCGACACGACGATCCACGGCAGCCAGCCGCCGAAGCCCGCGCGCGCGGCGCCGGCCGTGGCGGGCACGCTGCGCGCGAGCGCGAACTGCGGATCGGGCTGCGGCTTCCACAGCTGCAGGAAGCCGATCGTGACGATCAGCGACGTGAGCGACGACAGCACGTCGGTGAGCTGATAGCCGAGGAAGTTCGACGTGACGAACTGCGCGATCGCGAAGCTGCCGCCGGACACGAGCAGCGCGGGCCACAGTTTCGCAATCGAGCGCAGGCCGCCATACGCGCCGACCACGTAGAACGGCAGCAGCAGCGCGAAGAACGGCAGTTGCCGGCCGACCATCGCGGCGAGCGTCGTCGGCGGCAGCGACGTGACCGCGCCGAGCACGGTGATCGGCACACCGAGCGCGCCGAACGCGACGGGCGCCGTGTTGAACAGCAGCGTGTAGGTGAGCGCTTCGAGCGCGGGAAAGCCGAGCGCGATCAAGAGCGCGCTGGTGATCGCGACCGGCGTGCCGAAGCCCGAGATCCCTTCGAGCAGACAGCCGAACGAGAACGCGACGACGAGCAGCACGAGGCGCCGGTCGTCGGGCAGGTTGTCGAGCATCCACTGCCGGAACTGGTCGAAGCGGCCCGACTTCACCGCGATGTTGTATAGCAGCAAGGCGTTGAAGACGATCCACATCACGGGCACGACCGCGAGCGCCATGCCGGCGCCGACCGCGTCGAACGCGAGCCCCGCGGGCATGCCCCACGCGCCGATCGCGACCGCGAGGCCGGCGACGAGCCCCGCCAGCGACGCCTGCCACGCCGGCCGGCGCAGCACGCCGAGCGCGATCAGCGCGATCGCGATCGGGATCACCGCGACGAGAAACGACAGGAACAGCGAGTTGGCGACGGGCGTCAGCGGCTGTGCGAACAGGATGCCGGGCGGCAGGGCGGCAGTGGGATTCATCGTGTCTCCGTTGTCGACTGGAGTTGGCGCTTTAACGCGTGCCCCGGTCCCGTATCAAACGTGCGTTCCACGGCGGCGAAGATCATCCGACGCTTGCGCATGCAACCATGCGACAGCGCCGACCGATCGGTCGCTTAAAAGAGGTTAGGAGGCGCATCGCGCTTGCACAAGGGGGGACAAGCCCGATGCGCTGGGCCCGCGACACGCCGCCGGCCGCACGATGAACGGCGAATGGCAGCCCGCTGACGCGCGCGTCAGCAAACCGTCGTCGCAATGTTGCGCAGCCGGCAAAGGTGCCTGACGGCGAGCGGGATGTTTCGTTTGGCGTCCGAAGCCTAGACTGGCCACATCGATTCCGCCCGCGCCGACACGTGCGCGGCTCCGGAACTTCACGGAGCTAACACGATGAAAACGATGAAACTTGCGGCCTGCACGTTACTGCTGATCGGCTCGGCCGTTGCCGCCCAGGCCCAGGCCGCGTCAACGCTGACGCGTGCGGACGTTCGCCAGGAACTCGTGGAATTGCAGGCTGCCGGCTACCGCGCGAGTCTCGCGAGCAGTCCCGACTTTCCGCAGAACATGCAGGAAGTCATGCAGCGTGCCGCGCAGGCGCGCGGCGACGCGGCCGGCTACGGCAGCGACGGCCGTGCAAAGGTGGAATCGGGAAAGCCGGCACTGCCGCAGGTGGTCGATCGTGACACGTACGCGCATCACTGAAGCGGGAGCGGGAGCGAGAGCGAGAGCGGGAGCGGGAAAAACCGCCGCGTGCGCATGAACGCACTGCGCCGCGGCCGGCAATCGGCATGCCCGCCGCGCGATGCGCAGCGGGCTGCCGCGGTCACACGCTGAAGCGGTTCAGCGTGTACGCACGATAGGCCGCGACGAACGCGTCGAACGATCCGGCCTCCTTCGCTTCGAGCTCGGCCTGCTCGGCGAGCGACTTCGCCGCAAGCGCCTGCTCGGCGCGCAGCGTCTCGGCCGACGGCGGGTTCGCACGGAAGTGCGCGGCATGCGCTTCGCTGTGCGCGCGCGCGAAGTCAAGGAACGACTGCCCGTTCTCGCGCATCGTCCGCAGCACGCGCGCCGACGGCGTGCGTTCCGGATCCGCAAGCTTGTCGCGCTGCGCGGCGATCGCGCGCACATGCTCGTCGCCGCCGCGAATTTCGTCGAGACGGCGCCCGATGGTTTCGATATCGGTCATCAGGTCGTCCGCCCACGCCTGCAGCGTGACCGGCTGGCCGTCGCGCGTCAGCGTGAGCCCCGGCTTGCGGCCATCGAGCGTCACGCTGCCGAAGTTCGCATTCGCTTCCTTGTACGCATCGCAGTCGAGCGCCGGGCTGTCGTCGAGCGCGCAGGCGAGCAGGAACGCGTCGATGAAGCGCGCGGTTTCGAGCGCGATGCCGGTCGGCTCGAACGGGTCGATGTCGAGGCAGCGCACTTCGATGTACTGCACGCCGCGCGACGCGAGCGCATGCAGCGGACGCTCGCCCGAATACGTGACGCGCTTCGGCCGGATCGTCGAGTAGAACTCGTTCTCGATCTGCAGCACGTTCGTGTTGATCTGGATCCACTCGCCGTCGCGATGCGTGCCGATCGCCTCGTACGGCGGATACGGTTCGCTCACGGCCTTCGACAGCGCGTCGAGATAACCGGGCAGCGTGTTGTAGTCGACGTGCAGCGCGGCCTGCGCGGTCGTGTTCGAGTAACCGAGATCGCTCATCCGCAGGCTCGTCGCATACGGCCGATACAGCGTATCGGCATCGAACGCGTCGAGCTTGTGCGGCTTGCCGCGCAGGAATTTCGTGTCGAGCGCAGGCGATGCGCCGAACAGGTACATCAGCAGCCAGCTGCGGCGGCGGAAGTTGCGGATCTGCGCGAGATAGCGCTCCGACTGGTAATCGACGAGCGTGGCCGTCGAGCCTTCTTCCGCATGCAGGCGCCGCCACACTTCCTCGTGCAGCGAGTAGTTGTAGTGAATGCCCGCGATGCACTGCATCGTGCGACCGTAGCGATACGCGAGGCCGCGGCGGTACACCGTCTTCAGGCGGCCGATGTTCGACGTGCCGTAATCGGCGATCGGAATGGCATCGTCGGCCGGCAACAGCCCCGGCATCGACTCGTTCCACAGCATCTCGTCGCCGAGCGACGCATACACGTAGCGGTGCAGATCGTCGAGACGCTCGAGCGTGATCGATGCGTCGGGTTCCGCCGGCGTGATCAGCTCGATCAGCGCCTCGGAATAGTCGGTGGTCACGGACGGGTGCGTGAGTGCCGAACCGAGCGCGCGCGGATGCGGCGTGAACGCGATCATCCCGTCGCGCGTCACGCGCAGGCTTTCCTTTTCGATGCCGCGCAGGCCGTCGGGCAGACGCTGCCGCGTCGGGCCCGAGCTCAGCGCTTCGAGACGATTCAGCAGCAGTTCGGACTGGCGGTGAGTCATGGTGTTCGACATGGAGACGCAAGTGCGTGGCGGCCGCGTGCAGAACGCCGCGCGCGGCCGGCTGGATTATTGGTCGCTTCGTTGGTAGCGGGCACTTTAACATCTCGCCGTAACGCGCGCTTGAGGCGGCTCCGGGCCGGCCGCACGCGGCGCAGCGGGCCGCCGGACGGGGCGATCGCGGCCATCGCGTCGTGCGCGGCCGGCTTCGCGTCGACCGGGTGAACGTGGCGCGCGGTGCGAATTCGTCCGACGGAACGCGGCGCACGCCTCTGCAGCGACAGGTGCAACCGGCGCTATCGAACCGTCGACGCATGCCCGCCGTATGCGAACCGCGCTGTGCATTCAACACGACAGTCATCCGATCGGCCGAATCGCGCGCAGCATCCCAACCTTGAGGAGCCCGACCGATCCACCCGGCGTTCGCCTCGCGCGGGCTGCATCGCAGCGTGGCTCGCCCGCCCGCCGCGCCCCTCATCCGCCCCGCGCGCCGCCGGCCCGGTCCGCCACGTCGTTCCACAGATGCAGCGCCGCATACGCGCGCCACGGCCGCCAGCCCTCGGTGCGGCGCTTCTGGCTCGCGAGCCGGTCGAGCGACGGATCGCGCGCGATGATCGACTGCATCAGCACGAGATCGGACGCCGGCCACGCGTCGGGGTCGCGCCAGGCGCGCATCGCGATGTATTCGACGGTCCACGGGCCGATGCCCGGCAGATCGAGCCATGCGCTACGCAGCGTGCCGAGATCGGCATGCGCGGGGTCGAGCGGCACGTCGCCGGCCGCCACCGCGCGCGCCATGCCCGTCAGCGCCGCCGCCCGCTTGCCGGGCATCCCGATCTTCTCGAGATCGCACGCGGCCAGCGCATCCGGCGTCGGAAAACGCCACGCGGGCGCGCCGCCCGGCACGGCCGTGCCGTCCTCGTGCGCGACGCGCTCGCCCGCCCGTTCGACGAGCCGGCCGACGATCGTCGTCGCCGCCTTCACGCTCACCTGCTGGCCAACGATCGCGCGCACCGCGAGTTCGAACCCCGACCACGCACCCGGCACGCGCAATCCCGGCGCGGCCTCGACGAGCGGCGCGAACCACGGATCGCGCGCGAGCCCGCCGCCGATCGCGGCCGGATCGGCGCCGAGGTCGAACATCGATGCGACGCGACGCGCGAATGCATCGTCGACATGACGCGCGGCCGCCCCTTCGACCGTCGCGATCAGGCAATGCCTGCGCGGATGCTTCGTGACGGTGAGCCGGCCCGCGTCGCCGTTCAGATCGACGATGCGGCGATACACGCCGTCGACGACCTGCTCGACACCCGGAATCGCACGTCCGCTGAAGAAGCGCAGCACGCGCGCCCAGTCGTACGGCGCCTTGAAGCGCAGTTCCAGCTGCGCGGACGGCGGCACATGGCCGCCGCTCGCGATGGACGTGATCGTGTTTTTTTCAATGCTCAAGCTGCGTTGTCCTCCGCCACGACATCGGTTTCATCGCCGTGCGCGTGGCGCGCCTCGGATGCGAGCAGCGTGGCCTTGCGGCGCACGCCCCAGCGATATCCGGCGAGCGCGCCGCCCTTCTGCACGACACGGTGACACGGAATCGCGAGCGCGACCGGGTTCGACGCGCATGCCGACGCGACGGCCCGCACCGCGCGCGGCGCGCCCAGCGCCTCGGCGATCTGCGAATAGCTGCGCGTTTCGCCGTACGGGATATGCGTGAGCGCTTCCCACACGCGCTGCTGGAACGCGGTCGGCGCGATGTCGAGCGGCAGGTCGAACGCGTGCCGCGTGCCGTCGAGGTACGCCCGGATCTGCGCGACGAACGGCGCGAGCCGCGACGGCGCTTCGACCAGTTCGGCGCGCGCGAACGCGTCGTTCAGCTCGGCGACGAGCATCACCGGCGTGTCGCCGAACGCGATCCGGCAGATCCCTTGCCCGGTCGCGGCGACGAGCACCGTGCCGAGCGGCGTCGCCGCGGTCGCATAGTCGATCCGCAGGCCCTCGCCCTGGCGGCGGAACGCGGACGGCGCCATCCCGAGCTCACGCGGCACCGATGCATAGAGCCGCGACGGCGAATTGAAGCCCGCGTCGACCGCTGCCTGCGTGACCGGCTGCCCGCTTTGCAGCGCCTGCCGCAGCGCGGCGCCGCGCCGTGCGGCCTGGTACTGCCGCGGCGACACGCCCACCACGCGCTTGAAGAGCCGCTGCAGATGGAACGGGCTCACGTGCACGGCGTCGCTCAGTTGCTGCAGCGTGAGCCGCTCGGCATGCGCGTCGAGCACCGCGCACGCGCGATTGACGATTTCCAGCTCGCGCGGCAGCCCTTCCGGCTGGCAGCGCTTGCACGGGCGGAACCCGGCCGCACGTGCGGCGGCCGGATTGGCAAAGAAGGACACGTGCTCGCGCCGCGGCAGCCGCGACGCACAGCTCGGGCGGCAGAACACGCCGGTCGTGCGCACGGCATAGAAGAACGCGCCGTCCGCATGCGGATCGCGGGCGGTCACGGCGCCCCAGCGGGCATCGTCGGTCGGATAGGCGGTTTTCATCTGAACCTCGCACTTTCTAGTGTAGTTGGTGCCTACTCTAGACATCGGCACATGCCGTCGCGCCCTGAATCTTGCTCTGTGATTCGCGTCGACGAAAGCGTGACATAAAGCGGGGACATGTCGATCACGATCGATCAGACGAAAGGCGGCGCGCGCTCTGTTGAAGCGCCGCTTTCGTCATCATTCCGTCATCCTTTTGCTGCGGTGCGGCTGCGACAAATCGCCATCCTGACGATTTTTTACACTTGAAATATTGCAACGCACCATCGCCGTGTGTATAGTTGGAACTGTCTCCTCCATGTCTCCTCCTGATATGGATTAAGCCCGTTCCGCCTTGCGTGAACGGGCTTTTTTTCGTCCATCGATCGCGGCCGTTCCGGCGCGCGTCGCCGGGGCGGTCTACACTCGGTGCACGCCGTACACGAAGGAGTGCCGCTCATGAAACCGACCATCCGCGCGATCGATCACGTCGTGCTGCGCGTGACCGACATGGCCGCGATGACGCGCTTTTACTGCGATGCCGTCGGCTGCCACGTGGAGAAGGAACAGCCGGACCTGGGGCTCGTGCAGTTGCGCGCGGGCGACGCGCTGATCGACCTGCTGTCGGTCGGCGGCCCGATCGATCGCGCTGACAGCGGGCTGCCGGGCACCGGGCGCAACCTCGATCACCTGTGCCTGCGCGTCGAGCCGTTCGATCCCGCCGCGCTGACCGAGCATTTCGCCGCCCACGGCGCGCGGCCGGGCGCCCCCGCCGAACGCTACGGCGCGGGCGGCTACGGGCCGTCGATCTATCTGTTCGATCCCGAAGGAAACATGCTGGAATTCAAGGGGCCGCCCGCCGCGCTCGGCTAAGCGGTGCTCACGCGTCCGCGCGCGCCTTCAGCACCGTCCATTCGACCGCGACGGGATCGTGATCCGCGCTCGAGATCCAGGCGGCGCCGTCCTGCACCGTGCACTGCAGGCGCATCGTGCGCTCGGCGAGCCGCCCGAGCGCAGTCGCGACGCCGTCGGCCAGCGACAGCACCTGCACGTTGCGCAGCCGTTCGACCTTGCTGCGCACGCCCTGCCACCAGATATCCGACGTCTTGCCGCCGTACGCGATCACCGTGACCTGTCCGGCGCGGCCGGCGGCCTTCGAGATGCGCCGCTCGTCGGGCTGGCCGGCTTCGATCCAGACGTCGATCGCGCCCGTCAGGTCCTTTTGCCACAGATCGGGTTCGTCGACGTCCGACAGCCCCTTGCAGAACTCGAGACGCTCGTGCGCGAACAGCGCGAACGCGACGATGCGCACCATCATCCGGTCGTCGGTTTCGGACGGATGGCGCGCGACCGTCAGCGCGTGATCGGCGTAGTAATGCCGATCCATGTCGGCAATTTGGAGTTCGGCTTTGTAGATTGTGGATTTCAGCGCCATGCGGATACGGCCCGGGCGGGCATTCGGTTCGGTCGGGTCGTGATGATACCGAATGCGCGCCGCCCGGCGCGCGATGTGCGCTTCACAGCACGACGGCCCGGCATCGGCCGGGCCGCATTCTGGGCGCGCCGCCGGCGTGCCCGGCCGGAGCGCGATGGCGAGAGGTACGCTGCGGATTATTGCTTGACGAAGCGCGAATCGGTCCAGAGGCCTTGCTGGTCGCTGTTGTCGGCGCTCACGAACTGCACGTCGCCCTGATCGACCGACACCACGCGGAAACGCTGGCCTTCCGGCACCGACAGGCAACGGTAGTCGTCGAAGTACTGCTGCCTTGCCTGCGACTTGCCGTCACGCTCATGACTCAGTACGGAGTCCAGATTGTCTTTCGACAGACAGCCCCATGCATTCTTCGTCAACTGGATTTCCTGCTTCGGCTTGACGGCCGAATCACCGTCTGCCTGGGCAATCGATGCGAAGGAAAATGCGCCGACAAGGGCGAAAAGGACACCGGCTCGCTTCATCATATTTTGTCTCCAGGCTTGCGGGCACCAGGCTGGGTTAGCTATGTGTTTAAAGGTGATCGTGAACCCGCGTTTTTCACTTTAGAAGACCGGCAAGCGATATCAAGCACATTTGTTGTGCGATCGCAATAGCGGCCGATTGTCGCACCCTGCGCGCGGTCGGATTTTCGCGCTCCGCGCATGCGTGGCGACACTTGCCGTGCCGCGCACGGCCCCGCGCGACCGAGCGCAAAGCACTGCCCGACAAGGCTTTCAGCACAGTTACGATACGTCGATTGAACGGTTCGGATAATTCAATCCAATACCAGGTGGGGCGGTTTCAAGAGCGAAGTGCAACACCTCGCGGGTTACTGAACAGGGACTCGGTCGGTGGGGTTAGCCAGGACCTGAGCAAGGATTTGCAGAGGCGTGTACCAGTTCAGCGTGGCACGCGGTCGTGTATTGAGCTTGTCAGCAATCTCGTCGAGGTCCTCTTGAGAGTAAATGGACAGATCCGTGCCCTTGGGCAAGTACTGACGCAGCAGGCCGTTGGTGTTTTCGCATGTACCGCGCTGCCAAGGGCTGTGCGGGTCACAGAAGTAGACGCGCACGTTGGTCGCGGCCGTCAGTTCGGCATGTCGGGCCATTTCGCGACCTTGATCGTAGGTCAGGGTTTGACGCAGCGGCTCGACGAGCGATTGCAGTTTGGTCGTGAAGGCGGCGAGCGCCGACGCAGCAGTCGCATCGGGCATCTTGGCCAGCAGCACGGCGCGGCTCATGCGTTCGACGAGCACG
>NZ_JAPVQY010000058.1 GCF_027257875.1 Burkholderia sp. IMCC1007
GCGCCTGAGCGCCGACGTCATCGATCTGTGCATGCATCGCGTGTTCATTCATCCGGATTTGCCACTGCACCCTCACGTACAGGCTGACATTGCGCGCGCGTTGGCCGGCACATCCACGTTACAGGCGCGTTTTGAGACCTACGACGATTCGGCCTGGATGCGCATCGTCGCGTCGTTACCCGCAGCAGTGAGCTATTCATGAGCACGAGCCAAACTCTCACCCGAGCCGCACGCCAAGCAGCGCCCAATCCCACCGGAGATTGCAACGCGTGTCAGCGCACGGGCGTACCGATCCTGCCGTTGCGGCTCGCCGTCATGCCGGTTACCCAGGGGCTCAAGCGGCAGGGTGCGCTGCATCACGCGTCGGTACAGACCGCGTTGCGTGTACTGCGACAGGGCTACGTCTATGTGCTGCTGGATGAAAAAATCTGGCACGCCTATCAGGTGACTCCGGAAGGCTACCTGCGTCAATGCAATCCCTTTGCCATGCCGCGCGCGAAACCCGAGCCGCTCTCGAAGGCGTGCGTGGATGCCGGGCATGATCTGCGTGCTGCGTTCATCAACATCGACACGGCAACCTACAAGCAGGCCTGGATCGCGTTCGCGCAGGACCCCTGGCCGAAGGCCACGCTCGATGCGTATCGCACGGGCAAGCACGCTAACGGCAAGCCGCTGCCGGCAGACTATCGCCAGCGATTCAAGCTGATCAATCTCGCCATCCTGAAGTCCGATCCAAAAGCGAACAATCAGGCACTTGCGCTGGAGCATGGCGATGCACTCCACGAGCACGTGGCCGAATACGCCGCGAACACACGCGACTTCGGTAGCGTTCATGCGTGGCATCCTCGCCAAGCACGCGCGCAAGCGATGCGCGCGCAATTGCACATACTCGAGAAGCAGCATGGGCTCGAGAAAGGGGTAGCGGGCCTCATCTTGCCCGATCCGGTGGGCATGGCAGCGGAACTCAACAGCTTGCGGCTCTCCGTCAGCACTTTGCGCCAGCACTGGCGTGAGGAGCCGGCGCGGCGATATGCCTACCTCACTTCGCAATGCTTGCTGGGCATAAAAGCCTACATCGCCCAGCTCGTGGATGCCGACACGCCACCTCCCGCCGATGATTTCTGGATGCCCAGCGAGGCTGGCGTGCCGCCGGTGTTCCAAGATCCGGCGAAAGAGCGCGCTACCACGGTCGAGCACAAGGTCAAGAGTCGAATCGCGCGACTCGAAGAACGTTACTGGGAAACCGGCCCGAAGGGACGCAAAACTTTCCAGGACGCGTACGACAAAACGGTCGACGATTTCCAGAAGCAGATCGATGCCTATGCGACCGACTGGGGTACGCAGGTGGCCAGTGCCGACTGGAACCGCATCATGACGTTCGACTATGCCGACGCGGATGTTCGTTCATGGCAATGTCGTCTCGTTAGCGCCGCCGACTGTCTTGCCGGGGGTATCACCGATGCCCCATCGTCGCCGGCCAAAGCGGGCGAAACACCCAAGCCCCAAGTACTTGGCCCCAGTGGCAAGGCATGGCGGCAGTTACTGAAAGACCCCAACAGCCCGGCCTACATCGCGCTGAATGGGCAGCATACCGACCTGCAGAAAGCGTTTGAGCCGCAGTTCGCAGCCGGCGCCATGCCCAACGATGCGGGCAAGAAATACTATGACGTGCTCAAACTCATCGCGACCAGTAAGGACGGTGATGATTGGCGCAGAAGTGTCATCGTCGGTGCGGCTGATCAGTTGCTCGCCGCGATGCATGACGCGGCCAATCGCCTGGACAGTACCCTGAGCATCGGCGCCAAGGCGGCGCTGGACAATCTCCATATGGGCGCGGCGTGGCTCTACGGAAAAACCAAGCTCACTCAGGTCACGATCCAGCTCACGGTAGGCGAGTGCTTCGATCTGTTGTCGGAGGAGATACGCGGCCACGCCAATGCGGCGCAAAAGGCTGTCGGCAAGGGGGCGCGCGCGATGCTGTTGGGGAGCTTGATCACTATCCCGAACGCCAACGTTCGCAACGTATTGATCGACGTCACGCTATGGGTTCATGGTTCGGCCGAAGAGGTCAAGCAACGGCTCGTACAGTTTGGGCAGGATGCGACGGAGCGGGCGCGCGACATCAAGCAGGCCGGCGGTGTGTTGGGGCAGGACGTGAACCGGGAGGCCAAGGCGGCACTGCGCCAGATCAAGGCAGGCCTCAAGAACCTGGAGCCGGCCGCGGCCAAGCTGCTTAACGGCTTGCAGATCGGTGCCGCCGGTGCGCATCGTTTTGCTGGCAGCAGCTTCGCTGGCCTCAAGAGCTTGTCTGTCGGCAGCGTGGACGCGGGCTTGTCGTTCGTCGGGCTGTACTTTCTGCAGGACAGTTTGAAGAGCACGCTGGCCGATCTGGATGCGAAGGTGGGTGCGCGTCATCCGGAAGCGGTGGCTGCGTTTTACAGTGTGTCGATTAGTTTGATCGGGGCGCATGTTGAAGCGGCTGGTTTGGCAATCAAAATTCCGGCGGAGGCTGCAAGGGAGTTCGTGCGGCACTGGGGAGTCAAGCAAACGCCGGTGCTCGGTCGAGTTGTGGGGCTAGGTAACCTAATGGTGAAGATCGGTGGGGCAATAGCTGCCCTTGCCGGTATTGCAGACGCAAAGGCGAGCTTCAGTTCCGCCACGCGTGTGGAAAAAATCGGTGATGAGAAGGCAGCAAGAACCTACGAAATCGCAGGAAGTCTATCGATTATCGGAGCCGGTCTCACCTTTTGGGGAGCCACTGGTTCGCTCGTTCTATTTGGCGCTTTGGGCGGTGGTATCGCGTTCGGACTATTTGCCTTCGCAGTCGTCCAGTATGCAAAGAGTCTCGAATCAGATGCCTTAGAACAATGGGCTCGGCGTTGCTACTTCGGCCAAGTAGAAGGCAAGCAGCGGTGGAGCGATCCAGAGAAAGACATGGATCGCGCTATCGCGGCACTCAATGCCGCGGTACTAGGTATGGACGTGACACTCAGTTTCGAGAAGGGAACTCGCGCTAGACCCGTCGACGAGCTTATGGCTGAAGACGTCGAGGTACTAAAAAATGGTGGCGCTGTAGAGACAGGAACGGTGTTGGCCTATGGTGCGGTCTTACCGGGATTCGATGCTCAACGATCGCGCTATCGCTTTACCCTTTCTACCGAACGCTTTGGCGTGACGCGCACTGGTAAGCGCCTGCCCGCTCTATCCCCCCATGTAATGGCATCGGGCCAATTCAACGACACGGCAACGCTCAAGCCAGCCACAGTGCTGAATCGCCCGGATTACTCCCTCGAAGGCGAGACGAACCCCACTTCGAAGCGGCCGGTGTTGAGCGGCCGGTATTGGTTAGGTCCAGTTCACAAGATCAAGTCGGCCACATTGATTGTGACCTTCTGGCCTGATAAGAGCGATAGTTCCGGCTTCGCTGCTGTAGAAATCACGGAAGAATTATGATGGTAAAACCCAAATTGAATCCTCCTTGTACTGGATGGCAACGTGATCTTCCCGAACCAAACGCATCTGTCGATGAAAGCCCCTCGCTGTTGTGGCAGGCTCCGGCATATATCGATACGATCTATGTCGAATTCGAACGAAACACTTCGGTGTTGCGTGGAGCCCTGCTTTGCTTTTCCCTGCTAACTGCATTGACGACCTGCCGATATGTGGCTTTTGCCGGGAGAGATATTGCCATGTTAGAAATGACCGATCTTAACGCGGTGATTGAAATGGCGGGAATTGTCTTGCTGCACATCAGTGTAATTGCACTGTGCGTATGGGCTGTATGTGTTTTCTATCGAGCGGACGTATCTGCGCCTCGCAGTCTTCCCCTTCGCTTCAATCGCCTCCGCCGCAAAGTCTATGTTTATGATTTTCACTCGGTCTGGTGGAATCCTTTCACGCGCTGGTATGTCACCACGGCGAGCTACGACTGGGACGACTTGCGCGCCGAGAAATGGAAGGTGCGCGGAGCAACCGCCGGTGGTGCACCCATCATCAAAGAAGGCGTCTCCATTGCGGTCGTGAAGCCCGGTACCAATGACGTCATTACACGCTTCCTCCTTAGTAGCACCGCCGCCAACACGTCGAACCTTTGGGCCTATGTGTGTTCATACATGCAAAACGGCATCGAGGGTCTTGACCCGGATCACGCGGAGCCGCGCGATCCCAATGACGTCGCTCCGTACAACTTGGCGTTGCGCTTGGCTCCCAAGGTGGAGTGGCCTGCTGATATGGATCGCGAGTCACGCACGGCACCGTGAATTCCTATGTCTGATAAGAGCGATAGTTCTGGCTTTGCTGCTGTCGAAATCACGGAAGAATTATGATGGTAGAACCAAAGCTCAATCCTCCTTGTTCCGGATGGCAACGTGATCTAGCAGGCCCGAACGAACCTATCGATGAAAGCCCGATGATTCTGTGGCAGTCACCAATGCATCTCGACTTGATCTACATAGAAATTTCCAGAAATGTGTCGACTATTCGTGGATTGGTATTTTGTTTTTCGATAATTTCGGCGATGACGATAACCTGGTATATATTTTTTACTGGGTGGCTTGTCTTCATTTTAAGGGCGTTTGACACTTGGACGACCCTGGAGTGCCTCGGTGTCACTTTTGTAGATATTATCACTGTTGCATTTGGTATCTGGGGAACATGTGTTCTTTATCGCGCGGACGTTTCGCCACCGCGCGATCTGCCTCTTCGCTTCAACCGCATGCGCCGCAAAGTGTACGTATACGACTTTCACTCGGTCTGGTGGAATCCGTTCACGCGCTGGTATGTCACTACGGCGAGTTATGACTGGGACGATTTGCGCGCCGAAAGGTGGAAGGTGCGCCGCGCGACCGCCGGTGGTGCCCCCATCATCAAAGAAGGTGTTTCCATTGCCGTCGTGAAGCCGGGTACCAATGACGTCATTACTCGCTTCGCCCTTAGTAGCACCGCCGCCAACACGACCAACCTTTGGGCCTATGTGTGTTCGTACATGCAAAACGGCATCGAGGGTCTCGATCCTGACCATGCCGAGCCGCGCGATCCCAACGATGTAGCTCCGTACAACTTGGCGTTGCGCTTGGCTCCCAAGGTTGAGTGGCCCGCTGACATGGACCACGAGTCGCGGACGGCACCGTGAACGCCCATGCCTGATAAGAGCGATAGCTCTGGCTTCGCAGCCATCGAAATAACCGAGGAAGCCTGATGGCAAAACCAAAACTCAATGTTCCGTGCAAGGGTTGGCAGCGCGATTTGCCCGGGCCCAATGAGCCGATAACAGCTCAAGTTGATCCACGTGATGTAGTTCTTAACTCAAGGAGTCTGAAATGAAACCAGTCGTACTCGTCGGTCATCGCCATATCTGTCCGCTCCATGGCGAGGGCACGGTTACTAGCGGGGCCGCGTCTGCTGCGATCGATGGCCGGGCTGTGGCGCGGGTCGGAGATCGCACCAGTTGCGGGGCCATTATCGAAACCGGCTCGCCGGGCAGCGGCATTGAGGGCCAACCCGTTGCTCGCGTGGGTGACACTACCAGCCATGGCGGCATCCTGGTCGAAGGCGAAGCGGGATGGTTGGTGGAGTGACGTCGGTCGAGTAATCGAGTGCGGCTCGTGGTAGCCGCGACCTTCACCAAGCGGTTAAGACAGACCGAATACTCACCCGCGACTCTGTCGAAGAAACCCGACCGGTTCAATCTTGTCGCGAGCACGACGCCCCCATTCCATTATTTCCACATTTCGACTATCATCGAAAAATGGAAACCACCCAAACCATCGCCGCCCTGTCGGCGCTCGCGCACGACTCCCGCCTCGCCGTTTTCCGCGCACTGGTCCAGGCCGGCCCGGCGGGCATGCCGGCCGGGCAGATCGCGACGCTGCTCGACGTACCGCCGTCGTCGCTGTCGTTTCATCTGAAGGAACTGGCGCACGCGCAGCTCGTCACGAGTCGGCAGGAAGGCCGCTTCGTGTTCTATTGCGCGAACTTCGCGACGATGAACGGGCTCATCGGCTACCTCACCGAGAACTGTTGCGGCGGCAATCCGTGCTCGCCGGTTTCCGCGTGTTCGCCCGCTTGCTCCGACCAAACCTGAAACGTATCTGCGCCCGCCGATGACCACCAACGTCCTGATCCTCTGCACCCACAACTCCGCGCGCAGCGTGCTGGCGGAAGGGATGCTCAACCACTGGGCCGCAAAGCTCGGCCGCGACGTCCGCGCCTACAGCGCCGGCAGCGCGCCGAGCGGCCGGCTCAACCCATTCGCGCTGGACGCGCTGACGCGCGCAGGCGTCGACGTCACCGGATACCGCAGCAAAAGCCAGCACGAATTCGTCGGCGGCGGCGCGCCGGAAATGCGCATCGTCATCACGGTATGCGACAGCGCGGCCGCGGAAGCCTGCCCGTACTGGCCCGGCAGTCCGGTGAAAGTGCACTGGGGCTACGCCGATCCGTCGAACGCGGCGGGCGGCGATGCCGGCAAGCGGCTCGCGTTCGAGCTGACGCGCGAGGCGCTCGGCTACCGGATGCTGCAACTGCTGGCACTGCCGCTCGATCGCATGAGCCACGCTGAACTCGAGGCGGCACTGACCGCCATCTCGCGAAACTGAACGGCGCGCACGGCGGCGTCCGCGAGTGGGTTGCCGCATGTCTTTCCCCGAGCCCCGAGCCCCGAATCCTGTCCGATGAACACGTCCAACGTCATCCCGCCGCGCCACGCTGTCGCCAAGCCCGCGATCGGCTTCTTCGAACGCTACCTGACGATCTGGGTCGCGCTGTGCATCGTCGCCGGCATCGGGCTCGGGCAAGCGCAACCCGGCCTGTTCCAGCGGATCGGCCGCATCGAATATGCGCAGGTCAACCTGCCGGTCGGGCTGCTGATCTGGGTGATGGTGATCCCGATGCTCGTGAAGGTCGACTTCGGCGCACTGCATGAAGTGCGCCGGCATGTGAAGGGGATCGGCGTCACACTCGTCGTGAACTGGCTCGTCAAGCCGTTCTCGATGGCGTTCCTCGGCTGGCTGTTCGTCCGGCAACTGTTCGCACCGCTGCTCCCGGCAGACCAGCTCGACAGCTACATTGCCGGCCTGATCCTGCTGGCGGCCGCGCCGTGCACGGCGATGGTGTTCGTCTGGAGCCGGCTGACGGGCGGCGACCCGCTGTTCACGCTGTCGCAGGTCGCGCTGAACGACAGCATCATGGTGGTCGCGTTCGCGCCGCTGGTCGGGCTGCTGCTGGGGATATCCGCGATCACCGTGCCGTGGGCGACGCTGCTGACGTCAGTCATCCTCTACATCGTGATTCCGGTGATACTCGCGCAGATCTGGCGCAAGCGATTGCTGCGCAACGGGCAGGCCGCGTTCGATGCCGCGATGGCGAGGATCGGCCCGTGGTCGATCGCCGCGCTGCTCGCGACGCTCGTGCTGCTGTTCGCGTTCCAGGGCGAGGCGATCCTGAAGCAGCCGCTGGTGATCGCGTTGCTCGCGGTGCCGATCCTGATCCAGGTGCTCTTCAATGCGGCGCTCGCGTACTGGCTCAACCGCGCGGTGGGCGAGAAGCACGACGTCGCGTGCCCGTCCGCGCTGATCGGCGCGTCGAACTTCTTCGAGCTCGCCGTCGCGGCCGCGATCAGCCTGTTCGGTTTTCACTCCGGCGCGGCGCTCGCGACGGTCGTCGGCGTGCTGATCGAAGTGCCGGTCATGCTGCTGGTGGTGCGTATCGTGATCCGGTCGAAGGGCTGGTACGAGCGCGTGTGAACCAACCGGGGAATCCATTCATGACCGATCGACTGACTGACCTGCCGCAACTCGATCCCGAGCTTTTCCGCGTGCCGGACGCGAGCCGCTTGCGGCCGGCGTCGCCATCCACGCATCCGCCGCGTTTCCTGCTGCTGTACGGCTCGCTGCGCGAGCGCTCGTTCAGCCGCCTGCTGGTCGAGGAGGCCGAACGCCTGCTCGTGGCAATGGGCGCCGAGGTGCGTGTGTTCAATCCGAGCGGCCTGCCGCTGCCCGACGATGCGCCGGAGTCGCACCCGAAGGTCGTCGAGTTGCGCGAGCTGGTGCTGTGGTCGGAAGGGATGGCGTGGTGCTCGCCGGAACGACACGGCGCAATGACGGGCATCATGAAGTCGCAGATCGACTGGATTCCGCTATCGGTCGGCGCCGTGCGGCCGACGCAGGGCAAGACACTGGCGGTGATGCAGGTCAGCGGCGGCTCGCAGTCGTTCAACGCGGTGAACCAGATGCGCGTGCTGGGGCGATGGATGCGCATGCTGACCATTCCGAATCAGTCGTCGGTCGCCAAGGCATTCATGGAATTCGACGAAGCGGGGCGGATGAAGCCGTCGGCCTATTACGATCGGGTCGTCGACGTGATGGAGGAACTGGTGAAGTTCACGCTGCTCACAAGGGACATCGGCCCGTATCTGGTCGACCGGTACAGCGAGCGGAAGGAAAGTGCAGAGGCATTGTCGAAGCGGGTGAACCAGCGCGGGATCTGAACCATGCGGGTGCCGCCGGTCCTGCCGGGAGGCGATGTCATGCAGCTTCGCTATGCCGGGTTGTCCGACCTGCGATCGATCGAAGCATTGCTTCGCTATCCGAAATTGCCCGTCGCGATTGTCACGATGTACGTTGAGAACGTCATCGTGCTCGCCGATCCGGAGTGATTGCGTATGGCGTCGCGCGATGCACGGCACGACGATGACCGTTACCGGCCCGAGCGAGGAGGATGGTTCGGACATGCACCACCCGCAACCGCGATGGCTTGCCGGCGGCGTCACGCAACGAGACCGGATGCCGCGATCGGGCCGGCCTCGTTGCGCGTGTTTCACGCGTGCTTCAGAAATGCACGACGGTCCGGATGGACTTGCCTTCGTGCATCAGGTCGAACGCCTCGTTGATGCCGGTGAGCGGCTTCGTGTGCGTGACGAACGGTGCGAGCTGGATCGTGCCGGCCATCGCGTCCTCGACCATGCCCGGCAATTCGGAGCGGCCCTTGACGCCGCCGAATGCGGTACCGAGCCAGCGGCGGCCGGTGACGAGCTGGAACGGACGCGTCGAGATTTCCTGGCCGGCGCCCGCGACGCCGATGACGACCGATTGACCCCAGCCGCGGTGCGCGCATTCGAGCGCGGCGCGCATCACGTTCACGTTGCCGATGCACTCGAAGCTGTGGTCGACGCCCCAGCCGGTCATCCCGACGATCACTTGCTGGATCGGTTCCTGATGATCCTTCGGGTTCACGCAGTCGGTCGCGCCGAACACGCGTGCGAGGTCGAACTTGCCCGGGTTGGTGTCGATCGCGATGATGCGGCCGGCCTTCGCGAGCTTCGCACCCTGGATCACGGCGAGGCCGATGCCGCCGAGGCCGAACACGGCCACCGAATCGCCGGGCTGCACCTTGGCGGTGTTCTTCACCGCGCCGAGGCCGGTCGTGACGCCGCAGCCGAGCAGGCAGACCTGCTCCGGATTCGCGTCCGGGTTGATCTTCGCGAGCGAGACTTCGGCGACGACGGTGTATTCGCTGAACGTCGAGCAGCCCATGTAGTGATAGATCGGCTGGCCGTTGTAGCTGAAACGCGTGGTGCCGTCGGGCATCACGCCCTTGCCCTGGGTAGCACGCACCGACACGCACAGGTTGGTCTTGCCGCTCTTGCAGAACAGGCATTCGCCGCATTCGGCGGTGTACAGCGGAATGACGTGGTCGCCGGGTTTGACGCTGGTCACGCCTTCACCGACTTCCACGACGATGCCGGCGCCTTCGTGGCCCAGCACGGCGGGAAAGATCCCTTCCGGATCGTCGCCCGACAGCGTGAACGCGTCGGTGTGACAGACGCCCGTATGGGTGATCTTGATCAGCACTTCGCCCTTGCGGGGCGGCTCGACATCGATCTCGACGATCTGCAGCGGCTTACCCGCCTCAAACGCAACAGCAGCACGTGATTTCATGGCAATCCTGTTTAAAAAACACCGAATGGAGCGCTACGTCGACGATTTCGCCTCTGTCAACGCAAATAGGACCGAACGAGAGTGACGATTTCGTCGATCGATCCGGAAGCGGGCCGCGGGGCGTCCGCGAGCTGCGTGAATTCCTCGCGCAAGTGACTTTCCAGCACGTTGGCCATGACGCCGTTGATCGCGCCGCGGATGGCAGCCAGTTGCTGCAGGACCGGACCACAGTCCGCGCCCTCCTCGAGCGCTTGCTCGAGCGCGTTCAACTGCCCGCGAACGCGGCGCACGCGGGTCAGGACGCGTTTCTTTTCTTCGGGGGAATGCGGCATGGTGTCGTGGCTTCCGGATACTGGGGGGCAGTATAAAACAATGCCGCGCGCAGGTATACGGGATCGTTGCCGGCCGCGGGCGCACGGAAAGGGCGTGGGAGAGGGTTGCGGTGCCACGTTTGGCACTCTCGCCCGCGGCCGGTTTGGACCAACGATGACTTTTTGAAGTCGATATGCTGCGTTTTCGTTGGATCCGGCGCGGCGGCGGTACATGCAGGTGCGCGATGGGCAACAGGGCTTCATAAGGACGGGCGCCGTCCACACGCCGATATCGATTCACATGATCGATGCATTAATTTAGAAATCCTATTGAAATGTTTTACATCGAGGAGATGCCAGAACGAATGCGCGTGGTTGTCGATAAATCCAGGATCTTCCTGTCAGGAGATGATATGCAGATGCAGAACACTGAAGGCGTGATGCGGCGCGACACGACGGCATGGTTGCCGATGATTGCCCTTTTCATGGTGGGTGTCTTTCCGAACGGCGTGTTGCTGTGTGCGCCGGCGCTCGGCAACCAGTTCGTCAACGAGTTTGCGTTTACCCCGGGGCAGTTGGGGAATTTCTTTTCGCTGGAATTTTGCGGGTTCGCGGTTGCCGGCATTCTCGGCACCTATGTGCTGCCGAGAGTGAACTGGGGGAAGCTCTTCAACTTCGCGCTGTTCGTGTTCATCGCCGGCTATGTCGCGTCGATTTTCGTGCTGCCCGACGTCAGGGCGCTGATGCTCGTGCAGGGCGTGACGACGATCTTCGGCGGCTGCTCGATCAGCCTGCTGGGATTGTCTTTTTCCGGGCAGGTGTCGCGGCCGGCGCGCGGATACGCGATGTTCATCCTCGGCCAACTGGCGTCGGGCACCATCGGCCTGCTGGTGCTGCCTTTGCTGTTCCACGCCTACGGGCTGAAAGCGTTTTTCGTCGTGGAAGTGCTGCTCGCGTTGTCGATGATCCCGTTCATCAAATGGCTGCCGGCCACGCCGCCGTCGGCGCGCGCGGGGAGTCGGCCGCAGGCGAGGGTGCCGTTCCACCTGCTGCTGCTCGGGCTCGGCACCGTCACGGCCTTCTACTACGGTTTGGCCAGCGTGTGGACGTTCATCGGGCAAATCGGCACCGGCATCCATCTGACGGACGCCAGCATCGGGACCGCCCTGGCGATTTCCACGGTGGCCGGCATGATCGGCTCGGTCGTCGTCGGCGTGCTCAGCGGCCGCGTGCAGGCCGCGCTGCTGATCTCGGCCGGGATGGGCGCGATGCTCCTGTCGTGTCTCGGGCTCGTCGACGTGCGCTCGCTCGCGCTCTTCACGATGTCCGCGATCCTGTTCAAGTTCGCATGGACGTTTGCGCTTCCACCGATGCTGGAAGCCATTTCTCAGGCTGATGAAACCAGCCGTCTGCTCGCATTCTCCAGCGCGGGCATCGGCGTCGGGTTGATGGTCGGCCCGGCGGTGGCCGGCTGGATCATCTCGATCAGCAAAGGCTACACGGCGATGCTGCTCGCGGCCGCCGCGATGTGCGTTTTCGCGTGGCTGGGCTGCCTGACACTCGTGCGTGTCAATCGCCGCGCGACACAGACCGATCACGCGCGCAGCGTCGCGGTGCAGTGACCCGCCTCGCGCCGACGCGCACACAAAGCAATCACGATCATTTGGAGAATCCATGAAATACAAGGCAGCCATGCTGTGCACGGTGTTGTGCGCGGTGACGAACGCGGCGTCCGCGCAGAGCAGCGTGACGCTTTACGGCCTGATCGACGAGGGCATCGGCTTCACGAACAATGCCGGCGGCAAGCAGGCGTGGCAGACGCAGAGCGGCTGGACCGCGGGCGACCGCTGGGGGATCAAGGGCGTGGAAGCGCTCGGCGCGGGAACCGCGGCGATCTTCACGCTGGAGAACGGCTTTTTGCTCAATTCCGGTCGCGCGCTGCCGTCGGGGATGCTGTTCGGGCGTCAGGCGTTCGTCGGCTTGCAGAACGCGCGCTGGGGCAGCGTTACGCTCGGTCGTCAATACGACTCGATCCAGGATTACCTGGCGCCCTTGACGGCCAATGGCCGCGATGGCGGATGGCCGTTCGCGCATCCGTACGACAACGACAATACGGTCGCGACGTTCCGGCTCGGCAACGCCGTGAAATTCAGTAGCACGAATTATGGTGGCCTGCAGTTCGGTGGTGTGTATGCATTCGGGAATGCAACCGGGTTCGCGAGCAATCGGAGTTTCAGCGTCGGCGCGTCGTACAACCGGTCGCCGCTGTCGCTTGCGGTCGCGTATCTGCAGGCCGATTCCCCGGGGGCGACGGCGTCCGGCGCGATTTCGTCGACCGATGCGAATTTCGTCGCGCGGCGTCAGCGCGTGTGGGGCGCGGGGGCGAACTACGACTGGGGGCCGGCGACGCTAGGCCTGACCTACACGCACACGGTATTGAACGATCCGGTTTCGTCCGCCTATTTCGGCACGCTGCCGGCCGGCGCGACGCTGCTGCGGTTCGACAACCTCGAGGCGAACGTCAGGTATCAGGCCACGCCGACCGTGGTGCTCGCCGCGATGTATGCCTATACCCTCGGTCGGTTCGACAGCGCTTCGGGGGCGGCCACGCCGCGCTGGCATCAGGGCGGCCTGATGGCCGATTACCTGCTGTCCAAGCGCACGTTCCTGTATGCGCAGGCCGTTTATCAGCAGGTCGGCGGGGACGCGGCCGGAACCGTATTCGGCAATGCCTATATCACCGGGTCGGCCGGCATCTCGTCGACCCGCTCGCAGGTCCTTGGTCGCGTGGGCATCCGGACTGTTTTCTGACGCGTGACGGTGGATTCGCGGTTCGTTCGAGCCGCTTCGGAAACCCTCGGCGAACGGTAACGTTCCCGAGGGTTTCTTGCATTCGGGCATCCGCACAGGCCGGTTCGTGCGCACACTGCAAGCGAAGATTGACGGAGCACGCGACGGCCGAGGCAATCAATGCGCACGCACGCAATGGAGTGGGAATGCAGAAACCGACGGGAGCGCCGGTCGCATGCGCCCGTTTCGATGCGATACGAGAGGAGGATGCCGGGCCAGCCGGAAGGCGGGCCAGCGCGGGCATGCCGAGCTACGAATAAAAAAGCCGACGACATCAGTCGTCGGCGCGGGCTGCACGATCGGGCGTGACGCGAGACTTATCGCGCCACGTGCACCGGCGGCCGCCGGTTTGCCCACGGACGCGCCTGTTCGAGCTGCGCGGCCAATTGCAGTAGCGTGGCTTCCTGTCCGTAGCGCCCGGCGAAGTGCACCCCGACCGGCAGCCCGGTTTCGGTCACATGCAGCGGCAGCGAGATCGCAGGCTGCCCCGTCACGTTGAACACCGGCGTAAAGGGAATATACGAGAACACTTGCCGGGTCCATTCGAACGCGGTGATGCCTGCGCGATCCTGATTCAGTTCGCCCAGCGGGCGAGGCAGTCTCGCGAGCGTCGGCGTCAGGAACACATCGACCGTTTCGAAAAACGCGCCGACCTGCCGGCACACCGCGTTGTGCTGGCCGAGTGCGCCGATCAGGTCGGTGGCCTTGTATTTCCTGCCTTCTTCGTACGATGCGAGCGTCGCGGCCTCGAGGTTGTGCGGACCCGGCGTACGACCGGTCGCCTGCGCGAGCTGCTGCGCGCTGGCCGCGATGAAGCTCATCCACACGACGTGCGTCGCTTCGAGGAACTGTTCCCAGTCATAGACCGGCGCATCCTCGACGACGGTATGACCGAGTTCCTCGAGCAGGCGCACGGTCCGGTGCACGGCCTCCACGCACTCGGGATCGGGAAGGTCGCCGGCTCCCGTCTTCGTCGACCACGCGATGCGCAGCGCGCGCGGCCGTTGCGCGATGACGGCGCCGTACGGCTCCGGTTGCGGCAGCGGATGGCCGGGCGCGCCGACGTCGGCGCCCGACACCGCGTCGAGCAGGGCCGCCGCGTCGCGTACCGTGCGGGTCAGTGCGAACTCCGAGATTGCGCCGAACACAAGCTCCGAGCCGTGGTACGGCCCCCACGGGGTCCGGTAGCGGCTCGGCTTGAGGCCCACGAGCCCGTTGCACGACGCCGGAATCCGGATCGAGCCGCCGCCGTCGTTGCCGTGTGCGACCGGAACGATGCCCGCGGCGACGGCAGCCCCGGCGCCGCCGCTCGAGCCGCCGGCGCTGCGCGCGAGATCCCACGGATTGCGCACCGCACCGTGCAGCCGCGGTTCGGTCGACGGGCTGTATGCGAACTCCGACGTCTGGGTCGTACCTGCCAGCACGAACCCGGCTTGCCGGAAGCGCGTCATCAGCTCGGAATCGGCCGGTGCGACGAGTCCCCGCGCGAGACCGGAACCCATCTCGCACTTCACGCCCTTCGCTTGCAGCACCGCTTCCTTGATCAGGAACGGCACGCCCGAGAACGGCCCGGCCGGTATTCCGGACGCCACGGTGGCGGCGGGCTGCTCGCGAAGCACCTGCAGCACCGCGTTGACGGTCGGGTTGACCTTGTCGATGGCGGCGAACGCGGCGTCCAGCAGCTCGAGCGGCGTGACGTCCTTTTTGGCGACGAGCTCGGCCAGACCCAGGCCGTCATGTCGTGCGTACTCTTCCAGGGAAATCATGTGGGTGTCCTGTCGTCAGATTGAATAGCCAGGGCGAACCGTGAAGCCGTCCGTCCTCCTGATATGACCACGTCGCCGCGGGCCTTCGGTCGATCGTGCGCCGGCGCCGGCCAGACGAGGGCCGCTCCGTACGCAACGAAGACGACTGCGACGCTTGATGCGAGACGGTCGATTGCTGTGTCCAGCTGCATGGCTTGTCTGCTTGCACGGGTGAGGGTTGGGTCGTGGTGACGTGAATGACTGCCGGCGCGCGAAGCAGCGGCGCCGGCGATCGCACGCACGTGCGCCGGCCGCGTCGTGGTCCGAGGTCAATATACGCACGCAAAAACGGCCGTTGTGGGGCCAAACCCGCGCGGATGAAAGGTGCCAAGTTGCTGCTCGGTCGCGCGACGCGGCGGCCGTGACGCGGGCCGTGGCGACCGCCGTGGCGCGCCCGCGCGACATTGGGGCAACCGAGTGTTTGGCGCATATTTCAGGCGAAGTAAGATCGGGCGGCCGGCATCGTGCGGCGCGCGACGGGCGCGGCAGGCGGCGTCGTTTTCTTGGCGTTCGAAAGGATCACAGGTAGTGGAGAAATCAAGCCGGAGCAGAAAGAGTTTGGGTGTCCTGTTCGCGCTGGATGGCAAGGGCGCGCTGGTCGACCAGCTGGTTCGGGCGCTGCGCACCGAGATCGCGAAGGCGCAGCCCGGCACGCGGCTGCCGCCGACGCGCGATCTGGCGAAGGAGCTCGGCGTATCGCGCAACACGGTTACTACGGCTTACAGCGAGCTGGTAAACGAAGGGCACATCGTCAGCCGCTTCGGCGCGGGGTCGGTCGTCGCGGAAGGCCTGGTCGCCAAGCCCGCGGCTGAATTGCCGCGGACCCGGCCAGCGACGGCCGCGCCGGTGCTGTCCCATTTTGCGCGGCGGCTGCAGAGTCTCGAACCGTCGCCGATCCTGGAGCGACCGGAGCTGAAGTACGACTTCCGGTACGGGCTGCCGGTGACGGACGAGTTTCCGTTTTCGAAGTGGTCGCGGATCGTCGCGCGGCGCGCCACCGTCAGCGCGACGTCGAATATCGGCTATGGACATCCGGGCGGCTATCCGCCGCTGCGCGCGGAGATCGCCGAGTATCTGGCGCGGGCCCGCGGGATCCAGTGCCGACCGGACGACATCGTCGTCACGAACGGCTCGCAGCAGGCGCTCGACCTGATTGCGCGTCTGCTGATCGATCCCGAGGACGGCGTGGCGATCGAAGAGCCGCATTTCGAAGGCGCGCGGGAAGCGTTCGCGGCGGCCGGCGCGCGGATCGTCGCGGTGCCGGTCGACAAGGACGGCCTGCAGACCGCGAAGCTGCCGGGCGCGTCCGCGCATTGCCGGGCCGTCTACGTGACGCCGTCGCACCAGTTTCCGACCGGCGCGATCCTGTCCGCGGCGCGACGCCGCGATCTGCTCGACTGGGCCGGCGAACACAATGCGTTCGTCGTCGAGGACGATTACGACGCGGAACTGCGCTACGACGTGCGCCCGCAGGCGTCGATCAAGGCCGTGGACAGCGGCGATCGCGTGATCTACGTCGGCACGATGTCGAAGGTGCTGTTCCCGTCGCTGCGCATCGGCTACATCGTCAGCCCGCGGCATCTGCTGCCGAGCCTGCTGGCCGCGAAACACGTGTGCGACCGGCAGACGCCGCTGCTGCTTCAGTCGTCGCTGAGCGACTTCATCGCGCAGGGGCATTTCGACCGCTACCTGGTCGAGCAGAAGCGGCTGTGCGGCCGCAAGCGTGCCGCGTTCATGCGCGCGGTGGACGAATGCCTGGGCGAGCACGTGACGGTTCAGGGCATCAGCGCCGGCATCCATGCGCTCGTGTGGCTCAACAAGCGCACGTCCGGGGACGTGCCGACGCTGATCGAGGCCGCCGCGCAGGCCGGGGTCGGCATCTACCCGGTGACGCCGTACTTTCTGCACGCGCCCAGAAAGGCCGGGCTGTTGCTCGGCTATGCGTCGATGGAAGAGGCGCTCATCCGCGAAGGCATCGAACGCCTCGCGCGCGTGGTGCGCGGCTGACGCAAGGCGGTCGGGCATTCGCGTGCCGCGCCGCGCGACGGCGCGTCGATGCCCGTCGTTCGACTTGGCTCCTTCGAATTCGCCGCCGTTGGACCATCAGCGGGTTTATTGCCTGCCTATATTGGGCCGTCAGTCGCCCGACAGTCGCACATGCCGGCTCGCTCGCCCGGCGACTGCTCATCAACCCAATCGCCAGGAGCCCGTAATATGTCTGTCTATCTGAGCATGCAGCGCGTGCGTTTCTCGAGCCCGGATGGCTACGAGAAGTTCAAGATGGTGTTCTCGGATGTGCGCAACCACCTGAAGGACGTGCCGGGATTCATGCACCTCACGTGGTGGGTGCATGCGGACGATCCCGCGTGGTTCAACGAAGTCAGCTTCTGGACCAGCTTCGACGCGCTGCGCGACTGGCATGCGAACGTGTATCACAAGCATGCGAAGGAATGGGCGGTCCGCACCGGCGCGATCATGGAAGACATCATCACCAATTTCGAGCTGAAGAATACGCGCCTGATTCGCGTCTGCCCGTGCTGCGGGACCGCCGACGACAGCCCGTATCCGCTCGAACGCGAGCGCGACGTGCTCGCGCAGCCGTGCGCGCAATGCGGATTCAACTTTCCGGTGACACCCGAAAACCGCGCGAGCACCGCGTTGTACAAGGACGTCGCAGTCTGACGCGCGCGCCTCAGATCAACAGCTCGAGCGTGCGGAACAGCGCGAGATCCTCGCCGCGCGCCGAGCGTGCATGCCGCCGGATCACCTGCAGCAGGCAGTCGATGAAGCAGCGTGCCGGGTCGCCGAGCGTGCTGCTGCGGCGCGTGACGATCCCGAGTTCGCTCGGCTCGAACGTCTCCTTCAGCGGCAGCACGCGCATCCGCTCGCCGAACGGCCGCACCGCCGCGAGGATCGTCGGGCACCACGTGCACATGCCGGCCTGTTCGAGCATCGTCTGCAGTATCGCGACCGACTGCGCGCGCACGATGCGCCGTTCGTCGATCTGCGCGCCGTGCCGCGTGAACAGATAGTCCACGAGCGCGGCCTGGCCGTCGGCGGACGAATTCAGCACCCAGTCGCAATCGAGCAACTCATGCACTGACTTCGCACGCTCGTGCGGATGCCCAGCGCGCACCATCACCGACGTTTCGTACCGCAGCAGCGGCTCGAATGCGAATTCCTGCGCGCTGCTGCCGGGCTGCAGGTGGCCGAGCGCGAAATCCATGCTGCCGTCGCGCAGCAGCGGTTGCGCGACGGCCATCAGCGCCTCGTAGAGCTCGACGCGCACGTCGGGCATCCGCTCGCGAAACCGCAGCACGGTTTCCGGCAGGAACGTCATGGTGAGCCACGGCGTGACGCCGACGCTCAGCCGCCCCTCGACGCGGCCGCGCATCCGTTCCAGGTCGCTCTGCGCGTGCTCGAGCTGCTTGAGCACGAGCTTCGCGTGCGTGAGCAGCGTCTTGCCGTATTCGGTGAAGCCGATGCCTTCCGGCGCGCGCACCAGCAGCGGCAGGCGCTCGCTCGCCTCCAGCTCGCGCAGCGCGCGCGTGACGGCCGCCTGCGACAACCCGAGGGTGCGCGCGGCACCGCGGATGCTGCCGGCTTCCGCGCTCGCGACGAGCGCCTGCAACTGATGCAGCTTGATCGTGCTCATGGTACGAAACGGGCCGAGACCCGACAACGAAAGGTTGTCATCATAACGAAACTGCGGCTGTTCGCCGGCATTTTCGCTGCATACGATCCCGCCACGATCCGCCATTCGGCGATCGGCAAACCGGAACGCATCGAGGAGTATCGGGGTTGGATCGAGAACGCATTGCGCCAGAAATGGCGGCCATCGAAACGGAGATGATCGCGCTGCGCCGCAGGCTGCATGCGCATCCGGAGCTCGGTTTCGACGAACACGCGACGAGCGCGCTGGTCGCCGAGTTCCTGACAACGTGGGGTTATCGGGTGACGCGCGGCCTCGGCGGCACCGGCGTGGTCGGCACGCTCACGCGCGGCGCCGGCAAACGGCTCGGGCTGCGCGCGGACATGGACGCGCTGCCGATCCGCGAGACGACCGGGCTGCCGCATGCGAGCCGGCACGACGGCGTGATGCACGCGTGCGGCCACGACGGCCATACGGCGATGCTGCTCGCCGCCGCCCGTTGCTTGGCGGAACGCGGGCGCTTCAACGGCACGCTGAACCTGATTTTCCAGCCGGCGGAGGAAGGGCTCGGCGGCGCGAAGCGGATGATCGACGACGGGCTGTTCGCGCAGTTCCCGTGCGATGCCGTGTTCGCGATGCACAACGTGCCGGGGCTGCCGGCCGGCGTGCTCGGCTTCTGCGACGGCCCGGCGATGGCGTCGGCCGACGAGGTGCGGGTGCGCGTCACGGGGCGCGGCGGTCACGGCGCGGCGCCGCACATGACGATCGACCCGGTGGTCGTGTGCGCATCGATCGTGATGGCGCTGCAGACGATCGTGTCGCGCAACGTGAATCCGCAGGAGCTGGCGATCGTCACGACCGGCTCGATCCACGCGGGCACCGCATCGAACGTGATTGCGCCGCATGCGGATCTCGAACTGAGCGTGCGGGCGCTGTCGCCGGACGTGCGCGCGTTGCTCGAACGACGCATCCGCGCGATCGTGCACGGCCACGCGGAAAGCTATGGGGCGACGGCCGAGATCGACTATCGGTACGGTTATCCGGTGCTCGTCAATCATCCGGCGGAAACCGCGTTCGCACGCGACGTGGCGCGGGAATGGGGCGGCGACGACGCGCTGATTCCGCACCTGCGGCCGATCGCGGCGAGCGAGGATTTCGCGTTCATGCTGAACGCGTGCCCGGGCAGCTACCTGTCGATCGGCAACGGCGACGGTGCCGCCGGCTGCGGGCTGCACAACCCCGGCTACGACTTCAACGACGCGTGCCTCGCGACCGGCGCGAGCTACTGGATCGCGCTCGCGGAGCGCTATCTCGCGTGAGCCGGGCACACGCATTCGAATCACTTTCAACGATGGAAACAAGGAGACACGCAATGAAACAGTGGATGGCGGCGCTCGCGGTGGCGCTGACGGCAACGACGATGGCAGCGGCCGCGCACGCGGGCGACTGGACGGGCAAGGAGATTCGCCTCGCGGTCGATCCGACGTATCCGCCGCTCGAATACAAGCAGCCGGACGGCACGCTGACGGGCTTCGGGATCGACATCACGAACGCGCTGTGCGCGGAACTGCATGCGCGTTGCGTGTGGGTCGAGTCGAGCTTCGACGGGATGATTCCGGGGCTGCTCGCGCGCAAGTTCGACGTGATCGCGTCGTCGATGACGATCACGCCGAAGCGGATGCAGCAGATCGCGTTCACGAACCGGATCTCGAATGCGCCGGCCCGGCTGATCGCGCGCAAGGGCTCGCCGCTGCTGCCGGCGGCTGTGTCGCTGAAGGGTAAGCGCGTGGGCGTCGAACAGGGCTCCGCGCAGGCCGACTATGCGATCGCGAACTGGCAGCCGGCCGGCGTGCAGATCGAGTCGTACCAGAACCAGGACCAGGTCTATGCCGACCTCGTGACCGGGCGGCTCGACGCGGCGTTCCAGGCGTCGATCGCGGCCAGCGACGGCTTCCTGAAGAAGCCGCAGGGCAAGGACTTCATGTTCGTCGGCGCGGCGATCGACGACGCGAAGTACTTCGGGCAGGGCGACGGCCTCGGCTTGCGCAAGCAGGACACCGACCTGCGCGACGCGTTCAACCGCGCGCTGGCGACGATCCTCGCGAACGGCACGTATCAGCGGATCAACCGCAAGTACTTCGACTTCGACATCTACGGCGCGAAGTAAGCGGCACCGCTTCGTAGCGAGCGGGTGGGGATCATCACATCAATAAGGAACACGAATGAACTGGAGATTGTTGGTCGTCGCGATGCCGGCGCTGTGTGCGGCGCCCGCCTTTGCACAAAGTAGCGTCACGCTGTACGGGTTGATCGATGCGGGCGTCGACTATACGAACAACGTCGGCGGCCACGGCGCGTGGCAGATGGCGAGCGGCTTCGCGCAGGGCAGCCGCTGGGGGCTGAAGGGCACCGAGGATCTCGGCGGCGGCTACAGCGCGCTGTTCCAGATCGAGAACGGCTTCAACGTGAACAGCGGCACGCTCGCGCAGGGCGGCCGCATGTTCGGGCGGCAGGCGTATGTCGGCTTGGGCAGCACGCGCTTCGGCACGGTGACGCTCGGCCGCCAATACGATTCCGTCGTCGACTATCTCGCGCCGACTACCGCGAACGGCAGCTGGGGCGTGTATCCGTTCTCGCATCCGCTCGACAACGACAACACCGGCAACACGTTCCGCGTGAACAATACGGTCAAGTATGCGAGCCCGGATTTTGCCGGTTTCTCGTTCGGCGGCACGTACAGCTTCAGCAACGACACCGGCTTCGCGAACAATCGGCAGTGGAGCATCGGCGCGCAGTACGAGCAGGGCGGCCTGCTCGTCGGCGCGGCGTTCCTGAACGCGGACAACCCGGGCGCGACAAGCGGCGGCGCGATCGCGGGCTCCGGGCCGGTCGGCGCGGATGCGAACTTCGCGTCGGCGCGGCTGCGGATTTTCGGCGCGGGCGTCAACTACACGGCCGGGCCTGCGACGGTCGGGTTCGCGTATACGAACAGCAACGTCACGCGGCCCACCGCGAACGTCGGCTACCTGTTCGGCGACGAGACGATCGAACCGGTGACGGGCCCGCTCGCCGGCGGCACGGTCACGGCGATCAAGTATCAGAACTTCGAAGTGAACGGCAAGTATCAGTTCACGCCGGCGTTCTTCGTCGGTGCGCAGTATGTGTATACGACGGTGCGTTACGAAGCGACCACGGGTAGCGCGAAACCGAAGATCCATTCGGTCGGGCTGATGGCGGACTACAACCTGTCGAAGCGGACCGACGTCTATCTGATGGGCGCGTATCAGCGCATCGCCGGCGATGCGACCGGCTCGTCGCTCGATCAGGCGTATATCCCCGGCGCGGCCGATCTGTCGGCGACGTCGAAGCAGTTGATGGTGCATGCGGGAATCCGGCACAAGTTCTGACGGAAGCGCGCTGGCAACGGGCGGCGGCACGGTGCTGCCGCCTGTCCTGGTCCACTCCGGATTGCCCTTTACGTCACCGTTACCTTCTTCAACTCGTCGATACACGAAATCTCGGTGCGCCGTTTCGGTCACGGGACCTTCAGCGGCCGCTCCGCATATCGCTACGCGCGAACGCCGACGCGATACCGGGTCGTGTGCCGATACGTTACGCCCGGGTGAAGGATGGTTTCGGCGCTCAATCCATCCATGTTGACCTGGTTCGGAAAGAACCCGGCTTCGACGCACAGCGCCGCATGCCGCACGCACGACACGCCGCCGCTCACGCGCAGGCCATCGAGATGGTTGCCCGTATAGAGCTGCAGCCCGCGCTGATCCGTCGACACCGCGAGCTCGCGGCCGCTTTCCGGATCGTAGATCGACGCGACGTGCCGCACGCCGCGCTCGGGGTCGCGCAACACGTAGCAGTGATCGAACCCGCGCCCGCGCGCGAGCTGCGCATGGGGCCAGTCGAGGCGCGCGCCGAGCGGCGCGCTCTGCCGGAAATCGAACGCGGTACCCGTCACGTCCGCCGTGCCGGTCGGGATCAGCGTGTCGTCGACTTCGACGAATGCGTCGGCGTCGATCTCCAGCAGGTGGCCCCGCACGTCGCTGCCCGCGCGTCCGCTGAGATTGAAGTAGCTGTGATTCGTCAGGTTGAGCGGGGTCGGCGCATCGGTCACGCCGCGGTAATCGATCGTCAGCGTGCCGTCGTCGTCGAGCGAGTAGCGCACCTGCATGCTGACGTTGCCGGGGAACCCTGCATCGCCTTCCGGCGAATCGAGCCGCAGCGTCAGGCCGCCGCGATCGTCGACCACGTCCCAGCGTGCGCGATGGAAGCCGCTTGCGCCGCCGTGCAGCAGATTGCCGTTCTCGTTGCGGTCGAGCGCGTAGTCGATGCCGTCGAGCGTGAAGCGCGCGCCCGCGATCCGGTTCGCCCAGCGGCCGACCGTCGCGCCGAGATACGCGCCGGATGCGAGGTACTCGGCCGGCGTGTCGTGGGCCAGCACGACATCGGCGAAACGACCGGTGCGATCGGCGGCGAGCCACGACACGACGGTCGCGCCGAGATCGCTGACGACGACGCGCATCCCGTGCGCGTTGCGCAGCGTGTAGCGCCGCACCGGGTCGCCGCCGGGCAGCGTGCCCCACGACTCGGACGGAATGCGGGCGACGTCGGCTGCCGGGCGGGAAGTGTCGGTATCGATATGCATGAGTGGGTTCGCTCGTGGGGCGGTGAATTCAGTGGGCGGCCGCGGCGCGTTCCTGGTACTCGCGCGGCGTGCAGCCGAGTTCGCGGCGGAACACCGCGTGCATGTATTGCAACGACGTGAAGCCGCAGCGGATCGCGACTTCCGCGCTCGACGCATGGCGGCCCGCGAGCAGCGCCTGCGCGGCCTCGAGCTTGTGACGCAGGATTTCCTGGTGCACGGTGCGCTGCAGTTCGCGCCGGAAGTGCTCTTCGAGCAGCGAACGCGACACGCCGACATAGTCGGCGACCTGTTCGGTCTTGATCCCCTGGCACGCGTACTGGCGAATGAAATGCCGTGCGCGCATCACGTGCGGGCTCGCGAGCGGCTGGTGACGCGTGGACTCGAGCACGTTGATGCCGACCGGCGGGACCAGGATGCGTTGTTCGGGGAAGCGTGCGCCGCGCAGCATCCGGTGCAGCAGGTGCGCGGCGGTGCGGCCCATTTCCTCGGTGCCCTGGATCACGGACGACAGCGGAATGCGCGTCAGCGTGCGCGTGAGCGGATCGTTGTCGATGCCGATGATCGCGACCTGTTCCGGGACGGCGATGCCGGCGAGCAGGCACGCCTGCAGCAGATGCCGCGCACGCGCATCGGTGACCGCGATCACGCCGACGGGCTTCGGCAGCGCATGCAGCCAGCCGATCAGCTGTTCGATCGCATGGTTCCAGCCCGACGCGCTCGTCGACAGCCCGCGGTAGATCGGCGCGTCGAGCCCGTCCGCGCGCGCAAGCCGGTCGAACGCGAGCTCGCGCTGCTGCGCCCAGCGGTTCTCCTGCGCGACCGGCAGGCTGTACATCGCGAAATGCGCGAGCCCTGCGCCGATCAGGTGCGTATAAGCCAGCGACACGAGCTTCGGGTTGTCCGTCGCAATATATGGGACGTCGGGCGGATACTGCGTCGAATCCTCGTACGACGAACCGACCGCGACGATCGGCAGCGGCGAGCCGGCGAGCGCGTCGGCGACGGTCGGATCGTCGAAGTCCGCGATGATGCCGTCGCCGTCGAAGCGCTCGATGCCGGCGAGCCGGCAGCGGAAGTCGTCTTCGAGGAACAGGTCCCACACGACGCGCGTCGTGTGCAGGTACTGGCCGATGCCGCTGATGATCTCGCGGTCGTAGACCTTGTTCGCGTTGAACAGCAGCGCGATGCGGTGCGGTGTCTGGGCGGAAGGGGTGCGCGTCATCTCGGTCTCGGGGCGCGCGCCGCTCGGGCGTCGTGCCGTTGTCTCCGGGCGCGCGGGCGATGCCGCGCGGCTCTATCGTGTCCGGCGATTGTAGGACGGAACGCGGGCCGTGCGCAGCGCGCTGGCAAGAATCGTTACGCGCGCTGCTCAATTTCGCAATTGCCGGCGCGCCGGCGCGCGGGCACGATCCAGCCATCCGAATTCGGCCGCGTGCGTCGTCGCAATGCACGTTGCGCTGCAACACGCCCCGCATGGAGACGCCATGTCGTATTTCGAACACATCCCCGCGATTCGCTACGAAGGTCCGCAGTCGGACAATCCGCTCGCCTATCACCATTACGATCCCGAGAAGCGCGTGCTCGGCAAGCCGCTCGCCGAGCATCTGCGGATCGCGGTTTGCTACTGGCATACGTTCGTATGGCCGGGCCACGACATCTTCGGGCAGGGCGCGTTCCAGCGGCCGTGGCAGCAACCGGGCGACGCGCTCGAGCGCGCGCGGATGAAGGCGGATGCGGCGTTCGAATTCTTCACGAAACTCGGTACGCCGTTCTACACGTTCCACGACACCGACGTCGCCCCGGAAGGCGACACCCTGCGCGCGTACGCAGCGAATTTCGCGCGGATGGTCGACTATCTGGGCGAGCGCCAGCAGGCGAGCGGCGTGCGGCTCTTGTGGGGCACCGCGAACCTGTTCTCGCACCCGCGCTTCGCGGCCGGCGCCGCGACCAACCCGAATCCCGACGTGTTCGCATGGGCGGCGACGCAGGTATCCCACGCGCTCGACGCGACGCACCGGCTCGGCGGCGAGAACTACGTGCTGTGGGGCGGCCGCGAAGGCTACGAGACGCTGCTCAACACCGACCTGAAGCGCGAGCGCGAGCAGTTCGCGCGCTTCCTGTCGATGGTCGTCGAGCACAAGCACCGGATCGGCTTCAAGGGCGCGCTGCTGATCGAGCCGAAGCCGCAGGAGCCGACCAAGCATCAGTACGACTACGACGTCGCGACCGTGCACGGCTTCCTCGTGCAATACGGATTGCAGAACGAGATTCGCGTGAACATCGAGGCGAATCACGCGACGCTCGCCGGCCATTCGTTCCATCACGAGATCGCGAACGCATTCGCGCTCGGTGTGTTCGGCAGCGTCGATGCGAACCGCGGCGACCCGCAGAACGGTTGGGACACCGACCAGTTCCCGAACAGCGTCGAGGAGCTGACGCTCGCGTTCTACGAGATTCTGCGGCACGGCGGCTTCACGACCGGCGGGATGAACTTCGACGCGAAGGTGCGCCGCCAGAGCATCGATCCGGAGGACCTGTTCTACGGCCACGTCGGCGCGATCGACGTGCTTGCGCTCGCGCTCGAGCGCGCGGCGGTGCTGGTCGAGAACGACCGGCTCGACGCGCTGCGCCGGCAGCGCTACGCGCAATGGGACGAGCCGCTCGGCCGCAAGATCCTCGCCGGCGGCCATACGCTGCAGTCGCTTGCGGCCGACGCACTCGAACGCGACGTCAACCCGCGGCATGCGAGCGGCGCGCAGGAGCGGCTCGAGAACATCGTGAACCAGGCGATCTACGGGCTGCGCTGACGCCATGTACATCGGACTCGATCTCGGCACGTCCGGCGTGAAGGCGGTGCTGCTCGACGGCAGCGGCGCGGTGCGGGCGAGCGCGGGCCATCCGCTCGCGGTCAGCCGTCCGCATCCGCGCTGGTCGGAGCAGGCGCCGCGCGACTGGTGGGACGCGGCCTGCAGCGCGCTCGCCGCGCTCGTCGCGCAGGCGCGCGCCGCCGGCATCGATCCGCGCGACATCGCCGCGCTCGGGCTGACCGGCCAGATGCACGGCGCGACGCTGCTCGACGCGCACGGCGACGTGCTGCGCCCGGCGATCCTGTGGAACGACGGCCGCGCGGATGCGGAGTGCGCGGAACTCGAGCGGCTCGCGCCCGCGCTGCGCACGGTGGCCGGCAACATCGCGATGCCCGGCTTCACCGCGCCGAAGCTGCTGTGGGTGCGCCGTCACGAACCCGATGTGTTCGCGCGCATCGCATACGTGCTGCTGCCGAAGGACTATCTGCGCTATCGGCTGATCGGTGCGTTCGCAACCGATGCATCGGATGCCGCCGGCACGCTGTGGCTGGACGTCGCGAAGCGCGACTACGACGACACGCTGCTCGCCGCGTGCGGGCTGTCGCGTGCGCAGATGCCCGCGGTGTTCGAGGGCAATCGCCTGACGGGCACGCTGCTGCCGGCCGTCGCCCGCGCGCTCGGCCTGCGCGAGATTCCGGTGGTCGCGGGCGGCGGCGACAACGCGGCCGGCGCGATCGGCGTGGGGATCGTGCAGCCCGGCGATGCGCTGCTGTCGCTCGGCACGTCGGGCGTGTATTTCGCGGTGTCGGACGGGTTTCGCGCGAATCCCGAATCGGCGGTGCACAGCTTCTGTCATGCGCTGCCCGACACGTGGCACCTGATGTCGGTAATGCTGAACGCGGCGGGCTGCATCGACTTCACCGCGCAACTGGCCGGCTACGACGGCGTCGCGGCGCTGCTCGCCGATGCCGACGCGAACGCGCGTGCGAGCCGCCCGTGGTTCCTGCCTTATCTGAGCGGCGAGCGCACGCCGCACAACGACGTGAATGCGAAGGGCGTGTTCTATGGGCTCACGCCCGACACGCAGCGCGCGGATCTGGCGAACGCGACGCTCGAAGGCGTCGGCTTCGCGCTGCTCGACGGGATCGACGCGCTGCATGCGGCCGGGCTCGCGCCGGACAGCATCACGGTGATCGGCGGCGGCTCGCGCAGCGCGTACTGGACGCAGATGCTCGCCGACCTGAGCGGCCGCGCGCTGACGTTGCGCGCGGGCGGCGAGGTCGGCCCGGCGCTGGGTGCCGCGCAGCTTGCGCGTCTCGCACTCGAACCGGATGCGCCGCTTGCCGACGTGTGCCCGCAACCGCCGATCGTCGCGGTGCGCGAGCCCGACCCCGCGCGGCACGCGTGGTATCGCGACATGCGGCGGCCGACGTTTCGCGCGCTGTACCGCGCGCTCGAACCGGTGTTTGCAACGGGCGCATGAAGCGCCCTGCAGTGATTCGATGCGGGCGGCGCATCCCGGCGGCCGCCCGGCGTTCGTGAGGTGGTTCCATAACAAGGAGTGGAGACATGCAATCCGTGACGCGTCGTACCGTATTGAGTTCGCTTGCCGGCGCCGCTGCGCTGGCGATCCTCGCGCTGGGCGCGCCGCTCGCGCATGCGAGCAAGGACAAGCCCGAGATCGGCTTCTGCATCGACGACCTGCGCGTCGAGCGCTGGTCGCGCGATCGTGACTATTTCGTCGCGGCGGCGACGAAGCTCGGCGCGAAGGTGTCGGTGCAGTCGGCCGACGCGAGCGAGGCGCGGCAGATCTCGCAGATCGAGAACCTGATCTCGCGCGGCGTCGACGTGATCGTGATCGTGCCGTTCAATTCGAAGACGCTCGGCAACGTCGTCGCCGAAGCGAGGAAGGCCGGCATCAGGATCGTGTCGTACGACCGCCTGATTCTCGACGCCGACGTCGACGCGTACATCTCGTTCGACAACGAGAAGGTCGGCGAGCTGCAGGCGCAGGGCGTGTTCGATGCGAAGCCGAAGGGCAATTATTTCCTGCTGGGCGGCGCGCCGACCGACAACAACGCGAAGATGCTTCGCGAAGGACAACTGAAGGTGCTGAAGCCGGCGATCGACCGCGGCGACGTCAAGATCGTCGGCCAGCAGTGGGTGCCGGAATGGAGCGCATCGACCGCGCTGCGGATCGTCGAGGACGCGCTGACCGCGAACAACAACCGGATCGACGCGATCGTCGCGTCGAACGACGGCACGGCCGGCGGCGCGATCCAGGCGCTCGCCGCGCAGCATCTGGCCGGCAAGGTACCGGTGTCCGGGCAGGATGCGGACCTCGCGGCCGTGAAGCGCGTGATCGCCGGCACGCAGACGATGACCGTCTACAAGCCGCTGAAGCTGATCGCGAGCGAAGCCGCGAAGCTCGCCGTCGATCTCGCGAAGGGCACGAAGCCGGCGTTCAACGCGCAATACGACAACGGGAAGAAGAAGGTCGACACGGTGTTGCTGCAGCCGACGGTGCTGACCAAGCGCAACGTCGACGTCGTCGTGAAGGACGGCTTCTATACCCAGGCCCAGCTGGCGAGCCAGTAACGGTGATCGGCACGATGCACGCGGCCGGCTAGGTGCGGCCGGCGAGGTGTGGCCGGCGAGGTGCGGCCGGCGAGGTGCGGCCGGCGAGGTGTGGCCGGCGAGGTGTGGCCGGCCAGGTGCGGCCGGCCAGGCCCACCAGCCATGTCTGCCGCCGCGTGCGCATTGCGAGACGATGAAACGTATGACCGAACCCCTGCTGACGATGCGCGGCATCGTCAAGGCATTCGACGGCGTGAAGGCGCTCGACGGCATCGACCTGACCGTGCGCCCCGGCGAATGCGTCGGACTGTGCGGCGAGAACGGCGCCGGCAAGTCCACGTTGATGAAGGTGCTGTCGGGCGTGTACCCGCACGGCACGTGGGATGGCGAGATCCGCTGGGAAGGCGCGCCGCTCGCGGCGTCCGGCGTGCGCGACACCGAGCGCGCCGGCATCGTGATCATCCACCAGGAACTGATGCTCGTGCCCGAACTGTCGGTCGCCGAGAACATCTTCCTCGGCAACGAGATCACGCTGCCGGGCGGCCGCATGCACTACGCGGAGATGGTGCGCCGCTCGGAAGCGCTGCTGCGCGAGCTGCGGATCGACGCGATCAACGTCGCGCAGCCGGTGATGAACTACGGCGGCGGCCACCAGCAGCTGATCGAGATCGCGAAGGCGCTGAACAAGCGTGCGAAGCTGTTGATCCTCGACGAGCCGTCGTCGTCGCTGAGCGCGGCCGAAACCCGGATCCTGCTCGACATCGTGCGCGACCTGAAGCGCCGCGGCGTCGCGTGCGTGTACATCTCGCACAAGCTCGACGAGATCGATGCGGTATGCGACACCGTGACCGTGATCCGCGACGGCCGCCATGTCTCGACCGAGCCGATGCGCGCGCTGACCACCGACCGGATCATCGCGATGATGGTCGGGCGCGAGATCAGCAATCTCTATCCGCGCGAGCCGCACGAGATCGGCGACGTGGTGCTCGACGTGCGCAACGTGACCTGTCACGACGTCGCGAATCCGCGCCGCAAGCGCGTCGACGACGTGTCGTTCAGCGTGCGGCGCGGCGAGATCCTCGGCGTCGCCGGGCTCGTCGGCGCGGGGCGAACCGAGCTGATGCAGGCGATTTTCGGCGCGTATCCGGGCGCGAGCACGGCAACCGTGCGGATGAACGGCCGGCCGCTCGCGATCCGCGCGCCGGCCGATGCGATCCGTGCGGGCATCGCGATGGTGCCCGAGGATCGCAAGCGTCACGGGATCGTGCCGCAGCTGGCCGTCGGCCACAACATCACGCTGTCGGTGCTGCGCCGCTTCGCCACGCGCGGGCGGATCGATGCGGCGGCGGAACTCGACGCGATCCGCACCGAGATGCAGCGCCTGTCGGTGCGCGCCGCACACCCGTTCCTGCCGATCGCGAGCCTGTCCGGCGGCAACCAGCAGAAGGCGGTGCTCGCCAGGATGCTGCTGGCCGACCCGCAGGTGCTGATCCTCGACGAGCCGACGCGCGGCGTGGACGTCGGCGCGAAGGCCGAGATCTACCGGCTGATCTGCGCGCTGGCCAAGCGCGGCGTCGCGCTGATCGTCGTGTCGTCGGAACTGCCGGAAGTGCTCGGCCTGGCCGATCGCGTGCTGGTGATCGGCGAAGGCGAGTTGCGCGGAGATTTCGTCAACGAAGGTCTCACGCAGGAACAGATCCTCGGCGCCGCGCTCAAGCCCGCGCGGCGTCCGGCCGAACCCATTGCAGCGAGCGCGACATGAACACCGAACTTTCGTCTTCCCAGTCCCAGCCGGTGCCGCCGGACGCCGACACGCGCCGCGCGCACGGCCGCCCGCTGCGCCAGGTCTTCGTGCGCTACAAGGTGCTCGCGCTGCTGTTCGCGGTCGTCGCGATCTGGGCGTTCTTCTCGGTGCTGACCGACGGCGCGTTCGTCACGCCGCGCAACGTATCGAACCTGCTGCGGCAGATGTCGATCACCGGGATGCTCGCATGCGGGATGGTGTTCGTGATCATCGCGGGCGAGATCGACCTGTCGGTCGGCTCGCTGCTCGGGCTGCTCGGCGGCGTCGCGGCGATCCTCGACGTCAATCGTCACTGGCCGGTCGCCGCGACGGTGCCGGCCGTGCTCGCTCTCGGCGTGCTGGTCGGCCTCTTCAACGGCTGGTGGTCGACGTATCGGCGCGTGCCGTCGTTCATCGTCGGGCTTGGCGGGATGCTCGCGTTCCGCGGGATCCTGCTCGGCGTGACGGGCGGCTCGACGATCGCGCCGGTGTCCGACGGCTTCGTGTTCATCGGGCAGGGCTATCTGCCGCGCGCGCTGGGCGATGGCCTCGCGGTGCTGCTGTTCGCGCTCGTCGCGCTGCTGGTCATGCGGCAGCGCGGTACGCGGCGCCGCTACCGGCTTGCCGTCGCGCCGCTGTGGCAGGACGTCGCGAAGATCGTCGGCGCGGGTGCGGTGCTGTTCGCGTTCGTCGCGACGCTCGACCGCTACGGCGGCATCCCCGTGCCCGTACTGCTGCTGCTCGCGCTGCTCGGCGCGTTCTCGTGGATCGCGACGCAGACCGTGTTCGGCCGCCGCATCTATGCGGTGGGGTCGAACCTGGAGGCGACGCGGCTGTCGGGCGTCGACACCGATCGTGTGAAGCTCGCGATCTTCGCGCTGATGGGGCTGATGTGCGCGTTCGCGGGGATCGTCAACACCGCGCGGCTCGCGGCCGGCTCGCCGTCGGCCGGCACGATGGGCGAGCTCGATGCGATCGCCGCGTGCTTCATCGGCGGCACGTCGATGCGCGGCGGGTCGGGCACCGTCTACGGCGCGCTGATCGGCGCACTCGTGATGGCGAGCCTCGACAACGGGATGTCGATGCTCGACGTCGACGCGTACTGGCAGATGATCGTCAAGGGCGCGGTGCTGGTGCTGGCGGTGTGGATCGACGTGCTGTCGCGGTCGAACCGGCGGTGACGTGACGTCGGGTGGTGCGCTGCGCGGATCGTGCGGCGGCTATCTCCGGCCTCGCCGTCGCGCTTGCGTTCGCGTCGAATGCGGTCAACAACCTGCTTGCCGGGCGCGTGGCCAGTGCGACCGTCGGCGCGGCGCACCGCCCGCAACCGGTGATCGGCGCGCTGCTGATCGGCGTCGATCCCGGGCCGAACCTGTCCGTTACCGGATCGCTCGCGGCGATCCTTTGGGTCGCGGCCATTCGGCGCGAAGGGCAGCAGGCCAGGGCGATGAAGTTTCTCGCGATCGGCGCGTGTGCGAGGTTGTCGGGGCTGGCGCGGCGCTCGCCGTCCGGCTCGCGTAGCGGGGCAGCCACGTGGCGCGAGCCGCGTCCCGGCATGTGCCGCCGGCGGCGCGGCGGCCGTTGTCGCGTTGTCGGTTTGCCGGCGTTGGCTACCGGCGGCCGACGATGTGTTACCCCGCATCCGCCTTGATGAAATCGACGAAGGCCCGCAGCGGGGCCGGCACGAAGCGCCGCCCCGGATAGTACAGATACGGGCCCGAGAACGGCCGCCACCAGCCGTCGAGCACGGGCTCGAGCGCGCCGCTCGCGAGATGCGGGCGAAGCCAGTCTTCGTAAAGATGGACGATGCCGAGCCCGGCACAGGCGGCATCCACGACGAGATCGACGGCGCCGCCGATCTGCACGACGAGCGGCCCCGACGGCTGCACGCGGACCACCTCGCCACGGCGCTCGTACTCCCACGCCGGCATCGCGCCGCTCGCGAACCGGCCGCGCAGGCATGCGTGATCGAGCAGTTCCCGCGGATGGCCCGGGCGACCGTGCCGGTCGAGATAGGCAGGCGCGGCGGCGGTCGCGAAGCGTTGCGAGCGCGGGCCGATGGGCACGGCGATCATGTCCTGTTCGAGGCGCTCGTCGTAGCGAATGCCCGCGTCGCAGCCGGCCGCGAGGATGTCGACGAAGCTCTCGTCGGCCACGATCTCGAGCCGGATCTCCGGATACGCGTCGAGAAAGCGCGGGATGATCGACGGCAGCACGAGCCGCGCCGCGCTCGTCGGGACGTTCAGCTTCAGCGTGCCGACCGGTTTCTCCCGGAACGTATTGACGACGTCGAGCGCCGCTTCCACCTCGGTGAGTGCCGGCGCGAGCCGCGCGAGCAGCCGTTGCCCGGCTTCGGTCGGCGCCACGCTGCGCGTCGTACGATGCAGCAGCCGCACGCCGAGTTGCGCCTCCAGCCGGCGCACTGCTTCGCTGAGCCCGGACGCGCTCGCGCCGGTCATGCGCGCGGCGTCGCGAAAGCCCTTCGCGCGCGCCACCGCGACGAATGCGTTCAGATCGCCGAGATCGACTTGCATTGTTCGCCTTTTCGTACAGGGTGTGCAGATTATGGCCGATTATCGCGCAGCCCGACTCGGCGTAACCTGCGATTCATTCAGTCGATCCTGGAGTACCGTCATGTCCGCCATCGTTCAATCCGGCACGTTTCCGATCGCGGGCCGCCGCGTTCACCGCATCGGCTATGGCGCGATGCAGCTGGCCGGGCCCGGCGTGTTCGGGCCGCCGCGGGACCGCGATGCGGCGCTTGCGGTTCTGCGCGAAGCCGTCGAATCGGGCGTCGATCATATCGATACGAGCGACTTTTACGGCCCGCACGTGACGAACCGGTTGATTCGGGAAGCGTTGCATCCGTATCGCGACGACCTGCTGATCGTGACCAAGATCGGCGCGAAGCGCGGCGACGACGGTTCGTGGCTGCCGGCGTTCTCCGCTGACGACCTTGCCGCCGCCGTGCACGACAACCTGCGCAACCTCGGCCTCGACGTGCTCGACGTGGTCAATCTCCGGATCATGTTCGACACGCACGGCCCGGCCGAAGGCTCGATCGAAGCGCCGTTGAGCGCGCTCGCGGAACTGCAGCGGCAGGGCCTCGTGCGGCACATCGGGCTGAGCAACGTGACGGCCGCGCAGATCGCGGAAGGGCGCAGCATCTGCGACATCGTCTGCGTGCAGAACCATTACAACCTCGCGCATCGGAACGACGACGCGCTCGTCGATGCGCTGGCCCGCGACGGCATCGCGTACGTCCCGTACTTTCCGCTCGGCGGCTTCAGTCCGTTGCAGTCGTCCACGCTCGACGCCGTCGCCGTGCGGCTCGGCGCGACGCCGATGCAGACCGCGCTCGCATGGCTGCTGCACAGAGCGCCGAATCTTCTGCTGATTCCGGGCACGTCGTCCGTCGCGCATCTACGCGAGAATCTGGCCGCCGGTGCATTGACACTGCCGGAGGATGCGGTGCGCGAACTCGACGGCGTCGCGTCCGCTCGCGGATGACATCGGCGCGGGCGTAACGGCTCCGTGGGCGCCGTGCGAGTTGCGATGGGTGCGGGGAAGCGTGCCGACGGCTTACGGCGGGATCGATGTCGAGTCCGGCGGGGCTTCGCGAGTCGACTTCGCTCTGACGGTCGTCGTGTCGCAGACGGGAATATCGCAGCCGCTCACTCAGGTTTGAGCGTCGGCAGTGCATGCAACGCACGATCCAGCACCTGCCGCGTGCGCATCCACGCAATCTCCCGCCAGTCGGGATCGGCCGGCAAAAACGCGTCCAACAGCGCGCGCTTGATCCTCCTGCCGAGCGCATCGCGCGGATCGCCGTGCAGATGCAGCCAGTGATCGTCGCGTAGCGCCGCGTGTATCAACGCTTCCGGAAGCGTTCCGCATTCGATCACGAGCTGCATCAAATGCGTATCGGGCAGCGCATCGAGGAGCGCCTGCGACGTGTAACCGGTTGCGCGTGCGGCCACGCCGGTATCGCTGACCGCCGCATCCTGTGCGGTCAACAGCGTATGGAGCCACGGGCCGTACAGTCTTTCGGCATCGGCGAGCGCCGGATAGCGCGCTTGCGCGATCGCCATCAGCATCGGATGGCCGAACGGCCCGGCACCGGTATGCAGGTCGAACGCGATCGCGACGTGCGCGGCGCGCAGATGCTGCGCGACGATCTCGCGCAACGTCCGGTTCGACCACGTCGCCTGCCGTCCGCCGTAATAGAGGCCGTCGGCATGCACATACTGCCCCGCGCCGAGCAGCGCCTGATAGCCGGACCAGCCGAGCGAACGCAGATGCGTGTCGAGCCATTCGTCCGCGCGCCGGCGCTCCGGACCGTCGAAGTCACGACACGTATAGATGTCATGGATCGACTCGTAGCCCGGGTTGCCGGGCAGCGCGGCATCGAAGTCCACATAATTCCGGTTCAGGTCGACGTTGTCTTCGTTGACGCGCCGCACCCATGCGGTGCCCCACGGGTTGATCAGATGGACCATCAACACTGCGACGTCGGGCGGTAACGCACGTCCGGCGCGCTCGTGCAGCCATTCCGCCTGGCACGTCGACCCGTAGTAGCCTTCGACGCCATGCGTGCCGGACACGACCGCCAGCACCCGGCGCGCATCCCGCGGGCCGAGCCACGCGACGTCCGTCGCAAGCGTTTCGCCTTCCGGCCCAGTGAGCGGATGCGGATGCGTCGTCAGCGTCGCGCCGGCGGCTTCGGCCGCATGGAGAAACCGTGTGCGTTGCCGCGTGAAATCGGCATCGACTGGGAAACCGTTCTTCATCGTTGAATCCTCGAGATTTGCGCGGGAATTTGCCGCGGGCCGCTGCCGTCTGCCGCGTCTGCGGCCGCCGATTCGACCGACTGCCGCCGTCGTCACGCGTCAGCGCGCGGGTTGCAGATCGAGCGTCACCGCACCGACCGGCCGCGCGCAGCACAGCAGCACCGACCCTTCCGGCGGGGGCGACAGCGGGGCTTCGTCATAGGCGACGCTGCCGGACAGCAGTGGCGTCATGCATGCATTGCACAAGCCGGCGCGGCAATTGAACGTCGGCGCGTACCCGGCCTGCTCGGCCATCTCCAGCAATGATCCATGTTCCGGCAGCCAGTATATGGGCTCGCAATCCGGCCGGAAACGCACGGTCACCACATCGCCATCGAGATCGGGCGTCGCGGTGCCCGGGGCGACAACTGTCCCGGACGGCGCCGTAGTGTCGCGTGCCGATGTGGCGGTATCGCTGTCGCTATCGAGCACCGTGGCGGGCCCGAAGAATTCGTAGTGGATCCGCTCGCGCGCGATGCCCAGCCCGCGCAGCAGTCGCCAGTTCGCCTGCATGAAACCGGACGGGCCGCACAGGTAGACGTCGTAGTCGTCGAGCGGCAGCAGTGACTGCAGCAGCTCACGCGTCACGAGCCCGCGACTGTCGAATCGGTCGCGTGCGTGGTCGTCTTCGAGTGGTTGCCGGTAGCACACGTGGACGTCGATATGATCCCGCGCCGCGGCGAGCGCGCGTATCTCGTCGGCGAATGCGTGAACGGCGCTGTTCTCGCACGCGTGAATGAAATGCACGCGGCGATGCGACGCACGCGATAACCGATGCAGCATGCTGACGAGCGGCGTCACGCCGACGCCGCCGCTCAACAGCAGGACCGGCCGCTCGCTGCTTTCGTCGCACACGAACGCACCGGCCGGGCCAGCGAGTTCAAGCTCGGTACCGACGTCGACGCTCGCATGCAGATAAGTGGAACCGCGGCCCGGTGGCGCCTCGCTGCTGCCGTCTTCGCGCTTGATCGAGATGCGCCAGCGCGACGTATCGGCGGGGTCGCCCGACAGGCTGTAGTGACGCAGCACACGCTCGCCGTCCGGCAGCGTCAGCCGCAGCACGACGAACTGACCGGGCGTGAAGGCGAGCGACCGCGCGCCGTCCACCGGCACGAGTTCGAACGACACGATCGCACTGCTTTCGCGCGTGCGCGCCACGACGCGAAACCGCTCGAATCGGCCCGGCGCGGGCGCGGAAATCGGACTGCTGTCGGCCATGTTATCGCCCCGCCTCGCACGCGGTGGCCGCTGCCTGTTCGGCGTCGATCATCTGGCCGAGCGCGCGCCGGAACCGCAGCGGTCCGGAATCGATCGCGAGATCGATATTCGGCTTGCGACGGCGCGCCATGCCGGCATGCACGGCAGCCAGCACCGCGCGATCTTCTTCGAACGCATGGCGCACGTCCTCCTCGAATGCGCGCGACACGTTCTCGTCGCCGGGCGCGAAATTGCGCGTCTGGAACCAGAAATAGCGGGTGTGCGCGTCATCGACGGGCGTCATGAAGTTATACGAGTTCATCAGGAACACGTCCGGATGCGCGACGCCGTCGTCGCCGCCCATGCCGGCCGGCGTGAAGATCGCCTTGATCACGGCCACCGACGGAAACCGCACCTCGTAGTGCTGCTTGCGATCGCAGCGCCCCGAAAAACGCACGAACTTCGCGTAGAACGGCGCGACTTCGACGTCGCGCATCCAGCGCGACACGGTCACGCCGTTCGCGGCGACATTCGTCTTCAGCGGCTCGGATTCACACGCGGCGTTGCCGAACGACGAGCGATGCACCCATGCGACATGCGACGGATCGAGCAGGTTGTCGGTCATGTACAGATAGTGGCAATCGATGGTCATCGCGTCGCCGCAATTGACGCCCCAGGCCGGATCGTCCCATTCGTCGATCGTCAGGATCGCGCCCGGGTCCGCGCTTGATTCGTCGCCCATCCAGACCCACACGAGCCCGTAGCGTTCGGCCACCGGATAACGCCGCACCACCGCCTGCGCCGGAATCCGCGCCGAACCGGGTGCGCGCACGCATGCGCCGGAGCAGTCGAATGTCAGCCCGTGATACCCGCATTCGACGTGGTCGCCCGTCAACCGGCCCATCGACAGCGGCAGCATCCGATGCGGGCATGCATCCTCGAGCGCGACCGGCGTACCGTCGGCCTTGCGATACAGCACGATCCGCTCGCCGAGCATCGTCACTGACGTGAGCCCGCGCGTGACCTCCTTGTCCCGCGCCGCGACATACCACGCGTTTTTCAGAAACATTCCGTTCTCCTGTTGTTCGGCGCCGCATGCCACGGCTTCGCTTCACCAGACGTAAGCATAAGAAGCCACAAACAGAAAGAATAGCTGCCTAAATCTGGTCAATGTTTTAGCATCTCTAAAACGTTTTTCGTCTACGATCACGCCTTTACCGGGTCCAACATCATGAGTACGCTTCCCCCGTTGCGCGCATTGCAGGTCTTCGAAGCCGTCGGCCGCTGCGGCGGTATCGCCGAAGCCGCGAAACGCCTCGGCATCTCGGCAGGCGCCGTCAGCCAGCAGATGAAACTGCTCGAGGACACGCTCGGCCTCAGCCTGCTCGAGAAGGACGGCAAGCGGTTGCGACTCACGGTGGCCGGGCGCCGCTATCACGAACGCTGTGCGGACGCGTTCGAGCGGCTGCGCATCGCGCACGCGGAAGTCGACCGGTCTCGACACGAGCACACGCTGAGAATCAGCGCGTTGCCGTCGCTGCTGTCGAAATGGCTGGCGCCGCGCGTGCTCGACTGGCAGCGGGCGTACCCGGAGTTGAGCGTCTATTTCGACGGCACGCACGCCGAACCGGCCCCGGACGGCTGCGAGATCGATTTCCGGATCAGCTACGGCGAGCGTGTGGCGGATGTCGACAATGCGATCGAGCTGTTTCGCGACGTGGTGGTGCCCGCCTGCAGCCCGGACTTGCTGCGTGATCGCAGCGCGCTCGCCGCGCCGGCCGACTTGCTGCCGTTCCCGCTGATTACGATCGACTGGCAGCCGAAGTTTGCGTCGCCACCGTCGTGGCAGGCGTGGTTCGACGCCCATGGTGTGGACGCGTCGATGGCAGCGCCGGTGCGCCATGCGTTCTCGCTGTCGAGCGTCGCGATCCAGGCTGCCGTCGATGGTCACGGCTTCGTACTGGCGCAATCGTCGATGATCTGCGACGACGTCGCCGCCGGGCGACTCGTCGTGCCGCTCGCGTCGGGTTTGCCGCTGCCGTGGCCATACTTCGTCGCGTGGAAGAAGAGCGCGTTCGATAAGCCGGAATGCCGCAGCTTCCATCGCTGGCTGCTCATGCGGGCGCGTGAACAGCAACAGGTCAGCGACGCACTCGTTACGGCCGGCCCCGACGCAGCGTAGCGGGGCCGCCGGTGCAACGGACTGACCGGCCCGGCGGCTGATCCCGCTGTCCGCGCCGCAACCCTGGCGCGGGACGGCAGCCGATCACGGATTCGGCTGGCCAGCATCGAAATAACGCTGCTCCAGGCGGCGGATTGTCCCGTCCTGCTTCATCGCGGCGATCGCGCCGTCGATCTTCTCGCGCAACGCGCCATCCTCCTTGCGCAGGCCGATCGCCACGCCTTTTCCGAGCGTCTTCTCGTCGACGACCGGTTCGCCGAGGAACGCGTAGCCCGCGCCTTGCGGCGTCTTCAGGAACCCTTGGCTTGCGGCGACCATGTCGGTCAGCGTCGCGTCGAGGCGCCCCGCGCGCAGGTCGTTGTTGACGAGTTCCTGGTTCGCATACGACACGACCTCGATGCCGGCGGGCGCCCAGTAGGTTCGCGCATAGGTCTCCTGCGTCGAGCCCTGTGCAACACCCACGCGCTTGCCGCGCAGCGATGCGACGGTCGGCGTGATGTCGCGGCCGCGCAGACCGATCAGGCGGCTCGGCGTATTGAACAGGGACGTGGAAAACGCGAGTTGCGTCTCGCGCTGCGGCGTGACCGACAGCGCGGACAGGATCGCATCGAACTTGCGGCCCTTGAGCGCCGGGATGATGCCGTCGAACGCCGTCTCGACCCACACGCATCGCGCATTGACGCGGCGGCAGATCTCGTTGCCGACGTCGATGTCGAAGCCGACGAGTTGCCCCGACGACGCTTTCGATTCGAACGGCGCATACGACGGGTCCACGCCAAAACGCAGGCGTGTCGCATCGCCCGCATGGGCGGAAGCGGCGGTCATCAAAATGACCAGACCGGCAATTGCTTTCTTCATATTTGCTCCAGGAGACTTGGGCAGGGTCGGCTTGCACTTGGCATGGGCTGCACGTCGGCCGATGAGGCAACGTGACCGGGATCCAGCGTAAAAATCCAAAATTGCGTCGAACAGGGGCCTTGCGCTGCGCGGTTATTTAGTTTTTCTAAAACGCGCTGCGCAGGGGGCTTGCGGTGGATGTGCGAGAGGAAACGCTGGCAGTTTTTGCAGATACGTTGTCATCTTCCACAAATTCAGGCCAGGTGAATGTAGATAAAGTACTCATCACGGAGACGCTTCGAAGCACCGGAGTATCACGTTCTCGTGCTTCGAGCCGGTGGGGAACAAGCGTTGTGCAATGGGGATGGCTGCCGTGCGTCATGAATCAATGGAGCATCGTTCACGCGCAAGTCAGCGTCATTGACAGATCGCCGACAGGTCAACCACGAGGCCAAATCAAATTGGGGAGTCAATCATCATGAAGCTTGCCTTTTCGAAAGCCGTAAAGGCAATAGTGTCCATGTGCGCCATTCAGAAGCTGGACATTGTGGTCTGCAATTCGGCAGGACAGGAAATCCCGTACGTCATGTTGTTCACCATGTATGGCTTTGTCTGAGCGCGGAATCATCGCTTTACAAGTAAGGAGTTTCTCATGCGGACGATAATTGCAGCGGTACTCTGCATTGTCATGTCCTTCCCGTTGGCCGCAAGCGCCGGTGTAGCCGATGCGAGCTGCGCCGCAGCGGCGGTCACGACTGGAAAGACGCGTGCCGAGGTATGGGCCGAACTCATGCGGGCAGAACGCGACGGCTGGATTCCGGCACACTCGGGCAGGCAGCGAAACTATCCGCCCGATATGACCCAGGCTCGCCGGAATCAGGATGCCCATGTTGCAAGCGCTGGTTCGACGCCATCCTACCAGGCGTCGAACCAGCAACCTTGACAAACAATCGTGGCGCCGGCATGTCGGCAATGAAATACCGCCGCATTGTCATGTCGAAGCGCGGGCGAGAATCGCTCCTTAGAATTTATGTCGAACAGCAAGCCGAAAAACCATCTGGTGGTTATTCGACGAATCGCCGGATCCGCCAATGTCGGCGACCGCCAGCGCACCCGTCGACGATGTGCCGGAAGCACGTTGCCAGCCGCCCGAGAAGTATACGTCGGTACGTTTCGACAGCAGATAGTCCAGCGTAAACGCGACCTGGTTGTAGTGCTGATTGCCGACGGAATTGCCTTGTGCCGTCGTGACGCTCCGCGCTTTCATATAGTCATACGCGATGCCGACGAAAAAAGCCGGCGTGACACGGTAGTTCAAACCGATGTCGTAGTTGTTGAAGATGGCCGTGCCGTTCCGGAACGACGCACCCAGATTCGCGTATTGCACGTTCGAGTACGACGCGCTGATCGTCGCATTGCCGATCGTGTAGGCCGCCGCGATGACGGCGTCCTGATAGGCTTGTGCGACCTGGTAAGCCGAGTTCAACGACGAGGCCAGCAGATTGAAGCCGCTTGCATAGTTGGTGAACCATCCGTTACCCGGCGTCGACGTCGGGTGTTTGAAGTAGTCGAACGCCGCGCCGATCTGAAGCGGACCGTGTGTGTAACCGGCTCCAACCGAATAGCCCGACGTCGACGTGAAGTCGCCGGGCACGCCGCCCAGGCTGTATTCGACGCCAAAGGAGAAGCCGTGGAAGTCGGGGCTCATGTAGCGCACCGAGTTGTTGAATCGCACGCTGTTACTGGTGTTGTCGAAATCGCCCGGGTGCGCGCTCGCCAGGTCGCCAACCGCCGCCGCACCGGCAAGAAACTCGGGGAAATACCACACCATGTCGTATTGACGGCCGACGGTGACAGAACCGTAAGTGTCACTGCTCAGTCCGACGAAAGCTTGCCGGCCAAACGCCGTGCCGCCTTGCGCAAGTTGTCCGTTATTCACGTTGATGCCCGACTCGAGCGTAAAAATGGCCTTGAGACCGCCTCCCAGATCTTCCTTGCCCGTCAGCCCCCAGCGACTGCCGTCGATACCGTCCAGCGAGTCCATGTAGACGGCTTTGCCGCCACCCACGTTGGTCTGGTAATGAATACCGTTGTCGATCTCGCCATAGAGCGTGACGCTGCTTTGGCTATGCGCGACGGAACTGGCGAGCCCCACGAGCGAGCCGACAATGATTTTGATTTTTTTCGTTTTCATGAGATCTCCGCGTTTCAAATGCAATACAAAAGAACAGTTAACCTGACGTCCATCGATTCAGTGCGCAGTGCAGGTCAGGCCGAAAAGGACTTCTTCAGGTCTTTCTTCGTCAGGCCATAGCAGGCGCCCATCAGGGCCACGCAAGCCGCCGCAACGAGGATTGGCGCCGCTGCAACGCGAAACATCGCGTCGGCCGTCCAGTTGTTCGCGTACAGCACGCCCGCGAGGTAAGTGCCGCCCGCGGCGCCGAGCCGACCGAATCCATAGGCCCATGCAACGCCCGGGGCGCGCAGTTCCGGGCTGTAGAAGAGCGTGCACAATGCGATCGCGCAGGTTTGTCCGCCGCTGATGCAAAAGCCGCAAAAGAAGATCGTCGTGAGCAACGCGAGATGCGATGAGCCGATTGCTATCGAGATCGCGTACATCGAGACGGCGCCGCCGACGTAGGCCGCGGACAGGATTCTGTAAGGGCTCGTGCGGTCCATGATCGGTCCCATCAGCAGACTGGCCACGATGCCGCCGATGATCACCGTGATGGTCGCCCAGACCACTAGCGCGGGTGGGAACGAGATGGACGCGAGAACGGTCGGCAGCCAGCTTTGCAGAAAATAGAACGCGGCCAGGTTGATTGCGAATACAGCCCACAGCAGGAACGTCCCCATGCGGAATTGCGCGGAGAACAATCCGAGCACGCTTGCATCCGCAGGCTTCTCTTCCTGAGTGACCAGTTCGGTGTCCGGTTGCAGCGTGAAATCGGGAAAGAGGCGCCGCGTTGCATGAAGGAGTTTGGCCTGATCCGCATTTCTCGATAGATAGGCGACGGATTCCGGCAGCAGCGGGATCAGCAAGACCGTGAGGCCCAGTGCAGCGAGCCCGCCCAACCACATCGGACCTTGCCAGCCAAATCGCGGAATCAACGCGCTACTGCAGAGGCCCGCGAAGATAAACCCCAGCGCATACCCGAGGTAGACCAGAACGACGAACGTCGCGCGGGTTCTCTTCGGGCTGAATTCCGAAACGAGGCCTACCGCGCACGGCGTGGCCGCTCCGAGGCCGATGCCCGTGAGGAACCTCAACGCGATCAGTTGCGGCACGCTGGTCGCAAAGACGGTGAGCAGAGTGAACAGACCGAAAGCAGCGGTTGCCACGAAGGCAATCTTCTTCGTGCCGAAGCGCTGGGTCACGAACGGAATGCCGAAGTTGCCGATCAACAGCCCGAAGAAAACTGCGGAAAAAATCGCGCCGAATACCGCCTTGGGCAGGTGCCATTCGTTCGCGAGAACGGGCACGATGAAACTGATGACCTGGGTATCGAAGCCATCGAACAGCATGAGCAGCGCACAGAAGGCGACGATGAAATACTGCCTCCTGCCGATTCTACGACTGTCGATCAGATCGTAGACGTTGATTTGCCGTATTTCCATATTGTTCTCCTTGCGTTCAAAGAAAGGGTTTACTCCGGGTATTGCATTTTGTTTGCTGGTTTTAAAGGAGGTGATGCGGGTGGTTGTAAACAAAGGGCAAATAAAAGCGGGTTTAATGAATCATGAATTAATGTGACAAGTACTTGCCTCATTGCTGAGGCCGTTTTGTTATACGAATAGAGCGGTGCTGCGAATCCAACCGCCGACGACCTTGGCGTGCCGGCGCGAGCGCCATACGCAACGGCGCGGCGCTGCTGCGCGTTTGGGTATTCGCGCCAAAAAATCTGTCTTGCCTTGTTTATTATTTCGTCGTTTCGGATCTCATTGCGCTTAATGAAATCCGGGTCGCCCGGACGGTGAATTCATTTGATTGCACGGAGAAATATTGCCGCAGTTCAGGCGGCATTTCTTATTCTTGTGTTGCCGCAGTGGCGCTCGGTTCGGCAGATTGTGCTGCGAGAGCAGTCAATCGAAGCGCAATTCACGGTCGGTCACTCGCCGAACTTCGGGGCGACGTCCGCGTCGACCGCTCGACGTCATCGTGGCTTTCGTCTGACTTATCGGCCGCGTATTTGCTCTGCAACAGACCATGCAGCAAGCACAATCGGGCGCAAACCCGACTGCACAGGTATTGATGCTGGCGGAACGATCCGGTGCGAGCTCCGAGTTCAACCATCGCTGTCTCGTTCGCCAACGGCCTTCTTACGGCCGTCGGCGCGCGGACCGAAGTCACGCTGAGCTATCTAGAGACAAGCGGGCGGGATCATGCGCGGTGTGCGTGGCGAGGCGGCCGCGCGGGTTCCCGGGAAACTATGCGAGGGAACGCATGCGAGCCGGCCCCGCGCGCCGGAGGTCTGGAGCAATGAACTCGTCGCGGCATTCGAGCGTGGAATGACGCTACTATGCGGACTCATTCTCCGCATGCATTTCGCTACAATTCCAGCGTGTCGCAAAAAGATGCCCGATATGAACCGTTACGTTAGTCTTCCTGATTTTGCGGATCCGGACACGATCGACCGGCCGGCCGTATCGCTGCGCATGCACGTCGACGAGCATGCTGCCGAAATCCCGATTCACAAACATCGGAAAGGGCAACTGGTGCTGGCGTTGCACGGCGCCGTAACCTGTCAGGTCGCGGGCGCCTTCTGGATCGTCCCGCCGCAATGCGGTGTCTGGATTCCCGGCGACATGCCGCACAGCAACCATGCGACGCCCAATGCCCGACTTTGCTATCTGTTTGCGGAGCCCGGTATCGTCGACTTGCCGACGGATTGCTGCACGCTGTCCATTTCGCCGATGGTGCGGGAAATGATCCTGCATCTGGCCGGAGCGCCGCTGGACTACGAGCAGGGCGGCCATACCGACCGGCTTGCGCGCGTGCTGTTGCACGAGCTGACGCTGATGCCGGTCGAGCGCCTCTATCTGCCGGTGACGGATCATCCGCGAATCCGGCAGATGGCCGACGCGTTGCACGCCAATCCCGGCGATCGCAGCACCGTCGCGCAATGGGCGAAACGTCTCGCAATGAGCGAGCGTTCGCTGGCGAGGCTCGTCGTCAGTGAGACGGGGCTAACGTTTGGCCGCTGGCGGCAGCAGTTGCAACTGCTCGTTGCGGTGCGCGAGCTTGCCGGCGGCGCTACCGTGCAGCGTGTATCGGACGAACTCGGCTATGAGTCGGTCACCGCGTTCATCACCATGTTCAAGAAGGCGCTCGGGCATTCGCCAGGTCGTTACTTCGCCGCGCTGGCGCGTACGCAGTCGGAGGCCGTGCTCGGGTCGACGGCTTCGACCGAGGCGGACGACCCTGCGGATGGCTCAGCGAACGCACTTCCATTCTCGACGCGCGTTGCGCCTGTTTTCCCGCCGAGGACTTGACCGTCCCGCACGCGACGTCGCCCGCGTCAAAATGAAATGCTGTAGATCACGCATTTCGCAGAAGAGCGTGCAGCCGACACCGCTTCGGCAGCCCTGAATACGACCACACATTCTGCGGCATCCCCCGTAATCTTTGCGCACTCGCCACTGAATTCGCATTGCTCTTACGGAGTTGCAAGATGACCGACTTATCGACGGGGACACCCTCGATCCTTTCCCTGCGTCAGACGAACGTCGACGACGATCCACTCGAAACCGCCGAATGGCTCGACGCGCTCGATGGCGTGGTCCGGCATGCGGGTACCGAGCGGGCGCAGTACCTGTTCGATCGACTCGCGGCCCACGCTTCATCCAACGGTATTGCAACGGCGCGACTGAATATCACGCCCTACGCGAACACGATTCCCGTCGACCAGCAGCCTCCGTATCCGGGCGATTTCGACATCGAAGAAAAGCTTGCCGCTGCGCTGCGCTGGAATGCGCTGGCCATGGTCGTGCGGGCGAATCGCGCGTACGGTGAGCTGGGCGGGCATATTGCCAGCTATGCGTCCGCGGCCGACCTGTTCGAAGTCGGCTTCAATCATTTCTTTCGTGGCCCGAACGATGGTCATGGCGGCGATCTCGTCTATTTTCAGCCTCATTCGGCGCCCGGCGTGTACGCGCGGGCTTATCTCGAAGGCTTTCTCGACGACACGCATCTCGAGCATTACCGGCAGGAAATCACCGGTGCGGGCCTCTGTTCCTATCCGCATCCGTGGCTGATGCCGGATTTCTGGCAATTCCCGACCGGCTCGATGGGCATCGGGCCGATCAACGCGATCTACCAAGCGCGCTTCATGCGTTATCTGCAGAACCGCGGGCTGCAACGCACGGAAGGCCGCAAGGTGTGGGGCTATTTCGGCGATGGCGAAATGGACGAACCCGAGGCAATCGGCGCGCTTTCGCTGGCCGCGCGCGAGGGGCTCGACAATCTCGTGTTCGTGATCAACTGCAATCTGCAGCGGCTCGACGGACCGGTGCGCAGCAATGGCCGCATCATCGACGAACTCGAAGCGCAGTTCACGGGGGCCGGCTGGAACGTCATCAAGGTGCTGTGGGGTTCGGACTGGGACGCGCTGTTCGCACGGGATCGCACGGGGGCGCTGTTGCGCGCGTTCGCGCACACCGTGGACGGGCAGTTCCAGACCTTTTCCGCCAACGAAGGCGCCTACAATCGCGAACGCTTCTTCGGTCAGACCGCCGAGCTGGCTGCGCTCGCCGCGCATCTGAGCAACGACGATATCGACCGCCTGCGGCGCGGCGGCCATGATGTTCGTAAATTGCACGCTGCGTACGAAAAGGCGTCGAAACACCGCGGGCAACCCACGGTCATTCTCGCGAAGACCATGAAGGGCTTCGGCATGGGCTCAATCGGCCAGGGGCGCATGACGACGCATCAGCAAAAGAAGCTCGACATCGATCAGTTGAAGGCGTTTCGCGACCGCTTTCGCCTGCCGCTCTCGGACACCGATGTCGAACAACTCAAGTTCTACAAGCCCGACGAAAGCAGTGCCGTCATGCAGTATCTGCACGCGCGCCGTGCAGCGCTGGGCGGCTACCTCCCGCGAAGGCGCGCAGCGGCATCGCACACGCCGGCCGTGCCCGCGATGTCGGCGTGGGGGCAATTCGCGCTCGACACCAACGACAAGGAAATGTCGACCACGATGGCGATCGTGCGCATGCTCGGCAACCTGTTGAAGGACGCCGAACTCGGGCCGCGTGTGGTGCCCGTCGTCGCCGACGAGGCGCGTACCTTCGGCATGGCGAATCTGTTCCGGCAAGTCGGTATCTATTCGCCGCTCGGTCAACTGTACGAGCCGGAAGACATGGGTTCGATGCTCTATTACCGTGAGGATACGGGCGGCCAGATTCTCGAAGAAGGCATCTCGGAGGCGGGGGCGGTGTCGTCGTGGATTGCCGCGGCAACGTCGTACAGCGTGCACGATCTGCCGATGCTGCCGTTTTATATCTACTACTCGATGTTCGGTTTCCAGCGTATCGGCGACCTGATCTGGGCGGCGGCGGATCAGCGCGCGCGCGGCTTCCTGATCGGCGCGACGGCCGGCAAGACGACGCTCGGCGGTGAAGGCCTGCAGCATCAGGACGGCACGAGCCATCTTGCGGCCTCGACGATACCGAACTGCCGTGCGTACGATCCGGCCTTTGCGTACGAAGTGGCGATGATCGTCGACGAAGGCATGCAGCAGATGATCGTGCGTCAGCGCGACCTGTTTTACTACTTGACCGTCACCAACGAAAACTACGCGCAACGTCCGTTGGCTGAAGCGGATGTCGATCGTGTCCGGCGCGGCGTGCTCAAGGGGATGTACGCGCTGGAGCCTGCGCAGGTCGAGATCGCGCAGGTCCAGTTGCTGGGTTCGGGCGCGATTCTCGGCGAAGTCCAGGCCGCGGCCCGGATGTTGAAGGACGACTGGCATATCGACGCGGCCGTCTGGAGCGTGACGAGCTTTACCGAATTGCATCGCGACGGCGTGTCCGTGGAGCGCGCGCAGCGGCTGCTGGAGCGCGGCGAACCCGCGGTGCCCTATGTGACGGCCGCGCTGGGCGCCGCGCGTGGGCCGGTGATCGCCGCGACGGACTATGTGCGCGCCGTGCCGGAACTGATCCGTGCGTACGTGCCGTCCCGCTATGTCGTGCTCGGCACCGACGGCTTCGGGCGCAGCGATACGCGTGCGGCGTTGCGCGCGTTCTTCGAAGTGGATCGTGCGTCGATCGTGATCGCCGCGTTGAAGGCACTCGCCGACGACGGCCAGCTGGACCCGCGCATCGTGCGTCAGGCGATCGACCGATATGGGCGAATCGGAAGCGGGCTGATCGAACCCTGGCTTGTCTAGAACCCATTGACCGGTGTGCGCGATGAGAGTGGCGCGCGAATCGGCTGGTCGAAGGCGTCGCGCGTTCGTCGGTCAATCGTTTGCAACCCGATCGAATCGAGTGCGTGCGGCAAGATGAAGCGCGCGGCGCCGACTGTTGAAACGCTTGCTGTTGGAGACGAATGTGCAGGTGACACGAATAGAAGTGCCGGATATCGGCGATTACAAGAACATTCCGGTAATCGAAGTTCTGGTGGAAGTAGGGCAACGGGTCGAACAGGAGCAGTCGCTCGTCATGCTCGAATCGGACAAGGCGACGATGGATGTGCCCAGCCCGATCGCTGGGGTGATCAAGGAGCTGAAGGTCGCGGTTGGCGACACGGTGTCGGAAGGGGCGCTGATCGCGCTGATCGAAGGCGATGAGGCGCGGCATGATGAAGCCGTGCCGGAGCCGGTGCCGGTGCCTGCTGCTGCGCATGAGCTCACGCGGCCGGAAGCGGATGTCACGACAGTGCCAACGCAAGTGCCCGCATCCGCGCCCGAACTGGAGTCTGCTCCCGCGCCATTGCATCGCGCCTCAGCGCGCGCAGGCGAACTGCATCGAGACAGCCATGCGTCGCCGTCGGTGCGCAAGCTCGCGCGGGAACTGGGCGTCGAGATATCGCGCGTGCAGGGCACCGGTCCGAAGCAGCGCGTTACATCGGAAGACGTTACTGCATTCGTCAAGAACGCAATGGCGACATCGCCTGGCACGCCAACAGTCTCGACGCCGCCCGTCTCGGCGAACGGAGCAGAGCTGGGTCTATTGCCGTGGCCGGAGGTCGATTTCGCGAAATTTGGCCCCGTCGATTCGCAGCCGCTGTCGCGCATCAAGAAGATATCCGGCGCGAACCTGCATCGCAACTGGGTGATGATCCCGCACGTCACGAACAACGACGAAGCAGACATCACCGAGCTTGAAGCGCTGCGCGGGCAGCTGAACAGGGAGCACGAGAAGGCGGGTGTGAAGTTCACGATGCTCGCGTTTTTCATCAAGGCGGTTGTCGCTGCGCTGAAGAAGTTCCCGGCCTTCAATGCGAGCCTCGACGGTGACAACCTCGTGTTCAAGCAGTACTACCACATTGGTTTCGCCGCTGATACGCCGAATGGGCTCGTCGTGCCCGTCATTCGCGATGCGGACAAGAAAGGCCTCGTCGATATCGCGAAGGAAATGGCCGAGCTGTCGAAGGCCGCACGCGACGGCAAGCTCAAGCTCGATCAGATGCAGGGTGGTTGCTTCTCGATCTCGTCGCTCGGCGGTGTCGGCGGCACGCATTTCACACCGCTCATCAACGCACCAGAAGTGGCGATCCTCGGCGTGTCGCGCAGCGCGATGAAACCAGTTTGGGACGGCAAGCAGTTCGTGCCGCGACTCATCCTGCCCCTCTCTCTGTCGTTCGATCACCGCGCAGTGGATGGCGCGGAAGCCGCGCGGTTCAATTCGTATCTCAGCGCGGTGCTTGGCGATTTTCGTCGCATCGTTCTTTGATGGGGTGACGGCTCGCGGGGCGTGGGTTTTTGTCAGTCCGCCTCGGCCTGTCGTTGAACCTGTTGCGATTACGGTCTATTAGCGTCGCCCCTGCGCGGGGCGGCGGTCACTTTTCTTTGTCTTCCAAAGAAAAGTAACCAAAAGAAAGGCGCGTCCTTGGGCGGACGGCAAAGGGGGTTCTGCCCACGTTCGCGTTCTCTTGTCAGGCCGTAGTCCGGGTAGTCCAGTTCATACACGAGTTTCCCCATCCCTCTCTGAGTAGCCATACAACAAGGGACGTACATGAGTCTCATCGAAATCAAAGTGCCGGATATCGGCGATTACAAAGACGTCCCCGTCATCGAAATCGCAGTGAAAATCGGTGATCGCGTCAAGAAAGAGCAATCCCTCATTACGCTCGAATCCGACAAGGCAACCATGGATGTACCAAGCCCCGTCTCCGGCATCGTCAAGGCATTAAGCGTCCAGGTCGGCGATATCGTGTCCGAAGGCACGCCGATCGCGCTCCTTGAAGACGCTCGCGAATCCGAGGCCGTTCGTTCATCGGCGGTCGCTCCGGTCCAGGCACCGGAGAACGCATCACCCAAGCCCCAAGGCGGTAGCTTCTCCGGTAACGCAGACATCGAATACGACATGCTCGTGCTCGGCGCCGGCCCCGGCGGCTACTCAGCCGCGTTCCGCGCCGCCGACCTCGGCATGAAGACCGTGCTCGTCGAACGCTACTCGACGCTCGGCGGCGTCTGCCTGAACGTCGGCTGCATCCCGTCGAAGGCACTGCTGCATACGTCGCTCGTCGTCGAGGAAGCCGCGGCGCTCGCGTCGCATGGCATCACGTTCGGTAAGCCGCAAGTCGACCTCGACAAGCTGCGCGACTTCAAGGGCGGCGTCGTCAAGAAACTGACGACGGGCCTCGCCGGCATGGCGAAGGCACGCAAGGTCGAAGTCGTGACGGGCACGGGCGCGTTCGTCGATCCGTTCCACATGGAAGTGCAGGGCGAAAACGGCAAGAAGGTCGTCAAGTTCAAGCAGGCGATCATCGCCGCCGGCTCGCAAGCGGTGAAGCTGCCGTTCATGCCGGAAGACCCGCGCGTCGTCGATTCGACGGGCGCGCTGGAGCTCCGCCAGCTGCCCAAGCGCATGCTGGTGATCGGCGGGGGCATCATCGGCCTCGAAATGGCCACGGTGTACTCGACGCTCGGCGCCGAGATCGACGTGGTCGAAATGATGGACGGCCTGATGATGGGTGCGGACCGCGATCTCGTGAAGGTCTGGGAAAAGTACAACGCGAAGCGCTTCGGCAACGTGATGCTGAAGACCAGGACGGTCGGCGCGGAAGCGAAGGAAGACGGCATCTACGTGAAGTTCGAGGGCGAAAAGGCCCCGGCGGAAGCGCAGCGCTACGACCTCGTGCTGGTCGCAGTGGGCCGCAGCCCGAACGGCAAGAATATCGGCGCCGACAAGGCCGGCGTGGCCGTGACCGATCGCGGCTTCATCGACGTCGACAAGCAGATGCGCACGAACGTGCCGCACATCTTCGCGATCGGCGACGTCGTCGGCCAGCCGATGCTCGCGCACAAGGCCGTGCATGAAGGCCACGTCGCAGCGGAAGCCGCACACGGCGAGAAGGCGTACTTCGACGCACTGCAGATCCCGTCGGTGGCGTACACGGATCCGGAAGTGGCGTGGGCCGGCAAGACGGAAGACCAGTGCACGGCCGAAGGCATCAAGTACGGCAAGGCGGTGTTCCCGTGGGCCGCATCGGGCCGCGCGATCGCGAACGGCCGCGACGAAGGCTTCACGAAGCTGATCTTCGACGAGGAAACCCATCGCGTGATCGGCGGCGGGATCGTCGGCCTGAACGCAGGCGACCTGATCAGCGAAGTGTGCCTCGCCGTCGAGATGGGCGCGGACGCGGA
>NZ_JAPVQY010000059.1 GCF_027257875.1 Burkholderia sp. IMCC1007
ACTTCTTCACGACCAAGCTCGAAGACGCCACCATCGTCAACATCAACGCCGTGTTGCCGCATGCGCAGGACGCCAGCAAGGCCGAGTACACCCAACTGGTGAAGGTCTCGATGGCGTATCGCAAGATCACCTGGACGCACGCCATCGCCGGCACGGAAGCGTCGGACGACTGGCGCAAGCCGCAGGAAGCCTAAGCCTGGGCCTCCGCGCGGCCGGTGCATGCGCCGGCCGCGCTATCCGCATGTAGACCGGCGGCTTGATCACGGGCCGGTAACCCGTCGATCCCGCTGATGTGTCGCTCTTCGAGTAATCGCCTGGAACTTCCCATGCTTATCAGCTTTCCTTTTTTGAGCACGCCCCAACCGAAGGCAGAGGACGACCGGAACGACGGCACCTTCGGCCTGGGCGAAAAGAGCGGTAAAGGTAGCTTCCCCGTTAGCTACCAGTTCGGCTGGCATGGTGGCGTGCATTTGGTTGCGCCGGGCGATGACAAAAATCCCGAACCCGTACGCGCGATCGCGGATGGCGAAGTCGTATTCGCGCGCGCCTGCACACCCCAGCCGAAACAGGACCCCACCGGGCAAGAGCGCGACGCCTATCCGTTGTTCTACTACGCCGGCTGGACCAGCAATGGCGTGGTGATTCTCAAGCACCAGACTGAAATCGGCGAAGGCGTCGAGGTCGTCTTTTATTCGATCTATCAGCACCTGAAAACCGTGGCGAACAAAACGGGCACTCAGGCCGCATTGAAGAAGGGGGACAAGGTCTATCGCAAGGACCCCATCGGCCAGGCTGGCAACATCTACGGTAGGCCCAATCGCATCCACTTCGAAATCGTTGCCGATCAAGCGAACGTGGAGAAGCTGATGGGGCGCAGCACGGGCAAGCTACAGGCCGCCGAGGGCCGACGCAACTGCGTGTGGGGCGACATGCATATCGTGCTGCCGGCGGGCACGCCCATGTACGCGGTCAATCCTCGCACCGAGACCCGAAACTACGTTGTGCGTGCGTTCGATTCCACCTTCGGTGCGCGCAACGACACGCTCGGAAGCGTCGCGCAGCGCTTCCATACCACCCCGGAGCGTATCCTTGCCGTCAACGGCAAGAAGGCGAAGGATGCAGGAACGTGGTGGCCACGGGTGAGCGGCTCCGAGCAAAGTGCTTTGAGAAAGCCCGCACCTACCGTAGCGCAGCGCACCATCCGTGTTCCCGCGGTGTATGGCGCTGCGGCCAAGACGCCGCCCGATGACCTTACCCCGGACGTGTGGGCACGGTGGACCGTACAACCCATCGGTCGATAGCCCGCGGCTTGCTTCAATTGACTCACCCGAGCAATTATCTCGGCTACTGGCACTGGCGTGGGCGCGCGATTGAGCCCGCATTAGAGACAAGGTTGAGGCAATCTCAGGCGCAAGCAGATGCTCAACGCAATAACCGCCCGTTGACCGAGGTAGAACGGCAGTTACCCTTACAGATGCTGGCGTGGCGAGAGGACGTTCGCCAAAGGACCTATGATGCTGCCGATAGCGCGGGTTACTACTGGGCTATGCACAAGGCCAATTATGAGGCGGATCAGTCATCGCCCAACGTGCGCCGTTCATTCATCGTGCATGTCACTAGTCAGCAGCGGCGCAACCAATCGTTTGCTTTTTATGAGAGTGTTTCTTTCCGGCGAGTGAGCTGCCTGATCAATCTACCGGACCACCTCAATCGCGACGATCCGAAGCTCAATGGCTTAGTAGATCGCTACCACGCACATGCCTATGCACAAGTGCTGCTGCTTGACCAGCCAGTCTTCCCGGATGGAAGCGGTGTTCGGCAATTCCTGCCGGAGGACTACCAAGTGAAAGGTGAGGCACCGAGATAAACATGAGATTTCTCCTGCCTCAGATCATGGTGGGACTTCTCATTAATTTCGCTACCCAAGCTGCCTTGGCAATTGGCGAGAACAATGGGGCGACCACTACTCAATATCCTGCGGACGCCGTACCGGAAGGTATGCAGCGCTATGTCATTCCCATGCAAGGTTGCGCCATTGAATTCTTCGCAAGAAAAGGTGGGCGCACTCGAGCCTATGCGGGCAGCAGTGGCCCCTATGGGTCTTTCTCGCATAGCAATATCCTCGGCTCCAGGAGGCAGAAATCGTTGACGCTCAACATAAGCTGTTACAAGGGGGCGGCAGTTGATCTTTGCCCGAAGCTTCTTCCAGTTGAAGACGCGCAGAATATTCGCTACTACAACGTGCATCGCCTCGAAAAATTGCATCCCACTTACTTTGGAGTTGCACAAATTTCATCGTTTCCGCTTGGTGGCTCCCTGCCTGGTCAAGTACGAGAGCTCGACTTTTGCTTGGGAGATAGTTCGCGTACCCTACAAACTGACAGAGGAGGCGTCGAGCTTGGTTACGACCACCGAGATATATCGGAGACCGCGGGAAAGAGTCTTCAGCGGTCGTCAGAGATAGCTCTGCCGGAAGTGCTCGAGATCATTCGTTCGATTCGCTTTGTGTCCACTAGCGGCGAATAGCGGCCGTCAGCAAGCGCCGTGGCCCAGTGCATGAACGTCAGGTTGCTCGTCAACACGATGGCTCCAGGGTCATGATGTTTGGCGACCAGATAGAACAACAAGTTCGCCGCCTACATCCGAAAACTACCGATACCTTCCCTGCCCGTACCCCGCTCGCCCCCGCCTAAAAGCCCCCCTCGCTCTGAAAAATCGCGCGGACGGGCGACATCACCGTGCATGAGCAGTTTCCGGACAGGGAAGGCCGGCGGATCGCGAAAGGGTCCATGCACGGATGCGCGCTCGGCGCGCCGGGCGCATGCCGCGCGGCCGCCATTCGTCCTGCGCGGCATCCCCGCCCCGGCAAGCACGACCATTCCTCGAACGTCGGAGCGCGTCGGCCAACCCGACCAGCCCAAATGTCAGGCAATCCGAGTTCCCCGCCCCCGCGCCGCTCGACACAAGCGGCCGCCGTGCCGCATGCCTCTTATTGCCGGCTGCGTTGCCCACCGCGTCGCTAGGGCCGGATGCGTGTAACCGCGCGCCCGGCAGCGTCCGGGCGCAACCGGTAAAATGCCGAACCATGAAACCCGAAATCTGGACCCCGCATGTGACCGTTGCAGCGCTGATCGAGCGCGCCGGCCGCTTTCTCGTGATCGAGGAAGAAACCTCGACGGGCCTGCGCTTCAATCAGCCGGCCGGCCATCTCGAAGCCGGCGAGACGCTCGCCGACGCCGTGATCCGCGAGACGCTCGAGGAAACCGCGCATCCGTTCGTCCCCGACGCGCTCGTCGGCGTCTATCTCGCGCACTACGATCGCCCCGGCACCGCCGGCGCGACCTACCTGCGCTTCACGTTCTGCGGCACGGTCGGCGAGCCGTTGCCTGGCCACGCGCTCGACGACGGCATCATCCGCACGCTGTGGATGAGCGCCGACGAACTGCGCGCATGCAGCGAGCGCCACCGCTCGCCCGCGGTGATGCGCTGCGTCGACGACTATCTCGCCGGGCGGCGCATTCCGCTCGATTTCGTGCACACGCATTCGGTCGCGCCGCGACCGGACGCATTCGACCGTCAGGCGGTAAACAAATGAGCAAGCGCCGTGTAGTAGTGGGCATGTCGGGCGGCGTCGATTCGTCGGTGACCGCGTGGCTGTTGAAGGAACAGGGGTACGACGTGGTCGGCCTGTTCATGAAGAACTGGGAAGACGACGACGACGGCGAATACTGCTCGACGCGCCAGGACTGGATCGACGTCGTGTCGGTGGCCGACCTGATCGGCATCGACGTGGAAGCCGTGAACTTCGCGGCCGAATACAAGGACCGCGTGTTCGCCGAATTCCTGCGCGAATACTCGGCCGGCCGCACGCCGAACCCGGACGTCCTGTGCAACGCCGAGATCAAGTTCAAGGCGTTCCTCGATCACGCGATGTCGCTCGACGCGGAAATGATCGCGACGGGCCACTATGCGCGCGTGCGCGAACGCGACGGGCGCTTCGAGCTGCTGAAGGCGTTCGATCATACGAAAGACCAGTCGTACTTCCTGCACCGGCTGAACCAGGCGCAGCTGTCGAAGACGATGTTCCCGCTCGGCGAGATCCCGAAGACGAAGGTGCGCGAGATCGCCGCGCAGATCGGGCTGCCGAACGCGAAGAAGAAGGACTCGACCGGCATCTGCTTCATCGGCGAGCGGCCGTTCCGCGATTTCCTGAACCGCTATCTTCCGACGAAACCCGGCCCGATGAAGACGCCGGACGGCAAGGTCATCGGCGAGCACATCGGCCTCGCGTTCTATACGTTCGGCCAGCGCAAGGGCATCGGCCTCGGCGGCAGCAAGGACGGCAGCGGCGAACCATGGTTCGTCGCCGCGAAGGACATCGCGTCGAACACGCTGTACGTCGTGCAGGGCCACGACCATCCGTGGCTGCTGTCGCGGCAGCTCGTCGCCGGCAACGTGAGCTGGGTCGCGGGCGAACCGCCGGCCGAAGGCTTCTCGTGCGGCGCGAAGACGCGCTACCGGCAGGCCGATGCGGCGTGCACATTCGGCCGGGCCGCGATAGGCGTCGCGGCCCCCGGCCCCGCAGGCGAAGCGCGCTTCTCGCTCGCGTTCGACGATGCGCAATGGGCGGTCACGCCCGGCCAGTCGGCCGTGCTGTACGACGGCGAAATCTGCCTCGGCGGCGGCATCATCGAGTCGGCAGCCACCGGCCAGCCCGGTGGGGCCGCACCCGAAGGCCACGCGCCGGCACTTGCCGACGCACGCTGACATCCATTCGTTTAGACTTGCGGCACGCCGCGCCCGGCGGAACACGATTTCGTCGCGGCCGGCGCGCCGCCGCGCAGCGCAAGCATGGCGGCATTTCAAGATTCTTACGGAGTCCCCATGCTTTCCAGACGCTACCTCGCGATGTGGGCCGCCGTCCTGCTGCTCGTCGCAGCGGCCGCGCTCGCATCGGTCCACGTGCTTTCCTGGCTGTGGATCATCATCCCCATCGCGCTCGTCGCACTCGGTCTGTACGACCTCAACCAGGACCGCCACGCGATCCTGCGCAATTACCCGCTCTGGGGTCATTGCCGCTTCCTGTTCGAATTCATCCGACCTGAAATCCGCCAATACTTCGTCGAGGACGACACCGACGAGAAGCCGTTCTCGCGCGCGCAGCGCAGCCTCGTCTACCAGCGCGCGAAGAACGTCGCCGACAACCGTCCGTACGGCACCGAGCTGAACGTGAAGGCCGTCGCGCACGAATGGATCAGCCATTCGCTCGCGCCGACCAAGCTGCCGAACCACGATTTCCGCATCCGCGTCGGCGCGAACCGCGCGCAGCCGTACGACATCTCGATCTTCAACATCTCGGCGATGAGCTTCGGCTCGCTGTCCGCGAACGCGATCCGCTCGCTGAACCTCGGCGCGAAGAAAGGCGGTTTCGCGCACGACACCGGCGAAGGCTCGCTGTCGAAGTACCACCGCGAGAACGGCGGCGACATCATCTGGGAAATCGCGTCGGGCTACTTCGGCTGCCGCAACGACGACGGCACGTTCAACCCGGACAAGTTCGCGAAGCAGGCCGCCGAGCCGCAGGTCAAGATGATCGAGATCAAGCTGTCGCAGGGCGCGAAGCCCGGCCACGGCGGCGTGCTGCCGGCAGCGAAGATCACGCCCGAGATCGCCGAGACGCGCGGCGTGCCGATGGGCAAGGACTGCATCTCGCCCGCCACGCACTCCGAATTCTCGACGCCGCGCGGGCTGCTCGAATTCGTCGAGCGGCTGCGCACGCTGTCGGGCGGCAAGCCGACCGGCTTCAAGCTGTGCATCGGCCATCCGTGGGAATTCTTCGGGATCGCGAAGGCGATGGTCGAAACCGGCATCGTGCCTGACTTCATCGTCGTCGACGGCGCGGAAGGCGGCACCGGCGCGGCGCCGCTCGAATTCACCGACCATGTCGGCGTGCCGCTGCAGGAAGGGCTGCTGCTGGTGCACAACACGCTCGTCGGGATCGGCGTGCGCGACCGCGTGAAGATCGGCGCGAGCGGCAAGATCATCACCGCGTTCGACATCGCGCGCACGCTCGCGATCGGCGCGGACTGGGTGAACTCGGCGCGCGGCTTCATGTTCGCGGTCGGCTGCATCCAGGCGCAGCACTGCCACACGGACCGCTGCCCGACCGGCGTCGCGACGCAGGACCCGGTGCGCCAGCGCGCGCTCGTCGTGCCGGACAAGGCCGAGCGCGTGTACAACTTCCATCGCAACACGCTGCATGCGCTGCAGGAACTCGTGCAGGCGGCCGGCCTCGGCCATCCGTCCGAACTGCGCGCGCATCACATCGTGCAGCGCGTCGCGCCGCACGAAGTGCGGCTGATGTCGCAGTTGCTGAAGTACCTGAAGCCGGGCGCGCTGCTCGACGGCCAGACCTGCGGCTATACGCTGTACGACAAGTGGTGGCCGATCTCGCGCAGCGATTCGTTCGTGCTCGGCGAAACCGTCTATGCGTCGATCGAGTAACGCCTGATGCCGTGCGGGGCCGCTCGTTGCCGAAACGGTCCGCCAACAAGAAAAGCGCCCGCGGGCGCTTTTCTTTTGTCTGCTCAATCCGCGGCCGGCGGCGGATCAGCCTTGCGGCAGCGTGTCGACGAACGTCTGGCGCTGCGATAGCTTCACGAAATGCTTGTCGAGGTTCGGATGGCGGTCGCGCCAGTTGAGTTCGGGCATCCGGAAGTCGAGATAGCCGAGCGCGCAGCCGAGTGCGATGTCGGCGAGCGTGTAATGATTACCGACGCACCACGTCTTGCCGCCGAGGCCCTGCGACATCGCGACGAGACCGTCGTCGATCTTGCGCTGCTGCCGCGCGATCCAGTTCGCGCTGCGCTGCGCTTCGTCACGCTGCGTGTATTCGAGGCGGATCGCGACCGCGGCGTCGAGCACGCCGTCGCCCAGCGCTTCCCAGCAGCGCACTTCGACGCGCTCGCGCCCCGACGGCGGAATCAGCTTGCCGACCGGCGACAGCGTATCGACGTATTCGCAGATCACGCGGGAATCGAACACCGCGGCACCATCCTCCATCACGAGACACGGCACCTTGCCGAGCGGATTCGATGCATGAATATCCGTCTCCGGCGCCCACACGTTCTCGAGGTCCAGCTTGTAGTCGATCTTCTTTTCGGCGAGCACGATCCGCGCCTTTCGGACGAACGGGCTGCTGAGCGAACCGATTAATTTCATCATCTGCCTTTTCAAGGGAACTGCCGAGAGTATACGTTGTCGCCGATCATAACCGGCCGGCGCGGCCGGGTAGAAAATCGCCCGTTCGGCCTGTGGATGGTTTGCAACAGCCGCCGCGCGGCCCCTTCCAGTGCGGCTCGCGGCCGCCCCTCTCACGCGCCGCGTCCGGCGGCGCTACAATCGCACGATGAATGCGCCCCTCGATACCGCCATCGCCGTCGACGTCTACCGCCAGCGCCGTGAACGCGTGCTTGCCGCACTGCGTGCCGCGGGCGGCGGCGTCGCCATCGTCCCCACCGCGCCGGAAATGCTGCGCAACCGCGATACGGCATTCCCATACAGGTTCGACAGCTACTTCCATTACCTGACAGGATTCACCGAGCCCGATGCCGTGCTCGTGCTGAACGCGGCCGCGCCGCACGGCGCGCCGGAGTCGATCCTGTTCTGCCGGGCGAAGAATGTCGACCGCGAGATCTGGGAAGGCTTCCACTACGGGCCCGAAGCCGCGCGCGACGCGTTCGGCTTCGATGCGGCCTTCGCGACCGACGTGATCGACACCGAAATGCCGCGCCTGCTCGCCGATGCGGGCACCGTGCACTACCGGTTCGGCGCGTCGGCCGACTTCGAGCGCCAGCTCGCCGGCTGGATCGACACGGTACGCGCACAGGCCCGCACGGGCGTCGCAGCGCCGGACGCCCTGCTCGACCTCACGCCCGTGCTCGACGACATGCGGCTCATGAAGGACGAGCACGAGCTCGCGATCATGATGCGCGCCGCGCATATTTCGGCGCTCGCGCATCGCCGCGCGATGCAGGCGTGCCGCCCGGGGATCCGCGAATACGAACTCGAGGCCGAGCTGCTGTATACGTTCCGCAAGCATGGCGCGCAGGCGCCCGCGTACGGCTCGATCGTCGCGGCCGGCGCGAACGCGTGCGTGCTGCACTACCCGGCCGGCAACGCGGCCGCGCGGGACGGCGACCTGATCCTGATCGACGCCGCGTGCGAGCTCGACGGCTACGCGTCGGACATCACGCGCACGTTCCCGGCCAACGGGCGCTTCTCGCCGGCGCAGCGCACGCTGTACGACATCGTGCTCGCCGCGCAGCAGGCCGCGATCGACGCGACGCGCGCGGGCGTGCCGTTCGAGGCGCCGCACGACGCGGCCGTGCGCGTGCTGGCCCAGGGGCTGCTCGACACCGGCATCATTCCGAAAACGCGCTTCTCGAGCGTCGACGACGTGATCGCGGAGCGCGCATACGCGCGCTTCTACATGCACCGCACCGGCCACTGGCTCGGCATGGACGTGCACGATTGCGGCGACTACCGCGAGCGGCTCGCCGCGCGCGATGCGAACGGCGCGCTGCCGTGGCGCACGCTGAAGCCCGGCATGACGCTCACCGTCGAGCCGGGCCTGTATGTGCGCGCGGCCGACGACGTGCCGTCCGAATACTGGAACATCGGCATCCGCATCGAGGACGATGCGATCGTGCGCGAGCACGGCTGCGAGCTGATCACGCGCGACGTGCCGGTTGCGGCGGCCGACATCGAGGCGCTGATGCGCGCGGGCGCGGCGCACCGCGCATGAGCCGACCGCCGCGCCTTCGTCGACCGGCAGCGGGCCGCCGCCTGCTGCCGTTGATCGTTACCCCGTTTCACGAACATTGATGACGACCGCCTCCTCCCCGGCCAAGCCGGACTACGACCTCGCCATCGTCGGCGCGGGCCCTGTCGGGCTCGCGCTCGCCGGCTGGCTCGCGCGGCGCAGCGCGACGCAGCATGCATCGATCGCGCTGATCGATGCGCGCGAACCGGCCGCGAACGCGAACGATCCGCGCGCGATCGCCGTGTCGCACGGCAGCCGCGTGCTGCTCGACACGCTCGCGTGGCCGGGCGACGCGACGCCGATCGAACACATCCACGTTTCGCAGCGCGGCCATTTCGGCCGCACGCTGATCGACCGCGACGAGCACGACCTAGCGGCGCTGGGTTACGTCGTGCGCTACGGCTCGATCGTGCAGGCGCTCGCGAGCGCGGTGCGCGGCACGCGCGTCGACTGGCTCACGTCGACCACCGCGCGCACGCCGCAGCAGGACGCCGACGGCGTCACGCTGACGCTCGACGGCCCGCAGGGCGAGCGCCCGCTGCGCGCGCGCATCGTCATCAACGCCGAAGGCGGGCTGTTCCACGAACAGCGGGCCGATACCGGCAAACACCGGCGCGACTACGGACAGACTGCGATCGTCGGCACGGTCACGGTCTCTGCACCGCGCCCGCACGTCGCGTGGGAACGCTTCACGCACGAAGGCCCGCTTGCGCTGCTGCCGCTCGGCGGCCTGCGTCAGGCCGAGTACTCGCTCGTGTGGTGCTGCACGCCCGATGAAGCCGCTCGCCGCGCCGCGCTGCCCGACGACGCGTTCCTGCGCGAACTCGGCGCCGCATTCGGCGAGCGCATGGGCCAGTTCGTCGCGATCGCGGGGCGCGCGTCGTTCCCGCTCGGGTTGAATGCCGCGCAAACGCTCGTCAGCGGACGCATCGCGATCGTCGGCAACGCCGCGCAAACGCTGCATCCGGTCGCGGGCCAGGGGCTCAACCTCGGGTTGCGCGATGCGCATACGCTCGTCGATGCACTGTCCGCGCAAGGCTTCGAAGCGATGGCACTCGCCACGTTCAACGCGCGCCGCGCGCTGGACCGGCGCTTCACGATCGGCGCGACCGACACGCTCGCGCGCCTGTTCACGGTCGATGCCGGCCCCCTTCCGCTGCTGCGCGGCGCGGCGCTCACCGCGCTCGAATTCGTGCCGCCGCTCAAGCGGGCGATCGCGCGCCAGATGATGTTCGGCCAGCGCAACTGACGCGCGCGCTGCGCCGCGCATTGCGCGCGGCCGGGCCACTCAAACCGGGTCAAATCGGCGGGGCATGGGAATACGGTAAAATGCGCGTTTTCCCTCCGCCCTTTTTGGCCCGCGACGCCCCGCGCTCGCGGGCGGTGCCATTGCGATGCCCGTTATCGGCTCTCACGTATTGCGTAACAACCTGTTCGTTGCCCCGATGGCCGGCGTGACGGATCGTCCGTTCCGCCAGCTGTGCAAACGGCTGGGCGCCGGGTACGCCGTGTCCGAGATGGTCGCGTCCAACGCGCAGCTGTGGAAGAGCGCGAAGACGATGCGGCGCGCGAACCACGAAGGCGAAGTCGAGCCGATCGCGGTGCAGATCGCGGGCGCCGATCCGGCGATGATGGCCGAAGCGGCCCGCTACAACGTCGACAACGGCGCGCAGATCATCGACATCAACATGGGCTGCCCGGCGAAGAAGGTCTGCAACGTCGCGGCCGGCTCCGCGCTGCTGCAGAACGAGCCGCTCGTGCAGCGGATCGTCGAGGCCGTCGTCGCGGCGGTCGGCACCGGGCCCGACGCGGTGCCCGTCACGCTGAAGATCCGCACCGGCTGGGACCGCGAGCACAAGAACGCGATCACGGTCGCGCGCCTGGCCGAAGCGGCCGGCATCTCGATGCTCACCGTGCATGGCCGCACACGCGCCGACCTCTACCGCGGCGACGCCGAGTACGACACGATCGCGGCCGTGAAGGCGGCGGTGCGCATTCCGGTCGTCGCGAACGGCGACATCACGTCGCCGGCGAAAGCGAAGGCCGTGCTCGACGCAACCGGCGCCGACGCGCTGATGATCGGTCGTGCCGCGCAAGGTCGGCCGTGGCTGTTCCGTGAAATCGATCATTTCCTGCAAGCCGGCGACTTGCTGCCGCCGCCGCGGATCGACGAGATCCAGCACGTGATGAACGAACACCTGGAAGACCACTACGCGTTCTACGGCGAATTCACCGGAGTCCGTACTGCGCGCAAGCACATCGGCTGGTACACTCGCGGCCTTTCCGGTGCCAATGCGTTCCGGCACCGAATGAACACGCTCGATTCCACTCGCGAGCAGCTCGCCGCCGTCAATGCATTCTTCGAGGCGCAAAAGGCGCTGTCGGACCACCTCGTCTACGTCGATGACGAAGAGGACAACGGCCAGGGCGAGTCGGACGACCATAACCAGTTAGCAGCATGAGCAAGCACAACATCGAACAATGTGTCCGCGAGAGCCTGGACGTGTATTTCCGGGATCTAGACGGCTCCAATCCGCACGACGTCTATGAAATGGTGATGTCCTGCGTCGAAAAGCCGATGCTCGAGGTCGTGCTCGTACAGGCCGGCGGCAACCAGTCGCTCGCCGCCGAGTACCTCGGCATCAATCGCAATACGCTGCGCAAGAAGCTGCAGCAGCACGGCCTGCTGTAGGCGGCCGTCCCGTCCCCGTTTCCCTGGCTATTGGTGGTTCCATCATGATCAAGCAAGCGCTCATTTCCGTTTCCGACAAGACCGGCATCGTCGACTTCGCGAAGTCGCTGTCCGACCTCGGCGTCAAGCTGCTGTCGACGGGCGGCACCGCGAAACTCCTCGCCGACGCAGGTCTGCCCGTGACCGAAGTGGCTGACTACACGGGCTTCCCGGAAATGCTCGATGGGCGCGTGAAGACGCTGCACCCGAAGGTGCACGGCGGCATCCTCGCCCGCCGCGACCTGCCCGAGCACATGCAGGCGCTGGAGCAGCACGGCATCCCGACGATCGACCTGCTGGTCGTGAACCTGTATCCGTTCGTCGCGACGATCGCGAAGGACGACTGCACGCTCGCCGACGCGATCGAGAACATCGACATCGGCGGCCCGACGATGCTGCGCTCGGCCGCGAAGAACCACCGCGACGTGACGGTCGTGGTCGACCCGGCCGACTACGCAGTCGTGCTCGACGAGATGAAGGCGAACGGCAATGCGATCGGCTACGCGACCAACTTCCGTCTCGCGACGAAGGTGTTCGCGCACACCGCGCAATACGACGGCGCGATCACGAACTACCTGACGAGCCTGACCGACGAACTGCAGCACGCATCGCGCAGCACGTATCCGGCCACGCTGAACCTGGCGTTCGGCAAGGTGCAGGACCTGCGCTACGGCGAGAACCCGCACCAGAGCGCCGCGTTCTACCGCGACCTCGCGACGCCGGCCGGCGCGCTGGCGAACTACCGCCAGCTGCAGGGCAAGGAACTGTCGTACAACAACATCGCCGATTCGGACGCCGCGTGGGAATGCGTGAAGACGTTCGACGCGCCGGCCTGCGTGATCATCAAGCATGCGAACCCGTGCGGCGTCGCGGTCGGCAACGACTCGGCCGATGCATACGCGAAGGCCTTCCAGACCGATCCGACCTCCGCGTTCGGCGGCATCATCGCGTTCAACCGCGAAGTCGACGAAGCGGCTGCGCAAGCGGTGGCGAAGCAGTTCGTCGAAGTGCTGATCGCACCGTCGTTCTCCGACGCCGCGAAGCAGGTGTTCGCCGCGAAGCAGAACGTGCGCCTGCTCGAGATCGCACTGGGCGAAGGCCATAACGCATTCGACCTGAAACGCGTCGGTGGCGGCCTGCTCGTGCAATCGCTCGATTCGCGCAACGTGCAGCCGAGCGAGCTGCGCGTCGTCACGAAGCGCCAGCCGACCACGAAGGAAATGGACGACCTGCTGTTCGCCTGGCGCGTCGCGAAGTACGTGAAGTCGAACGCGATCGTGTTCTGCGGCAACGGCATGACGCTCGGCGTTGGTGCCGGCCAGATGAGCCGCGTCGATTCCGCGCGCATCGCGAGCATCAAGGCGCAGAACGCGGGCCTCACGCTGGCGGGTTCGGCCGTCGCGTCGGATGCGTTCTTCCCGTTCCGCGACGGTCTCGACGTCGTCGTGGCGGCAGGCGCGACCTGCGTGATCCAGCCGGGCGGCTCGATGCGCGACGACGAAGTGATCGCGGCGGCCGACGAGCACGGCATCGCGATGGTCCTGACGGGCGTGCGCCACTTCCGTCACTGATCGCAGCATGCGGCCCGCGCGGCCGCTGCACGACAACCCGGCGGCATCGCACCCGCCGGGTTTTTTATTGCGCGGCGCCCGCGCGCGCGGCCGCGCGGCCGGTGCGCCGCACCATTCGTTGTAGTATCGCTGCATCAGGTTTTTGTCCTCACTCATGCGAATTCTCGGCATCGACCCTGGCCTGCGCGTCACCGGCTTCGGCGTCATCGACGTCAGCGGCCACCGGCTCGCCTACGTCGCCAGCGGCGTGATCCGCACACCGACGGCCGATCTGGCCACCCGGCTCGGCACGATCTTCCAGGGCGTATCGACGCTCGTGCGCGAACACGCGCCCGACCAGGCCGCGATCGAACAGGTGTTCGTCAACGTGAACCCGCAGTCGACGCTGCTGCTCGGGCAGGCGCGCGGCGCCGCGATCTGCGGGCTCGTCGCGGGCGGCCTGCCGGTTGCCGAATACACGGCGCTGCAGTTGAAGCAGGCCGTCGTCGGCTACGGCCGCGCGACCAAGTCGCAGATGCAGGAGATGGTCACGCGGCTGCTCAACCTGTCCGGCCAGCCCGGCAGCGACGCGGCCGACGCGCTCGGCATGGCGATCTGCCACGCGCACAGCGGCAACACGCTCGGCACGATCAGCGGCCTCGCGCCGGCGCTCGCGAAGAAAGGGCTGCGCGTGCGGCGCGGACGGCTCGTCGGCTGACGCCCACGCACGCACTCGCCCCATGCGACGCGCGGTGGTTCGCGCAGGACGGGCACCCGCCCTGGCCGCCCTGCGTGCCCGCACCGCGGTCGGCTCGCAGCCCGCGCATCCACCGTCGCTCGGCACGGCGGCCTGACGGCCAATCCATCGGCATCGCGCCGCACCTGCGCTACACTCGCGCTTTCCTCCTCGCATCCCGCCATCCATGATCGGTCGCATCGCCGGCATCCTGCTCGAAAAGAATCCGCCTCACCTGCTCGTCGACTGCAACGGCGTCGGCTACGAAATCGACGTGCCGATGAGCACCTTCTACAACCTGCCGCAAACGGGTGAACGCGTCGTGCTGCTCACGCAGCAGATCGTGCGCGAGGACGCGCACCTGCTGTACGGCTTCCTGACGCCGCAGGAGCGCACGACCTTCCGCGAACTGCTGAAGATCACCGGCATCGGCGCACGCATGGCGCTCGCCGTGCTGTCGGGCATGAGCGTGCAGGAGCTCGCCCAGGCCGTGACGATGCAGGACGCCGCGCGCCTCACGCGCCTGCCCGGCATCGGCAAGAAGACCGCCGAGCGCCTGCTGCTCGAGCTGAAGGGCAAGCTCGGCGCGGACCTCGGTGCGCTTGCCGGCGCCGCGTCGCCGTCCGACCATGCCACCGACATCCTCAACGCGTTGCTCGCGCTCGGCTATTCCGAGAAGGAAGGCCTTGCCGCGATCAAGAACGTGCCGGCCGGCACCGGTGTTTCCGAAGGCATCAAGCTCGCGCTCAAGGCGCTGTCGAAGGCGTAACGGCGGCCCGGGCAGGCTCCGCAACGGGCTGTCGGAGCCAGTGTCGCGCCGCCGTGCGGCGCGCGCCAGTCGGCCGTTCGGCCAGTTCGGCCGCGTGACGGTGCGCGGTACAATGGCCGCATGATTGAAACCGACAAACTCGCCACCGAGCGGATCATCGCCGCCACGCCCGCCTCGTCGCACGAGGAGGTGTTCGAACGCGCGCTGCGGCCGCGCCAGCTCGACGACTACGTCGGCCAGGAAAAGGTGCGCGGCCAGCTCGAGATCTTCATCGAAGCCGCGAAGCGCCGTTCCGAGCCGCTCGATCACGTGCTGCTGTTCGGGCCGCCGGGCCTCGGCAAGACCACGCTCGCGCACATCATCGCGCGCGAGATGGGCGTCAACCTGCGCCAGACGTCGGGCCCCGTGCTCGAGCGCGCGGGCGATCTCGCCGCGCTGCTGACCAACCTCGAAGCGAACGACGTGCTGTTCATCGACGAAATCCACCGGCTGTCGCCGGTCGTCGAGGAAATCCTGTATCCGGCGCTCGAGGATTACCAGATCGACATCATGATCGGCGAAGGGCCGGCCGCGCGCAGCGTGAAGCTCGACCTGCAGCCGTTCACGCTCGTCGGCGCGACCACGCGCGCGGGGATGCTGACCAACCCGCTGCGCGATCGCTTCGGGATCGTCGCGCGCCTCGAGTTCTACAATGCCGAGCAACTGTCGCGCATCGTGCGGCGCTCGGCGTCGCTGTTGAACGCGCAGATCGATCCGAACGGCGCGCTGGAGATCGCAAAGCGCTCGCGCGGCACGCCGCGGATCGCGAACCGGCTGCTGCGCCGCGTGCGCGACTATGCGGAAGTGAAGGCCGACGGCCAGATCACGGCCGCCGTCGCCGACGCCGCGCTCGCGATGCTCGACGTCGATCCGGTCGGCTTCGACCTGATGGACCGCAAGCTGCTCGAAGCGATCCTGCACAAGTTCGACGGCGGCCCGGTCGGCATCGACAACCTCGCGGCCGCCATCGGCGAAGAGCGCGACACGATCGAAGACGTGCTCGAGCCGTACCTGATCCAGCAGGGGTTCCTGCAGCGCACGCCGCGCGGGCGCGTCGCGACGCTGCTCACCTACCGCCACTTCGGGCTTGCCGCGCCCGACGCCGGCAACACCGAACGCGGGACGTCGGACACGCCCGCCGGCGAGTAACCGGCCGCACCACCGCTCAGCCATGACCACGCCGCCCAGCCATCACCCCGCCGCGCCCGCTCCGGGCCCGCGCTGGGCCGAGCCCATCCGCAAGCGGCTCGTCGCCGGCGTCACGCATCTGACGGTGGGCGGCGGCGGCCCGTCGATCGATCTGTCGTCACCGCCCGGAGACCCGGGGCTGTTCGGCCCTGAAGCCGTCTGCTGGCGCGTGCATGCCGATTTCACGTCGATGATGACGGGCGGCATCGCCGCGCTGCTGCTGCAGGCGCTTCACCCGCTCGCGCTCGCGGGCGTCTGGGATCATTCGTCGTTCCGTACCGACATCCTCGGCCGCTTGCGGCGCACCGCCACGTTCATCACGGGAACGACGTTCGGCAGCCGCGCCGACGCGCTCGCGCTGATCGCGCGCGTGAAGGCGATCCACGCGCACATATCGGGCAGCGCGCCGGACGGCCGGCCATACCGCGCCGACGATCCAGCATTGCTCACCTGGGTGCATGTCGCGGAAGTGTCGAGCTTCCTCGCCGCGCATCTGCGTTACGTGAATCCCGCGCTGTCGGGCGAACTGCAGGACCGTTATTACGCGGAGACGGCGCTGATCGCCGAACTGCTCGGCGCCCACGAGGTTCCCCGCTCGCGCGCCGAGGTAGCGGCCTATTTCGCGCGCATGCGGCCCGAGCTCGAAGCGGGGCCGCGTACCTTCGACGTGATGTCGATCCTGCTGAATGTACCGGTCGCAAAACCCGCGCTGCGGCCCGCCGCGTCGCTGGTGATGCATGCCGGCATCGACCTGCTGCCGCCATGGGCGCAGCGCATGCTCCGTGTATCGACGTTTGCGCCGTTGCGGCGCGCGGTGGTCCGGCCCGGCATACGCGCCGTCGCGCCCGTGCTGCGCTGGGCGCTCGTCAACGGCGCGTCGAAGCGTGCGCGCCGCCGTGCGGCGGCCACCCCGCCCGACGGCACGCCGCCAGCCTGACGATCCGCTTCTTTCTATCGGGCACCGCCCTCGGACGCGCCGATGCGATCAACGGCGGGAAGCAATACAACAAGGGGAATTCGACAAGCTGCGTCAGCCGATCACGGCCGACGAGCGCGGCAAGATCGCGTATGCGCTCGCCTACAAGATGCGCCACGGGCTGCCACAGCACGCGTCACGCCGGAAGGAAGGGAACCCCGGCCCGGCCATGCCGGACGAGCCCGGGTGCTCAAAGCACCTTGCGGTATCCGTCGTCGTCGCTCGCGGCTTCGAGATGCGACACGTCGGCCCACTGCACGACCTGCGCGTGACCGTCGACGTAATCGACGACGTTGATGCTGGTGTTGAGCAGTTGATAGGTACGCGGCGCCGACAGTTCGATCCCGTTTGCAAAGCGGTACACGCAATCGAGCACGCCGCCGTGCGCGACGCACGCGATCCGGCCGCCCGGATGCGCGGCGACGATCGGTTCGAGCGCATGCAGCACGCGGTGATAGAACTCGCGCTGCGACTCGCCGCCATCGGGCGCGAAACCCGGGTCGCGGGTCTGCCATGCGGCATATGCGTCCGGAAAGCGCGTCTCGATCTCCGTGCTGTCATGGCCCTGGAACACGCCATACGCGCGTTCGCGCAGCCCTTCGCGCAACAGCAGCGGCAACCCGAGCGCATCGGCAAAGGGTTGCGCCGTCTGCTGCGCACGCATCAGGTCGCTCGAATAGACCGCATCGAGCCGCTGGCCTTCGCGCGCTTCCCGCGCGAGCCGGGCGGCAAGCCGTTGCGCCTGGGCGAGCCCCGAGTCGGCCAGCGGGATGTCGATATGGCCCTGGATGCGTTTGATGCGGTTCCAGGCCGTCTCGCCATGGCGAATGAACAGAATCTGCGTAGTGGCCATCGCGGCACGTCTCCGGGAAAGAATCAGGACCGCACTTGCAGCCAGAACGTCACGGGGCCGTCGTTGACCAGCGACACCTGCATGTCGGCGCCGAACTCGCCCGTCTCGACGACCGGATGACGCGCGCGCGCGGCTGCGACGAAATAGTCGAACAGGCGCGCGCCTTCGTCGGGCGGCGCAGCCGGCGTGAAGCTCGGACGCAGCCCGCTGTTGGTATCGGCCGCGAGCGTGAACTGCGACACGAGCAGCAGGCCGCCTGCGCGGCCTTCGCCGTCGATGTTCGATACCGGCAGGTTGATCTTGCCGGCCGCGTCGCTGAACACGCGGTAGCCGAGCAGCTTCGCGAGCAGCTTGTCGGCCGCGGCCTCGGTGTCGCCGCGTTCTGCGCAGACCAGGGCGAGCAGCCCCGCGCCGATCTCGCCCGTCGTGCGGCCGCCGACGCGCACGTCGGCGCGCGTCACGCGCTGGATCAGCGCGATCATGCGGTCAGCGTGACGCGTGCGAAGCGGCGCTTGCCGACCTGGACCACGAACTCGCCGGCCTCGACCTTCAGGCCCTTGTCGGACACGGTCGCGCCGTCGATCTTCACGCCGCCCTGCTCGATGTTGCGCAGCGCTTCGCTGGTCGACGGCACGAGGCCGGCCTGCTTCAGCAGCTGGCCGATCGCGAGCGGCGCGCCCGCGAGCGTGACCGACGGGATATCGTCCGGCACGCCGCCCTTCGCGCGGTGGTTGAAATCCTCCAGCGCACGCTCGGCATCGGCCTGCGAGTGGAAGCGCGCGACGATCTCCTGCGCGAGCAGCACCTTGAAGTCGCGCGGATTGCGGCCGCCTTCGGCCTCGCGCTTGAAGCCGGCGATCTCGTCGAGGCTGCGGAACGACAGCAGCTCGAAGTAACGCCACATCAGCGTGTCCGAGATGCTCATCAGCTTGCCGAACATGTCGGTCGGCTTCTCGCTGATGCCGACGTAGTTGCCCTTCGACTTCGACATCTTCTCGACGCCGTCGAGGCCTTCGAGCAGCGGCATCGTCAGGATGCACTGCTGTTCCTGGCCGTACTGCTTCTGCAGTTCGCGGCCGACGAGCAGGTTGAACTTCTGGTCGGTGCCGCCGAGTTCGAGATCGGCGTTCAGCGCGACGGAGTCGTAGCCCTGCATCAGCGGGTACAGGAATTCGTGGATCGAGATCGGCACGCCGCCCTGGAAGCGCTTCGTGAAGTCCTCGCGCTCGAGGATCCGCGCAACGGTGTAGCGCGACGCGAGCTTGATCATCCCGTCGGCGCCGAGCGGCATCGACCATTCGCTGTTGTAGCGGATCTCGGTCTTGTCGCGATCGAGCACGAGCGCGGCCTGCTCGAAGTAGGTCTTCGCGTTCGATTCGATCTGCTCGCGCGTGAGCGGCGGGCGCGTCGCGTTGCGGCCCGACGGATCGCCGATCAGCGACGTGAAATCGCCGATCAGGAAAATCACCGTGTGGCCGAGGTCCTGCAGTTGGCGCATCTTGTTCAGCACGACCGTATGGCCGATGTGGATATCGGGCGCGGTCGGATCAAGGCCGAGCTTGATACGCAGCGGCGTGCCGGTGGCTGCGCTGCGCGCGAGCTTCTGCGCGAACTCTTCCTCGATCAGCAGTTCGTCGACGCCGCGCTTCGTGACGGCAAGCGCATGGCGGACTTCGTCGGTGATCGGGAAAACAGGCTTGGAACTGGGTTCGGTGCTCATCGGTGCCAGGAAGAATGTCGCAAAGACAGGGATTTTCCCATAACTTGCGCGCGCATCGCTTAACGACGCATCAGGTTACGCGGATAATCGGGCGCAACGCGCGCGGCATCGGCCCGCGGCGCATGATCCAGGAGAACCCAACGTGGCGCATCGACATCCGCAACCCGCCCACCCTGCCGACGGCATCTACTTCGGGCTGATGTCGGGAACCAGCATGGATGGCGTCGACGGCGTCGCCGTGCGTTTCGAGGCCGGCCGCGCGCCGGTCGTGCTCGCGGAAGCGTTCGTCGGCTTCGCGCAATCGCTGCGCGACGCGCTGTTCGCGCTGCAGCAGCCCGGCGACAACGAGATCGATCGCGAATCGATCGCCGCGAACGCGCTCGTCGCACGCTACGCGGTGTGCTGCCACGAGTTGCAGCGCACGGCCGGGCTGTCGCGCGACGAGATCCGCGCGATCGGCGTGCACGGTCAGACGGTGCGGCACCGGCCCGAGCGCGGCTATACGCGCCAGCTCAACAATCCGGCACTGCTCGCCGAACTCACCGGGATCGACGTGATCGCCGATTTCCGCAGCCGCGACGTGGCCGCCGGCGGCCATGGCGCACCGCTCGCGCCCGGGTTCCACGCGACGGTGTTCGGCGCGCCGGGCGAGACGCGCGTCGTGTGCAACCTGGGCGGCATCAGCAACATCACGATCCTGCCGGCCGAAGGCGGCGACGTGCGCGGCTTCGACTGCGGGCCCGCCAATGCGCTGATCGATGCGTGGGCAACCCGCCACCTCGGCAAGGCGTACGACGAAGGCGGCAAGTTCGCCGCACGCGGCACCGTGCACGCGCCACTGCTCGACGCGCTGCTCGACGAACCGTACTTCAGCGCACCACCGCCGAAGAGCACCGGCCGCGACCTGTTCAATCCCGCGTGGCTGGACGCGAAGCTCGCCGGTTTTGCGCAGGTGGCGCCGGAGGATGTGCAGGCGACGCTGACGGCGCTCACCGCCGTGTCGGTCGCACGCGAGATCGCGCAGCATGCGGCGGGCTGCAAGGCCGTGTTCGTGTGCGGCGGCGGCGCGCGCAATCCGGTGCTGCTCGCGGCGCTCGGGGATGCGTTGCAGAAAGCCGGCGTACCGGCGAGCGTCGACACGACGGCCGCGCTCGGCGTGCCGCCGCAGCAAGTCGAGGCGCTGGCGTTCGCGTGGCTCGGGTATCGCTTCACCGCGCGCCAGCCCGGCAATCTCGCGAGCGTGACGGGTGCGGCCGGCGAGCGCGTGCTCGGCGCACTGTATCCGCGCTGACGCGCCCCGCGCGGTCATGCCGCGCATGGGCAAAAAAAACGGGGCATCAAGCCCCGCTTTTCATTCCGGCGAACCGGACAGGATTCGTCGTGCGCTCAGACCGAGAACGACGAGCCGCACCCGCAGGTGGTCGTTGCGTTCGGGTTCTTGATCACGAACTGCGCGCCGTTGATGTCGTCCTTGTAGTCGATCTCGGCGCCGACCAGGTACTGGTAGCTCATCGAGTCGATCAGGAGCTGGACGCCGTTCTTGTTCATCACGGTGTCGTCCTCGTTGACTTCCTCGTCGAACGTGAAGCCATACTGGAAGCCCGAGCAGCCGCCGCCTTGCACGAACACGCGCAGCTTCAGGTCGGGATTGCCCTCTTCGTCGATCAGTTGCTTGACCTTGTCGGCCGCGGCGTCGGTAAAGACGAACGGTACCGGCATTTCGGTGGTCGTTGCTGCGGATTCGGTAACAGCGTTCATGCGAACTCTCCAAAAAGCTTTAGCCGCTATTGTAGGGCCGATCAGAAGATCGTGCTGATGTCCATGAAATCAATAGGTTCTTGTTGATTCCAATGCGCGGTGCGGCCCGTGGCGCGCCATCGCGCGGACATAAAAAAACCGCCAGTGCGAACGCTGGCGGTTTTTTCGGCGAGCGCCGCCCGAAAGCGGCGCGGCCAGGAAGCGAAATTAACGCTTCGAGAACTGCTTTGCGCGACGTGCCTTGCGCAGACCAACCTTCTTACGCTCGACTTCACGCGCATCGCGCGTGACGAAGCCTGCGTTCGACAGCGACGGCTTCAGCGTTGCGTCGTAGTCGATCAGTGCACGGGTGATGCCGTGGCGCACTGCGCCTGCCTGACCCGTTTCACCGCCGCCGTTGACGTTCACCTTGATGTCGAACGTCTGGCCGTGGTTCGTGAGTTCCAGCGGTTGACGCACGATCATCAGCGACGTTTCGCGCGAGAAGTAGTCAGCGATGGGCTTGCCGTTGACGATGATATCGCCCTTGCCAGCCTTGATGAAGACACGTGCGACTGCGCTCTTGCGGCGGCCCGTACCGTAGTTCCAGTTACCGATCATGTGGGTCCCCTTAGATCTCGAGCGCCTTCGGCTGTTGAGCCGAGTGCGGATGCGTCGCTTCTGCGTAGACCTTCAGCTTCTTGATCATCGCGTAGCCGAGCGGGCCCTTCGGCAGCATGCCCTTGACCGCCTTCTCGAGCGCACGGCCCGGGAAGCGCTCTTGCATCTTGCCGAACGTCGTTTCATAGATACCGCCCGGGTAGCCCGAGTGACGGTAGTACTTCTTGTCCAGCGTCTTGTTGCCCGTGACCTTCAACTTGCTCGCGTTGACGATGATGATGAAATCACCGGTGTCGACGTGCGGAGTGAACTCAGGCTTGTGCTTGCCGCGCAGACGGCGTGCCACTTCGCTGGCAACACGGCCGAGAACCTTATCCGTCGCGTCAATCACGTACCATTCGCGCGTCACCTCATGGGCTTTTGCGGAAAACGTCTTCATGATCGATCCAAAAAAAATGCTTTGCCCGGTGTGTTTGTCCTGCTTGTCTGAGTGCGCTTCGAGGCGCGGTGCAGGCTCTCCCTGTTCTTTTTCCGTGGGCATGAATGCGGAAAAGCCCTGAATTATAAAGGAAATACCGCAACACGGTCAAAGAGAATCCACGAGCGGTGCTCACCGCGCGCGAAATGGGCCAGAATTGGGCCAGAATTCGATCGTGCCCCGACAAGCCAGGCGAACCGAGCGCCCGGCGGCGGCACCCATCGACGCGCGGCGCCGGACCTTGCCGCGCGCTACCGGTCGACTCAGGACAACAACAAACAAACATGACGAAACAACGACTTACGCCCTTTCTCGCGGCCGCGCTGCTGGCCGCCGCGACGCCCGCCGTCGCCGCCCGCACCGCGTGCGAAGCCAAGCTCGACGCGCTCGATGCGCGCATCGCCGACGCCCGCGGCGCCCATGCCGAGGAGCGCGTCGCCCGCCTGCGCGCAGTCCGCGAACGCGTGCGCCATTTCTGCGCGCGCGGCCACGGCCATGCGTCCGCCGCACACGCGTCCGCGCCGGCCGGCCGTTCCGGGCGCGCATCGCCCGACGCGGCGTCGCAACCGGGCGCACGGCAACCCGCATAAGCGGTTCGAAGCGGGTTTCGGCCCGCGCAAGCTGCGCGCCGATGTTTGCATGGGACGAAAAAAAGCCCGAACGGCTGGTTCGGGCTTAATCCACCTTTGGAGGAGGGTGGAGGAGACATGGGGAGGTTGCCGCAGCGCGACAACCAATGGAGCCCATTATACGAACGCGTGGCCGACTGCACAAGAAAATTTGCATTGCGAAATCGAAAACCATAATGCGGAATCACGGCAATTCGCCGAGACGATCCGCTTTCCTGTTTGCAATCAATGAACTAAGCAACATTCACCCGGCCGGGAATCGGTCCCATCTAGAGCAAAACCCCTAAGAACCGCAGGGAAATCGCCGCACCGCGCGTCGGCTCCGCGAGTGCGGCGTTTCGCGTCGTGCAGCGCATCAGCCGAGCGCAGCGCCGCGGGCTACAATGCCGGATCGAATCCGAATCAGGCAACGCTGGAGTGCAAGCATGGAATGCAAAGTAAACTGGATGGGTCAGGACGGCATGGCGTTTTCGGCCCAGACCGGAAGCGGCCACCTAGTCGCGATGGACGGCGCACCGGAAGGCGGCGGCCATAACCTCGCGCCGCGCCCGATGGAAATGGTGCTGGTCGGCACCGGCGGCTGCACCGCGTACGACGTCGTGCTGATCCTGAAGAAAAGCCGCCAGGAAGTGACCGGCTGCTCGGTCACGCTGAAGGCGGAGCGCGCGAGCGAAGATCCGAAGGTGTTCACGAAGGTGCACTTCCACTTCACCGTCACGGGCCGCAACCTGAACCCGGCCACGGTCGAGCGTGCGATCAATCTGTCGCACGACAAGTACTGCTCCGCGTCGATCATGATCGCGAAGACGGCCGAACTCACGCACTCGTTCGACATCGTCGCGTCCTGAACGCACGGCGGCCGCGGATAAAAAAGGGCCGGCGCTCCTCGCGGAGCGCCGGCCTTTTCGTATTCGAGCGGCAAAGCAGGCCGATAAGCCGGATTCTGTGCACGCCGCGCGCCGAAGCGCGCAACGCGTGGCAGCCATTCCTCTAGGCGCGCCATTGCTGACGCGCTCAAGCTTCCTACCCGCAGACGAGACGGGGGCCCCGTCCTGCATCCGAAAATGCGCGCCTGCCTACTTGGAATTGCTCCGGGTGGAGGTTACCGTGCCGGCGAACGTCGCCGTCGCCGCGGTGCGCTCTTACCGCACCGTTTCACCCTTACCTGATCCCGGCTTGCGCCGGGCCATCGGCGGTTTGCTTTCTGTTGCCCTGTTCCGCGTGTCGCCACGGATGGCCGTTAGCCATCACCCTGCCCTGTGGAGTCCGGACTTTCCTCGCCCCCGCCTGCCCGAAGGCGGCGAGGCCGCGACTGCCTAGCCTGCTTTGCGGTGCGCATTCTAGCACTGCGCGCCGCCGCCGGCAGCGCGCGAGCGGCGGCCGCTGCGAAAAACGGCCGGATCGTCGTAGAACGCGGGCGCGGCATTCGCATCGCACCAGCCCGGCACACCAAGCACCGGAAGCGGCGAAAAATCGCGGCTCGTCAGGTTGCGGGCGGCCAGTTCGCCGGCGAGCCGCGCATCGACATGCGCGGCTCGCGCGGTGTCGGGCCACGAAAAATAGTCCGCACTCACTTCGATGATCCACGTGTGCGCGGTACACGATTTGTAAGGCGTGACGAGCTGCTCGAGCAGTGCATGGCCGACGAGCCGCGTCTCGCAGCGCGTGCCCCACGCATCGCGCGCCGCGACCAGCAGGCGCTGCCAGTCGAACCCGCGCAGCGCGTCGGCGAGCGCCGGGTCGGCCGTCGCGAACACGGCGGCGTTCTCGTCGAACAGCGTGAGCGCATCGCGCAGCGGGCCGCGCACGGGGCCGACCCCGCCCGCGGCGTCGATTGCCGCGGCCTGGCGCGCGTTCAGCGTGGCCTTGGTGCGCGGATACGCGAACCACACGAGCGCATTGAAGAAGTCGTGAAGATTGTGGCGGGTGGGCACACCGCCGGTGTCGGCGATATGGGTTTCGTATGCGACGCCGGACGGCAGCTCGCGTTGCGGCACGAAGCGCAGCGGCCTGCCGCGGCCGCTCGCGCGATCACCGTCGCGCAGCGCGCCGTTCAGCGCGTCGAGCAGCGCGGCCTCGCCGTCGCGCGCGGCCGCCTGCAGCGCACGGCCGGGCTCCGCGTATTGCATGAGCCACGGCGCGGACCAGTCGATCCGCGCGAAATCCGCCGCGCCGACGCCGGCCGTCAAGCCGGCCCCGCGCGACGGCGTACCGCTCACGCAAACTTCCAGCCGATCGTTTCGCCGGCGCGCAGCGGCACGACCGGCGTATCGCCCGCGAACACCTCGCGCGGGAGTTCCCAGCGCTCGCGACGCAGCGTGATCGTCTCGGTGCTGTGCGGCAGCCCGTAGAAATCGGCGCCGAAACGGCTCGCGAAATTTTCCAGCTTGTCGAGCGCGCCGGCCTGGTCGAACGCGTCCGCATACAGCTCGAGCGCGTGCAGCGCCGTGTAGCAGCCTGCGCAGCCGCACGCGGTTTCCTTCGCGTCGCGCGCGTGCGGCGCGCTGTCGGTGCCGAGGAAGAAGCGCGGGTTGCCCGACGTCGCGGCTTCGACGAGCGCGACGCGGTGCGTCTCGCGCTTCAGCACCGGCAGGCAGTAGTAGTGCGGACGAATCCCGCCGACGAACAACGCATTGCGGCTGTACAGCATGTGCTGCGGCGTGATCGTCGCGCCGAGCAGGCCCGGCGCCGCATCGGCGTCGCGCACGTAGTCGGCCGCGTCCTTCGTCGTGATGTGTTCGAACACCACCTTCAGGCCCGGGAAATCGCGGCGCAGCGGCGTCATCACACGGTCGATGAACACCTTCTCGCGATCGAACATGTCGATCGCCGGGTCCGTCACCTCGCCGTGCACGAGCAGCGGCATGCCGGTTTCCTGCATGACTTCGAGCGTCTTCGCGCACTTCGCGAGATCGCTGACGCCGTGGTCGGAGTTCGTCGTCGCGCCGGCCGGATACAGCTTCACGCCGTGTACGAAGCCGCTATCGCGCGCGCGGCGGATTTCGTCGGGCGCCGTGTTGTCGGTCAGGTACAGCGTCATCAGCGGCTCGAACGCCATGCCCGCCGGCAGCACGGCCAGGATCCGCTCGCGATACGCGCGCGCGTGCTCGGTGGTCGTGACAGGCGGCTTCAGGTTCGGCATGACGATCGCGCGGGCGAACTGGCGGGCGGTGTGCGGCAGCACCGCGGCCAGCATGTCGCCGTCGCGCAGGTGCAGGTGCAGGTCGTCGGGACGGGCGAGCGTGAGCGTCGCCGGGGAGGAAGCGTTCGAGGCAGTCATAGGAGGCGTCGTGAGGAACGGGCTGGCCATCTGCGGGGCCGGAACCCCGCGTGTGCGGGCCGACTGACGGCAAACCGCAACACGAGGCCCTTGGCAGCGGAATCCGCTTTTTACCGCTCCAGGCTCGGTGATATGCTAGAACCCGCATTGTACCGGGCTTCACCCGGTTCGTTACCCCCGCCTCACCCTGCCGCCCCAAGCAAAATGTGCCAACTCTTAGGAATGAACTGCGCCGCACCGACGGACGTCACATTCTCCTTCACCGGTTTCGCGGCCCGGGGCGGGCTCACCGATCACCATGCCGACGGCTGGGGCATCGCGTTCTTCGAGGACAAGGCCTGCCGCCTGTTCATCGATCAGCAGGCGTCGGCCACGTCGCCGCTCGCCGAAATGGTGAAGCGCTACCCGATCAAGTCCAAGAACACGATCGCGCACATCCGCAAGGCCACGCAGGGCCACATCCTGCTCGAGAACAGCCACCCGTTCATGCGCGAGCTGTGGGGGCGGCACTGGATCTTCGCGCATAACGGCGATCTGCAGGACTACGAACCCGACCTCGACGGCAGCGTCTACCACCCGGTCGGCACGACCGACAGCGAGAAGGCGTTCTGCGTGCTGATGCAGGGGCTGCGCGAAGCGTTCCCGGGCGCGCAGCCGCCGCTGCCGGAGCTGTTCGAGCGCGTGGGCGAACTGACGCGCGGCATCACCGATCACGGCGTGTTCAACTTCCTGATGTCGAACGGCCAGGCGCTGTTCGCGCACTGCTCGACGCGGCTGCACTACCTCGTGCGCCGCTGGCCGTTCTCGACCGCACACCTGGTCGACGAAGACCTGTCGATCGATTTCGCGAAATACACGACGCCCGAGGATCGCGTCGCGGTGATCGCCACGCAGCCGCTGACCGACAACGAGGTCTGGACGTCGTTCGAGCCGGGCGAGCTGATCATGTTCCAGTGCGGCGACGTCGCCGCGCGGATGCAGATTCCAGTGCCCGAGCGCGTGCTCGAGAAGCTTCGCAATCCGTCGCTCGACGCGTCGGCATCCGCGCCCTGCACGGCGGCGCGGCGCGAAGCGCTCGCGTCCGCGGCCGCGGACGACGCCGACGACTCGATCGACTTCTGAGCGGCGCGCTCGCGCCCTTTCCTGCTTCTTTTCCCGCCGCCGCGCGACGCGACAGTCGCGTGCGCGCGGTTTCCGCGCATCGCGCGCCGCCACGGAAAATCGCGTCGCCCGCCCCGGCCTTTTCGGCCTTCGTGTCATTCAAACCGCAATCCGGTTCGCCGAAACGGCTTCGCACAACATTCGCTTGATTTAATTAATTTTCAAGAGAATATAATCCATATGCGAAACAATCCGAATACCGGAATTTCATCCAGATAATCTGGAAGCCCGCATTCTAGCTCAGAAATTTTTCGCGATCGGTGCGTCAGATCACCGATCCAGCCATCGACAGGCGTCTCGTCAAAAAATCCCTCAAACCCTTACCCAACAAGGCGATCAGTTCGCTTATCCACATAATTCAAAAATACACGGCCGAATCGGCATCATCGCCACATTCGTCATTTTTTTGATAATCGCCCGCCACTTCGATCAGTAGACTCCGTCAATCCTCGGCGTAACGGATCACGACCGGCGTGAAAACGGCAATGGCCGCAGCACGCCCGTCCGGCCATTTTTCGACCGCGGAATGCACTTTCACCGCTGCACGGTGAACATCACTTCAAAAAAAGAAATAGGGGCATGTCGTGAATCACTCATTTCGATCGATATGGAGCGAAACCGCCGGTTGCTGGATCGCGGTCGGGGAAACCGCACGGGCGCGCGGCAAGCGTTCGGGCAGCACATCGTGCGCATGTCGCGGCGCCGGCCACGCGGCGATCCGTCGCTCGCCGCTACGCGTGGCCGCGCTCGGCGCCGCGCTGGCCGCGCTGTCGGCCGGCTCCGCGTACGCGTCGACCTGCGGCGACAATTCGGCGGTCGCAAGCGGCGGCCGTTGCGCACTCGGCAGCTTCAGCCCGACCGTGAACAGCAACCTGGCCGGCGCCGCGACGGTGTCGGGCGGCGATACCGTCGGCGATCGCGCTGAACACCTACCTCGGCGCCGACAACTCGCCGACCGACCAGCTGATCGTGAACGGCGGCGCCGCGAGCGGCACGACGGGCCTGAAGATCGCGAACACGGCCGGCGGCGGCGCACAAACGAAGGGAGACGGGATTCCGGTGGTCGTCACGGCCAACGGCGGCACGACCACCGCATCGGCGTTCCATCTCGCGGGCCCGGTACAGGCCGGCGCGTACGAATATCGGCTCTATCGCGGCGGGCAGAGCGACGCGAACGGCTGGTACCTGCGCTCGCAGCTCGATCCGGCCGATCCCGGCAATCCGATCGATCCGACCGGCGCTGGCAACGGCAACGGCCGCAATCTCGCCTATCGTCCGGGTGTCGCCGGCTATGCGATGACGCCGCTGTTGAACGCCGACTACGGCTTCTCGACGCTCGGCAGGCTGCACGAACGCGTCGGCGACATCTACAACCTCGACAAGCAGGCGCCGGGCAACCGCGACGGCGTATGGGGCCGCATTGGCGGACAGAGTGTCGATGCGAACGCGGGCCGCTTCGCGGCGGACGAACGCACGTTCTTCGCGCAATTCGGCAAGGACTCGACACTCGACCAGGCGCCCGCCGGCGGCAGCACGCACGCGGGCGTGACGGCGAGCATCGGCGTCGCGAACGCGAGCTTCAGCGACATGGCGCGCGCCGATGCGCCAGGCCTGTCGACGTCGACGGGCTCGGTCGAAATGCACGCGCAGAGCATCGGCGTCTACTGGACGCGCTATCTGTCCGACGGCACGTACTTCGACAGCGTCGGGCAGGTCACGCACTACGGCAACCGCTACCGCGACAGCTACGGCAACGACGCGTCGCAGAACGGCTTCGGCGTCGCGCTGTCGCAGGAAGCCGGCAAGCCGTTCGGGATCGGCGGCACGCCGATCGCCGTCGAGCCGCAGGCGCAGCTGATGTACCAGTATCTGAAGCTCAACGGCTTCAACGACACCGTGTCGGCCGTGTCGGGTACGACGACCCACGCGCTGCGCGGGCGCGTCGGCGTACGCATGTTCCGGCCGAACCTCGACGCGAACGCGGGCGGCAGTGCCGCGACGCCGTACTTCACGGCCGACGTGCTGCACGACTTCCTGTCGCCGGGCCAGACCGTCGTCGGCGGCACGCCGTTCGCGACGCACCTGGGCCGCACGTGGTACGAGCTCGGCATCGGCGTGACCGCGGGCTTCGGCAAATCGGGCGAGCTGTATGCGAACGCGAAGTACGCGCGCAACATCGGCGGCGATTACCGGCGCGGGATCACCGGCCAGGTCGGCTACCGCTACAGCTGGTAACGCGCGATGCACGAAGCCGTCCGCCGCCGTCGGCGGGCGACGGGCGACGGGCCACCGGCGAAAAAAAACCGCCTGGTGGTTGGCCAGGCGGTTTTTCATGGGCGCGCACAAAGCGCACGCGTTGCGAACGCTCAGTGCAGGATCTTCGCGAGGAAGTCCTTCGCGCGGTCCGACTTCGGGTTCGAGAAGAAATCGTCCTTGCGGTCGTCCTCGACGATCGCGCCCTTGTCCATGAAGATCACGCGATGCGCGACCTTCTTCGCGAAGCCCATCTCGTGCGTGACGACCATCATCGTCATCCCTTCCTGCGCGAGCTCGACCATCACGTCGAGCACTTCGTTGATCATCTCGGGATCGAGCGCGGACGTCGGCTCGTCGAACAGCATCGCGATCGGGTCCATCGACAGCGCGCGCGCGATCGCGACACGCTGCTGCTGGCCGCCGGACAACTGGCCCGGAAACTTGTGCGCATGCGCCTTCAGGCCGACGCGATCGAGCAGCTTCATGCCCTTCTCCGCCGCTTCGTCCTTGCCGCGGCCGAGCACCTTGATCTGCGCGAGCGTCAGGTTCTCGGTGATCGACAGGTGCGGGAACAGCTCGAAATGCTGGAACACCATCCCGACCTTCGAGCGCAGCTTCGACAGGTTCGTCTTCTTGTCGCCGACCGACTGGCCGTTCACGAGGATCTCGCCTTGCTGGAACGGCTCGAGGCCGTTGACGGTCTTGATCAGCGTCGACTTGCCCGAGCCGGACGGGCCGCACACGACGACCACCTCGCCTTTCTTGACCTCGGTCGTGCATTCGGTAAGGACCTGAAACTGGCCGTACCACTTCGAAACGTTCTTGATGGAAATCATCTTGTGACCTTTTTCTGGAGACCCTTGACGAGAACAGACGCCAACGAGCAAATCACGAAATAGCATGCGCCCGCGAACAGCACCATCTCAACGGTCGTGCCGTCGCGGTCGCCGATGTTGGCGGCCGTGCGGAAGAAGTCCGCGAGACTGATCACGTACACGAGCGACGTATCCTGGAACAGGACGATCGCCTGCGTGAGCAGCAGCGGCACCATCGCGCGGAACGCCTGCGGCAGGATCACGAGGCGCATGGCCTGTGCGTAGTTCATGCCGAGCGCGAACGCGGCGTTCACCTGTCCGCGCGCCACCGCCTGGATGCCGGCGCGGATGATCTCGGAATAATACGCGGCTTCGAACAGCGAGAACGCGACCATCGCCGATGCGAGGCGGATATCGATCGTCGGCGACAACCCGAGGACGCCCTGCAGCACCTGCGGCACGATCAGGAAGAACCACAGCAGCACCATCACGAGCGGGATCGAGCGGAACACCGTCACGTACGCCTTCGCGAACCATGCCAGCGGCTTCACGCCGGACAGCCGCAGCAGCGCGAGCAGCGTGCCCCAGACGATGCCGACGACGATCGCGATCAGCGTGATCTTGAACGTGACGATCGCACCCGACCACAGCGTCGGTATCGCGCCGGGAATACTACTCCAGTCGAATTGATGCATCACTTGCCTCCGATGTAGCCGGGCAGCCGCGTGCGGCCTTCGATCCAGCGCATGAACGCCATCACGACGAGGTTGATGACCACGTACGCGAGCGTGACCGCGATGAACGACTCGTAGGTCTGCGCGGTGTAGTCGACGAGCTGGCGCGCCTGCGCGGACAGGTCGAGCAGGCCGATCGTCGACGCGACCGCCGAGTTCTTGAAAATGTTCAGGAACTCCGACGTGAGCGGCGGCACGATGATCCGGTATGCAACCGGCAGCAGCACGTAGCGATACGTCTGCCATTGCGTGAAGCCCATCGCGAGGCCGGCCGCGCGCTGGCCCTTCGGCAGCGCGTTGATGCCCGAGCGCACCTGTTCGCACACCCGCGCGCCCGTGAACAGGCCGAGACAGACGATCGACGCGGTGAAGAACTGCGTGCCGGGCGGCAACTGCTTGATCCAGGTGCCGATCGATGCGGGCAGCAGTTCCGGCACGACGAGGTACCAGATGAAGAACTGCACGATCAGCGGGATGTTCCGGAAGATCGACACGTACACGGTGCCGATCGCGGCGAGCCATTTGTTCGGCACCGTGCGCAGCACGCCGAACAGCGAACCGACGATCAGCGCGATGACCCAGGCGACGAGCGACACCTCGATCGTCACCCAGAAGCCGGACATCAGCCATCCGAAATAAGTCGTCGGCTCGCCGGTCGAGACGGGGCTGAAAAAGACACCCCAGTTCCAGTGGTAAGACATGGGCAAGACTCCAGCAAAAAGAAACGGAAGAAGCGTGGCCTCTTCCGTTTCAGTAGCGTCATTTCTGCATCAACGGCCGCGTGGTCAGTCGAGCGCCTTGTCGTTCGGGTTCGCGTACAGCTTCTTCATCGAATCGGACAGCGGGAAGTTCAGGTTCAGCCCCTTCGGCGGGATCGGGTTCTCGAACCACTTCGCGTAGATCTTCGCGGCTTCGCCCGACTTCTCGACTTGCGAGATCGCGTCGTCGACGACCTTCTTGAACTCGGTGTCGCCCTTGCGCATCATGCAGCCGTAAGCCTCTTCCGATTGCGGCGTGCCGACGATCACCCACTCGCCCGGCTGCTTCGCCTTCGCGCGCTCGCCCGCGAGCAGCGCGTCGTCCATCATGAACGCGACCGCGCGGCCCGATTCGAGCGTGTTGAACGAATCGCCGTGATCCTTCGCGCTGATGATGTTCATGCCGAGCTGCTTGTCGTTGTTCATCTTGCGCAGCAGGCGCTCGGACGTCGTGCCGGCGGTGGTCACGACCGTCTTGCCCTTCAGGTCGGCGAAGTCCTTGATGCCGGAATCCTTCTTCGTCATCAGGCGCGTGCCGATCACGAAGATCGTGTCGGAGAACGCAGCCTGCTGCTGACGCTCGGTGTTGTTGGTCGTCGAGCCGCACTCGATGTCGACCGTGCCGTTCTGCACGAGCGGGATGCGGTTCTGCGACGTGACCGGGATGTTCTTGACCTGCAGGTTCGGCAGGTTCAGCTTCTTCTTCACCGCGTCCACGACCTTCATCTGGAATTCGCGCGAATAGCCGACGACCTGCTGGTTCTGGTCATAGTAGGAGAAAGGGATCGACGATTCGCGGTGGCCCAGCGCGATCACGCCCGTGTCCTTGATCTTCTTCAGCGTGCCCGTCTCCTGTGCATGCGCGCCGCTTGCGAACGCGCACAGCGCCGCGACCATCAGGACTGCCTTGTGGTATTTCATTTTGGTCATCTCCTTGGCTGAAACCCGCGCCAGTGTATCAAAGTAATATTTTTGAAAGAACTGGTTGTTTACCGCACTACGAATCGCCCTGTGCGAAGCCGTCCTCCCGGCTTCAGGCGCCCCGAAATGCGCACGCGGACGGTGCCGGATCCGGCGCCGCCCGCGAGGGTTCATGCACGCAATCGGATGGATTGCGTGATGATTTGATCGAAGTCAACCGGCATGGCCATCGAGGCCAGTCGGCGACGCGCGATCAGGGGTACAGGCCGCGCATTTCGCGCGCCATCAGGATGCGCTTGCACGCGACGATGAACGCCGCCGTACGCACCGTCACCTTGTGTTCTTCCGCGACCGCCCACACGCCGGCGAACGCTTCGCGCATCACGCGCTCGAGACGGTGGTTGATCTCGTCTTCCGTCCAGAAGAAGCTCGAGAAGTCCTGCACCCACTCGAAGTACGACACGGTCACGCCACCTGCGTTCGCGATCACGTCCGGGATCACGAGCACGCCGTTCGCGCTCAGGATGTCGTCGGCTGCCGTCGTCGTCGGGCCGTTCGCGCCTTCGACGATGATCTTCGTGCGGATCTTCGCCGCGTTCTTCTCGGTGATCTGGTTTTCCAGTGCCGCCGGGATCAGGATGTCGGTCTCGACCGTCCAGAACTCGTCGTTCGGCATCGGTTCCGCGCCTTCGAAGCCCGCGACGCCGCCCGTGCGTGCCACGTGGTCGAGCAGCTTGTTCGAATCGAGGCCGGCCGGCTGGTAGATCGTGCCCGTGTGATCCTGCACCGCGATCACCTTCGCACCCGCTTCCTGGAACAACTTCGCCGCGATGCCGCCGACGTTGCCGAAGCCCTGCACCGCGATGCGCGCGCCTTCGATCTCGAGGCCCTTCTTCTTCGCCGCTTCGGAGCCGACGACGAACACGCCGCGGCCCGTCGCTTCCTTGCGGCCGAGCGAGCCGCCGAGCGAGATCGGCTTGCCGGTCACGACGCCGGTCGACGTCTGGCCCTGGTTCATCGAGTACGTGTCCATCATCCACGCCATCACCTGTTCGTTGGTGTTGACGTCCGGCGCCGGAATGTCGGTGTTCGGCCCGATGATGATGCCGATTTCGCTGGTGTAGCGGCGCGTCACGCGCTCGAGCTCACCACGCGACAGCTTGCGCGGGTCGACGCGGATGCCGCCCTTCGCACCGCCGTACGGCACGTTCACGGCCGCGTTCTTCACCGACATCCATGCGGACAGCGCCATCACTTCCGACAGCGTCACGTCCTGGTGGTAGCGCACGCCGCCCTTGCCGGGCCCGCGCGACACGTTGTGCTGCACGCGATAGCCTTCGAAGTGCGCGACGGTGCCGTTGTCGAGCTCGATCGGGCAATCGACGATCAGGATGCGCTTCGGACGCTTCAGCGTTTCGAGCCAGCGCGACAGCGAACCGAGATACGGTGCGACGCGATCGACCTGCTGAAGGTAGTTGCCCCACGGGCCGAGATCGTCGGCGTGAAGGTAGGACGGGATGGACTGCAGTTGCGAAGACATGGACACTCCAACGTTCAACGGATTGCGCACATTGTCGAAAAACCCGTTTTTTTTATCCAATGCCGTTTGCTTATTCGATTATGCGTTTCTTGCATGATCGGGATTTTTCGCAAATCTGCGGTCGAATTGCGCAAGAACGCCCGCGATCGGTCGTGCATCGCGTGCGTGGAAAATCGTTCTGGAAATGCGCGGGAGGCCCGCCGGACAGTCGTCCGACCGGTGCTGCAAGGCCGCCGTCAGTTGAGTGAGCCGGTCGGCCGAATTAACCGCCGGCGGTTAACCGGCGGTGTCGCCGGTGGTCTCGCGCAGTTCGTCGCGCACGACGTCCCACAGCGCGCGCACCAGCTTCTGCCGCGGATCGTCGCCCTGCAGCGCGAGCTTGTCGCAGTAAAGCCGGATTTCCATCGTCAGCGTGAACGGATGCGTGCCGCCGCGCGCGGAGCGGTCGAGCCGGATCAGGCGGCCGCCGGCCACCGCGTCCTCGACCGCGCTGTGCGGCAGGAACGCGACACCGTGGCCCGCGAGCGCCATCGCCTTCAGCCCTTCGGCCATGTCGGTTTCGTACACGCGATCGAGGAACAGCCGCGTCGGCGCGTTCGCGACGATGACCTCGGTCATCCGGCCGAGATACGCGTTCGGCGTATACGACAGGTACGGCACGCGCGCGTCGGCCGTGCCCGGCAGCGTGTAGCGCGGCCGGCCCGCGCGGCCCGGCGCCGAGAACGGGCTGATCGGCTCGCTGCCGAGGACCAGCATGTCGTAGCGGGCCGGATCGAGCGCGACCGGGTGGCTCGGGTGGTGATAGCCCATCACCAGATCGCAGCCGCCCTCGACGAGCGACAGCACCGCATCGTGCACGTTCAGCGCGCGCAACCGCGTGTGGACCTGCCCCATCTTCGCCTCGATCCGCTGCAGCCAGCGCGGGAAATACGTGAGCGACAGCGTGTGCGGCACCGCGAATTCGATCGTCGGCACCGGCGCGCCGACGTGGCCGCGCAGCAGCGTGCGCGCCTCGTGCGCCTGCGACAGCATCGTCAGCGCCTGCTCGTAGAAGATCTGGCCGGCCTGCGTGAGTCGCGTCGGATAGACCGAACGATCGATCAGCTCGGTCGCGAGCCACGCCTCGAGCGCCTGGATGCGCCGCGAGAACGCGGGCTGCGACACGTGCCGCAGTTCGGCGGAGCGGCTAAAGCTGCGCGTTTCCGCGAGCGAGACGAAGTCTTCGAGCCATTTCAGTTCCATGCAGGCGGGCGCGGCGGGCGGCGGATCGGGAAGAAGCCTGCATTCTACCGGCGGGCGGGCCCGGCCGACGGCGTTGTCCATGGTCCGCCGCCTCCGGCGGCGAGCGGGCCGGCGACGCGGTGCGCTCGGGTGCCCGGCTCCGTTCGGGCTTCGTTGGGGTGCCGTTCGGGCGCCGTCCGCGTGTCGTTCGCGTGTCGTCCCGTCCGAGGGCCGTTCGCGTGCCGTTCGCGTGCCGTTCGCGTGCCGTTCGGGTGCCGCCTGTGCCGTTCGAGCGCCGTTCGCGTGCCGTCCGGGTGCCGTTCGGGCGCCGTCCGCGTGCCGTGCGGGCTCCGTCCGCGTGCCGTGCGGGCGCGGCCCGTGCCCGCCGGAGCGCCGTCTGCGCGCCGATCGCCCGTCGCAACGGCGGCCGGCCCCCGGTTCGGCCGGGATCGACCCGCGCCAATGGTAAAATGCCGGATTCTCCTCCCCCTCGTTCGCCCCGGCCCCAAGGCCCCGCCCGATCATGTCCGACACTCGTCCCGATACGCTTTTCGCCCTCACCGCGCTCTCGCCCATCGATGGCCGCTACGCCAGCAAGACCGAAGCGCTGCGCGACTGGCTCTCCGAAGCCGCTTTCATGCGCCACCGCGTCACCGTCGAGGTGCACTGGCTGATCGCGCTGTCGCGCGCCGGCTTCGCGGAAGTCCCGCGCTTCTCCGAAGCGTCCGAACAGTTCCTGCTGCAGCTCGCCGAGCGCTTCACCGCGCACGACGCCGCGCGCATCAAGGAAATCGAGCGCGTGACGAACCACGACGTGAAGGCCGTCGAATACTGGCTGAAGGAATCGGTGAAGGGCCAGGCCGAACTCGAGAAGGCCAGCGAATTCATCCACTTCGCGTGCACGTCCGAAGACATCAACAACACGTCGCACGGCATGATGCTCGCCGGCGCGCGCGAGCACGTGATCGTGCCGGCGCTGCGCACGGTGCACCAGCGCCTCGTCGCGCTGTCGCACGCGCTGGCCGAACAGCCGATGCTGTCGCGCACGCACGGCCAGCCGGCCAGCCCGACGACGCTCGGCAAGGAACTCGCGAACGTCGCCGCGCGCCTCGACCGCGCGATCGCCCGCATCGAGAAGGTCGAGATCCTCGGCAAGATGAACGGCGCGGTCGGCAACTTCAACGCGCACCTGTCCGCGTATCCGGAATTCGACTGGGAAGCGTTCTCGCGCGACGTGATCGAGAACCGCCTGAAGCTCACGTTCAACCCGTACACGATCCAGATCGAGCCGCACGACTACATGGCCGAACTGTTCGACGCCGTGGCGCGCGCGAACACGATCCTGCTCGACCTCGACCGCGACGTGTGGGGCTACATCTCGGTCGGCTACTTCAAGCAGAAGACGAAGGCCGGCGAAATCGGCTCGTCGACGATGCCGCACAAGGTCAACCCGATCGACTTCGAGAACTCGGAAGGCAACCTCGGCCTCGCGAACGCGACGCTGCGCCACCTCGCCGACAAGCTGCCGGTGTCGCGCTGGCAGCGCGACCTGACCGACTCGACGGTGCTGCGCAACATGGGCGTCGCGCTCGGCTATTCGCTGCTCGCGTACGACTCGCTGATCCGCGGCCTCGACAAGCTCGAAGTGAACCCGCAGCGCCTGAACGAAGATCTCGACAACTGCTGGGAAGTGCTCGCCGAACCGGTCCAGACGGTGATGCGCCGCTACGGCATCGAGAACCCGTACGAGCAGCTGAAGGAACTGACGCGCGGCAAGGGCATCACGCGCGAAGCGCTGCAGGAATTCGTCGGCACGCTGGCGATCCCGCAGGATGCGAAGGACCGCCTGCTCGCGATGACGCCGGCGTCGTACATCGGCAAGGCCGTCGAACTCGCGAAGCGGATCGCGTAAGCGCCGCCGTCGCCTGACGCAAAAAAGCCCGATGCGAAGCAATTCGCATCGGGCTTTTTTACTGGCGCATCGCGCGGGGACCAACGCCCGGAACGGCCCGCGCCGCCGTATCCGCAGCTCGATCCGGCCGCCGTGCACGACACGATGTTCGACGTGCTGCTGAACGGCATCCGCGTCGAAGAAGCCGAGCCGTCGTTCCGAGGCGGGACGGCAAGCGGGATTTCCCCCAACATGCGCGCGCAGCCTGGCCGGCTTGCTCGCCGCGAACGAAAAAGGCGCCCGTGGGCGCCTTTTCCAGTTTGAAGCGACGATGGCCGCGAACCGCGCTCAGCGCTGCTGCGCGAGACCGAGCTTCAGCATGACCTGATCGACGATCTGCTCGGGCGTCAGCTCGATGCTGACCTCGATCGCTTCGTCCGGGCCCGGTTCCTCGAGCGTGTCGAGCTGGCTCTTCAGCAGCGACGGATCGAAGAAATGGCCGGTGCGGCTCTTCAGGCGCTCGTGCAACATCTCGAACGAACCCTTCAGATACACGAACCGCACGTCGGTGTCGGTGCCGCGCAGCACGTCGCGGTACGACCGCTTCAGCGACGAGCACGTGAACACGGCGGTTTCGCCCGCGCGCTGCTTTTCCTCGATGGCCGCGCGGATCGTACGCAGCCACGGCCAGCGGTCTTCATCGGTCAGCGGAATGCCGTGGTGCATCTTTTCCTTGTTCGCCGCGCTGTGAAACGCGTCGCCGTCGGTATAGCTGCACGCCAGGCGTTCCGCCAGCATTTCGCCGATCAGCGACTTGCCCGCGCCCGACACGCCCATTGCGATCAGAATCATTGACTACCCCTTGTTACAGAACCAGGCTCAGCAGCAGCGTAAAGCTCAGACCGAGCACCGAGATGATGGTTTCAAGCAGCGACCAGGTCTTGAACGTTTGACCGACCGTCATCCCGAAGTATTCCTTGATCAGCCAGAAACCGCCGTCGTTCACGTGCGAGAAAATCAGCGAACCCGAGCCCGTGGCGAGCACGAGCAGCTCCGGACGAACCGCCGCACCCGACGCCGCGGCGATCGGCGCGACGATGCCGCAGGCCGTCGTCATCGCGACCGTCGCCGAACCCGTCGCGAGGCGCATCAGCGCCGCGACGAACCAGCCGAGCAGCAGCGGGGACAGATGCGCGTGCTTCGCGGTCTCGACGATCTGCTGCGAGATCCCGCTGTCGCGCAGGACGCCGCCGAAGCCGCCGCCCGCGCCGACGATCAGCGTGATCCCGGCGATCGGCGCCAGGCACTCGCCGCAGAACTTCTGGATCTGGTCGCGGTTGAAGCCCTGCAGCTTGCCGAACGTGAAGAAGCTCACGAGCACGGCGATCAGCAGCGCGACGTCCGAGTTGCCGGCAAAGCGCAGCAGGTTGTTCGGCAGCGATTTCGGCGCGAACACCAGGTCGGCCCAGCTGCCGATGAGCATCAGCACGACGGGCAGCAGGATCGTGAACAACGTGATGCCGAAGCTCGGCAGCTCGCGCTTGCCGCCATCGGTGCGCGAATCGACGAATTGCGACGCGAGCGGGTTGTTTTCCGGCAGCTTCACGAACTTCGAGATCATCAGCGCGAACAGCGGGCCCGCGATGATCGCGGTCGGCACGCCGACGATCAGGCCGAATGCGATCGTCTTGCCGATATCGGCGCCATATTGCTGGACGGCGAGCAGCGCGGCCGGGTGCGGCGGGATCAGCCCGTGCACGACGGACAGGCCGGCCACCATCGGCAGGCCGACGACGAGCAGCGACTTGCCGGTGCGCTTCGCGACGTTGAACGCGATCGGGATCAGCAGCACGAAGCCGACTTCGAAGAACACCGGCAGGCCGACGATGATCGCGACGAACATCATCGCCCAGTGGATGTTCTTTTCACCGAACCAGTCGATCAGCGTGGTCGCGATCCGTTCGGCGCCGCCCGATTCGGCCATCATCTTGCCGAGCATCGTGCCGAGGCCGACGACGATCGCGATGTGGCCGAGCGTGCCGCCGGTGCCCGTTTCGAACGACTTGACGATCTTGTCCATCGGCATGCCGACGGCGAGACCGAGGCCAAGCGAAACGATGATCAGCACCAGGAACGGGTAGATCTTGTAGCGCGCGATCATCAGGATCAGCGCGGCGATCGCGATCAGCGTGAATACGAGCAGCATGCTGCCTTGGACAGCCCCCATGTGGCACTCCTCCTTGGATTGTTCGAACCGGGCGAGTGGTAGCGAGTATGCCCGGCTATGCAGGTCTCCGAAACACGGGGGGTTCCCACCCCGTCAGGACGCTGAATTTTACTTATCTTTACGGTCCGCGGATAGAACCGGTTCCATCAGCAAAAACCCTCGGTAAAACAAGCACTAAGCTCGCCTACCGAGGGTTGAACGGTCATCCGGTACAAGTCTTAGCGGGGAAGCTGGCTCGCCGCTTGCGCGAGACGCGTGACTTCGGCCCAGTCCTGCGCGGCGAGCGCCGCCTTCGGCGTGAGCCACGAGCCGCCGACGCACACGACGTTCGGCAGCTTCAGGAAATTCGGCGCGGTGTCGACCGTGATGCCGCCCGTCGGGCAGAACTTCAGCCCCGGGAACGGCCCGTGGAACGCCTGCAGCATCGGCACGCCGCCGGCTTGCTGCGCGGGGAAGAACTTCACGATCTCGTAGCCGAATTCGAGCGCCTGGATGATGTCGCTCGGCGTCATCACGCCCGGCAGCAGCGGCAGGTCCGCGTCGAGCGACGCGAGGTGCAGCTCCTTCGTCAGGCCCGGCGACACGCCGAACTTCGCACCCGCGCGCTTCGCCTGCGCGCAGTGTTCGGGCTTCGTGATCGTGCCGACGCCGACGACGATGTCGTCCGCGAGCTGGCTCGCGCGCTGGATCGCTTCCAGCCCTGCCGGCGTGCGCAGCGTGATTTCGAGCACCTTGACGCCCCCCGCGTGCAACGCGCGCGACACGTGTTCGCCCTGCTCGACCGAGTCGAATGCGAGCACCGGAATGACCGGGCCCAGCTTCACGATTTCAGCAATCGTCTTCATTGATGTGGCTCCTTGAAATTCATGCGGCGACGTGGACGGCCGTTTCGCCGACCAGCGTCCCGAAAACCGATGCGCCCTGCTCGGCCGGTGCGGCCGCCGCGCGGAACACGCCGAACAGTTCGCGCCCGAAACCGACTTCGTTCTCGGCCTGGTGCAGCGGCTGGGCGACCGGGCGCGCGTGCCACTCGGCGTCGTCGACCTCGATGTCGAGCACGCCGGCTTCCGCGTCGATCACGAGCATGTCGCCCGTCTTCACCTTGCCGATCGGGCCGGCCAGCAGCGCTTCCGGCGACACGTGGATCACGGCCGGCACCTTGCCCGACGCGCCCGACATGCGGCCGTCGGTAACGAGCGCGACGTGGAAGCCCTGATCCTGCAGCACGCCGAGCAGCGGCGTCAAACGATGCAGCTCGGGCATCCCGTTCGCGCGCGCGCCCTGGAAGCGCACCACCGCGACGAAATCGCGCTTCAGCTCGCCGCGATCGAACGCCGCCTGCACGGCTTCCTGCGAATCGAACACGATCGCGGGCGCCGTCACCTTGCGGTGCTCGGGCGCGACGGCCGAAATCTTGATCACGCCGCGGCCGAGCCGGCCCTGCATCAGGCGCAGGCCGCCGTCCGGCTGGAACGGATCGCGAATGCCGCGCAGCACCTTCGTGTCGTGGCTCTCGGCGGTGCCGTCGACCCACGTCAGCTTGCCGTCGATCAGCTTCGGCTCCTTCGTATAGTGCGTGAGCCCCTTGCCCGCGACGGTGGTCACGTCTTCGTGCAGCAGCCCGCCTTCGAGCAGGTTGCGCACCAGGAACGCGACGCCGCCGGCCGCGTGGAAGTGGTTCACGTCGGCCTTGCCGTTCGGGTAGATCTTCGCGAGCAGCGGCACGACGGCCGACAGCTCGTCGAAATCGTTCCAGTCGATCAGGATGCCGGCCGCGCGCGCGATCGCGACGAGGTGCAGGGTGTGGTTGGTCGAGCCGCCCGTCGCGAGCAGCGCGACGATCCCGTTGACGATCGCCTTCTCGTCGATCACGTGGCCGATCGGCGTGTACTGGCCGCGCTCGACCGTCAGGTCGAGCACGCGGCGCGCGGCCTCGGCCGTCAGCGCGGTACGCAGCGGCGTGTGCGGATGAACGAACGCCGAACCCGGCAGGTGCAGCCCCATCAGCTCCATCAGCATCTGGTTGCTGTTGGCGGTGCCGTAGAACGTGCAGGTGCCGTGGCCGTGATACGCGGCCGATTCGGCTTCGAGCAGCGCGTCGCGGCCGACCTGGCCGGTCGCGAACTGCTGGCGGATCTTCGCCTTGTCGTCGTTGGACAGGCCGCTCGTCATCGGGCCGGCCGGCACGAAGATCGTCGGCAGGTGGCCGAACTGCAGCGCGCCGATCAAGAGGCCCGGCACGATCTTGTCGCAGATGCCGAGGCAGAGCGCCGCGTCGAACATGTTGTGGGTGAGCGCGATCGCCGTGCCCATCGCGATCGCCTCGCGCGAGAACAGCGACAGCTCCATCCCGGGGTTGCCCTGCGTGACGCCGTCGCACATCGCCGGCACGCCGCCGGCGAACTGTGCGACGCCGCCGTTCTCGCGCGCGGCCGCCTTGATGATGTCGGGGAAATCCTTGTACGGCGCGTGCGCGGACAGCATCTCGTTGTACGAGGACACGATGCCGATGTTCGGCTCGCGGATCGCCTTGATCTGGAACTTGTCGCTGCCCTCGAGGCCCGCGAAACCGTGCGCGAGGTTCGCGCACGACAGCGCGCCGCGTGCAGGGAACTTGCCTTGCGCGCCGTCGATGCGCTGCAGATAGGCGGAACGGGTCGATTGGCTGCGGGCGATCACGCGATCGGTGACTTTTGCCAGAGTGGGGTGCAGCGACGTCATGCTGGGCGCTCCTGTATGCCGGACGACACCGGCGGTTGGAATCGTGGGGACGGTCGAGTGCGTCGAACGAACGAAGCCAGTCTAGTAGAAAAACTACAAGCGCGCAATGCAGATCGATCTGTACGCAACCGCCATTCCCGCCACCAGCAAGGTTTTACCTAGTGAAAACCCTAATTTTCACCACTACCTACGCGAGGACAGGCCAACGAAAGAGCTAGCATTTTCATGTAGATTTTCTACAATTCGATTGCGATACACTCGCTCATCCGAACCCGATTTACATCTGCCGTCCCATGCTGCCTCGCATTGAAGCGATCCGCGCCGAGTTGCGCCCGTCCGAGCGCAAGCTCGCCGACTACATCCTCGCCGCGCCGCGCGAGGTGCTCGACCTCGCAATGACCGAGCTGTCGACCCGCGCGGGCGTCAGCCAGCCGACGATCGCGCGCTTCTGCCAGGCGCTCGGCTGCAGCGGCTTTCGCGAATTCAAGATCCGGCTCGCGCAGAGCGTCGCGCCCGGCGTGTCGTCGGTGTATCGCGACGTCGAGCCCGACGAACCGGCGCCCGGCATCATCGGCAAGGTGTTCGACCGCACGATCGGCGCGCTGATCGAGGTGCGCAACAGCCTGTCGGCCGGCAGCGTCGCCGACGCGATCGCGCTGCTGTCGAACGCGTCGCGCATCGAGTTCTACGGCGCCGGCGGCTCGGGCATCGCCGCGCAGGACATCCAGCACAAGTTCTTCCGGCTCGGCGTGCCGAGCGTCGCGTATTCCGACCCGCACACGTTCTCGATGTCGTCGGCGCTGCTCGGGCCGCACGACGTCGTCGTCGCGATCTCGAACACCGGCCGCACGCGCGACATCGTCGATGCCGCGCGCTCCGCGCTCGCGTGCGGCGCGAAAGTCGTCGCGATCACGCAGAGCCATTCGCCGCTCGCGAAGCTCGCGACGGTGAGCCTCGCATCGAACGTCGCCGAGGAAACCGACGTGTTCTCGCCGATGACGTCGCGGATGTCGCACCTCGCGATCGGTGACATCCTCGCGGTCGGCGTCGCGCTGTCGCGCGGGCCCGCGCTGATGGAGCGGGTCGGCCGCGCGAAGGAAGCGATCACGCGGCGCCGGATCGACGACGGCACGAAGGATTGAATCCGCGCCGCGCGAACCGGGAATAAAAGCGGGACGTAAAAACGGCACGTAAACGAACAACGGCGCCCCGCAGGGCGCCGTTGCGCACGGTTCGACGGCGACGCCCTCGCCGCTCAGAACGGCTTGATCACGACCAGCGCGACCGCCGCGAGCATGCCGAGCACCGGCAGTTCGTTGAACACGCGATACCACTTGTCGGTGCGACGGTTCTCGCCGCGCTCGAACACCCGCAGCAGGTGCCCGCAATACGCGTGATAGACGATCAGCAGCAGCACGACCGTCACCTTCGCGTGGATCCAGCCCTGCCCTTGGCCGATGCCGATCGCGAGCCAGAGCCACAACCCGCACGCGAGCGCCGGCACCGCGATGAACGTCATGAAGCGAAACAGCTTGCGCGCCATCAGCAGCAGGCGCCGCACCGCGGCCGGATCGGTCTCCATGGCCAGGTTCACGTAGATGCGCGGCAGGTAGAACAGCCCCGCGAACCACGCGGCGATCAGAACGATGTGGAACGTCTTGACCCAAAGCATTGCCATCGGTTGTGCGCCTCGCTTGACGGTTACTGGCGGCCTTCGCCGTGCCCGAGCACGACGTACTTCAGCGACGTGAGCCCTTCCAGGCCGACCGGGCCTCGCGCGTGCAGCTTGTCGTTCGAAATGCCGATTTCCGCGCCGAGGCCGAATTCGAAGCCGTCCGCGAAGCGCGTCGACGCGTTGACCATCACGCTCGCCGAATCGACTTCGCGCAGGAAGCGCATCGCGCGGTCGTGATCCTCGGTGACGATCGCATCCGTGTGGTGCGACCCGTAGTGGTTGATGTGCTCGATCGCCGCGTCGAGGCCGTCGACGACCTTGATCGCGAGCACCGGCGCGAGATATTCGGTGTGCCAGTCCTCTTCGGTCGCATCGACGAGCGGGCCGACGCCGGCAGCGGCGAGCACCGCGCGCGCGGCCGCATCGACGCGCAGCTCGACCTGCTTGTCGCGATACAGCTTGCCGAGCGGCGGCAGCAGCGAGGCCGCGATGCCGCTCGACACGAGCAGCGTCTCCATCGTGTTGCAGGTGCCGTAGCGATGCGTCTTCGCGTTGTCGCACACCGTCAGCGCCTTCGCGAGATCGGCGCGATCGTCGACATACACGTGGCAGATGCCGTCGAGGTGCTTGATCATCGGCACACGCGCCTCGTTGATCAGGCGCTCGATCAGGCTCTTGCCGCCGCGCGGCACGATCACGTCGACGTACTCGGTCATCGTGATCAGCTTGCCGACCGCCGCGCGATCGGCGGTCGCGACGACCTGCACCGCGTCCTGCGGCAGGCCGGCCGCCTCGAGCCCTTCGCCGATCAGCTTCGCGAGCGCCGCGTTCGACTCGAGCGCTTCGGAGCCGCCGCGCAGGATCGTCGCGTTGCCCGACTTCAGGCACAGCGCGGCCGCGTCGATCGTCACGTTCGGGCGCGACTCGTAGATGATCCCGATCACGCCGAGCGGCACGCGCATCTGGCCGACCTGGATCCCGCTCGGGCGGTACTTGAGGTTGCCGATCTCGCCGATCGGATCGGCGAGCGACGCGACCTGGCGCAGCCCTTCGACCATCGTGTTCAGCGCCTTGTCCGACAGCGTCAGGCGATCGATGAACGCCGCATCGAGCCCCTTTTCGCGCGCGCGGGCCACGTCGCGTGCATTCGCATCCTTCAGCGCCTGCGCATCGCGTTCGATCGCGCGGGCCACGGCGTCGAGCGCCGCGTTCTTCGCGGCCGTGCTCGCGCGCGCCATCGCGCGGGAAGCGTGCCGGGCACGGCGGCCCAGGTCCGTCATGTACTGATCGATATCCATGGTGTGACTCGAGAAGCGAGCCGCTTGGCGCGGCATGAATTCGGGGAAAGCGCGCAGCGCGGCAGCAGGAAGGGCCGCGCCGGCCAACGGAATATTGTAAGCGGGTTGCGATGCGGGCGCTGACGGCCCCGACGAGGCTTAACGCCGCACGCGACCCGCGGTCGGCGGTCGTTCGCCGCGCTCGCCTGCCACCGTCATCGCGAGCTGGAACAGGCCGTCCCACGGATCGGGCGGCGGATCGTCCTGCGTGCGGCGGCCCGGCGTGATGGCCGACAGCCCTTTGACCTGCCGGTCGAGCTTCGCGGCGAACGCGAGCGCCTTCTCGAGCGTCGCTTCCGACACGCGGTTCAGCGCAGGCGCGATCAGCCGCTCGCGCGGGCCCCACACGCGGTTCTCGCGCAGCAGCGTGGCCAGCGGCTTGCCGGCCGTCGTGCCGCGCTTGATCCGCAGCAGCGTGCGCAATTCCTCGACGACGGCCCACATCACGAGCACGATCGCCTCGCCCTCGCCTTTCAGCCCGTCGATCATCCGCGCGAGCCGCGCGGCGTCGCCGGCGAGCATCGCTTCGTTCAGCTTGAAGACGTCGTAGCGCGCGACGTTCAGCACCGCGTCGTGCACCTGCTCGAACGCGAGCACGCCCTGCGGATACAGCAGCCCGAGCTTCTGGATTTCCTGGTGCGCGGCGAGCAGGTTGCCCTCGACGCGCTCCGCGATGAACTGCAGCGCGCGCCGGCCGTCGTCGCCGGGCGCGACGCGCTGGCCCTGCATCGACAGACGCTGGCCGATCCAGTTCGGCAGCTGCGCGCGGTCGACCGGATCGATCTTCAGCGCGACGCCGCCGTTCTGCAGCGCGGTGAACCACGCGGATTTCTGCGTGGCCGCATCGAGACGCGGCAACGTGACGAGCATCAGCGCGTCGGGGTTGGGCGTGGCCGCGAGCGTCTTCAGCGCATCGGCGCCTTCCTTGCCCGGCTTGCCCGACGGAATGCGCAGCTCGATCAGCTGACGCTCGCCGAACAGCGACATCGCCTGGGTCGCGCCGAGCAGCACGCTCCAGTCGAAGCCGCGCTCGACCGTATGCACCGAACGCTCGGTGAAACCGGCCGCGCGCGCGGCCGCACGAATGCGGTCGCACGCTTCCTGCGCGAGCAGCGGCTCGTCGCCATACACGGTGTAGAGCCCGGCCATCCCCTTCGCGAGGTGCGGCTCCAGCGCATCAAGTCGCAATTGCATCGGTGCGTGCGCCGGCGATCAGAGCGGCGGCGGCGGCAGCGGCGCGCCCGGCGCCACGCCCGGCACCACGTCCTGCGGCGCCGGCGTCAGCGAATGGACGATCGCGAGACGCCGCATCAGCTGGTCGACGGCATCGTTCGCCATGTCCGCGTACAGGATGTCGGCTTCCTGCGCCTTCGCGTTGGTGTACTGGTCGCTGTACGTCATCGCGCGGTTCAGCGCGATCGCGCTCGGCGGGATCAGCACGGTGCCGTCCTTGCTCGTCAGCGTGTAGTTCAGCGTGTAGAACAGCGCGTATTCCTGTGCGGAGCCGTACTTGTTGAGCGTCAGCGTGTTCTGGCCACGCGACTCCGACATGTTCAGCACGACGTCGGCGTCGTCCGCCGACTTGACGATCTTCGTGTCGCTGCCGGCCTCGACGAGGCGCGTGAGCCGCGCCTCGACAGCCGGCGGCGCGCCGGCCACGAACAGGTGCTTGAACGCGTAGTCCTGCTGGCCGCGCAACTGGAAGCCGCATGCCGACAGCACGACCGCGCTGCCGACGAGCATCAAAAACGATCTGCGGATCACCTTCGCTCCTTCTGTGTGCGCCCGACGGCCAACGGCCGTCAGACGACGATGTTCACGAGGCGGCCCGGCACGACGACGATCTTCTTCGCCGGCTTGCCGTCGCTGAACTTCGCGAACGCTTCGTCGGCCACCGCCGCCGCTTCGATCGCGTCGCGGCTCGCGTCCTTCGCGACCTTCAGCGCGCCGCGCACCTTGCCGTTCACCTGCAGCACGAGTTCGATCTCGGCCTGCTCGAGCGCGGCTTCGTCGACCTTCGGCCACGGTGCGTCGAGCAGCGGGCCGAATTCGTCCGCGTAGCCGAGCGCCTTCCACAGCTCGAACGTGATGTGCGGCACGACCGGGTACAGCACGCGCAGCAGCACGCCGTACGTCTCGCGCAGCACGGCGGGCGTCGCGCCCTTCGCGCCGTCGATCGCGTTCAGCATCTTCATCGCGGCCGACACGACCGTGTTGTACTGCAGACGCTGGTAGTCGAAATCGGCCTGCTTCAGCACGCTGTAGATCTCGCGGCGCAGCGCCTTGTCGGCGTCGCCGAGCGCGGCCGCGTCGAAACCGGCGCGCACGGCGAGCGCTTCACGGTTGCCCGCGCCGAAGCTCCACACGCGGCGCAGGAAGCGGCTCGCGCCTTCGACGCCCGCACCCGACCACTCGAGCTGCTGCTCGGGCGGCGCGGCGAACATCGTGAACAGGCGCGCGGTATCGGCGCCGTACTGGTCGATCAGCAGCTGCGGATCGACGCCGTTGTTCTTCGACTTGGACATCTTCTCGATGCCGCCGAGCACGACCGGCTGGCCGTCCGCATTCAGCGTCGCGCCGACCGGGCGGCCCTTGTCGTCGTGCGTGACCGTCACGTCGAGCGGGTTGTACCAGGTCTTCTTGCCCGACGCGTCTTCGCGGTAGTACGTCTCGTTCAGCACCATCCCCTGCGTGAGCAGGTTCTTCGCCGGCTCGCCGAACTTCACGAGGCCGAGGTCGCGCATCACCTTGGTCCAGAAGCGCGAATACAGCAGGTGCAGGATCGCGTGCTCGATGCCGCCGATGTATTGATCCATCGGCATCCAGTAATCGGTGCGCGCGTCGACCATCGTCTCGGCGTCCGGCGCCGTGTAGCGCGAGAAGTACCACGACGAATCGACGAAGGTGTCCATCGTGTCGGTTTCGCGCTTCGCGGCCGCGCCGCACTTCGGGCACGTGCAGTTCAGGAACGCTTCGGACTTCGCGAGCGGGTTGCCCGAGCCGTCCGGCACGAGGTCTTCCGGCAGCACGACAGGCAGATCCTGCTCCGGCACCGGCACGTCGCCGCACGACGGGCAGTGGATGATCGGGATCGGCGTGCCCCAGTAGCGCTGGCGCGACACGCCCCAGTCGCGCAGGCGCCACGTGACCTGCTTGTCGCCGAAGCCGCCGGCCTTCAGGTCTGCCGCGACCGCGTCGACCGCTTCCGCATAGCGCAGGCCGTCGTACTTGCCGCTGTTCACGCAGACCGCGGTTTCCTTGTCGCCGTACCACTCCTGCCATGCGTCGAGCGAGTAAGTCTGCCCTTCGCTCGCGATCACCTGCTTGATCGGCAGACCGTATTTCTTCGCGAACGCGAAATCGCGCTCGTCGTGGCCGGGCACGCCCATCACCGCGCCTTCGCCATAGCTCATCAGCACGTAGTTGCCGATCCACACCTCGACCGGCTCGCCGGTCAGCGGGTGCTTGACCGAGAAGCCGGTCGCGACGCCCTTCTTCTCCATCGTCGCGACGTCGGCTTCGGCGACGCCGCCGCGCTTGCATTCGTCGATGAACGCCTGCAGCTCCGGCTTGCCCTGCGCGAGGCGCGTGGCGAGCGGATGCTCGGCCGCGACCGCGCAGAACGTGACGCCCATGATCGTGTCGGCGCGCGTCGTGAACACGCGCAGCAGCTTCTGCTCGCCGTCGAGTTCGTACGGGAAGCCGAAGTTCACGCCGAAGCTCTTGCCGATCCAGTTCTGCTGCATGATCTTCACGCGCTCGGGCCAGCCGAGGCCGTCGAGGTCGTTCAGCAGCTCATCCGCGTACTGCGTGATGCGCAGGTAGTACATCGGGATCTCGCGCTTCTCGACGAGCGCGCCCGAGCGCCAGCCGCGGCCGTCGATCACCTGCTCGTTCGCGAGCACGGTCTGGTCGACCGGGTCCCAGTTCACGGTGCCCGTCTTCTTGTATGCGATGCCCTTCTCGAGCATCTTCAGGAAGAGCCACTGGTTCCACTTGTAGTAGTCGGGCTTGCACGTCGCGATTTCGCGCGACCAGTCGATCGCGAGACCCATCGACTGCATCTGGCCCTTCATGTAGTCGATGTTGTCGTAGGTCCACTTCGCGGGCGGCACGCCGTTCGCCATCGCGGCGTTCTCGGCCGGCATCCCGAACGCATCCCAGCCCATCGGCATCAGCGTGTTGTAGCCGTTCATCCGCAGATAGCGGTACATCACGTCGTTGATCGTGTAGTTGCGCACGTGACCCATGTGCAGCTTGCCGGACGGGTACGGCAGCATCGACACGCAGTAGAACTTCGGCTTCTGCGAATCTTCCTGCGTCTTGTAGGCATCGGCTGCGCGCCAGTCGCCCTGGGCGGCGGCTTCGACGTCGGCGGGTACGTATCTCTCGTGCATGGTGTGGTTCGGGCTAGGCTTTAAGCGGCGCGACGGCTCGCGCGCAGGATTGGATCGAAAATCGTGCTGGCCCGGCGGCGCTGCAGGCTCGCTGTTGCGAGGCCTGTGCGGGGTTTCCGGATATTTTCGGGGTTACCTGGAAAATGCCGGGTTACCTGGAAAAAACCTGCCAACCGGGAAAAACGATGATTATACCGTCAGCGCCGGCCCATCCGGCCGGTCTTGCGGCGCGCGGCCCGATCCCGCGGCGCACGGCCTCGCGCGATGCGCGGCGCGGCGGTTCGCCGGCGCGTCAGCGTTGCGCGGCCGGCGCGGCGGCG
>NZ_JAPVQY010000006.1 GCF_027257875.1 Burkholderia sp. IMCC1007
TCCTGAACGCGTCGCGGATCAAGGGCAGCCACGCGGCGATCAAGACCGGCATGCTGGCCGCCGACGCCGCATTCGACGCGGTGCAGGCCGGCCGTCAGTCGGACGAATTGAACGCGTACCCGGATGCGTTCAAGCAATCGTGGCTGTACACGGAGCTGTACCGCGCCCGCAACTTCAAGCAGTGGATGGCCAAGGGCCTGTACCTCGGCACGCTGATGGTGGGGCTCGAGCAGAAGCTGATGGGCGGCAACGTGCCGTGGACGCTGCACCACAAGCACGCGGATCACGAGATGCTGAAGCCCGCGTCGCAATGCACGCCGATCGAGTATCCGAAGCCGGACGGCAAGCTGACGTTCGACCGGTTGTCGTCGGTGTTCATCTCGAACACGAACCACGAGGAGAACCAGCCGGCGCACCTGACGCTCAAGGATCCGTTCGTGCCGGTCGGCATCAACCTGACCACCTACGCAGGACCCGAAGCGCGCTTCTGCCCGGCGGGCGTCTACGAGTTCGTGAAAAACGAGCAGGACGAAGACCGGCTGCAGATCAACGCGCAGAACTGCGTGCACTGCAAGACCTGCGACATCAAGGATCCGACGCAGAACATCGTGTGGGTGACGCCCGAAGGCGGTGGCGGGCCGAACTATCCGAACATGTGAGCGCTATCGACATGATGGATCGGGCGGCTGGCCAATTCCGGACGTCGACTGCTTTTGGCCCGACGCCCGCCTTCATGAGTAAAACGGGCCGCCACATTGCTCGAAGCGCCCCGTTTCAGCGTGCCTGCGGACTCATCGGAAACGCAGCACGTGCCCCGGCCGGAATTGGCGATTTCAGGCAATACCCTGTCGGCGAATCGTATTGGCTGCACATCCGATTCGGCGGCAATACGCCACCCGCCGGCGTCCTCGCTCAGATATCGCTCAGGTCACACAGCGGCACCGACGACAAGGGCACTGCGCCCCCGGTCGTAATCAGCACCTGCTCCTCAAGGCCGAACTGCTCGACAAGCATGGCCACGTAATCGGGCTTCACGACATCAACGTCGACATGCGTGCCGGTGCGATCACGGTGGTGATGGGCCTGTCGGGCTCGGGCAAATCCACGCTGATCCGCCATCTCAACGGCCTGATCGTGCCGACCGCCGGCGAGATCCTCGTGGACGGGCGCGACATCACCCGCCTGTCGGGGCGCGCGTTGCTCGAGTTCCGCCGCTCGAACGTGTCGATGGTGTTCCAGAACTTCGCGCTGATGCCGCACCTGACCGTGCTCGACAACGTCGGCCTGGCGAAAAAGGTGCGCGGTCAGGCCAGGCCGGCCGTGCAGCAGGAGGCACGGCGCTGGATCGCTCGTCTCGGCCTGTCGGGCTTCGAGGGCCGCTACCCGCACCAGCTGTCGGGCGGCATGCAGCAGCGGGTCGGGATCGCGCGGGCGCTGACCTCGGACGCCGACGTGCTGCTGATGCACGAGGCGTTCTCGGCGCTCGATCCGCTGACCCGTGCCGACATGCAGGACCTGCTGATCGAGTTGCAGCGGGAACTGACCAAGACCATCGTGTTCATCACGCACGATCTCGAGGAGGCGCTCAAGATCGCCGATCACATCGTGATCCTCAAGGACGGCAAGGTCGTGCAGCAAGGCAGCCCGGAAAACTATCCGTCAACGACGCCGACACCAGCCGGCCCCCGGAGAAACCCTTGGAACGTTCGGTAATCGCGCGCACGTGCGCGATGATCGAACGCGCATGTGCGTATCGCCATTGTGTCACGTCGTCGCATCGAACTACTCTCGATGCAACAGGCGACACCGGTCAGTCGCCCGATCACATAATCCGGAGACATCCATGAAGACAGACACGGACCACAAGCCTCAAGCCAGGCGTCAGTCGAAGAAAGCCGCGGCGAGCGGCTGGATCGGCTCGGCGCTCGAGTACTACGACTTCTTCATCTACGCGACTGCGTCTGCGTTGATCTTTCCGCAGATCTTCTTTCCAAAGGGCAATGCGACGACCGCGATCGTCGCTTCGCTCGCGACCTACGGTGTCGGTTATGTCGCGCGGCCGATCGGCGCGTTCGTACTCGGGCACCTCGGCGATACGCACGGGCGCAAGAACGTGCTGCTCTGGTGCATGTTCCTCATGGGGCTTTCGACGATCGGTGTCGGCCTGCTGCCGACTTACGAACAGGTCGGCCTGCTCGCGCCCGTGCTGCTGGTGATCCTGCGTCTGATTCAGGGCTTCGCCGTGGCGGGCGAGATCTCCGGCGCGAGCTCGATGATCCTGGAGCACGCGCCCTTCGGCCGGCGTGGCTTCTACTCCAGCTTCACGCTGCAAGGCGTGCAGGCGGGGCAGATCCTCGCGGCAGCCGTATTTCTGCCGCTTGCGCACTACATGCCCGCCGAGCAGTTCAACGTCTGGGGCTGGCGCATTCCGTTCCTGCTGAGCAGCGCGGTCATCGTTGCGGCCTGGATCATTCGGCGCGAGGTCGAGGAGACGCCCGCCTTCACCGAAGAAGGGCAACGGCAGGCACTTCCTCGCTCGCCCGTGCTGGACGCCTTCAAGTACAGCTGGGCGAACATGCTGCGCGTGGCATGCATGTCGCTGATGAACGTGATTCCGGTGGTGGCGACCATCTTCGGCGCGGCATACGCAGTGCAGCCGGCCTACGGCATCGGGTTCGCGAAGGACGTCTATCTGTGGATTCCGGTGGTGGGCAACATCGTCGCGGTGCTGGTGATTCCGTATGTCGGCAATCTGTCCGACAAGATCGGCCGCAGGCCGCCGATCATCGTCGGCGCGCTGCTGTCGGGCCTGCTTGCCTTCGGCTATCTGTACGCAATCAGCATCCATAATGTGCCGGTCGCCTTCGTGATGTCGCTGCTGATGTGGGGCGTGGTCTATCAGGGCTACAACGCGGTGTTCCCGAGCTTCTACCCCGAACTGTTCCCGACGCGCACGCGTGTCTCCGGAATGGCGATCTCGCAGAACGTCGGCACGGCCATCACGGCGATGCTGCCGGCGCTCTTCACGGCCATCGCGCCGCCGGGAGCGGCCAACATCTGGCTCACGGTCGGCGCGCTCGCATTCGGCGTCACGGTGATCGCCGCGCTGGCCGCGCTCAGCACGCGGGAGACGTATCGGGTTCCCATGAACGAGCTGGGCCAGTCCGATGCACATGCGGTGGACAAGGCCGAGTACGAGCGCCAGCGGGCACTGGCCTTTACCGCGCGCGCCTGACTGTCGTCCGAGAGGAGCACATACCCGCCATGATTTCTGGAAAGACCACCCTCATTGCGCACATCGGCTATCCGACCGAGAGCTTCAAGTCGCCGATGATCTACAACCCCTGGTTCGAGCAGAAGGGCATCGACGCGGTGGTCGTGCCGATGGGCGTCAAAGCGGAGGACTACGAGCAGAGCTTCAAGTCGATCTTCCGCTTCACGAACCTGCGCGGCGCGCTCATCACGATGCCGCACAAGGTGACGACGGTCGGGCTCGTCGATGAAGTCACACCCGCCGTGCGCATCGCCGGCGCGTGCAACGCGGTGCTCAGGCGTCCCGATGGCACGTTGCTGGGCGACCAGTTCGACGGCGCGGGGTTCGTGCGCGGTGTGTTGCGCAAGGGCCGGCGGCTGGAGGGCGCGCGGGTGCTGATGTCGGGCGCGGGCGGTGTCGGTTCGGCGATTGCCGCGTCGCTCGCGGCGGCGGGCGTCGGCGAACTGGCGCTGTACGATACGCGGCCCGAATCGGCCGACGGACTCGCGCAGCGGCTGCGCACGCACTATCCGGCTCTGAACGTCAGCACCGGCTCGAAGGATCCGGATGGCTTCGACGTCGTGGTGAACGCGACGCCGCTAGGCATGAACGCGGACGATCCGTTGCCGTTCGATGTTGAGCGCATCGCGCCTGGCTGCTTCGTGGGCGAGGTGGTGATGAAATCGGAGTACACGCCGTTCCTGCGTGCAGCACGTGAGAAGGGCTGCGAAGTGCAGGTGGGCACCGACATGCTGTTCGAAATGATCCCGGCCTATCTGGAGTTCTTCGGTTTCGGCAGTGCGACTGCCGAAGAACTCCGACGCACGTCGACCATTGCGTACTGAGTTGCTTTGACACTCGTTGTTGAGAATGCTTCGCGTGCCGACCGCAGTTTTTAGGACATCGCCACGATGGTCGGCCGCGTGAAGGATCTGCTTCAGGACATACCTGCATGAGCCGCCGCGGCCCGCTGAGTTTTGCACTACTCCTTCCGTTTCTGCTCGCCGCGCAGCCCGTCGCGACCGACAGCTATCTGCCGGCGCTGCCCGCGATCGCGACGGCACTCGGTTCAGCGAGCACCAGCCTCACGGTGTTCGCGCTCGTGTTCGGCATGGGGCAGTTGCCGATGGGTAGCCTGGCCGACCGCTATGGGCGTCGGCCGGTGCTGCTGGCGGGTCTCGGGGGCTACACCATCGCGGCGCTGGCCGGTGCACTCGCGCCGACTGCGTCGATGCTGACGGTGGCGCGCGCGTTCCAGGGGCTGGCGATGGCGGCCATTCTCGTGTGTGCGCGCGCGGCCGTGCGCGACCTCTATCCCGCCAGCGAAGGGCCCCATGTGATGGCTCGCGGCCTCACGGGGCTGGGCGCGACGGCACTGACTGCGCCGATTATCGGCGCCTATATTGCGCAGCATCTCGGCTGGCGCTGGGTGCTCGCGGTCATGAGCCTGTACGCGCTCGTGCTGTGCGTGGCGTGCTGGCGCAGCTTCGAGGAAACCGTTCAGCGCACGGAGGGGGCGCGGACGCCGGCCGGCGGCATCCGCGAAATCTTCGAGAGTGCCGAATTCCGCGCGTGGGCGCTGCTGGCTGCCGTCACCTACTGCGGCATGTTCTGCTTTCTGTTGCTTTCGCCGATGGTCTACATCGGCTACCTTGGCCTGTCGCCCGAGCGATATGGCTGGATCCCCGCTGGCGGCTCGCTCGTCTACATGCTGAGCACGATGGGTTGCAGGCGCCTGCTGTGTCGCCAGGGCGTGTTGCGAACCGTGCGCCAAGGCGCCGTGCTGAGCCTTTCGGGGGCGGTCATTCAGGGGCTCGGCTGCTGGCTGTTGCCCGGCAGCGCATGGCCGCTGCTGCTGGGCCACGGAGTGTATTGCCTGGGACACGGCATCCACCAGCCTTGCGGACAGGCCGGTGCGGTGGGTGGCCTGCCGCACCAGGCGGGACGTGCGGTGTCGTGGTCCGGCTTCATCATGATGTGCGCCGCGTTCTGCGTGGGGCAGACCGCATCGGCCTTCGTTGATCCGCATCATCGGTTTGGTGCGTGGCCTATGGTCGTCCCGATGCTCGTCGCCGGATCGGCGCTGATGGCGATCGCGTTCGCCTGGTTGCCCAGGCTCGGGGATTCTGGCCGGTTGAGTCCGCGGCCCGCTGCTGTTCCAGTCAGGTCCGAGTAGGCGCAGGCCGACATGTACCTTTGGCTTCGTGCTGCTCGCTGCGTCCGCACCAAAGATCGGTCGCGAGCAACGAAAAGTCAGGATGGCGCCTGCAAACCATCGCTCGTGCGCACATGCTGACGAGTTCGCCGGTGATGCGACGATGAAGTCGAACGTCCCCGATCATCAATTGCTGAACGCCACATTTGCTGCTGGTTTCCAGCACCACCTCCTTTTCCTGCGTCGGCCGAGTTTCTGTCGCGGACCGCGGGGCAACTGTCGGCCCATCTCTCTGCCGCCGATGTGGAACGTCCGCTTTCTGCTGATGGAATGCGTGCTTTCGCACCTCAACAGCCGTTTGAGCTAGCGCGACCGCGACGGCAGCTTGCAACGTGTAAGCGCTTCGCATGTTCACAGTTATGTGCAGGCGCTACCGTCGAGCAGCGACATCGGATTCGACGACAGCGTCACGAACACGCGCAAGGGAAAGAAAAGCATACGGAAAGGTCATTGCCGACGAGTTGTAATGATCGAGGAAACCGTAGCCGAGCACGGATGCACACATTTGGGTCGACAGCCGAAAAACGTGCCCGGCCATGGTGCATCGATTGCATCCGCTGATCAATGAGGAATGCAAAGATATTTCCGGAAAATCATTTCCGGGGTCAAACCAGACGCAAGCGTTTCATTGCTGCTTCGATGCCGCCGATGCAGCTTCCGACAACACGATGCATGACACACAGGTGGACGTATCCAGCGTTTGCTGCACGCGTAATGCTTTGGCTGGCATGACAGTTGCCTATCCAATCGGACCGGCCTATCGGCATCGACGTTTGTTGGCTTAGTGAAAGAGGAACCTAAATGAAACTGATAAGTGCAGTCATCAAGCCGTTCAAGCTCGATGAGACGCGCGAGGCGCTGTCGAGCCTCGGTGTCTCCGGCATCACCGTGACGGAGGTGAAAGGCTTCGGGCGGCAGAAGGGGCACACCGAACTGTACCGGGGCGCCGAGTACGTGGTCGATTTCCTGCCGAAGATGAAGATCGAGGCGGCCGTGTCCGACGATCTCGTCGACCAGGCGGTGGAAGCGATCGAGCGGGCCGCGCGCACCGGCAAGATCGGCGACGGGAAGATCTTCGTCACGCCGATCGAGGAGGTGATCCGGATCCGGACCGGGGAGACAGGCGCGGACGCGCTGTAACGAGAACAGACAAGACACGCGACTAGAGGAAACCCAAGATGCGCAAACTTCTGATGTCCCTGCTGATGGCCGGCTCGCTGATCGCGACCGGCGTCGGCTCCGCGCTCGCGGACGACGCGGCGTCCGCCGCGGTTGCATCCGCGCCTGCCGCTTCGGCACCGGCCGACGCTTCGGCTGCTGCCGCGCCAGCCGCCACCGACGCATCTGCCACCGCCGCCGCCTCCGCCCCGGCTGCGCCGACCGCGCCGTTCTCGGTCGATTCGTCGAAGATCAGCGCGGGCGACACCGCGTGGATGCTGACGTCCACCGCGCTCGTGCTGTTCATGACGGTCCCCGGCCTCGCGCTGTTCTACGCGGGCATGGTCCGCAAGAAGAACGTGCTGGCGACCGTGATGCAGAGCTTCGCGATCACCGCGGTGATCACGGTGCTGTGGACGGTGGTCGGCTACAGCCTCGCGTTCACGCCGGGCAACGGCTTCATCGGCGGCTTCTCGCGCGTGTTCCTGCACGGCATGAACTACATCAAGGGCGACAAGGCGACGACGCTGACCGTCAGCCACCTCGCGACGACGATTCCGGAATCGGTCTACTTCGTCTACCAGATGACGTTCGCGATCATCACGCCGGCGCTGATCTGCGGCGCGTTCGCCGACCGGATGAAGTTCTCGGCGATGCTCGTGTTCATGGCGCTCTGGTCGCTGGTCGTCTATGCGCCGATCGCGCACATGGTGTGGGAGCCGACTGGCTGGCTGTCAGCCGACGGCGTGCTGGACTTCGCGGGCGGCACGGTCGTGCACATCAACGCCGGTATCGCGGGCCTCGTGTCGTGCCTCGTGCTCGGCAAGCGCGTCGGCTACGGCCGCGACTCGATGGCGCCGCACAACCTGGTGCTGACGATGATCGGCGGCTCGATGCTGTGGGTCGGCTGGTTCGGCTTCAACGCGGGTTCCGCGGTCGCGGCCGACGGCCGTGCCGGTTTCGCGATGCTGACGACGCAAGTGGCCACGGCCTGCGCGGCGCTCGGCTGGATGTTTGCCGAATGGATCGCGAAGGGCAAGCCGTCGGTGCTCGGCATCGTGTCGGGTGCGGTCGCAGGCCTCGTGGCGATCACGCCGGCCGCCGGTTTCGTCGGTGTGACGGGCGCGCTCGTGATCGGCATCGCCGCCGGCGTCGTGTGTTTCTGGTCGGCGACGTGGCTCAAGTCGAAGCTCGGCTACGACGATTCGCTCGACGCGTTCGGCGTGCACGGCATCGGCGGGATTCTCGGCGCGTTGCTGACGGGCGTGTTCGCGGTCAAGGACATCGGCGGTGCCGACGGCAATGTCATGCTTCAGCTGAAGGGCGTCGCGATCACGCTGGTCTACAGCGGCGTGCTGAGCTTCATCCTGCTGAAAGTGATCGACATGGTGATCGGCCTGCGCGTGTCGGAGGAGGAAGAGCGCGAAGGCCTCGACGTGATCCTCCACGGCGAGGCAATCGAGTAATCACTCGGGGCCACTGAGTTATCAGCGAGCGCCGACGCCTGCCCGTGCACCTTTGGAAACGGAACGACTCGTACCGGCCCGCACTCGCGGGCCGATTTGCGGGCCGGCGTAGGCCGCGTCACGGCACGGGGCTTCGCGATTCCGAATTTCACGAGGGCGGCGCTCGTGATCAAGGCGTCCTGACCTGCTTCGGTTGCGGGCGATAGCTCGCTGATTGTCCGGAGGTTCGCGTTCCCGAGCCAGCGTGCGCACCACCACTGACGCCCGAGACGGGCGTGCCGTGATTCGCGCAATTGAAGCACCCAGTCATGATTGGCCGTGCACCATCGAGCATTCGCGGCAAGTTCGCATTGCGCGTTGCTTCCAGTCGTCTCTTTGCCGCAAGCGTGCCGGCATACGCATTCCGTTTTGAATGCAGGTCCGACATTGGCTTCAGGTGAAAAGCCGAAATCGGTTGCCGTCTGCCAGGCGAAACATGAAACGCGGGGTACCTTGCATTGCGGCTATGGAATGCCGTGCGGCACACGCTGGGCGCGACAGGGTATTTTTTCGCAGCGCTATTCGTTGTGCAGAGCATTACGAGAGCGGGTTCATGAAAGACAACAATCAGCGTCACCCCGCCGTATTGGTTGTGCTCGCATCCCAGATAGCGTGTCTAACGATGTTCGCGTTTGCGGAAGAGTTCGTCGAAAGAAGCAAGTGGATGGGCGCGTGGTTCGGATTCAGTTTCCTGTTCGGCTTGATCCTGACGCGTGGCTATATCGGTATGTGGCGAAACCAAAGTGACAAAGCGGGCGTAATTGGTTTTTTTCTCGAGAAGCCGACTTATCTTGCGGTCGCAATCGCAACCCTCGGTCAGCTGGTGGCAATACTGGCCTCCCACCATTATTGACGGCGCCTACTCGGCGACAAGTCACGTTGCAGACGGCACATGTTCGAACCCGTCGACGTTGCAATGAGCCGGCCTCGTCTTCGGCTCGAAGAATTCGGATTCGTTGTTTGACTCAATCGTGGAGCTCGCAGGCATGAAGAAATCGATGTTGGCACTCGCGGTTACTGGAGCGTTTGCAGTATCGGTACACGCGCAAAGCAGCGTCACCCTGTACGGTGTGATCGATACGGGCATCGTCTACACGAACAATCAGACGGGTCACAGCAACTGGCAAATGGGCACGAGCTCGACCCAGAACACAGTCTTTGGTCTCAAGGGCTCGGAAGACCTCGGCGGCGGATTGCACGCCATCTTCAAGCTGGAGCAGGGCTTCAACCTGAACAACGGTACCCAGGCGTTCGCCGGTGACGGCTTCGGATCTCAGGCGTGGGTCGGGCTGCAAAGCGATCCATACGGTACCGTCACGTTCGGGCGGCAGTTCGACGTGCTCAACGACCTGCAGCAACGCGTGGGGCGGCAATATGGCCGCCCATCCGTTCGAGAACGACAACCTCGCGGCAGACTCGGTGGTCGTCAACAACACGGTCAAGTACGTGAGCCCAACCTGGAACGGAATTACGTTCGAAGGCATGTACTCCTTCAGCAACAAGGCCGGGGGCTTCGCGAACAATCGCGCGTATGGCTTCAGCGTGTCGTATGCGCAGGGTCCGGTCAACCTTGCCGGCGGCTACCTCCAGTTCAGCAATCCCGGGGGCGGCGTCATCGGCACCAACCAGAATGGCGCCATTGCGCAAGGCGACGGCAGTGCCAACTTTATCGCGCAACGTCAGCGTATCTGGGGCGCAGGCGGTAACTACACGTTCGGCCCGGCGACCGTCGGACTGGTGTGGAGCCATACGCAGATCGACAACATGGCGAGCGTCATCTCCCTCGGCCTCGGCAGCTATCTGCCGATCGGCGGCAACCTGCGCGTCGACAATTACGAGTTGAATGCGCGCTACGCGATCACGCCGGCGTGGAGCGTATCCGGGGCATACACGTTCACGGATGGCGCATACAGCAGTGGCGTGACGACCGCGTCTCCCGCATGGCATACGGCCATGCTTCAGACCGACTATTCGCTGAGCAAGCGCACCGACCTTTACCTCGAGGGCGTTTATCAACATGTGCATGGCGCACCGGCGGGCTCCACGCTCGGAGAGGCGATGATCAACACCCTCTCGCCATCGTCGACGGGAACGCAAGTGGCAGTGACGGTGGGCATGCGTCATCAGTTCTGATTCGGCGACGTTCATGGCCGATCCGCATTGACCGAACCCGCGTCGTTGCGGTGTGACGTTGTCACCGTCGGGCGGCTACCGCGTCCAGCACGCCGGCCTGTCGTTACCGCACCTGCTGCGGGATGCACACGCCGTGGGAAGTCATCACGGCGACGCGCTCGGCGCGAGGAATCAGTGCGTGAGTGTATGGAACGGGCGGCTGAGCCGCCCGCGATCAATGCTGGTGACCTGCGCGCGCTCGTGGAACGAGAGCTCGGCGCATGCGACACGCAGACGGTCATCGAACTACTTTCTCGGGCCGACGGCGACTGGAACGAACTCCGTTCAATCTTCAATGCGATTTCCGAAGATCGCGTCGCCCCCGGCATTGGACGACTTCCTGTTCGCGAACCGGATCGCTATGGCTGTCGACGCCATGCGCGACTGCTATCGGTGGTAACGACGGTTCATCGCAGATTTATGGAGTACGCGGGGCATGCCGTCCGCGTTCGGCCACAATATGACACTCAAAGACATATTGAACATCGTTGACAACCGCTCCTCGTTTTGAGACCTTTTTTTTCAAAGTCTCGGGGTACCGCTACCTTTTTCCGCTTGCTCTAACGTTCGGTATAAACGTGGAGCTGGCGAGGTATGCGTATGCCCCCCATTCAGGCCTCCTGGCTCATTCTTGCTGCAAGTGTCGCCGCTGAGTCACTCGGCACGACAGCCCTCGATCTCTCCGCTGGTTTCACCCTTCCGTCAGTAGTGACCGTCATGTGCTACGTGGCTGCTGTATTTCTGATGGCGGTCGCGACTAAAACGATCGAAATGAGTATGGCTTACGCCGCGTGGGCGGGAAGCAGCGCCGCGCTGACGGCGGTGATCGGTATCGTATGGTTTGGCGAATCGTTTAACGCAGTTAAGGCGATCGGATCAGTTACCGCGATATCCGGGATTGTCTTGCTGAACTTCAGTAGCAACGGGCCGTAACCGAGTATTGGCTGCTTTTTAAAACACCGAATGACCGCTCGTATCCGTGTTGTGGGGTTGAAGGCCTGTGCGATTTCCGGCCGGCTCGCGTGTCATGTCGCGGGCGCCAATAACGGCCGCAGTCGCCGCTGCAATCGTCGCCAACAGCGCGAGCGCTTGCCAGCTAGCACTGATTTCGACCATGCCCGCCACGGCCGCACCAATCGCGCCCGCGCCGTACTAGAAAGTGAGGTAAGCCGAGTTCAATGCGTGCGCGCGTTGGTTGGATAGCAACGACGCTGGCCTGATTGGCGACTTGTGCGGCGAAACAACCGGCATCGAATACGGTCAGCGCGGCCGCAGTCGGGTCCGCTTGACACTTGCACCCCGTGCGAACACGGAAATGACCGTTGTGTCGTCGGCAAGATCGCCGCGGTGGCGCGAACCATCTCTCTCCGATAATGGATCAAATGCTCTACAATCGAGTATCATCTGATACCAGGCTGGGAGCCGACATGTCACTTGTTACCCCCGAAGCGGTAGCCGCGGTCATGGGACTGCAGCCGGTCCCGCACACGCTGGCGGAGTTGGAAGCGCTCGTGCGCGATGGTCTGCCGAAGTCTGCGCTGCGGGCTGGCGTCGAACATGCGACGCAGGGTGCCGATGCCCGGCGCGCGCTGCTCGCTCGCATCATCCCTGAGGCGACCTACAAACGACGTCGCGATCGGCTGACGCTGGACGAATCGGAGAAGACCGAGCGCCTCGCCCGCATCGTGGCCACGACCACCTACGTCTGGAACGATGAAGAGGATGCGCGGCAATTTCTGTCGACGCCTCACCCTGAACTCGAGGGGCGGGCGCCACTCGATGTCGCACTGACCGAACTCGGTGCGCGCCGCGTCGAAGAGCTGCTCTGGAAGTTGTTCTACGGGCTGCCGGCATGAAGTTGTTTCGCATCGCTGACATGCGACACACGATCTGGAGCGGCACGGGCGCGATGCTCGTTGGTGGCCGTTTCAATCACCCGGGCCGGCCGGTGATCTATGCGGCGTCCACCTTTGCAGGCGCGATGCTCGAGGTGCTCGTGCACGCGCGCATCGGCAAGGTGCCGAAAACGCACGGATGGGTCGAAGCAACCGTTCCCGACGGTGTCAGCGTCGAACGCCACACGGCAGAAACGTTGCCGAGAGAATGGGATGCGGCGGCACTGCAGGTAGCACGGCAGTTCGGCGACGCATGGCTGACCGAATTGAGGACAGCGCTCCTGATCGTCCCTTCCGTCGTCGTCCGGACAGAGTTCAACGTGCTGGTGAATCCGGCACATCCTGACGCGGCGCGAATCGTCGTGACAGATCCTCAACCCGTGGTGTGGGACGAACGCCTCTTTGTCATGCCACCGGCCGGGCAGTCATAGAGCCTCGATGGTGGCCTGCTTGCCGATCATCTCGACAGCCGACTCACGGACTTCGTGATGTTCCTGATCACCCACCGACACTCGATACCGCGTCGTCGTGACCCGATCCAGACAAAAAAGGATCGTCGCGGATTTGCCGGAAACTCCGGGGACGAACGTCCGCGTTCGGCGGCGGATTCAACCGTTCGCATCTCGCGGCAACGGCTATCGCGCGTCGCAGCCATGCAATGGGACACATGGCGGAAGGTCTCCGCAGCGAGATAACCATCACTACAGTACGAAGCAGGCGACCGGCCCGGAGTATCCGCCGGCGCGGCGTGCCGCCGCGCTGGCGGGCGTGCCGCCGTCAATGCGCGTCGGCGACCCGCGGATCGATATACGCGTCGACGTCCTGCGACTGCTTGTACACCGCGTTACGCACATTGAATGCATTCGCATTGCGCGTCGAGCCGTAGATCGAATCGAGCCCGTCGCCCTTGCGGAACGCACGCTTCGCGGCCGCCTCGTCGAGCAGGTGCGTGCCCTTCAGCAGCGGCAGGTATTGCGCCGGCGCGAGCCCGACACGCGCCGACATGATCTTGACCGCATCGGCCTGCGTGTTCGGATCGTTGATGTACGCGACGCAGCGATACCAGACCTTGACGACCTTCGCCCAGTCGGCGCGGCGTGCGGCGAGGCTCGCCGGCGCAACCGTGATCGCATCGTAGATCAGGCCCGGCGCATCCGCCGACGTGAAGATCGCCCGTGCGCCCGGCGCACGCTTCAATGCCTCGCCCGCATTCGGTTGCCATGCGGCCACCGCCGCGATGTCGGCCGACGAACCGAGCACCTGCGGCAACTCGTTGGTTTTCGCATTCACGAGCGTGACGTCGCTGTCCTTGAGCCCGTGCTTCTGCAGCGCGGTTTCGAGCAGCAGGTGGTCGACCAGCCCGAGCTCGACGCCGACCTTCTTGCCCTTCAGCGCCTCGACGGTGCGCAGCGACGGCTTCGCGACGATCATGTCGTTGCCGGCCGAGTAGTCGGTCAGCAGGATCATCACGTTCTTCGCGCCGGATGCGCCCGTCACGAGCGCATCGCCGTTGGTCGCCGCGACTGCGTCCAGCTTGCCCGCGGAAAACGCGTCGAGCGACGCCGAATAATCGAACCATTCGAAATCGACGTCGACGCCGGCTTCCTTGAACCAGCCCTTGTCGAGCGCGACGTGGAAGGCAACCCAGCCCGGCCAGTCGCTGTAGCCGATCTTGAGCGGCGCGGCCGCCTGCGCGGCAGGCGCGGCCCATAGCGCAGCAGCCGCGGCGGCGGCGCCCAATGCATGACGGATGAAACGGAAGGACGACAGGCGGCGGAACGCCGGGGCGGGACGGGTCATCGTTGTTCTCCAGGAGACCGGGATCGGGATCGTCGATACGGGCCGTGCGCGAGCACACGGTCCGGCTGCGTGACCGGTTCCTGCGGATGCGGAACGAAAGAGGCGGCCACGGAGAGGCGCGACGGTCGTTGCCATCGCCAATCTCCCGGGCTTTTGTCCCGCCGTGTAGCACGCGTGCATCCGGTCTCGCGATCGGACGCACCCGCGCCGGGCTGCTCTCGGACCAGACGTTCGATGAACCGGAACCCTAGCATCCCTAAGATGCGACACCGCCGCACCCCTCGGCGTCATGCCGAGCGAGAAGCGTGCCAACGGCGCGCGGCACTGCGATTCAACGGCGGCGCACGGTGCGCTGAAGTTCGATGAAGCGGGCGGCGAACAGCGCGCTCAGTGCGCGCCGGAGCAGGTCGAGCTTGTTCATGAAGGAGAGGGTATGAGGTGACGGTGCATGGGTTCAGCAATGCGCATGCCATCGCGGATCGCACGGTGGACGAGCGCGCGACACGCACTGCACCGGTGCGCGGTTGCGTGCGCATGGTGCGCCGCGCGCCCGCTGCGAGGGCAAGCTCACGCGTCGGCCATTCGCTTGCCTCGCGGCATCGCGCCGCCGAGCCTCGTCGTACGGTCATCGCGCGGCGGCTGGCACGCAACTCGCTTATTCGACGCCCGAGAGGTGCGAAGCAATTTGCATCATCTTCAGGATCGCTAGGGTTCCGGTCGTGCGGCGTGCGCCGCGCGATGCCTGGTCCGAGAGCAATCCGGTCTTGCCTTCGCCTCGACGAGAGGAAACGGCGAGGCTCCACGGAGGGATAAAAGCCCGGGAGGTCGCGATGTCGTTCGGTCGCCCTCTCACGCCTTTTGTCCAACCGATCCCGGAGCCGCCATGTCGCCGAGCCCCCAAGCCGTCCTTGCCCCGCCGCCACACGTCGCGTGGGAAACGCTGATTCCCGCCGGAACCCACTGGTCCGGCATCCTGCGCCGCGGTCTCGCGCTGCGCGTCGTCGATATCGACGGCGGCGCGAACCTGTCCGCCGTCTTCCATCGTCAGGAAGACCTGCTCGAACGCTACAACATGGCCGATACGCTGAAGGCGCAGCACACCGCGCATCTGACGCGCGGCCATGTGCTGTACACCGACATGGGGCGCGTGATCGCGTCGATCACGGCCGACACGCTCGGCTGGCACGACCCGCTCGGCGGCGTCGGCGATGCGCGGCTGTTCGCGCACAAGTACGGCACGTCGTCGTACCAGGCCGATCGCAACGCGATGATCCGCAACGGCCGCGACAGCCTCGTGCTCGAGCTCGCGAAATACGGGCTGTCGGCGCGCGACCTCGCCGCGAACGTCAACTTCTTCAGCAAGCTGGATACGCGCGACGACGGCGCGCTCGATTTCGTCGCCGGACATTCGCCGGCCGGCAGCGCGTTCGACCTGCGCTTCGAGATGAATACGCTCGCGGCGTTCTCGACCGCGCCGCATCCGCTCGATCCGCGCCCGGACTATGCGCCGAAAGCCGTGAAGCTGATCGCGTACCGCGCGTATCCGGCCGATGGCGCCGCACCCGACGACGACCCGTGCCGGCGCGCATGCGCGGAGAACACGCGCGGCTTCGCCAACACCGACCGTCTGTTCGCATGAGGAGCCAGACCATGCCGATCATCGAAAGCCGACTCGACCCGCGCGACGCGATCCACGACATCACGCTGAAGGCAGGCGACCCGTGGCTGCACGACCTGAAGCGCGGGCAGACCTTCCGCATTCTCGACCTCGAAGGCAACCAAGCCGTCGACACGCTGTTCTACCGCACCGACGATCCCGAAGAGCGCTACAGCGCGCAGGATACGATCCGCGCGCAGCGCAACCTGTACCTGAGCGCGGGCAGCGTGCTCGTGTCGAGCCGCGGCAACCCGATGGCGACGATCGTCGCCGACACGTGCGGCCGCCACGACACGCTCGGCGGCGCGTGCGCGGCCGAGAGCAACACGGTGCGCTATGCGCTCGACAAGCGTTACATGCACAACTGCCGCGACAGCTTCCTGAACGCGATCGCGCACTGCACGTGCGGCGCCGGCGCGCGGCTCACCAAGCGCGATCTGGTCGGCAACGTCAACTTCTTCATGAACGTGCCCGTCACGCCGCTCGGCGGGCTCACGTTCGAGGACGGCATCTCCGCGCCCGGCAAGTACGTCGAGATGCGCGCGGAGATGGACGTCACGGTGCTGATCTCGAACTGTCCGCAACTCAACAATCCGTGCAACGGCTACAACCCGACGCCCGTGCGCCTCACCGTGTGGGAGGCGGAATGAACTACCCCCACGCTCACTATCGTTCGCTGCCCCCCGAGGGGGCGGTTGCCTTCCTTGGGGCGGCCCGGCGGGAGGCGGAATGAACTACCCCCACGCTCACTATCGTTCGCTGCCCCCCGCGGGGGCGGTTGCCTTCCTTGGGGCGGCCCGGCGGGAGGCGGAATGAACTACCCCCACGCTCACTATCGTTCGCTGCCCCCCGAGGGGGCGGTTGCCTTCCTTGGGGCGGCCCGGCGGGAGGCAACATGAGATTCGCCAAAGTCCTCGTCGCGAACCGCGGCGAAATTGCGTGTCGCGTGATCCGCACGCTGAAGCGCCTCGGCATCGCATCGGTCGCGATCTATTCGGATGCCGATCGCGACGCGCGCCACGTGGCGCTCGCCGATGAAGCCGTGCGTGTCGGTCCCGCACCGGCGGCCGACAGCTATCTGAACGTCGCGGCGATCCGCGCCGCCGCGCGCGAGACCGGCGCGCAGGCCGTGCACCCCGGCTACGGCTTCCTGTCCGAGCACGCGGGCTTCGCCGACGCATGCGAAGCGGCGGGCCTGCGCTTCATCGGGCCGCGCGGCGATCACATGCGCGCGTTCGGCCTCAAGCACACCGCGCGCGAACTCGCGGCCGCGCACGGCGTCGCGCTGCTGCCCGGCACCGGGCTGCTCGACGATGTCGCGACGGCGCTCGCCGAAGCCGATGCGATCGGCTATCCGGTGATGCTGAAGAGCACCGCGGGCGGCGGCGGCATCGGCATGTCGCTGTGCCGCGATGCCGCGCAGCTCGGCGCGGCGTTCGAATCCGTCGTGCGGCTCGGCGCCGCGAACTTCGCGCATGCGGGCGTGTATGTCGAGAAGTTCGTCGAACACGCGCGGCACATCGAAGTGCAGATCTTCGGCGACGGCCGCGGCGGCGCGATCGCGCTCGGCGAACGCGATTGCTCGGTGCAGCGGCGCAACCAGAAGGTGATCGAGGAAACGCCCGCGCCCGACCTGACCGACGCCGAGCGCGACGCGCTGCACACGAGCGCGGTGCGGCTCGCGCGCGCGGTGGGCTACGCGTCGGCCGGCACGGTCGAATTCGTGTTCGACGCGAGCACGCGGCAGTTCTATTTCCTCGAGGTGAACACGCGGCTGCAGGTCGAACATTGCGTGACCGAGGCAGTGACGGGCGTCGATCTCGTGGAATGGATGATCCTGCAGGCCGAAGGCGACCTGCCGCCGCTCGACACGCTCGCCGTCGCTTCGCGCGGCGCGAGCATCCAGGTGCGGCTCTATGCGGAGGATCCGAACAAGCAGTTTCAGCCGAGTGCAGGGCTGCTCACGCACGTCGCGTTTCCCGACAACGTGCGGGTCGACGGCTGGATCGAGGCAGGCACGGAGATCAGCGCGCATTACGATCCGCTGCTCGCGAAGCTGATCGTGCGCGGCGACACGCGGCGCGACGCGCTGGCCGCGCTGCGTGCCGCGCTCGACCAGACCGAGCTGTACGGGATCGAGACCAACCTCGACTACCTGCGTGCGGTCGTCGGCTCCGACACGTTCGCGCGCGGCGCGCCGACGACCGCCTTCCTGTCGCGCTTTGCGTTCGCGCCGCACACGATCGACGTGCTCGACGGCGGCGTGCAGACCACCGTGCAGCAGGCGCCCGGGCGCATCGGCTACTGGAGCGTCGGCGTGCCGCCGTCGGGGCCGATGGACGATCGCGCGTTCGACCTCGCGAACGCGCTGCTCGGCAATGCGCGCGACGCGGCTGGGCTGGAATTCACGATGGTCGGCGCGACGCTGCGCTTCAATACCGCGACGCTGTTCGTGCTCGGCGGTGCGCCGCTCGCGGCCACGCTCGACGGCGAAGCGGTGCCGTTCTGGCAGGTCGTGCGTGCACCAGCCGGCGCGGTACTGAAACTGGGCGGCGTGACGGGCGCGGGCGTGCGCGCGTGTCTGGCCGTCAAGGGCGGGCTGCAGGTGCCCGACTATCTCGGCAGCAAGGCGACCTTTACGCTGGGCCAGTTCGGTGGCCATGCGGGCCGCGCGCTGCGCAAGGGCGACGTGCTGCATCTGCACGCGGACGCCGGGCGCGGCGACGCGGGCGCGACGCTGGCCGCGGCCGATATTCCCGCGCTGACGCATGCATGGACGCTCGGCGTGCTCGACGGTCCGCATGGCGCGCCGGATTTCTTCACGCCGGACGACATCGCGATGCTGTACGGCACGCAGTGGACCGTCCATTACAACTCCAGCCGCACCGGCGTGCGGCTGATCGGCCCGAAACCGCAATGGGCGCGTGCGGACGGCGGCGAGGCGGGGCTGCATCCGTCGAATATCCATGACAACGCGTATGCGATCGGCGCCGTCGATTTCACCGGCGACATGCCGGTGATTCTCGGCCCGGACGGGCCGAGCCTCGGCGGCTTCGTGTGTCCGGTGACGGTCGTGCGCGACGAGCTGTGGAAGCTCGGGCAGTTGCGGCCGGGCGATACCGTGCAGTTCGTGCGCGCGGGCGTGTCGGCCGGAAAACCGGCCGCTGCGGAGGTGGATGCGACGCGTGACGTTGCCACTGCTGCATCCGGCGCAGCGCGGTCATCCGGCTCATCCGACGATTGCGTGCTGCATCGCGACCCGTCGGCCGGCGGCGGCATCGGCGTCGTCTACCGGCGCTCGGGCGATCGCAACGTGCTGGTCGAATACGGGCCGCTCGTGCTCGACCTGAATCTGCGCTTTCGCGTGCACGCACTGATGTGCTGGCTCGACGCGCACCCGCTGCCCGGCATGCTCGACCTGACGCCGGGCATCCGCTCGCTGCAGGTGCAGTTCGATGCGCGGACGCTGCCGCTGGACGCGCTGCTCGCGCATCTGCAGGCCGCCGAGCGCGAACTCGCCGACGTGGCCGACCTGCGCGTGCCGAACCGCATCGTGCATCTGCCGCTGTCGTGGGATGACCCGTCGACGCGTGTCGCGATCGAGCGCTACATGCAGTCGGTGCGGCCCGACGCGCCGTGGTGCCCGAGCAATATCGAGTTCATCCGGCGCATCAACGGCCTGTCGAGCATCGACGACGTGAAGCGCATCGTGTTCGACGCGCGCTATCTGGTGATGGGCCTCGGCGACGTCTACCTCGGTGCGCCCGTCGCGACGCCGCTCGATCCTCGGCACCGGCTCGTGACGACGAAGTACAACCCCGCGCGCACCTGGACGCCGGAGAACGCGGTCGGCATCGGCGGCGCGTATCTGTGCGTGTACGGGATGGAAGGGCCGGGCGGCTATCAGTTCGTCGGCCGCACCGTACAGATGTGGAATCGCCACCGCACCACGCGCGAATTCGAAGCCGGCAAGCCGTGGCTGCTGCGCTTCTTCGACGAGATTCGCTTCTACGAAGTCAGCGAGGCCGAGCTGAGCGCGCTGCGCGCGGATTTCATCGCGGGCCGCGCGACGCTGAAGATCGAGGAATCGGTGTTCGACCTGCGCGCCTACAACCGCTTCCTGCACGACGAGGCGGAGTCGATCGCCGCGTTCAAGGCGACGCAGCAGGCCGCGTTCGACGCGGAGCGCGAACGCTGGCGCGTGGCCGGCCACGCGGAATACGTCGGCGACGGCGAGCCGGGCGACGCGCAAGCGGACCGCGTAGCGGGCGCGCTCGACGATACGCAGCGGGCGATCGCCGCGGACGTGTCGGGCAGCGTTTGGAAGGTGTTGGTGGAAGCCGGCGAGCGCGTGACCGAAGGGCAGGTCGTCGCGATCGTCGAGTCGATGAAGATGGAGGTGGCGGTGACGGCAACGGAAGACGGCACGATCGAGACGATCGATTGCGCGCCGGGTGCGGCGGTGGTGGCCGGCCAGCGGCTGATGGTGATGAAGGCGGGCGCCGCCGAGGAGGTCGCATGAGCACGACGGAACGCTCGGTTCTGCCCGGGCTGCACTCGATTGCCGCGCTGCGCGCGCGCTACGCGGCGGGAGGCCTGACGCCGCAGGCGCTCGTCGACGCGATCGCCGCGCACTTCGACGCAGGCGACCCGCACCATGCGTGGATCCGGCCGCTGACGCGCGACGAGATGATGCCGTACGCCGACGCGCTGGCCGGACGCGACATCGCGTCGTTGCCGCTGTACGGCGTGCCGTTCGCGATCAAGGACAACATCGACCTCGCCGGCATACCGACGACGGCCGGCTGCCCCGCGTATGCGTACACGCCGGCACGCAGCGCGCCCGTGGTCCAGCGATTGATCGCGGCCGGCGCGATTCCCGTCGGCAAGACCAATCTCGACCAGTTCGCGACCGGACTCTCGGGACAGCGCTCGCCTTACGGCGCGTGCCGCAACGCGCTCGACCCGCGCTATGCGTCGGGCGGCTCGAGTTCCGGGTCGGCCGTAGCGGTCGCGCTCGGCGTCGCGACGTTCTCGCTCGGCACCGACACGGCGGGCTCCGGCCGCGTGCCAGCCGCCTTCCACGGGCTCGTCGGGCTCAAGCCGACACGGGGCGTGCTGAGCACGCTCGGCGTGGTGCCGGCTTGCCGGTCGCTCGATTGCGTGTCGGTGTTCGCGCGTTCGGCGGACGACGCGCGCACCGTGTTCGCCGCCGCGCACGGCGTGACGGAAGGCGATCCGTACGGGCGCGCCTGGCAGCCGCTGTTGGGTGCGGACGGGTTGCGCGCGCAGCCGGCACGCCCGCTCGGGCAATTGCACTTCGGCACGCCGCGTGCCGATCAGCTCGAATTCTTCGGCGACGAATCGTATCGCGCGGCGTGGAGTGCGGCGCTCGAACGGCTGCGCGCGACCGGCGCGCAGGTCGTCGAAATCGACTTCGGCCCGTTCCTCGCCGCCGCGCGGCTGCTGTACGACGGCCCGTGGGTCGCCGAGCGGCTCGCCGCGATCGGCGCATTCGCCGCGCGCGAGCCCGATGCGCTGCATCCGGTGATCCGCGAAATCATCGGCGGCGCGTCGCGCTTCAGCGCCGCCGATGCGTTCGCCGCATTCGACCGGCTTGCGGCACTGCGCGTCGATGCGGCCCGCGCGTGGGACGGCCTCGACGCGATCGTGATGCCGACCTCGGCGACGACCGCGACCGTCGATGCGCTCGAGGCCGATCCGATCGCGATCAATTCGCGCTTCGGCTACTACACGAACTTCGTGAACCTGCTCGACCTGTCGGCGATCGCGGTGCCGGCGGGCACGTGTGAAAGCGGACCGCATGCGGGCTTGCCGTTCGGGATCACGTTCGTCGGCCGCGCGCACGACGATGCGCGGCTGCTCGATCTCGCGCACGCGTGGGGCGATGGCGCTGCCGCCGTCGGCGACGTTCGGCCGCCCGCGGCCGCGACGCCGGCGCGTGCCGCAGCCGCGGGTGTCGTGCGCGTGGCCGTCGTCGGTGCGCATCTGCGCGGCGAACCGTTGAACGGGCAACTCACGCAGCGTGGCGCGCGCTTCGTCACCGCGACCACGACCGCGCCGGCCTATCGCCTCTATGCGCTGTCCGCCGACGCAAGCGGCGGCGTCGCGAAACCGGGGCTCGTGCGCGTGCCGGACGGCGGCGCGCCGATCGCGGTCGAGGTCTGGGAGATGCCGGTCGACGCGTACGGCAGTTTCGTCGCCGGGATCGCGGCACCGCTCGGCATCGGCACGCTGACACTCGCCGACGGTTCGCGGGTGCAAGGCTTCCTGTGCGAGAGCGTGGCACTCGACGACGCACAGGACATCACGCGCTTCGGCGGCTGGCGCGCTTACCGTGCGCAGGCGGCCAGCGGCCTACTGCAATGAACGCACGGTCGCGTGGATGCCGCGGCATCCGCGCGACCGGCACCCGAAACGACACGGAGATTCACATGACAACGACCCACAACACGACCGGATGGCTCGCCGTGCGCCGGGAACTGACGACACGCGGCAGATGGACGCTCGGGCTGGCGTCCTTCCTGCTGCCGTTCGCCGTCTGGTGCCTGATCAGCTATGTCCCGTTCGTCTGGCATCCGCAGATGCGCATCACGAATCCGGGCAGCGTCGACTATTTCCAGACCGGCATGCAGATCGACCGCGACGTGTTCGACGACGAGCTCGCGCATGCACGGGCCGCGCACACGGCGGTGCCCGAGGGCGTGCGCGCGAATCCGGTCTATCTGCCGGCGCCGCACCAGGTATTGCGCGCGTTCTACACGGCGTTCACGACGCCGCCCGCGTCGCGCGACGGCGTATGGCTACACGAAAGCCTGTGGCACAGCATCCGCATCATCTTCTGGGGCTTCGTGATTTCGTCCGCGATCGGCGTGCCGCTCGGCATCGTCTGCGGCACCTTCAGTGCGCTCGCGCGGCTGCAGGAGCCGTTCCTGGAATTCTTCCGCTACCTGCCGGCACCCGCGTTCGGCGCGCTGATGGTCGCGATTCTCGGCATCTACGATGCGCCGAAGATCGCGATCATCGTGATCGGCACGCTGTTCCAGCAGGTGCTGATCATTGCGAACACCACGCGCAAGCTCGAATACGGGCTGTTCGAGGCCGCGATGACGCTCGGCACGAAGAAGCTGAAGCTGCTCACGCACGTCGTGATTCCGGGCGTGCTTCCCGACCTGTATCGCGATCAGCGGATCCTGCTCGGCTGGGCGTGGACGTACCTGATCGTCGCCGAGCTGGTCGGCACGAGTTCCGGCATCACGTGGTACATCAGCCAGCAGGCGCGCTACCAGCATTTCGACAACGTGTATGCGGCGATCCTGATGATCGGGATCATCGGCCTCGGCACCGACATCGTGCTCGCGCTGCTCGGCCGCCGGCTCTTTCCGTGGGACCGCACGCTGAAAGCGTGAGCGCCGCCCGCACGTTCCCATCGACCGATTTCCGCAGAGGGCATCATGCAGAACCCGCAAGCCGTTCCCGATTACCTGATTCAATCCGACGCGGTGCGCGAGCGCTTCGCGCGACTGAAGGCCCGCGACGTGATACTCGACGTGCGACACGTCGGCAAGCGTTTCACGACGCCGCAGGGCGAGTGCATCGCGCTCGACGACATCAGTTTCCGCACGCACCGGCGCGAGTTCGTGTGCGTGATCGGCCCGTCCGGCTGCGGCAAGTCGACGTTGATCCGGATCCTGGCCGGGCTCGACGCGCAGACGAGCGGCGAAGTGCTGCTGGACGGCAAGCCGGTGGACGGGCCGGGCGCTGATCGCGGGATGGTGTTCCAGGGCTATACGCTGTTTCCGTGGCTCACGGTCAAGAAGAACGTGATGTTCGGTCTGCGAATGAACGGCAGCGGCAGCAGCGAGGCCGAGCGCGAGGCGTTGCAGTGGCTCGATCTCGTCGGGCTGACGCGTTTCGCCGACGTGTATCCGCATCAGTTGTCGGGCGGCATGAAGCAGCGCGTGGCGATTGCCCGCGCGCTCGCGAACCGTCCGCGCATCCTGCTGATGGACGAACCGTTCGGCGCGCTGGACGCGCAGACGCGTGCGAGGATGCAGACGCATCTGCTCGACATCTGGCGCAACATCGACGTGACGATCCTGTTCATCACGCACGACCTCGACGAGGCGATTTTTCTGGCCGACCGGATTCTGGTGCTGAAGGCGAATCCGGGCGGCGTGCAGGAGCTGATCGAGGTGCCGGTGCCGCGGCCGCGCGATTATTCGCAGGTCAATACGCCCGAGTTCGTCGCGACGAAGGCGCGGCTCGAAGCGCTGATTCATCCGAAGGAGGCCGCGACGGCGGAAGACGACGGCATCAAGCCGCATATGATCCGGATGACGGATGTTGCGGATAACGTCGAGTAGGGGGGAAGGGGGCCGCGATCGCAGCCCCGATCCAACCTGCTCAACACTGCTTCTATGTGAAGCGCTCCCGCTTTGTGCTTCCGCGCTGGAGCAACGGTGCGTACTCGTGCAATTCTCGTGGCGCGATGTCGAACGCGCGACGAAATGCGCGCGTAAAGCTCGACGCATCATTGAAACCCAACCCCGACGCAATGTCCTGGACCTCCATATGCGGAAAGCGCACCAGCTCATCGGCCGCCATTCTCAGCCTGCGGTTGCGGATATAGGCCGCCAGGCCGCCTTCATGCTCGAATATGCGATACACGCTGGCGCGTGAGAGATGTAGCGATGCCAACACGCTGTCAGGCGACAAATTCGGATCATGCAGATTTGTTTCCACATACCGCCGCACTTGTCCGTAAACAGCTGCCCGTACCGCCGCGCGAGCGTTACCGGCAAGACCAGCTTGATGGCTGAAAGCTGCAACGATCAGCTCTACAGCGGTGAGAAAGGATTGATGCGCTTCCTTCTTGCTCAGGCCGACGATTCCTCTCCTGAGCGCCACCACGTGTTCGATCAGTACGCGCGTCAGAGGGTTGGTAGGGTGAATCCAGCGGCCATGCAGGGAGGCTGCATCCGGGAAGGACCTTTCCACCAAAGCGCGCGGCACAAAAAGGAGAAGTATACGACTCTGAAAACTCCGAACCGTGCACGGCTGATCCATGTCCAGCGCGAGGATACTTGGCGCGTGCGGCACCTCGGACCGTGGTTTGCCGCCCAGGAACCGGGCCGGCGGCCCTTCAACAAATACGCTGAACGTGATGTCGCGAACGCTCTCGGTCGACACCCGACCCAACGATCGCACGGCCAGGTTCGGCCCCGTATGAAAGTCGAAGAGGCTCAGATTGTCGATCGTGTAACGGGACAGCGATGCATCGAACGTATCCTCAGCTTGCTTTGACGGAGGCCGAATGTCGTAGACAGGACTCATTCGCTCCTGCCAGGCCAGGAAGCTTCGACGCGCGTCGCCTTGAACGCTGAAATTGCTGTGCACGATGCCCGGCGCGAGCGTGGGCGGCCCCGGCGGCAACAGCAAGCGGCCTGGCGGTATCGCAGTGTGTAGCGGGGCGTCGTTCAATGCAGCGCTCATTGCTGATTTTCATCCGGTTTGATCCGTCCCGCGCGGCTGAACCTTTTAATTGAGCCAATCGCCCGCTGGGAACGCGCTAGGGTGGCATGTCAAGCATACGGTACCAAGTTTCCGTAGCGCACAGATGACGGATTTCGGCAAACTCGATCGTTAAAGCATCGATTCGCGGCGGCGCGCGGACGGCAAGCACATCGTCTTTGTCGCCGGCGGAACAGCCGCTCATCAGGCCGGTCGGGATAAGCGGCTGATCGATTGGCTGCGCCGAAAGCATCCGTCTTGCGAAGGCGTTTATCCGATCAGTGACGGAAAGCATCTTCTGGATGCGGCAGGTCTGCCGAGCGACGAGCCAGACGCCGTTCGCATGGCATTGCAAATTGTCGGAGACGACTTGGGCGAAGTGCCGGCGGGGGAGGTTTCTGCGACGCTGGCGGCACCGGCGCCTACACCGTTCGGTCCGCCCGTTGCGGCGAGCATGGCGCCACGCGCGAGCGAGCAGATCACGGCATCCGCGCGTTGGTTGGAGGCGAACGTCGACCGGCCTGTGTCGATCGACGACGCGGCACGAGTTGCGGCCATGAGCGAGCGCAATTTCCTGAGAAGGTTCAAGAGCGAGATCGGCATGACACCATCCGACTATCTGCTGCGCGCGCGCCTGAACATGAGTTGCAAGATGCTGGTGGAATCGAATTTGCCTGTCGACGAGGTCGCGCGACGCTGTGGCATCAACAGTGGCGCGCAGCTGGCGAGGCTATTCCGGAAATACCTGGCGACCACGCCGACCGAATACCGCGCGCGTAACGAATCAAAATAATTTCGTCAACTCCGTAGTGGACCAAGCGTACCGGCGGTAACGGTCTCCATGCCCTTGTCGTTGAACCTGTTTTGCTATCGGTCTATTAGCGTCGCCCCTGCGCGGGGCGGCGGTCACTTTTCTTTGTCTTCCAAAGAAAAGTAACCAAAAGAAAGGCGCGTCCTTGGGCGGACGGCAAAGGGGGTTCTGCTCAGGTTCGTGGGTTCTTTGCCGCCCCAGTTCGTGGTATGTCGGGACTGGGTAGTCACAGATACTGCGTCGCCGTGTACCTAGTCGGTCGTATGCAACTGCTTCACCAATTCGCCAACGAAGTCGACCAATACGGTCGACAACACTCGGCCCGACAAGGTCTGGATCTGGATCGCACGCAACGACATGCCCGGATGATCAATCGGTATCGCTACCAGGCCGTCCGCCGCCAGACGCGCCTGCACCGTCAGGCGGCTGGTCAGGGACACTACCCCCGACATTTGAGTGAATGCGTACAGGGTGCTGGAGTTGTTGCAGGTCAGGACGGGCTCAAAGAGAAGATTCTCGAGGCTCGCCGTCGTATCGAAAAGCTGACGGATCGTCGTGCCGCGGTCAAGCAGCGCAATCGGGAAATTCCGCAACTCGGCCATCGACACCGTCGCATGCCCGGCCAGCGCGTGAGAGCGGGGCATGACGGCGCAAATGGGCGCGCTCTGCGTGTACTCGACGTCGATCTCCGGCTCGCGTACGACACCGAAAGTCAGGCCGATATCCGCTTCGCCGCTGCGGACCTGTGCCGTCACCTCTGCCGGCGCAGTCACCGCCACCTCGAAACGGGTACCGGGCGACTTTTCCAGAAATTGCGTGATGGCGCGAGGGAGAACATCCCGGGCAAATGCCTCCGACGTCGAGACGCGGATCGTGCTTCGATCGAACGAGTTCAGCGCCTTGATTTCCTCGATCACCTGCTGACCTTCGAGCAGGGTTCTACGGACATGCGCAGCCAACAGCTCCCCGGCCTTGTTGGGGACCATGCCACGCGCCTGGCGCTCGAACAGCGGGCAGCCAACCTCCTCCTCGAGCTTCGTAATCTGACGGCTGAGCGCCGAGATCGAAACGTGCAGCTTCTCGGACGCCTCGCTCAGCGAACCGGTGTTGGCAACGGCAAGGAAGTATCGGAGTGCAGCGTTGTGCATGACGGCCGCCAAGTTTGCGTTATTGGAAAGCAGGGCACGCAAAAAAGTCAATTGTAGTGCACGTTTTGGCTCCGTACGCTTGATCCATCAGGGTTGAACAACCCGCTCTCCACGATACACGCGAGGATCACCATGACGCGCCACCAAGCGATCGACTCTGCCACAAAATATTTCGATTCGGGCGGCTTCCTGAAAGATCTCGCGCGACGCGTCCACATGATGACGGAAAGTCAGGATTCCGGAAGGGCCGGCGAGCTTCGAGCATACCTCGTCGACGAGATCGCGCCATCGATCGACCGTATGGGCTTTGAGTCTCGTATCGTCGAGAATGCGGTTGCGGGGAGCGCGCCGTTTTTGATTGCGACGCGTATCGAGGATCTCTCGCTTCCGACGATCCTGATGTACGGGCACGGTGATGTCGTCCGTGGCTATGACGGACAGTGGAAGGACCAGATGTCGCCATGGAACATCACGGTTGAAGGAGACCGATGGTTCGGGCGGGGCACGGCGGACAACAAAGGGCAACACACGATCAACCTGGCCGCGCTGGAGCAAGTCATCGAGGCCAGGAATCGACGCCTGGGTTTCAATGCGACGCTGCTGCTCGAGATGGGGGAAGAGACAGGATCGCCCGGGCTGCGTGCGGTCTGCGAGCAGAACAAGGAGCTTCTCGCCGCCGACATTCTGATCGCTTCGGATGGCCCCCGGGCCAGATCGAATGTCCCCTGTGTTTTTCTCGGGTCGCGCGGCTTCGTCAACTTCACGCTTTCCGTCCGGCTCCGGTCGGGCGCACATCATTCCGGAAACTGGGGCGGAGCGCTCAGCAATGCCGGCACCGTACTCGCGAACGCGATTTCGTCGCTCGTTGACGGGCGTGGGCGGATCCTCGTCGACGCGCTGTTGCCGACGCATATTCCGGCCGCGGTACGAACTGCGCTGAAGAATATTACCGTCGGTGGCGGGCCCAACGATCCTCACGTCGATGGCAATTGGGGCGAACCTGGCCTGACAGCCCAGGAGCGTGTCTATGCATGGAACGCGCTGGAAGTACTGGCCTTTACGAGCGGTAACCCGACCAGCCCGATCGGCGCGATTCCTCCCGTTGCACACGCGCATTGCCAGCTCAGATACGTCGTCGGTACGGATTGCGAGCGTATCGAAGAAGTTCTACGGCATCACCTCGATCAGTGCGGGTTCGATACGGTCGAGGTTGCAATCGGCGAGCGGATGGGCGCCACGCGCCTGCCGCCGGAAGATCCGTGGGTCGCATGGGCGCTCGATTCAATCGAGCGCACGACCGGAAAGCATCCGGATTTGCTTCCCAATCTTGGCGGGTCGCTGCCCAACGACGTCTTTTCCGAGGTGCTGGGCCTTCCGACGGTCTGGATTCCGCACTCATACGGAGCCTGCTCCCAGCATGCGCCGAACGAACACCTGCTTGGAAGCGTCGCGCGCGAGGCGCTGCAGATCATGGCCGGCATATTTTGGGATCTCGGAGAGTCGGGATCCGCCGTCCGGGATCGGCGCAAGGAAGGAGCGCTTGTCGTCCAGGCATAAGACCGCCAGTTTTTAATGCACTTGTTATCGTAAGTTAACGGAGAATGAGATGCGTACTATGGAAATGGTGGATGCCGCGCCGACAAGAGAACATGCTCCAAACGTGTTGCGATTGGTGTCCGCCGCAACCGTCGGCAATGCTTTGGAGTGGTTCGACATACTGATTTACGGATTCTTCGCAATCTCGATTTCAAAGGCTTTCTTTCCGGCGTCGAGCAGCGGGGTATCCCTTCTTCTGACGTTCGGGACGTTCGCGATCTCGTATTTGGCCAGGCCGATCGGAGCGCTGGTGCTGGGTTCGTATGCGGATCGTCGCGGTCGCAAGGCATCGATGATGGTGTCGATCGTGACGATGATGGTCGGCACGACGACGATCGCACTGACGCCGAGTTACGCGTCGATCGGCGTGATCGCACCGATTCTGGTCATCTGCGCTCGACTACTTCAGGGCTTTTCCGCCGGCGGTGAGTTCGGTAGTACAACTGCATTTCTGGTGGAACAGTGTCCAGAACGCAAGGGATTGTTCGCCAGCTTCCAGTTCGCGAGTCAGGGATTGAGCTATATGCTCGCGGCCGGTTTTGGCGTTCTCCTTACCTTGACCCTCGATGGAGACGCCATCGACACATGGGGTTGGCGCATACCGTTTCTCTTTGGTGTGTTGATCGGCCCCGTTGGCCTGTACTTGCGAAAGCACGTGCATGAGGCCGACGGCGCAACGCGTGAAAGGCGCGAATCGTTCCCGGTCAGGGAAGTGTTCGTCAATCAGAAAGCCAGAATGTTGTTGGCGATCGGCACGCTCGTCCTTTCCACCGGCGCCAGTTACGTCATTCTTTACATTCCGACCTACGCGGTACGTGAGCTTCATCTGCCCGCCAGTTTCGGTTTCATTGCAACGATGTTGACCGGCGCCATCCTGACGTTCGTTACGCCGTTCGTTGGCTATCTGTCGGACAGGATCGGCCGCGTCAGGCTGATGATCTGGGCCGGAATGGCATTCATTCTGACCATTTATCCGGTTTTCAAATTGCTTGGCGCGCATCCCGATCTGGGACGGCTCATTGCGATGATGGCCTGGATCGGGACGCTGAAGGCGGTCTATTTTGGCGCGCTGCCAGCGCTGATGTCGGAAGTATTTCCGACAGAAACCCGAGCGACCGGCATGGCGATCAGCTACAACATCGGCGTCACGCTTTTTGGCGGTTTCGCGCCGCTGATCGTCGCATCGTTGATCCATCAGACAGGCAATTTGGCCTCGCCGGCGTTTTACCTGATGCTGCTCGGTGTGCTCAGTTTGATTGCATTGCGGGGATGTCGATCAATGTTGAATCTCCGATAAGGCAGTGCATCGAGAGAATCCCGCACAGCGGCGCGATTGCTTCGCCAGGTGCGGTCCGAGACTGTTTCGACGACATGCGAGGTGAGATCGGGATGAGTGCAAGGAAACTGGACACGGTATCGTCGGAGGCTTCGACGTGGAATTGGCTGTTACCGCCTTCGGAAAGGGCCCGCGTGTGTGTCGTCATTGGTCCGAGCCCCGGCGCGGCCGCGGTTTCAGTGACCGTAGCCTGCTTCACGGCGATGCCGGAAGTCGCGCTTCTCCAGATTGACGATCCCATCGATGCCCATCGTACATGGAGCGAGTCGCTCATGCCAGATTACGTTCCCAAAGCGTCGAAGACGAGCGCGGATTACCGATTGAGTCGATTGCCGCGAGGCGTGCCGTTGCTATTGTGGTCGACACGCCTGCAAGACCTCGACTGGCTCGGCAGCATTGAAGGAAACAGGGTGAGTGCCCTCGTTACGTTTGAGGGCGACGTCGAAATGCAAGTGTCTCGTCTTCTCACGCTCGTTCTGAAGGAGTTGAAGCAGGTGGTCGCCGAGAACATATTGACCTATTAAGTGGTCTTGCCTACGCGCTGAAGAAAGAAGGAAAAGCGGAACAGGCCGGCCAGTTGCTCGAACCGCAGGTCATACCGACTGCGCGGCTTTGCCGGCAGTGCGGCAGCGGAAGTGTCAACGCGCCCGGACACGCGTGTCCGGAAATTACCTGAAACGGAGCAGCGGAGATGACGAAAACCGTTCGAATCGACGCCACCGGTGCGCCGATCGACTGCCGCAGCGTCTCGATGAGTAAGGAGCTGGCGATACGGGCGAAGTACGCCACTTATGGTTTCACACGATTCGCTCCTTTTTGCGTTGCTGCGTCTGGTGCTCAGTTGCGGAGATCCAGGAGGTGACGGAGATTCCTTCAAGCATCGCGACGGATCCACGTCGCTAGAGCTACTGAATTTGACATAAGGCGGATTAGCGATTTTTTTGTTTGTAGTGGCTAGATAGAAATGTCCGCTTTTGGCTAGATAGAAATGTCCGCTTTCGGGCCGCGTAAGCTGACCGGCTGCCGGTTGTCCGGCGCCGGAGGCTGGGATGGCTGCAACGGAGCGGATCACGATGACGATGCGCGAGCTGGACAGGTTCAAGGTCATTCAGGACGTGGCGGACGGCAGGCTCAAGCCGTGGCGTGCGGCGGAACGGCTGGAGTTGACGACACGGCAGATACGGCGGCTGGTCGCCCGGCTGCGTGAGCACGGCCCGGCGGGATTGGTGTCGGGACACCGGGCGAAGCCCGGCAACCGCCGCCTAGACCCCGGAGCCGCCGACCGCGCGCTGTCGATCATTCGCGAGCGCTACGCCGATTTCGGGCCGACGCTGGCCTGCGAGAAGCTGTGGGAATGCCACGGCATTCAGTTGGCCAAGGAGACGGTCAGGACGCTGATGACGGACGCCGGGCTCTGGATCCCGCGCCGACAGCGACCACCGAAGATTCATCAGCCACGAGCACGCCGGGCCTGCCTGGGTGAACTGATCCAGATCGACGGCAGCGACCATCGATGGTTCGAGGAACGGGCGCCGGCCTGCACGCTGCTGGTGTATGTGGACGACGCGACCAGCCGGCTGATGATGCTGCACTTCACGGCCACCGAGTCGACCTTCAGCTATTTCGAGGCGCTGTCGAAGTATCTGGATTCGCACGGCAAGCCGGTGGCGTTCTACGGCGACAAGGCCAGCGTTTTTTACGTGAAGAAGCGCTCGGAGACCGCGGGCAAAGGCGTCACGCAGTTCGGGCGCGCCCTGTACGAGCTCAACATCGAGACGTTCTATGCGAACTCGAGCCAGGCGAAGGGGCGCGTCGAGCGCGCCAACGGTACGCTGCAGGACCGGCTCGTGAAGGAGCTTCGGCTGCGTGGCATCAGCACGCGGGAAGCCGCCAACGCGTATGCGCCCTCCTTCATCGCGGACTTCAACCGGCGTTTCGCGAAGCCGCCGGCGAGCGATTACAACACGCACCGGCCACTGCGCGATGACGAGGACCTGCGGCAGATCCTGGCCTATCGCGTGCCGCGCAAGGTGACGAATTCACTCACGGTGCAGTACAACCGTGTGATGTACCTGCTGGAAGACCTGCCGCGCCACTTCCAGCGCGCTCGCGAGCCGCTTGTTGTCGATTTCCGCGCCCTGGTCGCTCAATGTGAACAGCTCATGTTTTGCGGCCCGCCCATCTCTGCTCCTGCGCATCGTACCCGCGTGCTCGAACCCGTTGCCGAATCGCTCAGTAACGGCCGCCGCGCTCGCCTGCGCCCGATTGCTGTGACAAATATGCGCGGATGGCAGTGCGCCGCCTGCGAGAATTTCCCGAAACTTCCCACGCGCGGCGCACGGTCGCAATACATACGCTGACGTACTCGTGCCCCGCCGCACAGGCTCGTGACATGTCCCGCTCCCGCGCATGGCCCTCGATATTGCAAGCCAAGACCACATTGACAGTATGCATATGCATAGATATCGTATCCCCTCGGACGTCCACCATACTGACGTCGCAAGTGCTCGTGCCAACCCGCAGGACGACAGCGCGGTAAAAGACCGGAACGGCGAATCGTTCGGGATGTCCGCTCGCGTCCGACTGTTCGCGCGCCCGCAATCCTGACCCAGGAACGCATCATGAGTAAACGCGAAGTCGTTATCTGCCACCCTGTCAGAACACCGATCGGGACATTCAACGGGTCCCTGAAGGACACGCCCGCCACTGAACTGGGTGCGATCGCCGTACGCGAGACATTGCGGCGTAGCGGCCTCGAAGGCGCTGCAGTCGATACGATTGTGATGGGCAATGTGATCCAGGCCGGCAACAAGATGAATCCGGCCCGGCAGGCTGCAATCGGCGCTGGACTGCCGGTCAAGGTGCCAGCACTGACGGTCAATCGCGTCTGCGGCTCGGGTGCCCAGGCAATTGTGAATGCCGCGCAGGAGATTCTGCTGGGCTATGCGAATGCGGCGGTCGCCGGCGGTATGGAAAGCATGGAACGCGCACCGTACCTGCTTGACGGCGCACGGTGGGGCTATCGGATGGGCGAGGCACCTATTCGCGACAGCATGCTGGTCGATGGCCTTGTCGACGCGTTTTCTGATCAACATTCCGGCTGGCACACCGAAGACCTGGCCAGCCAGCTCAGTATTTCCCGCGACCGCCAGGACCGCTGGGCATTGCGTTCTCAGCAGCGCTTTTCCGCCGCCCTCGCGGACGGAAAGTTCGACCCCGAGCTCGTAGCGGTCGAAGTCCTGCAGCGCAAGACGCATGTCTCGTATGCACGTGACGAGACCCCTCGACCAGACACGACGCTCGAAGCGCTCGCGAAACTGAAACCTGCGTTTCGCGCGGATGGCACGATTACCGCTGGTAATGCCCCCGGACTGAACAGCGGCGCATCGGCGATGCTGGTCGCTGATCGAGCGTTCGCTGAAGCGCACGGTATCGCACCGAGCGCGCGGCTCATTGCTTTCGGCGTCGCGGCCGTTGAGCCGGGCATGTTCGGGCTCGGCCCTGTCCCGGCGGTGGCGATGGCGCTCGATCGCGCCGGGTGGGCGCTCGCGGATGTCGAGCGATTCGAGATTAACGAAGCCTTCGCGGTCGTACCGATCGCGGTCGCGGGGCAACTCGGCATTGCTGAGGAGATCGTGAACGTAGAAGGCGGTGCAATCGCTCACGGTCACGCGATCGGCGCGACGGGTGCGATTCTGACGACCCGACTGATCCACTCTATGCGGCGGGACGGCATCAAGCGTGGCATCGTTACGCTGTGCATTGGTGGCGGACAGGGCATCGCGCTGGCGATCGAGACACTCTAAACCGAAGCTAAGACCAGATCCTAGTACCGAAAAGGCGGCGCCCCCGCGGTACGTAGCTGGGCGCCGCCTTGAAGGTAATGCGCGGCCACCGCCGCTCACCCCTACCTGACGAGCTCAGAAATTTCCTTCGCTAGACGAAACAGTTCACTACGTAAATTGGTGGCCTGTTCCTCACCGAAGTCTCGTTCGAAGTCCATTTTCGCAGAGCTCCTCGGCAACGAGCAGGTGATATCAAGCACCCAGGAAGCGAACGCACGCCGCCTCCCAACGAGCGTTGACGCCCAGAGTGGCAGTGCGATCGCCGAGCCTGGAGACAACGCAGAACCCATCACATAGGTCGACCTTGGCCAAAGGGTCACGCATTGTTCTCATCGTGAGAACACTGTTGGGCTGACCGCGGAATTTATCGGCCCGGCCGTAAAGATCACAATCGTCGCATTGTTCCCGAGAACGCTACGCGTTGGAATGGTATGTCTACCGTTTCCCGTTCGGATCTGCCCGTTAAGGACGTTCGCATCAATGGCCATAGCCGGCCTATTGTCGTGCGTAGCTTTCGACCGTCGGCGCAAAATCGCCACCCTGTCGATCATTCTCTCGAAGGGCACCGGCCTCAGACGAACACCGTTCGCGGTCGACGGAATTCGCGCTCGCCGCCATGACACCTGGCTGTCTCGTGGTGGCGCGTCGCCCGGATGCCCTCTTCACAATTCCGGCTGCGCGGCTGCGGGATCAAGCGCGGATTCTCCAGCTACTCGGACGACTGCAAAGCCCGCCACTCACAAGCTTAAGCGAAGAAGCTCAATCACGGAGGTAAGCCATGTCCAGCCGTCCCCTTGTACGTATCGCCATCCTCGACGACTACCAGAATGTCGCACTCGACGTGGCGGACTGGTCGTCGTTGAAGAACCGTGCGGAAGTGACAATCTTCAACGACCACGTAACGCAAACGGAAGAGATTATTGAACGCTTGAAGCCGTTCGACGTGGTCTGCGTGATGCGCGAACGCACGCCGCTCACACGCACGATCATCGAGCGGTTGCCCAATCTCAAGCTAATTGCGTCGACAGGCACAGGCAACGCGTCGATCGACACCGACGCGGCAACCGCGCACAACGTGAAAGTCCTTCACACGGGATATTCATCCACTGCGACGATCGAATTCACTTGGGCGATGATACTGGCAATGGCTCGCAATATTCCATTCGAGAGTCAATCCGTACGTGAGGGCGGTTGGCAGCGCACACTCGGCACGCAACTCGCCGGCAAGACACTAGGCCTGCTCGGGCTAGGTCACATCGGTTCGGCAGTCGGAGTGATAGGCCGCGCGTTCAGGATGAACGTGATTGCGTGGAGCCAGAATCTGACGACCGCGCGCGCGGAATCAAAGGGCGTGCAGTTGGTCGACAAGGAGACGCTCTTCTCTACGTCCGACTTCCTGTCGATCCACGTCCGCCTGAGCGAGCGGACACACGGCCTGGTCGGCGCATCGGAGCTTGCCCGGATGAAGCCCACGAGCCGGATCGTCAATACGTCGCGCGGTCCGATTGTCGATGCTTCAGCGCTGCTCGCCGCGCTGAAGAGCGGGCAGATCGCGGGGGCTGCGGTCGATGTGTATGACACGGAGCCACTGGAACTGACGCATCCGTTACGCTCGCTGGACAACGTGCTCGCCACGCCACATATCGGCTATGTGACACGTGAGATGTACGAGACGTTCTACGGCGATACCGTGCGCAACATCACCGAATGGCTCGACCAGACGCAACAGGCTGCCCGCGCCTGACGGGCGGCAAGACCATCGTGAAGCGGACCGGGGGTGCGCATTGAAACTCGATCCTGTTTCGCTCAAGCTGTTCGTGCGCGTGGTTGAAGAAGGCACGATCGCGGGTGCGGCTGAGCTGGAGCATATCGCCGCGCCCGCTGTCAGCAAGCGCCTCCGCGAGCTCGAGGATCTCTTCGGCACGCCGCTGCTGACACGGACGAACAAGGGCATCGCGCCAACTGCGGCCGGCGTCAATCTGTCGATACTCGCGCGTGATGTGCTGGATGACATGCGCAATATCGTCCTGCAGATGAAGGCGTATTCGGACGGGCTGCGAGGATCCGTGCGCGTGCTCGTCAATATTTCGGCGATCTCGACCTTCATGCCGCCGATCGTCAAGTCGTTCGGCGAGCGCTATCCGGACGTCAACATCTCGCTGATTGAGCGCGACAGCCTTGCGATTACCGAGAGTGTCGCGGAGAACGTCGCCGAGATTGGGATCTTCACACGCCTCCCGCACAGCGCCGACATCGAGGTTCATCCGTTTCGCACCGACGAGCTGAAGGTGCTCGTCACGTCCACGCACCCGTTAGCGGATCGCCGGAAAGTCAGGTTCGCGGAAACGCTCGACCATGAACATGTGGTGCTCCGTGCAGGCACGCATCTGCGTTTCCAGATGCAGACGCAGGCAAGCCAGGCCGGAAAGACGCTGCGTGCGAAGGTCGAAGTATCGTCATATGACGCGTTGTGTAGCATGGTGCAGGCCGGAATGGGCGTCGGCATCTTGCCCGCAGGCAATGCGCAGTTGTACCGCTTGCCGGGTACGCGCACGCTGACGCTCGACGAAGCGTGGGCGATGCGTGAACTTGTCGTGTGCGTGCGCCGCGCAGATGCGCTCTCCCCCGTTGCACGCCTGTTTTTCGATCACCTTCGTTCAAGCAACTGACGCTTCCGGCATTTTCATCCTGCCATCACGGTTCGCGATGGCGGGATAGTCAATCACTGGTGTACAGCTCACGACCGCCTACTTAGGATGAACTCACTCGACGCCGGCAGTATGCGATACGCGTGCGCGCCCGGGTACCCGAATCTACACGGTCAACGCGGCCGTAAAGGAACGAAAAGTGAACAGTACTGGAGCAGTGGAGACAGCGCGCTCGGCCGAAGCCGCATCGTTCGATCAAATGCCGCGCCTGCAGCGCCACATGACGCTCGGCGGCTCGTGGGGCGCGTGGCTGTTCGACGCACTCGACGCAACCGTGTTCGGGTTCGTCATTCTCGCGATCTCGCATACGTTTTCGGCATCGCTTGCCGATGTCGTTTCGACTGTCGCCTGGTTCCTCCTCGCGACCGGAATCGGCGGCTTCTTCCTTGGCAACATCTCCGACAAGATCGGACGCAAGCGCACGCTGCTGATCTCGGTTCTCACTTACGGAACGGGCACGCTGCTGTGCGGATTTGCACACAGCATCGCGGAACTCAATGTCTACCGGTTCGCCGTCGGCATTGGCGTGGGTGGACTGTGGTCGGCAGCCGTTGCCCTCGTCAGCGAAATCTGGCCGCCGTCGGGCCGCGCGAAGGCCATCGCCGTGATGCAGACGGGCTGGTCCGGCGGCGGCTTGCTGGCCGCAATCTTTGCGTGGACGCTGCTCGATGCGTCGAACCCCGATTCGTGGCGCAGGCTCTTCATCATGTCTGCCGTACCGGCATACTGCATCGCCGTCTTCATTCTCGTGTTCGTGAAGGAATCGCCCGTTTGGCTCGCGAACCGCGAGTTCCTGAAGAACAACGCGAGCAAAGGCAACCTGCTGCAGATTTTCCGGCCCGAATACCGTCGCACGACGCTGCTCGCGCTGACGATCTCGGTGCTCGGCATGTATGGGTATTGGATCATCACCACGTTCACGCCGACCTATCTGCAAAGCATTCTGCATGTGCGCATCGATCAGGCGCCAGTCTTTCTGGTATGGACGGGCATCGGCGCGACATTTGGCTATCTCGCGTACGGTTCGCTGGCAGAGCGCTTCGGCCGGCGTGCGGCGTTCGCTGGGTTCTTTATCGGCATCGCGTTTGCCGTACCCGCGTTTGCATATGGCGCGACGATGATTCCGCTGACCAACGGCAAGTTCGATTTCAATGCGCAGAACGTCGTCATGATCGGTGCGCTGTCGGCACTGCTCGGGTTCTTCACCGGTTATTTCAGCGGCTTCGGCGCGTGGTATGCGGAGCTCTTCCCGACCAGCATCCGTTCGACGGCAGCGGGCTTCTGCTTCAACTTCGGACGCGTCGGCGCGATTGCCGGCATCAAGCTCGTGCCGGCGCTGATTCCTCTGATCGGATTCACGACGACGTACTGCATCGCCTCCATTGCGTATGTCACCGCCGCGATTCTCGTCTTCACGCTTCGAGAAACGCAGGGCGTTCAACTTACAAGCGGAAACTGATTTTCAACTCTTGCCTTTCAGATTATGAAAACCTACCGAATCGGCCAAATCGTTCCCAGTTCCAATACGACGATGGAAACGGAAATTCCGGCCATGCTGACGTCGCGCTACGAGCTACTCCCCGACGAGCGCTTCACGTTCCATTCTGCCCGGATGCGCATGATGCACGTCACGCCGGAAGAACTGAAGAAAATGGACGTGGATAGCGACCGCTGCGCGCTCGAGCTCAGCGATGCGCGTTGCGACGTACTCGCCTATGCATGCCTCGTCGCAATCATGTGTCAGGGCCCCGGCTATCACCGCGTGTCGGAGTCGCGCCTGAAGCAAACCGTAGAGGGCAACGGCGTATCGACGCCAATCGTCAGCTCGGCGGGCGCGCTGGTCGAAGGAGTGAAGACGATGGGGTTCAAGCGCGTCGCGATCATCACGCCGTACATGAAGCCGCTGACGCAACAGGTCATCGACTACATTCAAAGCGAAGACATCGAGGTGACCGATTCGATCAGTCTGGAAGTCTCGGACAATCTCGCTGTCGGCCGTCTCGACCCGATGAATCTCATCGGCCACGCAGATCGGCTCGATATTAGCAAGGCTGACGCCATCGTACTTTCCGCATGCGTCCAGATGCCTTCGTTGCCGGCAATCCAGGCCGTTGAAGACCGCCTTGGCAAACCCGTTCTGTCTGCCGCGACATCGACGGTCTATCGCATTCTCAAGACGCTGGGACTGAAGGCACAGGTGCCGAACGCGGGGCATTTGCTGTCCGGCCGTTACTGAGTCGAAAATCTTCGCGCCGCGGTGTGATCAAGTGGCGCGACTTCGTCACTCACTGCGCTCGATACACCCGTCGTTACGAATATGCCATCCAGTCTAAGCCGCACGCGACGGGACAGATGATCATTCTCTTGAGCACGCCCGACGTCGAGCTTTCCGACGACGCGCACACGAGACACCCGCACGCCGCGTCCAGGCGAACGATACCGCGCACTTGCAAAGTGTGCCGGTTGCGGTGCAATTTCGAAGTCGGTCTGGCCGCTGCCACTCATAGTGGCACCCGATGCGCGCTCGACCCAATTCTTCGGCAGCCTTCTGACCGCGTGGATCGGCATGAACCAGGCGGCGGGATGGCCGGGAACGAGCACGAACGGACCCGTCGGCGCACTCTATGAGAGCAACGCGCTGGTCTATCATTCGCCGAGCTTTTATGGCGCTACGGTGGAGCTGGAGTATGCACCCGGTGGCGTTCCTGGACACTTCCAGGGTGGAACACGCGAGTCCGTCGTGCTGCGTTACTCGAATTACGGGCTGAACCTGGCAGCCGTCTACTACAACGGCCACGACACGAATCCCTTTCCCGCGACCTTTCCGAATGCGCCGGCCAATCCGGCAACGGGCCTGAACAACAATCGGTTCTATTGTCCCGTTCCGCTGATTCGCGAACAAAGTCTGTGCAGCTTTTCGAGGATGGAATCGGCTGAAGCGGTCCAGGCGAACGGCTTGCAGTTTTCGTTGTAGTGGGAAACGAATTGATCGATACGCTTGATCAGTTGTTTGACCGAGCTGAACGAGCCTCTGCGAATTGCCTTGTCGGTAATCAACGCAAAGAAGCGTTCGACCTGATTCAGGCGTGGCCAGCCTCGCGCTCGCGCGTGATGCTCGAACTGGTGTTCCGCCTGCTTGACCAGCGTCTGTAATCCGCGGGGGTCATGCCGATAAGCTGTCCGAACGCACGCCGAAACGAAGTCTCGTCTCCATAGCCGCATTGCACCGCTACCTGCTTGATGCTGGCCCCCGGTGTTTCCAGCAGCACGCAAGCCATTTCAATTCTGACGCGCGTAATGAACCCCTTTGGCGATTCGCTGGTCAAGCCCTTCAGTCGACGATGCAGGGTTCGTTCACTAAGACCCAGTGCGCCGGCCAACGCTTCCGCAGTCAATCCGGGGCTTGCATGCCGGACGATCTGCTCGGCCTGAAGAAGAAGTGGATCGGTAGCATTGATGTATCCCCGAGGGGCGTATACCAGTTGGGGCAGCGGCATCGCGTCGGCCACAGAAATATCGGCGGCGAGGCGAGCGATGTCCGCCCCCGCTTCCCGTCTGATGACGTGCAACGCCAGATCGACCCAGGACAACGGCCCGCCTGTCGTGACGATGCGATCCTGTTCTTCCACGGCCGTGCCCCACGCCGGGCGCGCTTTTGGGAACCGCTGTCTGAACGCATGGTGCAACCACCAGGTTGTGGTGCACCGCCTGCCGTTCAACAGGCCAGCCTCGCCCAAGACGAAGGTTCCCGCACAGGCCGCGCCCACCAGCGCGCCATCGCGATGACGTGCTCGCAACCACGCGGCCGCCTGCGCGGTCGAGGCGGACACAGGTGGCAGCCCGTCGAGACCGAGAGCCATGCCGGTGACGAGCGCGACATCGCATTGCGTGAGTTCATCGAACGTAGTATCGACCGGAATCAGACGGCCTTGTGGGTCCCGCAACGCCCGCCCATCGGCGCTCGCGATGATGATCTCGAAGCCTGACACGGCCGGTTGCCGGTGGGCGCGATCGCCGGGCGGTGCCCGTAATGCTTGGGCGGTCATCCAGAAGAGATCAGCAAGGCCTGTGATCGGGGACAGCAGGCTCCCTTCGACTGCAACGATTCCTATACGCACGGGATACTCCATCAATTCGGCCTGGGTGGCGAATTTTGCATGAACAGCACCCTATCTGCCAATCGAGACATGCCGACCGAAGCCTCTTCGTACGCGACGGCCGGCGTCCGGTCCTCGACGAGTCCATTCATTGCGCCACTTTGCGTCATCAAACAGGCCGGAGCGAAATTGTCAGAACAGATTCGGCCCCGGAAGATATTTGCTGGCGTCTGAAGGCGGTGGGCGGCTCGATGGATTGAAGCGCAGCCGATTCGGCACGGACCGAATGGATGCTCGCTCCGGCACAGCGCGCGCGCCGCATCGCATTACCGAGTACAAGGAAAATGACTGATCGAGACACTAAGTCAGTGGACTACATCGTTGTCGGCGGGGGATCGACCGGTTGCGTGGTCGCCGCGCGCCTCAGCGAAGACGAAGGCGCAAGCGTCGCGTTGCTCGAGGAAGGGCCATGGGACCGCAGCCCATATATCCATATCCCCGGCGCCTACTACAAGACTGCACAAGGTCCGCTCCTCAAGCGCATCCCGTGGCATCCGACCGAGGGCCAAGCGCGTACCGAAATGCCGACGATGGTGCAGGCCAGCGTCCTTGGCGGCGGAAGCTCCGTGAACGCGATGATCTACATACGTGGCGTTCCATCGGACTACGACCAATGGCGAGATTCCGGTGCGACCGGGTGGGGCTTCGATGACGTCCTGCCCTACTTCAAGCGCTCGGAAGACAACGAGCGGTTCTGCAACGACGTCCACGGCATCGGCGGCCCGTTGCGCGTGTCCGACATCCCGCATATTCATCCATTGACCAAGGCATGGCTCAAGGCCTGTCAGCAATCCGGCCTGCCGTACAACGAAGATTTCAATAGCGGGCAGCCGGCCGGCTGCGGTCTTTATCAAATTACCGCCCGCGATGGCCGTCGCAGCAGCGCTGCCGTTGCATACATTCATCCGGCATTGAATCGACCCAACCTGACCGTCTGTACCGGCGTGCGTGTCACGAGAATACTCATCAAAAACGGCCGTGCCGTTGGTGTCGAATTCCTGCGGAACGGACAAATCGAGCAGATGCGAGCAAATCGCGAAGTCATCGTTTCGGCGGGCGCGCTCAGTACCCCGAAGCTGCTGATGCTGTCCGGAATCGGGCCATCCGCCGGGTTGCAAAGGCACGGAATTGCCGTCGAGCAGGACCTCCCGGGCGTGGGCAGGAATCTGCAGGACCACATCGAAATTTCGCTCGTCTACCAGTTGAACGGACCGTACAGCTATGACAAATACAAGAAGCCGCACTGGAAAGCGCTTGCCGGCCTGAACTATCTGTTGTTCAGAAGCGGGCCGGCCGTGTCCAACTTGATCGAGGGCGGCGCGTTCTGGTGGGGCGACAAGGAAGCATCAACGCCTGACATTCAATATTTTCTCGTGGTCGGCGCCGGGATCGAGGAAGGCGTCGACAGCGTGCCGGGCGGCAACGGCTGCACCATCAATCTCGGACAGATTCGTCCTCGCTCACGCGGCTTCGTCGAGCTGTCAAGCCCCGATCCGATGGATGTTCCTCGAGTCTTCCCCGAGTACTTCAGCGATCCGTACGACCTCGAAGCGGTGGTCGACGGTTGCGAAAAGGCGATCGACATCATGGGACAGTCCGCTATCAGAAAGTACATCGCACAACGAATCGTACCGGGTAGACAGGCAGCAAGTCGCGACGAATTGAGGAAATTTGTCCAGCAGGACGCGCATGCAGCGCTTCACCCGTGCGGGACTTGCCGTATGGGCACCGATAGCGATTCAGTCGTTGACCCTTCGCTACGCGTACACGGTATCGATGGACTGAGAGTGGCCGATGCTTCCATCATGCCGAACATCATTTCGGGCAATCTCAACTCCGTCTGCATCATGATCGGCGAAAAAGCAGCTGACCTCATTTTGGGCAAAGCGCCGCTGACGCGCATCAAGCATGCATCCGTACCGATCGATTCCGAGCCGTCTCAAGTAGCGTCGTGATCCTGCGCTTGAGCAGCACAATCGTTCCGTTCCTGACTGGATAATTGAAAATGGCCGCACAAAGCAAAGCGAATGCGTTGATCTTTCATACCACTGTCTCGAGGTTTTCCAACCTGATCACCGACCTCGACACAATCGCCGCAATCGGGTTCGACGGCATCGAGCTGGGTGCGGACAAGCTGGAAGCGTACCTCGCGTCGGGCTACGGCCCCGAGGACCTGAAAGCGCTGCTTGAAGGCATCTATGTGCCCGGAATGGGATTTCTGATCGATATCGAGCGGCAAGGCCAGCAGGCATCGGCGATGTACGCGCGTGCCGATGAGTTGTTCGAATTGGCAACGCTGTCCGGCGCGCAAGGTGTGCAGGTACTGACCGGGCCGGTCGACGTTCAATCGGTCGTCGAATGGACGCAAAACGGGAGGACAGACCGTTATGCCGGCGTACTCGGCCTGCCGCATGCGCGGCAAATCGCGGCCACCGCGAAAAATCTCGCTCGTCTGGCCGACATGGCCGCCGAGCGCGGCCTGGTGCTGTACCTGGAAGCGCTGTCGTGGGCGCCTATCAACGGCATCGACAAATCGATCCAGCTGATTGATGCGGCCGGTCGCGACAACGTGAAAATCGTCATCGACTACTGGCACTGCCACACGTCCGGCGTGACGCCCGACGGCATCGCGAAGCTGGATTCGCGCATCATTTATGGCGTTCATGTGTGTGATTCGCTCCCTTTCCCCGGCGGAATTCCGGACGAACGGGTGCTCCGCGATGTACCGACCGGAGAAGGTGTAATCGACCTGCGGCAATGGACCGATGCAGTCAAGGCAACCGGCTATCGGGGATGGTGGAGTTGCGAGTTGTTCTGCAGAAAGCAGCAGCAACAGAACGCGGCCACCGTTGCCGCGCAGCTCAAGCGCCTGATGGCGCGCCTCGTTGCGTAACCGACCCAGCGTGGCGCCCGTCGCGCCGCTATTCAGCGGGGCGTCGCGGTCCAATCGCGGGCCGCACATCGTCCGGTTTGGTCGGTCACGCCCGTCAGTGCACCGTTCGGCTGTGACGTTCACCGCACGCGCCAGCGCGCTCATCGAGGGTGCCCCGGGTGGCGAATTTTGCATGAACAATGTCCGGTCTGCCCTCTGCAATTGTCGACAAGAGCCGTATAAATTCGGCCCATGTCTGCAATCGTCGGAGCGACGCCGTTATGCCATTCCCGTCCCGTCTGGGCCATCCGCATTACTTTCCGACGCGAAAGGGCCGCTGCCCGGTCAGCTGGTTCGGCCGCGCGCTCGCGGCCGTCGCGTTCACGGTGACGTTCGCAAGCGGTCACACGATCGCGGCCGCAGCGCCGGCGGTACGCAACATCGTGCTCGTCCATGGCGCGTTCGCCGACGGGTCGAGCTGGCAGCCGGTTATCACCAGGCTGCAGCACATGGGTTACCACGTGACGGCCGTGCAGAATCCGCTCACTTCCCTCGACGATGACGTTGCCGCGACCGAGAACGTGCTGCGCCGACAAACCGGAGACGTGCTGCTGGTAGGCCATTCGTGGGCCGGTGCAGTAATTACGCAAGCCGGCGATGCCGCCAACGTGAAGGGCCTTGTGTACCTGTCGGCACTGGTTCCGGACGACGGTGAGTCGGTCGACGACCTGCTGCACGGCCTCGACGCGCCGATGACGGGCCTGTCACCAGACGCCCGAGGACTGGTATGGCTGGACGATGCCCGCCAGTTCCAGCGCGTCATGGCGGGAGATCTTCCTTTTGAACAGGTCGAGGCGCTGACCTCGACTCAACAGCCGATCGCGACCGCCTGTTTCACCGGCAAGGTGCGGCATGCGGCCTGGCATGACAAGCCCCGTTGGTATCTGCGAACGACCGGCGACAACGCGCTCAAGGAAACCGTGCAGCAGGCCATCGCCCAGCGAATCGGGGCAACCGTAACGACCATTCGCTCCAGTCACATGTCGATGCTGTCTCACCCCGACGACGTCGCGAGACTGATCGATCGGGCCGCACGAACGGTTCTGCAATAACGCCCTTCGAATTTCGAAGAAGTTTATCTCTTCACCACTGCGAGACTGAAATGAAAATCCTGCATCTCGATTCCAGCATTCTCGACGACAACTCCATCACGCGAGCGCTGTCCGCTGCCGTCGTAGCCGATTTGCGTGCACGACACCCATCGGCCGAAGTGACCTACCGCGATCTCGTCCGCGACGAAATTGCCCACTTGACCGGACCGATCGCTGCCGGGTTCCGTGACATCGCGACAGACGAATTCGACGACGATGCAATCCGCGAGCATCGGGTTTCAGAAACGCTGGTGACGGAGTTTCTGGCCAGCGACGTCATTGTCGTCGGTGCGCCGATGTACAACTTCTCGGTGCCGAGTCAACTGAAAGCATGGCTGGATCGCGTCGCGCAGGCCGGACGAACCTTCAGATACACCGAGCATGGCCCGGTGGGCCTGGTCACCGACAAATGCGTCGTCGTCGTCTCCGCCCGCGGCGGGTTTTATGCGGAAGGACCGCTGGTTCGCATGGATTTCCAGGAAAACTATCTCGAGCGTTTCTTCGGTTTCCTGGGTGTAGCCGATGTCAGGTTCGTCCGTGCCGAGGGGGCATCGAAAGGCCAGCCGGTGCGGGACGAAGGTATCGCGCGCGCCCGAGCCGCCATCGCCGACGTACTCGCCAGCGTACAGGCGTCCGATGCACAGCCCGTCAAGTAACAGGAGTCCTTCATGCTGTTTGCCATCAAGGTGGATTACATCCGTCCGACGGAAGAGGTTCACGCGCACCTGGAGTCCCACAAGGCGTGGCTCGTCAAGCACGTTCAGGCGGGAAGCATCCTGTTCGCGGGGCCGCTGCAGGAAGAGGCAGCCGGTTTTTTTCTCGCCTACCCGGACCACCGGAGCGATATCGAGAAGATGATCGCCGAAGACCCGTTCGATATTCTCGGCTTGGCGACCTTCGACATCCAATGCTGCGCCCCCGCGCTGTGTGCAAGCGCCTTTCCCGCGCAATGGGCAGGCGGCGCCCGGCCGGTGTGACTTCCGCCGCGCCCGTCGAGCGGCCCTCGCGCAAGCATCCGGAACCGTCGCGAGACAAGGTCGACCGTTCACGCGACTGGCCGAGCACTCGCCGCTCGCGGATGCGTGACGAAGCCGGCGCAACACGGAATCAGGCAAATCAGGCCGGCCAACAGCCAGAACGCGGTCGACAATCCCGCTTTATCAGCGATGAAGCCGATGCCGGCCGGCCCAACGAGATTGCCCGCATAGCCGGTCATCGTGATCGCCACGACGGCGAGCGACGGCGACATCGCGCGTTGGGCCCCGGCCCGGCGAAACATGATCGGCACGACGTTCGACGCACCCAGCCCGATCGACAGAAAGCCTGCCAGTGCAATCGGCGCGTTCGGCGCAACGAGCAGAACGACCATGCCCACCGTGGCGATCGATCCGCCCCAGAACGTCATTGCCCGGTCGCCGACGCGCATGGTGAGCGTGTCGCCACTCAACCGACCGACCATCATCGCGATCGAGAAAAGCATGTAGCCCAGCGCGCCTTGCGTGGCGGGAACCAGCCCTTTGCCGGAAATGAACAACGCGCCCCAACTGAGCAGCACGCCGTCGAGAAGGAATGAAATGGCCACCAGACTCGCCAGCAACAGCACGATGCCGCGCGGCACCGCAAAGAGAGGGCCGCCCCGTCCCCGCGGCGTTTCGATCAGGTTGACCCGTGCAATCAGGATCCCGGCGAACATCGGCGTCGAGCACAACAACATGCTCGCGAGCACGCCGGTATGCGCGGTCAGCAGAAAGGTCGCCAACGCCGAGCCGCCGAATCCGCCCATGCTGTACTGGGCATGAAATCCCGACATCAGCGGCCGCCCTTCCATGCGCTCGACCTCGACCGCGTTGATATTCATCGCGACATCCAGCGAACCGAGCGCCGCACCGAATCCGAACAGCGCGATACCCAACGTGACGGCGTCGTTAGCAATCGCCAGGAGCGGCAGGATCACGGCCAGCCCGACGCCACCGGCGACGACGATCGGCTTGCTGCCGAACCGGGTAGCGAGTGTGCCCGTCAACATCATCGCGATCACGGAACCTGCGCCGATACACAGCAGCAACATGCCGAGTGTCGCGTCGTCGAGGGCCGCCCGCTGTTTGACGAACGGAACGAGCGATGCCCAGCACGCTGCGCCGAATCCGGCCACGAAGAATGCGACGCGCGTCGCGACCCGCGCCGCCGGTCGATGTGAAGTCATGCCGTGACACGCGTGAACAGATGAATCGCGGGCGCCGTCCCGACGTCGACGCCCACGTTCCGGTATCGGCGTGACGACGAGGTGCGATCCAAGCGCACGACCATCCCCGCGTTCATGCAGGCCGTCTCCCGGCGGTGGCGCTTACGCTGTCGAAGGCCGCCTGCAGACGGCTCGCGTCCAGTCGCCCGTCCGCTACCGCGCGTGCGATTGCTTCGGCAACCTCACCGATGCGCGGCACCGCTTTCGGCGACAGCAGCAGCAAGTCCGCGCCGGCCGCCAGCGCGGCGACAGCCACGTCGCCGAGTGCGCGATCGCGCTGAGTCGCCCGGTGATCGAGGTCGCAGGTCATCACCAGTCCGGCAAAACCCAGCTCGGTGCGCAGCGTCGATATCAGTTCGCGCGACAGCGAAGCCGCCACCGCCGGCTGGACTGCCTCGAAGCGGGCCGGCCCCATCATCACCGCGTCGACACCCTCCTCGATCCCCGCCTCGAACGGCGCCCAGAGCGATCTCAATTCGGCGAGCGAGAGCGGCACGGTGGCATCGCTCGTGGCCGGGTGGCCCACCAGTTGCGGATGCCCTGGAAAATGCTTGAGGGTGGTCTGCAGGCCGGCGCGACGCACACCGCGTACGTACGCACGGACCATCCCCGCCGCGAGAACCGGATCGTCGGCCAGCGTCCGGCCGCTCAGCCACAGGTTGTGCCCCGTCACGACATCGGCGGTCGGTGACAGCACCAGATTGATTCCGGTTTGCGCGACACCCGTAGCCATTTCAAAGCAGATATCCTCCAGCTCGCGCGGCGGCATCCGTTGAGCGTCGTTCCGGCTCGGCAACGACGGCGTCAGCCATTGCAGCCGGTGTACGGCGGCGATGTCCGCGTCGGCCGCGAGCAGCATGTGCCCCGCACGCGCCGTCGCCTGTTCGACCGTGGTGTGCCATGCGTCGAGCGTTTCGCGACGCCGGCGCTCCGCACTCATCTGGCCGTACGCATATTCGTCGCCCGTCTCGCCGAACAGCAGACTCTTTCCGCCGTTGTCGAGGAATCGGGCGATGTGGTCGTCGAGTTCGAGTGTCACGAGCACCGGAAACAACACTGCATGCGCCTGGCGCGAAAGTTCGCTCATCGTTTCGCCTCACTCGCCGTCGTGGCGGCCGGTGGCCGGTGCGCGATCCAGTTCCCGTGCGAGCGCACGCACGCGGTTGGCCGCCTGCGCCAGCCGCGACGCGTCGAGGGTGCCACCCGTGACGGCTTCGACGATGGTGCCTGCAATGCGGTCGAGCCCGGCTTCGCTCGACACGAGCAGCAGATCGGCACCGGCATCGAGCGCGGCGACAGCCGTGGCCTCGATGCTTCTGCCGCGCAAGATGCCGGGCGCATCCAGATCGTCGGAAATAATGAGGCCGTGGAACGCGAATTCGTGACGCAACATCGAAAGCGTAGCGCGCGACGTGCTCGACGGATGCTCGACGTCGATCGCAGGCACCAGCGCGGGCCCGGCCATGACCGCCTTGACGCCGCTCGCGATCAAGGCCCGAAAAACGTCGAGTGTCGGCGCGAGATCGGCGAGCCCGCCGCCCACGATTGCCGCTGCGAGCGCCGGATCGAGTTCCGTGACCGGATGTCCGGGAAAATGCTTGGCGGTTGCCGCAACGCCCGCCGATTGCACGCCCTGCACGAACGCGCGGGCAATGCGCAGCACATCGGCGGCAGCGCCGAGATGTCGCCCGTCGAGCCAGGGATTCGCGCCCGCCACGACATCGGCGATCGGCGACAGAAACAGATTGACGCCCAGTTCGCGCGCCGCGGCCGCGGCCGCGGCGGATCGCTCCTCGATCGTGTCGGCGCCGGCGCGCAGTGCTTCTTCGAGCGACGGAAGTGCGGGCACGAGATCATGCAACCGTTGTATCCCGCCGAGTTCCTGATCGACGGCCACCAGCACCGCTGCGCCTGCCCGCCTCCGGGTCGCTTCGACGATGTCCGTGAAGTGCGCGGCGGTCTCTTCCGTTCGGCGCTGCACGCTCATCGCGCGGCCGACGTACTCGTCGCGCGTCTCGCCCAGCAGTACCGACACGCCGCCCCGGTCGAGATATCGGCACACGTCGTCGCTGAGCGTCAGGCCCGCGAATGCCGGCAACAAAACCGCGTAAGCGTCTCGATCGTAATCGTTCACAGCAGGGCTCCCTTGTATGAGGTGCAAATTTCGCGACGACGGCCGCCGAGCCCGCACGAATCCGCGCGATACGGTCGTCAGGGTCGATACGGTCGATGCAGCCGGCGGGTTTCACTTGCAAGACGCTCGGCGGACTGCATGCCGGCATGCTCTCCATAGAAAATTGTCCGGGCAAGTTCGCTGTTCGCCATTTTGCGACGCACAGCGAAGCAGATCGCGCGGCGGTCTGCGCATCGCGTGCGGCGAGATATCCCGACATACCCGTTGCGCCTCCCGGTAGCGTCATCGTGCGTCTCGAAACGGACAATCGCGAAATTGCGCACGTCAATTTGCCTTCCGATACTCGCCGGGCGCTCATGCATAGCCACGCACGAGCGGGAACCGGCGAAGGTCGATGTCATCTGAGGAGAATGGATTGTGAAGGCAAAAACAAGATTGCGGCGTATTTCGGCACGGGCGGTCGCATCGACCGTCGCGAGCTTGTCCATGGTCGGCATGGCCGGCGCACAAACGCAAACGGTCGAGGTCGTCCATCAATGGACCTCCAGCAGCGAAGCCTATGCGCTCCAGGCGCTCAAGGACGCGTTGCAGAAGAAGGGGATCGGATGGAAAGACAGCGCGATCGCCGGCAACGACGGCGCCAATCAACAACAGGCGCTGCAGGCGCGGCTGGCCGCCGGAAGCGCGCCGGCAGCGGCGCAGGCCCAGCCGCAGCTGCTTTTTTCGTATGCCGAACAAAACGAGCTCACGAATCTCGACAGTCTCGCGAAGGCCGGCAACTGGGACAAGCTGATCGCCCCCGAGCTGATTCCTTACGTGAGGTACAAGAACGACTGGTATGGCGTTCCGGTCAACGAGCACCGCGAGAACATGTTCTGGATCAACGCCAAGATCCTGCAGAAGTACGGCGGCAAGGTCCCGACCACCTGGGAAGAATTCAACGCGCTGGCCGAGCGCATGAAGAAGGACGGCATCATCCCGGTCGCGCTCGGCGGCGAGGACTGGCAGGAAGCGGAGATCTTCAGCGATCTCGCCATCGGCATCGGCGGCCCCGCCTTTTACAAGAAGGCGATCATCGATCACGATCCTGCGACGATCCAGGGCCCCACCATGCTCAAGGTATTCGATCAATTGCGCAAGATCATCGGCTTCACGGATCCGAACCGGGCCGGTCGCGACTGGAACGTGGCAACGCAAATGGTCATCGACGGCAAGGCAGCGATGCAGATCCATGCGGACTGGGCAAAGGGCGAGTTCCTTCGCGCGGGCAAGAAGCCGGGCATCGACTTCGTCTGTGCGGCGACGCCGGGAAGCGGTCACGCATTCGTGTGGGTCGTCGACACAATGACGTTCTTCAAACAGAAGAATCCCGCCGCAGCGGCCAACCAGGCGACGCTCGCCAATCTGGCCATGAGCTCCGACGTGCAGGAGAACTTCAATCTGCGCAAAGGTTCGATCCCCGCGCGGCTCGATGTGCCGCAATCGAAATTCGACGACTGCGCCAAGCTGAATTTCGCCGACCGTGCCGCAGCCGCGAAATCCGGCGCAGTCGTCCCGTCGTTCATCGAGAATGCCGCATTGGAACGTGACATTCGCGCGTCATTCGTCGACGTGATCACGCAATTCGTGAACACCCCGTCGATGACTTCCGCCACTGCTGTCAAGAAGCTGGCAACCGCAGCAAAGAACAACTGACGTCGCCGGTGTTGTCCCGCTCCTCCGGAGCGGGACTCGTCTATCCGCTGGATTTCCCTTCAATCGAATGGCCGATGCAGGTGCGCAGCAAACCGCAAGCCGCCGTCATCCGCCTGATCCCCAACCAGCGAATGCGACGGGCCGTCCGACGCCATGCTGCCCCCTGCGTGCGCAGGCGTCCGACCATATCGATGTCTCGGTCGGAATCAACACGCCGTGGAACGGCCCGGTTCATGTGTCCAGAGCAGGTGACAGGCAGCTCAGAACTTGTGGCGCAGGCCGACGATCGCGACGATCTGGGAATTCGCGCCCGAATTGACGTCGTAAGAGCCGATCACCGCTTGAGCGCTGCCCTGGCCGTTGTCGCCGCTCGCGTGCTGATAGCCGGCCGTCGCATAGATGTCGGTCCGTTTGCTCAGCAGATAATCGACGCCGAGATTGACCTGGTGATAGGTCGCCGACGAGTGGCCGCCCGAACGCGTGTAGTTGTAGCCCCCGATCACCTGGAATGTCGGTGTCGTCATCCAGCTCGCGAATACGGAACCGTTCTGGAAGTGCTGCGAACCCGCGAACGTCGACGCGCCGTCCGACGTATATCGCGTGTACGAGTACGCCGCACCGGCCGTGAGCGGCCCGACGACGTACTGTGCACCGATCCGCCCGATATCGATGCCGCGGGCAGTCGCGTACGCGGAATTGACGGCGCTGTTGAAGAAACTGTCTGCGCTCGACGTTCCGCGTGCCGACGTCCTGGCATTGCCGTTGTCCACATGGAGGAACCCGCCCGCCACGCTGAGCGCGCCGCCGCTGTAGGCCGCCGCGGCCGACCAGCTTTGCCCCGAGCCTGTCGATCCCGCCACACCGCCGAACGCATACATGGTCTCGACCGTGACACCGCCCCACGACGGGCTCGTCCACTTGACCGCACTATTGAAGCGCGCACTGTCGTCGTAATTGTCGATATCGCCCGGCGTCGCGAACAGGCCGCTGTATGAATCGGCGGTGATCGGCTGAACCAGATCCGTCACCGGATCGTATTGCCGACCCAACGTAACCGTGCCCAAACGCGTGCTGCCGAGTCCGACGAAGGCTTGCCGCCCGAACATGCGGCCGTCGTTCTGCAACTGGCCCGAGCCGAGATCGAAGCCGTTCTCGAGCTGGAAGCTCGCGGACAAGCCTCCGCCGAGATCCTCGGTGCCCTTGAGCCCCCATTCGTTTCCGGACAGATTTCCGGCCGACATCTTCCATTGCGACGATTGTCCGCCGCTGTTGTGAATGTACGCGATGCCGGTATCGACGATGCCGTAAAGCGTGACCGAGCTTTGCGCGTGCGCGCCGGCCGCATAGGCGGTAATCGACAGAGAGATTGCCGAGATGACTTTTCTTTTCATTTCACGTGTCCGTCCACGAAGTACACATCGATCAAAGCGGTGTTGATGCGTCTTCCGCATACCGCTCCGTTTCTATCCCATCGTCAGGACAACTATCCTGAACGACCGGAGTACGGTGAAGAGGCCATCGGGCGCCAGCTGATCGTCACCCCCTCCTGCCGTTTTGACGACTGCCGCGCTTTCCGGTCGGGATACCGCTCCAGACGTATTGCGTCGGACGAAAACCCGATCACTGCCTCCTCACCCGCGACGCAGTATTGAAGTCCAATAAATGCCGCTCAATTTCGCAAAGACACAATTTGTGTCGCACTACGACGCACTCGCATTCGCTCCGTAAAAATGGCGTTCGCGCGTCCCGGAACCGGGCGAGCTCGCTCGATTCGATCCAAAAAAAACGGCACTCTTTCGAGTGCCGAATCGCTGCCCGACGTTGCCGCCCGATGTCAGTCCGCTCGCTTTCCGAAGCGACGGACGCGGATATCGGCTTGTTCCTTGTGCCCCGCAAAGCCCTCCATTGCACACAGTCGCGAGCAGTATTCACCGAGCATGGCCGAAGCTTCGTCGGTCAGCACCCGCTGATATGTGCAGGTCTTGATGAATTTGCCGACCCACAGCCCGCCGGTATAGCGTGCGGCCTTCGTCGTCGGCAACGTATGGTTCGTGCCGATCACCTTGTCGCCATACGACACATTGGTACGGTCGCCGAGGAACAGCGCACCGTAGTTCGTCATGTGCTCGAGGAAATAAAGCGGATCGCGCGTCATCACCTGAACGTGCTCGGACGCGATCCGATCGGCTTCTTCGACCATTTCGTCGACGGTGTCGCACAGGATGATCTCGCCATAGTCGCGCCACGCGACCGACGCGACGGCCGCGGTCGGCAACACTGCGAGCTGGCGCTCGATTTCCGCCGGCAGGCCATCCGCGAGCTTGCCGGAATTCGTCAGGAACACGACCGGCGAATTCACGCCGTGCTCGGCCTGGCCAAGCAGGTCGGCCGCAACGATCTCGACGTCCGACGAATCGTCGGCGATGACGAGCGTCTCCGTCGGGCCTGCGATCAGGTCGATCCCGATCTTGCCGAACAGCTGGCGCTTCGCTTCGGCCACGTATGCATTGCCCGGGCCGACGATCATGTCGACCGGCTCGAACTGATCCGTACCGAGTGCCAATGCGGCAATCGCCTGAACGCCGCCGACGCAATAGATCTCGTCCGCGCCCGCGAGATGCATCGCCGTGACGATCGCCGGGTGCGGCTTTCCGTCGAACGGCGGTGCCACGGCCACCACACGCTTGACACCGGCAACCTTGGCCGTGAGCACGCTCATATGAGCGGAAGCCAGCAGCGGATACTTCCCGCCCGGGATATAGCAGCCGACGGAATTCACCGGAATGTTCCGGTGACCGAGCACGACACCCGGCAGCGTCTCGACTTCGATGTCACGCAGCGCGTCCTTCTGCGCCAGGGCAAACCGGCGAACTTGCTGCTGCGCAAACTTGATGTCGTCCAGTTCGCGTTCCGACAGGGTCGCGACACACGCGCTGATCTCCGCGTCCGACAGACGAAAGGAGGCCGGATTCCATTTGTCGAACCGCATCGAGTATTCGCGCACGGCAGCGTCTCCATTGGCGGCGACGTCCGCGATGATCTGTTCGACCGTATCGCGCACCTGCTTCGCGATCTCGAGTTGCGCCTCCATCGGCTTGCTTTTCTTAAGATGCTGGATCACAAAAATCTCCAAGAGTGTTTCCCGACCATGCAGCGCGATGCCCGCGTTGCGACGGTGCACGATCCGAACGAATTCGATCACACGGGCAAATTTTCGCGGGCCGAATTTGCCGACACAATTTCGCATCCACGTCGAAGCCGACGCGACATGACGCACCGCGCTGACGCAGATGCCGATGCGCGTCGCTCCGTTCGTTCCGCCGCGCTCCGCTCCGCTACCCGCGCGCCCGGATACCGCCTTCCGCCCCCGCTCTGGCCGAGGGTTTTCTAGTGCTTGACATCGCCATTTTGGGCGCGCAGCATTTCGCCAACTTATACGTATAAGTTCCATTGAACAAGGAGTAAAGTCATGACTCGAGTTCTCCATCTGTACGGCGGCTGGCCGGGGCACTACCCGTATGAAGTCGCCGCATGGGCGCGCGGACTGTTCGACGAACTGGGCTGGGAGGTCGAAGGTTCGACCGACATCTTCACGCTCGATCGCGATCTGTCCGCCTTCGATTTGATCGTGATCGGCTGGAACAACGCCGTCACGACCGAGACGCTGACCGCGTCCCAGGAAAAGCATCTGCTGGACGCGGTCGAGAACGGCACGGGTCTCGCCGCATGGCATGGCGCCGCCGCGGCGTTTCGCGCAAGCCTTCGCTATCACATGGTGCTCGGCGGGTCGTTCATCGAGCATCCTGCCGGCGAGGGCTATCCGCATCCGTACATGGTCAACGTGATCGATCACGACCATCCGGTCACGCACGGCGTCGAAGACTTCGAGGTCCGTTCGGAGCAGTACTACATGCAGGTCGATCCGAACAACCACGTGCTGGCCGAAACGACTTTCGATGGCAAGCCGTTCCCGTGGCTGGCCGGCAATCGCAGCCCGGTCGCATGGGTCAAGCAGTGGGGGCGCGGTCGCGTGTTCTACCACTCGATCGGCCACGACGTCGGCAACCTGTCCGACATCAACGTTCGCCGCCTCACGATGCAAGGCCTGCAATGGGCCGCGCGAGCGGCTGCGTAACGCAGTCAGTGAAGTCCCGCGCGGGCCATCGTTGTCGCGCGCGGATGTCCTCAAATCCTAGTCAGGATAGAAAAATGGCAAAGCTTACCGGAAGTCAAATCGTCGCCCAGACGTTGAAGAACTACGGTGTCGAATACGTCGCCGGCATTCCCGGTCACGGCATCTGGACGCTGACGGATGCGTTCCTCGAGAAGGACTCGGAGATTCGCTTCATCCAGGTGTTTCACGAGCAAAGCGCGGTGCATCTGGCCGACGGCTACTACCGCGTGTCGGGCAAGCCGATGGCGGCAGTCACGTCGATCGGCGCAGGCGCGAGCAACACGGTCATCGGGATGGCAACGGCCTTCACCGATTCGACGAGCGTCATGCTCATCACCGGCGGGCCGCCCACGCACATGCGCGGTCACGGGCTGCTTCAGGAACTCGAACGCTACGTCGACAACGATTTTCCGAAGATCGCCGAGGCCGTGTCCAAGCGCCATTGGGTGGCACAGCGCGTCGAGGAGCTGCCGTTCATCATGCATCGCGCATTCAGCTCGATGCTGACCGGCCGCCCCGGACCGGTTCACGTCGAGATTCCGATGGACACGCAGGCCGAGGCCGCGGAAGTCACGCTGCACCAGCTCGAGGAACGCGTGCCGCTCGGCAAGGTGTATCCGGATCCTGTCGCCGTCGCCAAGGCGGCCGACGTGCTTCGGCAGGCCAGGCGCCCGGTGATGGTCATCGGCGGCGGCGTCATCACCGGCGAAGCGGCCGCGGAAGTGCTTGCGCTCGCCGAGAAGTGGCAGATTCCGGTCGTCACCACCTGGAACGGCAAGAGCGGTTTCCCCGAAGATCACACGCTGTTCGCGGGCAGTGTCGGCCAAACCGGCACGATGTGCGGCAACAAGGTCGCGTCGAGCGCGGACGTGATCCTCGCGGTCGGCTGCCGTTTCACCGACTGGTCGTCGTCGAGCTACGCGAAAGGCGTCACGTTCTCGATTCCGCCCGGCAAGCTGATCCATATCGATATCGATCCGCACGAGATCGGCAAGAACTATCCGGTCGCCGTCGGCATCGTCGCCGACGCCAAATACGCGCTCGCGCACATCGTCGAGGCGCTCGAAGGCGATTCGGCCGACCGTGGCGAATATCTGGCCGAGGTCGCCGCGCACAAGGCGGAATGGGAAGCCAAGCTGGCCACGCGCCGCGATTCCGACCGCTTCCCGTTCACGTCGCAACGGCCGCTCGGCGCGCTGCGCAAGATCTTCCCGCGCGACACCATCGTGGTGGTTGGCTCGGGCAATACCCAGGGCGCGGTCAAACAGACCTTCCCGGTCTACACCCCGCGTACCCACCTGACCTCCGGCGGCTTTTCGTCGATGGGCTGGGCGGTGCCCGCGGCCATCGGGGCGAAGCTCGCGAAGCCGGACAGCCCGGTGGTCTGCATTCTCGGTGACGGCGACTTCCTGATGACGTCGCAGGAAATCGCGATTTGCGTCACCAACAACCTGCCGGTGATCTTCATCGTCCAGAACAACGCCGGGTATATGTCGATTCGCGGCGGCCAGCGCAAGCAGACGAGCCGCCATATCGGTACCGAGTTCAACTATCCGGACGGACGCCCGTACTCGCCCGACTTCGAGGCAGTCGGCAAGGCGTTCGGTCTCAAGTCGTGGCGCGTGAACAGCAATGACGAACTCGAGCCGATTCTCCAGCAGGCGCTTGAAAGCAACGAGCCGTGCCTGATCGAGATTCCGACGGATCGCGACGCGGCCGGCCCGTGGGTGCCGGGCTGGTGGGATTTCCCGATTCCGGCCTATATCGACGACGAGCGACAGGAAGAATACGCACAATTCCGCAACTCAGAGCAACATCTGTAAGGTAGTCAGCGCATGAGCGATGCAACGCTTGTTCATCGTCCGGCGTCCGATCTGTCCAGCTTCGCGCCGGTTCTCCGGCGCGAAGTCCCGACGGTCGTGCCCGGCAGCGATGGAATCATTACCTGCGACGTGGTCATCGTGGGATCCGGCATGGGCGGCTCGAGTTTCGCGCAGGGCATCTCGGGTCACGGCCTCGACGTGCTCATCGTCGAGCGTGGCGATTTCCTGCCTCGTGAAATCCAGAATTGGCAGGCCGAGGCCGTATTTCGCGAAGGACGCTACCGCAACGCGGAGTCGTGGATCGACGACGCCGGGAAGCCGTTTTCACCCGGGGTCTTCTACTACGTCGGCGGCAACACGAAGGTCTTCGGTGCCATGCTTCCACGGTTCAGGGAAGCCGATTTCGGCACGATTCAGCACGCCGAAGGAATCTCGCCCGCGTGGCCGATCACTTACGCCGACATGGAGCCGTACTACGCCGCCGCGGAGCGGCTTTACAACGTCCATGGCGCGAGCGGCAAGGATCCGACCGATCCGTGGCGCTCCGGCGACTATCCGTTTCCCGCGCTGGAACATGACCCTGCGTTGCGGCCGCTCGCTGCGGCGATGCGTGCGCAAGGGCTTCGTCCGTTCGTGATGCCGGCGGCCGTCAACTACGGCCGCGAACGGCCGTGCGTGCTCTGCTCGACCTGCGACGGCTATCCATGCCTGGTCGACGCGAAGGGCGATGCGGAAGTGTCCGTACTGCGGCCGCTCGTCGGCGGCGGCGGCGCGCGGCTGATGGTGCGCACCCGTATCGATCGTCTCGTGATGTCGGCCGACGGCACGCGCATCGAGGAGGCGCTCGGCGTTCGCGACGGGCAGCCGGTTCGCATCCGCGCGAAGCGGTTCGTCCTCGCGTGCGGCGCGGTGAACTCGGCAGCCCTTCTGCTGCGATCGGCCGATCGTGCGCATCCGGCCGGTGTCGGCAACCGTTCGGGGATGCTCGGCCGGAACTATATGGTTCACAACAGCACGTTCATGCTCGCCGTCGATCCGCGCCGTGCCAACGACGTGCTCTTCCAGAAAACGCTCGCGATCAACGACTGGTATCTGCGTTCCCCGCAGAACGCATTCCCGCTCGGTAACGTACAGATGCTCGGCAAGATCCGCGAGCCGATGGTGACGGGCATGTATCCGTGGCTGCCGAAGGCCGTTTCGCGCTACATGACCGACCACAGCGTCGATCTGTACCTGACCAGCGAGGACCTTCCCGATCCGGAGAACCGCGTCACCGTCGACCCGCAGTCGGGTCGCATCCGCATCAGGTGGCGCGCCAACAACCTGCGTGCGCACCGGGCGCTCGTGAAGAAGGCGGTCGCGATGATGCGGCGGGCCGGGTATCCGCTCGTGTTGACGAAGCGCATGGGAATCGCGACCAACTCGCATCAATGCGGCACGGCCGTGATGGGCAACGACCCGAGCACGAGCGTGCTCGACACGAACTGCAGGCTTCACGACGTGGAGAACGCGTGGATCGTCGACAGTTCGTGGTTCCCGTCCTCCGCGGCGGTCAACCCGGCGCTCACGATCGCCGCGAATGCGCTTCGTGTGGCCAGCCAGTTCGTCGGTCACTGAAGCGAAGCCTGTCCATACGCCGCGATACACCGCGATACGCCGGCCGCGCCTATCTTGCCGCGGCCGGCGCCTGCGTCGTCGACCGCACCACCAGCTCCGTCGGCAGGAGCACCCTGGGCACGCGCGACTTGCGGGAAGCGGGGCCACTGAGGAGTTCGCTGAGAAGTTGCGCGGCCTGACGGCCTTTCTCGATCAGCGGCTGATGGATGGTCGTGAGCCCTGCGCCGGCTGCTTCCGGTATATCGTCGAAGCCGATCACGGAGAGGCACTCGGGCACCGCCACGCCGCGTTCACGCGCGGCCTGCACGAGCGCGAGCGCCATCACGTCCGACGTCGCCGCCACTGCCGTCAAGCCCGTATGCTGCAGGATCTGTTCGGCCGCCCAGATGCCCGATGCACGATCGAAGCCGCCGGCCTCGACCATCAACAGGTCGTCAAAGCCGAGCCCCGCCGCTTCGGCCGCGCGCAGATAGCCGTCGATGCGGGCTCGCACGACGTTTTCCGTGGCTTCCTGGAAGCGCTGCCTCGTGACGACGCCCTTGAAGCCATCCGGACGCAGCCGGTCGGCCACGATGCCGATCCGCCGGTGGCCGAGCTCGATCAGGTGCCGCATCTGGACGACGGCGGACTGCAGATCGTCGATCCCGACGAACGGCACCTTGTCGATGATCGGTGCGTCGACGATCACGACCGGGATACCCTGCCGGCGCGCGACCTCGATGACCGGGTAGCGATCCGGCAGCGAGTACGCGATCAGTCCGTCGACGAACCCGCGTACCGCGAGGCTGCCGTTCTCGGCATCGCCGGCATGATTCGCCAGATCCTTCTGCAGCGGGAAAAGCGCGAGCGCGACGTTCGCGAGTTCGCTGATTTCAGCGATGCCGCGCAGCAGGCAGGTGGTTGCCGGATCGGCGAATGCGTAAGGCAACTCGTCCATGATCATCAGGCCGACGGCACCGACCCGCCCGGAGCGCAGACTGCGCCCACGTACGTTGGGCCCGGGATAGCCGAGTTTTTTCGCGACGGCGAAAATATGCTCGCGCTGCGCCTCGGAGATTTCCGACGGCTTGTTGTACGCATAGGAGACCGCGGGCTGAGAGACGCCGGCGGCCAATGCGACGTCCTTCATTGATACGGCACGCTTCATCGATGGGAAGGCATCCGCCTGTGGACTGGCAATGCCGCATTTTACAGGGATACACGCCAGATCCTTCACGCATTCGATCCGGCCAGCAATGCAATCACGCTCGCATGAAGCGCGCCGCTCGACGCCGCGACGACATCGCCCGCCGAACGCTCGCTCAAACGTTGTCCGCGCCAGTCCGTCATCCGGCCGCCGGCCGCTTCGACGATCGGGACGATCGGCAGGAAATCGTGGGGGGCGAGCCCCGATTCGACGACGAGGTCGCACCGCCCGGTGGCCAGTGCCGCGTAATTGAAGCAATCGCCGCCATATCGATGGACGGCGACACGCGCGACGAGCCGCGCGTACGCCGGCTGCTCGCCGGGCGTTAACTTGTCCGGCGTCGTCGTGCACATGCGCGCCGCCGACAGTGGCACAGCCGTGCCGGCAGCCGGCTCGACATGCGTCGCGGCATCGGTGCTGCTTGCGATCAGCCGCCGTCCGAGGGCCGGCATGTCGATCGCGCCGAGCCATGGCACACCGTCGCATAGTACGCCGACGAGCGTTCCCCATAATGGACTGCCCGTCACGAAGGCGCGCGTCCCGTCAAGCGGATCGATGACCCATCTCCGGTGCGTTGCCCCGCCCGCTCGTCCCTCGATCACGCCGAATTCCTCGCCGACGATGGAATCCAGCGGGTGCCGCGCCTGAATATGGGCGCGTAGTGCCAGCTCGATACGCCTGTCGAGTTCGGTGACGGGCGACGCATCGCGCTTTCGCGTAATGGCGAGCGTGTCGTGCGCCACGGCAGCGCACAGCGTGCGAGCCAGGTCGCAGAGATCGATCACCGTGTCCCGATAGTATTGTTCGTCGATACTCGACATCGGTCCCGCCATCGAATGTTCGTCATTCCGCTCAATGTTCATCGTCCCGAGACGGGCCGGCCGCGCACACCGCGATACCGACCGGCATGTCCCTTCATACGACGCGTTGTTCGGTCGCCGGGTCGAAAATAAGTGCCTTGTCGGCGTTGACGACGAGCTGCATCACGTCCCCGACGCGCCCGACGCCTGGCGCGAAGCGGGCCATGATCGATTCTCCCGCAACCGACAACAGCACGAAGTTGTCGGCGCCCGTCGGCTCCACGACGTCGACCGTCGCCTGGAAGCTTGCGGACCCGACGCCTGGCGCGAGCCATTCCGGGCGAACGCCCAGTACGACTTCCCGATCGAGGTAGCATCGTTGCGCGTCGCTGAGCGAGCCCAGCGCGATCTCGAGCGTGTGCCCGCTGCCGTCGCCGCCGATGAAAACGGCGTGCGTGTCGCCGCCGCGCAGCACGCCGTCCAGGCAGTTCATCGCAGGCGATCCGATGAAGCGCGCGACGAACAGGTTCGCCGGGCGATCATAAACGTCTTCCGGCGTGCCGATCTGTTGCACCTCGCCGCCCCGCATGACCACGATCTTCGTCGCCAGCGTCATCGCTTCGATCTGGTCGTGCGTCACGTAGACCGTCGTCGTGCCGACACGCTGGTGCAGCTTCTTGATTTCCGCGCGCATTTCCGTGCGCAGTTTCGCGTCGAGATTCGACAGCGGCTCGTCGAACAGGAATATCTTGGGTTCCCGCACCATCGCGCGCCCCATTGCAACGCGCTGGCGCTGGCCACCCGACAGCTGACTGGGCTTGCGATCGAGCAACTGATCGAGCTGCAGGATCGCCGCGACCCGCTTGACCGCCTCCTCCTGCTCGGATCGCGATGCCCCACGCACGCGCATCCCGAATGTCAGGTTCTTGCGCACCGTCATCGTCGGGTAAAGCGCATACGACTGAAACACCATCGCGATATCGCGCTTCGCGGATTCGACGTCGTTGACGACCGAGCCGTCGATGACGATCTCGCCGTCGTTGACCGGTTCGAGTCCCGCGATCGCGTTCAGCAATGTCGACTTCCCGCAGCCGGACGGACCGAGCAGCACGAGGAACTCGCCGTCGTCGGCATCGATATTGATTTCCTTGAGGCAAGCAACGCTGCCGTAGTTCTTGCGGACATCGCGAATATGGAGAGAAGCCATGATTACCCCTTGACCGCGCCGGCCATCAAGCCGCGCACGAAATACTTGCCCGCCAGGAAATAAATGACGAGCGTTGGAAGAGCAGCCAGCAATGCACCGGCCATATGGACGTTGTACGGACGTTCGCCCGCGCTCGCGCTCACCATGTTGTTCAGCGCAACCATGATGGGCGTGTTCTGACCGCTCGTGAACGACACGCCGAACAGGAAGTCATTCCAGATCGACGTGAACTGCCAGATCACGGTGACGACGATCATCGGTACCGACAGCGGCAGGATGATGTATGCAAAAGTCGTCCAGAAACCCGCTCCGTCGACCCGCGCCGCCTTCACGAGGTCCTGTGGCACCGTCATGAAGTAATTGCGAAAGAACATCGTCGTGAATGGCAGGCCGTAGACCGTATGAACGAGCACGAGACCTGCAAGACTGCCTGACAAGCCGAGTACGCCCAGCGTCTTCGCAAGCGGTATCAACACGGATTGATATGGCGTGAAGGTGCCGAACAGGATCACCGCGTAGACGAACTTCGACCCTCTGAAATTGAACTTCGTCAACGCGTAGCCGTTCAATGCGCCAAGAAGCGTGGACAACAAGACGGCAGGTACGACGATCAGCACGGTTCGCACGTAGAACCCGTGCAGCCCCACGCAGTCGATGCCGACGCACGCGTTTTGCCATGCATCGATCCACGGCTGGACCGTGGGCGCGAGCGGAAAGGACAGAATCGACGTCGACCGGATCTCCGCCATGTCCTTGAACGAAGCGAAGACCATCACGAGCAGCGGCATCACGAAGAAGGCCGCGCTGCCGGCGAGGACCGCATAGAGCACCGTACGCGCGGCATAGCGCATCGCCGTGCTCGATGGGCGGGACACGCGACGCGCATGCCGGACTGCGTCAGAGACTGTCGTTGTGTTCACGCTTGAACTCCGAGTAGAGATACGGGACGGTAAGGACGATCACGACGAGCAGAATCATGACGGAGCTGGCGGCGCCCTGTGCGAGCTGGCCGCGACTGAACGTCAGGTTGTACATGAACGTCGTCGGCAGGTCGCTCGAGAAACCCGGCCCGCCGTTCGTCAGCGCAACGACAAGGTCGAAAGACCGCACCGCCTGGTAGATCAGAATCACTACGACGCTGAACACGGACGCGCGCAGCATCGGGATGATGATGGTCAGATAGATGCGCAGGGTTCCGGCGCCTTCCATGCGTGCCGCCTTGATGATTTCGCCGTCGATCCCGCGCAGGCCCGCCAGGAAGATCGCCATCACGAAGCCCGCGGTTTGCCAGACGGCGGCGACGACAAGCGTATAGACCGCCATCTGCGGGTCGATTAGCCAGTTCACATGGACGCCGGTAATGCCAAGATCCTGCAGCAGCTTTTCCAGTCCGAGGCCAGGATTCAGGATCCACTTCCAAGCCGTGCCGGTGACGATCAACGACACCGCCATCGGATACAGATAGATCATCCGGAACGCCCCCTCGCCCCGTACTTTCTGGTCGAGGAAAATCGCGAGCAGCAACCCCATCACGAGCGAGATCAGCATGAATGCAATCGAGAACAAACCGAGGTTCGTTACCGCGACATTCCATCGATCCGAATCCCATAGCCGCGCATACTGCGCAAGACCGACGAAGTCGTAATTCGGCGCGAACTTCGAATTGGTAAACGAGATGACGATCGACCAGCCGATGAACACATAGACGGCCATCAAAAGTACGACGATACTCGGCGCCAGCGTAAGTGCCGCGGGGCTCGCGCGCAGCCAGCGTCGTCGCTGCCCGACCGCTCCGGCATGGATGCCGCCTCCTGGGGAAAAAGACATCTCGAATCTCCGTGTGGTTTCTGCTTTCATGCGCTCCCCCTCTCCTGATACGGTCACGCGATGCTTGCGGCATCACCGCGACGCGTCATGTCCCGATGGTGCCGCTCGTTCCGTGCATGACCGTGTGAGGATCATGCGATCGGTGGCTGGAGTATTTGCCGCTAAAAACACGTGCTCAATTTCGCGGAGCACGCAAATGAGACGCACAGTGACGCACAAAACGCAGTACACTCGATCATGCGTGAATGCAGCGCGACGGCCCACGCTTCGGATACCGCACCGATGCGCTTGAAGCCGTCATTCCTTCGGTTTCCATACGGAAAATCCCGAACGGGAATCGGCGAATCGACGCACGGCCGGCCGCGTTGCGCGCCGGTTCGCCGTTCGCCGCCGGTCCCTTCGATCACTTCTTCAGAAACAACATGGATCGTCAGCACGACCTTTCAAACCTGGCCAGCAATCTGTCGCTGCTCGTGGCGTCCTTCGACTCCATCGCGGATTTCTGCCGGAAGCTGAACATCAATCGTCAGCAGTTCAACAAATATCTGGCGGGCCATCACGTTCCGTCGCAGAAGGTTCTTCTGAAGATCGCCAAGTTTTTTCTGATGGAGCCGGCCGACCTGTTCCGGGCGCCGCCGGAATTCCGCAGCTTTTACGAAGGACTCGAATACGAACTGCCGTTCGATTTGAAGTCCGCACCGAGCTTCCTGCGATTTCTGCCGCTCATCAAGTCGTCGAGCACCGCGCTGCAGGATTTTCTCGGGGTGTACTACCGGTACCACAACTCGTCGATCTACAAGGGGCGCATCCTGCGCTCGGTGACGTGCCTCTACGAGCGCGATTCGGTGGTGCAGTACGTGACCGTGGAGCGTTTCCCGTTACTGGATCAGGACGGCAAGGTCGGCTACTCGTTCAAATACCACGGCTTCTGTTTCCTGATGGGAGATCGGATCTTCATGATCGATTTCGAAGGGCGGCAGAAGAACGAAATGACGTTCTCGGTCCTGACGCCTCAACACCGTCGCCCGATTCGCTTCCTGTACGGCGTGGTCACCGGTGTGGCGTCGTCGTCGTTTCGCCAGCCCTTTTCGACGCGAATCGCGTTGAATTTTGCCGACCGCGGACACATGCAAAGGAAGCACCTGCGCAACGCGACGGTACTGTTACCGTCGGACACGTCCCTCCCTGCGGAGATCCGCGACTACATGACCGGCGATCAATCGACCGTTCTGTGGGGCGGCGAGGGATAAGCAAGTGCGCGGCGGTCCGCCGAGTCACCACCGCTTGAACACCGGCGATCGTGCGGGCGCGGCAGGCCGCTCTCCTAGCCGGCGTCGCGCTGTTGCCGCGAGACGTGTAAAAAGAACAGCGGGACGATGTTGGCCAAGCCGAAACCGACCGCCGCAAACAGCCCGATCAGGATCATCCAGTGTCGCGCGAAAACGAGCGCGACACGGGCAGCCGCAGTTCCGACCGAACCGGCGACGAGAATCGATCGCACGTCCGCGGAAAGAACGAAGCCAAACGAATAAAAGCCGGCTCTCGTCGAGAGGCGTTCCCAGGCGCCATCGCGAGACCGGCCACCGACTGCGAAAGTGCTCATGAAATAGACATGTCCTGTCACGCACCGACAACGAAGAATGACCCGACGAGCCCCTTGTCACGAAGGGCTGGCGTCGAGTCATTGCACGTCAGGCCGGCAATCGATGACTTCACCTGATAGCCGGAATCATCGATGCCGAACTCAAATCTTCAGTGCGGCACTGCGGCCAAATACATTACGCATGACAAAGTAATAGACGAGCCCGAGCACCAGCCAAATGATGCCCATCTTCAACGTGGCGGCCCTCATCGCGACCATGAGGGCAACGATGACGAGAAATCCGATCGCCGGCAGAACCACGTGATTCCACGTATCCGTCGACCTCTTCTTGATCTTGAAGTAGCCGATGACGGAAAGGTTGACCAGGATAAATGCAGAGAATGCGCCGAAGTTCTGGAACAAGGCCAGGTCGTCGAGACGATCCTGAAAGACCAATGCAATGATCAGCGAGATGGATGCAACGAAAATGTTCGCCACATACGGTTGCTTCGATCTGCGGGACAGCCGGGAAAAGACTTTGGGAAGCTGCCGGTCGCGTCCCATTGCGAAAATGATGCGGGCGATTGCCATTTGGCAGACGATCGTGCACGGTACGCCGAATGCCAGCGCGGTGCTGATGGACGTCATCGCGAACAGCCAGTGGCCGCCAGCGTAGCCCGATATGTCGTAAAAGGCGCTGTCCGGTGACAGTACCTTCGCGCCAGGCGCGAGGTCTGCGGCAATCCATGTCTGCAGCACGAACAGGATCGCGATGATGATCAACGATGCCATGCCGGCAAAGCTGGCCAAATGACGTTTCTCGCTCTTCACTTCCTCTCCGAGCGTCGTGATCGCGTCGAAGCCCAGGAAGTTCGTCGACCCGATGAGGATGCCGGTCCCGAGCCCCGCCCATGTGAAGGTATGGACATTGAAGAGCGAACCGAACGTGAGCCGGCCATGCCCCATGCCGCTGTAAAGCGCAAAGAGACCGACGCCGACGAACGCAGCGAGAATAACCAGCATGATCACGAGGAATGCCTGATTCACCTTCGCGGTTACCGATATACCGACGAGATTCAGAATCGTTCCGAGGCCGACGAATCCGATCACCCAGATGGAACGGGGTATCTCCGGCACCAGGCTGTTCATCGCCACCGCGCTGACAACCGCGAGCAATCCCGGCGCGATGATGTAGTCGAGAAACACCAGCCACCCGGCCAGAAAGCCGGCAAGATCGCCGATGCCGTTTTGAGCATAGGTATATGCCGATCCGGCTGCCGGAAATTCCTTGCTCAGTATCTGGTAACTGCGGGCCGTAAACATCATGGCCACGACACTCACGATGTATACCAGCGGCACCATACCGCCGCTCACATCGGAAATGATTCCGTAAAGTGCGAATGGCGCAATCGGAAGCATGTACACCATGCCGTACACGATCAAATCGAGCACACTCAATTCGCGGCTCAATTTCAAAGATGACTCGTTTTTCCCGGCATTGTTTTCAGGCGGATTCGCACCGGCAAACTCTGCTGACGAAATAGCGGCCTGACTTCCAGATCGGCGCGAAATATGACTTTCCATTCCAGACATCCTTCCACTTCGTTGCTCAAAGCGTGATGGGAGCTCGGCCTCCGTCAGTCGCCCTGAGGCGGCCACGAGACTGAGCACTGGCTTATACGTATAAGTCGAATGCTCGGCGCTTCAAATTGTGCTGTCAATGGGCTGAAGGAGAGCGTTTACCCGCAGTGGGTAATCATTCTCGATTCGAGCGGCGAAGCCCGGATGGTCTGCGACACCGTATGCGCCGCGACGCGCGAAGGTGGGCGTCGAGTTACCGACGATCCCCCACCGGAAGGGGCCGCGGCCGCACACGATCGATGCATCGTGCCAATCAAGTCCGGAAACGTGGACGCATGGCTGGCGTCCGATCCGTCCCGCCGTGCGCGGCTGCGCGAAATGGGGTCCCTTGATTTTCGTGCACTTTACCGGTGTAGGGCGGCCTAGCTGCGACAAGGTTCAGGTCGGGCCGCGTTGCGTCGACCTTGCTGCCGGCTTCGTTGACCATCTTGCGCTGCCAGCGAGCGAGCATCCACAGCAGCTGATCGGTGGCGACGCAGATCGCGTAACGCATGAAGCAGGCAGCCTCCAATCGGCGGATCGGGTGCCGGATGCGCTTGCTCACGGACGGCGGCCGGTTGGCGCAGCGTCGTGCGTTGTGCCTCACTACCGCTTCGTTGCATGCGGCCGGCCAGTCGCGATGCACGCCGAGCTTGGTCAGGCGCTCGATCTTGCGAAACAGTTCGCCCATCTGGTTCGTCGAGTTCCGCAACGGCACGAACGGGAGCCACTGCTGCAGGCTGGGGCCGCCGCATTCAGGTCGCGGCAACAGCAGGCCCCATTGATCGAGCGCCGCGGCGCCGAACACCGCCTCGAGCCGATGGGTCAGCGCGGCTTCCACATCCTGCACCGCCTGCACGATCAGTTGCTGCAATGCGCGGTCGTGAACGATCAAGACCCGGTGCTCGTAAAGCCACTGCTTGAGATCGAACAGCGCCGTGCTGCGATCCTGCCGGCCCGACAGCCGTTCCTTGAGCCAGCGGACGACGTAACGGCGCTGGTGCTCGGCCATGGGTTGGAATCCGAGCGCTTCGTAGGCAAGCTTCTGGTGAGACCAATATCTGGTTGCCTGCACAATTTTCGAAGGCTTACAGCTCCGTCAGAATACCCGGATCATTGCTTGGTCATTTCGTATCGCTGAATACTTACGGCCCCATCGTCCGGCATCGAACGGTTGCATATCCATCGACAAGCGATATACCCATATTCAGCGAGAACCCGCGGCCGGGCGCGTATTGTGGGCACGTTTCAACGCTGAAACGTCAGTACAATTCTGATGCAATCGGCGGCGTCGGCAGACTATAATGCCGGCTATGAAATTGCTCCGGACCGTTTTCCTGATGCTGCTCTGCGCGATGCTGCCCCTTAGCGGGCTGGCAGCAAGCGGCCTGACCGGCGAATGTCCGATGCTGCAATCCATGTCCATGGATTCTGACGCGGTCATGTCGGCAGACATGCCCGGCTGTGAGTCGATGAAGCCATCGTCCCTCGACAAGTCCAAGGCGAAGGGCGTGTTCTGCAAGCTCACCGCCCAGTGTCAGTTCGGTAGTCTTTACCATCCAGCTGCCAAAGCAGAAGTCATCCGCCCGGCTGCGTTCGCGAGCCCGATCGAATTCCATTACACCGCGTCTCTTCCGGCCCGCGATCCGAATGGATTGTGGCGACCTCCGCGTCTCGTTTAATCCCACGCTGACAGGTTCACCGCGAATGCGGTGAGGATCGTCCTATGCCAGGACGTGGAATCCCTATGGGATTTCGCCGTTGGGGTAAAAACATGCCATTCAATTTCGGCACGCCGCAGGGTCGGCGTGTTCCTCGGCGCGCGCATACGCTTTTTGCCGCGCTACTGGTCGCGGGCGTCGTTCACGCTCAGCAAGTCCCTTTCACGCTCGACGCCGCACTGCAGTCTGCCAACGACCGTTCGGCGTCGATGCAGGCCGCGCAGGCCTCCGTACGCGCCAGCTCGGAGGCGGCCGTCAGGGCCGGACAATTGCCGGACCCAATGCTCAAAGCAGGTATCGACAACCTGCCGGTGAACGGGTCGCAGCGCTTCACCGTCGGCCAGGACTTCATGACGATGCGCCGCATCGGCTTCGAGCAGGAATGGGTGTCCGGTGACAAGCGGCGATTGCGCTCAGCACTCGCCAACGAGATGGTTGGCCGCGAACGTGCCGGCTATCTCCTGCAGCTTGCCAATGTTCGCCAGCAAACGGCAACAGCGTGGCTGAATGCCATTTACGCCAAGGAGACACTGACACTGCAGCAGGCCCTGCTCGATCACATGAACCACGAGCTCGCGGCGACGAAGGCCTCCTATCGCGGTGCGAAAGGAAGCGCTTCCGACGTCGTGCAAGCCCAAGCCATGCTGGCGCAAACGCAGGACCAGGTTCTCAAGGCGCAGCAGACCTATCAGACCGCGCTCATCGGATTGTCGCGCTGGACGGCCGTGCCCGTTTCCGACGTGGCGGGCGAGCCACCGGCGCCGGAATCATTCGTGTCCTCATTGCCGCCGGACGAACTGCGCCTTTCGCAGCCGGCCCTCGTGGCCGCCTCCGAGGATATCGCGGTCGCCGAAGCGGGTGCAGCGGTCGCCAACAGCGAGCGCAGCCCGAACTGGACGTGGGAGGTCGCGTACCAGCAACGCGGCGGAGCGTACTCCAACATGGTGTCGGTAGGCGTCTCCATCCCGTTGCCGCTCAATCGTAAAAACCTCCAGAACCGCGACGTCGCAGAAAAGACTGAACTGGCCACCAAGGCGCGTCTGATGTACGAGGACACGCTCCGACAGGTCCAGGCCGACATTCGCACACAGTCAGCCGTGCTGGCCAGCGGCCGCGAGCGCATTGCGAGCCTGAGCCAGTCGTTGCTGCCTGCTGCCGACCAGCGGGTACAACTCGCCAATGCAGCCTACCGGGCCGGCACCGGCTCGCTCGCCGATACCTTCGCCGCGCGGCGCGCACAACTGGAAGCGCAGTTGCAGGTGCTCGACCTCAAGCGCGAGACATCGCAAACCTGGGCCCAGCTCGAATATCAGGTCGTGCCGTCAACGATGGTCGCCGCCCGGTGAAGGAGAACAACATGACGAAGAAACCGCTGCGGCGCGCCATCTTGGCGGTGTTTGCCGGCGCAGCCTTGCTCGGCGCCGGCTATTTCGCTGGCACCCGCCATGCGTCGATCAATGCGGCGGCCGCTCAGGCTCCGGCCGCCGACGCCGCTTCGGGCGAAAAGATCGATCCGAAGACAGGACGCAAGGTGCTGTACTGGCACGATCCGATGGTGCCGAATCAGCACTTCGACAAGCCCGGTAAGTCGCCATTCATGAACATGCAGCTCGAACCGGTCTATGCGGACGAAGGCGGCGGTTCGTCCGGCATCAAGATCGATCCGGGCCTGCAGCAGAATCTCGGCATTCGCTACGCGACGGTACGCCGGCAAGACACCGCCGGCGGATTCGATGCCGTGGGCACCACGCAGTTTGACGAATCCCGCTCGGACGTCGTTCAGTCGCGAGTCACCGGGTACATCGACCGCCTCTACGCCAGTGCGCCGATGCAGCGCATTGCCAAGGGCGCGCCGATCGCATCGCTCTTCGTGCCGGACTGGTTGGCACCGCAGGAAGAATACCTTGCGCTGAAGCACGGCGGCATGGACGGCAGCCTGCTCGACGCGTCTCGAGCGCGGATGCGTGCGCTGTCGATCCCGGATGGCGTGATTGCAAACCTCGATCGGACCGGTAAAGCGCAAACCCACGTCGTTCTGTCGTCACCGGAGACCGGCGTCGTCAGCGAGCTCAACGTTCGGGATGGTGCGATGGTCGCGCCCGGACAGACGCTGGCGAAGATCGCCGGCTTGTCAAAGCTCTGGCTGATTGTCGAAATCCCGGAGGCGCTTGCGCTGACCGTGAAGCCGGGAATGGCGGTTGACGCGACGTTCGCGGGCGCCCCCACCCAGCACTTCACCGGACACATCCGAGAAATCCTGCCGGGGATCAGCACAAGCAGTCGGACGCTCCAGGCGCGCCTGGAAATCGACAATACGTCACTGAAGTTGACGCCCGGCATGTTGATGCGTGTGCGTGTCGCCGGCCAGAAGAACGTCGCGCGTTTGCTCGTGCCCTCCGAAGCGGTCATCACCACCGGCAAGCGTTCGGTCGTCATCGTGAAGAACAACGACGGTCGGCTGCAGCCGGCCTCGGTCACCATCGGCAATGACGTCGGCGACGCGACCGAGGTGCTCAGCGGATTGAGCGAAGGCGACACCGTCGTTGCGTCGGGGCAGTTCCTCATCGATTCCGAGGCAAGCCTCAAGTCCGTGCTGCCACGACTTGAAGGAAACGCTGCCACGAGTGCCGCGACGCCGGCGTCGGGCTCGGCCGCAGCCGTGCAAGCGTACGAGACCACCGGCAAAGTCGAAAAGGTGACGGCTGCGGACATCACATTTTCGCACCAGCCCGTACCGGCGCTTGGCTGGGGCGCGATGACAATGGCGTTCAACAAGCCGGCCCCGACCGCGTTCCCCGACGTGAAGGTCGGGCAGACGGTGCACTTCGTCTTCAAGCAGTCGGCCGATGGATACCAGTTGACGAACGTTGAACCGCTCGGGGGCGCCAAATGATTGCGCGCCTCATTCGATGGTCCATTCAAAACCGCTTCCTGGTGCTGCTCGCGACCGTGCTGGTTACCGCGTGGGGCGTGTATTCGCTCAAGGAAACGCCGCTCGATGCACTGCCCGACCTGTCGGATACGCAGGTCATCATCAAGGCTTCGTATCCCGGCAAGGCGCCCCAGGTCATCGAGGACCAGGTCACGTACCCGCTGACGACGACGCTGCTCGGCGTGCCCGGCGCGAAGACCATTCGAGCGTACTCGTCCTTCGGCGACGCGTTCGTCTACGTGCTGTTCGATGACAACACCGACCAGTATTGGGCACGCTCGCGTGTGCTGGAGTACCTGAATCAGGTACAAAGCCGGCTGCCGCAGGGCTCGACCGTTTCGCTTGGTCCCGACGCGACGGGGGTCGGCTGGGTGTACGAGTACGCACTCGTCGATAGGAGCGGGAAACACGACCTCGGGCAGTTGCGCGCGCTCAACGACTGGTTCCTTAAGTTCGAGCTGAAGGCGGTGCCGGATGTTTCCGAAGTCGCCAGCATCGGTGGGATGGTCCGCCAGTATCAGGTAGTACTCGACCCGGACAAGCTGCGAGCGTACGGCATCACGCAATCGGCGGTGGCCGATGCGCTGGGCAAGGCCAACCAGGAATCGGGCGGCTCCGTCGTCGAGCTCGCCGAGTCGGAGTACATGGTGCGATCGTCCGGCTACCTGCACTCACTCGATGACTTTCGCCATATCGTGCTTCGTACGAACGAAGCAGGCACGCCGGTGTTGCTGGGCGACGTGGCGCGTATCCAGATCGGTCCGGAGATGCGGCGCGGCATCGCCGAACTGAATGGCGAAGGAGAAGTGGCGGGTGGCGTCATCGTGATGCGTTCGGGCAAGAACGCGCTGACCACCATCGACGCGGTAAAGGCGAAGCTCGAGGACCTGAAGCACTCACTGCCAGCCGGTGTCGAGGTCGTCACGACCTACGACCGATCGCAGCTCATCGAACGCGCGGTCGACAACCTGAAAGACAAGCTCATCGAAGAGTTCATCATCGTCGGGCTCGTCTGCGCAGTATTTCTGTTTCATTTGCGCAGCGCGTTCGTTGCCATCCTGTCACTGCCGCTCGGCGTGCTGGCTGCCTTCATCGTCATGCGCTACCAGGGCGTGAATGCAAACCTGATGTCGCTGGGCGGCATCGCGATCGCGATCGGCGCGATGATCGACGCGGCCATCGTGATGATCGAGAACGCGCACAAGCATCTGGAGGCGTACGAGCACCAACATCCGGGGGAAACGATGTCGGCTGCCCATCGTTGGGAACTTATCGCCTCCTCCGCAGCGGAAGTCGGGCCTGCGCTGTTCTTTTCGCTGCTCATCATCACGCTCTCGTTCATTCCGGTCTTTTCGCTCGAAGGCCAGGAGGGCAAGCTGTTCTCACCGCTCGCGTTCACGAAGACCTACACGATCGCCGCCGCGGCCGGCCTGTCGGTAACGCTCGTGCCCGTGCTAATGGGCTATCTCATCCGTGGCCGCATTCCGCACGAGCACGCGAACCCCATCAATCGCATGCTGATTCGCCTGTACAGGCCCCTGCTCGAGGGGACGCTGCGGCGTCCATGGTTCGCCATCGGCCTGGCAGGTGTGGCATTGGCGCTGACCATCATTCCGATCTCCCGTCTCGGAGGCGAGTTCATGCCACCGCTCGATGAAGGGGACCTGCTGTACATGCCGACCGCGCTGCCGGGTATCTCGGCCGAAAAGGCGTCGGAACTGCTGCAGCAGACGGACCGACTCATCAAGACGGTGCCCGAGGTGGCGACCGTATTCGGCAAATCCGGGCGCGCCGATACGGCCACCGACCCTGCACCGCTCGAGATGTTCGAGACAACGATCCAGTTCAAGCCGCGCAGTCAGTGGCGGCCGGGCATGACGCTGGAAAACCTCGTCGACGAACTGGATCGGACCGTCAAGGTGCCGGGCCTGTCGAATGTATGGGTGCCGCCGATTCGGAATCGTCTCGACATGCTGTCCACAGGCATCAAGACGCCAGTCGGGGTCAAGATTTCCGGGCCCGACCTGACGCAAATCGACAGCATCGCTACGCAAGTCGAGGCCGCAGTGAAGACCGTGCCGGGCGTGACGTCCGCGCTGGCCGAACGGCTGAACGGCGGCCGGTACATTGACGTCGACATCGATCGGCTCGCGGCCGCGCGGTATGGCCTGTCGGTCTCGGACGTACAGGGGGTTGTGTCGTCGGCGGTTGGCGGCGAAAACATCGGTGAGGTGATTGCTGGCCGTGAGCGCTTTCCAATCAACATCCGCTACCCACGCGAAGTCCGTGATTCGCTCGAAAAGCTGCGACAACTTCCAGTGGTCACCGACCGCGGCGCTCAAATCCAGCTCGGGGATGTCGCACACATCACGATTGCCGACGGCCCGCCGATGATTCGCAGCGAGAACGCGCGGCTGTCCGGCTACGTGTACGTGGACATTCGCAATACGGATCTTCAGTCTGCGGTACAGGCAATGCAGAAGGTCGTGGAGCAACAAGTCAAGCTTCCCCCGGGCTATTCGATCGCCTGGTCCGGGCAGTTCGAGTATCTGGAGCGCGCGGCAGCGAAGCTGCGCACGGTCATCCCGGTAACGCTCGTCGTCATCTTCGTGCTGTTGTTCCTGACGTTCAATTCCGCGGCGGATGCACTGCTGCTGATGTCGACCGTACCGTTTGCGCTCGTCGGCGGGTTCTGGCTCATCTGGGTGCTCGGACACGCGGTCTCCGTTGCGACGTCCGTCGGCTTCATCGCGCTCGCCGGCGTGGCAGCCGAATTCGGTGTGGTGATGCTGCTTTACCTGAAGGGCGCGCTGAATCGGCGACTGGAGGCAGGTGAGCCGCTCACGGAAGCATTGCTGTTCGATGCAATTCGAGAAGGCGCCGTGCTGCGCGTGCGGCCGAAGGCGATGACAGTCGCCGTGGTTCTGGCCGGCCTGATTCCGATCATGGTCGGACGCGACACCGGCTCCGAAGTCATGCAGCGTATCGCTGCCCCGATGGTAGGCGGCATGGTCACCGCGCCGCTGCTTTCCATGTTCGTTATCCCCGCCGCCTGGTTCCTGCTGCAGCGCCGTCGTGCGCGAAAGCCGAATCACACGCGGACGTTCCATGCAGTTCCATCCGGCATGAAAGTGCCTTCCAACCAATCTGGAGAAACTCAATGAAGAAGCTGTTCGTTGCCACTATCGCTGTCTGCGCAATCGGCGCATTTGCGGCTCCGGCATTCGCCGGCGATGACATGGCCGGCATGAACATGTCGATGAAGGCTTCCGCGTCGACTTCGCCGAACGCCGCGCTCACCGACGCGGAAGTGAAGAAGGTCGATGCCGCCAGCGGCATGGTTACGCTGAAGCACGGCGCACTCGAGAACGTCGGCATGCCGCCGATGACGATGGCGTTCAAGGCCAAGGATGCCGCGATGGTCAAGCAGATCCATGAGGGCGACAAGGTCAAAGTCCGTGTCGAGAACGTCAACGGGACGCTCACCATCGTGAAACTGACGAAGCAATCCTGACGCTGTGCTGACACGCGTGCGGGTAGGCGCGCTGCATATTCATGGCATTACGGTGACTGACGTACGAGGATTCGGTCTTCACCCCAATTACTTTGCGAGCGACTGGACCACCGAGCACATCAAGATTGAGATCTTCACGACGGCCGAGAATGTCGCCGGCGTCAGGAAAGCAATCATCGATGTCGCAAAGGCCCGATCGGGGGAAGACGGAATCGTTGCCGTCGTATCCGTCGAGCATTTTTGGCGAGTCCGCACAGCGTCGGAGTCTGCGCCGTAACGCACGCTCCAAGGAACTGCGGTAAAGCAATCCCACGCCATCGACGAGCAATCATTGCCGGTGCCAAACGGAATCACCAACTTCTAGCTCCGCAACCGTGTTCGATACGATCGGCACCACGTTGCGGAGCCGGCTTCGGCTAGAGTCGCTTGAGCATGACGATTGCCGATGCCGGACAGACGCCGGTGAACTGGGCGGACGACAGTAGCGGACCAGGCACGTCGTCGACCGCGACTCGCGAGAAGCCGTGTCGGGCAAAGTAGCTGTCCGTTGTCATTGTTCGTAACGCGACGGCCTGAACTGCTCGACGGGTACATTCTGCAAGCAGTAGAGAAACGATTGCGTTACCGATCCCGCTCCCGCGCATATGCGAGGCGACCGCGATCGAACGAATCAGGGCAAAATCCCCGTGGTATTCAATGCCGCCGCAGCCGATAACATTTTCCACATCGTCGGCCACAATGAAATTGGCCAAATGCTCCGCTACTCCAGCGGTAGGAAGGCTTCCTTCACGAAGCAACTCTTCGATTGACACCAGGCCGGACACCGTTGCTGAACGTAGTTGCATGACGTCAATCCTCGACTAACGACGGTTGTGGCTTGCAATGGTGACCATGCCCGTAACACTCCGCAATTGAGGTGCACACGACCGGCAAGGGCGCCGCGAGTTCAAGAACGACAACGCCTTGGCACGTCAGATACTTGATTGGTTCACCCGCCTCGAGAGCTCTTCCGCGCTCTCCTTGCGCTCGCTAACATACGGTGCCTTCGCGATTTCGATCGCCGACCACATGCCCCGGGCAGTCTCGATCAGCGGATAGATCGGTACCCGTCGCTTCGCGCGTTTTACGACTTCGACGATGTCGGTCAATCCCTCCGCCTTCGGCACGACGATTCCGGCAATGCCGTCGAGTGCGCCGATCCTGGCGTCCTGCTCGAACCAGGGCGTTCCACGCCCGTTGATACGAACGAGAACCGGGTGACGCGCGACACCACGCAGCGATGTTCTCGCGCGCTGCATCCTTCGCGGGGGGGCGAGCGCGTCCTCCAGATCGATGATGACTGCGTCGGCACCGCACGACAGCGCGTTCGAAAACCGTTCGGGCCGACTCCCCGGGACAAACAAATAGGATTGCGGCGCACATGCTGCTGACGAAGGCATTTCGAGTTCCTGTATCCGGTTTTTACTTCAAAGACGAGCCGCGAAAGGCGGTTTCAGCGTTGCTGCGCGCCAGGTAAAGTGCTGCGACAGCGCTTACGAGCGACATAAAAGCCAGGTATCCGGCGACCGCATAGACGGTATGGAACGTCTCGAAGAGCCAGAGCGAGATCATGGGCGCAGGACCACCTGCAATGATCGATGCCCCCTGGTAGCCCAACGACGCCCCGCTATAGCGAATATGTGCGGGGAAAGATTCCGCAATGAACGACGCCTGCGAGCCATACATCGACGCGTGGATCACCATGATGACGATCGTCCCGATGACCACCGCCGCGGGAAGCCGCGTATTGAGCATCGCAAAGTACGGAAACGCAAAGAGCATCATGCAGATCGCACCTGCGGTGTAGGTCTTTGCCCGACCGATTCGATCGGCGACATACCCGAAGAACGGCAACGCGAAACAGGCGACGATTGCAGCAATCAGCACCGCATTCAGAATGAACGCCTTGCCGAGCGCGAGGTTCTTCGAACCGTACAAAACCGCGAACGTCGTCAGCATGTAGAAGGCAGTTTGCTCGCTCGGCCGGATCAGTGCGGACAGCAGGATGGCACGCCACTCCGTGCGGATCGCCTCCCCGATCGGTCCTTTCGATCGATCCGCTACCTTGCTCGCCGCGATGAAATCGGGGGTTTCCGGCACACCAAAACGGATCAGCAGACCGACGATCAACAGCACGCCGCTGGCAAGAAACGGCACTCGCCATCCGTAATCCAGCAGCGCGTCGCCTGACCAATGACTGCAACCGCTCCACACGATCACCGAGACGACGAGACCAAGCGGCACGCCGATATTGGGCAGCGATGCCATGAAACCGCGCCGCTTGCCGGTATGCGACTCCATCGACAAAAGGACCGCACCGCCCCACTCGCCGCCAACACCGATGCCCTGGAGGAAGCGAAGTGCAACGAGCAGCCAAGCCGCAGCCGGGCCGAGCGTCTCGGACGTCGGCAACAACCCTACCAGAAGCGTCGCAACGCCCATCAGGCTCAATGTCGCGACGAGCGTGGACTTTCGCCCGACTCGATCGCCCATGTGCCCGAATAGCGCGCCGCCGAGCGGACGCGAAACGAATCCGACAAAGATCGTCGCGAACGATGCCATCAATCCATCCGCATTACCGTGCGCGAAAAACAGCTTCGGAAACACGAGCGCCGCAGCGGTGCCATAGATGAAGAAGTCGTACCACTCGATCGTCGTTCCTATGACGCTCGCCAGCGCAGCCCTGCGCTCTATTCGTCGCGCGGCTGCGCCGTCGCCCGACTCCGTTGTGTACGAAATGGAATGATGTTGCATCGTCTGTCTCCTGAATCTTTTTTGAATCGAATCGCGTCGTTCGCCCAGTGCGACTTAAAACGTCGCCTCGGCGCGCATCGAAACACTGCCGTCTGGCAATGCAACCCACAGCACGAGCAGATCCCCGTCTTTCGCGGCGTTGAGCGTCAACTCGTTGCCCAGAATCGATGGCTTCAAGCCGCGATAGCGGAATTCCTTGACCGGTCGGCCGCCCACCTCTTGCGCGAACGCTGCAAGCAGGGTGGCGTTCAGCGGCCCGTGAATCACGAGGTTCGAATAACCCTCGACGTCGCGACAATAGTCGGCGTCGTAGTGAATGCGGTGTCCGTTGAACGTCAGCGCCGAATAGCGGAACAGCATGGTGGAGTCCGGCTTGATCTTGCGGCTGTGCTGCGCGACGGGCATCTTGACGTCGGCGGCTGCGGAGCCGGGGGCCGTCGCACCCTTGTAGACGATGTCGTGAAATTCGCTGAGCACCTTGTTGCCCTCGTGCAGCAACTCGTGCAACACCTTCACGAACACGAGTTCACCGCTGCGCCCCTGCTTGTGGTCGACCGCCACCACGGTCGAGCGCTTTTCGACGCGTGCGTCGAGCGGTGCGGAGGCGTGGAATTCCAGTTGGCCACCCGCCCACATTCTGTTGGGCAACGTGACCGGCGGCAGGAAGCCGCCACGCGCCGGGTGGCCCTCACGGCCCAGTGCTGCCGGCGGCTCGCCGCTCAGAAAGTACAGCCAGTGCCACAGCGGGGGCAACGCTGCACCTGCGACGAGGTCGGACTGCGGCAAGCCGAGCGTCGCAGCCATCAACCTCGCGTGACGGGACGACACGATGTCGTGATCGGTTCGGGATTTGCCTACCCATTCCCGAAGGTGCGCGATATCGACCGTACTCATGCCATCACCTCAACCTTCGATGCCGAAAACTCCGCCTTGAGAGACTCGGTATGCTCGCCGAGGCCTGGGGCTGGTTCGAAGCGCCCCGCGTCCCATGGCGCGCGCACCGCAGGGGCGATCATGTTCAGCGACTTGTCGCCGACGTTCATCGGCCACGTCCGCAGTGCCGGATGTCGCGCCATCTGCCAGACCGAGCGCACCTGTCCATATGCGGTGTTCGAATCGGCGAGACGAGCCAGCGCTTCGTCGACATCGATCGCGGCAAACGCTGCCGCGATGATCTGATCGAGCGCTTCACGATTGCGAACGCGTTCCGTGTTCGAAGCGAAGCGCGGATCGGTGCCGAGATCCGGTGCCAGCATGAAACGCGCGCAGAACTGCTGCCACTCGCGTTCGTTCTGGATGCTGATCACGATGTCGTTCGCATCGCGGGTGGTGAATGCGCCATACGGCGCAATCGACGGGTGCTTGAGACCCACGCGCTTCGGCGCTCCCTTCCCGTACACCTCGTGTACGTAAGGAATCGACATCCAGTCCGCTGCACCGTCGAACAGCGACACCGATACGCCGGACCCTCGGCCGGTCCGTTCGCGCAGCGCGAGCGCCGAAAGGACAGCGATCGTCGCGTTCATGCCCGCACCAATGTCGCAGATCGACACGCCGATTCGACCACAAGCGTCCGGCGCGCCGCTGATGCCCGCAAGGCCGCTTTCGCACTGCACGAGCAGGTCGTACGCTTTCAGGTGGCTCGCTTCGTTGTCGGTCCCGTACCCGTTGATATCGCAGGTGATCAGACGCGGGTAGCGTTCACGCAGCGCCTCGCTGGCGAAACCGGCCCGGGCGAGCGCACCCGGCGCGAGATTCTGGATGAAGACGTCGGCATCGGCGAGCATACGGTGAAGCAACGCTGCGTCGTCCGCGCACTTGAAGTCCAGTACGATCGACTCCTTGCCGCGGTTCGTCCACACGAAGTACGACGCCTGTCCGTTCGCCGCGTCATCGTAACCACGCGCGAAGTCGCCTTCGGCACGCTCGACCTTGATCACGCGCGCGCCCATTTCGGCCAGGCGCCCCGTACACAACGGTGCCGCCAGCGCCTGCTCGATCGCGACGACGACCAGCCCCTCAAGCGGCCTGCTCGTCGACGCACCGCCCTTGTTCCCGCTCATTCGTGACTCCTCCTTGCTGATTGACGGGATCAAGTATCGATTAACGCGCTACCCGGATACAGCGAGCTTTTACAAACGATGCGTTCGAATTTAACGAAACCTCGGGTGAACCCGGACAGCGATGCCCCAGTCCGCACGTCAGTGCTATTCTTCTGCGGCAGACATTTTCGAATACTTCGAACGGTATGACATACGACCTGACCGACCTGAAGGTGTTTTTGGCTATCGCTGAAGAAGAAAACGTATCGCGTGGAGCGGAGCGATGCCATCTGGCTGCGTCGTCCGCGAGCCTGAGGATGAAGAACCTCGAAGAAACGCTCGGCGTCACGCTACTGACGCGTCAGGCGCGAGGCGTGACATTGACGCCGGCCGGGCAGGTATTTCGCGAGCACGCCGGTCGGTGCCTCGCGCAACTCGAACAGATGCACGCCGATTTGCGTCCCTATTCGCTCGGCATGACAGGACACGTCACGGTTTTCGCCAACAACAACGCAATCAGCGCCCATCTACCCGGCGATCTGGCGCGATTCTTCGCCGCCTATCCGAACGTACGGATCACGCTGGAAGAACGCATGAGTCACGATATTGTTGCCGCAGTGGCGGCCGGTCGCGCGGAAGTCGGGGTTGTGGCACTTGAAAACGAACATCCGGCATTGCATTTTTTGCCTTATCGGAAGGACCAGCTCGTACTGCTCATCCCGATTCAGCATCCGCTTGCCGAACGATCGTCGACCAGTTTCCGGCATTGCCTCGGCCATCCATTCATCAGCCTGCAATCGGGGGCCGCACTGCACACGTTCCTCATGAATCACGCCACCGCACTCGGCGGACGGTTGGACGTGCGCGTGCAGGTTTCCGGATATCGCGCGATTTCCCGCCTGGTCGCCTCCGGCGCGGGCGTCGGCATCGTACCGAGGACGGCCATCGAGCCTGATGATCAGGGGCAGTTCGCCATCGTGGAACTCGAAGAAACATGGTCGCAACGGGATTTGAGGGTGTGCGTTCCGCGCAATCCCAGCGACAAAAACATTTACCGCGACAAACTCGTCGAGATCCTTTGCGACACCCAGGCCGATTCACCCACTACCGCTGACCAATAAGAAGTTAGGGTTGCAGAATGCGGGGGCGACCGATCCAAGTGCGCGGTGTGGCGGGGAACTCGGACTGCGACATCTGCCTCCCGAATCCCCTGATCCCACTCGATGCCCGGCAAGCCCGTTTGCCGACCATTTCCCGGAAATCATCGCCGACAGCTTCGCAGAGGTGACCGTATTATTCGCGGACATCGTGGCATTTACACAGTTTTCAACAGGGGATGGAATCTCACGGCGTGGCTGGACGTGTGCAAGTGACGGACGCTACCCGACGCAAGCTCGGCACGCCGTTCCGATTTGAAGAGCGCGGCACCATCGAGGCGAAGGGAATCGGACAGTTGCATACCTGGTTCCTGTCTGGCCGAGATCGTGCGCCCACTGGGTGACGGCCGTGACAACCGGGCCATGCCGTGCGTCGAGCGCCGGTGGCTGTGCGCACGCCAGCGCCCGGCCACCGGGGCTCATCCGCCCGTCAGTTCGACGCGCCGCCAACCGTGCGGATACTGTGCCACTGCCCCTGCTCGACCCGGAACAGCGTGTACGGCGGCTTGATCAGGTCGCCGCGTTCGTCGAACGAGATCTTGCCGGTCACGCCGGTCACCGACACGCTCGGCATGCTCTGCACGATCTTGCCGCGGTCGACCGAATCGGCCTTATGGATCGCGGCGGTCAACGCGAGCGCCGCGTCGTACGCAAACGGCGCATACAGCTCGACGTCCTGGTTGAAACGCGTCTTGTAGCGCTGCGCGAACGCCTGCGCGGACGCCAGCTTGTCGAGCGCGGGCCCCGGTTCGAGATCCTGCGTGCCTTCGCCCGCGGTACCGGCGATCTTCAGGAATGCGTTGCTCTTCAGCGCGCCCGCGCCGAACAGTTGTGCTCGAATACCGAGTGAACGCATCTGCTTGACGAGCATCGCGCCCTGCTCGTCGAGCCCGCCGAAGAACAGCAGATCGATGTTGTTGCTCTTCAACGTCGTCAGGATGCCGCGAAAATCGACCGCCTTGTCGTTCGTGTATTCGCGGCCGACAACCGTGCCATGCGCTTCCTTCACGCCTTTCTCGAACGCATCCGCGAGCCCCTGGCCGAACGCAGTGCGGTCGTCGATGATGCCGATCCGCTTCGCCTTCAGCTGCTCGACCGCGAAGCGGCCCGCGACGACGCCGCCGATCCCGTCGTGCCCCATCGTGCGAAACACGTTCTTGAAACCCTGCATCGTCAGCTGCGGGTTGGTCGAGCCGGGCGTGATCATCACGACGTTCGCCTGCCGATACACGGCCGACGCCGGAATGCTGCAGCCCGAGTTGTAATGCCCGATCACGCCGACCACGCCGTCGTCGACGAGCTTCTGCGCGACCTGGATCGCGACACGCGGATCGGCCTGATCGTCCTGCACGTCGAGCACGTACTGCACCGGCTTGCCGCCTATCGTCGGGTGCTTCGCGTTTTCCTCGTCGAGCGCGAGCTGCGCGCCGTATTGCAGATCTTTGCCGACGCGCGCGACCGGGCCTGTCAGCGGGCCGGCGAAGCCGATCTTGATGGTCTGAACATCCGCGCCCTGTGCGGATGTGACAACCGTGCCGATCGAGCAGACCGCCAGCCATACCAGCCAGTTACGACGATTCATGATGCCTCCTTGCAGTGGTTGAAGTCGCGTTCATGTTTGTTGTTCCGGCCGCTTCGATTCGCGACCCGTCGAAGCCGTATCCACGGTCGTGCGCCGTCCGATCGCGGCGCGTCAGAAACGCGTGGCGCGATAGTCGGCCAGATCGACCGGCGGCGCGCGCTGCGCGACGAGGTCCGCGACGATCCTGCCGGTAATGCCCGCCAGCGTCACGCCGAGGTGCTGATGGCCGAACGCGTAGATCACGCGCTCGCTGCGCCGCGAGCGGCCGAGCACGGGCACACCGTCCGGCAGCGTCGGCCGGAAGCCGAGCCAGCTACGCGTCGGCGCGCCGAGCGTCGGCAGCGCCTCGCGGGCCGAGCGCGTGAGCAGATCGATGAGCGCGCAGTTCTCGCCAGCGTCGAAGCCGCCCAGTTCGACCGTGCCGGCCGCGCGCAGCCCTTCGTCGAGCGGCGTCATGTAGAAGCCACGCTCCGCCCAGCCGACCGGTCGCGTGACGATGTGCTCGCGCTCGGCGAACTGGACGTGGTAGCCGCGCTCGGTATCGAGCGGCACGCGATCGCCGCACGCCGCCGCGAATGCCCGTGACTGCGCGCCCGCCGCGACCACGACGTGATCGAACGCGCGCGCCGCGCCGCCGGCCACCAGCCGCACGCCGGCGTCGGCGGGCTCGATCCGCTCGACTCGCGCACGTTCGAGCGTTGCACCGCCCCCGGCCAGATGCGCGAACAGCTCGCCGAGAAACCCGTGCGGATCGGAAAAATGCCAGCTGCCGTTGAACAGCACGCCACGCTCGAAAATCGGCGCGAGCGCCGGCTCGAGACGGCGGATCGCGGCCGCGTCGAGCGTCTCGAACGCGACGCCAAACCGGCGCCGCAGCGCGAGCGACGGCTGCGCGGCATCGAACGACGCCTGCCGTGCGTACAGGTACAGGCATTCGCGCGGCCGCACGAACGCCGCCAGCCGCGACGTGCCGACGAGCGGCGCATAGCCGTCCGCGGCGCGCGACAGCAGCGCGGCCAGCGCACTCGCGCTGCGCACATGGCGGACGGGCGTCGACGCGATCAGGAACCGGACCAGCCACGGCGCGCCGGCCAGCAGGTACGGCCAGCGGATCCGCAGCGGGCTGTCGGGCGCGAACAGGAAGTGCGGCATGTCGCGGAACACGGACGGCCCGTTCACGGGCACACACCCGTACGGCGCGAACGTCGCGGCATTGCCGAACGACGCACCTTGCCCGACGCCATCCGGATCGAACAACGTCACGCGGTGCCCGTCGCGCTGCAGCCACGTCGCCGCGCCGAGCCCGATGAAACCCGCACCCACGATGGCGACGTTCGCCATGACGCATCCCTCCGAAGCACAGCATTCACACAAAGATGGGACTAAGAATCACACAAGAATTTTTTGTGTGCAATCAAAAATCGATTGTGTGGCGTCGGTGTATACCCGCTTTCATGCCGATGATTTGGCAGACTATTCGGTGATCGCTTGTCGTCGCAGGAATGTCGGTTAAAATCGCAAGGCAGGCAAAAATGGCAGACAAACGTTTTTTGTGTGGTCACGGGCAATACATGGCATCAGACAAACTTTCCGACGTGCGCGGCAACGCCGCCCCGGCGCAGGCGAAGCGCGCGACCTACGTCGAGGTCTCGAGCTCGATCGAAGCGGAAATCCGCAACGGCACCTACCCGCCAGGCAGCCGCCTGCCGCCTCAGCGTCAGCTGGCGACCGAGCTCGGCATCAACGTGTCGACCGTATCGCGGGCGTACAAGGAGCTGCAGCTCCGCGGCCTCGTGATCGGCAGCAAGCGCCGCGGGTCGCTCGTCACCGGCGGCGCGATGCCGAGCGTCGAGCCGGCCCGTGCGTCGCTCGCGGCGGGCAACGGCGTGATCGACCTGACCGTGAACCGGCCGGCCACCGGCGAATTCCTCGCGAGTCTCGCGCAGACGCTCGGCACGCTGCCGAACGATCCGCGCTTCGCAACGCTGCAGGAATACCAGCCGCCGCAAGGTCCGGACTGGGCGCGCGCGGCCGGCGCGCAATGGCTCGCCGCGCCGGGCTTCACGCCATCCCACGACCAGGTGGTCGTCACGAGCGGCGCGCAGCATGGTCTCTACGCGGTACTGAACAGTCTGATCGGCACCGACGGCGTAATCGTCGCGGACCGGCTCACGTATTACGGGCTGAAGGCGCTCGCGCCCGTGTTCCAGTTCGAGATCGTCAGCGCTCCGGCCGACGACGACGGCCTCCTGCCCGACGAAATCGAGCGGATCTGCCAGCGAATGCCCGTCAAGGCGATCTTCGTCGTGCCGAACCTGCAGAACCCGACCGTGACGACGATGAGCCTCGCGCGGCGCATGGCGCTCGTCGACGTCGCGCGCCGTCACCACGTGACGATCATCGAGGACGACGTATACGGCCCGCTCGTACGCGACCGGTTGCCGACGCTCGCGGGGCTGTGTCCGGAGCTGACGTTCCATATCGGCGCAACATCGAAGATTCTCGCGCCGGGCCTGCGTCTCGGTTATCTGTGCTGCCCGAAGGATAGTGTCGCGCTGGCTGCGGAAGCCGTGCGGACGACCGCATGGATGCCCGCGCCGCTGTCGATGCTGATCGCAACCGTATGGATCGAGAACGGCATCGCCGATCGGATCATGAATGCGCAACTGGCGGAAATCCGCGCGCGCGTGGACCTCGCGCGCGAGCTGCTGCCGGCCGGTCAATTGAAATCGGACCCGGCATGCATGTTCGTGTGGCTGCGGCTGCCGCCGCCGTGGCGGGCCGACGATTTCGCGTCGAACGCGAAGGCGCGCGGTGTGATCGTGATGCCGTCGTCGACGTTCGCGGTCGATCGCGCGGAGCTCGAGCACGGCGTGCGCATCAATCTCGCGTGCGCGTCGACGCGCGACGAACTCGTGAACGGGATGCGGATACTCGCCGGAACCCTGAAGGACCGCCCGCGCGCGCTGTTCGGATCGATCTGACGCGTGCAAGCGGCAACGAGCGGGCCGGGCGCACATTGTCTTCTCGGCGACTAGTTATCGGTCGAGCCCCCCGAAGAATCCGGAGATTTCGTCGAAATTGACGGCGCTGCCATCTGCGGCGACGGCAGTGTCGTACGCGAACTCGGGAGCGAGCCGCGTGCGGCGCGTGATGTCATGCCGCGTTTTCTTTCAAGATTCGCGATTTTCATTCATCTGAAGAATGACAGCTTTTGAAGCCGCCCGCGCGCCAGGCGGGCGCGACATGGAATAACCGGGCGGCCCGTCCGTTTACATACCGAGTCGCGGCGCAACCGGACGGCAGGATAATGACCATGACGAAGTCGACCATCCCGTCGGGCAACCCGGTGCCGCGATGCCATGCGATGCCACGCCAAGGAGAACGGGAATGAAGACGATGCTGTTAGCCGTCGCGCTGACCGCCGCGATCGCGCGGCCGGCCGCCGCCGAGCCGCCGCAGGTCGGCGATGGGAAGCTGGTCGACGAAGATCACATGACGCTGTACGTGTTCGATCACGACGCACCGGGCAAAAGCACCTGCAGCGGCACGTGCGCGGCGAACTGGCCGCCGGCGCTCGCCGACGGATACGACAAGGCGTCGGGTGCGCTGAGCGTCGTCGCGCGCGACGACGGCAAGAAGCAATGGGCGTATCACGGCCGCCCGCTGTATCGCTGGAAAATGGACCACAAGGCCGGCGACACGGGCGGCGACGGGATCGGCGGCATGTGGCACGTCGCGCGTCCCTGATCGACGGACGGATCGACGGACTGACGGATCGACGGCGCGACGCCGCGCGAGGTATCCGGATGAGCTACGAATCGGATCTGCTGGTGTGGCTGCCGCATCTCACGCGGTATGCGCGCGCGCTGACGGGCGACCGGGCCTGGGCCGACGATCTCGTGCAGGACACGCTCGAGCGCGCGCTGAGCCGGCCGCCGCGCGACGGCGGCAATCTGCGCGCATGGCTGCTGACGCTGCTGCGGCACCGTTTCATCGACCAGTTGCGCGCGCGGCACGAGATCGCGGTCGATGACGCGACCGCGCCGTGGCAGTCGATGGCCGCGCCGAGCGACGAGATCGACGGCCTGGTGCTGCGCGACGTGCAGCGCGCGCTGTACCGGTTGCCGGTCGAGCAGCGCGAGGTGCTCCTGCTGGTCGCGCTCGAGGAGTTGAGTTACCGCGATGCCGCACAAGTGCTCGGCGTGCCGATAGGTACGGTGATGTCGCGGCTGTCGCGGGCGCGAGAACAGATGCGCGAGCTACTGTCCGGCCAGCCGCCGGCGCACGGCGCGGCTGCGTTACGGGTGATCGGGAAGACATGATGGACGATCCGCACAAACCTTCGAACGATCGGGATGACGACGCCGATGCCTCGGCCCAGCTGCTGTCGGCGCTGCTCGACGGCGAGCTGTCCGAGGACGAACGCCGCGAGGTGCTCGCACGGCTGGAGTCCGATCCGCGTGAAGCCGAGCGATACGCGCATTACCGCGCGCAGCGCGCTGCGCTGCAAGCGCTGTTTCCGCTGCCCGCCGCCGCGTCTGCGCTGTTCGTGCAGCGGCGTGCGCCGCGCCGGCGCGTGGTCGCGTATGCGTTCGCGGGGCTGGCTGCCGGCGTCGTGCTCGGCATCGCGCTGCATGCGGGCTGGACGGTGTTCAGCGTCGAACCGGCGTTCGCCGCGCGCGCGGATGTCGCGTATGCGGTGTATGCGGCCGATCGCGATCATCCGGTCGAAATCGACGCGCGCGATCCGGCGCGCCTGGCCGGATGGCTGTCCGCGCGTCTCGGCCGGCCCGTGCGCACGCCGTCGCTTGACGAATACGGCTACGCGCTCATCGGCGGCCGGCTGCTCCCCGGCGACGCGGGGCCGGCCGCGCAACTGATGTACCAGCGTGCGGACGGCGCGCGCGTGACGCTGTACATGACAGCCTACGACACGCGGCACTTGTCGCCGCACGCGATGTCGGCGGATGGCCGTCGTACCTATTTCTGGTCGGATCGAGGGATGGGCTTTGCGCTGTCAGGGCGCGGCGACGAACCGCGACTGCGCGAACTCGCAATCGACGTGTGCGGCGCGCTCGGCGGGTCGACCGACGCATGGAAGGGATGACGCACGCGGCATCGGGATCGGCATCGGCATCGGCAAGGAGCTGGGAGCACGACATGAACGCGAAGGCGGCGATGGTAATGATGGCGCTGATGGCAGGCGCCGGGTTCGCGCGGGCGGATGGCGATGCACCGGTGCGCGTGCCGGTCGACGCCGACGGCGTGCAGCGGGTGACGATCGTCGGCGGCAGCTATTTCTTTCGGCCGAATCACGTGATCGTCCGCGCGCATGCGCCGGTCGAGCTGACCGTATCGGCCGAACCGGGCGTCGTGCCGCACAGTTTCGAGATCGACGCGCCGCAGGCCGGCATCGCGGTGCACACCGAACTGGCCACGACGCCGCGCACGTTCCGTTTCACGCCGACGGCGCCCGGCCGCTTCGCCTACTATTGCACGCATCGGCTGCTGTTCCTGCGCAGCCATCGCGAGCGCGGCATGGAAGGCGTGCTCGACGTCGAGGCGGCGCCATGATCGCCGCATGGATGGCCGTGAGCCTGATAGGAGCAAGCATGACAGCCGACCCGGTGACCGTTGCGCAGGCACATTTCGATCAGGTGCACTCGTACCGAGCGACGATCCGCTCGTCGGCGCGAAGCGGCGAGCACACGGAATTCCACTATGCGTACCTGAAGCCGGGCTTCGTCCGGATGGATTTCGTGTCGCCGCATCACGGCGCGGTGCTCGCGTACGATCCCGGCGACGGCAAGGTGAGGCTGCGCCCGTTCGGCGAGCATGTGCTGCCTGCGCTGACGCTGTCGCCGTCCAATCCGCTCGTGCGCGACCGCAGCGGCCATCGCGTGGACCGCTCGGACGTCGGCGAACTGCTGCGCAACCTGCATGCGCTGCAGCAGGGCGGCGTGACGGTGACGGAAGGCCAGGAAACCGTCGGCGGGCGGACCGCGCTGCGCGTGTCGGTGACGGGCGCGCCGGCGCACAGCGTCGACGGCGTGCATCGCTACCGGTTGTGGCTGGACGCCGAGGACGGCTTTCCGCTGAAGGTCGTCAGCTTCGCGGATGACGGCAGCGAGCCGCTCGAAACCGTGACGCTCGACGACGTCGAGATCGACGTCGCGTTTCCGGCCCGCTTTTTTTCGCCGTGATCGCGCTGCCGGACCCGATTGCTGCCGGAGGCTGCATGGCGAAGTAGCGCTCGAGACTCGGGGTCTGCGGAATCTCTGACCTCACGCTGCGAACCGATCGGACATCCGCACCAACATCGCGGCGACCATAAGCACGCCTGGTACGAGATAAGCGGCATCGTGGTGGGCGCGAGTAAGGAACGACAACGCGAAAATGACGGCAAGTATCCACACGCCCGTGAAGTGCAGCTTTTTCCAGTTGGCCGGACCGATGACACGCGCCGGCATTGCGAACGATGTGATCGCAAGCAACAGAATCATCAAGTAACCAATGAAACCCGGTATGTTTGTCGCGGGTGTGCGCCCTGCCCAAAACGCTTCCGGCGCTGTCCTGACGTAGATGACGAGTGCGATCGCATGGAAAAGATGCGAAGCGGCGAAGGACAATCCTACATAGCGCCGCTCCTTCATCAGTGACCGCGTTAGCACCGCCGGCAAGTGCTTCGCAAGCGAGGGAGACAGAAACACAACCAGGAACAGAACAAAGGAAGTGCGAGCCGTTGCACGTATCGCATATTGGAGCGATTCCACGCGGTCAGGGGCCAATGCGCAACTCGTCAGGGCAAATAGCGCGACGATTACGGTTAGCAGACCAAATAGTTGGCGGTCTCCTTGGCTTTCCAAAGCTGTGGTGACACTTGACGGCTTGCTTCTCGATCCATCATCGCCGCCATCCCAAGACGGCGGCGCACATGGGTGCGGCGGGCGTTGTCAGGCCCGGGGCATCTGCGCCGCCCTGGACAGTACACGGACGGGCTCCGGGTCATCGCGACCTCGCAGGCGTGCGGCAAGCTGCGGCAAGCCTGCGGCTGAAACGCCGGCATGCCGGAAGACTTGTTCCGAGACGATCGCCTCGCAAGCGATCTCCTTGGTCAACTGCTCGAGTCTCGACGCCACATTCAACGGGTCGCCGATTGCAGTGAAGGTAACGTGCTCCCGAAAGCCGATCTCACCCATTACCGCCCGCCCACAGTGCAATCCAATGCCAAACCGAATTTTCGTTTGCAGCTGCGGCTCGAGCGTCGCGTTCAGTGCTTCGATATTGGCGGCCACCAGCGGCACCGCGGCGAGCGCCTGACGACAGGCGACGGACGGCTCGCCGTTCAAGCCAAATATCGCGAGCACGGCGTCCCCCAGAAACTGGTTTGGCAGGCCACCGGCCTGGACCACCGCGGCGCTGACAGCACTCAGGAAGCGACCGACGACGAACAGGCTGTCGAACGGCAATTGTGCCGCCGCAAGCTTCGTGGAATCCCGCATATCCACGAACATGAACGCGGCGAAGCGCTCTTGCGGCATGACGTCCCGCTGCCGCCGTTTCAAGAAGCCCGTTGATGCTGCCGGTGGCACCAGCGGCCATACGGACAGATCATGGGACGGCCGCAACTGGCAGGCGAGGCGCACGGTCTGCGAGTCGGCGCCCAGCTGCGCCAGAACGCGCCGCTCCGCCTCGGCAGGCGCGGGCAGCGGCACATCGCTGAGCACGCGCACCCGGCACAACGTGCAGCGGGCCCGGCCACCACAACTGCTGGCATGAGGAACGCCGGCCATGCGGCTAGCCTCGAGCACCGAAAATCCGAGCGGCGCAAATACCTTCCGCCCATCCGGATAGCGCACGCAGAACCGTCCGACCCGGCGCTCCCGCGCCGTGCGCACGAGCCGCGCGGCGACCACCAGCAGTAGCGCCCCGCCATCGAAGAGCAAAAAGTCGTTGCGCAGCTCGGCGAGCCAGCGATTTTGCGATCCCGTTCCGACGAGCGTCGGCCGGGTCGCCGCGGCGCGCCAGACAGGATCTCGCGAGAGCGCGAGCACTTCCCGTCCGCCCTGCAAGAAGCCTAGCAGCGCGAGCACCGGGAGCAGGACGGCAGCGCTCAGCAGGACGCTGCGCCACGCCCCGAACCATGGTTTCAATCGCAACCAGAACCAAATGCCGTAACATCCGTGCAGCCAAGCGACCACCAACAGCATCAGTTGTACGCGGCCGAAGAACGGTGAATCGATCCAGAACGAGTACAGCAACTGCGCGTAACCCTTGTTCAAGCCGAATTCGGCAAATGCGACCCTTGTATTCACAACGTGGTTGACCAGCAGCGGCGGTATGCACAAGCCGAGAACGAGTTGCGCCACCTCACCGGGCGTCCAGTGCAATGAGCGCCGTTCGTACAGCGCCCACAGGCCCAGGAAGAAATGCGTCGCCAACGCGCTGTACAGCACGGCTGTTCCAAGCCATCCCTGCCAGATGAACTTCTGCACGAGCAGATCACGCTCCAGCCATACGAGCGAGATATTCCCCAGCGCGTGATTCAGGAGATGCGTACCCACGTAGGTGAACAACACCAGTCCGGTGATCAGCCGGACGGACCGCACACCCGCCGGCCGGATCCGTTGAAGCCAGGAAAAGTTCGACATGCTCTACTCCCGTGCCTCACGACGAACCCGATCTCGACCTGCTTGCGCTCATGCTGCCGAAACGCATGCTTGCCTTCCGCAATGCAGGCAGCCGCTCGCGCGCCCGGCAGTGTACGGACGAATGGTCGATGGCGACGCTTCGCACGGGCATTGTCTGATCATTCAACGCGCTGCGACGCGACGAATTGGAGGAAGGCGCTGACAACATGATGTCGTCTCGACCGTGGTTCGGGAGGTAGACTGCCGGGATCATCCGATGGGCCTCCGTTGCGGGCTCCAAGAGCCAGACTGCCGCGTCGTCCGTTTTATTCCCCGATCGGAGATCTCGCCGCCGGCGCCCAACAGATCGCCGCCCCTTCACCGCGCTGATGCAACGTGCTTGCGCGTGTCGGAGCGCGGGGCCCCCTCACATTGCCTTGCCCTGCCCGGCGGGCTCGTCGAATCCGGGAATAACCGGCGCGTGCTCACGGTATTGCAAAAAACACGAACCGGGTGACCACTATGGACAACGTCGACATGGCCCGTGCATCGGGTATGAAACAAGGATCGCCCCCGGTGCGCCCACTGCACCGTGAATCGCGAGTTCAGATGCACTCCGTTCTGCGTGGTTTTCAACTCGGATCGGGCGTGGTGCTGCTGACCTATCTCCTGCTCCACCTGATCAATCACGCACTCGGAATCTGGTCACTCGAACTTGCCGGACGCGGTCTCGTATTGGCGTTGCGGCTGTGGCGCAGCGCACCGGGGACGATCGCGCTGTACGGTGCGGCTTCGCTTCATTTCGCGCTGGCGTTGCACACGATATACGGGCGCCGCCACTGGGCACTGCCGCCCGCCGAATGGCTCCGCCTCTGGGCAGGCCTCAGCCTGCCGCTGCTGCTGATCCGCCATGCGGTGACGACCCGACTCGCCTCTTCCCTCTATGGCTTCGAGCCGGATTACGCGCGCGTCGTCACCGTGCTGCTGACCAGCGGCACGCAGGGCCTTCAATTGGCACTGCTCGCGCCCGGCTGGATACACGGATGTCTCGGACTGTGGTTCCGGTTGCGTCATCATCCATTGGCGTGCCGCGCGAAACCCGCGCTGCTGGCGCTCGTCGTCCTGTTGCCACTGCTCTCCGCGGGAGGCTTTATCCGGATGATGCGAGCCGTCGAGGCGAAGGGTGCCATGCTTCTGCACCCCGATCCGAAACTGGTTTCACACCAGCTCGCCCTTGACGCCTGGCGTCACCATCTCGTCACTCTCTACCTGTGCCTGATCATCAGCGCGTTGATCGCAGGCCTGTTGCGCAACCGCCTTGAACGTCGAGGATGGCAGAACATGTGACAAGATCGGGAATATCCGGTGACGCCGCTTCGCGGCATCCAGCGCTTTATCGCGATTAAGTGTTCAACGCTCTCTCGACAGAACGAGCCGGCGCACAAGAACGAGCGCCTAGAAATTGCGCGCCACGCCGACCATGAACATGTCCTGGTCCTTGTCGTTGCGGGTTGCGACACGATTGAAGCGCAAGCTCGCCGCCCAATCGTTCGTAACCTGATAAGTCACTTGCGCGCTGAGCAACGCATTGAGTCGTGTGCTGCCCGACGCATCGTTCCGGTCGCGCGACAGATACGGACCGACACCGGCCGAAAGCGTCCATTTGCTCTGGATCGGCGCGACGTACCAGAATTGCGCGGCCACGCCTCGTCGGCCGGCAACACCGTTGTTGCCTTCGTAGACGAAGCTCCCTGAATAGGCCCACGCATTGCCGAGCGGCCGCTTGACTTCGACCATGTATCCCTTTTCGATCGGCACTTGAGGACGGTTCGTCTGCGACGTCCCGGCCCAAACGCTGACCTGCGTCTTGCCGTCCGAAAACGCCGGGCCGGGATCGCCGCCGAAATCCGAGCCGATGCCGAACAGTACCGCGTCGGAATTGAAGCCGCCGATCATCTGGACGTGGTTGTACTGCACCTTGAGGAAGAAGCGCTTGGGAACGACGTAATACCGCACCGCTGCCGACGCACGCACGCCCCAGCGCTTGTCATTGCGTGGCTGGTCGTCGACATGGGTCGTGTCCATGCTGAAATACGGGCCCGCCGAAAATTCGAGCGCCAGACGACTGCCGACCGGCCAACGAAACGAACCCAGGGCGGCAAAACCGTCGCGGTGGTGATCCAGCGGATGCCCCTCGTTCATGTACGCGAGGTAGACCGACAGGTAATCGTTCAAGACGTCACCGAAGCCGACTTCGTACGCCCGCCAATGCATGTCGCCACCCTCGGTCGCGCGGCCGTCGCCAAACACCGCGTAGACGTTGAGCGTTCTCTCCGATGGTTTGAGCCCGCTCGCTGAACTCGAAGGACCATCGTCGGCGTACGCGTGTACCGGGCACGCCAGCATTGTCAGACCGGCGATCGAGCTTGCGACGACGAAGCGCGAACAGATGCGACGGCACGCTGCCATTTGGACACCCCCTCACCTTGGTAACCGCGATTTTTTGGAAAATTTGATAGCGATTATAGGCGGCGTCCGGTCAGGCGACTACGTGCATCGCATGCCGACATCGTCCGGGGTCACCGCGGTCGCGACCAGGGGTCGCGCGCGAATCACGCATGATCGACTGGGTCGCGGTGAGCATACCGATTGCGCTTCGCTGCGAACAGTCCCGCTGCCGGATAGTTTCCTCGTTGAAGTGGCAACCGACAATTCAGAACTCACGCGAGTGTGCGCGTTCGTGATTACGCGGCCGCTCGGCGCATCCGAGGCTCTTCTGTCGCCTGAATGATGCTAAAACTGATGCAATACCGCATCAAAGGAGGCATCATGCGTACCACCGTCACCGTCGATGACGCTCTCTATGCTCGCGCGCTCGAACTCGCCGAGCCCGGCATGCCGCCGGCCGACCTCTTCCGGGCCGCCCTGGAAACGTTCGTGCGTGTCCAGGCCGGCCAGCGCTTGGCCGCGCCGGGTGGTCGCGCGCCCGACATGCCGGATGTGCCGCGCCGCAACCCGCAGGGTAGCTAACGATGAGTGTGCTGGTCGACACGTCCGTGTGGGTCGAACATTTCCGGCGCCCGCTACCGGCTCTAATCCAGGTGCTGCGCGTCGACACCGTTCTGACGCATCCTCTGGTGATACTCGAGCTCGCGTGCGGGGCCCCACCGGAACCGCGGGCCCGAACCCTGGGAGATCTCGCGCTATTGCGCCAAACGCGCCTTGCGACGCCAGCAGAAGTAGCGGACTGGATCGAGCGAGAGCGGCTGTATGGGCGTGGGCGCGGTGCGGTGGACTGCACGCTGCTTGCGTCGGTGTGGTTGACCCCGAGCACCTGGCTCTGGACGCGCGATCGGCGACTCGCGCGGTTAGCGGAACAATTCGGGGCGCTCTACGTACCGCCTGATCTGCATTGAGCGAAGCCCGTGACCTGTTCCAACTCACGTTCGGTAGTTTCAAGCAGATGGATGGGAACTCGTGCATGCGCTGGCGATACTATCGATCAGCCACGTCGGCCCCGCGAATGAAATCCTGCATCTTCGGATTCCGCAATCCAACGTCGGCAAGATAACGCTTGGAGCGCGGCGGCGGCCCGCCTTGTCAGAAATCGCCCGCCAGCAGACTGCCTCGCGGCGACTGCGCCCGTCGCACGACATGATCTTTTCGGCGAATCCTCGCGCGGCGTTAGAATAGCGCCCCTTCTCACAGGAGACGAAAATGTCCTGGTTCGTTTACGAAGTGCCTGAATACCACGAAGACGCTGCGCGCATCGAGCCCTTCAGCGAGCTGCGTAGCCGCGTGCTGAAACTCAGCGGCCAGGCCATGGCCGACGAACTGGAAAGCGTTCGCGAGAACGCCGCGGCGACCGCGGACACGCCCGAGCGGCCGCTGCGTACGCCGGAAAATCCGCATGTCTTTCCGATTCCTTACGCCGACTCGATGATTCTGGTCGGGTTCATCTTCGATCTGAAACGCGAATTCCGGCAACTGGTCGTATCACCCGTGGAAATGCCCTGGCTGAAAGACGCGTAAAAGGTGGGCCAGGACATACCCCGGCAATTCACTCCGTTCCCCGAACGAACCGATCATCGTGCGCCTCACACCGGAACTCGTGCGCGCTGGCACTGCCATCCGGACGCCGCCATCGTCTCGACCTCGTTCACATTCGACATGCTGATCTCGAACAGGTCACGCCCTGGCATGACCGGTATCTGGACGGCCATCCCGCAGCGGTCGTCGGCGAGCGGCTTCAGCAGCTGGTAGTTGGTATGCGCGCCGCCGCTGGTGCTGTAGGCGAACACGACATAGCCGGACGACGCACCGAGCGTACCGAGCGACACGCGCAGCAGGCCGCCGGCGAACACCGACTGAGCGGATTCGTTGATCACGTTCCACGACGTATTCACACGCGCCTGCCATGCGGGCGCGAGCGCCGGCAACGCGGGCAGCTGCTGCGCCCACGGCGTGACGCGGAACACATAGCCCGACGGGTCGATGACACGCTTGGTCAGATACCGGTTGCTGACCACATTGCCGGCGTCATCCGTGCCGGGCAGGATATCGAAGCGGTACGACGTCGTATCGCCGTCGCTCCACCACCAGCCGTCGCTGCGGTACACGTACGGCGTGCTGCCGGGGCCGGCGTCGGTCCACGCGGTGCCGTTCCATTGCGTCAGCGCGAAGCTGCCGTCGGCGTTCGCGGCGACCTGCATCGGCGTCGATTCGTTGCCGTAGATGCCGCCGGCCGCCGAGATGTCCGGCGCCTTCGCGGCGGGCGGCGCAGCGCTATTCACCGGCGTGGGCGCGCCGCCGATGCTGCCGTCTTCCCGCAGCGCGCGCAGCAGGATCGCGGGCGCGATGCTGGCCGCGTCGTAGCCCGTGCTGCCGGTGATCATCAGTGCCATTTGCGCGGCCGGCAGCACATAGAAATGACTGGAAAAGAACTGCGTGCCGCCGCTCTTGTACGCACCGGCGGAGCCGGCCGCGCGCAGGATCGGATCGTCCACGTCATCCCAGCCGAGGCCGTACGCATACGAATAGCCGAGCCGGGTCGACTGGATCAGCCATCGGTCGGTCTGGTCGGTCAGCATGTCGGCGATGCCCGCCGCCGATGCGATGCGCTGCCCGCGGAACACGCCGCCGCCGATGAACAGTTGCGCGAGGTTCATCATGTCGAGCGGTGTGGTCGACAGGCCGCCGGTGGCGTAAGGATTCGCGAATTCCTGTCCGTACTGCGTGCCGTTCGTGTACGCCAGCGCAAACTGGCCGCTGACGGGCACGCTGGTCAGAAAGCCCGAGTTCGTCATGTTCAGCGGCGCGAGGATGTTGCGCTGGACGAAGTCGGGGAAGCTCAGCCCGGTCACGGCCGCGACCACCTGCTCGAACAGCGTGAAGCCGTCGTTGCAGTACACCGCGAACTGCCCTGGCACGTGGTTCAGGTGTTCGTTGGCGAGCACCGTCTGCGCGTCGGCCGCATAGCCCGCAATCGGCGCATACGAGAACATGTTGTTGACGTTCTGGCCGGGCAGCCCCGACGCATGCGACAGCAGATGGCGCGACGTGATCTGCGTGTACTGCGGCGACAGCATCGAGAACGACGGCAGGTAGCGCACGATCGGCGTATCGAGGTCGATCAGCCCGCGATCGTGCAGGATCACGCCGGCCAGCGCGGCGAGCACCTTGGTGACCGAGCCGATGTTGTAGCGCGTCGTCGGCGTGGCGGCCGTGGCCGGGCTGATCACGGCATTGCCGAACGCCTGCGCCCACACCACCTGGCCGTCCTTGAGCAACGCGACGGAGATACTGGCGAGGTTCTGGCGGTTCGCGGCGAGCGCGGCCTGAATCGCCTGCTGGCCGGCCGCAATGGTCGCGCCGTACGTGGGCTGCTGAATGGTGTCGGCTCCGCCGCAGCCGGGCAGCATCGCGGATAGCAATCCCGCTCCGGCGTATTCGAGGAACTGCCGGCGGCCGGCACTCGCCGGTGCGGCGCCGCGGCGCGGGTCGGGTAGATCGTGTGGATGGGCCATATCGCCTTCTCAGGAAACCTGCTGTGCGGCACGGCGCGCGTCGCGCGTCGTCAGGGAACTGCCGTCCGGGCTCCAGCCCGGCGGCCGGATGAGGTAATTGATCGCGACCGGCAGGCTGCCGGCCTTCGCGAGATCGCGCGCGATGTTGCCCCACTCGTAAAACGCGATCCTGAACGGGTTGTCGGTGCCGATGCTCGACGTCAGGCCGTAGTGCGGCGTGAAGCGCTCGGGCGTGTACGACCGGAACAGCCGGTCCCAGATCATCGTGGTGCCGGCGTAGTTGGTATCGAGGTAGTCGAAATCGCTGCCGTGATGGACGCGATGCTGCGACGGCGTGTTCAGCAGCGCCTCGAACCAGCGCGGCATCTTGCCGATCGCTTCAGTGTGAATCCAGAACTGGTAGATCAGGCTCACCGACTGCATGAACAGGATCATCTTCGGATGGAACCCGACCCACGGCATCCACGCCCAGAACAGGAAGGCTCCGGTGATCGTGCCCGTCCAGGTCTGGCGCAGCGACACCGACAGGTTGTATCGCTCGGACGAATGGTGGACCGAATGCGATGCCCAGAACCAGCGCACCTCGTGGCTCAGGCGGTGGAACCAGTAATAGCTGAAGTCGTCGGCGAAGAAGCACAGCACCCACGCCCACCAGACGTTCGTCGGGATCGTGAAGATCCGGTGCGCGTACACCCAGCTCAGCACGGCCAGCACCAGCCCGCCGGTCAGCACGCTGGCGACGAACGCGCCGAACGCGAGCGCGAGGTTCGCCAGCGTGTCGCGGGTGCGGTACAGCGATCGGCCGAGCACCGCCGCGAGCACGAGCTCGACCGCGATCAGCACCGCGAAGGCCGGGAACGCGGCCACCATGATATTGGGCAGATTCTGCATAACCGTTGCGCTCCAGGCCGGCGGGCGACGACGCCGGCCATTGCCGTTCCAGGATTCGACCGCGACCTGCCGGTCGGCTCATGCGCAAGGTGGACACGCTTCAGGGGGCGGCACGGCACCCTGTCGCGTTGCTTTCAGAAGGTACTGCGCCCGGATGGCTCGGCCGCGTCCGGTCCGGCCGGCCCAGTCACGGCGCCCGGCTTGCGGCGACGCGAACGGGCCGGCCGGTTGCCGGCTGGCTCGAACGATGGTTGGTCTCCCCGTTTCTCCAGGCTTTCTTCTACACCCCGCGCGATTGTTGTCGTGACGATTCGCTTTTTTTGTGACGATTACCTGCAGGTCCCAAGGTACTGCACCCGATTCGCACGGGTAAATACCGCATATGCAGTATTCGCGATGTCGACGCCGGCGGTGTCGATGCTCGCAGGGCCGATCGCGTCATGCCATCGCGTCGATCAGCATCTGCATTTCCTGCGGATCGAGCGGCTTGTGCAGCACGCTGAAGCCGCTCGACGACGCGGCATGAATGCCGGCGGGCGACGTGTCGCCGGTCACGATGATGGCCGGTATCTCGCGCCCGGTCGTTCGCAGCACCGCGCGGACGACATCCGCGCCCGTCACGTGCCCCGCCAGCCGGAAATCTGTCACGATCATGTCCAACTCGGCGCGGTGGGACGTCGCCAGCTCGATCGCGCGCTCGATCGACTGCGCGGCGACGACGGCGTGGCCCCACGCGCGCAGCAAGGTCTGCATGCCGGCCAGCACGTCGCGATCGTCGTCGACGACCAGGATGGTCTTGCGCGGGCGCTCCAGGCCGGAGTCCGCCGCTTCGCCCTGCGGGCCCGCGGCCGCGTCGTGCGGCCGCGCAACCGGCATCGCCGGCAGTTGCACGGAGAACACCGAGCCGCGCCCGGCGGTCGAGCGCACCCGCACGCTGGCGCCGATCAGCGCAGCCGTGCGCTGCACGATGGCCAGCCCGAGGCCGAGCCCCTGCTCGCGGTCGCGCGCCGCATTGCCGATCTGGTAAAACTCCCGAAAGATGCTCGACAGCTGATCGGCCTCGATGCCGATGCCGGTGTCGAATACCTGGATGTCGACCGCGGCGCCGCGCGGCCGGCACGCGACCAGAATGCCGCCGGCCGGCGTATAGCGGACCGCGTTCGACAGCACGTTCGACAGGATCGTGTGCAGCAGCACCGCGTCGGTTTCGAGCCAGATCGGCGTCGGGCGGATCCTGAGCGTCAGCCCCTTGGCCGACGCGGCCTGGCGAAACTGGTTGTCGAGCGCATCGAGTTCCTGCTGCAGCGGGAAGCGGCGCGGCCGCGCATCGATCACGCCGGCATCGAGCCGCGAAATGTCGAGCAGGACGTTGAGCAGTTGCGACATCCCTTTCAACGCGGTGCGAAGCCGTTCGGCGATATCGCCGAGTGCCGCGCCGTCGACGCTCGGCGCGCGCGCCATCGCGCGCAGCGTCGCGATGTAGAGGCCGAGCGCATGCGTCGGCTGACGCAGGTCGTGGCTCGCGGCCGCGAGGAATTGCGACTTGCTTCGATTCGCGAGTTCGGCGCGCTCCTTCTCCTCGGTCAGCTGCCGGATCAGCTCGATGTTCTCGAAGCGCAGCGACACCGCGTCGCGCACCGTGCGCTGAAGCGTGCGGCTGAACGCGAGATTGACCGCGAGCAGGAACAGCGACAGGAATCCCAGCACGGAAAACAGCGCGCTGCCATACATGAACGAGCGGATCGCGAACGGCAGCACGGTCGGCAATGCGTACGCGACGTAGGTCGGCCACCACGACGACAGCGACGCCACCGAGCCGCCCGTCATCCCGGCCAGCACGATGCAGATCAGCGCCGTCACGATCGTGTTGTGCGGCGAGAAGAACAGCACGCCCATGGCGCCCCACAGGCAGCCGGACGCGCCGGCGAACACCATGTAGGTGCGGGCGCGGCGCATCACCGTGTCGACGGGATGCCGGCCCGCGCGACGATCCCGCCAGACCACCGCGGTGCGGATCGCGGTCAGCACGCAGATCGCCGCGGCCCATCCGAGCAGCGTGTGCCGCGGCACCTCGTCCCACAGCAGGAAGGTCGTGAGGCTGACCACGGCGATGTTGCCGAACAGGATCGGCGGCGACTGGCGGTACAGCGTATTGACCAGTTCCAGCTGCACGTGGGAACGATGTTCTTGCGCTATCTGCTTTGCCATTTCAAAATCGCGTAGCGAATCGGGTCTGGGCTGGCGTGAAGTCGATCTGGTCCACCGCGTCACGTGTCGCAACGGGGATTGCATCGTATTGTCGCAAAGGAACGCGCTTCCAGGTGACCCAGGAGAAGGCGAAAGAAAAATGAAAAAAATCGTGCTTGCCGAAGACCACGCCATCATTCGCGACGGGCTGAAGCTGCTGCTCAAGACGCGCGCCAACTGGAGCGTCGTCGGCGACACCGGCGACGGCCGGATGGTCGATCAGCTGGTACGCGACACGCAGGCCGACCTGCTGCTGCTCGACCTGGACCTGCCCGGCTTCCCCGGCATCGATCTCGCGAAGCGCATCAAGGCGCAGTCGCCGCAAACCCGGATCCTGGTGATCACCGGCAACCAGAACCCGGCCATGGTCCGCGCGGCGATGGACATCGGCGTCGACGGCTATCTGCTCAAGCACGAAGACGGCGACGAGCTGCTGCACGCGATCTCGCTGGTGCTGTCCGGCATTCGTTACGTCAGCGATGCGCTCGCGCATGTCGTCGAGCGCGCGTGCGACACCGACGCGCAGCCGATCACCGCGCGGGAGAAGGAAATCCTGGTGCTGATCGCCCATGGACACTCGAGCAAGGACATCGCGACCCGGCTGAATCTGAGCGTGCTGACGGTGCGCAAGCATCGGCAGAATCTGATGTCGAAACTGTCGCTGCACAACGTTGCCGAAGTGACCGCGTATGCGATCCGCGACGGTCTGACGGGCGTGCCCGGTTCGGCCGGGTTTCCGGTCGAGGCATCGTTGCGTTGACCGTCATGCGCTGGCCGGGCCCGCATGCGGATCGCGGGCCACGCGGTCGCTGCAAGCGGCGGCCTCGCCCCGCGCGAGACCGCCGGCCGCGACGAAGCGCGGCTACTGCGTAGCCATCGTGCCGTACGTGGAATTGAGCGAACCCGCCGACAGTAGATGCGTGCCGTCACTCGAATCCGCACGCGCCCGGATCAGCGGTGTCTTTTCCTCCTGTGCCTGCGTGCCGGGCAATCCCGACGGAGCGGGCTCACCGACACGCGCGCTGCCGACGCGATCGGAAAACTGGCTCCGTGCCTGATCCCACATCGTCGTGCCGTCCTTCAGCAGCACGTCGCCGATCCCGAACGGCAGGCCACCCACGGCGCCCGTCCACGTCGCTTCCGCAAGGCCGAGGCTCCACGGCTTGTGCTCGATCCCGTTGGTCGCCATCTGCGTCAAGTCGTTTGCCGCGATGCCCTCCGTGACGTTCACCAGCATCCGAATGCCGGTTCGCGCGGCCAGGCTCGGTATCGCCTTGACCGCATCCGCGGCCAGCGTCGCATATCCGAACGACATCGCGCCGAACAGCGCACCGCTCGCCGCGCCGATCTCGAGCGACTGCGCAAAACCTTTGCGGGTGAATTCGTTGCCGGGCCGGCAGTCGTATTCGAAGCCCGAAAAACCGACGCCGAACATCGTGTTCGTGGTGATCTGCGTCAGGAAGTTCGCACTGGTGGCGGCGAGCTTCGACGTCGTCGACAACGTGATGTTGAAGCACGACGAAGGCGCCGATGCGGATGCCGTCGAGCCGCCGGCGGACGCCGTGGACACCGCCCCGTCGGCGAGCGCATCGCCGCCCGCCTCGCCGCCGGCAACGAGGCCGTCGGCCATGCCCTCCTCGAGCACGGCCACCGGCGCTTCCGCCGCACCGAACGTGAAGAAGCTCAGCACGAGCCCGGCGACCATCAGGGCCGCCATCCCGATGCCGATGCCGACCTGCTCGCCGACGGTGATCTTGTTGCCCGACGGATCGGCAAACACGAGCGGGTTGTTGCCGACGAACAGGTACGGGCTCGCGGCCTGGCGCGCCGGATCGGCCGACAGGAACCGCCGCAGCCCCGGCGAATACAGGCGCGCGCTGAAGTTGTAAAGCCCGCTTGCGTCGTCGTATTCGCGTCCCATGAAACGGAACGGCACCGCAGCCTGGTTCGGGCCGTCGCTCGACGCGAGCGAACCGAACGCGCGATACGCGAATCGGGCGACGAGCTGGTTCTGGCTATCGACGACGGCCCAGATGCTCTGCGCCGCATCCTTCAGCGGGAAATAGCGCTGATCGCTGACCGCGGCGACGAGCCCCGTCGGGCCGTAGACGAACGCCGACCACGTGCCGCCGAGCAACGCCAGCAACGGGCGCCTGCCGAGGCCGTTGAAATACACGTCGGCCTGCGCCGCGCCGCCGCGCAATCGCATGACGCGCTGATCGACGCCGTTGTACGCGAACTGCTGCGTCATGCTGCCGTCCGCCGACGCGACGCCGAGCACCATGTTGGTCGCCGTGTCGTAATCGAGCGTCATCGTGCCGCTATCGATCAGATTGCCGCGTGCGTCGTAGGTGAACGACGTGCTCGCGCCGCCGTCGATCGTCAGCGTGTCGAGCCGATTCGTGCCCGCCGTATGGACGAACGCGTACGCCTGCGCGCCATCCTGCGTCAGCGACCAGATATTGCCGTTTGCGTCGTACTGGCCGACCTGCTCGCTTCCCGTCGACGCATCGTCGACCGACGCATCGATCAGCCGGCCCTGTGCGTCGTAGCTGAACGCGGTCGTCGACGTGCTTGGCGTGTCGAACGCCAGCGAGATCGTGCGGGACTGCGGTGCGCCGTTCGCGTAATAGCCGTAGCCGATGGCGAACGACGCGCTGCCTCGCCCGCCGACGGCGACCGTCTGCGACACCGGCCAGCCCGGCGACGCATAGCCGTATGCGGCGGCGAGCGTGCCGCCGTTGCGGATCTCCTGCTCGATATCGCCGTCGGGGGTGTACGCGTACGACGCGATGTCGGTGGGCGTCGCGGGCGAAGAGCCGATGCCCGTCACGCGTGCCGCCTGATCGTAACGGTAGTACACGTTCGCGAGCGGTGACGACGACGGATACGTGATCGCGACGATCTGATCGAGATTGTTGTACGCGTAGCCGATCGCGCCGCTTGCCGCCGGCTGCCCGCCCACCGCGAGCGTCGCCGCCGTCACGCGGCCGTTCGCGTCGTACGTGAACGATTCGTTGACCTGCACCGGCCTCGCGCCGGCGAGATTCGACGGTGCAAGGTTATAGGCGACCGATGCGGTCTTCCGGCCGATCTGCGTCGGGTCGTTGCCGTTGCCGTCGTAGTCGTTGCGACGGACCACGGTAAACGGCACGTCGCCGCCCGGCCATCCGGGGTCGCTCGCATGCGCGCTCAGCACGGCTGCGTCCCACGGCTGCGCGACCGTGCCCTGTTCGGTCACGCGTCCGAGCGCGTCGTATTTGAAGTAGATGAAGCCGACCGTATCGGGATCGAGCGCCGGCTGCACGAAGCGAACGCGCGAGCTGCGATCGCAGATGAACGCGGTCCCCGCGCTGTCGGTGTCGGTCGACTCGAGCGTTCTGCCCGCGCCGTCGCGCTGCAGCGCCGACACGTACGCGGCCGGATCCTGCTGCGGCGAATCGGTAAAGCTGTTCGGCTCGCTGATCGACGTCGTACTGCCCGCGGCCGAGAAATCGACGCTCGCGAGACTCTGCCCGGACACGGCGCCCACGCTGTCGCGAATGCTCGATCCGACTTCGCGGCCGTGCGTGTCGCGCAAACGAAGCAACTGGTTCTTGACCGGCCCCGTGACCGTTTGCGCGACATAGTTCGCGGGCAAATCGAACGCACCGGCCGTATTCGCGCCGAACGCGATTTGCGTCGTCTGCCGTTGCGCGCTCGTCGTGCTCGCCAGATCGTGCACCGCGTACGGCTTGCCCGGCGCGCCCTGCTCGATGCGGCGGCTGCGCGGCGACGCCTCGAACCGATAGCCGAAGTACGGATAGCCTTCGTCGTTCGAACGGCACGCGACGCCGTCGTTCTGCCCGGCGTAGTAGTCCGCGACGTCGCCGGTCATCGCCCACGTATCCTGCGTCGCCGCGAGGAAGGCGCCGACATCGACGAAGCTCGCGCGATAACCGAACAGCGGCTGCGTCGCACCGCCGCCGAAGCTCGCCGGCGCACTGCGCGTGATCGCGATCGTGCGGCCGAGCGCGTCGGCGATCGTGCCCGACACCACCGCGTCGCTGCCGACCCATTGCTGGCTCTGGCGCTTGCGCCCCGCGCCGTCGCGGAACGCCACGGCGAGCCGCACGCCGGCCAGCATCGCGACGTTGGTCAGCGCCAGCGTATTCGGGCCGGTCGACAGGCGGATCGCGGCCGGGTCGCCGGCGTTCACCGACGTGCTGAACAGCAGCTGCCCGTCGCCGAAGAACGCCACGCGGCCGTTGCCGAGCACCAGCAGCCATTGCACCGGCAGGTTCGGCGGCGCGCCGAGCGGGGTCTGCACGATACTGCCGTCCGGCGCGGCGAACGAGAACCCGGCGGCGGGATCGTAGGCGATCGAATAACCGGCGCCGAACGTCACGCCCACCGCACCGGCCAGCGTGCCCGGTGCCGCGATCTCGACATAGAACGCGGTGGTCGACGCACCGCCGAAGTTGCCGCCCTGCCACGTCAGCGTGTCGTTCGCCGTCGCCGTGTGCTGCAGCGCGCCGTCCGAGCGGCGCCAGTTCGTCGCGACGTTGCTGGCCGTCCAGCGCTGCTGCCATTCGTCGCCGGTCACGAACGTCTCGAGCGTGCCGCCGAGATCGGGGCTCACCGACAGATCGGCGTTCGGCGCGGCGGCATCGAACCGGCCGCCGGCATTGCCCTCGCGCGACAGGAACGCGATCGACATCGTCTTCACCTGCTGGTCCGTGCCGATCGTCGCGGTCAGCCGCTGGAACGCGTTGTAGCGGCGCCGGATCGTCGTGCCGGCCGCATCGAGCGTCGCGGTCAGCAACCGGTACGACGGATCGTAGACGCGCACCGTCAGCTTGCTGACGAGCGGCGTGACGAACACGTTGTCGAGCAGCACGATGTCGCTGCTCGCGTTGGCCGCCGCCACCGCGAGCGTGACGCCGCTTTGCCCCGCCGTCACCGGAATGCCCAGCGTGCAGTAGACCCACGTGCCGCCGGAATCCGCGAACGGCGCGAAGCGCGGCGTACCGGCCACGCCATCGACGCCGACCGTCGCCGTGAAGCCCGCGCCGGCCACCGGCGTGAAGCCGGCCGGCGTCTTGTACCAGAAGCCGAGCAGATAGGTGGCGTCGACATTGGCCGGCGCAAGCTGCACCGACACCGTGCCTTCGCCGTTCGGTGCGAGCGCGAGGCTCGTCGTGCCCGTGTGTGCGTCGCCGACCACCGGTCGGCAGCCGTTGACGTTCCACCCGCTTCCCGTCTCGTACGATTCGAAGCCGTAATACGCACACTCGCCGCGCGCAACCGACGCGTTCGTGAACAGCGCGACGGCGAACGCCGAATCGGTGCCGTACAGCGTCGACTGCGCGACGCCCATCGCATCGCGGGTTTCGGTCGGCTGGCCGTACGGCGTGTACGCGAGCGTGGCGGTCGATGGCAGCCAGCCCTGTGGCGCTGCGCCCGCGTCCCATCCGGTGAACGGGAACGGCACCCGTCCGTCGGCGCTGCGGATGAATTTCCCCGCCTGGGCCGGCACGACGACACCATCGTACACGCACGGAAAGAGCGCGTAGGTGCTCGCCGACGCCTGCGACACGACGGCTTCGCCGCCGTCGCGGCGCCAGTGCGTGACGCTCTGCGCGATATCGCCGAGCCGGTGCTGCGCGAGCAGCGCGGCGGCCGGCGCCGGGTCGTTAATCTGGTACGCGTAGAGGGTCGTGTTCCTGAACGTCTCGAGTTGCCCGGTGCCGCCGTACGTCGTGGTGTCGGTCCCGACGACGTTGCCGGAGAACGGCGCATCGAAGCCGTCGGCCACGTAGTGCGCGGTCTGGCTGCTCGTCACGCCGTCCTCGATCGTGGTCTGCGTCGTCCGGCACAGGAAGCCGCCCTTCAGGTTCAGCGTGCCCGCGCGCGGATCGGTCGGCGACGCCGCGCGCTTGACGTACACCTGCCACTGCGTCGTCGTGGACGCCAGCAGCGCGCCGGTTGTGTCGTAGGTATCGACCTGGTGCAGCTGCCCGTCGAGCATGTCGTAGAAATCGCTGCCGTCGCGCACTTTCAGCCCGTTCAGGTAGCGGTTCACGGTCCACCCGAACTGCGGCCGGGACGGATCGCTGGTGCCCGGATACACGGTCGACGCGTAGTACTTGAACACCTGGCCGGTCGGATCGCATGCAGCGGTCGCCGGCTCCGGCGCGAAACAGGTCGCGCTGATCTGGCCGAGCCCGTTGTCGATCGACAGCCCCGTCACCGCATAGTGGTGAAGACGGCCTTCGACCGCGTCGCCCGCGTAGCTGTGCAGGATGATCCGCGACGCGTTGTCGAAATCGCCGTCCGCGCCCGGATACGCGACGAACATCCCGGGGCCGCCCGGGTACGTGCCGGCGCCGACGTCGCCTTCGTCGGCCGTGTAGATGCGCTGCTGCGCGAAGGCCTGCGCGGAGATCGACACGCGCCCGTTGCGCAGCAGCGTCGCCGCGGCCTGATCGCTGTCGGGCGACGTGCTGTCGCTGACGAAATACGCGAGGAACTGCGGCGCCTCGTCGATCACGGCTTCGGCATTCAGCACGTAATTGCCATTGCCGCCGAGCGCTTCGTTGACGCGCGCCTGGATATCCGCACACGGCGTGCGGCCGACGACGCCGTCCCATTCGCACGCGTGGCCGCGGAAGTACAGATACTGACCGAGCGTCAGCCAGTCCGTGCCGCCTCCCGACGGCCAATTCGACGTTTCGTCGAAGTCGATCGGCAGCGTCTGTGCGGGCGTGGCCGGCTTGCGCGTCCATGCGCCGAAATCGGTATTCGGATCGAACGACAGCACCTGCGCGGTGGTGGTGCCGCCGCCGTTCGGATACGCGAGGATGCTCAGCGCATAGTCCGGGCCATACGCGTAGCGCTGCGCGAGGCCGGTCGGCGCGCTCTGTGCCTGCAGTGTGTCGTTCTCGAGCCAGGTCTTGCCGTTGAAGCGCAGCACATGGCCGGCCACCGCGACGAGCCCGTTGCCGATCGAGCCGGCGATGCGCTGGACGTTCGGATCCTCGCTGTCGATCCGGTCGTCGAACGTGTGGGTTTGCGCCGGCAACACCGGCCGATACAGCGCGTCCCACTGGACGATAGTCACCGTATAGGAGATCTGCGTGTCGCTCATACTGAGCAGGTTGGTGACCGCGACGAACGAATCGGACGGGTTGAGCGTCACGCTCGACGGGCCGGACGCCGAAAAATTCGCGATCTGCAACCTCGCCGCCGCGCTCCAGTTCAGGCACGCGTCGAGCGCGAACAGCGACACGTTGCCCTGCATGTCGAGCAGCAGATAGTACTCGTTGCACGCGACCGCCAGCGCCTGCGCCTGTAGCGTGAAGTGCTCGACCGTCCATGCGGAATCGGGCCATCGCCACGTGACGCGATCGTAGCGCGTGGTCTCGTGCACCACATCGGTCGTGGCCGCGATCAGGAACGTGTCGCCGCCCGTCAGCGACACACTGCCGCTCGGGCTCGCATACGCGAGGCTGGGCGTGTTGTAGCCGGTCACGACGCCGTTGATCGTGGCCGGAATCCATTGGGCCGGACGGGCGTTGTCGGCCTGGAAGATATAGACGGTCGTGCTGTTGCTCGCCGAGCCCGGCGAGAACGACAGCGCAAAGAAATCCTCGCACGCGATCACGTCGAGCGACGACAGATCGAGGCCCGTGCTGTTCCTGAACAGCACGCTGTCGGGTGTGGGCTGCCACTTCCGCCAGCTGCCGAGCCAGCTGTACACCTCGACCGACAGTGCGCCGCTGGCGGTGCCGTACCAGGTCACGACCGCGTAGCCTTTGCCGAAGAACACGCGCGGCGTCGCACCCGCGAACGACGTGCCGGACGGCGGCGACACGGAAAGCGAGCGATCGCAGATGTCGAGCGCCTGCTTCGTGTAGACGTAGGTCGCCGTTGCGCCTTCGCTGTACGTGATCGACTTGAGCGCGCCCGGGCTCGCGCCCGCCGCCGTCGCATCGAAGTAGTAATCGAATACGAGGCCGGGCAGCGTTTCGCCGGCTGCGTTGCTGAGCGCGACGCCGGTCAGGAAGCGCTTGCAGGTGTCGCCGAACAGCTCGCCCGTATGCGACGTGACGTTCGCGACCGGGCTTTCGGCACCGCCCGCCGGGCTCGACGGCCGATAGTCGAACGTGAAGCTGAACAGCGGCGCGCCGGCCGCATCCGCGACCGCAATACGTTGCAGATACAACGTTTCGTAGCGGTCCTGATACGCGTTCGGCCGCGTGTCGGGCACCGACTTGTGCGGATCCGCGTATTCGCGCGGACTCTGCGGTGTCGTGTCGACCCACATCTTGTCGCCATACTGCAGCACGACCTCGCGGCCGAACACATCGGTCATGCCGGTCAGGTAACAGGCCTTCGTGTAAGGCAGCCCGCCCGCACCGACGAGTTGCTCGACGTTCGGCAGCAGGCCCGCGCTCGTGCGTGGCCAGTCGTTGTAGCGATAGGCGATGCCGTCGCCCCACGCGTTCGACACGGCGCTCAGATGCCACGCACGCGCGTACTGATACTGGCCGTCGGTCGATCCGCTGCTGCCCTGCCACAATGCGACCGGCGTGCCCGACGTGCCCGAAGTACCGCTGCCCGACGCCCACCGCACACCCCATTCGATACTGTTACCCACCGATGCCGCATAGTTGCCCACGTTGGCGCTCGAGCCGCCGAACGACAGCCTGAGCCCGTTGTCCTTGACGATCACCCAGCGCTCGTAGCACGCGTAGTAGAGGATCTTCCAGAACGCGTAGTCGACGAGCTGATAGGATTCGCCGCCGTCGAACACGTTGAGCGTCGCGCCGTCGAGTGTCAGGTCGTACAGTTGCTGATTGGCATCGTCGGCGAGCTGCCACGCGGACGTCCCCGTCGACGACACGCGCGACGCAGGCGACAGCGAGAGCCCGTTCGCGCCGAATGCGGCGACGACCGCGGCCGGCACCGTGCCGCCGTTGCCGAGCGAATCGGCGATCGCGCCCGCCATCGAGAATACGAACGGCGTCGTCGGCTCGCGCGCGAGATCGGTCGAGATGCTCTGGCTCACGTAGCGATAGCTGCGGGTCGCCGGCATCAGCGAGCCCGCGTCGTTCAGCACGATGGTCGGCGCCGGCATGCTCCAGCCGAGGCCGAGCGCGCCCGTTGGCGCATCGCGGTTCCAGGTGATCGCGTCCTCGTGCACGTTGCTCTGATAGAGCAGCGACAGCGTGAGATCGAGATTGTCGCCGGCGGTGCGCCCAGGCATCGACAGCAGCGTCTGCGTGAAATTGATGTCGCCGCGAAACAGGTTGACGCTGCTGCTCAGATCCCCGACGCTGCTCGAATCGAACTGGAACGTACGAATGGCCGGGATCTGCGAAGGGGTGGAATCCGCAGGCATGGCGCTCTCCTTGACAGAGATGAGCGAGATGAGCGCGCCGGTGTGGCGCGTGCGGGCAACCGGGGGCGGGCGCCCCCGCCCGTCAGCCGACGAGACCGACCACGACGATGCTCGCGTAGCTGTTGCTGTCGTCCTGATGATTGTTCGATCCGTCGTACATCCAGGCCCACACGCCGCTCGTCTGCGCATTCGAATGGTTGTTCGGGTCGACACCGGTCTGGTTCGGGCCGGCGCCGATGGTGCGCACGTGGTGGTCGTCCGAGTTCGAGTATTGCGCCTGGAATCCGGTCAGAAAGCTGACCGCATTGGTGATCGTGGCACCCATCGGGATCGACGTCTCGCCCGTACCGATTTGCGCCTGATACGGTACGACCACGAAACCGGGGTCATTGATCGACGTCGCGATCAGCGAGCCGGTCGCGGTCGGGTTCGCCGCAACGTGGCCGGACGCGTCGTGCATCGCGGCGATCGCCGAGATCGACGAGGTATTGTTGATGGGCGACGATGCACCAACCGATACGGTGACGGTCTCCACATGATGATCCGTGTTGCCGTAGCTCAGGTAGAACCCGGCGAGCGTGGCCTGCAGGACCGGATTCGGCGTGCCGGGCAGCAGGATGCCCGGGCTCTGGTTGTGATCGGCCACCGCATAAGGCGGGCTCAGCAACACCTTCGACGTGGGCGCGCCCGTCCACGCGATCACGGAGACGGTGACATACGACGCCTCCTTGTCGATCGGATGCCCCGATGCATCGTCGAACACGACGGCCGCGCCGACGGTGATTTGCTGACTGCTCGGCTTGCCCGTCGTGAGCTGAATGCTCATTTGCTCGATGTGGTGGTCGTCGCTGTCGCCGAACGACAGCTGAAACGACGCGACGCCGGCGAGAAACTGCGTGACGGGATTATTGAAGTTGAAAGTCGTCGAACCACCATTCAACACCACATTTTGACTGCGAATTTCCAGCGCCATTTTGGTCCCCATTTCGTAGCGGTTGCACAAAAATGCAGACGTCTTTTCTTGTGGTACGAATGATGTGCGACCGCCGGTCAAATATCAAGGACGGTTTGAAAAAATTTTGGGCGCCCGCGAGCGCGCTTTCTCGCCGACGGCGATTCGTAAAATCCTTTCCGGATTGGCCCTGAAAGCCGGTCGCGTGACGCCTTGATCCGGTGCGTTTTTGCGATTGGCTTTCACGACTGAAAGACATCGTGCTGCGTCGGCTGAAAGCAGGACGCCGATAACAGGGGCGGACCATCGACGTGCGGCGTTCAAGCAAAAGACGAGCCATCGCGAGCGCTCGAAACGGGATGGCGGCCGGTGTCGGGGCAAATCACCGGCATTTACGTTATTTTGCCGCCTCCGCGGCCGAGATCGATCCCCGTTTAAGTACGACGAATGCCACTGGATTCGACAATATTTCCGAGTTGTTGCGGGAAAATCCACGATATTCGACGCGGTTTTGCGCTTGCCGTGCGCACAACAAAATTCAATTAAATGACAATATCGGAGTCAAGATTATATCGGCGAATACAGGAATTATTTTCTCGATCATCGAGATTAGCGTTGAATTAAACCGAAGCGGGAGTTGACTGAATACGACAGAAAATACAATGATTAATTTTAAGATTATGTCGATATCCGCATGCGGACGGTGACGCAGCACAACCCCCTCATCAAACCCGATACGCGCCCGCACGGCGAACGCCCTGAAACCATCACCCCTGCAACCGATCGCCCGCGCACCGCAGCTCCCGCCATGCGCGCGGCGACATCGCGAACCGTTCGCGAAACGCGCGACTGAAATGCGACATGTCGTTGAAGCCCCAGCGCAACGCGATGTCGGACACGCGCAGCACCGCGCATTGCGGGTTCGCGAGATCCTCCGCGCACCGTTCGAGCCGCAGGTTCCATACGTAACGCATCAGCGACGTGTTCTCCGCCTCGAGCAGCTTGTTGATGTAGCGCGACGAAATCCCCATCGCCTGCTCGATGGCCGCGGGGCTCAGCTCCGGATCGCGCAGATGCTCGAGCAGATGCCGCTTCACGCGCATCAGCGTCAGCGCCTTCATCCGCGACTGCGCGAGATCGTTGCGCTGCAGGGTGCCGAGCGTCATCGCGATCAGCGAGATCGCGGTATCGGACAACTGCAGCACCTCGTCCTCGGACACATGCCGAATCTGCGACGACATCTGTTCGAGGAACGCCCGCATCACGCTGCCGACGCCCTGCCCCGTCTGGATCGGGCACGCGGTGCGGCGCTCCATGCCGACGACGAGCTGATTGAGCGTCGCGCGCGGAATGCTGACGACGATCTCGCGCCACGCCTGGCCGAACTGCAGCCGATGCGGCCGCGTGGCGTCGTAGATCGCGAAGTCGCCCGGATACAGCGTGACGATCTTGCCGTCCTGTTCGACCGACTGCGTGCCGTCGAGCATCAGTACCGCGAAATACTTGTCCTCGTATTCGTTGCGGGCCTGGCGATAGCACCGCGTGACGGCCTGCTCGCTCGCGTGGATCTCCGAGATCCGCATCTTCTCGCACTTGCGCTGCCGCACCATCCCGAAGAAGTCGCTCTTCTGGACGGCCGCGATCTGCACGTCCGCGAAGAGACGCAGGATCGTCTCGCGCCAGAATTCGATCCGCTGGCTGACCGAACCTTCGGCCGCGACTTCGATCGATGCGTTCGTCCACTCGCACGACGCGCCGGCCGGAACGGCGGCCGGTGCGTCGCCATGCGCGGCGGGGAGGATCGGATACGTGGTCATGATCGTGCCCTACGGGTTAAGCGAACGAGCTGCCATAGCGTGCCCGTTCAAAAACGCTGTGTCCAACGGTTCGGCCGCCGGACGCCGCGTCGCGCGCGGGGCCGGCGTACGGCACGGCACGTGCACGGCGAGCATCCGCTATCGCGCACGTCCGGTCACGCGAAAGTCGTCCGCTGCCAGTCGGACGATTGTTCATACGCATACGCGCAGCGGTAGATCGTCGCCTCGTCGAAGCGCCGCCCGACCAGTTGCAGCCCGATCGGGAGGTCTTCCGCGACGCCGCACGGCAGCGACATCGCCGGATGCCCGGACACATCGAACGGCGCGGTGTTCGCGAGCATCTCGAACGCGCGCGTCAGCGACTCGGACATCGCACAATCCGGCGCCGGCAGCTGCGACGCGCGCATCGGCACCGTCGGCATCAGCAGCAGGTCGAAGGACTGCAGCGCCGCGTCGTAATCCGCCCGCAAGCGGCGCGCAAGGTTCTGGCATTTCGCGTAGTAGCGGCCGCGATAGCGGCTCGTGAAGTATTCGCCGAGGAGCATCGTCACCTTCACGGTATCCGGCAGTTCGTCGGCCCGCTCGCGCCAGCCCGCATGGTGATCGATCATGCCGGTCACGTACAGGCCGCCCCAGTTGAAGCCGTGGCTGTTGCCCTTCATCATCTGCTGCGTCGCGCCCTCCGCGGCGATCGGCAGCCAGATCGCGGTGCCGGCCGCATGCAGCGGCACCGATACCTCCTCGACGCGCGCGCCCAGCTTGCGCAGCCGGTGCGCGGCGGCAAGCACGGCCTCGTCGACCACCGCTTCGGCATTCGCGAGCCCGAATGATTCGGTAAGCAAACCGATCCGCAGGCCGGCGATGCCATCGCGAATCGTGCCGAGATAATCGGCGCGCGCCGGCAATGCCCGCTGGCGCGGATCGAGCCCGTCGTCGCCGGCGATCACGTCGAGCAGCAGCGCGTTGTCGATCACGTTGCCCGTCATCGGCCCGAGGTGATCGACCGTCGCCTCGATCGGCATCGCGCCGGTGTACGGCACGAGCCCGTGCGTGGGTTTCATCCCGTAGATGCCGCAGTAGGCGGACGGGATCCGCACCGAGCCGCCCTGATCGCTGCCGAGCGCCAGGTCGACCTCGCCGCTCGCGACGAGCGCACCGCTGCCGGACGACGAGCCGCCGGTCGAGTGCCCCGCCTTGCGCGGGTTGTGCACCGGCCCCGACGCACTGGTGTGCGAGCCGCCGGAAAAGCAGTAGTACTCGCAGGTCGACTTGCCGGCGATCGTCGCGCCGGCGTCGAGCATGCGCGTCACGACGGTCGCGTCGACGTCGGGCACGTAGCCCTCGAACGTGCTCGCGCCATTGCGCATCGGCACGCCCGCGACGCAGATGTTGTCCTTCACGGCCACCGTCTTGCCGTGCAGCTTGCCGGCGCCGGCGCCCTGGATCGTGCTCTTGCGCGCCCATGCGCCGTAGCGATTCTCGTCGCCTTCGGGGCGATAGCCGGGCGTACGCGGATACGCGACGACAGGCAGGTAGTCGGGCAGCGCGTCGATCGCGTCGTACGCGTCGAAGTTCGCCTGCAGCGCGTCGTCGTAATCGGCAAGCTGACGGGCATCGACATGGAAGCCGAAGCCGGCTGCGATGTCGGACAGTTGTTCGCGGGTCGGGCGTTTGATGGCCATCGACGTTCTCCAGTTCGGTAAGCGGCGCCGCCTGCTGCGCGCGGCGCCGGCAGGGTTCAGCGGGCGGTAATAACGGCGTCGCGCATCATCCCGGTGCGCGGGTGGCAGTTCACGTATTCGTAGATCTGGTGCTTCGCGTCGAACACGGACACCTCGTGGTACAGCCGCAGCTTCGACAGCCCGGTGACGACGCGGAAGAACGTGACGAAGATCCGCAGGTGCGTCGGATGGGATTCCGCCCAGCGTTCGAGGCGATCGAGCGAGCGCCAGTGGCCGATGTTGTAGCTCTCGTCGAGCAGGTTGCCGTCGACGTCGATCGAGCGCACGTAACGGTTGCTGTAGCAGCCCACGGCGGTGCCGTTGTCGCGCAGAAAGTCCATCCCGCTGCGCAGCGTCGGTTCGATCTCGTCGAGATACAGCCGGCGCTCGTCGCGCTCGGCCGCACGCCAGTCCTGCCCGGAGCGGATCAGCGCGATGTTGTCGTGCGCCAGCACGACCACGCGGCCGCCGCGGGACGGATCGCCTTCGACGACGCGCAACTCGCCGTCCGCGTTCATCCAGTCGGTCTGCGAGATCGGGAACCGGTCGCGCATCGATCCCCAGTAGCCGTGCTCCTCGATCTCGCCGCTGACGCCGTCCATGATCGCGCCGACGCCGGGGAAATCGCTCGTGAATGCATACAGCGTCTCGAACTGCTCGGCGCGCGGCGCGACGATTTCGCGGAAGTAGCCGATCCCGTCGGCAAGCCGCGCGTCGGACGCCCACCATTCGGCGAGCGCCGGCGCGGCGATCCAGCGCGCGTACGCGGCCGGGTCGCGCCAGTAGCCGACGGCGATCAGGTTCTCGTACCCCTGGTCGTCGGTGTGTTGCGTGAGATCGTGGCTCTGCGGGCCGTCCTGCGCGCCGAAATCGGCGACGATCCGGCGCAACGCGGCCAGCGCCGCGGCGCGCTGGTCGGCGCCGCGATACTGCACGCCGAAATAGCCCATCACGACCTGGCTCAGGTCTTCCGCGGCGCGCGCCACGTACATCGGAAACGGCGGCTGGTAGTCGTCGGACACGCGACGCGAAAGCGTGCGCGGGCAAAGCAGGTGCTTGTCGATGGCGGATTCCATGCTGACCTCTCGGTGAAGGCAATCGGGTGTCGAGGGTTCGACGTTCGGGAAATGACGTGACGGGTGGCGTCGGCGTCGTCGGCGGCGTCGTCGTCAGAAGATGTGCGCGTAACGCAAGCCGGCCAGCACGCTGTTCCTCGGCCCGTTGTGCACGCTCAGGTCGGTGCCGAGCTGGATCTGGACCTGGTCGGCCTTCGTCACGAATTTCGATGCGGTGATCCGCATGCGCGTGGTGCGAAGCGCATCGTTGTTGTCGACGCCGTCGACGCGCGTTTCGCCGCCCCAGAGCTGCGTGATGCCGATCCCGAGCGACGTGCCGGCATCGGGCATGTAACGCACCATTGCCTGCGCGCTGTAGCTCATCCGCTGATGCAGCGTTGCGCTGCTCGCGCCGTACGACGTGTTGTTGCCGTACCAGATCGCGTCGCCGACGAGATCGAGCGCCCACTGCGGCGAAAAGTGCTTGACGTAGGCCGCCTGGAAATCGAGCGACCAGCGATGGGCGCCGAGATTGAGGCCGCGGTTCTGGTCGTAGCTGCCGGTCGGCGCATACACGTAGACGGTCGCCGCGACGACGTCCTTCGCGTCGTTCAGCCGGAATTTCAGCGGCGCGGTCAGGATCACGTCGCCGACGCCGTTCGTGCTGCCGAGCGCGCTCGCGTTGCCGAAGCCGCTCACGTGGCCGAACGGCAGCAACACCTGCGGATCGATCGTGAGCCTGTCGGTGAGCTGGAACACATGCAGCAGGCGGGCGATGCCGATATTCGACTGCAGGTCGAAATCGGGCGTGCGCTTGCCGTTCGCGTAGTACGCATTCGTCGCGGAATAGTTGTAGTACAGCACGCCGATCGTCGCGCCGACCGGATACTGCTCGTAGTCGCCGGGATCGACTTCCACCGCGCCCGCGTAGTGCGAGGCCACCATCATCAGCGACACGCCGATCCAGCGCGCGATTCGCTTCAGTTTCATTCTGTTGACGCTCTCCATCATGCTCCTCACCTGGATGCGCAGACACCGCCGCGCCCGACGTGCGACGAACGGAAACCGTTGCCGGACGCGGGAAACGCGGGTACTGGCTGACTGTTGTTCCGCCGGCGCATCGGGGTGCCGGCGATTCGCGACATCGGACGGCCGTCGCTTGAGGATGAGAATAGAAAGGCAAAATCCGCGTTTCTGTTTTCCGGCGGAACAAGAAATTGGTTGTGGCGGGCCTGTGCCGCCGGCGCCATGCCACGGCCAAGAAACGGGTGTCGCCGGCCGTCGGCGTACACCGGGGAACGCGCCCGCGGCGAGGTTTTTCGCCGATATGGCGGCTCGCCGCGGCCGCTGCCGCGACGGGACCGCGTCAGCACAGTTTCCGATCCGTGTCGGCAAAGAACCCGGCTTTTTCTCTTCTTACCCTGCTCATCGAGCGTGACCGGCACGACGTGACGGTTGTCGCCGCCAACCACTACAAGGAGCCCCCGATGAGCGCGAACCCCTCCCCGGAAACAGCGTCGACGCCCGGCGAACGTGCCCGCGCGCTGTTTCGCGTGATGAAAGAGAAGAACCTGATCCCCGACGGCTATATCGAAGGCCTGACCGAGCTGATGTCCTCGACCTGGGATCCGGCCAACGGCGCGCGCATCGTCGCGCGTGCGTGGGTCGATCCGGCGTTTCGCGACCTGCTGCTGAAGGACGGCACGGCCGCGTGCGCGCAGTTCGGCTACACCGGCCCGCAGGGCGAATACATCGTCGCGCTCGAAGACACGCCGACGCTGAAGAACGTGATCGTCTGCAGCCTGTGCTCGTGTACCAACTGGCCGGTGCTCGGGCTGCCGCCCGAGTGGTACAAGGGCTTCGAATATCGGGCGCGGCTCGTCCGCGAGGGGCGCACCGTGCTGCGGGAACTCGGCACCGATCTGCCCGACGACGTCGTCGTGAAGGTGTGGGACACCAGCGCCGAAAGCCGCTATCTCGTGCTGCCGGTGCGGCCGGCCGGCAGCGAGCACATGAGCGAAGCGCAACTGCGCACCCTCGTCACCAAGGACGTGCTGATCGGCGTCGCGCTGCCGCGCGTCGGCTGAACCGCGCGCACGCCCCTATCGACTTCATTCCGGAGATCACACATGGACGGTTTTCACGACCTCGGCGGCTTTCAGGGCTTCGGCCGGGTGCCGCACACGATCAACAGCCTCGGCTACAAGCCGGTCTTCAAGGAGGACTGGGAGCATCTCGCGTACAGCCTGATGTTCGTCGGCGTCGACCAGCTGAAGAAATTCAGCGTCGACGAAGTCCGTCACGCGGTCGAACGCATCGACGTGCGCCAGCACGTCGGCACGCGCTACTACGAGCGCTACGTGATCGCGACGGCAACGTTGCTCGTCGAAACCGGCGTGCTCACGCAGGACGAACTCGACCGCGCGCTCGGCTCGCATTTCCGGCTCGCGAACCCGCCGGCTTCCGGCGGCCGGGCCGCGCCGTCGGACTCGACGCGGTTCGAGGTCGGCGATCGGGTCGTCGTCCGCGACGAATACGTGAGCGGACACATCCGCGCGCCGGGCTACGTGCGCGGCAAGGCAGGCGTCGTGCTGCACCGGACGACCGAATCGTGGCCGTTTCCGGACGCGATCGGCCACGGCGACACCAGCGCCGCGCATCAGCCGACCTATCACGTCGAGTTCCGCGTAAAGGACCTGTGGGGCGATGCCGCCGACGACGGCCTCGTCGTGGTCGACCTGTTCGAAGGCTACCTCGAACGCGCGACGGAGCCGCACGCATGATCGCGCCGGGGAATCGGCCGGCACCGGCCGCCCCTCCGCTGAGGATTCCGGTCACCGTGCTGTCCGGTTTCCTCGGCGCGGGGAAGACGACGTTGCTCAATCACGTGCTGCGCAACCGCGCCGGCCTGAAGGTCGCGGTGATCGTCAACGACATGAGCGACGTGAACATCGACGCCGACGACGTGCGGCACAACGTCGAGCTGCATCACGGCGAGGATCAGCTGGTCGAGATGAGCAACGGCTGCATCTGCTGCACACTGCGTGCCGATTTGCTCGAGCAGATCAGCGCGCTCGCGCGGCAGCGCCGCTTCGACTATCTGCTGATCGAATCGACCGGCATATCGGAGCCGATGCCGGTCGCTGAAACATTCGCGTTCCTCGATCAGAACGGTTTCAGTCTCAGCGAACTCGCGCGGCTCGACACGCTGGTGACGGTGGTGAACGGCGAGACGTTCGAGGACATGGTCGCGTCGGTGGATACGATTACGCCGGATGAAGCCACGCCCGGGAACGACGGCGATGCGCAGCCGCCGCGCAAGTTGTCGGACTTGCTGATCGAGCAGGTCGAATATGCGAACGTCATTCTCGTCAGCCGATACGACCGGATCGGCGACGCGGGTTTCGACCGGCTGCGCGCGACACTCGCGTCGCTGAATCCGTCGGCGCGGATACTGCCGATGCAACACGGTGGAATCGATCCGTCCGAGGTGCTGGATACGCGTCGCTTCGATCTGCCGTCGCTCGTCGAAGCGCCGGGCTGGATGCAGCGCATGAACATCGACGAGCGGCCGTCGGAATCGGATGAATACGGGATCACGTCGTGGGTCTACCGCGAGCGCACGCCGCTTCATCCGGCTCGCCTGCTCGCGTGGCTGCGCCGCCCGTGGACGAACGGCCGGCTGCTGCGTTGCAAGGGCTATCTGTGGGCCGCGCACCGGCACGCGGAGATCGGGATGCTCGTGCAGACGGGCGGCGCGTTTCAATGGGGCTACGCCGGACCGTGGTGGCGCTTCGTTCCGCCGTCGGACTGGCCGCGCGACGACTATCGCCGCGACGGGGTGCTGAAGAAATGGGAAGAGCCGGTCGGCGACTGCCGGCAGGAGATCGTGTTCATCGGGCAGGCGATCGATCGCGTGCGGTTGCAGCGTGAGCTGGACGCGTGCTTGCTGAGCGTCGATGAGATCAACGCAGGACCGGATTCGTGGGCCGTGCTTCCGGGGGGTGAATCTTTCGATGCGCTGGCGGCGATGTAGCGGTCGGTGCATGCCCGGCCAATGCACTGCATCGGCCGGCCACGTATCCGGTTTCGTCAATGCACCTTCGGAAAACCGTGGCGCTCGACCAGCAACTCGACGATGCGGCGCGCGTCGTTGACGAAACGAACGTCGCCGAGCGTGCCGGCATCGTCCGGTGCGGGCTGGTCGCTGCCGAGCACGAGCACCGGCAGCCCCTGATGGGCATCGTCGAGCGCGTCGATCACCGCGTGGCGCGGCCGCTCGAACGCGACCCGCCTCACGTCGACGCGCGCGGCGCGTGCCGGATCGCTCGCGAGCAGCCCTTCGATCGACAGCCCGTGCGGGCAGACGAAGCGCTCGCCCGGATACTTCGGATCACTGAAACCCGGCTCCAGCAGAAACAATACATCTCGACTCATCGCAGTCAGCACCCAGGTTGATTCGCGGCGCCGCGCGCGGACCCGCTATGCATCGTCCGTTCACGGCCCACGCCGGCCGGCGGCCGGATCCGCGACTCTATGCGCGGCGCCGGCATACCCCAACCAACGAATTCTTCGATCGATATGCGGACGCGCAGCCCCGCTTCAGGCGACCCGCGCATCCAGCCTGTTTCCCGGTATCGCGTCGAGCAGCGTCCGGGTGTACGGATGCCGGGGCGCGCGCCAGAGCTCGCGATGGTCGCCGCTCTCGACGATTCGTCCGCGCTGCATCACGTGCACGCGATCGGCGATGTAGCGGACGACCGACAGGTCGTGCGAAATGAACAGGAACGCAAGACCGAGCTGCGCCTTCAGGTCGACCAGCAGGTTCAGGATCTGCGCCTGGATCGACACGTCGAGCGCCGACACGGGCTCGTCGCAGATCAGCAGCGACGGTTCGAGCACCAGCGCGCGTGCAATCGCGATCCGCTGCCGCTGCCCGCCCGAGAATTCGTGCGGGAACCGGCCGAGCGCGGTGGACGGCAGGCGCACGCGCTCCAGTATCGTCCGTACCCTCGAACGGCGCGCCGCGGCGTCCGTCACGCCGTTGACGGCGAGCGTCGTGTCGAGGATCTGCTCGACCGTGCGGCGCGGATTGAGCGACGCATACGGATCCTGGAACACCATCTGGACCTGCCGCCGCAGCGGGCGCAGCGCGCGCTCGTCGAGCGGCACGAGGTCGGTGCCGTTCAGCTGGATCTCGCCCTGCGCAACCGGCGCGACGCGCATGATCGCCCGCGACAGCGTGGATTTTCCGCAGCCCGACTCGCCGACGAGCCCGACCGATTCGCCGCGCGCGATGTCGAACGACAGGTCGTCCACCGCGCGCAGCGGCGTCCTGGACTGCCGCTGCGCATAGTCGACGCTCAGGTTGCGTACCGCGAGCAACGGCGGCGCATCGTTCGCAGCCGGCGTGCGCTGTGCCGAAACCGCGGCCAGCGACGACACGTGCGGCCCCGTGCGCGCCGCACGCGGCACGACGGTGAAGCCGCCCTCCGCATCGCCTGCGCCGTGACGGATCTCGGGCAACGTCCATCCGCGATAGTGCAGATCGTCCGCGAGATTCAGCGACGCGCCGAGCAGCCCGCGCGTGTACGCATGGCGCGGCCGCGCGAACAGCTCCGCCGCCGGCGCCTCCTCCACCTTGCGGCCGGCCAGCATCACCGCGACGCGGTCCGCGTGATCGGCGACGACGCCGAGATCGTGCGTGATCAGCAGCAACGACATCGACAGTTCGCGCCGCAGCGTATCGAGCAGCGCGAGGATGTGCGACTGGATCGTCACGTCGAGCGCGGTCGTCGGCTCGTCGGCGATCAGCAACCGCGGGCGGCAGGCCACCGCGATCGCGATCATCACGCGCTGGCGCTGCCCGCCGGACAGCTCGTGCGGATAGTCGAACACGCGGCGCTGCGGCTCCGGCAGCCGCACGAGATCAAGCAGTTCGACCGCCCGCGCGTGTGCGGCGCGGCGCGACAGCGATTCGTGCTGGCGCAACGTCTCGACGATCTGCGCGCCGATCGTCAGCACCGGATTGAGCGACGTCATCGGCTCCTGAAAGATCATCGAGATCTGCCGTCCGCGCAGGTCGCGCATCTGCGCGGGCTTCAGCGCAAGCAGGTCGTGTCCGTCGAACCGGATGCTGCCGGTCACCCGGCCAGGCTCGGGCACGAGCCGCATCAGCGACAGCGCGGTGGCCGATTTGCCGCAACCGGATTCGCCGACGAGCGCGAGCGTCTCGCCGGCCGCGATGTCGAAGCTGACGCCGCGCACCGCGTCGTGCGCGCCGAACCCGACGTGCAGGTCGCGCACTTCAAGCAGAGTGGTCATCGTCGCTCCTCAGTGGCGGTGCCGCAGCCGCGGGTTCAGTGCATCGTTGAGCCCGTCGCCGAGCAGGTTGAGCGCGAGCACGGCGACGACGATCGCGGCGCCCGGGATCGCGGTCAGGTACCACGCGGTGCGCAGCGAGTCGCGGCCGAAGCCGATCATCGCGCCCCAGCTCACCACGTTCGGGTCCCCCATGCCGAGAAACGACAGCGACGATTCGATCAGGATCGCGCTCGCGACCATCACCGACGCGGTGACGATCACGGGCGGCAGCGCATTCGGCAGGATCTCGCCGACGATGATGCGCGCGTCGCCGAAGCCTTGCGTGCGCGCGGCGATCACGAAGTCCGCGCGCCGCAGCACGCGGAACTCGGCGCGCACGATTCGCGCGACGGTCGGCCACGACGCGATGCCGATCGCGAGTGCGATCACGACGACATCGGGCCGGCCGATCGCGACGATCACGATCACGAGCAGGAACGACGGGATGGTCTGGAACAGCTCGGTCACGCGCACGAGGACGTTGTCCACGACGCCGCCGAAGTAGCCGCCGATCGCGCCGACGAGCGTCCCGATCGCCAGGCCGATCGCGGCCGACGCCGCGCCGATCAGCAGCGACACGCGCGTGCCGTGCGCGATGCCGGCCGCGACGTCGCGGCCGAGCGAGTCGGTGCCGAGCCAATACTGCGGATCGGCGCCAGGCCATTCGAACGGCGTCGCGACCATGTCGAGCGGGTCACCCGGAAACAGCATCGGTGCGGCGATCGCGAGCACGACGAACGCGGCGAGCAGCACGAGCCCCGCGCACGCCGACGGATTGCGCAGCAACAGCCGCCACGTGCCGGGCCGTGCCGGGCCCGCGGCAGGTGCGCCTGCCGCACGGCGGCCGAACAGCGTGCCGGTAAGCTGGCGCCGCCACGGCGAGCCGGGCGCCCCGCCGCGAGCGGCGGCGGAATCGAAATTCGACGAATCGGTACGCATTGCACCCCTCTGCACGAGAACCACGACGGAAATGCGTTACTCGACCCGCGGGTCGAGCCACGCCTGCAACAGGTCCACCAGCGCGTTCGCGACGATCACCAGCAGCGACGACAGCAGCAGCACGCCGAGCAGCACGCTGAAATCGCGCGCGAGCACCGCATCGAGCGCGAGCCGGCCGAGCCCCGGCCAGCTGAATACGGTTTCGGTCACGGCGGCACCGCCGAGCAGCGTGCCGAAATGCATGCCGACGACGGTGGTCAGCGGCACGAGCGCATTGCGCAGCACGTGGCCGACGGTGACGCGCCACGGATGCAGCCCTTTCGCTTGCGCGGTGCGCACGAAATCCTGCCGCTGCACTTCGAGCATCGCCGCGCGGGTGAGCCGGGCATAGATCGCGACGAAGAAGGTCGACAGCGTCAGCGCCGGCAGCAACACGTGCCGGCCGACGTCGGCCAGATATGCGACGCCGCCCGCATGCGCGCCGATCGTCACGTTGCCGCCGCTCGGCAGCCAGCCGAGGCGCACCGAGAACAGCACGATCGCGAGCAGGCCGATCCAGAAGCCGGGCGTCGAATAGAACAGCAACGCGAACACCGACAGCACGCGGTCCGGCCATTTGCCGGCCCAGTGCGCCATCACGGCCCCGAGCGCGACGCCGATGACGAGCGCGAACGACAGCGCGGCGCCCATCAGCAGCAGCGTGTTCGGCAGGCGCGACAGGATCAGCTGCATCACCGGCATGTCGTAGCGCGGCGAATAGCCGAGGCTGAAATGCGACAGATTCGTGAGGTATGCGGCGAGCTGGTGGAAGATGGGCTGGTCGAGGCCGAACTTCGCGCGCAGCAGGGTCATCGTCTCGACCGTCGCGGAGCCGGCCTCGCCGGCGATCACGTCGGCCGCGTCGCCCGGCATCAGCTTCAGCAGGAAGAAATTGACGATCACGATGCCGACCACGGTCGGTACGGCCTGCCAGGCGGTGCGGCGCACGATCGTGTGCCAGCGTGCGCGTCGAGTCATCGCGGGCGCTCTCCTCTTGTGTGGGTCACGCGCTCAGGTAGACGTCGGCAAGGTTGCCCTCGAGCCCCTGGGCCGTCACCGTGTGATCGTGCACGCGGCGATTCGCGAGCGTCACCATGCGCGGCGCGATCAGGTTCAGGATCGGCAGGTCGCGGCTGACCGCTTCCTGAAACTGCCGGTACAGCACGACGCGACGGCGTTCGTCGATTTCGACGGAAGCCGCTTCGAGCAGCCGATCGACGTCGGGACTGCTGTAGTGCGGCGCATTCGAGAACGGCACGCCGGGCCGGATGTTCTTCGACCAGTAGAGCCGCTGCACGCCGACGCTCGGATCGAACAGCGTGTTCACGCCGATGCTCGTGAAGTCGAACTGGCGATCGGTGTACACGCGCTTCAGGAACGACGGCAGATCCTGCGAGCGAACCGTCACGTCGATCCCGATGCGCGCCAGCGCGGATTTCACGTAGTCGGCCTGCCGGCGATACAGGTCGCCGTACGGCAGGTAGTCGTGAATCAGCGCGAAGCGCGTGCCGCCCGAGCGGCGCGGATAGCCCGCCGCGTCCAGCAGCTTCTCGGCCGCGGCGGGATCGAACGGGATCGGCGCGAGTTGCGCGTCGTGATACGGCGAAGCGGGCGTGATCGGCGTCGTGGATACGTCCGCGTAGCCGTACGCGACGGTCTTCTGCACGACCTGCACGTTGATCGCATGCGCGATCGCCTGGCGCACGCGCCGATCCTTCAGCACCGGATGATCGAGATTGAAGTCGATTTCGGCCTGCGGCGCGAGGAAGCGGTAGCCGCGCGTCTCGACGGCCAGATGCGGCAGCTGCGTCAGGCGCGCGAGGTCGGTCAGCGGAACGGGGTTCTCGCCGCCGAGGTCGAGCGCGCCCGTCTCGAAGGCCGCGGAGCGCGCGGCGGGATCCGGGATCACCCGGTAGACGAGCGCGTCGATGTACGGCTTGCCGGCGTCCCAGTAGTCCGGGTTGCGTTCGTAGACGATGCTTGCACCGCGCGTCCACGACCGGAAGCGAAACGGACCGGTGCCTACCGGCGCGTGATTGTGCGGATTGGACAGCGGGTCGCCCGACTCGTACAGATGCTTCGCGACGATCGGCGACTCGCCGGCCGACAACGCGCGGATCAGGAACGGCGCCGGCTTCGACAGCTCGACGACGACGGTGGTCGGATCGGAGGCCAGCACCTTGGTCACGTTCGCGAACGTACTGCGACCGCGCGGATGCACCTGCTTGAGCAGGCCGATCGAGAACGCGACGTCGGCCGACGTGAACGGCCGGCCGTCGTGCCACTTGACGCCACGGCGCAGCGTGAAGCGGTATTGCAGCCCATCCGGGCTGACCTGCCATGCGGTCGCGAGCTGCGGTTTCGGCTGCAGGTCGAAGTCGTACGCGAGCAGGCCGTCGTGGACCTTCGAGCTTGCGGCGAGCGTCGGCCCGGTCGTCTGGAACAGCGACACCAGCACCGGCGGTTCCGGATTGATCAGCACGTTCAGCGTACCGCCGCGCACCCGCGCGCCGTCGGGGGCCGGTGTAGCAGCGGCGGCCGGCAGGGCCGAGCCAGCGAGTGCGGCGCCGGATGCAATGAGAAACTCGCGACGGGTCAGACGTGCCATTCGATAACGTTCCGGTTGCCGGGATCCGATGAAGCCTGTGCGCGTCGAGCGCGGCAGGCGGACGAAAAATCCTAGCAACCGGATCCCGGCAGACGAACCAATCGTTGCAGCTATCGTTATGACGCCCCGGCGCTGCGACGCGTGCACGCCGACGCCAACGCACCGCTTCCGGCGCCCGCGCGGCACCCGGCCCGTGCGTGCTATCCATAGCAAAAATGCTTGGTTCGGCGGCCGACGCGAACGACGCACCATGTGGGCATCTTTCACTCGTTGCTACCGCTATCGCCCATGGCACGTCATGATCGCCGCCGCTTCGTCGCGCTGACCGGCACGCTAATCGCCGCCGCTCCGTTTTCGTTCACCGTCCCCCACGCACTGGCGGCCGGCACGCCGCCCCGTCGCGGCGGCGTGCTCACGCTGCTCGTCGAACCGGAGCCGCCGACGCTGCTGTCGATCGCGAACACGGCCGGCTCGACGCTGAAGACGAGCGCCAAGACGAACGAAGGGCTGCTCGCGTACGGCCTCGACCTGCAGCCGAAGCCGCAGCTCGCGACCGCATGGCAGGTCAGCCCGGATGGGCTGCAATACCGCTTCACGCTGCGCCGCGGCGTCAAGTGGCACGACGGCCGGCCGTTCACGTCGGCCGACGTCGCGTTCTCGATCGGTCTGCTGAAGGACGCACATCCGCGCGGCCGCGGTACGTTCGCGAACGTGGCCGAGTTGCGCACGCCGGACGACTGGACCGTCGTGGTCGTGCTGTCGAAGCCGTCGCCGTATCTGTTGCGCGCGTTCGACGCCGCGGAATCGCCGATCGTGCCGAAGCATCTGTACAAGGACGCGACCGCGCAGAACGTCGCGTCGCACCCGAACAACCAGGCGCCGATCGGCACCGGGCCGTTCCGTTTCAAGGAGTGGGTGCGCGGCTCGCACGTCGTGTACGAACGCAATCCGGACTACTGGGATGCGGGCAAGCCGTATATCGACACGCTGATCGTCAAGTTCATCCCCGATTCCGCCGCACGCGCGGTTGCGTTCGAGTCGGGTGCGGTCGATCTCGGCGGCGAGAGCCCGGTGCCGCTGTCGGAACTCGCGCGCTTGCGCGCGAACCCGAAGCTCGAGCTGGAAACGCGCGGCTACGAATACTCGATCACGCAGACGCGGATCGAGTTCAATCTGGATCATCCGATCCTCGGCAAGCCGCCGGTGCGCCAGGCGATCGCACATGCGCTCGATCGCAAGGTGATCCGCAACACGATCTGGTACGGCTACGCGGTCGACTCGCCGACGCCGATCGCGCCCGGCTCGCCGTTCCACGAGCCGCGCCCGTCGCCGTATCCGTACGACCCGCGGCGCGCGGAAGCGCTGCTCGACGCGGCCGGCTACCCGCGCGGCGACAACGGCAAGCGCTTCGGGCTCACGCACGATTTCCTGCCGTACGGCGACGGGTTCAGGCGTGTCGCCGATTATCTGAAGTCCGCGCTGGCGCGCGTCGGGATCGACGTGACGATCCGCGCGCAGGATTTTCCGACGTATATCCGCCGCGTCTACACCGATCGCGCGTTCGATTTCACGAACAACTCGATGGGCAACTTCTTCGACCCGACCGCGGGCGTGCAGCGCTTGTACTGGTCGAAGAATTTCAAGCGCGGCGTGCCGTTCTCGAACGGCTCGCACTATGCGAACCCGGAAGTGGACCGGCTGCTGGAGGCGGCCGCCGTCGAACCGGATGCCGCAAAGCGGACCGACCTGTTCAGGCGCTTCCAGCTCATCGTCGAAGACGAGCTGCCGGACCTCAACCTCGTCGCGCTCAAGCAGGTGACGATCGCGAATCGCCGCGTGCGCGACCACACGACGACGGCGACCGGGCTGAACGGCTCGCTCGCGGACGTCTGGCTCGCCGCATGAGCCGCGCGCCTGGCCCGCTCAATTGAAAATCAGAATTCGTTCGTTGGCGATTCGATGCTTCGCATGCTTAACTTTTCAGGCGCGCGAGCGCAGCACCTCGCATTGCCCGCGGCATCGCCGCGGCAGCACCGTTTTCGCCGTTCGAACGATCGCGCATGCCGCGCGACGCACCGCACAGGACATCCATCGTGAGCGACACCCCACTGGCCGAGCGCAGCGTTGCGCCGGCCGCACCGTCTTCCTTCGTCGACGTCCGCTCGCCGGCCGACTATCCGGACAGCCCCGTGGCGCGCGCGTTCGCGCAGCCGCTGATGCTCGGGCTGTTCCTGCCGATCCAGGCCGGCGGCTGGAGCGCGTCGACGCTGCCGCGCAGCACCGACTGGTCGTTCGACTACAACGCCGCGCTCGTCGAAAAGGCCGAGGCGCTCGGCTTCGATCTCGTGTTCGCGCTGTCGCAGTGGCTCCCGAAGGGCGGATACGGCGGCGTGTTCGACGGGCAGGCGCTCGACTCGTTCATGACGCTCGCCGCGCTGACCGCGCGCACCGAACGCATCATTCTCGCCGCGACGAGCCACGTGCTGTACGGGCCGTGGCATCCGCTGCACTTCGCGAAGTTCACCGCGACCCTCGACCATATTTCGCGCGGACGCTGGGGGATCAACGTCGTGACCGGCCACCGTGCGATCGAGCATGAAATGTTCGGATGGCACCGCATCGAGCACGACCGGCGCTACGATCTCGCCGCCGAATTCATCGACGCGGTCCAGCAGCTGTGGGCCCAGCCGGAGAACTTCAGCTTCGAGCCGGCATTGTCGAGCTGGCGGCTGAACAGCGCGTTCGTCACGCCGAAGCCGCGCTACGGCCGGCCGCTGCTGATCAACGCGACCGGCTCCGACGCCGGCATCGCGTTCGCCGCGCGCTATTCGGACGTCGTGTTCATCACGAGCCCGGCCGGGCCGGACATCGAGCGCGCGCTGGCCGCGCTGCCCGCACACGTTGCGCGCGTGAAGGCCGCGGCCGCGGCCCACGGGCGGACGATTCGCACGCTGATCAATCCGCTCGCGATCTGCCGCGAAACGCCGGCCGAAGCCCGCGCGTATCGCGACGCGATCGTCGCGCATGCGGACGAAGGCAGCTTCCACCGTTTCGACAGCGACGCGCACGCGTGGCGCGGCGGCTTCGAAGAGCGCGCGCAGGCCGCCGCCCGCGCGATCGGCGGCAACATCTCGATCACCGGGTCGCCCGAGGAGGTCGCGGACTACATCGTGCGGCTGCATCGTGCCGGCATCGACGGCGTGCAGCTGAGCTTCTACGACTTCAAGCCCGATCTCGACTTCTTCGGCGAACGCGTGCTGCCGCTGCTGCGCGAAGCCGGACTGCGGCACTGACGATCCGTCACCGCGGATGACATGGAGCCCGTGGTCGCGCCGGGCGTCCGCGCGGCTTCGGCCGGCACGGCTGCCACGTCGACGCCTTCAGCGTCATTGCTCGGCTTCACGCAACGCTGGTATACGCACTGCCCCGCGCCGATGCCGTTTGGCATCGCCGCGTCGCCATCAGAACACCCGCCCTTCCGTCAGGTGGGTCGTCACGCCGTTCAGTTCGTAATCGCCGACGACCCGCGCCTTGTGCAGCAGCGGGTTGTGGCTGAAGATCGTGCGCAGGTTGCGCCAGTGGCGATCGAGGTTGTGCACGCGCCCGGTTGCCGATGCGCCGCCGACCTCGAACAGCCGCTCCGCCGCGTGCAGCGCGAGCTTGCTGACGACGAGCTGGGTCCGCGCGGTAGCCAGTGCCCCGTCGAGGACGAGCGCCTCGGCGTCCGGCGCGCCGGCGAGAATCGCGTCCGCCGAGCGGTCGAGCACACGCGCGTTCTCGCGCACCAGCGCGTCGATCGCGTGGCTGTGCGCGGACAGATCGCCGACCACCTGCTGAATCAGCAGATCCTCGCGCGCGGACGGCGCCGGGCTGTGCAGCGCCGGACGCGCATGCTGCAGCACGTAGTGCCGCGCATCGGCGACGACGTTGCGGACGATCCCCGCGCCCACCGCGACAAGGTGGAGCTGACGCAGCGCACCGGTATGACGGCCGACGAGCGTCGTGCCGTCGCGGTGGGCAATTTCGTAGGCGAATACCTGTACGTCGTCGAGCAGCAGGCTGCCGCTCGCCGTCATCCGCTGGCCCATTCCGTCCCAGTCGTCGGCAATTTCCAGCCCCTCGCGGCCGACCGGGATGATTGCGGCAACGGACGCGCCCGTCTCGTCCACCACGTTGATGCGCGCGTAATCCGCGAACGCCGTGCCGGTCGAGTAGTACTTGCGGCCGCTCACGCGGTAGTGCTCGCCGTCCTTGCGCAGCACCGTCGTATTCTCGCCCGGACGCGACGTGCCACGCTCGGTCGATGCGCCGCCGAAGATCGCGCCGGCCCGCGCGCGCTCGAGCTGCACGTCGTGGAACGGCGAGCGCGGCGACAGGCGCAGCGTTTCGGTCTGGTCGTAATGGATGCGCAGCGCATGCGCGAGGTTCGAATCCGCGGCGGCGAGCGTGGCGATCACGTCGAACAGGTCGACGAGCGTGCCGCCGAGGCCGCCGTGTTCGACCGGGATGCGCAGCACGCCGAGCGCGGAGCGACGAAACAGCTGGAAGCCTTCGAACGGCAGTTCGCGCCGCGCCTCGCGCTGCGCGGCATCGACACCGATCGCGGCGGCAAGCTCGGGCAACGCGGCAAGCGCATCGCTCAGACGATCGCGCGCGTCGAAGACGTGAGGGGCATTCATTCGGGTGTCCTTTGCGGAAGTCGGTTCGCGGGTCGATGGCGCCGCTCGTCACCGGGAAGACCGGGAAGCGATGACGGGCATGCAGCGCGATGCGGGGAGATCGCTGCCCGATCGGCGCGACCGATACGGTCGGCACAACCGCGCGGGCAATGCGAAAAAGTATAGGGACGGCGCCCGGCGCGCGAGACGCCGATTTCAGCGTTCGTCATGCGTTCGCCAGGATAGCCGCGCCGTCAGCGCTGCGCGCCACCGGTGCGCGGCACGCGACCGAAGAACGGATGGCCCGGATCGTTGAAGCCCGGCGTCGACGGATGGCCGGTCGGCACGAGCGCGTCGACGAAGGCTTCGTCGTCGGCGTCGAGACGATAATCGAGCGCCGGCAGATAGTCGTCCCATTGCGCTTCGGTGCGCGGCCCGGCGATCGTCGACGTGATGTAGCGGCTGTTCAGTACCCATGCGAGCGCGAAGTGGCTGGCCGGCACGCCGCGCGCGCGCGCATGTTCCTGCACGCGGCGCGCGAGCTGGATCGTCTCCGGCCGCCATTCCGTTTCGAGCAGACGCCGGTCGTTGCGGCCGGCGCGCGTATCGTCCGACGGCGCCGCGCCCGGTTCGTATTTGCCGGTCAGCACGCCGCGCGCGAGCGGGCTGTAGGAAATCACGCCCAGCCCGTAGCGATGCGCGGCGGTCAGTTGCTCGGCTTCGGCTTGCCGGTTCGCGATGTTGTAGAGCGGCTGGCTCGCGGCGGGGCCGTCGATGCCGAGCGCCTGTGCGATGTGACTGAACTCCGCGATCCGCCATGCGCGATGGTTCGACAGCCCGTAGTAGCGCAGCTTGCCGGCGCGGATCAGGTCGCCCAGCGCGCGCACGGTCTCCTCGACCGGCGTGTCGTGATCCTCGCGATGCAGATACAGCACGTCGATATAGTCGGTGTTCAGGCGGGCAAGGCTGGCGTCGACCGCCTGCACGATATGCTTGCGCGACGCGCCACGGTCGTTCGGCCCCGCGCCCTGCGGGTTCGCGAACTTGGTCGCGAGCACCCAGCTGTCGCGACGGGACGCGATCGCGCGCCCGACGATCCGCTCCGACTCGCCGCCCGCATAGACGTCCGCGGTATCGATCGAGTTCACGCCCTGCTCGAATGCCTTGTCGATGATGCGACGCGCGTCGGCTTCCGACGTCGGGCCGCCGAACATCATCGTGCCGAGCGTGAGGGTGGAGAGCTTGATGCCGTTTCGTCCGAGTTGCCGATATTCCATGGTCCTGTTCCGCGGGTAAGTGACGATCAGCGCGCGCCTTCAAGCGGCCGCAGGCGCGCAAAACCGTCAGCGTAACGCGCGGGGAGTTGCCGTCCTAACGATGAATCGGCATAAGGAATTCAGCGGTTCTTTCGGTTGTGTTGGAGTTCGGGCTAGCGAGCGGGTGATGTCGGCGTCTCGACGAGCGATCCGCCGACGCGCACGGTTCGCGTCAACATCGTCACGCTGTTCGCTGGGCGGTATTGCCGGGCCGCGATCGATTGCGCGAGCGGACCGCGCGTATCACCCGCTTCGCCGTGGAAGGCCGGTGATTCGATGAAGTAACCGCCGTGCACCTCGTTACGACTTCGCCGCTCGCTTGCGCGCCGGCGTTTTCGGCGCAGTCGCCGGCTCCGGTTCCGGCTTCGCCGGCACGCTTCCCGCACCCGCGCGTTTGAACCAAGGAGAGCCGAGCGTGGCCGCGCTCATGTCCGACGCCGCTTCGAGCAGCAACGGCGCGAGCTCCTTGAGACGCGACTCCGGCAGACGACTCGTCGGGCCGGCCAGACTCACGATACCGACCACTTCGCCCGTAACCGGGTTGCGCACCGCCGCGGCGATCGACGTCATGCCGATCTCGTACGTCTCGATCGCCACGCCGTAGCCGCGCGCGCGCGCGCCGTTCAGATCCTTCAGGAACTGCTGGATCGTCTTCGGCGCACGCGGCGCGTTCTGCGTCTTCGCGCTGAGCCCGCCCTGCTTCGACACCAGCTCGATCGCGCGCTCGTCGGGCAGCGTCGCGAGCCAGGCCTGGCCGCTCGCGGTGCAATGCAGCGGCGGCTGGCTGCCCATGTCCGGGTCGTAACGCAGGCCGGATTTCGCGCCCTGCGCCTTGCCGACGAACGTGATGTGATCGTCCTCGACCACACCGAGCCGCGCCAGTTCGCCGGACGATTCGGCCAGGCGGTCGAGCACCGGCTGCGAAATGTCGAACACGCCGCTCGTCGACAGGTAGATCAGCGCGAGCGACACCAGCTTCAGCGCCAGCATGTATTCGCCGTGTTCCTCGTCCTGACGCACGAACCCTTCGTCGATCAGCATCGACAGCAGACGATGCGTGCCGCTGCGGGGAATGTTCAGCGTATCGGCAATGGTGGCCAGCGGCATGCGGCCGCCGTTCTTTGCGAGCAATTCCAGCACTGCGAGCGCACGCTCGAGATTTCCTGCCATGGCGCCTTCTCGTCCGTATCGTGAATGTCAGATAAGAACACAATTCCACACTGGAATTCAAGCGAATTTACGCGGCCCGGCGTGGCGCGCCGCGGCCACCGCGCCCGTGGCCGTGGCCGCGCGCTCCGTTCAATGACCGACCGCCCCGCTCACGGTCACGAACGTGCCGCGATGGCGCGCGCCCTTGAGCAGCACCGCCGCGCCGCCCACGGCCGCCGGCACCGCAAGCGCCGCGAACACCTGGCCGAAGCTCCAGTTCGCATGAAGCATGGCCGCGCCCAGCATCGCGCCCGCGATGCCGCCGAAGCGGCCGACGCCGAGCATCCAGCTGGTGCCGGTCGCCCGCATCTCGGTCGGATAGGAGCCGGCGGCCAGCGCGCAGAAGCCCGTGTTCGAACCGTTCATGCAGTAGCCGATGCCGAACGCCAGCACGCAGATCACGGTGAATGGATGGGCCGACACGCCCATGTACCACGCGAGCGCGCCGCCGGCGAGCACGGTCGCGCCGAGCGCGGCGTGCGGGTTGAAGCGGTCCATCTGCCAGCCGATCAGCAGCGAGCCGACCGTCCCGCCGGCCTGGAACAGCGCGCCGACGATCGCGGCCTCGGCGAGCGAAAACCCGAGCCCGCGGATCAGCGTCGGCAGCCAGTTGCCGAGCAGATACACGGTCAGCAAGCCCGCGAAATAGCAGATCCACAGCATCACCGTGCCGAACGCGTGTTCGCGCGACAGAATCGCACGGACGGGGCTGCGCGCGTCGCGCACCGGTTCGGCCGACACGAAACGCGTGCGCGCGTCGGCAACGCCGGGCTGCACGCGATTCAGCACGCCGATGAGCCGTGCGCGGCGCGGCTCCGACAGCGCGAGATAGCGCGCGGATTCCGGCAGCCATTTGACGAGGATGGGCACGTATGCGATCGGCAGCACGCCGCCGAGCAGCAGGACCGAATGCCAGCCCCACGTTTCGATCAGCCACGCGCTCACGAAGCCGCCGCCTGCCGCACCGAAGGTGAAGCCGCAGAACACGGCCGTCACCATCAGCGCGCGCCGCCGCGGCGGCGCATATTCGGCCATCAGCGTGGCCGCGTTCGGCATCGACGCGCCCAGCCCGATGCCGGTCAGGAAGCGCAGCACCGTCAGCGACACCACACCGGTCGCAAACGCCGACGCAATGCTCCACAGGCCGAAGAACATCACCGCACTGACCATCACCGTCTTGCGGCCGAAGCGGTCGGACATCGGGCCGGCCGTGAGCGCGCCGAACGCGAGGCCGAGCAGGCCGCCGCTCATCACCGGGCCCAGCGCGTCACGCGGAATCGCCCACGCGCTGGAAATCGACGGCGCGATGAAGCCGATCATCACCGTGTCGAGCCCGTCGAGCATCACGATCAGCATGCACAAAAGCAACACGAGCCACTGGAACGCGCCCACCGGCCGCGTATCGAGAAATTGTTGAACGTCGAGCGAGCGCGCCTCTTTCGATTCGCGATCCTGAATGGTTTGCTTGGGCTTGCGGGCCGTCTGCGAGGAAGTCATGCTGATGTCTCCGGAATGTCGTTCTTGTCGTCGTGTCGGATGCCCGATCCGCGCGCCGGCGCGCTGCCTGGCGCCGATCGGGCCCGTGGTGTTGCGAAAGCGGCCGCCGCGCGATCAGGCCGGCACGGCCGCCGCGTCGATCACGGCAACGGTGGCGTCGCGCAGGCGGCGCGCCCGCTCGACGGCGGACGTCGTCTTCGCCCACGCTTCGTTCGGCACCTCGACGCTCACCGGCAGGTGAGCGGGCAGCGCGCGCAGGATGCCCGCGAGGTCGATGCCGCCCTCGCCCGGCACCATCCGCGCGCAGCGTGCCTGGAACAGCAGCGTGTCGACGTCGGTCGGGCGTTCGGCCGGCGCATCGCAGAACTGCACGTAGCCGAAGTACGCGTGCGGCAACGCCCGCAACGCGTCGAGCGACGAGCCCGCACGATCGAAGTGGATCGGGTCGACGATCAGCCCGGTGTTGCGCCGGCCGCATGCGTCGACGATGCGCGCACCGGCGCCGATCTCCTTCACGTCGGTCCACGGCATCGGCTCCAGCGACGGCGACAGGCCGAGCGGCGCGGCGAGATCGCAGAGCCGGCCGAGCCGGTCGACGGTGCGCGCGTCGTCGGGATCGTTGCCGGCCACGAGGACGTAGCGCGCGCCGAGCTCCGCCGCCGTTTCGAGCATCGGCAGATAGTGCGTCACGTCGGTATCGGGCTTCAGCCGCACGATCTCGACGTCGAGCACGCGCATGCCGGTATCGCGCAGGACCGCGAGCGTTTCGCGCTTGAGCCGCGTATCGCCGACGATCTCGTGGCGCACCTCGGTGTCGGTGGCCGGCAGCAATCGCAGGCCGACGTAGTCGTAGCCCGCGTCGACGGCGCATTGCACCATCTGCGGCGGACTCAGTTCGAGCACGGTCAGCGCCGACAGCGACAGCGCGCGGGTTTGAGGCTGGGTCATTGCATCTCCTTGAGCGTCAGGGGCGCCACGCGCGGCACGTTCAGCGCAACGGCGAGAACGGCGCGGGCACGCAGATCGTCGATTCCATGGTCGTGAGATGGGCCGGGCCGCCCTTCGGCGGCCAGACGCCGTCCTTGACCGCCTCGGCGCGAATGCGCGAACGCTCGTCCACGCTCGCATACGGCCAGATGTTCAGGAACCGCGGCGTGTCGCCGTCGAGCGCATACATCGCGCCCACCAGCGGCGAGCGCCGCGTGCGCTCCGGCACCGCCTGTTCCCACACGTCGATCGTGTGCTGCAGGCTGCCGAGCTTCGTGCCGTACACGCGCATCTCGTAGATGCCGCCGTGCACGGCCGGCTCGATCGGCGGCAGGAACGGGAACAGCGCATAGCTGGCCGTCTTCACGTCGATGATGGATTCGCCGCAGCCGAACGGATTGCCCTCGAGCAGCATCCGCTTGCGCTCGGCGACGAGCGCGGCCTCCGATTCGTAGCCGCGCAGCACCAGCACCTGGCCGAGCGTGCCGATGTCCGAATACCACGCGCCGAGCAGCCTGCCGCCTTGCGGATCGCAGCTGGCCTGAATCCCTTCGAAGACCTGCGCGTTCGCGCCGATCTTCACCGTGAGCGTCACTACGTCATACAGTGTCATTGCATTGTCCTCGAGGATGAATCGATGCCGGCACGCGCGGGTTCGGGCGCGGCGTCGGCGAGAGAAAGGCCGGCGAGATAACCGAACGTCATCGCCGGGCCGAGTGTGATGCCGCCGCTGGGATAGCAGCCGCCCATCATGCTGGCCGCATCGTTGCCGACCGCGTAGAGGCCGGCGACCGCACGGCCGGTAGTGTCGAGCACGCGCGCGTCGCGATCGGTGGCGAGGCCCGCGAACGTGCCGAGGCTGCCCGGCAACAGCTTCACCGCATAGAACGGCCCCGCTTCGATCGGCGCGAGACACGGGTTCGGCTGCCGCTCGGCGTCGCCCTGCACGCGGTTGTACGGCGTCGAGCCCTTGTGAAACGCCGGATCGCAGCCCTGCTTCGCATACTGGTTGTAGGCCGATACCGTGTCGGCCAGCGCGGCCGCGTCGATTCCGCATGCGCGCGCGAGCGCATCGAGCGTCGCGCCGCTCTGCAGATAGCCGGAGCGCCGGTACGGGCCGGTCGGAAACGGAAACGGCTTCGAGAAGCCGAGCCCGTAGCGCCGCTGAAAGCGATGGTCGCAGACGAGCCACGCGCATACTTCTTCGCCGGCCGGCGTCGTGTCGAGCAGCGCGGAAATGAAGTCGTGATACGACGATGCCTCGTTCACGAAGCGCTTGCCCGCGCGCGTCACCGCGATCACGCCCGGCTTCGCGCGTTCGATCAGATGCGGAAACGCGACGGCGCTGCCGCCCGGTTGCGGCACCAGCGACACGGGCGCCCACGCGGCCGGCGCATCGAGCGAGCAGTCGAAATGCGCGCCGATCGATTCGCCGAGCCGGATCCCGTCGCCGGTATTGCAGCGCGGCGCCGCCGACCAGTGTTCGCGGCCCGACGGCGTATAGGCGAAGGTCTGCGCGCGCCGGGCCTGATCGTGCGGGAAACCGCCGCAAGCCAGCACGACGCCGCGCGCCGCATGCACCGCGTGCACGATGCCGTCGATCGCCACGCGTGCGCCGGTCACGCGCGCGCCATCACGCAGCAGGCCGATCGCGTTCGCGTTCGTGCGCAGGTCGACCCCGCGATCGGCAGCCGATTTCAGCAGCCGCGCGACGAGCGCATTGCCGTTGACGAGATGCATCGAGCGCCCGTAACGCAGCTTGTGCCACGCGAACGCCGCCAGCCGGCGGCCGACGTGCAGCGCCGACTTCAGCGAGCGCGTCGCGCGATAGAAATGCGCGAGATCCTGGCCGGACGCGAGCGCCATTCCGTTGAGCGTCGTGACCGACAGCGGCTCGCGCAACCGGTCGATCAGCGGACCCAGTTCGCGGCCGTCGAACGGCATCGCGCATACCGAGCGCCCGCCCGTGCCGGCGCCCGGCGTGGTGTGGAAATCGGGAATGCGGTTGCCGTCGACGAAGCGCACCGCCGTGTTGCGCTCGAAGAATTCGATCATTTCCGGCCCGCGTTCGAGCAGCGCATCGGCCTTCGCCGCATCGAACTGCGCGCCCAGCTCGTTCTTCAGGTACGTGCGCGGCGCGTCGATGTCTTCGCGAATGCCGGCCCGCGTCGCGAGCGGGTTGCGCGGTATCCACATCCATCCGCCCGACCACGCGGTCGTGCCGCCAAACACGCCCTCCTTCTCGGCGACGATCACGCGCAGCCCCTGCGCCGCCGCCGTGACCGCCGCCGCGAGGCCGCCCGCGCCGGAGCCCAGTACCAGCACATCGCAATCGAGTATCGGTTCACGCTTCATGTTGAGTCTTGCCCGTTCAGTGTCTCCGACGCCGGATGCAACAAGATCGCGACGCCTGTGGAATGTTCTTTCGAAGTGGAATACTATTCCACTCAATCGGGTTTAGCAAAGACTTTGTGACGACATGGAGGCAACGCAATGCGAGTACTGGTAACGGGCGGCAGCGGTTTTCTCGGCGCATGGATCATCAGGAGGCTGCTGGCGCGCGGCATGGAATGCGTGAGTTTCGACCTGCGCACGAACCCGCGCCTCGTCGCGGCGCTCGCGCCCGAACGGGCCGCGGCCGTGCAGTGGCGCACCGGCGACATCGCCGACGCGGCCGCCACGGCGCGCGCATTCGACGGCTGCGACGCGGCGATCCATCTCGCGGGCATCCTCACGACGGACTGCGCGGCCGACCCCGTGCGCGGCGCGCGGGTCAACCTGATCGGCACGCTGAACGTGTTCGAGGCCGCCCGCTCGGCCGGGCTGCGACGCGTGCTGTACGCGAGCAGCGCCGGCGTATTCGGCCCCGACGACGGCGCCGTGCCGCTACCGCAAACCCACTACGGTGCGTTCAAGCTGGCGTGCGAAGGATCGGCGCGCGCGTACTGGCACGACCACGGGATCGCGAGCGTGGGCTTCCGCCCGCTGGTGGTCTACGGCGCCGGGCGCGAGACCGGCTCGAGCGCGGGGCCGAGCCTCGCGTGCCGGGCGGCCGCGCGCGGCGAGCGCTACACGATTCCGTTTACCGGCACGACGGGCCTCGTGTTCGCCGACGACGTCGCGGCCGCCTACGAGGCCGCGCTGCTCGCCGACATCGACGGCGCGCACGCATTCACGCTGGCGGGCGAGATCACCGCGGTGGACACGCTGATCGAGCGGATCGCGGCCATCGTGCCGGGCGCACATCTCGATGCCGGCGGGCCGCCGCTGCCGATCGCCACGGCCTTCCCCGACGATCCCGCTCTCGCGCGCCTGCTGCCCGGCCTGCCGCGAACCACGCTCGACGACGGGCTGCGGCAGACGGTGGCGTTCTACCGGCGCGAGCGTTAGGGCCTGCTCACGCTGGTAACGGGCTTGCGCCGGCCCTGGCCGGGCGCAAGCCCGCGCGGCTACGCCGCGACGTCGTCGGGCGTCACGCTCGTGCGCGTCGCGGCCGCGCGATGTACGGCGAGCGTCGCCGCGAGCGTGCGCGCGGCGTCGTCGGCCGAACACAGCGGCGCCTCGTCGCCCGCGATCACCGCCGCGAAATGGCGCAACTGTTCGTGGTACGGATCGGCGCCATGCGGCGTGCAGCGCTCGACCGTCAATGGATCGTGCCAGCCCTTCGCGCCGCGGTATTCCCACAGATCGAGTTGCGGCAGCGTGAGCGACGCATCCGTGCCGATCAGGAAATGCGTGTTCACGTGCTGGCGCGGATAGTGCGCGGCCTCGCCCGCCGCGAGATCCCAGTTCCACGGCGAGGCCGCGCAGTCGGACACGGCCAGCGTGCCGAGCGCGCCGCTGTCGAAACGCAGCAGCACGGCGGCCGTATCCTCGACGTCGAAGCCGCGCACGCGATTGGACGCCTGCGCCTGCACCTCGACGATCTCGCCGAGCAGGAACCGCATGATGTCGATGTCGTGGATCAGGTTGATCAACACGGGGCCGCCGCCCGCACGACGGCGCCATTCGACGTCGAAATACGCGTCGGGCTTGTAGAACGTCGCGAGCGCATTGGCCGCGACGGGTTGGCCGAGCCGCCCCGCCTGCACGATCTCGCGCGCGCGCCGCAGGATCGGATTGTGGCGGCGATGGTGGCCGACCAGCAGCGGCACGCCGGCTTCGCGCGCGGCGCGACTCAGCTCGGCCGCGGCTGCGACGCTATCGGATACCGGCTTCTCGATCAGCGCCGGCACGCCGCGCGCGATGCATGCGAGGCCGACCTCGACATGTGTCGCATTCGGCGTCGCGACGATCGCGCCGTCGGGGCGCACCGCGTCGAGCATCGTCGCGTAATCGGCGAACCAGCGCAGCCCGTCGGCACGCGCGAACTGCTCGGCCGCCGGCGACGGATCGGCGATCGCCACCACTTCCACCTGCGCATGCGTGCGTGCGCGCTCCACGTGCATCCGCCCGATTGCGCCTGCACCGATCACTGCCAGCCGTCTTCTTGCCATCGCTTCATCTCCGTTGTTGGGGCAACCGCGCCGGGCCGAGTCGTTCGCCTTCAGGACCGACCGGGTGAATACCCCGATTTATTGAAACCACCTTTACTTGTTGAATGCTATTCCACTTCTAACTAGAATTCACGAAAAATTTCGACATGTATCGCGGCGCGCCCATCGGCCGCGCGGAATCGACCCTTGACCCGGAAACAGGAGGCCAGACACATGACTGACCAGCACGAGCAGAACGACACCCTTTCCAGCCACCCGGCAGAATCCGACACCCCGGCGTTGGCGCGCCGCGCGTGGCTCGTCACCGCGGGCAAGGCGCTCGCGGGCGGCGCGGCGGCGCTCGCCGCGCCGGCGATCGTGCGCGCGCAGGGCGAGCAGCCGCTGAAGCTCGGCCTGCTGATGGCCAAGCAGGGCGTGTGGACCGAACAGGGCGAAGTGATCGCGAACGGCGTCAAGCTCGCGCTCGACGATGCCGGTAACCACGCGCGCGGCCGGCGTGTCGAGCTCGTCTGGTACGACGAGCCGAATCCGCAGTCGGCGCAGCAGAACATGCAGAAGCTCGTCGAGCAGGACAAGGCGATCGCGGTGATCGGCGGCACGAACAGCGGCACGTCGCTGGCGATGTCGTCGGTCGCGTGGCGCACCAGGACGCCCTACATCGCGCCGAACGCCGCCGCGCGCGAGCTGACCGGCAGCAGCTGCAACCCGTACACGTTCCGCGTGCTGAGCCCGACGCCCGTCGCGTGCCGCGCGCTCGCGCCGTCGCTGCTCGCGATCGGCAAGAAATGGCATTTCCTCGTCGCGAACTATGCGTACGGGCAGGACATTCAGCGGGCGATGTCGGACTTGCTGAAGCAGTCGGGCGGCTCGATCACCGGCGCCGACGTCACGCCGCTCAACACCACCGACTTCAGCTCGTTCATCCTGAAGATCCGCCAGTCGAAACCCGACGTCGTGCTGCTCGGGCTGCCGGGCGGCGACCTGTCGACGTTCCTCAAGCAATACGCGGAAATGGGCATGAAAGGCCGGATCCCGGTGGCGTGCCCGATCATCGGCGACTCGGATCTGTGGTCGATCAGCGCCGACGCCGCGAACGGCTATTACGGCAAGCCGTGGCATTTCAGCTCGCCGGGCCATTCGCCCGACGAAGTCGCGTTCGTCAAGAAGTACACGGCGAAGTACGGCAAGCCGCCGGCCGACAAGGCCTGGATCGGGTGGTTCACCGCACGTGCGCTGTTGCAGGCGATCAACCATGCGAAGAGCACGTCGGGCGCGGACATCGTGCAGAGCCTGGAGACCATCCAGATGACCGACGGCAGCGGCCCCGCGTATTTCCGGCCGTGGGACCACCAGCTGTTGCGGCGCTGGAGCGTGTTCAAGGTGAAGGACCGGATCGCCGACAAATGGGACTGGCTCGACCCGATCTCCGTCGTCCCGCAGAACCCCGCCGACCTCGACCGTCTGTTCGGCACGCGCGACGAGATCGGCTGCAGGATGGCCGCGCGCTGAGCCCGCGCGCCGCCGCCGCGGCGGCGGCGCACGGACCGACACAGCCTCAAGCGTATCCCGCGCGCGTCGCGGCCCGCCGCTCGCCCGTCGCACGACGGGCCGCGGCGCGGCTGCGGCGGGCCGCACTCTGGAGTAAGGGCATGGCTGAAATGTTGTTGTCCCAGATCGCCAACGGACTGGTGCTGGGGTTCCTCTATGTATTGCTCGCGATCGGACTGTCGATCATCTGCGGGTTGCTCGGCATCGTGAATTTCGCGCATGGCGCGCTCTTCGCGCTCGGCGCGTATTTCGCGATCGCGCTGTCGACGCAGTTCGGCTGGGCTGCCGTCGTGCTCGCGCCGGTGCTCGTCGCCGCGGTGGGCGTGCTGATCGAAGTGGTGTTCATCCGGCGCCTGTACGGCAAGGAGCCGCTGCTCGGCCTGATCGTCACGTTCGCGCTGTCGCTGCTGCTCACCGCGCTGGTGCGCGTCGTGTGGGGCGCGGGCGGGCTGCCGTTCAGCCCGCCCGCGATGCTCAACGGCTTTCTCGCATACGGGCCGCTGCTGATCACGAAGTACCGGCTGTTCGTGCTCGCCGCGACGATCGCGATCCTCGTCGTGCTGTGGTGGTTCATGAACTACACGCCGTACGGGCGGATCCTGCGCGCCGGCAGCCGCGACCCGGAAATGGTCGGGCTGCTCGGCATCAACCTGCCGCGCGTGCTGACCGGCGCGTTCGCGCTCGGCGCGCTGCTCGCGGGCGCGGCCGGCGTGCTCGCCGCGCCGCTCGTCACGGTCACGCCGGGGATGGCGACGGCCGCCGTGATGCCCGCGTTCGTGATCGTGACGATCGGCGGGCTCGGCTCGTTCGCCGGCGCCGTGGTCGCGGGCCTGCTGGTCGGCGTCGTGACCGCGCTGGCCGTCCAGTTCTTTCCGGAGGGCTCGTCGGTCGCGATGTACGTGCTGATGGCACTCGTCCTTCTCGTGCGCCCTCGCGGGCTGTTTGGTGAACGCTGGGAGCGCTTCGAATGAAACTCGACTATCTGACCCGCCACCCGGTGGCCGTGCTGACCACCACGCTCGTCCTCGTGTCGCTTGCGCTCACCGCGACCGGCACGCCGCTCGAGCGCGCGACCCAGATCGCGATCTACACGCTCTACGGGATGGGCGTGAACCTGCTGGTCGCGTACACGGGCCTCGTGCCGTTCGGCGCATCGGTGTTCTTCGGCACGGCCACGTATCTCGTCGCCGTGTCGCTGCTGCGCGTGCTCGGCAACGAGTTGCTCGCGCTGGCCGCCAGCGTGATCGTGACGACCGCGCTGGCCGCGCTGATCGGCGCGATCGTGCTGCGCCGGCGCGGGCTGTACTTCTCGCTGCTCACCCTCGCCTGTTCGCAGATCGCGTTCGAGATCGCGTTCAAGTGGACCGATGTGACCGGCGGCGAAAACGGCCTTCAGAACGTGCCGCGCCCGACCTTCCCGACGACCGTCGGCTTCCACGTGTTCGCGTGCGTGACGGTGATCGCCATCGCGTATCTGCTGTGGCGCCTCGTGCACGCGCCGTTCGGGCGCGCGCTGCAGGCGTTGCGCGACAACGAGCAGCGCGCGGCGAGCCTCGGCTACGACACGTACCGGCTCAAGCTGCGCGCGTTCGTGATCTCGGCCGCCGTGATCGGCTACGCGGGCGGCCTGCTGTGCCTGATGCTGCAGGGCGCGTATGCGAACAACCTGAGCTGGGAGCACGCGGGCGACAGCCTGCTGATGACCGTGCTTGGCGGCGTCCATCAGTTTCTCGGGCCGCTGTGGGGCGCGATCGCGTTCATCCTGCTCGAGGACAAGCTCAGCAGCCTGACCGAGCACTGGTGGCTGATCTTCGCGCCGATCATCATCGTGTTCGCGTTCTTCTCGCCCGAAGGCATCCACGGCATCGTGCAGCGGTTGCTGCGACGCCCGCGCTGGACGCTCGTGCGCGACACGATTCCCGCGCGCCCCGACACGATCGCGCCGTATCGCGCAGCCGGCATCGACACCGGTTCCGACACGCCCGTGCTGAGCGTACGCGGGCTGTCGAAGCGTTTCGGCTCGCTCGTGACCGCCGAACAGATCGACCTCGACGTCCATCCGTGCCGGCTGCACAGCTTCATCGGCCCGAACGGCGCGGGCAAGACCACGTTCTTCAACATGCTGACGGGCGTGCTGTCGCCGACGGCCGGCACGATCACGTTCGACGGCCGGGACGTGACCAGGCTCGCGATGTTCCGCCGCGTGCGGCTCGGCATGAGCCGCTCGTTCCAGATCCTCAGCGTGTTCCGCAACCTCACCGTGTTCGAGAACGTGCGCGTGGCCGTGCAAGCCGCGCAGCACGATCGCCTCGGCATGTGGCGCGACGCGCACACGCTCGACGGACAGAACGCGCTGACCTGGTCGCTGCTCGCGGCGGTCGGGCTCGACGAGCGCGCGGCGCACGGCTGCGAAAGCCTGTCGCACGGCGAGCAGCGGCTGCTCGAAATCGCGCTGTCGCTCGCGACCCGCGCACGCCTGCTGCTGCTCGACGAACCGCTCGCCGGGCTTGCCGAAGCCGATCGCGTGCGCGTCGCGGCGATCATCCGCGAGCTGGCGAACCATCATGCGGTGCTGTTGATCGAGCACGACATCGATCGCGTGCTGACGATTTCCGATCGCGTCAGCGTGCTCCATCGCGGCCGGCTGATCGCGGACGGCTCGCCCGCCGAAGTCGCGCGCCATCCCGAGGTGGTCGAAGCGTATCTCGGCCATGCAAAGGGGGAACGCCCGGTCGATGCGCGGCTCGCCGCGCGGCGCGGCGCGCAGCACGAACACACCGCACCGGCGCGCCGCCCGCTGCTGCGTCTCGAAGGCGTGAAAGCCGGTTACACCGGCAACACGATCCTCGACGGCATCGACCTCACGCTGCACGAAGGCGAAGTGATCGCGATCCTCGGCCGCAACGGCGTCGGCAAGACGACGACGTTGCGCGCCGCGACCGGCGTCGCCGACGTCACGGCCGGACGCATCGTGTTCGACGGCCACGACATCACCGGGCGCCCCGCGCACGAGATCAATCGCCTCGGCCTCGCGATGGTGCCCGAAGGCCGCCGGCTGTTCCCCAACCTCACCGTTGCCGAGAACCTGCGGCTCGCCGCGCGCAAGGGCGGCGCGAGCGTCGACGAGATGTTCGCGCTGTTCCCGCGCCTCGCGACGCGCAAGGACGTACGCGCCGAACACCTGTCCGGCGGCGAGCGGCAGATGGTGGCGATCGCCCGTGCGCTGATGGCGCCGGCGCAGGCCATCCTGCTCGACGAACCGTTCGAAGGGCTCGCCCCCGCCGTCGTGCAGGAAGTGCTCGACGCGGTCGTCAAGCTGCGCGAGCGCGCGAGCGTCGTGATCGTCGAGCACCAGGCCGACATGGTGCTGCCGATTGCCGATCGCGCGTACGTACTCGTCAACGGTCGCGTCGCGCACGAAAGCAGCGCGATCGCGCTCGAACAGGACACCGCCACCCAGGCGAAATTGCTCGGCATCGTACACAACGACGCCGGTTCCACCCAGGAGATGAAAACAGCATGACTGCCCCCTTGACCCCGACCACCCCGATCTCGCTCGACGAAGGCCTGAGCGGTGCGACCCGCGTCCACTTCATCGTCGGCGATCCGATCGCACAGGTCCGTTCGCCCAAGGGCGTGACGGCCGCGCTGCGCGAGGCCGGACGCGATGCGCTGGTCGTCCCCGCTCACGTCGCGCCGGACGATCTCGCGGCATTCTTCGCGGGCATCACGCCGATGCGCAACGTCGACGGCGTAATCGTCACGGTGCCGCACAAGTTCAGCGCCGCCGCGTTCTGCACGAGCCTGTCCGACGAAGCCGCGTTCCTCGGCGCGGCCAATACGCTGCGCCGCACCGCCGACGGCGGCTGGCACGGCGGCATGTTCGACGGCACCGGCTTCGTCGCCGCGCTCGGCGACGAAGGCTGCGACCTGCGCGGCAAGCGCGCGCTGCTGGTCGGCGCGGGCGGCGCAGGCTCCGCGATCGGCCATGCGCTGGTGATGGCGGGCGTCGCGTCGCTCGACGTGCGCGACAACGATGCGGCCCGCACCGCGTCGCTGGTCGAGCGGCTCGCGACGCTGCAGCGCGGCACGGTGCGCGTCGCCGCCGCGGATGTCGCGCCCGAGTCGTTCGACGTGATCGTCAATGCGTCGCCGATGGGCATGCGGGCGGACGATCCGCTGCCCGTCGACGTGTCGCGCGTGCCGGCCACCACGTTCGTCGGCGACGTCGTCACGAAGCCGCCGCTCACGCCGTTCATCGAAGCGGCGCGCGCCCGCGGCTGCCGAACCGTCACGGGCACGCAGATGTTCGCGCGGGTCTGCGACCGGATGGTCGCGTTTCTGATCGATACCGCCGCCTGAGTGCGTTCGGGCGGTGCCGAGCGCCGTGCGCAGCCCGTTCGCGGCCGGCGTCGGCATCGTGCACCGCTTCTGAACGGCGTCGCATGTCGTCACGTCCCGCGTAATTTATGGAACACTATTCCACTTTATTGTTTATTGGAATAACATTCCAAAATCATCGAGGCATCTTCGCGGCGCGCCGGATCCGGACGCGCGGCGGAACGACAGGAAGGAGACGTGGACATGGGTGCGGTGCAACAAGGTTGGGACGAGGAAGTAGACCTGCTGGTATTCGGCGCGGGCGCGGCGGGCATGACCGCCGCGCTCGTCGCGCATCACGAGGGGCTCGCGGTCCTCGTCTGCGAGAAAACCGCCGCGGTGGGCGGCATCACGTCCACGTCGGGCGGCACGACGTGGGTACCGGGCACGCGCCTGAGCGTCGACGCGGGCGTGCCCGACAGCGTCGACGATGCGCGCCGCTTCCTGCAGTCGGTGGTCGGCGCGCGCGGCGGCGACGACGCGCGCGAAGCCTTCCTGCAAAGCGGCCCCGACGCGATCGACGAGCTCGCGCGCATCAGCGAAGTGAAGTTCGTCGCCGCCGCCGCGCATCCCGATTACGTGAACGGCCCCGGCGCGGCCTACGGCGGGCGGGCGCTCGTGCCCGCGCCGTTCGACGCGCGCGTGCTCGGCCGCGCGTTCGCGCGCGTGCGGCCGCCGCGCAAGGAGTTCATGGGGCTCGGCGGGATGATGGTCGCGCGCGCCGACCTCAATGCGCTGCTCGCGCCGTTCGCGTCGGCCGCGAACTTCAAACGCACGATCGCGGTCGTCGGCCGCTATGCGATGGACCGGCTGCGTTTTCCGCGCGGCACGCAGCTCGTGATGGGCAACGCGCTGGCCGCCCGGCTCTATTACAGCCTGCTCAAGCGCCAGGTCGAGATTCGCTTCGACACGCCGCTGCTCGAACTCGTACGCGAAAACGGCCGCGTCACGGGCGCCATCGTCACGACGCCGGACGGCGGCCGCAAGCGAATCGGCGCGCGCCGCGGCGTGGTGCTCGCGACCGGCGGCATCACGCGCCATCCGTCGCTGCGCCAGCAGCTCTTCCCCGCCGCGGCCCGGCCGCTGTCGCTGGCGCCGACGACGCATACCGGCGACGGCGTCGACCGCGCGCAGCGCGTCAATGCGCGGGTCGAGAACGGCGGCGACAGCCCGGGGCTGTGGATGCCGTGCTCGATCCGCCGCGCACCGGGCGCAGCCCCGGGCGGCGAAGGCGACAGCGTGTGGCCGCACATCATTCTCGATCGCGCGAAACCGGGGCTCATCGCGGTCAACAGCCGCGGCGAGCGCTTCGTCAACGAGTCGAACTCGTACCACGACTTCGTGATGGGCATGCTGCGCGACAGCGGCGACGGGCCGAGCGTGCCGGCCCATCTGATCGTCGATGCGGCATTCATCCAGACCTACGGCCTCGGCCTGCTGATGCCGGCGCGCAGCGCGGCGCGCATCGCGGCGCTCGAGCGTGCCGGCTACCTCGTCAAGGGCGCGACGCTGGCCGAGCTGGCCGCGAAACTGCAGATCGATGCGGACGGCCTGCAGCGTACCGTCGCGGCCTACAACCGCGACGCCGCCAAAGGCGAGGATCCGGCGTTCCAGCGCGGCAGCAGCCCGATGAGCCGCTTCAACGGCGACCCGGCGCAACAGCCGAACCCGTGCATTCGCCCGATCGGGGCCGGCCCCTACTATGCTGTGACCGTATGGCCCGCCGATCTCGCGTGCAGCGCGGGGCTGAGCGGCACGGCGAACGGCGAGGTGATCGACGTCGACGGGCGCGTGATTCCCGGCCTCTTCGCGTGCGGCAACGATCTCGCGTCGATCTTCCGCGGCACCTATCCGGGCCCCGGCACGACGCTCGGCCCGGCCATCGTATTCGGCTGGCGCATCGCGAAGTTCGTCGCGCACGGCGGTGCGGCATCGAAGGGGGAGACACCCGCGACCGCCGCGCATCGCTCGACCTGCGACAGCGCCCACGGCTGACGCACGCGCCGGCACGGCATGCGCAGGACGTGCCGGCTCAACCCATCGAGGAGGAATCGTACATGCAATGCATCGTCAACCGCCACGCGCTGAACATGCCGAAACTGGGGCTCGGCACGTGGCCCATGCTCGGCGACGCGTGCACGCGCGCCGTCGCGCTCGCGCTTGAGTCCGGTTACCGGCACATCGATACGGCCGCCGCGTACGAGAACGAAGCGGCGGTCGGCGCAGCCATCGCGGCGTCGAACGTCCCGCGCGAGCAGATTCACGTGACCAGCAAGGTGTGGTGGGATCAGCTGAGCCCCGAACGCATGCGGCACTCGCTCGACAACACGTTGCGCGCGCTGCGCTCCGACTACGTGGACCTGTTCCTGATCCACTGGCCGGCGCCCGACTGGAATCTTGCGGAGACGATCGACACGCTCGTGTCGTTCAAGGAGCAAGGGCGCGCCCGCGCAATCGGCGTCGCGAACTTTCCGCTTGCGCTGTTGCGCGACGTCGTCGAACGGCGGCAGGCGCCGCTCGCCGCGATTCAGGTCGAGTACCACGTGCTGCTGGGTCAGGCGAAGCTGCTGCAATTCGCGCGCGAGCACGACATGGCGCTGATCGCGTACAGCCCGCTCGCGCGCAACCGCGTGTCCGAGATTCCGGAACTGCAGCGCATCGCCGACAAGCATCGCGTGCTGCCGACCCAGGTCGCGCTGAAGTGGCTGCTCGACCAGCCGAACGTGGCCGCCGTGCCGAAGGCGGCCGGGCGACGCAATCAGCTCGCCAACCTGGCATCGCTCGACGTGAACCTGGACGACGCAGATCGTGCGCTGATCGATGGCCTGCCGAAGAATCAACGTCTCGTGAGCCCGGCTTTCGCGCCGCAGTGGGACGCGCCCGAATGAAGCACCGGGGGCCGGGCATCGCGCACGCCCGGGCCCCGAGGGGACGCCGTCAGTGCTGCTGAACCACCGGCCCCGCCGCGTGCTCCGGCTCGCCCGCTTCCGCATGGCGGCTGCCGATCAGGTACACCGCGCCGGCCGCCACGAGCGACGGCACCGCGAGCAGGCTGAACACGTCGCCGAAATGCCAGCCCCAGCCCATCAGCAGCGCGCCGAGAAACGCGCCGGCCACGCCGCCGATCCGTCCGACGCCGAGCATCCAGGCGACGCCGGTCGCGCGGCAACGGGTCGGATACAGGCTCGCCGCATAGGCCGACATCGACGTCACCGCGCCCGTCACCACGGTGCCGCACAGCAGCGTCAGCGTGCCGAGCCACGCGGCGTGTCCGATCGTGCGGCTCACCACGAGGACCAGCGCGGCCGCCACGACATACGTGCAGACGATCGTCCGGTTCGCATTGAAGCGATCCATCAGCCAGCCCGCGCACAGATTGCCGAGCACGCCGCCGAGCGGGAACAGCGACGTCATCAGCGCACCGCCCTGCGCGCCGAAGCCGGCGTCGCGAAACAGCGTCGGCATCCAGTTGGTCAGCAGGTAGTAGATCAGGAGCCCCATGAAGTACGCGGCCCACAGCATCAGCGTGCGCGAACGGAACCGGCGCGACAGCACCAGCGCGAGCGCCGACGCACCGCCGTCGGTTTCCTTGCGCGCTTCGGCAGCCACGAACGTGCAGTCGTCGAAGCGCTCGCGCGGCGCGATCCGCGCGAGAATCCGCGCGATGCGGTCATGCTTGCCGTGGCGTGCGGCGAGATACTGCGCGGACTCCGGCAGCAACGCGACGAGCGCCGCGGCCAGCACGATCGGCCCGACCCCGCCCGCCGTCAGCACGCTTTGCCAGCCGAAGTGCGGAATCAGCCACGCCGACGCGATGCCGCCCACCGCGAGCCCGCCGGAGAAGCCGCAGAACATCGCGTTGACCGCGAAGCTGCGGATCCGTGCCGGCGCGTATTCGGACATCAGCGTGACGGCATTGGGCATGGCCGCGCCGAGCCCGAGCCCGGTCAGGAAGCGGAACGCGGTCAGCTCGCCGATCGATTGCGCATGCGCCGACACGAGGCTCCATGCGCCGAAGCACGCGACCGACAGCACGAGCACCGTCTTGCGGCCGAGCCGGTCGGCACACGGGCCGGCGGCGAGCGCGCCGATGCCGAGGCCGGCCAGCGCGGCGCTCATCACCGGGCCGAGCGCGCTGCGCGCGATGCCCCAGTCGTGAACCAGCGCGGGCGCGATGAAGCCGATCGCGGCGGTGTCGTAGCCGTCGGCGGCCACGACCAGAAAGCACAGGACCAGAATCAGCCACTGGCTGGGAGAAAAGCGCTCGGCGTCGATGAACGCCTGCACGTCGAGCGTCCGGGTCGGGGTTGTCATCATGTGTCTCCTGTATGCCGTGCGCGTCGCAGCGCTCACGCTGCCGGCGCACGGCTGTCTCCATGGTTGGATGGTCGGCGTGCCGTTCGGGCGGACGGCCGACGTCAGCCGGGCGGCGAATCCGCCGCGCCGTAGGCAAGCCAGCCGCCATCGACGTTCAGCACGGTGCCGGTGATGTAGCTCGCCGCGTCCGAGCCCAGGAACGCGATCGCGCGGGCGATCTCGTCCGGCTCGGCGAGGCGCCCGAGCGGCGTCCGGCGTTCGATCGCCGCCCGGTTCAACTGCCCGTTTCGCGCGAGCGTATCGACCAGTTCGGTCGCCACGTAGCCGGGCGCGACGGCGTTCACGCGCACGCCCTGGCGCGCCCACTCGCACGCCATCGAGCGCGTCAGCGATGCAATCGCGGCCTTCGCGGCGCCGTACGCGTTGCGCGTCGGAATGCCGCCCTGGCCGGCGATCGAGCACAGATTGACGATCGCGCCGCTGCGTTGCGCGAGCATCACGCGGGCGGCTTCGCGGCTCGCCAGGAACGTGCCGCGCACGTGCACCGACAGCAGGCGATCGAACGCTGCCGACGATTGCTCGAGGGTCGGCGCGTTCTGCTCGCCGATCCCCGCGTTGTTGACCAGCACGTCGATCCGGTCGTAGCGCGCGGCGACGGCGCGCATCAACGCGACCATCTCGTTTTCGTTCGCCACGTCGCCGCCGATGCCGACGTGCCGCGGCCCGAGTTCGGCGGCCCGTCGTGCCGCGCGCTCGCCGTTCAGGTCGGCGATTGCGACGCGATAGCCGTCTTCGGCGAACCGCTTCGCGCACGCCCAGCCGATGCCGTCCGCCCCGCCCGTCACGATTGCCACCCGCGTGCCGACCATGTGATCTCCCGGTTTCATCGCGGTGCGCTCAGCGCGTCAGATACGCGAGGCTCGGAAAATCGACGCGGCGGATGATGCGGCTTTCCTGCGCGACGATCAGATGGCCGGACGCCTGCAAATAGGCCGGCCACTCCGGGTCGGCATCGCGCGCGGTGCGCCGCGCGTCGTAGTCGGCAATACTGTCGTAGCCCCACAAGTGCACGACCTGGTTCAGCGCGCCGATGTCGCTCGTGTAGAACCCGACGGGCGGGCCGAGGTACTTCACCTGGATCGGCATCGCATGGCGGTCGAAGATGTCGAGGAATTCGGCCATGCCGCGCGGACGGATCGTATAGATGCGGTGGTCGATGAAGGCTTTGGATGGGTGCATGGTGTGCTCCGGGGTCAGGCGGTCGCGCGTGCGGCGGCGCGGCGCGTTGCAGCAGTGGCGGTGGCAGCGGCAGCGGCAGGCGCCGGCTCGGCGAGCCCCGCGATGTGGCGCGCGCTCAGATAGCCGAACGTCATGATCGGCCCGAGCGTGATGCCGGCGCCCGGATAGTTGCCGCCCATGATGCTGGCGCGGTCGTTGCCGACCGCGTACAGGCCCGCCACCGGCCGGTCGTCGGCCGCGAGCACCTGGCCGTGCACGTTCGTGCGAATGCCGTCGAAGGTGCCGAGATCGCCCATCAGGACTTTCAGCGCGTAGTATGGGCCTGCGCCGAGCGGCGCCACGCACGGGTTCGGCCGATGAGCCGGATCGGCGAGATAGCGGTTGAACGACGTGGTGCCGCGCCCGAACTCGGGATCCTCGCCGCGGACGGCGCCTTCGTTGTAGCGCCGCACCGTCGCCTCCAGGTTCGCGGCATCGATGCCGGCCTGCTGCGCCAGCTCCGCGAGCGTGCGGCCCTTCACGAGATAGCCGTTGCGCAGCAGCGGCCCGAGCGGCACCGGCGCGGGCTTCGCGAAACCCAGCCCGTATTTGCGGATCGTCGCGTGATCGCAGACGAGCCACATCGCCGTCTCGGTGTCGCCGCTGCATGCGTCGACCATCGCCGCGCCGACGTCGTGGTACGAATTCGATTCGTTGGTAAACCGCTTGCCGTGACGGGTGACGCCAATGATGCCCGGCTTGTAGCGGTCGAGCAGATGCGGAAACACGCCGAAGCGGCCGTCGCCGAGCGGCACGCGCGAGACCGGCATCCACGCGGCCGGCTCCGGATAGCGAATCTCGACGCGGCCGCCGACATGCTCGGCGAGCTTCGCGCCATCGCCGGTGTTGCCGGCGGGCACCGGCGACACATGCTCGCCGCCGCGTGCGACATGCGGATACGCACGCGCGATGCGCGCGACATCGTGCGAGAAGCCGCCGCTTGCCAGCACCACCGCGCGCCGCGCCGTGATGCGATACCCGGCGCCGTCGCGTTCGACTGCCGCACCGACGACGCGACCGTCGTTCACGACGAGCTCGCGCGCCGCGGTATGCGTGAGAATCGGGATGCCGAGATCCAGTGCCGACTTCGCGAGCCGCGCCGCGAGCGCGTTGCCGCTCGTGATCTGGACGCCGCGCCGATACAGCGCGAGGTCCTTCAGGTGCGAAGCGAGCCGTTTCGTCACGTACCACGCCGATTTCAGCGACCGCGTCGCATTGAAGAAATGCTTGAGATCCGCGTTGGACGAATTGAACATCATCCCGATGAACGTGATGGTCTTCAGCGGCGGACGCAAGCGCTCGAGATCGCGGCCGAGCCGGCGCGCATCGTAGGGGGCGGCCACCACCGAGCGGCCGATGTCGACGCCGCCCGGCCGATCCGGGTGATAGTCGGGATAGAGCGTCGGCACGAATTTCACTTCCGTTTCGCGCTCGAAGAATTCGAGCATCCGCGGACCGTGCTCGAGAAACGCTTCAATCGCTTCGTCGTCGTAGAACGCACCGGTTTCGCCGCGCAGATAGGTGCGCGCGGCCTCCCGCGCATCATGCACGCCGTTCGCCGCCGCATGACGGTTGCCGGGAATCCACAGCACGCCGCCGGAAAAAGCCGTCGTGCCGCCAAAGCAGCCTGCCTTCTCGACGACGATCACGTCGAGTCCGGCCTTGCGCGCGGTGATGGCGGTGGACAGGCCGCCCGCTCCCGCTCCGATCACGAGCAGGTCGCACGTGACATCCTTCGAACGCCGCTGGTCGCTCATCGCGTTCTCCTCCAGTGATAGGGCTGCGCCGCGGCGTCGCTCGAAGGGCGACGGTTCGCGCGGCGCGAGCCGGGTCGTTGAATTACTTCGCGGCAGCGCCGGCGCCGGCTTCATAGCCCGGGCGCGGCACGAGATCCATCAGCATCGCGTCGAGGCCGCCGTCGACGACGAGCTCCGCGCCGTTCACGTACGCCGCGCGCGGACTCGCGAGAAACGCGACGACGTTCGCGATGTCGTCGGGGCGGCCGATGCGCCGGCTGGCCGTCATCGCGCTGCGGCGCGCTTCGATGTCGCCGTTCGCATAGAACGACTCGGACAACGGCGTGCGAATCATGCCGGGGCACACGGTATTGCTGCGCACGCCGCGCGGCCCCCACTCGGCCGCCAGTTGCCGCGCCAGCATCGCGACGGCCGCCTTGCTCGCGCTGTAGGCGCCGCTGTGCGTCTGCGGATGACGCGCCGCGATGGACGCGACATGCACCAGCGAGCCCGAGCCGCGCGCGAGCATCGCGCGTCCGAATGTTTGCGCGCACAGCATGTAGCCCGTCAGATTGACCTGCAGCATCGCGTTCCACGCATCGAGGTCGATCGTTTCGATGCCGCCGGCACGCAGCAGGCCCGCGTTGTTGACGAGCACGTCCGCGGGGCCGAGGTCGCGCTGCACGCGTTCGGCCGCATGAGCGACGCTGGACGGATCGCCGATGTCGCATGCGATCGCGACGGCGTCAGCGCCGGCGGCACGCAACTGCTCGGCCAGTGCGATCGTCTTGTCCGCATCGCGATCGAGCAGCGCGACGCGTGCACCGGCCGCGACGAAGGTCTGCGCGATCGACGCGCCGATGCCGCCGGCCGCGCCCGTCACGACACAGGCCTTCCCGTCGAGCTGAAGCCAGTTCGGTTGATGTTCGTTTGCGTCGGAGCTCATGTTAGTTGTCCTTCAAATGCGGTTGTGTCATGTTCCAGTGAATGCCGAACCGATCGTTCGATCCCGGCCGCGATGCGCGATGCACACGCCGCGCCGTTGGGAAAAGTATAGAAGTGCGGCGCCGGCGGAAACTGGACAAACGCCGCAAGCAGCAGGACAATTTGTACACAGGAGGCCAGACGGCATGAGGAGAATCCCTAACTACGACCTGTACGGCGAATCGGCCCGCCCGCCTTGGTACGACGCGTTCAACTTCGAATGGATACACGAGCGCAGCCGGCCCAACGACTGGCATATCGCCGCGCATCGCCACGATGCGCTATTGCAGATTTTGTACATTCGAAGTGGCAGCGGGCACGTCGTGATCGAAAGCGACAAGCTGCCGTTCGTGCCGCCCTGCCTCGTGCTGCTCCCCGCGCAAACCGTGCATGCGTTCGAGTTCTCGCCGCAGATCGACGGCCTCGTGATCACCGTCGCGCAGCGGGCGCCCGATGCGTTGCTGAAGGTGGTCGCGCCCAACGTGCTGCCGGTGCTGCAACGCGCCGCAGTGATTCCGGTCAAGGGGGCGGACCCGAGCGGGTCGATGCTGATGCCGCTGTTCGCATTGCTCGAACAGGAGTTTCGCGGCGCGGCGCGCGGTCGCGGCGCGGCGGGGATGGCGCTGCTGGTTGCGTTGCTCGTTCATGTCGCGCGCTTGAGCGATCTCGCGGCCGCCCCGTCGCATACGGGCACCGATCGGCGCGGCACGCTGCTGCGGCGCTTTCGCGAACTGATCGCCGCGCACTTTCGCGAGCACCAGCCGGTGGAGTTCTACGCCGAACGGCTCGGCGTGACCGCCGCGCAGCTCGCGCGCGTGTGCCGCGAAACGCTCGGCACCTCGACGACGGCCGTCATCAACGAACACGTGATCCGCGAGGCGCAGCGCGACCTCGTCTACTCGAACCTGAGCGTCAAGCAGATCGCGCACGAGACGGGCTTCGTCGACAGCGCGTACTTCAGCCGCTATTTCCGCAAGCAGACCGGGATGACGCCCGGCGAATTCCGCGAGTCCGCCCATCGCGACCTGATGCTCGGGCCGTAGCGAACGGGCGGCAGCGCGTGCTGAATGACCCGACGATCAAACAGCCATGCACAGATACTTGATGACCAGATAATCATCGATCCCGTAGTGCGACCCTTCGCGCCCCAGCCCCGACTGCTTCACGCCGCCGAACGGCGCGACCTCGTTCGAGATGAGGCCCGTGTTGATGCCGACCATCCCGTATTCGAGCTGCTCGGCGACCCGCCACACGCGCCCGACATCGCGGCTGTAGAAGTAAGCGGCCAGCCCGAACTCGGTGTCGTTGGCGAGCTTCACCACCTCGTCGTCGCTCGAGAAACGAAACAGCGGCGCGAGCGGGCCGAACGTCTCTTCTCGCGCGACGTCCATCTGCGCGGTGGTGTTCAGCAGCACCGTCGGCTCGAAGAAGCCATGCCCGAGTGCGTGCCGCTTGCCGCCCGCCGCGAGCGTCGCGCCTTTGCCAACGGCATCGGCGATGTGCGCTTCGACCTTGGTCAGCGCCGCGTCGTTGATCAGCGGCCCCAGCGTCACGCCGCTTTCGGTGCCATGCCCGACCTTCAGTTCCTTCACGGCCTCGACCAGCTTCGCGGCGAACGCATCGTACACGCGGTCATGCACGTAGAAGCGATTGGTGCACACGCACGTCTGCCCGTTGTTGCGGTACTTCGACGCGATCGCGCCTGCCACCGCGGCATCCAGATCGGCATCGTCGAACACGATGAACGGCGCGTTCCCGCCCAGTTCGAGCGTCACCTTCTTCACCGTCGGCGCGCTTTGCGCCATCAACAGCCGGCCGACGCCCGTCGATCCGGTAAACGAAAGCTTGCGCACGACCGGGCTGCTCGTCATGGTGGCGCCGATCGCCTTCGGGTCGCCGGTGACGATATTGAGCACGCCGCTCGGCACACCCGCGCGCTCGGCGAGCACGGCCAGCGCGAGCGCCGAAAACGGCGTGGCCTCGGCGGGCTTCACGACGATCGGGCAGCCGGCGGCGAGCGCCGGGCCGACCTTGCGCGTGATCATCGCGTTCGGGAAATTCCACGGCGTGATCGCCGCGCATACGCCGATGGGCTCCTTGATCACGACGAGACGCTTGTCGGCCGCGGGCGTCGCGAGCGTATCGCCCGCCACGCGCTTGCCTTCTTCGGCGAACCATTCGATGAACGACGCGCCGTAGACGATCTCGCCCTTCGCCTCGGCAAGCGGCTTGCCCTGCTCCGCGGTGAGGATCAGCGCGAGGTCGCCGGCGTGTTCGATCATCAGCTCGTACCAGCGGCGCAGGATGCGCGCACGCTCCTTCGCCGTCGTCGCGCGCCACGCGGGCCATGCGGCATTCGCGGCATCGATCGCGCGCGATGTCTCGGCTTCGCCCATCAACGGGACGCTGCCGAGCGTGGCGCCCGTTGCCGGATCGAGCACGCCGAAGCTTGCGCCCGAGTCGGCCTCGCACCATTGCCCGTCGATATAAGCGTGCTGACGCAACAGCGCCGGGTCCTTCAACAGCGTTTTCAATTCCACGATGATCGTTCCTTCCGGAGATAAAAAATGCGTGTGTCGGACCGGGCATAACCCGGTCCGTAACAATTCAATCGGCGATCGGCTGTGATTCAGCGCGCCATTTCGGTATGCGAATGAGTTGCATCGCGGTAAAACCGGATTCCGCGCGATACGCATCGCGTCAGCGCCTGCGAACAGAAACGCATCAGCCGGCCTGACGCCAGCACACACTCTCATGCCCCTGGGTCAGCAGCTTGCGCGCGATTTCGGCCACGCGGTGCACGTGCGCGACGGCGGCCGCGCGCGCCGCGGCGCCATTGCCCGTCGAGATGCCCGCGAGAATCGCGCGCATCTCGTCGACCGCCTGCGTGCCGCGATCGTCGGACGCGATGGTCAGCGCACGCAAGCGGTTGATGCGCGCGATCAACGACTGCACGATCTCCCACGCGACATGCTTCTTCCCGGCGATGAACATGCGCTCATAGAACGCCGACGTGAGCTGCTTCACCGCCTGATGATCCTGCGCGTTGAATGCCTGCTGGATCTGGCCGATGCACGTCGAAAGATCCGCGACGAGCGACGCGTCCGCATGCTGCGCGCAAGCCATCGCGGCCTCGCCCTCCAGCAGCGCACGAATCTCGTAGATCTCGGCCGCCGTGTCGAAGTCGAGCACGGCGACGATCGGCCCCTGGTTCGGCAGCGAAGCGACGAGGCCTTCCGTTTCCAGATGCCGCAGCACCTCGCGCACGACCGTTCGGCTCACGCCGAGGATCTCGCAGAGCGAGCGTTCGACGAGCCGCTCGCCCGGCTGGAAATGCGCGTCCAGGATCGCGCTGCGCATTTTCTCGAGCGCGAGCTCGCGCAGCGTGGCGGTGGGCCGCTGGACTTTCAGTGACGGCAGTGCGGGACTCATGATCGCCGCCGTCAGGCTTGCGCGAACAGGCGCACGTCGCGCGTGTCCCAGTCGACGAGCGCCTGCGCGCCGATCACGATGCCGCTGTCGTGGCGATGCGCGGCCGGCATCCGGATCGAGATCTCCTGCTGCCACGGCGTCGCCACCGCGTAGTGCATCGCATCGCCGAGATAGGTGACGTCGCGCACGGTCACCGGCAGGCCGGCCGCGCCGCCCGCGCGTTGCAGCGAACTCAGGCGCATCTGTTCCGGGCGGATCATCAGCGCGCCTTCGTCGCCGACGGCAAGCGCCGGATGACACGCATCCGACGCCGTTTCGAGGCCGTTGGGCAGCACGCCGCTCATGCGGCCGCCGCTGTGCTTGGTGACCTTGACCGGCAGGAAATTCGAATTGCCGATGAAGCTCGCGACGAAACGCGACGCCGGGTTCGCATACAGTTCCTCGCCGGTGCCGACCTGCTCGATGCGGCCCTGGTTGAACACGGCGATGCGATCCGACAGACGCAGCGCCTCCTCCTGGTCGTGCGTGACGTAGAGGATCGTCACGCCGGTCTCCTGATGAATGCGGCGCAGCTCGAGCTGGATTTCCTCGCGCAGCTTCTTGTCGAGCGCGGACAGCGGCTCGTCCATCAGCAGCACGGGCGGATCGTAGGCAAGCGCGCGCGCGATGGCGACGCGCTGCTGTTGTCCGCCGGAGAGTTGCGCGGGCATGCGGTCGCGGCACTCGGCCAGATGCACGAGCTTCAGCATCTGCTCCACTTTCGCGCGGATTTCGGCTTCGGGCCGGCGGCGCACCCGCAGCGGAAACGCGACGTTCTCGCCGACGGTGAGATGCGGGAACAGCGTATAGCGCTGAAACACCATCCCGATGTTGCGCTGGTTCGGCGCGACCGCCAGCAGCGGCTTGCCGTCGAGCAGCACGCGGCCGTCGGTCGGCTCCTGGAAGCCCGCGACGATGTAGAGCGTCGTGCTCTTGCCCGAGCCCGACGGCCCGAGGAAGGTCATGAATTCGCCCTTGCGCACGTCGAGCGAAACCTGGTCGATCGCGACGACGTCGTCGTAGGTCTTGCGCAGGCGCTGGATTTGCAGGAAAGCAGTCATGGCGGGTTACCTCAGTGAGCGCGTGCGCGGCGCACCACGGCGCCCGCCAGCATCAATACGGTCGTCAACCCGACGAGCAGCGACGATGCGGCCGCCACGACGGGAGTCAGGTCTTGCCGCAACGTCGCCCAGATCCGCACGGGCAGCGTTTGCAGCGTCGGGCTCGACATGAAGATCGACACCACGACTTCGTCCCACGATGCGAGGAACGCGAAGATCGCGGCGGCAAACAGGCCGAGCCGGATCGCGGGCAGCGTGACGCGCAACTTCACCGTGAGCGGCGACGCGCCGCAGATCAGCGCCGCGTCTTCCAGCGCGGTGTCGAAGCTCACGAGCGAGTTGCTGATCGAGATGATCGAGAACGGCAACGCGATGATCAGGTGGCCGATCACGAAGCCGGTCATCGTGCCGTTCAGCCCGATGCGCAGGAAGAACGCATAGAGCGCGACGGCGAGCACGACGACGGGCAGCACCATCGGCGTGAGGAAGAAGCCCCGCACCGCCTCGCGGCCGCGAAACTTGCCGCGCACCAGCGCCAGCGACGCGAGAAAGCCGATCGACACGGACAGCACGGTGACGATCACCGCCAGCTTCACGCTGGTCAGCAGCGAATCGATCCAGCCCGCATCGGTGAAAAGCTGCCGATACCATTCGAGCGTCCAGCCCGGCGGCGGGAAGATCAGCCACTGCGAATCGCCGAACGACAGCGCGACGATGAAGACGATCGGCAACAGCAGGAACAGCGAGACGGCCGCGCCCACGGCCACGAGTATCCAGCGCAGCGCGCCCAGGCGATCGAAATCGAGCAGCATCTCAGCGACCTCCGGTAGTAGCGCGCGCACTGTTCGCGAAGCGCAGTTGCAGCGCATAGAGCCCGAGCGTCACGGCGAGCAGCACGCATGCCGCGGCACCGGCGAGGCCCCAGTTCAGCAGTTCCTGCACGAGCTGCGCAATGAGCTCGGCAAGCATCATGTACGACGGACCGCCGAGCAGCGTGGGCGTGACGAAGTAGCCGAGCGCCATCACGAACACCATCAGCGCGCCCGACGCGACGCCCGGCATCGCGAGCGGCACGAGGATGCGCCAGAACGCCTGCCAGCGGCTCGCGCCGCATACGGCCGCGGCGCGCAGCGTCGACGGGTCGATGCCGCGCAGCGTCGCATGCAGCGGCATCACGAGAAACGGCAGCATGATGTACGTCATGCCGATCGTCACGCCGGTGAGGTTGTTCACGAGCGACAGCGGCTCGTGGATCACGCCGATCGCCATCAGCGCGCGGTTGATCGGCCCGGTCTGCTGCAGCAGCACCATCCATGCGAACGTCCGCGCGAGCAGGTTGGTCCACATCGACAGCAGCAGGATCGCGAACAGCACGGAACTGAGCCTGCGCGGCGCGATGGCGAGCAGCCACGCCATCGGAAAGCCCACCAGCAGCGTGACGAGCGTCACGACCGTCGCGACGAGAAACGTATTGCCGAACACGCGCAGATACGTCGTCGATCCGAGCAGTTGCTCGTAGTTGTGCAGCCCCGCCGTCGGCTCGAGCACGCTGCGCAGCAGCAGCGACAGCACCGGCAGCAGGAAGAAGATCCCGAGCAGCAGCATCGCGGGTGTCAGCAGCCGGATGCTGCGCCAGTCGCGCCGCTTGCGCTCGGCCGTCGCGGGCGGATGGGCGACGGTACTCAGTACGTTGGGCATGGTGTCTCCTGTGTCGGCCACGGTCGGCGCGTCAGCGCGCGCTACCGCGGCCCCATGCAGATGCGTTGCTCGACCGGGCCGGCTCGCATCGATCTGCAATCCTGATCGAAACGCGGGCCGGCACGGTTTCTCCGGGCCTGCTTACTTCGATTGCCACGCGTACCAGCGCTTCGCGATCGCATCGCGGTTCTCCGCCCAGTACTTCATGTCGAGGTTGATCTGCGACGTCTTGTACTGATCGGGCAGCGTCTTCGCGATCGCCGGCGGCATCAGCGCGGCCGACTTCACGTTGATCGGCGCATAGCCGGTATCGGCCGCGAACTTCGCCTGCGCCTGCGCACTCGTCGCGGCGGCCAGGAACTTCATCGCCGCGTCGCGATGCTTCGCGCCCTTCGGAACCACCAGCATGTCGGCGGCGGTCAGGTTCTGGTTCCACGAGATGCCCACCGGCACGCCGGTCTGCGCGAGCGCATGCAGGCGGCCGTTCCAGAACATGCCGACCGGCGCTTCGCCCGACGCGAGCAGCTGCTGCGACTGCGCGCCGCCGCTCCACCAGACGATGTCGCCCTTGATCGAATCGAGCTTCTTGAACGCACGATCGAGGTCGAGCGGATACAGCTTGCTGGGCGCCACGCCGTCGGCGAGCAGCGCGATTTCGAGCACGCCCGGCGCCGACCACTTGTAGAACGTGCGCTTGCCCGGGAAGCGCTTCGTATCGAACAGGTCCGCCCAGTTTTGCGGCTGCGCGGCGCTGTACTTCGCCTTGTTGTAGCCGAGCACGAACGAGTAGTAGAAGCTGCCCACCGCGGACGCCGTCGTGAAGCGCGGGTCCAGGTCGGCCTTGTTCACCACCGAATAGTCGATCGGCTCGATCAGCCCGGCCTTTTGCGCGGCGTACGCGAAGTCGCCCTCGACGTCGACCACGTCCCAGCTGACGTTGCCGCTCTCGACCATCGCCTTGAGCTTGCCGTAATCGGTCGGCCCGTCCATCAGCACGTTGACGCCGCTCGTCTGCGCGAACGGCTGCGCCCAGTCCTTCTGTTGCGACGACTGGGTCGTGCCGCCCCAGCTCGTGAACACGATCGGGTCCGCGGCCAGTGCCGGCGCCGCGCAAAAGGCGGCCAGCGAAACGATACAGCCCAGACGCGATGCTGCGAAACGCGGGATGCTTCTGCTGCTCATGGTTTCTCTCCAAGGGGAAACGGATGGGGCTCGCGGCCACCGGGACGGCGGTCATTCGAGCGCGCGTATTCAGGCCGGCGACGTCAGCCGTGCCGGCTTCTCGATCTTGTTTTCATGGCTTCGCCGCGGTCTCGCGGGTATCGCTGCGGCCCGCGCGGCCCGCCGGCATCGGCCGGCGCCGTCAATGCGCGTGGGCCAGCGCCTGCACCGTGCCGGCTTCCGCATTGCCGACGTAGATGCCGTACGCGTCCTGCCTGCGTTCGCGCGCATAGCGTTCGAGCATCGAGCGCACCGCGTGATCGGTGATCTCGTCCCACGGAATCTGCCAGAGCGGCACGATGCGAATGCTGTCGTCGAACCACGGCGAAGCGGTCGGCAGCACGCGGCCGCGGTAGTAGACGTGAACGCCCGGCTCGCGCTCGCCGGCCGCCTCGAACACGGCAAACAGGAAGTCGAGATGCGCATTGAGGCCGAGCTTCGCGAGCACGCCGCGCAGGCTCGCCGCATCATTCGCCGGCTCCAGCTTGATGCCGGTCGGCAAGCGCAGGCCCTGCGGCGTATCGACGAGCACGAGCCCGTCGCGATGTTCGAGAATCGCGCCGACATGCGTGCGCGCGCCGGCGGCCGACAACGCATCCTGCGACAGGCTGAAGTTCACGTACGCGCCGCGGCAATAGCCGAGCGGCGACGCATTCGTCTGCACGAAATCGACCACGCGTCCGATCAGGATGATGTGGTCGCCCGCGTCCACGACGTCATGCGTGCGGCAGTCGAAGCTCGCGGCCGCATCGTGGATCACCGGCGCGCCCGTCTTGCGCGTGCCCCACGGCACTTGCGCGAACTTGTCCTGCGCCTTCGACGCGAACACGCCCGACACGTCCGCCTGGTTTTCCGCGAGCACGCTCACCGCAAACCGTTGCGTGGCGGAGAACACGGCATGGCTCGACGCCGTCTTCGCGATGCACACGAGGATCAGCGGCGGGTCGAGCGATACCGACGTGAACGAGTTCGCGGTGAAGCCGCGCGGCGACCCGTCGGCCTGGATCGTCGTGACGACCGTCACGCCGGTGACGAACGCACCCAGCGCGCGACGGAATCCGACGATGTCGAATGGCTGTTCGGCGATTTGTCCGGTCATCGACTCAGTCATGGCGTGCTCCCGTGATCACTCGTTACTCGATGAGATTATGGTATGCCATCTTATGGCCCACAACAATGATCATCGTATTATGGAATACCATGAGTCGAAATCGACAGACGAAACACAGACAAAACAAAGGGCCGCCGGCATTGCGTGCCGGCGGCCCTTGCTGGTTGCGCGGCGCGGGCCGAAGCCCGCGCGCGTGAATCCGATCAGTCGTCGGTCGCTGCGTCGTTCTGCTGCGCGAGCGCCGACAATGCCAGCTCGGAAACCCGTTTGATGTGCGCGGCGGACGCTGCGGCCGCCGCGTCGCCGTCGCGCCGCTCGATCGCGTCGAGCAGGCGGTTCATCTCGCTGTTCGAATCGCTGCCGCGCCCCGGCATCGCGATGGTCAGCGCGCGCAAGCGGTTGATCCGCGCATTGAGCGTCTTGACGACCGTCAGCGACACCTGCTTGCCGGCCGCCTCGAACATCGTTTCATAGAAGCGCTCGGTGTATTCGAGCACGCGCGGCAGTTCCTGCTTCTCGAATGCGTCTTCGATCGTCGCGCGAATTTCGCGCAGCTGCTGCACGACCTCGGGTGTCGCGCCCTCGGCGCAAGCACGCGCGGCGTTGGCTTCGAGCAGGCCGCGCAGTTCGTAGATCTCGCCGACTTGCGCCGGATCGAGCCGCGCGACCACCGGCCCTTGCCGCGACACCGTCTCGACGAGCCCTTCGGTTTCCAGGTGCCGCAGCACCTCGCGGACCACCGTGCGGCTCACGCCGAGTTCGTCGCACAGCGTGCGTTCGACGAGCCGCGCGCCGGGCCGGAAATACCCCTGCACGATCGCGCCGCGCAGTTTGTCGAGCGTCAGTTCGCGCAGGGTCTTGGCATTGCGGTCGATTTTGAGGTCTTGCATGGGCGGCACTCTGAAAACTCGGAAAACGATTGTTGATATGTGGCCCGCCGTCGGCCAGGCGCCGGGCGCGGACATGGAATGCCATATTATGACCTAACTGTCGTCACGCCTTCCATACCGCGCCCGCCGTCGCGCGGTCAGTCCTCCAGCCCTTCGACGATCGCGATCTGCGCGCGGCAATGCCCGTCGCGCTTCGCCTTGGCCGCCTGATATTCCGGCGAGTGATAACAGGCGAGCGCCGTCTGCATGTCGGCAAACCGGATCACCACGTGGCGCTCGAACGATTCCCCTTCCAGCACCTGCGATGCGCCGCCGCGCGCGAGAAAAACGGCGCCGAACTTCCTGAACGCCAGCGGCGCGATCTCCGTGTAGTCCTTGTATTTCGCGGGGTCCAGCACCTGCACGTGGGCAATCCAGTACGCAGTCATTTTCATCTCCACTGTCGGGAAGGTTCGAGACACGGGTTAACACTCATGGCATGCCGTAACATGGTATACCACAATGATTCACACATTCAACGCACGAAAGGAAGGTGCCATGAGCCTGATTCGGAAATCCGTCCTCCATGTCGAGACGCTCTATGTCGATGGCGACAAGGTCGCTGCCAAACCGCTGAAGATGATCGGCGCCGTCGCCGTGATCAAGAACCCGTGGGCCGGCCGCGGGTACGTCGAGGACCTGTCGCCGGAGATTCGCGCACTCGCGCCGCAACTGAGCGAACACCTGACCAGGCTGATCCTCGACGAAGCCGGTTCGGGCGACGCGGTCGAAGCGTTCGGCAAGAGCGCGATCGTCGGCCTCGACGGCGAAATCGAGCATGCGTCCGCGCTGATCCACACGCTGCACTTCGGCAATACCTATCGCACGGCCGTTGGCGCGAAGTCGTACCTCGCGTTCAACAATACGCGCGGTCCGGCCAATGCGCCGCTGCTGATCCCGATGATGGACAAGAACGACGAAGGCCGTCGCTCGCATTACCTGACGCTCCAGTTCTCGATCGCGGACGCACCGGCCGCCGACGAACTGGTCATCGCCATCGGCGCCGCCACCGCCGGCCGCCCGCATCACCGCATCGGCGACCGCTACAAAGATCTCGCAGAGCTCGGAAATGACGTCAAGAACCCTGCAGCTGTCAAATAACCGCGTCGCGCACTATCTCGACCACGGTGCCGGCGAACCGCTGGTGCTGATTCACGGGGTCGGCATGCAGGCGAGCGCGTGGTATCCGCAGATCGACGATCTGTCGCGTGAATTCCGCGTAATCTCGGTCGACATGCCGGGCCACGGCACGAGCGATGCGCTCGACGCCGATGCCGAGCTGCAGCAGTTCGTGCAGTGGGCGATCGAGTTCATCGACGCGTTGCAGGTCGGCCCCGTCAACCTGGCCGGCCATTCGATGGGCTCGCTGATCGCCGCCGGCGTCGCCGTGACGCGGCCCGACCTGGTCAAGCGCGTGGCAGTCCTGAACGGCGTGTACCGCCGCACGGAGCAGGCACGCGAAGCCGTGCTGCAGCGCGCCGCCGAACTGCGCTCGGGCACCATCGACGTCGATACGCCGCTCAAGCGCTGGTTCAACGCCGACGAAGCGCAGCAAGCCGCCGCGCGCAAGGTGGAAGCGTGGCTGCAGTCGGTCGACCTCGCGGGCTACGCCACCGCGTACACCGCGTTCGCGAAGGGCGACGAAGTGTATGCCGACGGCTGGCACCGGATTGCCTGCCCCGCCCTCGTGCTCACCGGATCGGACGACCCGAACTCGACGCCCGAGATGGCGATGCAGATGGCGCGGGCCGCGCATGACGGGAAAGCCGTCGTGATCGAGAACGAGCGCCACATGGTGAACCTGACCGCGCCCGAGCACGTCAACCGCGCCCTGAGAGCCTGGTTGCAGACCGAGCCCCAGGCGGAAACCCTGAAATCGGAAGTGTGAACATGAGCCAAGCAACCAGCCAGGAAGCTGCGACGATCAACACCCGGGAGCTGCGCGATGCGTTCGGCGCATTCATGACCGGCGTGACGATCGTCACCACCACGCGCGACGACGGCCAGCCGCTCGGCTTCACCGCGAACTCGTTCTCGTCGGTGTCGCTCGACCCCGCGCTGCTGCTCGTCAGCATCGCGAAGACGTCGAGCAATTTCCAGACGTTTTCGACCACGGGCCATTTCGCGATCAACATCCTCGCGGAGGGGCAAAAGGAGCTGTCCAATACCTTTGCGCGGCCGAGCGACGACCGCTTCGCGAACGTCCGCTGGCACCTGAGCGCGCATCGCAATCCGCTCGTCGACGACGTCAGCGCGTGGTTCGACTGCACGACGCACACGGTGATCGATGCGGGCGATCACGCGCTGATCGTCGGCAAGGTCGAGGCGTTCCATTCCGCCGGTTACGCGGGGCTCGGCTACTACCGCGGCGGCTATTTCACGCCGGCGAAGCTGTCGGCCGAAGTCATCGCCGGCCCGAAAGTCATCGTCAGCGCGATCATCACGCGCGACGACAAGGTCTTGATGGTCAGGATCGCTGACGGAAAATGGGGGCTGCCTTCGAAGCAAATCGGCAACGAAGGCGCGGACAAGGCGCTCGCCGAACTCTTCAGACAATACCAGCCGGATGCATCGGCGAGCTTCATTTATTCGGTCTACAACAATACCGAAACGCACTACCAGTACATCTCGTTCCTCTGCAGCGCACCGGACGAAGCGGCCGCCGCCGGCGAATTCGTGAGCCTCGACGACATCGAGGCCGACGCGTTCCAGGACAGCGCGCTCGCCAGCATGCTCGAACGCTATCGCAAGGAGAGCCAGCTGAAGAGCTACGGCCTGTACTTCGGCGATCACAGCACCGGCACCGTCCGCCCGCTTCTTTCCTGAAAGGTCACATCATGCGTTTTTCGCTTTTCGTTCACATGGAGCGCGTCTCCGACCAGACCAGCCAAAAGCAGCTGTACGACGAAATGGTCGAGCTGTGCCAGATCGCCGATCGCGGCGGCATGCACGCCGTCTGGACCGGCGAGCACCACGGGATGGACTTCACGATCGCGCCGAACCCGTTCATCAACCTCGCCGACCTCGCGAACAAGACCCGGCGCGTGCGGCTCGGCACGGGCACGGTCGTCGCGCCGTTCTGGCACCCGATCAAGCTCGCCGGCGAAGCCGCGATGACCGACATCATCTCGGGCGGCCGCCTTGAACTGGGCATCGCACGCGGCGCATACTCGTTCGAATACGAGCGCCTGGCGCCGGGCCTCGACGCGTGGGGCGCCGGGCAGCGCATGCGCGAGCTCATTCCGGCCGTGAAGAAGCTGTGGGAAGGCGATTACGCGCACGAAGGCGAGTTCTGGCAATTCCCGTCGACCACGTCGTCGCCGCAGCCGCTGCAGCAGCCGCACCCGCCGATCTGGGTGGCCGCGCGCGACCCGAACAGCCACGAGTTCGCGGTCGCGAACGGCTGCAACGTGCAGGTCACGCCGCTGCATCTGGGCGACGAGGAAGTCGAGAAGCTCGTCGGCCACTTCAACGCAGCGTGCGAGAAGTTCAGCGACGTGCCGCGCCCGCAGATCATGCTGCTGCGTCATACCTATGTGGCGAGCAGCGAGGCGGACGCGCAGGTCGCGGCAGATGAAGTCAACGTGTTCTACAACTACTTCGGCGCGTGGTTCAAGAACGAGCGGCCGGTCAGCCGCGGGATGATCAAGCCGCTCACCCGCGACGAGATCGCCGCCCACCCGTTCTACACGCCCGAAGCGATGCGCAAGAACAACGTGATCGGCACGCCCGCGGAAGTCATCGCACGCCTGAAGGCTTACGAAGCGCTGGGCTTCGACGAGTACTCGTTCTGGATCGACACCGGGATGAGCTTCGAGCGCAAGAAGGCGTCGCTCGAGCGGATGATCCGCGACGTGATGCCCGCGTTCCAATGAGGTGCTGACGACATGAATGGTCCTTTTCAGCTGTATATCGACGGCCGCTTCGAGCCGGGCGCCGCGACGTTCGGCAGCATCAATCCGGCGACCGGCGCCGTGTGGGCGCAGATGCCGGAAGCCCGTACCGACGAGGTGAACCGCGCGGTGGCGGCCGCCGGCCGCGCGTTGACCGATCCGCGCTGGGCGGGCCTGTCCGCGTCGGCACGCGGCAAGCTGCTGTACAAGCTCGCCGATCTCGTCGAGCAGGCCGCACCGCGACTCGCTGAAATCGAAACGAACGACACCGGCAAGATCATCCGGGAAACGTCGAGCCAGATCGCGTACGTCGCCGAGTATTACCGGTACTACGCCGGCATCGCCGACAAGCTCGAAGGCAGCAGCATCCCCGTCGACAAGCCCGACATGCAGGTGTGGCTCGACCGGCAGCCGGTCGGCGTGGTCGCCGCGATCGTGCCGTGGAACAGCCAGCTGTTCCTGTCCGCGGTCAAGGTCGGGCCCGCGCTGGCCGCCGGCTGCACGCTGGTGCTCAAGGCGTCCGAGGAAGCGCCGGGGCCGTTGCTCGAATTCGCGCGCCTCGTGCACGAAGCGGGATTCCCGCCGGGCGTCGTCAACGTCATTACCGGCTTCGGCCCGGAATGCGGCGCGGTGCTGAGCGGCCACCCGGACGTCGACAAGGTCGCGTTCACCGGCGGCCCGGAGACGGCGCGCCACATCGTGCGCAACACGGCGAACAATCTCGCGAAGGTGTCGCTGGAGCTCGGCGGCAAGTCGCCGTTCATCGTGTTCGCCGATACCGATATCCAGAGCGCGGTGAATGCGCAGGTCGCCGCGATCTTCGCGGCGAGCGGCCAGAGCTGCGTGGCCGGCTCGCGCCTGCTGATCGAGGCATCGGTCAAGGAGCGCTTCCTCGCGCTGCTGGTCGAGCGCGTGTCGCGCATCCGCGTGGGCTCGCCCAACCAGATGGAGACGGAATACGGGCCGCTGTGTACCGAGCGGCAGCTTCGCAACATCGAGGCGGTGGTTGCGAGCTCGGTGCATCAGGGCGCGAAAGTGCTCGCGGGCGGCAAGCAGCTGGAGCGCGACGGCTATTACTACGCGCCGACGATTCTCGACTGCACCGGCGTCGAGCACGCCGACAGCATCACGACGGAACTGTTCGGCCCGGTGCTGTCGGTCGATACGTTCGAGTCCGAGCAGGAAGCGATCGAGAAGGCCAACGGTACGGCCTATGGCCTCGCCGCCGGCATCTTCACGACCAACCTCACGCGTGCGCATCGCGTGTCGAAGCGCGTGCGCTCGGGCATCGTGTGGATCAACACCTATCGGGCCGTATCGCCGCTCGTGCCGTTCGGCGGCTTCGGCCTGTCGGGCCACGGCCGCGAAGGCGGCCTGAGCGCCGCGCTCGAATACACGACGACGAAGTCGGTATGGCTTCGCACGTCGGACGAGCCGATCAGCGACCCGTTCGTGATGCGTTGAGCGGGCCGGCATTCGCCGGCAAGACCGACTCGAAGCCGACCAGACCCTGCCCTGCCCTGCCGCACCGAGGCGCGCGCGTGGCGGGGCGGGGCCGGCAATAAAGATGGAGACACCATGAAGCAAGCGGAAAACGATAACGGCGTTCTCGCGATCGAGAGCAACTCGATCGAGTATGTTCCCCCGGAGGCGCGGCACGGCAAGCCGGCCGACCTGTTCACCCTGTGGTTCTGCACGAACGTCGCGCCGCTGGCCGTGATTTCCGGCGCCACGTCGGTGCTGGTGTTCCACCTCGATCTGGTGAGCGCGATTCTCGCGATCGCGGCCGGGCAGTTCTTCGGTGCGATCTTTCACGCGCTGACCTCCGCGCAAGGGCCGCTCGTCGGCGTGCCGCAGATGATCCAGAGCCGCGCGCAGTTCGGCCGCTACGGGTCGCTGCTGGTCGTGGGCTTCACCACGCTGATCTACCTCGGCTTCTTCGTGTCGAACATCATTCTCGCGGGCAAGACGCTCCATACGGCCGTGCCCGCGGTGCCGGTGCACGTCGCGACGGTCATCGGCGCGGTGCTCGCGACGCTGGTCGGCGTGATCGGCTGCCACTTCATTCATCGCTTCAACAAGATCGGCGCGTGGTTCATGGGCGGTGCGCTCGTGATCGGCATCGCGCTGATGGCGCCGAGCCTCGACGCGCGGATCTTCGCGCAGGGTCATTTCGATCTCGCGAACTGGTTCGCGATGTTCGGGCTGTGCGCGGTGTGGCAGATCAGCTTCGCGCCGTATACGTCCGACTACTCGCGCTATCTGCCGACGTCCGCCGGATTCGGCACGACCTTCGCGTACACGTACTTCGGCACGTCGCTCGGCACGATCTTCGCGTTCCTGTTCGGCGTGCTCGCCGTCAGCACCGGGCATTCGACCGACGCGATGCAGGCGATCCGCGACCAGACCGGCGCGTTCGGCTACGTGCTGATCTTCCTGTTCCTCGTCAACATCATCGGCCACAACGGGATGAACCTGTATGGCGCGGTGCTGTCGTTCATCACCGCCGCGCAGACCTTCCGCCCGCACTGGATGCCGGGCCGCAACGTGCGCGTGGCCGTGTCGGCGGTGCTGCTGGTCGCGTCGACGGCGACCGCGCTGTGGGCGTCGAGCAACTTCATCTCGATCTTCCTGAACGCGATCTTCGCGCTGCGCATCGTGCTGGCACCGTGGATCGCGATCAACCTGATCGACTTCTATCTGATCAACAAGCGCCACTACCGCGTCGCGGAAATCATCAGCAGCAATGGCGGCGTGTACGGCGCGTTCAACGTCAAGGCGCTGGCGATCTACGTGTTCGGCATTGCCGTCCAGGTGCCGTTCGTGGACGAGAGCTTCTTCCACGGCCCGTGGGCATCGATTCTCGGCGGCGCGGACGTGTCGTGGATGGTAGGCCTCGTCGTCACTGCGCTGGCCTGCTACCTGTTCGCGTCGAAGAACGGTTCGCATTCGCGCCGTGGCTGTACCGCCACTGCCGAAGCGTTGAAATAACAGAGGAATTCAAGCATGAACGAAGATGATGCGCTGTTTCAGAAGGGGTTGCCGATTCGCCGCGAAGTGCTGGGCCCCGAGTATGTCGATGCGTCGATGGAAAAGGCCGACGCATTCATGATGTCGTTCCAGCGCGCGACCACCGCGTGGGCATGGGGCTGGGCCTGGGGCGACGACACGCTCGATCGCAAGACGCGAAGCCTGTTGAATCTCGCGATGCTCACCGCCGGCGGGCATACCAATGAGCTGAAGCTACATGTCAAGGGGGCGCTGAACAACGGCGTGAGCGTCGAGGAGATCAAGGCGACGCTGCTGCATGCGACCGCTTATTCCGGCATCCCGCACGGGCTCAGCGCGTTCAAGGCCGCGCATGAAGTGCTGGTGGCGGAAGGGGTGTTGAAGTAAGTGACGTGCGATGCGCCGGGGTTCGTCCGACAAAAAGTCCCGTATAGTCGTACATCGAAAGGCGGAGGCCGAATCCGCACGCCTTTGGCGAGGACCTCCGAATGGGGCAACTTGGCCAGCGAGATCGATGCGCAGATCAAGGCGATGCTCGTCGACTTGCCGCGCCCCCGTCGAGATCGGGACGTGACTATGTGACAATCGCTGAAGTTCTGCGTCATTGACTTTGCGTAAAATACGCCTCACCGCATTTTTGCGGAAAATTCTAGAAAAAATATTGAGAGAAAAATGGTGCTCAGATCACCCGCGCTCGGGGAGCTGAAATATCGCGATCTGTATAACGCGATCCACCGGGGGCTATTGCAACGCGACCGCCTGTTGAAGCTGGACACGCCGCTCGGCCCGAACGTGCTGATCCCGTTACGTGCGTGCGGATCGGCGCGGATCGGCCGCGACTACAACTGGACGATCGACGTTGCGTCGCTACGCGACGACACCGCGCTGCTGTCGTTGATGCACCAGCCCGTCACGTTATGGATCCAGCAGCCCACCTCCCCGTTTGCCGACTCCGTCTATCGCCCGGTCCACGGCTTTGTTCATCGGGTCGGCTACCTGGGCGGGGACGGTGGGTTGTCGACGTACCAGCTCGAATTTTCGTCGGCGCTGGTGTTCCTGGGCGGCACGCACAACGACGAAGGCTGGCTCGAACAGACGGCGCAGGACATCGTGTCCGATCTCCTCAATCGCTATCCGCAGCTGCAGGGCCGATTCCGCTTCAACCTCGACCGCGAGCCAGCGGTACGCTCGTGGTGCCGGCAGAGTGAAACAGATCTGCATTTCTTCCACCGCCTGCTCGAAGACGAGGGCTGGTATTGCTACTGGGTTCACGAGCCGGTCCGCGACCGCGAGACACCCAACACTACGCTGGTGATCGTCGACAAGGTCGCGGCGCTGCCCAACGCGAAGCCGGCCGACTTCGTGCACGGCGCCGGCGACAACGAGGCGGTGAACGGGTTCACGCACTGGGCGGCAATGCAGACGATGCAGAGCCTGCGGTACGAGTCCAGCTCGTTCGATTACAAACGCCCCGCGTCCCGCTTCGAAGCGGCGGGTACGCTCGCGTCGGTCGGTTACGTCACGGATGACGGCCGGCACCCGGCGCAGCAGAACCGAATTCCGAACGCGCCGATGACGGTCTATGAACCGACCGCGTACGGCTACCCCGATTCCGGCAGCGGCGGCGCCCGTGCGCGCCGACGCGTGCAGGGCTGGGATGCACGCGCCCGGCGCTACTTCGGGGTCGGCGGTCTGCGCTGGCTCGATGCGGGGTCGCGCTTCGTGCTGAACGATCATCCGCGCCATCGGGAACGCGACGGCACCGGCCGCACGCTCCTTGTCGTCGAGGCACGATGGTTCATCGAGAACAACGTGCCGATCGGCCAGCCGCTGAGCGAATTCCCGCTCAGCCTGCGTGCAACGCTGGCCAAGCAGCAGGCAGCACACGGCGCACGCTTCACGACGCCCGGCCACGCCGAGGACGGTATGGCTGGCTTCTTCGCGCTCGAGGTGGAGGCGCAGGACGCGCGGGTGGAGTTTCGCAGCCCGTTCGATCATCCGAAGCCGGCGATGTCGATCGAGCACGCGCTCGTCGTCACGCAGCAGGGCATCGAGGCCTGGTCGAACGAGCGGAATCAGGTCCGCGTGCATTTCGCGTGGGACCGGAAAAATCCGGACGGTGCGTTCAATGCGTCGCCGCTGCTGTCGTCGATGCAGGCGGACACCGGCAACGGGTACGGTGCGGTGCACGTACCGCGCGCGGGCGAATGGGTGCTTGTCGGCTACTGGAGCAATGACTGTGACAAGCCCTTTATTTTGGGGCGCGTCAACGGCGGCACGACGCCATCGCAATGGCACACGAACGTGCTGCTGTCCGGGTTCCAGTCGCAGGGCTTCGGCAACACCGGCGCGTACAACGCGTTCGTGCATGACGACGCGATGAACCAGGGCGGCACGCGCCTCATCAGCTATACGGGCAAGAGCTACGCGGCGCTCACGCAGGGCTACCTGATCCAGCAGGACGGCAATTCGCGCGGTCGATATCTCGGCCAAGGCTTCGTGCTGCACGCCGACGAATACGGCGCCGTGCGGGCGAGCAAGGGGCTGTCGATCAGCACACACGCAAAAGCCTACGACGACGAGCAGCTCAGTGTCGACGAAGCCCGCACGCGGCTGCAGCAAGTCGGCATGCTGGTGGAATCGCTGTCGAGCGCCAGCACGACCGCGCAAGCCGAATCACTGCAGGCCGGCCAGGACGCGCTCAAGGAGCTGACGACGGCCGTGCAGCACGCAGTGTCCGGACAGACGTCGGGTGGTGTCACGGCCGGCGGCGGCACCGGCAACGCGAACAGCTTCGCGAAACCCGTGATCGTGATCGCGACACCGGCGGATTTTGCGGCCGTGGCGGACCGCTCCGCGCACGTGTTGGCGGAAGCGGAAATCAACGTGGTCGGCGGCGAAAATATCCACCTGGCAAGCGGCAAGTCGTTGATCGCGGCCGCGGCCGAGAAGATCAGCCTGTTCGTGCAGAAGGCAGGCATGAAGCTGTTCGCCGCGAAGGGCCCGATCGAGGTGTCGGCTCACACCGACGAAATCAAGCTGAACTCGGCCAAGGATACGTCGCTGTTCAGTAAGAAGCGGATCGTGATCGAGGCGACCGAGGAACTGATTTTCAAGTGCGGTGGCTCGTACATCCGCATCACGAAGGACGGCATCGAGGACGGCACGCGGGGTGGCCGCACGATCAAGTCGGCGTCGTTCAGCCGACAGGGGCCCAGCTCGGTCGCCGAGCACATGAACAGCCTGCCGACGGCCAAGTTCAACGATCCGTATGTGCTGCGCGATCGCATCTCCGGCGAGGTGCTGAAAAACCACCCGTACGAGCTGATCCGCGGCGATGGAACAAAGTTGTCCGGGATGACAAACGAGCTCGGACATATCACCGAGCAGAAGAGCGAGGATATCGAGAAGCTGGCGGTGCGCGCGTTGCGGCCGAAGCCGAATGGTCCTGCGGCATGAATCCGACCATCGATGCGCGAATTTGAATAACGACAATGAGCGATAACACAAATCAATCCGGTGGCGGTTCGCCGTTCAGCGACGACGCCGAGCAAGAAGTCGTGCGGCAAGTTGGGCGCACGGACAAGGACGGCGCGTCGGTCGGGCACTTCACGCTGACGCCGGCGAGCGACACGCGGCAAAAGGAACTGCTGTGCGACGTACGGCCGATCATTCCGGTGATCTTCCTGCCGGGCGTGATGGGCTCGCCATTGGTCAACACGGAAACCGGCGACGAGATGTTTTTTGCGCCGAACACGGACGGCATGCTCGGGAAAGCGGGCGCATTGCCGGCATTGATTGGCATGTGGTTCAAGGGCGCGTCCTCGCGGGAAAGACAGTTCGACCCGACCGTGGCCGCGGTGACCCCGTTCGGTCCGATCCGTGCCGGCAAACTCCAACAGGATGACAAGGAAGACCAGTATGTAGACGAGGCTGAGGCGCGTCGACGCGGCTGGGGCTCGGTGTACCGATCGAGCTATCAACCAATGCTGGCGTGGCTCGAGGAACAACTGAACGAGCCGAAGTATCTGGGTAAGCACAAGGGAGCGTGGATTGAAACCGACCCCGACGGCAAGAAGTGGACGCTCAAGCCCGTGCTCGGCACCGAGCCGGCCGACTACGGTGCAACCGACGCCGGCGCGCAAGGCCGGGGACAGGCGATCACGGAAGAGTCGGCAGTGTTCGAGCATTTCGCGAAATACCGGTACCGGGTGTATGCAATCGGCTACAACTGGCTGCAATCGAATGAGAAGTCCGCGAAGCAGGTCATCGATGGCATGGATTTCGAGGACAAGAAAACCGGCAAGAAGATGCGACTGATGGGCATCAACGAGATCATCGAGGAGAACCATAGTGGCAAGGCGATTATCCTCACGCACTCGATGGGCGGGCTGGTCGCACGCATGGCGATCGCGATGCACGGCGCGGCGGATCTGATGCACGGCGTGTTCCACAACGTGCTGCCGGCGACTGGGGCGCCGATCGCCGCGAAGCGGTTCCGCACTGGTGGTGGCAGCGAAGGCGGGGTGAACGGCTATCAATGGCGCCCTGCTCGGCAGCAACGCGGACGAGTTCGTGGCGGTGGCCGCAAACGCACCGGGTGCGCTCGAACTGTTGCCGATGCCGGATTACCACAATGGCGGGGCATGGTGGATCTTTGCGCGGCTCGACGGCACCCCGGTGATGAAGTTGCCGAAGGAGGGCGATGTATACAACGAGCTTTATATTAATCAAGATTGGTACGGCTTGGTTCCGAAGCAATCGTCTTCGTTGCTTGATCCTGCTGGAATTGTGAAGGATCGCCTTGATAAAGGGCGAACCAAAAAGACAGTGGTTGAGAATTTTGCAGAAACAATGCTATCCGTGATAGGAAATCAATACGCAATAAAAAACAAATACCACGATAAAACATATGTAGCATATGGGGATGGGCCGCTGAAACCCAAGAAATCAACCGCATCCAGCGATGACCACGGCAAACCCAAGATCGAAAAAAGCGAAAAGCTCGAGGATCTGTTGGCCTGGGGCACGGTGATCTGGAAAGGGAATATACCGCCGGATGTGACGGAAGAAGAACTGCGCGCCGCGCGGTTCCTGGCGGAGAAACACGACGATTCCCACACCGGCACGCTGCGCGTGCACCTGGACTCTCGCAATGTCACTATCGAATTCGAGGTGCAGAAGGTAGCGAAGCTGCCGCCGGGCAGCGACGCGCCCGATCCCAAAAAAAATGGCATCGTGCCAGGTGACGGAACGGTGCCGGTCTGGTCGGCCGAAGCCCCCGCGCGCAGCGTCGACGGCGGAGCGGCTCCAGGCGTACAAATGGTGTTTGACCAAGGAGGCTATGTGCATCAGGAGAGCTATAACCATCCGTGGGCGCGCTGGGCGCTCCTCTACAGCATCGTGCAAATCGCGCAGGATGCCCCGGAGCCGAAATGCTGACGCGAATTGGTCGACTTCTCTTTGTAGTGGCGGGCGTGTGCGCCTGTTCGATAACGTTCTCCGGGGAACCAACCATGACGAATCCCTTGCTGTCCAAGTCGCGCCCGTGGTGCGTCGGTCGCTTCGTGTTCGACCGGCCAGTGGCAAGCGAAATCACGAATCAACGATACGAGTTTTGGGGAGATACGTTGGAGACGCAGTACGACGTATCGCCTGTCGTCTATCACACCACGGTTGATGGCTTGGAAAGGGAATTGCGCACAAAGCGCCGCTTTAATCCTGCGAATCCAGAAGATAAAGCAGGCCATATTTGGCTTGAGACCGCACTTTCCCCCACACAAATGTCAAAAGTTTTTTCTTATCAAGAAGGGGTAGCAAAAGCGGTGAAATTGCCATTCAAGACAGAGGGTTATATTTACGAAAACAACACCTTGTTCCATACAACTGGATCAATTGGCTCAGGTGGTTTGGACAAGTTTGAGCCTGTGTACACCGATCTCTATCGGCGTATCAAAGCGCGCGATAACTGGTCGGTACCGACCGAATCGGGATTCTGCTTCGACGGCGGAATTGCCGCGGGCTCGTCAACGTATACCGAGGAAGTGAGCCAGTCGATTGCGCTGATGCCCGGACGGCCAGCGCTGCTCGTCATTAAGATGCGAGATTCAGTCAACGCGGATCAGAAAGAATCACTGACCAAGACGTTGCCCGCCCTGCGCGCGCAGATGGATCGCGTGTCGAGCGGCAGCTACCGAATCCTGCGACAAGGCAAACGCACGGTGGCCGGGATGGACGCCGAGGAAGTCCTGTTCGCGCTGAAGGAAGGCGACATCACGTCCTATCGCTTCTACCTGCTCGCGCCAGGCGATCCGAGCACGCTGGCGAAACCTCATACGGCTATTCAGTTGCTGCTCGGTGCGAGCAGCCCCGACTTGAAGCCGGACGAAGCGACGTCACCGGTCGATGAGGCCGGCGCGCTGCAAACGTGGGAGACGCTGCTGAACAGCCTGCGCCTGCGGCCGGGCGCGGTCTGAGCGGAGCCGACATGCGACGTTACGACATCGTGAAGGGCGACACGACGACGGTCGGCGGTATTGTGCAAGGCGGCGATGGCGCCGATTTGATCGGAGGTCGAGAGCAAGCTTACGAGCACGATCCGGTGTGGTGCCCCGTCTGCAAGACATTGGGCAAGATCGCGTGCGCCGGCCCACGGATTTCCACCACCGGGCCGGACGGGCGAGAAGCGGCATTGAGTGACGATCTCTGCATGTGCGCGTGTCCCACCCCACCGAAACTGGTGGCGTCGCAGTCGGTGTCGTACATCGATGTCTGAACCGAGGAAACGCGTTCCGGTAAATACACCGGATCCGAACTTCGCGATGACGATTCCACATTTCCTCGAACCCAGCGGGATTGCTTTGCCTGATGGGCGGCTTTTCTCCAAGGAACGCGAGTTAAACGTGTTTGGTGATCCGCTCGACACGCAGGACGTCTTCAACCTCGCGATCACGCTCGCCGCCCTTCCCGTCCTCAGAACTTGTGCCGGATGCCGACGCGCACCGCGGTCTGCACGTTCGTATTCGACGATGCGCCCAATGCGGCCTCGGCCTGCGTCCCGAAGCCATGATCGTGCGCCAGCGTGCCGACCAGATAAACGTCCGTTCGTTTCGACAGGAAATAGTCGGCGCTCAGGATGAGCTGGTTCGCGCTGCCCACGTCGTTGTTGCGGGTCTGGTACTGCAACCCGCCGGCGAGCGACAGCGCCGGCGTCAGCTGATAGCTCGCGCCGCCCTCGAACGTCGTCGCGCGGGCCTTGTCGCCGCTCGACAGCCGCACGTCGGTGACATAGCCGAACACGCGGGCCTTGCCGATGTTGTACGCGGCGCCCGCGGCATATTCGACCGAATTGGCGGTAGCCGTCGCGTTATGGATCGACATGTACGCGAGTGCCGCGCTGAGCGGCCCGTTCGCATAGCTCACGTAGAAATTGCTGGAACTGTCCCGGCCCAACGACCCCGCGACGTTACCGAAGCCGTACATCGCGCCGAACGTAAAGCCGCCGATCGTCGGCGACTCGTACTTCACCGCATTGTTGACGAGATCGCCCCACACGCGGTTATCGAGCGCGTAACCGCCCGATGCGTAGGTCGGCAGGCTCCAGCCCATCAGGCCGGCCGGCGTATTCGCGGCGATCGCATAGGCCGGGAAGTAGTAGCCGATGAAATCGTACTGACGGCCGAGCGTCACCGTGCCCCAGTTGCCGGCCAGGCCGACGAACGATTGCAGGCCGAACTCCGCGCCGCCTGCCAGCAACTTGCCGGTGCCGACGTCGAACGCGCTTTCGAGGGTAAAGATCGCCTTCATGCCGCCGCCGAGATCCTCGCTGCCGCGCATGCCCCAGCGGCTCGATTGCGCGACCCCTGACTGAAACTGAATCGACGCGCCCTTGCCCGACGAATCGTTGACGTGATTGGTATAGGTCACGCCGGCGTCGATCAGGCCGTAAAGCGTGACGGACGATTGCGCCCAGGCCGCGCCGCAGACCAATGTCGACGAGACGGCAAGCACGAGTTTTTTCATTCTGGACTCCTCTATTATTGACTGATGAAACGGGAATTTTTCCGAACCTGTTTCGAGCCGGCAGAGCGCGGCTGCCGGGTGGGATCCGCCGCCCGCCGGCGCGACGGCATTGCGGGGTCGCCGCGCATGCGCGAACGACTGCGCAACGCTCGATCTCAGCTAGCTTCCACGAAACGGCGCACGTAATCGTTGGCAGGCGCGCTGCGAATCTCGTCCGGCGTGCCGACCTGGATGACGACGCCGTCCTTCATGATCGCGATCCGCGAACCGATCTTCATCGCCTCGTCGAGATCGTGCGTGATGAACACGATCGTCCGCTTCAGTTCGGCCTGCATTTCCAGCAGGATGTCCTGCATTTCGCTGCGAATCAGCGGATCCAGCGCGCTGAACGCCTCGTCCATCAGCAGCACGTCGGGCTCGGAGACGAGCGCCCGCGCCAGCCCGACCCGTTGTCGCATGCCGCCCGACAGTTCATCCGGGTACTTGCGCTCGTATCCCTTGAGCCCGAGCCGGCCGTTGATCCAGTCGCGCGCAACCTTGTCGGATTCCGCTTTGGCGTCGCCGCGGATCCAGCGACCGAACACCACGTTCTCGAGCACCGTCTTGTGCGGCAGGAGCGCAAAGCTCTGAAACACCATGCCGATGTGACGGCGCCGCATCTCGCGCAGTGCGTGCGAGCCGAGACGCAGAACGTCGGTGCCGCGGAACAGCAATTCGCCGGAATTGGGCTCGATGAGCCGGTTGAAATGACGCACGAGCGTCGATTTCCCCGATCCGGACAGCCCCATGATCACGAAGATCTCGCCTTCACGAATCGACAGCGACACGTCGCGCACGGCAACGTTGCAACCGGTCTGCTGAAGAATGTCGTCTTTCGGCATGCCGGTTCGCGCCATCGCGAGCGCCTCGTCGACGCGTCCACGGTGCGGGCTGAAAACCTTGTACAGGTGGCGCAGCTCGAGTATCGGCACGTCGGTCGTGCGGCCGGCTGTGCCGGGAGCGGTGCCTGATGCGCGTCGAGCCACGGTTTGCCCGTGCGAGACGGCGGCCGAATCGTCGTCGAGCGACGCTCGGGTATTGCGAAGCGTAGAAGATTTCATGGCGTCACTTCCGAACTTGACGGCGGGCGCGCTTGCCCACGCCGAAAGACTGGGTAATCCGGTCGAACACGATCGCGAGTATCACGATGGCGGCGCCGGCCAGGATGCCCTGCCCCATATCGAGATTGTTGATACCGGACAGCACGTCCTCGCCAAGCCCGCGCGCACCGATCATCGATGCAATGACGACCATCGCGAGCGACATCATCACGGCCTGGTTGACGCCGGCCATGATCGACGGCATCGCGAGCGGCAGCTCGACCGCGACCAGCTGCTGCCAGGACGTGGCACCGAACGAACGCGATGCCTCGATGACGTCCTCCGGCACCTGGCGCAAGCCCAGGTCGGTCAAGCGCACGAGCGGCGGGAGCGCGTAGATCATCGTGGCGAAGATCGCCGGCACGCGGCCGAGCCCGAACAGCATCACGACCGGAATCAGATACACGAACGAAGGAAGCGTCTGCATCATGTCGAGCACGGGATTGCATACGCGCGCCAGAAACGGACTGCGGGAAATCGCAATTCCAGCGGGGACGCCGACGAGCGTCGTCAGGATCAGCGCGGTCAGCATGATCGCGCAGGTCGCCATCAGCTTGTCCCACAGCCCGAGGCAGCCGATTACGTAAGTCAGCGCCATCAGCAGCACCGCCAGTGCGAGACGGCGGGCGCCCGCCCACGCAACGACGCCGATGGCCGCAATGACCAGCGCAGGCGGCGTGGCCTTGAGCGCCGCTTCGACGGGATTGAGTGCATAGAGCAGCAATACGGCGCTCACGTGATGAAACACGTCGCCGTAGCGCGCAACGACACCGGTAAAAAACCGGTTGATCGCATCGCCGAGGTCGAGCGAATAGAAGATACCGTTCACAGCAATTCCTTTGTCTTTCGGGCGGGGGCCACGGGGGGCAGCGCCCGCGGCATCGCATGCACGTCACGACGGCGGCCCCCGAGCGTTGTCTGCTTACGCCGCCGCGCACATAGCGGCGGCTTCGCGTGTCACTTCAGGCTGGCCGTCACTTTTTGGGCGGCCGCAGGCGGCGCCCACTGGGCGACGAGCGAAGGATTCGCCTTCAGGAAATCCACCGCGGCCTGACGCGGTTGCACCTTCTCCGTCGCCATCCGCGCAATGGAGCTGTTCAGCGCGCCGGTCGAGAACTGCACCTTCTCGAACACTGACATCAACGCCGGGTCGGAATCCGCGACCGAATTCGACACCACGACGCGCAGCGAGGTCGGCGGCGAAGCGGAGCCGCACGGATTCGAATCCTTGCTCCCGTTGATGGTCTTCCAGCAGGCTGCGTTGTACGCGGGCTCGTCGAGCTTGACGGCACGGAAACGACCGAGGATCGTCGACGGCTCCCAGTAATAGAACAGGATCGGCTTGCCGCGCGTGAAGGCCGATTCGATCGCGGCGTCGAGCGCAGGCCCCGAGCCCGGGTGGAAGTCCGCGTATGCGCCACCGATCTTGTACGCCTTCATCTTCTGCTCGGTGTCGGACTCGCACTGCCAGCCGATCGGGCAGTTGTACAAGCGGCCACGCGACGGATCTTCCGGATCGGCGAATACCGATTTGTACCGCGGGAGATCCGCGACGCTCTTCAGGTCGGGCGCAAGCGGCTTGATGCCGCGTGCGGGGTCGCCCTTGATCACGTACTCGGGCACGTAATAGCCTTCGACGCTGCCGCCGTTGACGAGCGACCCGACGATCTTGACGCGCCCGTCCTGGACCGCCTTCTCATACGCCGGCGTACGACCGGCCCAATATTCGACCATCACGTTCAGGTCACCGGTCGTGATCGCCTGCAACGCGATCGCATTGGTCGCGCTCATCAGCTCGGTCTTGCAGCCGTAGCCCTTCTCGAGCACGTAGCGCACCACCTCGGTCATGAACTTGGCGCTGTCCCAGCCCATCTCGGCGAACTTGACCGGCTTGGCCGTCGAGCACCATGAGGACTGCGTAGTGTCTGCCGCATGCGCTTGAGAGCCTGCGAATGCTGCTGCGCCGATGCCGCATGCGACGAGCTTACGTACCGCCTTGACCTGGAAAATCCGTTCGAACATGTTCTCCTCCGCCCGATGATTGATCTGGATGACCGGCTTCGCCGCGTGGATCCGCGGCACGGCCGGGTTGATGCTCACTGCTGGGTGTCCACCGCGTGCCGGCGCGGATCGACCCGTTCACGATCGCCGCTCATGCGGCATGAACCGGCAACATCGGGCGCGACTGTGCGAGGCCATCGCGCATCGCGCCGAGATACCAGTCGATGAAGGCCATCACGCCGCTCTCGACGAGCGGCGAATACTGCCCCGGTTCATAGCCGTTCGAGTTGATGCCGAGCTGGTTCGTCTCGACGAGCCGCTGATCCTGTTCGTTCGTCGCCTTCCATACCGCCGTCAGCGTGTCGAGGTCGTAGTCGACGCCTTCGACCGCGTCTTCGTGGACGAGCCATTTCGTCGTGACCTGCGTCTCGCGCGGGCCGAGCGGCAGCAGCCGGAATGCGATCGCGTGATCGCCGAGCGCGTGATTCCATGTATTCGGGAACCGCAGCAGGCGCAGCGAGCCGACGTCCTGCTCCGGCAGCGTGCCCATGACCCGGGTACAGGCCGGCTCGCCCGACATCGTGAACGACAGGCCGCGCTCCATCGCGGCCCGGATCAGCCGGTATTCCGGCGCCTCCTCGACCGGCGCATACGGCAATCCGGCCGCGCCCCAGCGCGCTTCGTCGCGCGCGGTCTTCTCGGCGAACAGCACACCGTCGGCGCCGTAGCGCGGATCGGTCGGCCCGTCGTACTCGGAGATCGTCCGCAGCAGTTCGGGGTGGTTCGCGCTGCAGTGATAACACTCGCGGTTGTTCTCGAGCACGAGCTTCCAGTTGCCCTTCTCGACGATGGTCGATTCGAACGCGACCTTGGCATGCTCGATGCCGTGCGGTGCGAGATACGGCGTGACGCGCCGGCTGAACGACGCAAAGTCGTCGGGTTGGTCGGCGAGGCTGATGAAGACATAGCCGGCCACGACTTCGCAGGCGACCGGCTTCAATGCATGCTGCGACGCATCGAACGCATCGCCCATGTTGCCGGCGAATGCGAGCCTGCCGTCGAGCCCGTACGTCCACTGGTGATACGGGCAAGTCAGCATGCGCGACGAGCCGCGCTCGCCCGCGCAGATTCTCGAACCGCGATGTCGGCAGGTGTTGTAGAACGCCCGGATCCCGCCGTCGCGATCGCGGATGACGACGATCGACGATTCGCCGACCGTCAACGTGAACCAGTCTCCAGCGCGCTTGATCTCGCACGACAGCCCGGCGAACAGCCAGTGGCGCGCCCAGATCAACGCCATGTCGGCAGCAAAAAGTTCGGAATCCTTGTAGAACGCCTGGGGCAACGGGCGGCCGGGCACACAGTCGGCCAGCAGCGCGTTGAGCTTCTTCGAATCGAACATTGAACGTCCCGCACGTCAGTCGTTGCATGCCGTCGTTTCCGGCGACACGGCGACACCGGTGTGTCGTTGCAACCATTTCATGACGACATAAACGGCTCGACAAATCACTATTTCTGGTTCGATGCATGACAATTCACATGCAAAGATCGTCAGACGGCGCTGAGCCTTCTGCATCAAGGCAGGTGCGTGAACCGCGCGAATCCGGTCGATGCATGCGGACGTCACCGGCTAGGTGTTAGTCCTTAAGCTGCGGCTTCCTTTTTTGGCGAACACGTTGGCCGAATCGACCGCGACGCGCCGTTGCTGCCGCGCATGCGTCGATGGCATACGGCGAATCGAGACGACGGAACGGAAGACGTGCGGGTCGATGCACGACCGCAAACGGGATGCTGTCGGCGAACGCCGACACAACGCGCGTTGCATGCGCGGAAAGACGCGACGAAATCGCGAAAGGAGCGACGTCGCTGGATGGAACGACGAACGCGCCCGAGCGGGCGCGACGTCGGTTGCGAGAAACCCGGCCACGCGCCGGGCACGTCCTCGCGGGGATCGTGTTACCTCGATCCCCTGTTCACGAATCAGGCGCCGCGCACGGGGGTGCCGTGAATCGCCGCGGATGACTGCTCTGCTTCACCCGAGCGCATATGGCGCGATGCCAGATAAAAATGCCACGCCGCCCAAAAGCCCGTCAGCGATACCAGCACAAGGACATATCGAAGCGACTCCGCGGGGTTCGCGATATGCGGCGCGATGGCGTCCGACAGAAACCCGACCGCTTGCGGCGCGATGACGAGATTCGCGACGTTCGTCACGAACACGATGATGCCGATGACCTGCCCGCGCATCGCCGCCGGCGTAAGGTTCTGCGCCATCGATGCGGACGGGCCGATATACACGTAGATCGTCGGCACGAAGATCCACAACATCAGGTGCGTCACCGGCAGCGACGTGGACGCGTACGCGACCAGCGAAGGCACGGTGGCCAGTGCGGTCACGAGCGCGACGAGCCGCGCCTGCGAAAAGCTCGATGACGCGCGCGGCCGGCTCAGGACCAGGGCGGTGCCGAGCATCGCGAGCCCTCCGCCGATCCCGTGAATCGCACCGAGAATCTCGCCGGCGTCGCCCACGCCGAGATGGAAACTCCGGACGAGGAACGACGGGGTCCACCACACGAGCCCCCAGCCCCAGAACGTCAGGACCGTGGTGCCGGCGATCGCGTGGAACAGCGCCTTGCTGCCGCGGATGTGACGCAGGGTATCCATCAGCCCCGCACGCGCGATCGCGCTTTCCGGCTTGTCGAACACGCCGCGGCGCGGCTCGCTGAAGCCGAGCATCAGGATCGCCGCGAGCGGGATGCCGATGCAACCGAACACCAGCAGGACCGCACGCCAACCGTGATGCTCGGCGATCCATCCGCCGCCCGCCGAGCCCATCAGCGCGCCGACCGCAGCGCCGACGGAAAAGAGGCTCATCGCCGTACCGCGCATCGCCGGGGAAAACTTGTCCGCGAGCAGGGAGACCGCGCACGGCATGCAACCGGCCTCGCCTATCCCGACGCCGATGCGCGACAGGAAGAACGTCAGCGCGCTGCTGCTCGCGCCGCACAGGACCGTGAAGCCCGACCAGACGGCCAGCGCGACGCTGATCATGCGCTTGCGGTTCACGCGGTCCGCGAGCAGGCCGAGCGGCACGCTCAGCGTGACGTAGAACAGCGCGATGGCCGTGCCGGTCAGGAACCCGACCTCACTGTCGGTCAGCCGGAATTCATGCTTGATGGGTTCGATCAAGGTCGACACCACATAACGGTCGGCAATGTTGACCGTATAGACCAGCGTCAGCAGGAACAGCACCCACCATTTCGTGGCGCTTCGTTCGCTCGCCGCCGGGGCTGCTTGATACCGTGTCTCGCTCTTCATGTTTGTCTGATGTCTCGCTGTCGTATTCGGCTACTTCTCGGTGCGGCCCATCCACTTCTGGGCCGCGAGGTAACTTCTCACACCGATGTCCAGGAACGGCCGTCGCGGCAACCGGTCCGGCGCGCCCAGCGCCAGCATGTCGCCGATCAGCGGATGCCCGGTGTCGCAGGCCAGCTCGGCGATGAGCGCGCCGGCCGTGGTTTGTTTCGCGATGCCGACGCCGTTGCAGTTGACCGCCGCATGGACGTTCTTCGCCAGTCGCCCCCAGCCGGGCGCGCCGTTCTGGCTCAGCGACAGGTAACCCGCCCAGAAATGCTCGAGCGACACGTGCTCCAGCATCGGAAAGCGGGCCTTGAACAGCACTGCGTGCGTGCGCTTCATGCGCTCGCGCAGCGATGCCGGGCAACGCAACGTCGGCGCAAACTGGAACCCGTACCGGAACAGGATGCGGAAGTCCTGCGTATAGCGCAACGTGGCGCCCGCGATCCCGTGAGCCGGCGTGATGCCCCAGTCGTGCGTGCCGCCGAGCCGCGCGCGCTCGTCCGGCGTCAACGGCCGCGACAGGCTCGCGAACAGCACGAACGGCAGCAACTGCCGTTCGAAATACCCGAAGCGATTGATGAACGCGTTGTTGGTGAGGATCGCGTTACGTGCGGACAACCGTACGCCGTTGCGCAACGTCGCCACGACGGGCGACCCCGGCTCGATATCGAGCACCGGCGAGTTCTCGAACAGCTGCACGTTCGCCGGAAGCGAATCGGCCAGCCCGCGCGACAGCGCGGCCGGATTCAGCAGCCGGGTGCCCGGCGTGTGGATCGCGCAATCGTAGTAGCGCGTGCCGAGCCGCGCGTGCAGCGCATCGCCGCGCAACACTTCGTACGGCTCGCCCAGTGCATCGAGTTCGGCGATCGTGGCGCCCAGCAGCGTGCGGGAAATCTCGGGCGACACCGCGCAGTCGTATCGGCCGCGTTTGCTCCACTGGCAGTCGATCGCGTTCGTGCTGACCAGCTCATCGAGCGTATCGATGCCATAGCGACTCAGTCGCTTGTGGCGATACCCTTTCTCCGTGTTGCCGGGATCGTGGTCGTTGTTGTGCGGCAGGTCGATCGCGAATCCGGCGTTCCGGCCATGCGCGCCCTCGCCGACCGTTTGCGCGTCGACGAGGGCGATTGTGTGGGACGGGTTCAGCAGCGCCAGCCGCCGGGCCGCCGACAAACCGGCATAGCCCGCGCCGACGACCAGCCAGTCGAAACTGTCCGACCGCTGCGCCGGGGCATGCGGCACGCGCGCGGGCAGGATCGCCGACCAGCCGTTCGTGTTGTCGTCCGCGGGAAGCAATTTCTCTGAGGATACTGAAGCATTCATGCTGCATTCCGTTTCGAGGGTCTCGTTTGCATCAGCCGGCCGTGACGACGAAGAAGAACTCCGCGTCGCGGCCGGAATACGTGACGACCGACCCGCGACTGAGCGACAGCACGTCGCCGGCCTGCGCAACCAGATGCCGGCCGCCGCAGGTCACGACGAAGGTGCCGTCGAGCACATGGATCACTTCGTCGTAGTCGAGTGTCTTGGGCGGCATCGCGCCCGCCTTCAACCGGCCGAAACCGGACGCCAGCGAATTGCCGGCGGAACGCACGGCCCACGCGATGCCGCCACCGCCGTCCTGCGCGCCGTCCCGTACTTCCCACACGGCATCATCGGCGCGTGTCAGCGCCGTCGTTGCAGAATCATTCATATGCACAATCGTCGATAAAGCCCGTTTGAATCCAATTCTAGAAAAGCGGCACCGCGCGCCGAAAGCCGAAATATCACATGCAAAGCATGCGGAAATGCGTGGAATCGACTGTCCATGCAGATGCTTCGACACCGGCGTGCCGCGTGCCGCTGCGGCTGCGGCTGCGGCTGCCACGTCACGAAGATCGCTCGCCGTCCGGCGATCGATCGCGGTGCCCAAGCCCCACGTACGCGACGATCTCGATCAGCATCTCCGGATGGACGAAGTCCTTCACCACCACGCTCAACCGATTCGGATAAGGCGGATGGAAAAACTCCCGGTAAACGCGATCGATCGCCGGCATGTGGGTCGCATCCTTCATATAAATCAATACCTGTGCGACGTCGGGCAGCTCCGCATCCGCTGCCGCGACTGCCCGCTGCAGATTCGAGAACGTCAGTCGCGCCTGCTCGTCGATCGCGCCGCCGCGGATGTTCCCGTCCATCGTCACCGGACCGTGCGCGGTGAAAAGCAGCCCGCCGGCTTGCGTCGCCCAGGAAAAGGGTTGATCAAGCGAAGGAAGGCCCGTGTCGATCGTTTTTCGAATCATGGCAAGTGGATGGAGGAATTGAAGGAAGGACCGGATCGCGCCGGACCGCCGCGCTCAGCTCGGCACGGCCGTTCGCTGCAGGATCACGTCGGCAATCGCTTCGCCGACGTACGCAACGTTGCGGTCGTTCAGTCCGGCGACGCAGATCCGGCCGGATTGGACAAGGTAGATCGACTTGCGCTCGCGCAGCGCGTCGACTTCGGTCGCGGTCAGTCCCGTGTAGCTGAACATCCCGCGCTGGTCCGTCAGATAGCTGGCGTCGACGTCCGGCGCGAGGGCTTCGAGCGCCGCGCGCAGCTTGTGCCGCATCGCCCTCATGCGCTGCTGCATGGCGGCGACTTCGCGCCGCCACTGCTGCGACAACGCCGGACTCGTCAGGATCGTGCGGACCAGTTGGGAGCCGAACGCGGGCGGGCTCGAATACACCTTTCTGACAGCGGCCTTCAGTTGCCCCTGCACCCGCGATGCGGTTTCCGCGTCGGGACAGACGATCGACAGCGCGCCGACGCGTTCGCCATAGAGCGAGAAGTTCTTCGAGAACGAGTTCGTCACGATGACCTGCAGCCCGGCGTCGACCATCCTGCGGATCGGCGCGGCGTCTTCGTCGAGTCCTTCGCCGAAACCCTGGTACGCCATGTCGACGAACGGCAGCAGATTGCGTCGCGTCAGGATCTCGATGATCCGCGCGAACTGCTGCGCCGACAGGTCCGCCCCGGTCGGGTTATGACACGACGGCTGCAACAGCACGATGCTGCGCTCGGGCAGCGTGTCGAGGGTCGCGATCATCCCGTCGAAATCGATGCCGTTGTTCCGAACGTCGAAGTACGGGTAGGTGTTGACGGCCACGCCGGCCGACTCGAGCAGTACGCGATGGTTGTCCCACGTCGGGTTGCCGATCCAGATCGCGCTGTCGGGCAGCGTGGCTTTCAGAAAGCGCGCCGCGATGTGAATCGCGCCCGAGCCGCCGACGGACTGGATCGTCGCGATACGGCCGGATGCGACCGCTTCCGAGCCGGCCCCGAACACGATGTCCTGGATCGCGGCCCGATACGCAGCGTCGCCTTCCATCGGCAGGTAGGTATGCGGCTTCGCCGCGTCGTGGACTATCGCGGCGGCACGCCTGACCGACGGCAGAACCGGAATCTGCCCGCCTTCGTCGTAATAGAGCCCGATACCGAGATTGGTCTTCTCGGGCCGGGTGTCGGCCAGGTACGCCTCCATCAGGGACAGAATCGGGTCGCCGGGATAGGCGTCTACGTGTTTGAACATTTCAAGTGATCCTGAATGAATTTCCGTGTCTTCTTGATCAGCGACGCGGCGCGAATCAGAGTTCCGTGCGCAGCTTCCACAGCTCCGGAAACAGGACGACGTCGAGCATCTTGCGCAGATATCCGACACCTTCCGTGCCGCCGGTGCCGCGCTTGAACCCGATCACGCGCTCGACCGTCGTCAGATGGCGGAAACGCCATTGCCGGAACGCGTCCTCGAGGTCGACGAGCTTTTCGGCCAGCTGGTAGAGGCTCCAGAACCGTTGCGGATCGCGGTACACCTGCAACCACGCATCGGCAACGGACGCGTTGTAGCGCGTCGGCTGGGTCCAGTCCGCGTCGAGACGGTCGCTATCGACGGGCAGGCCCGCGCGCGCCAGAAGCCGGACGCCTTCGTCGTACAGCGACGGCTGCTCGAGCGCATCGCGCAGCAGCGTCACGCTGTCGGGCCGATGTTCGTGCGGGCGTAGCATCGTGCCGTTCTTGTTGCCGAGGATGAATTCGATCTCCCGGTACTGGCACGACTGGAAGCCCGACGACAAGCCGAGGTAAGGCCGCATCGCCGTATATTCCGGCGGCGTCATCGTCGCGAGCACGCTCCACGCCTGAACGAGCTGATCCAGGATCCGCGACACCCGCGCGAGCATCTTGAACACCGGCTGAATTTCGTCGTTGCGAACGCCGATCCTGGACGCGCGCAGTTCGTGCAGCATCAGCTTCATCCACAGCTCGGATGTCTGGTGTTGAACGATGAACAGCAGCTCGTTGTGGTCGGGCGACAGCGGATGCTGCGCTTCGAGGATCTCGTCGAGATGAAGGTAATCGCCGTAACTCATCGACCGCGCAAAGTCGAGCTGCGCGTCGTGCCAGCCGCCGTCGGCCGCCGGCTTCGTGTCCGGCTCATGTCCCGAGAATGGGCATCCCATTGTGTATTCCTTAGTGCTTTGAATTCCGAAACCCGATGCACGATGCGACGCCCCGCATCTGTTTCCACCTGCTCCGGAGTGACTGGCTCACGCGGCGGACTTGAACACGCCGTGCGGATCGATAACGAATTTCTTCGGCACGCCGGCATCGAATTCCGCGTATCCGGCCGGCGCCTGGTCGAGATCGATCACGTTGACGTTCACGACATTGGCGATATCGAGGCGATCCCACAGAATGGCCTGCATCAGGCTGCGGTTGTATTTCATCACCGGCGTCTGGCCGGTAAAGAATGCATGCGACTTCGCCCACCCGAGCCCGAAGCGGACCGACAGGCTGCCCTTCTGCGCGGCGGCATCGCCCGCACCCGGATCGTCGGTCACGTACAGCCCCGGAATGCCGATCTTCCCGGCCACCCGCGTGACTTCCATCAGCGAATTCAGCACCGTTGCCGGCGCTTCGGCCTGCGAACCGGCGTGCCCGTGGCCGCGCGCTTCGAAGCCGACGCAATCGATCGCGCAATCGACTTCCGGCTCGCCGAGAAGATGCGCGATCTGGTCGGCCAGCGACGCGTCGTCGGAAAGATCGACCGTCTCGAACCCGACGCGCCGCGCATGCGCGAGCCGCGCGGGATTCACGTCGCCGACGATCGTGACCGCCGCACCGAGCAGCCGCGCCGATGCCGCGGCGGCCAGCCCGACCGGGCCGGCGCCCGCGACGTACACCGTCGAGCCCGGCGCCACGCCGGCGGTGACGGCGCCGTGATATCCGGTCGGCAGGATGTCGGACAGGCACGTGAGATCGCGAATCTTCGCCATCGCGCGATCGCGGTCCGGGAACTTGAGCAGGTTGAAGTCCGCGTAGGGCACCATCACGTACTCCGCCTGCCCGCCGATCCAGCCGCCCATGTCGACGTATCCGTACGCGCCGCCGGCTCGCGCGGGGTTCACGCCGAGACACACGCCAGTGTTCTGCGCCTTGCACATCGGACAGCGCCCGCACGCCACGTTGAACGGCACCGACACGAGATCGCCCTTTGCGAGCGTCAGCACGTCCGGACCGACCTCGATCACTTCACCCGTGATTTCGTGTCCGAGCACGAGCCCGGCCGGTGCGGTGGTCCGGCCGCGCACCATGTGCTGGTCGGAGCCGCAAATGTTGGTCGCGACGACCCGAAGGATGACCGCGTGATTGGCCTTGCGGCCGGCGGGATCGGACAGCTCCGGGAAGTCGATGTTGCGCACCTCGACCTTCCCGGGCCCGACATAAACCACTCCACGATTTCCTGACATGACGTCTCCGGATGTTGTTGTCGCCGGGAACCGGGAGCCGTCTGCGCGACGCGTGTCCTGATTCACGGCATTGCGAAAGCAGTGCGATGCAAGCGATGTCCCGCATCATCCGAGCCGCAAAATCCGTCGTCAAAGCAGTTTTTCTGATCTACCGCATGCGAATTTGCATACAAGGCCATTGCAGACCCGCGCCACGCTGTCGGACTCCGCGCTGTATGAAATTGTGCATGTCATCGACTCCCGGCGACAGCGCGGCGAATCGTGCAAGGGGAAGGCTCATGCACAACGTGCTGTCGGCATGGATTCGCGCATGAATCGCGGCTGGGCGGGCTTCCCCAAGCTGCGCCATCGAAATCAGCCGCCGTGAAGACCCTGAGCCCGCGGCACGTTTCCAACCTCACGAATGGCCACCAAAAATTCATGCAAAACATCAGTTTTCATCGGTTGCACGCACGCGTTCGAGCGGGTCAAATCTGCTCATCCATCCATTCGTTATTGCATTCGAAACCCAACCGAACACCACCATGCTGTCGAACAGTCAACTCAACTCGCTCATCGAGTCTCGCGTGGCCGGCCGGTCGCTGCCGCAGCCGTTCTACACCGACGACGCCGTGTACGAACGCGACCTCGAACTGATCTGGGAACGCCAATGGATCTTCGCCGGCGTCGCAGCGCAGATCCGCAAGCCCGGCAACTGGTTCACGCTCGAAGTGGGCGCAAGCTCGATCGTCGTGATCCGCGACCGCAGCAACACGATTCGCGCGTTCTACAACACGTGCCGGCATCGCGGCTCGCGAATCTGCGCCGGCGACGAAGGGTCGTCCGGGACGCTCGTGTGCCCGTATCACCAATGGACCTACGGTCTCGACGGCAAGCTGCTGTTCGCCCGTGAGATGGGCGTCGAGTTCGATGCATCGCAATACGCGCTGAAGCCCCTGCATTGCGAATCGGTCGAAGGCTACATCTTCATCTCGCTGGCCGCCACGCCCGCGCCGTTCGACGCATTCCGCACGCAGGTGGCGCCGTATATCCGGCCGCACGGGCTCAACAACGCGAAGGTCGCGTACCAGTCGACCATCGTCGAGAAGGGCAACTGGAAGCTCGTCCTCGAAAACAATCGCGAGTGCTACCACTGCTCCGCAAGCCACCCCGAACTGCTGCGCACGATTTCGGAGTTCGACGGGCCGACGGACCCGCGATTCGGCGGCGACTATGCGGAAAAGTGCGAGAAGGACGAAGCGCGCTGGACCGCGGCCGGCTTGCCGTACAAGCCCATCGAAACGTCCGACGGCTATCGGATGGTGCGCGCCGCGATGGAGCGCGGGCTGTCGTTCACGCTGAGCGGCGAGCTTGCATGCAGGAAGCTGCTCGGCACCAACGAGGACCCGGACGTCGGCTCGCTGCGGCTGCTGCGTTTTCCGAATACGTGGAATCACGTTCTGTCCGACCACGCGATCGCGTTCCGGCTGCTGCCGCTGAGCGCGACGGAGACACAGGTGACGACCTGGTGGCTCGTGAACGAAGCGGCCGTGGAAGGCGAAGACTATGACCTCGACGATCTCACCGCCGTCTGGAAGGCCACCAACGCGCAGGACCAGCGGCTCGTCGAAGCCAATCAGCAAGGCATCAACTCGAAGGGCTATCAGCCGGGCCCGTACTCGCCGCTCGTCGAGCGCGGCGTCACGGAGTTCATCGACTGGTATCTGGCGACGCTGAAGTCCGAGTTGACCAGCACGCCGAAGATCATTCCCGTGGAGTGCATCGCATGACGAACGGCAGCGCTTTCACCGACGCACGTTGCGTCGGCATTGCGCGCGAGAACTGGAACGTCAAGACCTTCCGGTTTTCGCTCGCGCCATCCCAGGAGCCGGCCCGGTTCGAGGCCGGGCAGTACGTGACGCTGAGCGTGGACACCGGCAGCGGGACGCTCTACCGGTGCTACACCATTTCATCGGCACCGGACGCGCACGGCAACGCGACGTTCGAGATCACGGTCAAGCGCTCGCCTGACGGCGCGGTCTCGACCTGGCTGCACGACCGGCTCGCTGTCGGCGACCACCTCCAGGTGTCCCGCCCCGCCGGCGACTTCGTATTGCCCGCCGATCCTGCCGAGCCTTTGCTGTTCATTGCGGGCGGCGTCGGCATCACTCCGCTGATGTCGATGGCGCGCGCGGTGTATGCGCGAGGCGGCCGCGCAAACATCCAGTTCCTGCAGTTCGTGCGCACGCCCGGCGACATCCTGTTCCATGACGAGTTATCGCGGATGGCGCGCGCATCGTGCGGGATCACGCCGCATTTCTACACGTCGGACGAAGTGAGCGCGGAATTTCCGTCGGGGATGCTGTCCGGAGAGTTGCTTGATCGCACGACGCCCGACTGGGCGTCGCGACGCGTGCTGTGCTGCGGGCCTGACGCGTTCATGTCCGTCATGCGCACGTTGTTTCTGGAGAACGGCGGCGCGCAATCGCGCTTCCACCAGGAGCGGTTTCAATTGCCCGAGCAAACCACCGCGCACGTGGCGGGCATGCTCGGCGTAGCGCGGCTCAGCTTGTCGCAATCGCGGCTCGCGCTCGACTGCCCGCCTGGAACGGTCATCCTCGACGCATTGCACGCATTGCCGAACGGCCCCAGGGTTCCGAACGCATGCCGTTCAGGCGTGTGCGGAACCTGCAAGCTTCGCAAGCTGGACGGGCGCGTCGAGATCAATCACAACGGCGGCATCACCGACGAAGAGATCGATGAGGGCTACATCCTGCCCTGCTGCTCCGTACCGCTGTCGGACGTCACGCTCGAACTCTGACGAAGCCGGCGTCTACGACCAGACGCTTTGATTCGCGAAGTCGATCAGCCAGCTCAGGAAGATCTTCGCGGGCGCGCTGAGCTCCTCGGTGTCCGCATAAACGATGTATTCGCACATCCCCGTCTTGACGGATACGTCCAGCGGCCGGACCAGCAGCGCGCCTCTGTCCTCCTGCGGAACACCGTACGCCCACGCCAGCGCCACGCCCTTCCCGCTGCAGGCCGCACGATAGACCAGGTCGTAGTGGGACAGCGTCAGGTTCTTTCTCACCGCGCGCTGCTGAACGCCGGCCCGTTCGAGCCACGTGTCCCACGAATTGGAATCCGCGCTGTCCGAGTCGTATTCGATCAGTTCGCAGTCCGTCAGATCCTGCACCGTGCGGATCTCGTGATCACGCTGATACGACGGCGAGCACACAGGAAAGATCACTTCTTCGAACAGCTTGACCTTCGCGAGGTTCGGCCAGTGTCCGTCGCCATAGCGAATCGCGAGGTCCACCGGCTCGTGCCACGGGTCGACCGGCGAATTGCTCGCGAGCACCCGAATGTCGATGTTCGGATGCTGCGTGCGGAATTCGAATATCGCGGGCATCAGCCAGAAGTTTGCCATCGCGTTGGTCGCGGCAATCGTGACCGTGCTGGTGTCGAGCGCCTCGATCATCGTCACGGCCCGGCGAATCGTATTCAGGCTTTGCGCGATGGCCTGCTGGAAGATGAGGCCGGCGCGCGTCAGTTGAATCTCCTTGTGCCGTCGCGTGAAGAGCGGCACGCCCATTCGTTCCTCGAGCACCTGGATCTGCCGGCTCACCGCGCCCTGCGACAGATGCAGTTCCTCCGCCGCCTTCGTGAAGCTCATCAACCTCGCCGACGCTTCGAATGCAGAAATCGTATTGAGCGGCGGCAACCGCTTGCGGGGCGTAGACAACGTACAGTCTCCAGGGGCGCGTATTGGTGGTGTGACACCAGGCTCGAAAGCCTCGATGGAGGACTGTACTGCATTCAAAATTCGAGGGCTACGGATTCGGGGAATCGACCGAATAGGGCATACCCTATACGCGCGTCAGCCGCGCTCCACGCGACAGCCGGGAAACTGCCCGTGGTTCGCCGCGCAGGCGCCGGAGTCACCGCATGCATCAGTAATCGCATGCAGACCGACCCGCGGCGCCGGCCGGAACGCGCGTTAGCGCGGCGGCGCTTCGACGCCGCCGCGCATGCCGTTACGACGCTCGTCAAAGCGCGTTCGGCGCCACCCTGCCGTCGAGCACGGCCGCGACGTTGTCGAGTGCCGTGAAGCCCATCTGGTCGCGCGTCTCGATCGTTGCACTCGCCATGTGCGGCGACAGGAACACGTTGTCGAGCGTCGCGAAACGCGGATCGATGTTCGGCTCGTTGCGATAGACGTCGAGCCCCGCGCCGAACAGCCGGCGCGAAGTCAGCGCGTCGTACAGCGCGTCCTCGTCGACGAGACCGCCGCGCGCCGCGTTGACGAATACCGCCCCGTCACGCAACAGGCCGAACGCGCGACGCGTCATCAGCGGCGTGCCGCCGCCCGGCACGTGCAGCGTGAGGATGTCGCATTGCGGCAGCAGCGCATCGAGATCCGCGCAATAGCGCGCGCCGGCTTCCACTTCGGGCGGCGCCGGCCGTCTGTCGGTGTAGACGACATGCATGCCGAAGCCGCGTGCGCGCTGCGCCACCGCGCGGCCGATCCGGCCGAAACCGACGATCCCGAGTGTCTTGCCGTTCACGCGCGTGCCGAGCATGTCGGTCATCCCGAACGACTTGCCCCAGCCCGCACGCACGATCCGCTCGTATTCGGATGCACGCCGGCAGGCGGCCAGAATCAGCAGCATCGTGAAGTCGGCCGTGCACTCGGTCAGCGCGTCGGGCGCGTTGGTGACCACGATGCCGCGTGCGCGTGCGGCGGCCACATCCATGTGGTCGAAGCCGGCACTCGCGTTCGCGATGATCTTCACGCTCGGCGGCAACGCCGCGATGTGCGCGGCCTGCAGCCCCGACTTCTTGCCGATCAGTACGGCCGGCGTGTCGTAGCGGTTGCAGAATTCGACGACGGACGGTGCGTCCATATCGGCGTCCGTCACATACGCGTGGAACTCGGATTCGGCACGCGCAGCCACCGCTGCGGGAACCCGTCGCGCAACCAGCAGGCGGGTGCGTTTGTCATCAGGCATGGTCTCGTCCTTGGGTCGAAAAACGGAACACAGCCTACGAAGCGCACGCGCCGGCGGTCAATATTGATTGTTTCGATCAACGTGTCCGCGCGACGCCGGGCGCGGGCTCGACGTGCGCCGTCCGATGCGCGGCCCGGTGTCCATGAACGGCTTGCCAGCCGCTTGCGCGGCCTCTGCGCGAACTCAGGAAAACCCTGACGCCGCCCCGCCACGACGGGCCCGTTGATATTGATTGAAAGAATCAAGATTGCTGGTGAATCGTTGCCGCGCAATGCTTTTTCCATGTTCAACGCACTGAAGACGAGGTCTTGAAATGCAGGCACGGAAAAAAATCGCGGCCGTGACGGGCGCCGGCACCGGAATCGGTCAGGCTGCCGCGCTCGCGCTGGCACGCGCCGGATTCAGCGTCGCGCTGCTCGGCAGACGCATCGAACCGCTGCTCGCGACGAAGGAGACCATCGAGGTGGCCGGCGGCGTGGCGGTGGCCCTTGCGACCGACGTGGCCGACGAGGCGTCGGTGGACGCGAGCTTCGCGCAGATCGCGCGCGAATTCGGCCGCCTCGACGTGCTGTTCAACAACGCGGGCCGCAACGCCGGCGCCGTGCCGCTCGACGACTACTCGCTCGAATTCTGGAACGACGTGCTCGCGACCAACCTGACGGGCGTATTCCTGTGTGCACGCGCCGCCTGGCGCCAGATGAAGCGCCAGACGCCGCAAGGCGGCCGCATCATCAACAACGGGTCGATCTCCGCGCATGCGCCGCGCCCGAACACGATCGCGTACACGGCCACCAAGCACGCCGTGCTGGGCATCACCCGCTCGCTCGCGCTCGACGGCCGGCCGTTCAACATCGCGTGCGGCCAGATCGACATCGGCAACGCGGCCACGTCGCTGACCGAGCGCATGACGAGCGGCGTGCTGCAGGCCGACGGCCGCGCCGCGCCCGAGCCGCGCGTCGACGTGGCGCACGTCGCGGACGCGATCGTGCAGATGGCGAGCCTGCCGCTCGAAGCCAACATCCTCAACATGACGCTCATGGCGAGCGCGATGCCCTTCGTCGGGCGCGGCTGACCGGACGCTTCGCCGGCGCTCACAAGAACAACGCGCCGGCCCACAACCAGGAGACGACATTGAAAACCGCAGAAGAGCAGGTTCCGGTCATGCGCGACTTCGCGCACGCGGGCGCGGCCAGGAGATCGCGGGTGCGCTACGGCGTGCTGTCGATGCTGCTGGTGGCGACCATCCTCAACTATGTCGACCGCTCGGCGCTCGGCATCGTCGCACCGGCGCTTGCCACGGACCTCGCACTCACCCGCGTCCAGATGGGCGAGCTGTTCGCGGTGTTCGGCCTCGCGTACTCGATCGCGCTGCTGCCCGCGGGCGTGCTCACCGACATGCTCGGCTCGCGCGTCGCGTATGCGCTGTCGCTGGTCGGCTGGTCGCTCGCGACACTGACCCAGGGGTTTGCGCACGGTTATCACATGCTGCTCGGCTCGCGTCTCGCGATGGGCGCGCTCGAAGCGCCCGCCTTTCCGTCGAATGCGCGCGCCGTGACGATGTGGTTCCCGGTTCAGGAGCGCGGCTTCGCGACCAGCGTGTACGTGATGGGCCAGTATGTCGGCACGCCGCTCTTCACCGGGCTGCTGCTGTGGATCTCGTCCGCGTTCGGCTGGCGCGCCGTGTTCTTCGCGACCGGTTGCTTCGGTATCCTGTTCAGCATCGTCTGGTACCGGCTCTATCGCGATCCGTCGCGCCATCGCTCCGTCAACGCGGCCGAGCTGCAGTACATCACCGAAGGGCGTCCCGTCGTGACCGCGCGCGATCGTTTCGACTGGCGCATGGCGCTGCGCCTGCTCGGCTACCGGCAGATTCTCGCGATCTGTCTCGGCAAGTTCTGCAACAACACGCTGCTGGTGTTCTTCACGACCTGGTTCATGACCTACCTCGTCGAGGAGCGGCACATGTCGATGATCAAGGTCGGCTTCTTCCAGGCCATGCCGTTCATCGGCGCGACGCTCGGGATCCTGATGGCCGGCTACCTGTCCGATCTCTGCATCCGGCGCGGCGTGTCGATGTCGTCGTCCCGCAAGGCGCCGCTCGTGATCGGCACGTTTCTCGGTGCGTCGATCGTGCTCGTCAATTTCGTGCAGTCGAACGCGCTCGTGATCGCGATCCTCACCGTCGCGTTCTTCGCGCAGGGCATCGGCTCGATGTCGTGGGCCGCCGTGTCCGAGATCGCGCCGAAACGCTATGTCGGGCTCACCAGCAGCATCACGAGCCTCGCGGCCAATATCGCGGCCGTCACCACGCCGCTGATGATCGGCTACGTGACGCAGCACACCGGCAACTTTTTCTGGGCGCTGAACCTGATGGGCGCAATCTGCCTTGTCGGCACGCTGTCGTATTCCGTGCTGCTCGGCAAGCTGTCGCGCATCGAGCTCTGATCACGTTCAACCCGCTTCGCGTACATCCACTACTCAGCGAACCCAGGACCATGATCGAATTCAAATGGGATCACCTGCAACTCTGCTCGGCCGATGCCGAGGCCACCGCTGCGTGGTTTGCGCGCTGCCTGAACGCCGAGATCGTGCGACGCCCCGGCCGAGTCGACCTGCGCATCGGCACCATCAACCTGTTCATCACGGCGCTTACCGACGCGCGCTCGCGTGACGCGCGCGACGGCGCACGGATGCAGGGCATCGATCACTTCGGTGTGCTGGTCGAGGATCTCGATGCCGCGTACGCGCATCTCGTCGAGAACGGCGCGGAGATCGTCCAGCCCGTCACGCGGATTCGCGCCGGCGTGCGCGGCTGCTTTGTACGCGCGCCGGGCGAGATCCTCGTCGAAGTGCTCGAGCGGCGGCCCGCCGAGATGACATTCAACTGAACTGGGTCTATAGTCGGCGCAAGCGGCCGGGCGCCGGCCGCGTCCTCATCACGATCGTCGCCACCATGCACAACTGGATCTCCCTGACGGAAGCCGCGCGGCGGCTCGGCGTGCGCGCACAGACCGTCTACGCGTATGCGAGCCGCGGCAGCATCGCCGTCATGCAGGATCCCGACGATCCGCGCAAGAGCCTCTATCGCGCGGATGACGTCGTCGCGCTGTGCCGCAAGAAACAGGTTGGCCGCAAGCGCGCGGCGCTCGCGGCGAGCACGATCTTCGGGGCCGAGCCGTGCATCTACAGCGGCATCACCACCTTTTCCAACGGACGGCCGTGGTATCGCGGCCGCGACAGCATTCAACTGTCCGACACCGCCACGCTCGAGGAAACGGCCGAGCTGCTGTGGAATGCGACCACGCCCGTGTCGTTCGATGCGCCCGACGTGGCGTTGCCGCCCGGCGAGCGCGATCGCCAGTGCGCGTTCACGACGCTCGCGACGTTGGCCGCGCACGGTCATTCGACGCTCGGCCGGCTCGACAGCGCGCTGCATGTCGAGGCCGGCCAGCTCGTCGCGATCGTGTCGCGCGCGTTCGGCGCACACGACGCCGCCGGCCTCGCATGGACCCATCAGCGGCTCGCCGCAGGATGGGGGCAGGACAGCGACGGCGCCGACCTGCTGCGCCGCGCGATGGTGCTGGTGGCCGATCACGAGATCACGAGTTCGGCGTTCGCCGCGCGCATCACCGCATCGACCGGCGCATCGCTCGCGGGCTGCCTGCTGACCGGGCTCGCGACGCTGTCGGGGCCGCTGCATGGCGATGCGTCGGGCCGCGTGCGCGCGGTGTTCGACGACGTCGAGCGGCTCGGCGCCGAGCGGGTGGTCGATCATCATCTGAAGTCCGCGATTCCGATCCCCGGCTTCGGTCATCATCTCTATCCCGATGGCGATCCGCGCGCGGCCGCGTTGCTCGCGCGGCTCGCTCCGCCGCCGGAACTCGCCCGCTTCATCGACAAGGTGACGACGCTCACCGCTCAGCGGCCGACCATCGACGTCGCACTCGCGATGCTGTCGGTGCAGCTCCGGTTGCCGCGGGACGCGGCCTTCGGGCTGTTCTCGATCGCGCGCAGCGTCGGGCTGCTGGCGCACTGCATCGAGCAATTGCGCGTGGGCAAGGTGATCCGGCCGCGCAGTCGCTATACGGGGCCGGCGCTGGATGAGCGGCATCTGCGCGTCGAAAGCGAGAATGACGGGAAGTTGCCGAAGGCCGCTGTGATCGAGAAGAATCGGGTGTTCAAGGTTGTGGATTGACTGGCGTCAGTCGACCCCGAACGCAGTGAATCCGGGCGATCGCGTGCTTTTATCGGCTTCTGCAGAACTCGCCCCGCTCCGCCAGTCGATCAGGTCACGCGCAGTCGTATCGACCGCCCGCTCGCGCCGCGCCATTCCCCGGTATGCGTGAAAACCCGCAATGTGCCAAAAAATGTAATCCTTTACATCGGTTTTCATGCGACATAGAATCCCCATCAAAGTCGTGTGCACATGCGCGGACACCGTCGCCGACGTGCTCACGAACCGGTAGTCAGGCAAGCCCTGCCCGGTCTCATTTCAGAATTTTCCGGAGGCAACACCATGCAGGACATTCATCGCCGGCCGATCCGCACCGACTACGATTACGTGGTGATCGGCTCCGGCTCGGCAGGCAGCGTCATGGCAGCACGGCTGGCCGAAGATGCCGGCACGCGCGTGCTGCTCATCGAAGCCGGCCCGAAGGACACGAGCACGTACATCCGTATGCCGGCAGCGCTCGGGTTCCCGCTGATGGACGACAAGTTCAACTGGTACATGCATTCCGAGCCCGAGCCGGGCCTGAACGACCGGAAGATCTACGAAGCGCGCGGCCGCGTGCTCGGCGGCTGCTCGTCGATCAACGGCATGAACTGGGTGCGCGGCAACCCGTGGGACTACGACAACTGGGAGGCGCTGGGCAACGAAGGATGGCGCTACGCGGATGTGCTCCCGTACTTCCGCAAGGCCGAAACCTTCGACAAGGGCGCGAACGACTATCGCGGCGGCACCGGCCCGATGCACATCGAAACGTGCCGCGCCGACAATCCGCTGTATCGCGCGTTTCTCGAAGCCGGCAAGCAGGCCGGGCTGCCGCACGTGGAAGACCACAACGCGTACCGGCAGGAAGGCGTTCACATCACGCAACGCAACGTGCACCGCGGGCTGCGCTGGAGCACGTCGCGCGCCTATTTGCACGCAGCGCCGCCGCGCGCCAATCTGCATGTGTGGAGCATGGCGCAGGTACTGAAGCTCGAGTTCGCGGGCAAGCGTGCGGTCGCGGTGCTCGTGCGCGTCGGGTCGGAAACGAAGCGGATCAACATCGCGCGCGAGGCCATCGTCTGCGGCGGTGCGATCCATTCGCCGCAGATCCTGATGCTGTCCGGCATCGGCAACGGCAACGACCTGCGACGCCTGTCGATCAATGTCGTCTCCGACCTGCCCGGCGTCGGCCAGGGCCTGAAGGATCACCTGGCCGCACCGGTCCAGTATCGGGCGACGCAGAATGTTTCGGCGGCACGCGAACTCACGACGCTCGGCAAGCTGAAGCTGGGTGTTCAGTGGAAGCTGTTCAAGAAGGGGCTCGGCGCCACCAATTTCTTCGAAGTCGGCGCGTTCATCCGCACGCAGGATGACGTCAAGGTGCCGAACGTGCAGTTCGAGTTCATTCCGATGCTCGGGGAGTTCCAGCACGGCAACGTGAAGCTCGAGAACGGCTTCCAGTACTTCTTCAGCCTGATGCGCCCGACGAGCAGCGGGCGCGTGTGGATCGACAGCGCCGATCCGCTGGCCGCACCGAAGTTCGTGTTCAATTTCCTGACGACCGAGACGGACCGCCGCGACGCGATCGCCGCCGTGCGCGCGATCCGCAACGTGGTCGACCAGCAGGCGTGGGCGCCGCTGCGCGGTGAGGAAGTCACGCCGGGCCAGCCGGTTCAGACCGACGAGCAGATCCTTGCCTATCTGCGCGAGACGGCCGGAACGAACTACCACCCGAGCTGTACCTGTCGGATGGGAACGGGCAGCGATGCCGTGGTCGACGCCCAGGGGCGCGTGCACGGCGTCGACAACGTGCGCGTGGTGGACGCGTCGATCATGCCGGAAATCGTCAGCGGCAACCTCAACGCCCCGGTCATCATGATGGCCGAGAAAATCGCCGACAACATTCGCGGCCGCTCGGAGCCGCCGGCCAGCAAGGCCGAATACTACAAAGCGGCGTAGACCCCGCTTGTCCCGCGATCGCCCCGACAGGGCCGATCGCGCGGTCTTCAGGCCGTGGACGCGACTGTCGGCTGATCGCGGTCGGCTGGCGGATGATGTTCGCGACGCTGGGCGTGCTGGGGATCGGCTTGGCGCTTGTTTGGTTTACCGTCTGCCGGAATCGGACGACCGGTCGCGCAACGAGCGGCACCGCAGCCGAAGATGACCACGCACACGCGTCGCGCCCGGGGTTTGCCGAATGGCGTGCACTGCCGATACAGCGCAACACGATCGCGATGATGCTCGGCTCGGCCGGCGTGATCTACATGATCTGGCTGTACGTGTCGTGGCTGCCGGCGTTCACGGCCGCCGCCGCGGCAGCCCATACGCCGGCACTCGCGGTCGCCGCAATTTCGGGCGCGCTGTTCTCGATCTACTTCGCGAACGTCGGCACCTGGGCCATCGTCGGCGTGATGGTGCCGAGCCGGCTGGTCGCCACGATGGGCAGCGTACTGACGTTCGGCGGATACCTCGGCGGATCGGCCGCGCCGGTCGTCACCGGCGTGATCGCGGACCGCACGCACGCGTTCGCGAACGGCCTGCTCATCAGTGCATGCCTGGCGATCGCGGCGGCCGCGGTCTTCGCGTTCGGCATCCGGATCGACGACCGGGCGCTGACATCGTCTGCGGTCGGCCGCGCGCAGCGCCGACCGCAAACCGGAGCGCGTTGTCGTAACGCGCTCCGGTCGAAGCCTCTAGTGGACCGAGAACGGCATCCTTGCGATGCCGGAAGCCCACCAACCCGGGCCGAAGCCCGGGCGCTGCATTCACGCGCAACCGATCACGCGGGCTTTCTCCACAAATCGCTCAGCGTATAACCGGTCGGCAGCGGATCGCTCGCATCGAGCACGTACTGATGGTAGCCGGTGATCCATGCGCTGCCGGTAATCATCGGACGAACGCCGGGCTTGCCGCCGACCGACAGCGTCTCCGCAATCTCGCCGATGAATTCGGTTCCGAGGATCGATTGGTGTACGAAACGCTCGCCCGGCTGAATCTGCCCGCGAGCATGCATGACGGCCAGCCGCGCGCTGGTGCCCGTTCCGCACGGCGAACGGTCGACGCGGCCGGGCGACACGATCACGCTGTTCTTCGCCCGCAGCCCGCCATCGGCGCCACGCTGGAGCGGGCCTGCGAAGAGCGTCTGGTTGATCGTGTGGATTTCGGGATTTTCGGGGTGCACGGCGGGGATCTGTTCGGCCGCCGCCGCCTTGATCCGTTCGCCGATTTCCACCATCCGCCCGGCCTCGTCGGGTTCGATGGCGAAACCGACCGCCTGCGCATCGACGAGCACGTAGATCATTCCGCCGTACGCGACGTCGACCTTCAGCGTGCCGAGGCCCGGCACTTCGACCGGCAAGTCGAGGCCGAACACGAAGCACGGCACATTCGAGAACCGCACGTTCACGCATTTGCCGTCGCGACATTCGGCACGCACGCGCACGAGGCCGCCGGGCGCTTCGAGCGTGACGTCGGTGTACGGTTCCTGCATCGGAATCATCCCGGTCTCGAGCAACGCGGTGACGGTACAGATCGTATTGCTGCCCGACATCGGTACGTAGTACTCGGCTTCCATGATCACGAAACCGGCATCCGCCGCCGGGTCGCACGGCGGCAGGACCAGGTTCACGCATTGCGTGACGCTGCCGCGCGGTTCATGCAGAAGGAATTTGCGCAGGTCGTCGGCCTGGGTCTCGAGATAGCGCATCTTTTCGAAGATCGTGTTGCCGGGCACGTCGAGCACGCCACCGGTAATGACGTCGTTACGCTCGCCGCCCGTATGGACGCCCACGACGTTGACCATTCGCTTCAGTTTCATTGTCTGCTCTGTGTTGGGGCCGGCCCGCCGTGCGAGCCAGCCCGATCGTCCATGCCGCAGGCCGCCGTCGCACCGACGCGACGCAGCCTGCGAACCTTCCCCGTCAGCTCGCGCCAACCACCGTCGCGGGCAATGCCGGCGCACGCTTGCCGAGCTTGATGAAAGTCGACTTGACCTCCGTATACTCGAGCAGCCCGTCGAGCCCGTTCTCGCGCCCCACGCCGCTTTCCTTGAATCCGCCGAACGGCATCTGCGGCGCGGATTCCAGGTAGGTGTTCACGAACACGGTGCCGCTGCGCAGTTGCTGGGACACCGTGATGGCCTTGTCGATATCCTTGGTCCACAAGCCGTTACCGAGACCGTAGTTCGTATCGTTGGCGAGCCGCACGGCTTCGTCGGCATCCTTGAATGTCGTGACCGTCAGCACCGGCCCGAAGATTTCCTCGCGGAAAATCCGCATCTCCGGCGTCACGCCGGTGAAGATCGTCGTGCCGACGAAAAAGCCCTTGTCGAGGCCGTTCGCCGTCACGCGTTCGCCACCGACCGCAAGCGTCGCGCCTTCCGCCTTCCCGATCCGAATATAGTCCAGCACCTTGTTCAGGTGCTGCTCATGGATCAGCGCACCGATATCGGTACGGTCGTCGAGCGGCAAGCCGACGACCACGCGCTTCGCGCGCTCGACCAGCTTGCTGACGAACGCGTCCGCAACCGACGCTTCGATCAGCAGTCGCGTACCCGCCACGCACTCTTCGCCCTGGTTGAGGATCGTGCCGAGCAGCACGCCGTCGAGCGCGGCATCGAGATCCGCGTCGGCGAACACGACGTTCGCGGCCTTGCCGCCAAGTTCGAGCGCGACATGCTTGACCGTTTCCGCCGCATTGCGCGCGATCTGTTTGCCGACGTGCGTCGAACCGGTAAAGGAAATCATGTCGACGCCCGGATGCTTCGACATGGCCTCGCCGACGACGGGGCCCGTTCCCGTCACGACGTTGATCACGCCGCCCGGGATACCGGCTTCGTTCGCGAGCGCCGCCACTTCGAGCGCCGTGCCCGACGTCAGTTCCGATGGCTTGATGACCGTCGTGCAGCCGGCGGCCAGCGCGAACGGCAGCTTCTGGAACAACGTGACCAGCGGAAAGTTCCACGGCACGATCATGCCGACGACACCACGCGCCTCGCGCGTGACGAGGCCGAGCTTGTCCGCCCCCAGGTTGCTGAACGCGTCGCCGCCCAGTTGCCACGCGAGCGATGCCGCATAGCGCGTCAGGTCGACCGATGCCGCGACCTCCGCACGCGCGAACCGGATCGGCTTGCCGACCTCTTCCGCCTCGATGCGGGCGAGCTTTTCCGCATCGCGCTCGATCAGCGCGGCCCACGCATTCAACAACGCGGCACGAGTCGCCCCCGGCAGCCGCGACCACGATTGATCGTCGAAGCGCGCACGCGCCGCACCCACCGCACGATCGAGGTCGGCCGTGCTGCCGGCCGCATATTCGGCGAGTTTGTCGCCATGCGCGGGCGAATACCGTGCGACGGATTCCGGCGTGCTCGCGGCTTGCCATTGACCATCGATCCAAAGATCGTAACGACGTGTCATGCTAGACTCCTGTAATCGATTACCAAAAAACAAAGAAAAACACGCGCCTCAGTACAACGCGGGCCACGTGTCCGAGAGTGTGTAGCCGGACGCCAGCGGGTCGGTGACATCCAGGCAAACCTGCTGCATACCGGTGATCCATGCCTGGCCGGCAACGCGGGTGATGACCGCGGGATAAGGGCCTTCCTGGGTTTGCCGCTCGATCACGCCCTCGAAGCAGGTGCCGATGATCGACTCGTGAATCAGGATCTCGCCCGGCGCGATCTGCTTCCTGCGGTGCAACAGCGCGAGACGCGCGGACGTGGCGGTTCCGCCGGGCGACCGATCGAGCCGGCCCGGCGACACGACCACCGCGTTACGCGAGCGGATACCGCGCTCGGTCCGCGTGAGCGGGCCCATGAACTGGGCCTGGGCGATGCCCGTCAGCGCGGTGTTCATCGGGTGGATGGCTTGCAATTGCCGGCTTGCCGCGCGCTTGATCAGTTCGCCGAGCTCGCTCAACTCCTTCGCCTCGTCGGCTTCCAACCGCAAGCCCAGCATGTCCGCATCGATCTGCACGAAGGTTTCACCGCCGTACGAGACGTCGACCGGCAATGCGCCGTAGCCCGGCACGTGGACTTCGTGCTGCTCGTAGAAGACGAACGCCGGCTGATTGACGAAGCTCACCCGCGTCACCTTGCCGCCGGAACACCGACAGATCACCTGCACGGCCCCGGCGGGCGCCTCGATAACGAAGCGGGTCTCGGGCTCCTGCATCGGCACCATCCCGGTCTCGAGCAGCACGGTCGCGACGCACATCAGGTTGGACCCGGACATCGCCGCATAGTCGGTCGCGCCCGCGGTGACGAAGCCGACGCCCGTGTCCGGATGCGCGGACGGCAGCACGATGTTGATGCTGTCGATCACCGAGCCGCGCGGCTCGGACAGGCAAAGCCGACGGATGTCGTCGCGGTGAAGACGCAGGTACTCGCGCTTGTCGAACATCGTTTCGCCCGGAACGTCGACCACGCCGCCGGTCAGCACCTTGCCGACCTCGCCCTCCGCATGGCAGTTCACGACCTGGTAGTAGTTCTTCCACCGCATCTACCATCTCCACCTGAAATGTAATCAATTACAAAGCGAGTCGCAGGTTGCCGCTCTCCGTACAGCGAGCGTAGGAGGCGGCCTTGAGGCTGCTCAGACGCACATCGGAATTTTACAGAAAACCTGCGTTTTTTCAGAAAAAGCCTGTTGTCGGGGTGTATCATAGCAGCGTCAAAATGACACGTGTGGTGGAAAGTCGCTGGCGGCCGATGCATCGCCCCGCGGCCATGACGCAAGTCATTGATAGCAATGAAATTATTTGGCAGGCCGCAGCACATCGGGAGAATCCCGTCACCGCATCGGGAAGTAATCGTTTTCTCGTGCGCTCCGCATATTCGCCCGCAGCGCGTGCTCGCACACTTGCTTCGCGCGCCCGCTTCCCCATTTCGAGCGCTTTCAACATGAACAACCCAGCGAAACAGCGGGCCCAGAAAGCCCAGAAGGTCAATGTCACCGACGTCGCCAAGGCAGCGGGCGTGTCCGTCGCGACCGTGTCGCGCGCGTTCAACCTCCCTCATCTGGTCCGCGAAGAAGCACGCGAGAAGGTCATCGCGATCGCACGAAAGATGGGCTACACGCCCAATCCGTCGGCCAAGGCGCTGCGACTGCAGAAGACGCACATCATCGGCGCGGTGATCCCGACGCTCGATTATTCGTTCTTCGCGCGCCTCGTCGACGGCTTCGAGGAGCGCATCACCGCGGCCGGCTACAGCGTGTTCGTGCTGACGACCGGCTTCGACAATACGCGGATGTTCGACAAGGTTCGCGCGCTCGTCGAGCGCGGCGCGGAAGCGCTGCTGATCGTGGGCCGCATCGACGATCCGGCGCTTCGCGCGTATTTGCTCGAAAAGCAGATTCCGTGCGTGACGACCTATTCGTATACGAATGACGAGCACTTCCCGTCGATCGGCTTCGACAACTACGGCGCCACGAAGCAGATGGTCGAGTTCCTGATCCGGCTCGGCCATCGGCGCATGGTGATGATCGCCGGCCCGGTTCACGGCAACGACAGGCAGCAATCGCGTATCCAGGCATTCGAGGAAACGTTGGCCGCCCACGGCATCGCCGACGGCTGCCACGTCATCGAGAAAAGTTACGGCTCGGCGGTGTTCCGCGGCGCCGAGGCGATGCGCCAGATTGCCGGCGAGTTTCCGGAAACGACCGCCGTCGTCTGCAACAGCGATACGTTCGCGCTGAGCGCGATCGCCGAATGTCGCCGCATGGGCATACGCGTGCCGGAGGATCTGTCGATTTCCGGATTCGACAACGACGATTACGCGACCGTGTTCACGCCCGCCCTCACGACGATTTCGGTTCCCGCACGGGAGATGGGCGAGCATTCGGCGCAGGCGCTGATCAGCGCACTCGCCGACCAACGCAGGATCATGCCGGTTCGCCTCGAAACCAATTTGGTCGTGCGGGAGTCGACGAGCACGGCGCGCCGCGAAGTCGCCGACACGCCGACGGCCCACACCAGCTAGAACCGGCCGCGCGCGACGCTGCTGCCGGCCGCGGCGTCCGTCAACGTGCATCGCGCGCACCACGATGCAGCGGCACGCATCGAATTGCTGCATGCGCCACCAGGCAGACAAACCCACTCCCCCCCTTCCGGCCGCCCGACACCCGCTCTGCGGTGCACATCACGCGCACAGACCCGTCCCGGCACAGTTTCTGCTTAGATTGCTGTAATCCTTTACTTTTAGACGCGGTGAAGCTCCATCCGACGGCGTCAATCCGGTCGCTCCACAAAGGTGCCGAGACGCTCACATGCCAGCACTGCCAAGGTTTCGTGAAATACCTTGCGGTGTGAAATAGGGAAGACCCGCATTGATCCGAAAATGTAAAGGATTACATTAGCAACCAAAGCGCCGACTAGATCGACGGCCCGGCCGGATGTCATCGACGCGCCACATGCCCGGGAAACAGGACCACCGGTCCGGTTTCTACGGAGCTACCTTTACCCCCGTGAGGAAGCGATGGATATCGAAAACAGAAGCATTGAGTTCATTCCGGAGAATGAACGCTATGGGAAACCGAGTCGGCTCTTTACGATCTGGTTCAGCGCCAACATGCAGGTCACCACGCTGGTGGTCGGCACGCTTGGCGTCGCAGCCGGCCTGAGCGTGTTCTGGACCATCATCGGCCTGATCCTCGGCAACCTCATCGGCACCGTCTTCATGGCCGGCCACTCGGCACAGGGCCCGCACCTGGGCATTCCGCAGATGATCCAGAGCCGCGCCCAGTTCGGCGTACTTGGCGCCGGGATCCCGCTGTTCATCGTCGTCGTGTCGTACGTGCTGTTCACGGCCGCCAACGGGGTCGTGATGCGCGACTCGATCAAGGCGATCTACCCGATGAGCGACAACGAAGCCATCATCCTGTTCGGAGTGCTGACGCTGATCATCAGCTATATCGGCTACGAGCTGATCCACCGGATGGGCGCGTACATGTCGGCCCTGTCGGGGCTGATTTTCGCGGCCGCCGCGTTCCTCGTGTACCAGCATCCGCTGCCGCCGCACGCCGCGGCGGCCGCCGCGAACCACGGCTACATCAATAGCGCGTTCATGCTGGTGGTTGCGCAGGCCGCGTCGTGGACGCTTGGTTTCGGTCCGTATGTCGCCGACTACTCGCGCTATCTGCCGAAGGACATCTCGACGAAACAGACGTTCTGGTACAGCTACATCGGCAACGCGCTCGGCTCGACGCTCGTGATGATTCTCGGCGCGGTGCTCGCCGCCGGCATCGCCGACGTGACGAAGGATCCGGGCACAGGTCTCGCCGGCCTATTCGGCGGCTGGGGGCGCCCCGCGCTCGTGATCATCGTGCTGGGTGTGCTCGAGATCAACGTGCTGAACCTGTACAGCGCATACATGTCGACCACGACGATCTTCACCGGTTTCAAGGGCATGGCGCGCGTCAGCAAGTCGATGAAGTTCGTGATCATGGCGCTCATCGCCGTCGTTGCAACGGCCATCGCGATCGGCACGCAGTACAAATTCAACGACTACTTCTCGGACATCCTCGTCGCGCAGATCTACGTGCTGGTGCCGTGGAGCTCGATCAACCTCGTCGACTACTACCTGATCCGCAAAGGTCAGTACAGCGTGGCCGACATGTACGACGAGGACGGCATCTACGGCAAATACAACATCAGCACGCTCGTCATCTTCATCGTCGCGGTCGCCGTACAAGTGCCGTTCATGGACATGTCGTTCTATCACAGCTACTTTGCCCGCGTCATCGGTGCGGACGTCAGCTGGATCCCGAGCCTGCTCGTTCCCGGTGCGCTCTACTACTTCGTCAACCGCAATCGCGGATTGTCGATGCTGCCGAGCCGCGCATCGGTCGTGCAGTAACGGGCCACCACGCACGGTCGCACTGAATCGGGACGCGCTGCCGCGCGTCCCCTTCCTCCACAACGTATTGCAGCGATTCACCAGCAGGCTCCCGCTTCATGCACGGTGTTCTTTCGCGACCGTCATTAGGTATACGAATTAATACCTGCCAATCGGAGCCTGCGAATCCCGACGACAACACCAGAACATGAGTAAGACAATGAACAAGATCCATTTGATCGCGGCCGCGGCACTGTGCGCGCTTTCCGCTGCAGCCAGCGCGCAGAGCGCCGTTACGCTTTACGGCATCGTCGATACGGGCGTCGCCTATGTGCACAACAGCGGCGGCCAGCATTCTCAATGGAAGATGTCGTCGGGCAACCTGTCCGGCAGCCAGTGGGGCCTCAAGGGCACGGAAGACCTCGGCGGCGGCCTGAGCGCCGTTTTCACGCTCGAGAACGGTTTCGACGTCGGCTCGGGCCAGCTCCAGCAGAACAACCGGATGTTCGGCCGGCAGGCGTTCGTCGGGCTGACAAGCACGCAGTTCGGCTCGGTGACGCTCGGCCGCCAGTACGATCCGGTCAGCGACCTGCTGCAGCCGTACACGGCCGATGCGTACAGCGGCTTCTTCGCGACGCCCGGCGATGTCGACAACTACGACAGCAGCGTTCGCTTCAACAACGCGGTGAAATGGACGAGCCCCGTGTGGGGCGGATTGACGTTGTCGGCAATGTACGGGTTCGGTGGCGTCGCGGGCTCCGTCGGCTCCGGGCAAACCTATTCGGGCGCGGTCAGCTACAGCCAGGGTCCGCTGTCGCTCGGCGCCGGTTACCTGCACGTCGACAACGGCAACGCGGCGGCTTCGACGCGCGGCGTCTCGTCAGCCGATACGTTCTTCAACAGCTCGGTGAACGCGGCGTATGCATCGGCCCGCTCGGTCAGCATCGCGCGCGCCGGCGGACAATATGCGATCGGGCCGGTGACCGTCGGTGCGGCCTACAGCTTCTCCGAGTATTCGCCGGATGCATCCTCGACCTTCAGCCGCTCCGAGAAATATCACAACGGCTCGGTGTTCGCGAACTGGCAGGTGTCGCCGGTCTTTGTCGCGGCCGCCGGCTACAACTACACGAAGTCGAACGGCGATTCGTCCGCGAAGTATCATCAGGTCAACCTGGGCATCGACTACCTGCTGAGCAAGCGCACGGACGTCTACGCGACGGTCGGCTATACCCATGCGAGCGGGCAGAACGGGCTGGGCGCCGCGCAGGCCGTGATCGGCTCGTTCGATATCGATGCAGGCGCCAGTTCGCAGGTGATCGGCATCGTCGGGATGCGTCACAAGTTCTGATCGCCGCCGCGAATGCGGCTGCCGGCCCCAGGAGTGCGTCCGGGCACGCGGCGGCCGCGTTCGCTCCGGCACACCGCCCATGAACCAGACTCGCAGGAACGACATGAACCGAATCGTGGCCATGTACGTGGCACTGACCACTACCGCGTGCGTCACCGCCCCCGCGCACGCGCAGGATCCGGGCGCCGCGGCAACCGTCGTGAAGCTCGGCTTCGCGTCGCCGCTCACCGGTGCGCAGGCGCATCTCGGCAAGGACAATGAAAACGGCGCCCGCCTCGCCGTCGAAGAGATCAATGCGAAGGGGTTCAAGGTCGGCGGCAAGCCGGTTCGCCTCGAACTCGTGGCGCAAGACGATGCCGGCGATCCTCGCACCGGCACGGTGGTCGCGCAGCAGCTCGTCGATCTCGGCGTCGTCGCGGTGGTCGGGCACATGAACTCCGGCGTCGCGATCCCCGCGTCGCGCGTGTACAGCAACGCGCAGATCGCGCTGTTGTCGAGCGCGTCGAATCCCGCGTACACCACGCAGGGTTACAAAACGTCCTTTCGATTGACGGCGACCGATGCGAGCCAGGGGCCGGCGCTCGCGCAGTATGCAGCCGGGCGTCTGCATGCGCGACGCGTCGTCGTCGTGGACGACGCGAGCGCGTTCGGGCAGGGCCTCGCCGACGAGTTCGCGAAGAAGGCGCAGGCGCTCGGCCTGCAGATCGTGAGCCACGAGACCGTCAGCGACAAGTCGATCGACTTTCGCGCGGTGCTGACCCGCATCAAGTCGGAGCGTGCCGACGCGATCATGTTCGGCGGCATGGACGCGACGGCCGGCCCGCTTGCGAAGCAGGCGCGCACGCTCGGCCTCGCGCTGCCGATTCTCGGCGGCGACGGCATCTGTACGCCGACGATGATCAGTCTGGCCGACAAGGCCGCGGAAAATATCGTGTGCTCGAGTGTCGGCACGCCGCTCGACAAGCTGCCGCGCGGCGCCGCGTTCGAACAGGCGTACGAAGCGCGATACGGCACGCCGGTGAAGTTTCTCGCGCCGTTCTTTTACGATGCGGTCTACCTGGTCGCCGACGCGATGCGGCGCAGCGGGTCCACCGACCACGCCGCCGTGCTCGCCGCGTTGCCGAAAGCCGACTATGTCGGCGTGACCGGACGGTTCGCCTATACCGATCGCGGCGACATCAAGGATCCGGTGGTCACGCTCTATACGGTCAAGGGCGGGAAACTCGTTGCGGCCGAAACCGTTCACATGTGATCGACGCCGCGCCGATGGTGCGGCGCGGTGCCGGCCGCGGCTACGGTCGCGCCGCTCAGCGCGCCACTTTCAACCCGGCAATGCCGGCCGCCAGCAACAGCGCGGCAAGCAATGCGAACGACGTGGCCAGCCCCAGCGCATGCGCGAAAAATCCGACCGCCGCGGGGCCCGCGAGGTTGCCGCCGTATCCGAGCGTCGTCAGCGCGGTGATCGCCGCGGACGGTTCCATCGCGCGCTGGCGGCCGGCCGCCGCGAACAGCAGCGGCACGATGTTCGCGCAACCGATGCCGGTGAGCCCGAAACCGACGATCGCGCCGACACCCGACGGTGCGGCGATTGCGACCGCGAGCCCCAATGCGCCGAGCATCCCGCCCGCCACGATCATCATTTGCGCGCCGAGCCGGTGAGCGAGCCCGTCGCCGAGCAGCCGGCCGCTCGTCATCGCGATCGCGAACACCGTGTAGCCGAATCCCGCGCGGACCTGCTCGTACTGCTTGACCGTCGTGAGGAACAGCGCGCTCCAGTCGAGCATCGCGCCTTCCACGAGGAACACGCAGAGCGCAATCGCGCCCATCACGACGACGATTCCCTGCGGCAACACGAAATGCACGCCGCTGCCGCCGCCGGCGTCTGCGCGCAGACGCCGGCCGTAGAACGCGATCAGCGTGACCGCGATCGCCGACACGGCGAGCGACACCGCGAGCGGTGGTGCGCCCGCCGACAGCAGCGCGCCGCCGGCCAGCGAGCCCGCGATGCCGCCGACGCTGAACAGGCCGTGAAAGCCCGACATCAACCGCCGCCGCGTTTCGCGTTCGACCAGCATCGCGTGAATGTTCATCGTGACGTCGACGATGCCCATGCCCGCCCCGAACAGCAGCAACGCCGCCGCCATCGTGCCCATCGTCGACATCAGCGCGAGCAACGGCAACGCGACGGCGATCATCGCCGTGCCCGCGCCGATCATGCGCCGGCAACCGAAGCGCGCGACCAGCCGCTGGCACAACGGCATGCATCCGATCGATCCGATCCCGAGACACAGCAGCAGGAACCCGAGCTTCGCGTCGTCCACGCCGAGCCGCTCCTTCGCATACGGCACGAGCGGCGCCCATGCGGCGACGCTCATGCCGGCAACGAAGAATGCGGCGCGCGTCGCCGCGATGCCGTTCCCGACGGCCGGCTCCCGGTCAGCCGTGCCGCCCCGCTCGGCGTCGCTCGCGCTATACAAGATGCACCTCCGGAATGCGCGCGCCGATGATCTCGCGATACACACCGACATAATCGCGCGCCATCCGTCGCGCGTCGAAGCGCCGCTCGAATACCCGTCGAATGGCGCTGCGCGATAGCGACTTCGACCGCTCGACGGCGTCGACCGCCTGCGCGACGGTGTCGACGACGTAGCCCGTCAACCCATCGTCGATCACTTCGGGCACCGAACCGCGGCGGAACGCGATCGTCGGTGTCCCGCACGCCATCGCCTCGATCATCACCAGCCCGAACGGCTCGGGCCAGTCGATCGGCAACAGCAGCGCGCGGGCATTGGACAGGAACGCGGGCTTCTGCAGCTCGTTGATCTCGCCGATGAACTCGACGTTCGCCTGCTGCAGCAACGGCGCGATCTCGCGCTCGAAGTAAGCGACGTCGGCCTTGTCGACTTTCGCCGCGATCTTCAGCGGCAAGCCGGCTTCCGTTGCAATGCGGATCGCCGCGTCGACGCCCTTCTCCGGACAGATGCGCCCGAGGAACGCGAGATAGTCGCCATCCCCGGCGCCCTGCGGTGTCAGCAGCCCGTTCGGCAGCCCGTGCTGGACGGTTGCGGCCCATCCGGCGTGCGGCATCGGCACACGCTGCGCGTCGGAGATGGACACGAGCGGCGTGTCGGGATGTTGCGCGAACACCGGATGGATTTCGGGTAGATCGAGTCGGCCATGCAACGTCGTCACGAACGGCACGTCGAGTACGCCGAACAGCGAAAACGGCAGATAGTCGAGGTGGAAATGGAGGATGTCGAACGCGTGCGCGACGGCCCTCACCTGCTCCAGCATCAGGAAATGCGGTGCGATCGGATCGCGGATCGTCGGGTCGAGACGGAGCGCCGTGGGCCAGCACGCGCGCAGCGTCCCGTTCGTGATCGAGTCGCCGCTCGCAAACAGCGTCACGTCGTGGCCGAGCTGCACGAGTGCATCGGTCAGGTAGGACACGACGCGTTCGGTGCCGCCGTAGAGCTTCGGCGGCACGGCTTCATGAAGGGGGGCGATCTGTGCAATTCGCATGATGATGGCGAAATTCCGGTTCAATAAAAAAGGCGCAGCGGCATGGCGGCTGCGCCAAGGAGGCTGAATGCCTCACGCGTGAATGGCTTTCCCCGGCGCCATTCGTCTGGAGATGCCGGCGATGCCGGTCAAGCGAGCAGCGGCCGATAGGGGCCGGCGTCGAGCGCGCTCGCGGTTGCGCGCAACACGCCGAGTTCGGCGAGCGCCGCACGGTCGGCCAGCGGCGCCGCGCTGCGGTTCAGCAGATACACGGCGTTCGGATCGGGAAATTCCGCCCCCCAAACGCCGTCCGCATCGGCATGCGTTCGCGCGAGCGCGGCAGCCACCTGCGCGGCGCGGCCGAGCTTGCAGCGCAGCGTATGCAGCACGCGCGCCCCGTGCTCGACGGAACCTGTGCCGTCTCCCGCAACGACGCCGGCGACCGGATTCAGTATCGTGATCGACTGCGACGACACGTGCGCCACCGCGCCGGGCAGGAACGCGCCGGTCCACTCAGGCACGCGGCCGAGCGCGGCGCGCTTCTCCGCGCGCTCCGCCAGCGACGCATACGACCACACGTGCAGGAAGCGGATCGTGCCTTCGTCGATCACCCAGTTGCCGACGAGCCGCCCGTAGTCGTTGCCGCGGATCGGCATGCCGACGTCCCGGAACAACGCGAAATAGCCGGGCGCCTGATCGCGTTCGATCACATACTCGCGTAGCTCATGAATCATCCGTGCCCCCGAGGATCAGCGCGCCGTATAGCCGCCGTCGACCGTGATCATCGAGCCGGTGACGAACGACGATTCGTCCGACGCCAGATACAGGATCGCGGTGGAGATTTCCTCGGGCGTCGCATAGCGGTTCACCGGTGCGCGCGCCTTCAGCGCGGCGACGAAGCCTTCCGGATCCGGCACTTCCTTCAGCATCTTTTCGTAGTAGTTGGACCACGTCACGCCCGGCGCCACGCTGTTCACGCGAATGTTTTCTTCCGCGTGGTCGAGCGCCATCGCGCGGGTCAGTGCCGCCACGCCGCCCTTGGCCGCCACGTACGCGGCACGATCGGGAATGCCGGCCACCGACACGGTCGACGCCAGGTTCACGATCGACCCGCCGCCGCGCTTGATCATCTGCGGAATCGCGTATTTCGATACCAGGAACACGCTCTTCAGGTTCACGTCGATCAGGCGATCCCACTCGTCTTCCTCGATCGTCACGACGCTGCCGCGCGTGCCGAGCCCGGCGTTGTTCACGACGATGTCGATGCCGTCGAAGCGATCCACCGTCGCCTGGATCGTCTCCTTCACCTGCTGCGTGCTCGTCACGTCCACCTGAACGGCGAACGCGTCGGCACCGATCCCGTCGGCCACCTTGCGCGCGCCGTCATAGTCGCGGTCGGCGAGCACGACACGCGCGCCTTCCTGCACGAAACGCTCGGCCGTGGCCGCACCGATACCTGCCGCAGCGCCCGTAATCAGCGCAATTTTTCCCTTCAGTCGCATATCATCCTCACTCAGATCACGTGCTCGAGACGTCGCAGAATCGCGTCCTCGATACTCAATGCCGCAAGCCACGACGTGCGCGGGTTGTCGGGCAACGGGTTGTTTTCCAGCCGAATCACGAGCCGGCCGAACGGGCCGGTCGCTTCGACCTCGTGTACGTTCTTGTCGACACCCGGATCGGCCATCATCGTGACGACGGTGTCCTCGAAGCCGATGCCCGCCAGCGCGACCGCCGCCGTCACGTTCGCGTTCTTCGGATAAAGCCGCGCCGACTCGGCGGCACTCCCCTCGAAGATCACGGTCGGCTCGGTGATGGCCGCGAGGTCGAATTGCGCTTCGGCCGGGGAGCCGACCCACGCGCGCGGCGGCTTGCGACCGATGTAGCGCACCGATTGAAGGCCGCTGCCGCGCGCCGCGCTGAGCGCGTCGAGGCCGCCGATCGCGCCCGAGACCACGGTCAGTTCGGACTGGCCGCTCAGTTGCGCGTCGTGAAGCTTCGCGCGCAGTGCATCGGACGACAGCGCGCCGACCGACGCGACGATCGCATCGACGCCGCGTGCGAGGCAATGCGCGACGACCTGCTCGACGGCCTGGTGGCCCGCGCATTCGACGACGACCGTCGGCTGCCACGCGAGCAATGCGTCGACGGTCGAAAACAGCTCGACGTTCAGCTCGCGCTTGAGCAGCGCGGCGTCGCCGTGCGGATCGAAGCCCGCGACGGGAAGGTCGCCATGCGCACCCGCACGCAGCGATGCGACGACGCGGCGGCCCATCGCACCCATGCCGATGACGGCGACACGTTCCGCGTGCTGATGCGGCGACGAACGACCCGCCGTCGAATTCGTCACGGCCGTGGCATCGTGACGGGCAGAAACCTGATTCATGTGCGCTCCAGAAATGACCCTACGAGCATCGCGAATGCGTCGGGCGCGACCTGCGGGAAGAAATGTCCACCGTCGACCTTTTCCAGTTCGCTGCGCGGGATCCGCTCCGCCAGGTCGGACGAGTTGTAGAACGGGACGATGAAATCGTCTTCCGCGCCGACGACCAGAACGTCCTGCTCCAGACCCGCCAGTTCGTCGGCGCGCTCGTACGCGAGCAGCATGTCGATCCGGCTCGATACCGTCTCGACGTCCATCGCCGTCGCGGCATCGAAGTCGGGCGGCGCGTCGGCCGCGAGATGCCGGTCGTACCATTGCCCGTCATAGCCGCCGAGCTTCGACAGTGCCGAATACGCGGACGGTCCGACCCGCTGCAACAAATAACGACGGAATGCGAACAGATCGCGAAACCGACGGTCCGGCTTTGCCCACCCGCCGCTCAGTACGAGTCGGTCGCAGCGGCCGGGATGATCGAGGCCGAGCGTCTGCGCGACGAGGCTGCCGGTCGAATGTCCGACGATGTGAGCAGCGCCGATCGATTCCCGATCCAGCACGTCCAGCACCGCGGCGGCGATCGCCGGGATCGTCTGCGCGGCCGGCGGCGCACTGCGGCCGACACCGGGGTGATCGAACGTGAGCACCCGAAAACGTCGCGCGAGCAGCGGCACGATCGGCTTCCAGAAAGCGCCGAGGCCGCCGAGCCCCGCGATCAGCACGACCGCGCGGCCGTCGCCGTGGCTTTCGTAATGAACGGCGTTCATCGCGCCCGCCGCTGTCACTGCTTGTCCGCAGCCGTCGCGAAGACGGTGCGCGCCTCGATCTCGGCCACGTTCTCCGGGCGATCGAACGGCTCGGGAGCCGCTTCGCCCGGCTGACGCGTGCGGCCGATATCGCGGAAGAACGTCTCGAGGCCCGACGGCACGAAGAACCAGGCCCAATGCAGGTCGGTATCGCCGTCGTTGATGAACGTGTGCGTGCGCAGCTTGCCGAGGAAGAGCGTCGTGCCGGCGCCGAGCCGGTACTCCTCTCCGTCCAGAATCGCCTTGCCCGATCCCGAGATGAAGTGCAGCACCTCCTCGTTGGCGTCGTGCGAGTGCTTGCGCACGACACCGCCCGGCGGCAACGTCTGCGTGCCCGCCGAGAACGGCACGTCCATCGGCACCAGGTGCGGCGCGACATGCACCGACGCATGCCCGTTGGCCGGCTTCGGCTGCCAGTAGCTTTCCTCGCCGTCGGGCGTCACGACCATGTACTTGCCGCCCGCACGCGCGGCTTCATGGATCGCGCCCTTGGTGTCCTGCGTATCAGTTGCTGCCGGATGATTCATGTGTCACCTCATCTGAAAGCGGGCTTGCTGGCCAGCCACGCGGCTGCCCCGGAGAAACCCTAGTAATCGATTACATTTTTCACGCAATTTTTCTCGACATCAGCGCCTGCCTCCCCGCTCTGCCCCATCGCGATCCAGCCAAATATCCGCTGAAGGCCCGAGCGTTGAGCCGATGACTGCATCCTAGCGAGATTCATAACCGATGTAAAGGATTTCATTTTCGACGGCGCTCGGCTATGATTTCGATCAACTCGAGCAGCTGGGCCGGATTCGGTGGAAACAGCGTCAGGCCGCCGTTTCGAGGCTTCACGCGTACCGGGAGGCCCACCGCGAGCCAAGCGGGCGTTACTGAAAAAGTTTTCATCTTGCGACTGAGGAATGACATGAACGTCTTCGCTGATACCCGCGTCGAGCATGACCTGCTTGGCGACCTCCCTGTGCCGGCCGATGCGTACTACGGCATTCACACCGTGCGCGCGATCGACAACTTTCCGATCAGCGGCGTCACGGTGGGCAGCTACGCCGCACTGGTCCGGGCCCTCGCCGAAATCAAGGGTGCTGCCGCGCTGGCCAACGCCGATCTCGGCCTGCTGTCGCGAGACAAGGCCGGCTGGATCGTCGATGCGTGCCGGGAAATCCGCGACGGTGCACTCCACGACCAGTTCCCGATCGACGTGATTCAGGGCGGCGCCGGCACGTCGACGAACATGAACGCGAATGAAGTCATCGCGAATCGCGCGCTGGAGATTGCCGGGCACAGCCGCGGCGAATACGCGTTCCTGCATCCGAACGAAGACGTCAACATGAGTCAGAGCACCAACGACGTGTACCCCACCGCGATCAAGCTCGCGCTGCAACGGCTGATCGTCGAGCTGGTTGCCGCGATGGCGGAGCTGCGCGGCGCGTTCGATGCGAAGGCGAAGGCGTTCGCGACCGTGTTGAAAATGGGGCGCACGCAATTGCAGGATGCCGTGCCGATGACGCTCGGACAGGAATTCGCGTCGTATGCCGTGATGCTTGCCGAGGACGAAGCGCGCCTGACCGAAGCCGCCGCGCTGCTGCGCGAAATCAATCTCGGCGCCACCGCGATCGGGACCGGCATCACCGCACACCCGGACTATGCGGCCAGCGTGTGCCGGCATTTGAACGCGATCACCGGCCTCGACTTCGTGACCGCCTCGAACCTGATCGAGGCGACCCAGGACGTCGGCGCGTTCGTGCAACTGTCGGGCGTATTGAAGCGCGTCGCCGTGAAGCTGTCGAAAGTCTGCAACGATCTGCGCCTGCTGTCGTCCGGCCCGCGCGCAGGGCTCGGCGAGATCAACCTGCCGCCGCGTCAGGCGGGCTCGAGCATCATGCCGGGCAAGGTCAACCCGGTGATCCCGGAAGTCGTCAACCAGATCGCGTTCGAGGTGATCGGCAACGACATCACCATCACGCTTGCGGCCGAAGGCGGGCAACTTCAGCTGAATGCGTTCGAGCCGATCATCGCGCATAGCCTGTTCAAGAGTCTCGTGCATCTGAAAGCGGGCTGCGAAACGCTGACGCGCCGCTGCGTCGTCGGCATCACCGCGAATCGCGAGCATCTGCTCGACGGCGTGCAGCGATCGATCGGCATCGTGACCGCGCTGAATCCGTACATCGGCTATGCAAACGCGACCGAAGTCGCGCGGCTCGCACTCGAATCGGGGCGAAGCGTGTCGGAAATCGTGCTCGAGCGCGGGCTGCTGAGCACGGACGAACTGGCGGCGATCCTGCGCCCCGAAGTGCTGACCGAGCCGGCCGCGCAGGTCCGCATTCAGCTCACGCGGTAATGCGCAGACCGGTTCGTGACGTGCCGGCAACCTGGCAGGCGTTCATGTTGCACGACCCCATGAATACAGCACACATCAAAGCGATCGCATTTGATTTTGACGGCGTCATCCTGGACTCCGTCCAGCTGAAAGCCGACCTGTTCGTCGAATGCTACGGCGACTGCGTCGACGAAAATCAGAGGGCCGCGATCCTCGCGTATCAGGCGCTGCACGGCGGGATCGGCCGCGTGGAGAAATTCCGCTACTTCGAACGCGCGGTGTTCGGCAGAGAACCGGACGACGCAACCGTGGCGAGGCTCGCGAACCAATACAGCAGCTTGCTGATGGCGCGCATCGATTCGTGCATGGAACTTCCGGGCGCGCGTGCGTTTCTGGAACGCATGCACGGGAAGTTGTCGTTGCATCTCGTGTCGGGAACGGCCCATCCCGATCTCGTCGCAATTACCGCGCAACGCCATCTCGATCGCTATTTCGAGACCATCGTCGGATCGCCGACCACCAAGGTCGACGCGTTTTCCGACGTGGTTCGATTCGGTTCCTGGCTTCCCGGCCAGGTTCTCGCCATCGGCGATTCGATCACCGAACTGCACGCCGCGGATCACGTCGGAATGCCGTTCGTCGGCATCGTCGCGCCGGGCGAGCCGAATCCGTTTCCGCCTCACATCGAGGTGTTCGACAACATGGAAACGGTGAATCGGGCGTGGCGCGCGTAACTGCGTTGCGGGCAACGGCAATGCGGCACTGCGCGCCGAAGCACGCCGAGAATTCGGCCGGACCGCCGCTGCATCACCGCGATCCCGTCTTGTCCGCACGCCACCGGCTTGGATTGACGCCGGTCACGCGTGTGAACGTTCGCGAGAAATGACTCTGATCGGCGAAGCCGCACGCGAGCGCGATCATGCTCAACGGCAGGTTCGGATTGCACATCCATTCCTGCGCCCGTTCGACCCGCTGCATGATCAGCCAGCGATGCGGCGGCAGCCCGGTCGTTCGATGAAACGCCTTCATGAAATAGCCGCGAGACAGTCCGCAGGCGCTCGCCACGTCGGCCAGCCCGATGTTTCCGTCGAGGTGCTCGAGCAGGAGCTCCTTCGCGCGACGCTCCTGCGACGGCGTGAGTTTGCCGTCCGATTTTTCCCGCCGTTCGCTGACGCCGCCGTAACGGTGCGCGACGTGTGCCTGCAACGCCAACCCGACATGATCGATGAAGATCTGCGATGCCTCTTCCGGCCGGGCCAGCGCCGGCAGTAGCGACTGGCCGAGCGCATGGATGATCGAGTCGTGGGCGCTCAGATGCGGCGGCAGATAAAGTTGCGGCCGTTGCCGGCCGCCGATGTCGTCGACCGTTTCCTCCAGCGTGTGGCGCGGCAGATGGAAATGAAGGCAATCGAACGAGCCCTTGAGGTCAGCCACCCAGCGACGGTCGAGATCGTAGATCGACACGGTTCCCGCGTCATACGGAACGAACGGTGCGGGGCGGCCATCGAGCCACAGATCCTGTTCGCCGAATGCACGCAACTGCAATACGATGAGATCCGTATTCTCCAGTTCATAGGGCGCGGTCAGCCCCATGTTCCGGCGCAAGGTCTTCAGGCGGACGATGCCGATCTGCCCCTTCGGCAACGCCTGGGTGACGATGGTCTGCCTGACGTCGGCCGGGATGAAATCCGACGATGCAGTGTCTGACTGACGGGCGGTCATGGTGAGGTGGAAGTGAACTGGGGCGACGCAGCGAATGACGAGGCCCGCGAGTCTAGCAAATCGCGATGGCGCGCGCTGCCCGCGTTTTCGGGCACTGATATGATGCGCCCACCCGCCCTCTACCGGAACTCGCGATGAAGTTGTCATTCGAAGCGCTCGAAGCCCTGGATGCGATCGACCGCACCGGAACGTTCGCCGAAGCCGCGGAACTGCTGCACCGCGTTCCGTCCGCACTCACCTATCTGGTGCAGAAACTGGAAAGCGATCTTGGCGTGATGCTGTTCGACCGCAGCGGACGGCGCGCCAAGCTCACGCATGCCGGTCGCATCGTCGTCGAGGAAGGCCGGCGGCTGCTGCACGCGGCCGAACAACTGGAGATGAAGGCACTGCGCGCGCAGGAAGGCTGGGAAACCGAGGTGCGCATCTGTATCGACGAGATCCTGCCGTTCGACGCGTTGTGGCCGTTCGTGCACCGGTTCTATGCACTCGCGATGGACACGCGGCTGCGGCTGTCGACCGAAGTGCTCGGCGGCGCCTGGGACGCGCTGATCTGCCGCCGCGCGGATCTCGTCGTCGGCGCGGCGGGAGAGCCGCCCGAGCTGCCGAACATCATCGCGCGGCCGATCGGCTCGCTGAAACACGTCTTCGCCGTGGCGCCGACCCATCCGCTCGCGGCACTTCCCGAGCCGCTTTCGATGGCGTCGGTCGTCGCGTATCGCGGCGCAGTGATCAGCGATACGTCGCGCGAGCTGCAGCCGCAATCGGTTGCGATCGATGCGGGCCAACCGTATCTCGCGGTGCCGACGCTCGCGGCCAAACTGGACGCGCAATGCGAAGGGCTGGCGGTGGGCACGCTGCCGGAATGCATCGCCGCACGCGCGATCGCCGACGGCAAGCTCGTCGCGCGCCGGGTGACCGGCATGCGCGACACCACGCACTGCTATCTCGCATGGCGCAGCGACGAGGCCGGCCGTGCACTCCACTGGTGGGTCGAGCAACTCGACCGCCCCGACCTCGTCGATTGCTTCACGAAGCCTGCGTGAGCGCTGCGTTCGCGCACCGCGCACGCGGACGACGACTCCGCGCCGCTTGCGCCGGCGGCGCTGCGCGATCCGGCCGTGCGCGTCAGCCGAGCGAATCGTGCAGACGCTTCATTTCCTTCTCGAGCCAGCCGATCAGGCTGAACGCCGCGTGCGCCTTCTCGACGGGCGGAATCATCACCCTTTCCTCGGTCGCGACATGTTCGGTGAGCGACTCGCACATCAGCCTGCCGAGCGCCGGCTTCCGGCCGATCAGCGCCGACAGGTCCTCGCTGCGAAGCTGATGCACGGTCATCGCGGTCACCGCGTGGACGGTCGCATGAAGCCGCGTGCCGGCGAGCACGACCGACTGCCCGATCGCATCGCCCGGTGCCATCCGCCGGACCTCGACATCGCCCGACGCGCCCGGCACGAACACCGCCGCGATGCCCGATTCGACGATCGTCAGCACGCGCGACTCCGAATTGGACGCATAGATCACGTCGCCCTTGCCGAACGAACGCGATACCAGCGCGTCGGCCAGCACGGCCAGATCGTCGTCGTCGACGCACGCGAACAGCTCGACCGCACGCAACAGCAGCAGCCGGCGCCATACGCGATGCCCTTGCGATGACGATGATGATGTCGATGACGATGCAGACGCCGGCGCGGGCCCCGCGAGCGGTCGCCATGCGACGCCCGCCGCGGCCAGATGGCGATGCGCGAGATCGTAGAGCGCGTTGCGCACGGCCGCTTTCTTCTGCAGCGCGTCGACGTAACAGACGAGTTCGTACTGGATCGCGTTCGCGCGGAACGCCTTCACGACGGCGATCGGCGCCGGGCGCGCGAGCACGTCGAGCGAACTCGCCGCGGCCCGCTCGAGTGCGCCGACGGCAACGGCCGGCCGCACCGCGGGATCGAGGTCGAGCGCGAGCGTGACGCCGTGCAGGCCGGCCGGTTCGCTGAGGTTCACGATGGTGGCGCGCGCGGCCGCGCTGTTCGGCACGACGACCAGGTTGCCGAGGCTGTCGATCAGCTTCGTCGAACGCCAGTTGCTCTCGACGATCCGCCCTTCGAGCTCGCCGATCGACACGGTATCGTCGAGCCGGAACGGTTGCGTGGTATTCAGCACGAGCCCCGAGAACACGTCGTTCAGCGTGTTCTGCAGCGCGAGACCGAGTATCACCGCGACGGCGCCGGAGGTCGCGACCAGGCCGCTCAACGGCAGGCCGAGCACGTAGCCCAGCGCGGCCACCGCGGCCGCGCCGAACACGATGCCCGCGGCGATATCGTGAAAGAGCCGCTGGCTGTGCCACGCACGCGGCAGCAGCAGATGATTGAGCAGCAGGCTGAACACGATCGCGCACTGCAGCCACCACGCGATGCAGATGGCCTGGACCACGATCCGGTCGAGCGCGCCGAGCGACGCGGGAACGGCGAGCGGACTGACGCCGGTCGCGAACAGCACGGCGCTCAGCGCGGCGAACGCCGCACAGCGCCGGATCGCGCGAGCGACGCGGCGATCGTGCCCGAACAGCCGCCACGCGGCGAGGTCGGCGAGCACGATCGGCGCGCCGTAGAGCGCCGTATCGGAGAAATTCAACATAGCGGAACGCAGGCGCGGCGCGCGAAATGATGGGAGCGGCAGCAGGTCGGTCGCTGCTGAAACGGAATCGTCGGACACATTGCGTGCGGGCCGCCGACGCGCCGGCTACGGGTCGTTGCGCTGGCGCGTGACGCCCGGCAACGGCACCGTCAATACATAGCGGCCGGCGCCCGCGATCGCGATCGTGCCGAACAGGATCAGCAGCATCCACGCGAACTGCGCATCGCGCAGCGGCCAGTCCGGGTGGACGAACACCAGCGCGACGAGCGTGACGATCATCACCGGGAGCGCCGCCAGCCGTGGGTAGAGACCGACGATCATGAAGATCGGGCACACGACCTCCGCGAAGATCGCGAACAGGATCGACAGCGTGCGGCCGAGATGGAACGGATCCTCGATGGCGGCGGCTTCGGCCGTGTAATGCACGATCTTCGGCAAGCCGTGAACCACGAGCAGCAGCACGCTGGCGGCGACACGCAGGAACAGCAGGCCGAGATCGGTCGCGTGGCGGGAAACGTCGGGTTGGGCAGGTTTCATGCGGCAGTTCGTCAGTTGAGCGGAATGCATGGCGACGCGCGCACCGGGTGTCTTGCCGCGCCGGCATTCAGAGCGCGGTCGCGCGATGTCGGCGAGAGCACGGGAGCGGCGCGCACGCGCGCCGACAGGTCCCGGCGCGCTCCGTTCACCGAATCTACGCGCGCCGCCTGCCGCTGTCCTGTAGCCGGGCTGAAACGTTCTGAAATCCGCAACGCGCGGCGCGAACCAGCGTCACGACTCGCCCGACGGCAGCTCGGCCTCGGCCGCATCGAGCGCGAGCGCGTGCACTTCCGACCATGCGTCTTGCACGGCCTGCGTCGATCCGGCCGTATGGGCTGGCGCCGCCGCATACGCGGCGAGCAATCGCACGCGAGCATCGGCGGACGCCGCCGTCGCGTCCGCATCCGCGTCGCGCATCGCATCGAGCGCCACGCGCGCGCGTTCGCGGCATTCGTCGACGAGCGACAGGTCGAACAGGCAAGGCACCGCGACGGCCGCAAGCGCGATGCCGAGCGCCGCATCGCCACGCGGCGAGAACGCCCAATCGAGCGCGGCACGCAGGTTGCCGAGTTCGCGCCGCACCGCATCCAGCCGCGTCGCGCCACCGGGCTCCCCTTCCGGCTTGCTGGCGCCGTGACGCGCTCGCCGGAACAACCTGAGGAAGTAGTTCGCGTGCGCACGTGCGGCGGCCGCACTTTCGCCGTGACTGTCGAGCTGCTGCTGCGCGTACGCGCGCGTGGTCGTCAGCAGCCGGTAGCGCGGCGCGCCGTGCTCGGTGTCGAGAATCAGCAGCGACTTCGATACGAGGCCGGCGATCGTATCGAGCAGGTCGACGCCGGCCAGCCCGTTGGGACCGACGATCTCGCGCACGGCCTCGATCGAGAAGCCGTCGCGGAACACGCCGAGCCACCGCAACAGCAGGCGCTCGGCATTGCCGAGCAGCCGGTAGCTCCAGTCGTACATCGCCTGCAGCGTCTGATGACGCGGAAGCGCGGTACGAAAACCACCGGTCAGGAGTCTAAAGTGATCGTCGAGATGCGCGGCCAGCACGTCGATGCCGAGCACGGCGGCACGGGCGGCCGCCAGCTCGATCGCGAGCGGCAGGCCGTCGAGGCGGCGGCAGACCGACGCCGTCAGCGACAGGCTGCGCGCGTCGAGTGGAAAGCGCGGATCGACCGCGCGGGCGCGCGCCGCGAACAATTGCACGGCGCTCGCGCTCATCGCATCGTGACCGGCCGCACCTTCGTCGGGTACGTCGAGCGGCGGCACCGGGCATACGCGCTCGCCGTGAACGCGCAGCGACTCGCGGCTCGTCGCGAGCACGCACAGCCCGTCGTCCGCATCGGTGAGCGCGCTCGCGATCTGCGCCGCGGCGTCGAGCAGGTGTTCGCAATTGTCGAGCACGAGCAGCATCCTGCGACGCGCGACGCTGGCAAGCACGCCGTCGAGCGTCAGCGAGCCGGTCGGCTGTGCGATGCCGAACGCGCCCGCGAGCGCGTCCGGCACGAAGCGCGGACATGCGACGGTGGCGAGCGACACGAATACCGTGCCCTCTGGAAAACGCGCCGCCGCGCGCGCGGCCGCTTCGATCGCGACGCGCGTCTTGCCGATGCCGCCCGCGCCGACCAGCGTCACGATGCGCTCGCTGCGCAGCGCGGCGAGCGCGTCGGCGACCGTCTGTTCGCGGCCGAACAGCGTGCTCGGCACCGCGGACGGCCCCAGCATCGCGGGGCGCACGGGCGCGTCGCCGTGCTCCTGCCCGGTGAGCAGCCGATAGCCGCGGCCCGGCACCGTCAAGATCAGGTTTCGGTCGCCGGCCAGCGCCTTGCGCAGCGACGCGATGTGCACCTGCAGGTTGTTTTCTTCGACCACGGTGTGCGGCCACACACGCTGCATGATCTCGTCTTTCGATACCAGCGCACCGTTCGCCCGAATCAACAATTCGAGAATTTCGAATGCGCGGCTGCCGATACGCAGCAGCTTGCCGTTCGAACGTATTTCACGTCTGTCGAGAAAAACGTGAAGTGTTCCAATCCGGATCATGAGAATTTCATTTGAGTGACATTCAACGGCGCCCGGCTGAAATCGGGTGCCGATTAAGCATCAATGCTACGGTATTTGCCTGGTCGAATGATTCAAATTATCAGAATGAAATGCTCAAATTCTTTGAAATGAGGAAAAAAACGCGACGCGGTGCAGTGGTCGTCCGGCCGCGCGCCTCAGAATGCGGCACGAGAAGCCGGCTGTGCACGCTTCATGTGCAAATCTCGCATTCGTTCGTGACTGCGATTTCGATATGTCAGACGTATCGTTTTATCGACCGGTGAAGTGCGATGTATTTTCCCGGGATTAGACCGGCCGATCGCATGAGGTAAATGCGCAATACGCTGCACCGTCCAACGTCCGTTACGGCCATGACGGGACGATTTACCTGGCAGAAAATCCGGGCCGTTCAGGTCTGTGCGAACGCCAGCAGTTCGTCGTTCAGCCGTGTCGCGTGCGTCAGGTACAGCGCGTGCGGGCCGCCTGCGTAGACGCTCAGCGTCGCATGCGGGACAAGTTTCGCCGTTGCGGCGCCGGTCAGCGCGAGCGGCGCCGTCTGGTCGTCGTCGCCGTGAATCACGAGCGTCGGCACGTCGAATCGGCGCAGGTCGGCACGGAAATCGGTCTCGGAAAACGCGCGAACGCAATCGAGCGTGCCCTTCAGCCCGGCCTGCAGCGCCATGAACGACGTCCAGTCGAGCGCGGCGCGCGAGATCGTCGAGCCGTCGCGGTTCGACCCGGTAAAGAGCGGCCAGAAGCCGTCAAGAAAGGCCGCGCGATCAGCGACGATGCCGGCGCGAATGCCGTCGAATACCGCGACGTCCACGCCTCCCGGATGGTCGTCGCGTCGCGCGACGAGCGGCGTCACAGAACCGATCAGCACCGCCTTCGCGATCCGGCGCGTGCCGTGCCGGCCGATGTAGCGGGCGACCTCGCCGCCGCCCATCGAAAAGCCGACGAGCGTCACGTCGTGCAGGTCCAGCGTCTCGAGCAGCGTCGCGAGATCGTCGGCCAGCGTGTCGTAGTCGTAGCCGGTCCACGGCTGGCCGGAGCGCCCGAAGCCGCGCCGGTCGTACGCGATGCAGCGCAAGCCGTGCGACGCGAGATGATGCATCTGCACGTCCCACATGTCGGCATTCAGCGGCCAGCCGTGAATGAACACGACGGGCCGTCCCGCGCCCCAGTCCTTGTAGTGAATCGACACGCCGTCGCGGGTGGTGAACGTGCTCATGAGGGTTCCTTTCGAGTAGAGAATCCGCGGGCGCCTACGCGGCCGACGCACGCGGCGCGGCGCGTCATGCGCGGGGCTGCCGGGCGACGAACTGCTCGAGCGCCGCCGCGAGAATCATCTCGCGGCAGTTCGCCGGACGTTTCTCGCCGCGCCACTGCGGTTTGTAGATCGCGTCGCCGGCCCGGATCGGCTGCCCGGTGAGCGCGCAGCGCCCGAGCCCGCGCCCGCGCGCCTTCGCGCTGATCCAGCGTTGCTCGTCATAGCGGCAGCGCGTCGGGTCGCTCCACGACACCAGCATCGACGAATCGGTCTGCCGCTCGACGGCGACGATCGCGCTGCGGCGGCGCACGTCGCCGCTCGACGGCATCGGCGCGTCGTCCCGATGCAGGCTGCGCGCGCCGTCCGTCTGTCGCGTGCGCAGCATCGGCGGCATCGGCGGCATGCCGACGCCCGCGACGGGCAACGGTCCGAGCAACGTGATCATGTGCTCCCAGCGATTGAAGGCGTCCATGGCGGCTTATCCAGGCAAGTGACGGGCGGTGCGGGCGTGTCGTGCCCGCTCGCGGCGCGGCAAGCGCGCGGCGGGTGACCCGATGCTGACGATAGTCGCCGTTCGCTGAAGAGTCACCGTCGCGCGCTTAATTCTTCTGCAGTGCGTCAATTCCCGCTCGCGGCGCCGCGGCATTCAAGAAAATTCAGCCGGATTTCAGTACGGCGCGCGCGGCGTCGCGATACGCTCCGACGGCATTCGTTCGTCCACGTCGCATGAGCCGGCGCGCGGCGACATCAGCGAATCGGCTGCCGGCGGGATGGCCGCGGCCGATCGCCACCGATTCACCATCCCGCGCGGCATCACCGCCGCATACCTCAGGAGTCCAGATGCATCCCGTACAGACCGACAGCGTAGCGTCGGCACGCCGCCGCGACATGCTGGTTGCCGGCGCAACCGCCGTCGCGGCAGCCGCGCTGCCCGCGATGGCGGCCGCGGCCGGCACGCCGGCCGGCAGCACCTCTTCAGCCCACTCAGGAGCGCATACGATGAACACGATCACCACGAAAGACGGCACGCAGATCTACTACAAGGACTGGGGCAGCGGCCGCCCGGTCGTGTTCTCGCACGGCTGGCCGCTGTGCGCGGACGCGTGGGACGCGCAGATGCTGTTCCTCGTGCAGCACGGCTATCGCGTGATCGCGCACGACCGGCGCGGCCACGGCCGTTCGAGCCAGCCGTCGCGCGGCAACGACATGAACACGTACGCGGACGATCTCGCCGCGCTGCTCGACGCGCTCGACGTGCGCGAAGCGACGCTCGTCGGCCACTCGACCGGCGGCGGCGAAGTCGCGCGCTATATCGGCCGCCACGGCACGAAGCGCGTATCGAAGGCCGTGCTGATCGGCGCGGTGCCGCCGCAGATGGTGAAGTCGCCGACCAATCCGGGCGGCCTGCCGATGGACGTGTTCGACGGCATCCGCAAGAACGTCGCGGAGAACCGTTCGCAGTTCTACAAGGATCTCGCGGTGCCGTTCTTCGGTTTCAACCGACCGAACGCGAAGGTGTCGCAGGGCACGATCGACGCATTCTGGTCGCAGGGGATGATGGGCGGCATCCACGGCCAGTATCTGTGCGTGAAGGAGTTTTCCGAAGTCGACTACACGGATGATCTGAAGAAGATCGACGTGCCGACGCTCGTGCTGCACGGCGACGACGACCAGATCGTGCCGATCGACGATTCGGCGCGGCTGTCGTCGAAGATCGTCAAGCACGCGGTGCTGAAGGTGATCGAAGGCGGCTCGCACGGGATGTGCGTGGTCAATGCCGATCGCATCAACGCCGAGCTGCTCGCGTTCCTGCAGGCGTAAGCGTGCCGTCGGTCGCGGCGGCGCTGCCCGCCGCCGCGATCGACGCGCCGTTCAGAACTTTTCAGGAAATTTCAGCCCGCAGTGTGCTGCACTGACGGTGCCCGCACCGGCCGCAGCAGGATGCCGATCAGTGCGCCCGCGATCGCGAAAGCCATCGCGATGCGAAAGTTGTCGGCCAGCGCGAGCGTGGTCGCCTGCACCCGCACCGCACGGTCGACCAGCGCGTAGGCGGCCTGATTGCCGGTTGCAAGCGTGGCGCCATGCGTGACCAGCGACGCCGCGCCAGCCCGCAGCCGCTCGAGCGTCTCGGGATCCGACAGCGACACATGCAGACCGACGAGATTCGAATGGGTACCCTCCCTGATCCGCTGAATCACCGCGATCGACGTCGTGCCGAGCTGCCCGCTCAGCAGGCGCGTCGTCTGCACGACGGCACCGAACGTCAGCGCATGCTCGGCCGTGACGTGCTTGCCGAAGAAGAAGACGACGGACGTCAGCGCCATCGTCTGGCCGAGGGCCTGCAGCAGTTGCGACGGAATGAAGTCGGGTTCGGCCCAGGCCGACGTGAGCTGCGATCCGAGCGCGAACGCGATCGCCACCATCACGAAGCCGGCCACGATCAGCCGGCGCGGATCGAAGCGCTGCAGCAGCAGCGCGACGCACGGCGCGAACAGCAGCTGCGGGATCGCGATCCAGCGCAGCGTGTCGCCGATCTGCAACGGCCGAAGGCCGTACGTGCTGGCGAGGAACAGCGACGGGATGAAGCTCGTGTTGAGCACCGTGAAGCGCACGAGACCGACGAGCACGATCAGCAGTGCGATGTTCGGCCGCGCGAGGTAGCCGAGATCGAGGCCCGCGCGCGGCGACGCGAGCTCGTGGATCAGGAACGCCGCAACCATCAGGATGCCGGCGGCGAGCAGTGCGACGATCAGCGGCGACTGCAGCCAGAACAGCCGTTCGCCCTGGTCGAGCGCGATGCACAGGCACGCGAATCCGCCCGCGCCGAGCAGCATGCCGCGCGCATCGACGCCGGACGCAAAGCGCTTGATCGGCTCGTCGGTGAGCGACAGCATCAGGCACGCGATGAACGGCACGGTCAGCACCGCGTTCTGCCAGAACAGCCAGCGCCAGCTCAGGTGTTCGCTGTACCAGCCTTCGAGCGTGGCCGACAGGTTCAGCGACATCTCCAGATTCATCGCATACGCGGCGATGCCGAACGGAATCAGCCGCGGCGGCAGCGTGCGCACGACGAAGCCGACCGTCAGCGGCACGAACACGCCGGACGCGAGCCCGGCGACGGCCTGGCACACGATGAACGCGCCGAATTGCGTGCAGAGCGGCAGCACGCTCTCGGCGCCGAGGAACACGACCGCACCCGCGACCAGCACGCGGCGCGTACCGAACATGAATGCCGCGGCGATCGCCAGCGGCCCGACGAACATCTGCGACGCGGTAAACGCGGTGTTGATCCACGCGCCTTCGTCGAAGCCGACGCCGAGCGCGCCGCGCACGTCGGCGAGCCCGAGCGACGTGATGCGCGACGTCAGCGTCGCGATGATCGCGCCGAGCAGCACGGCCGCGATCGCGGCGATCGACCGAAACGTCGGAATGTCCGACGCCGGGCCGAGAGCCGGCGCCGGGGCGGCACTACCGGTGGCGAACGTGGTATTCATCGTCGGGCGGCTCCCGCCTGTCAAGCTGGCGCAAGCATAACGCGGGGCGTCGAATCCTGCCCGCACGATGGAGTTTGCCAACCATGACCTCCCCCTCTTCCGATAAGCCGCCGGCCGCTTCGCAAGCGCTGCCCGTCGCGCCCGCATCGGCCGCATCGCCCGCACGCGCTCGCCGGACGGCCATTGCGGCGATCGCCACGATCGCGCTGCTGCTCGTCGCGCTGCTCGTGTACGAGTTCGACGCGCGCGATCGCGGCACCGACGATGCGTACGTGACCGGCCACCTGCACGTGATCTCGCCGCGCGTGGCCGGCACGGTCGAGCGTGTGCTCGTCGACGACAACCAGTTCGTGCATGCCGGCGACGCGCTCGTGCGGATCGACCCGCGCGATTTCGACGTCCGCGTCGCCGCGCAGCGCGCACGCGTCGCGCAGGCGCGCGCCGATGCGAGTCGCGCACACGCGCTGATCGAGCAAGCCGACGCGACGCTCGTGTCGGCGCACGCCGACGCCGAAAAGGCCGAGCTCGACTACGCCCGCGCGCGCGAACTGACGCGCGAGACGCCGCGTGGCCTGTCCAGGCAGGAGTTCGATGCGGCCGATGCCGCGCGCAAGTCCGCGCGCGCACGCGTCGCGGCGGCCGACGCGCAACGGCGCAGCGCACTCGCCGCCGCGCAGGCCGCGGACGCCGCGTCGAGCCAGACCGATGCTCAGCTGCACGACGCACTGCTGCAGCTCGGCTACACGACGGTCGTCGCGCCATCGGACGGCTACGTCGGCAAGAAGAGCGTCGAGACCGGCGAGCACGTGGCGCCCGGCCAGGCGCTGCTCACGCTGGTCGAGCCGCATCCCTGGATCGTCGCCAATTTCCGCGAGACGCAACTTCGCCACGTGCGCGCCGGCGACACCGTGCAATTGCGCTTCGACGCGTTGCCGCAGCGCCCATTCACCGGCCGGATCGACAGCCTGTCGCCGGCGACGGGCGCGCAGTTCGCGCTGCTGCCGCCTGACAACGCGACCGGTAATTTCACGAAAGTCACGCAGCGCGTGCCCGTGAAAATTCTGCTCGACGGCCCGGCCGCGGCGGAACCGCGCATCCGGCCCGGGCTGTCGGTCGTCGTCACGCTGCAACGCAGCGGCGAATCGCGATGAAGCGCGCATTCGCCGTGCTTGCCGCCAGCATGCTGGCCGCTTGCTCGATCGCGCCGCAGCCGCTCGCACCGGTGCCCGTCGAACGCGACCGGTTCCGCCATGCCGCGCCGCCGACCGACGAACGTGCGCCGTCGCTCGCCGCGTGGCCCGCCTGGTTCGGCGACCCGCGGCTCGGCAGCCTCGTCGACGCCGCGCTCGCGCACAACCTCGATATCCGCGCGGCGGCCGCGCGCGTCGCGCAGGCGCAGGCGCTCCTCGGCATGCGCGACGCGGCGCTGGCGCCGGTCGTGCGGATCGACCCGTCGTTCAGCCGCTCGCGCGTGTCCGGCACGGTCGACAACGCGCTGCCGAAGCGCACGATGCACAACTGGTCGGTTCCCGTCACCGCGAGCTACGAGATCGATCTATGGGGCCGATTGCGCGGCGATGCGGACATCGGCGCGCAGAACGTGCGGCAGGCCGAGGCCGATCGCGATGCGGTCCGGCTGCGGATCGCGAGCGAGGTCGCGGCCGATTACCTGACGCTGCGTTACGTCGACGACGATCTCGCGACGCTCGAGCGCGCGATCGGGCTGCGGCGCACCGCGCTCGACGTGATCGCCGCACGCGTGCGGGCCGGCGCGGCGAGCGACCTCGACGCGCTGCGCGCATCGGCCGATCTCGATACCGCGCATGCCGATCTCGCGGAGAGCCGGCGGCTGCGCGAGAACCTCGTCGACGCGATTGCGGTGCTGACCGGCGTGTCGCCGACCGCGTTCGACATCGACACGCGCGCCGTGCCCGTACGCGTGCCGGATGTGCCGGCCGGGCTACCGTCGGCGCTGCTGGCACAACGCCCGGACGTGTTCGCGGCGGCCCGGCGCGCCGACGCGGCATCGCTCGAGCTGGGCATCGCGCGCACCGCGTGGCTGCCGAGCCTGACGCTGACCGCCGACGGCGGCTTCGCGACGCGCGACCTGCGCACGTTTCTCGACCGCAACAGCTCGCTGTGGGGCCTCGGCGCGAACGTGGCGCTCACGCTGTTCGACGGCGGCAAGCGCGATGCCGCCGTGGCCGCCGCGCGGGCCGGGATGGACCTCGCCGATGCGAACTACCGCGCGGCCGCGATCGCCGCATTGCGCGACGTGCAGGATGCGCTCAACGACATCGCCGCGCAAAAGGAGCGGATCCTGCGCTACGACAACGCGGTGCGTGCGACGGACGCGGCCGCGCGACTATCGCTGAGCCGCTACGCGCACGGTTACGTCAGCTACCTCGAAGTCATCGACGCCGATCGCGACGCATTGAATGCGCGGCGTCAGTGGATTCACAGCCGACAGGCGCTGGCCGTCGCGACGGTGAGTCTCGTGCGTGCGTTGGGCGGCGGGTGGACGCCGCCGACGCACGCGGGACGGGACGGGTTGCGCGATGCGACGCAGGCCGACGCCAGGTGAATCCGGCAACCGACGCGCGCAGCGCGCGCTCGCACGCGCGTCAGGCCGGCGCGAGCCGGTGCGCATCCTCGCCGAGAAACCGGTGCACGAAGGTCACCGCCATCGCGCCTTCGCCGACTGCCGACGCGACGCGCTTGACCGAGCCCGACCTGACGTCTCCCGCCGCGAACGATCCCGGCACGCTCGTTTCGAGGTAGTACGGGCGGCGCTCGAGCGGCCATACGCGCTCGAACGCCGGACAGTCGTACAGGTCGCTGCCGGTCACGAGGTAACCGCCCGGATTGCGGATGATGTCGGTGTCCTTCGCCCAGTCGGTATTCGGCGCGCCGCCGATGCATACGAACAGGCGCGTGGCCGGCACGCGTTCGCGCGTGCCGTCTTCCGAATGCAGCTCGATCGCGTCGAGCCAGCCGTCGCCGTACAGCGCGCCGACCGTCGACCGATAGCGGACCGCGATGTTCGGCGTGCGCTCGATCCGGTCGATCAGATAGCGCGACAACGTGTCGGCGAGCGACGCGCCGCGCACGAGCATCGTCACCTCGCACGCATGCCGCGAGAAATTCATCGCGGCCTGCCCGGCCGAATTGCCGCCGCCGACGATGAACACCTGCTCGCCCGCGCACATCGGCGCCTCGCTCGACCCGGCGCCGTAAAACAGCCCGGCATTGAGAAACGCGGGCTCCTCCGGCAGTCCGAGGCTCCGGTATTCGATGCCGGTCGCGCAGATGTTCGAGCGGGCGACGAGAACCGATCCATCGGCGAGGTCGACGTGGATCTTGCCGTCGACGAACGTCGCATGCACGCCCTCGCGCATCGTCAGCAGCTCGACGCCGAACTTCATCGCCTGCTCGCGGGCGCGCTCCGCGAGTTCCGCGCCCGGAATGCCGTCGGGAAACCCCATGTAGTTCTCGATCAGCGAGCTCGTGCCGGCCTGCCCGCCCACCGCGCCGCGCTCGATCAGCACCGCGCGCAGCCCCTCGGAAGCCGCGTAGACGGCCGCCGACAGCCCGGCCGGGCCCGCGCCGTAGATCGACACGTCGTACTCGACGAAGCGCGGCCTCGCGACCCAGCCGAGCCGCGCGGCGATCTCGGCCAGCGTCGGCTGATACAGGCACGAGCCGTCCGGAAAGATCACGACCGGCAGCCGGATGTCGCGCAGCGGCGCGATCCCGAGCTCGCGTGTGCAGTCGGCGTCGGACGTCAGTGCGCACCAGTCGTACGCGACCATGCGCCGCTGCAGGAAATCGCGGATCGCGTACGCATCCTTGCTGTGCGGCAGACCGACGATCCGGATGTGCTGCAACTGAACCATGGGCGCCTCCCGAGAATGTCGATGTCGGATGCGGTCCGGGCTTTACAACGCACAACACGTCCGGACGCACCCGCGACTCTACGCTGCACCCATGCACTGCACGCTCGATTTAAGAACAATTAATCCGCAGCCGCGCCACGCCGCCGCACAATGCCGCTATCCGTCACGCTTGCGGCATCGCGCCGGCCGCGCCGCAAGCATTGCTCCCCGCGCCGGCACCGGAGCCCAGGATGGCCAACGCCTGCACCCATCTCGACGAAGCGCGCGTGCTGCACACCGACAAGGACTACTGCGAGGAATGCGTGAAATCCGGCAGCCGCTGGGTCCATTTGCGGATGTGCCTGGTCTGCGGACACGTCGGCTGCTGCGATTCGTCGCCGAATCGCCACGCGAGCCGGCATTTCCGCGAAACCGGACACCGGCTCGTCCGCTCAATCGAACCCGGCGAGCGCTGGATCTGGTGCTACGCGGACGAAGTCGTCGCCGGCGAAATCCCGTCCTGATGCCGCGCGCGGCGCGATCGGCGCCGGTCGGTACGTGATTCGCGCCGGTTCCGGACCAAGGGTTAACACGACTCGATCACGGCTTTACGCTGCGCCGCTTTTCCGCCTAGAATTTATCGAACGATCACTTATCTATCGATAAACAATGGGTACGCCATGCCCGCCTCGCGACGTGCTGTTCGACACGCAGCGCGTCGAAGGCGAGCTTGCCATCCTGCCGCGCCACGGCGCGCGCCAACACGACAATCACGACCTGGAGACAATCCGATGACCTGCTCCTGCTGCATGTCCACCGGGCGGCGCCGCGTGCTCGGCGCATTCGCCGCGCTCGCCGGCGCGGCCATTGCCGCGCGCCCCGCGTCGGCCGCGGAACCGGCTTCCGCGCCGGCCGCCTCGGCCGATTCGTCAGCCTCGGCCGCGCTCGCGACCCACCGCCCGCGCTCGATCGACATCCACGCGCACTATTACCCGGAGAGCTTCTGCGATCTGGTCGGCGGCGAAGGCAAGCGGTTCGGCGGCGCGTTCGCGTGCGACGATACGACGTTCACGTTCCGCACGCCGGCCGGCGGCCTCGGGCCGCTGCCGATGAAATTCATCGACGTCGATGCGCGGCTCAAGGACATGGACGCTTCCGGCGTCGACGTGCAGGCGCTGTCGCTGAGCGTGCCGATGGCGTACTGGGGCGACCGGCCGTTCAACGCGAAACTGGCGCGCGCATGGAATACGGCCGCGTCGCGCGTGCACCAGCGGCATCCGACCCGCTTCGTCGTACTCGCGACGCTGCCGATGCTCGATGCGACCGACGCGATCGACGAACTCGAGCATGCGGCGGCGCTGCCGGGCGTGCGCGGCGTGTACATGGGCACGAACATCGACAACCGCGACCTCGACGATCCGCGGTTCGCGCCGGTGTTCGCGCGCATCGAGCAGCTCGGGCTGCCGGTGTTCCTGCATCCGCAGCAAACCGTCGGCGGTGCGCGCCTCGGCGATTTCTACCTGAGCAACCTGCTCGGCAACCCGTTCGATACGGCGATCGCCGGATCCCACCTGATCCTCGGCGGCGTGCTCGATCGCCATCCGGCGCTGCACTTCACGCTGCCGCATGCGGGTGGCGCGCTGCCGATCCTCGTCGGCCGGCTGGACGCAGGCTGGACCGCCCGGCCGGAAACGCGCCGGCTCGCGCACAAGCCGAGCAGCTATCTGCGGCGCTTCAGCTACGACACGGTGTCCCACTCGGGGCCGGTGCTGAGCTTCCTGATCGAGAACGTCGGTATCGACCGCCTCGTGCTCGGCAGCGACTATTGCTTCGACATGGGCTACGCGCAACCGGTGCGCTTTCTCGATCGGCTGGACCTCAGCGCCGACCAGCGCGCGATGGTGCTCGGCGGCAATGCGGGCCGGCTGCTGCGGATCTAGCGCCCACGTACCGCGCGCACCCGGACCGGGGCCGAACGCCGTTAAGAACGTTTCAGCCCCGCTTCAGGAAATGCTGCCGACGTCTGCGTAGACTGGCTGCATGAGCGAGCGCACGGGCAAGCGCCTGCGTGCCATTTCGATCGATGGAGTGACGAGTTGAATCCTGTTGCCAATCACCGCCGCGCTGCAACGCGTTCGCGGCCCGGCCGGCGGATGCACGATGGCCGATACGCGCATCGTGCAACGTGCGGTGCACCGCTTCGCGGGGAGCGCACATGAAGCACAAACGACTCTGGTTCGGCGCGGCCGGCATCGCGGTCGTCGGCCTGGCGGTCGCGATCGGCATCACGGTCCGGCCGTCGATCGCGCCGATCGATCCGCCCGCCGCCGCATCGTTCGATCCGCAGCTGGTGCGCGCGGGCGCGCGCGTCGTCGCGCTGGGCGACTGCGTCGTGTGCCACACCGCGAAGGACGGCAAGCCGTTCGCGGGCGGCCTGCCGCTCGCGACGCCGTTCGGCACGATCTACGCGACCAACATCACGCCGGATCCGGAAACCGGCATCGGCCGCTGGTCGCGCGACGCGTTCGCCCGTGCACTGCGCACCGGCATCGGGCGCAACGGCCAGCCGCTCTACCCGGCGTTTCCTTATATTCACTTCACGCGGATGTCGGACGACGACATCGCGGCGGCCTATGCGTACCTGATGACGCGCACGCCGGTTCGCGCGACGACGCCCGCCAACGACCTGGTATTTCCGCTGAACTTCCGGCCGCTGGTGGCGTTCTGGAACGTGCTGTTCCTGCACGAAGGCGCGTATCGGCCCGACCCGGCGCAGTCCGCGCAATGGAACCGCGGCAGGATGCTCGTCGACGGGCTCGGCCACTGCGCGTCGTGCCATTCGCCGCTGAACGCGATCGGCGGCGAACGCAGCGGCCGCGCCTTCGACGGCGGCATCGTCGACGGCTGGGAAGCGCCGCCGCTCAATGCGCTCGGCCAGGCCGCGCGGCCCTGGACGCAGGCGCAGCTCGTCACGTACCTGCGCACCGGCCGCGCGAGCGAGCATGGCGCGGCGGCCGGGCCGATGCTGCCCGTCACGCGCGACCTCGCGACGGTGCCGGTCGAGGACGTCGACGCGATCGCCGCGTACATCCTGTCGCTTCAGAAGCCGGCGAGCGCACGTGCGGCCGCGAACCCGGTCGAACGCGCCGCGACGACGCCGGCCGCGCAACGCGGCGCCGTGCTGTTCCAGGCGTCGTGCGCGCAGTGCCACGGGCCGGCCGCGCCGATGCAGTCGATCGGCGAGCGGCCGACGCTTTCGTTCAGCACGGCGGTGAACGCGGACACGCCGCGCAACGCGATCCAGATGATGTTCAACGGGATCGGCTGGCACGGCGAGGACACGCTCAACTACATGCCGTCGTTCATCGACCAGTACGACGACGCGCAGATCGCCGATCTCGCCGCGTACGTTCGCGAGACCTATACCGATCGCCCTGCATGGTCGGGCGTCGACGCGATGGCCGCACAGCTCAGAAAAGAGGACTCCGCACGATGATCACCCTCACCGTCAACGGCGTGCGGCACACGCTGGACATCGATCCGTCCACGCCGCTGCTGTACGCGCTGCGCAACGACCTGCACCTGCATGGCGCGAAGTTCGGCTGCGGCCTCGGGCAATGCGGCGCCTGCACCGTGATCGTCGACGGCAAGCCGACGTTCTCGTGCCTGATGCCGGTGGCCGCGGTCGGCGCGCGCAACGTGCGCACCATCGAGAGCCTCGGCAGCGCCGACCATCCGGGGCCGCTGCAGCGTGCGTTTCTCGAGCATCAGGCCGCGCAGTGCGGTTACTGCATCGCCGGCATGATCATGCGCGCGCAGGCGCTGCTCGAACGCAATCCGAAACCGACCGAGCAGGAGCTGCGCACGCACATGGAACCCAATCTGTGCCGCTGCGGCACGCACATGCGGATTCTCGCGGCCGTGCGCTCGGTCGCCGGGCTGCCGGCGCCGGAACCCGCTTCCGCTCCCGTCATGATCAGCAAGGCACTGTGATGAACTCCCACGACGACATCGACGAAGGCCGCCGGCACTTCATCGTCTCCGGCGCGCTGTTCGTCGCGTTCACCCTCGCGCCGGCCGCGCGCGCGGCCGCGCAGCTCGTGATCGCCGACGAAGGCGCCGCCGTGCACGTGGCGAAAGCCACGCAGGCGCTCGCCGGCAGTCTGAAGACCAATCCGCTGCTCGACGCGTGGATCAAGATCGCGCCCGACGGCAAGGTCACCGTGTTTACCGGCAAGGTCGAGCTCGGCACCGGCGTGCGCACCGCGCTGCTGCAGGTGGCCGCCGAGGAACTCGACATGAAGCCGTCGCTGATCACGTTCCTGACGGCCGACACCGGCGCGTCGCCCGACGAAGGCTTGACCGCCGGCAGTCACACGATGGCCGACAGCGGCTCCGCGCTGCTGAACGCGGCCGCGCAGGTGCGCGCGCTGCTGGTGGAAGGCGCGGCGAAGCGCTTCGGCGTCGATCCGCGCACGCTGACGACCGCCGACGCGGTGATCAAGGCGCCCGACGGCCGCACGATGACCTACGGCGACGCGATCCGCACGGTCGACCTGCACCGCAATGCGGCGCCCACGTCGCCGCTGAAGAACCCGGCGACGTTCGCCGTGATCGGCACGTCGCTGCCGCGCGTCGACATCCCGAACAAGTTGACGGGCGGCGTCAGCTACGTGCAGGACATGCAGTTTCCCGGCATGCTGCACGCGCGCGTCGTGATGCCGCCGGTGTACGACGCGAAGCTGCTGTCGTTCGACGAGGCCGCGATCCTGAAGCTGCCGGGCGTCGTGCGGATCGTGCGCAACGGCAGCATGCTCGCGGTGGTCGCGCAGGGCGAGTGGCAGGCGGTGGTCGCGCAGCGCGCGCTCGCAGCCGGCTGCCGCTGGTCGCCGGGCCGCAAGCTGCCGGATCGCAGCACCGTTCACGCGGATCTCAAACGGATCTCGACGCAGCGCATCGAGATCGCGAACACGCGTACGGCCACCGCGCCGGCCGTGAAGACGCTCAACGCGACGTTCCTGAAGCACTACCTGCTGCACGGGTCGATCGGGCCGTCGTGCTCGGTCGCGCATCTCGAGAACGGGATGATGACGGTGTGGACCCACTCGCAGGGCGTCTATCCGCTGCGCGACGCGCTCGCCGAGATGCTGTCGATGCCGAAGGACAGCGTGCGCTGCATTCACACCGAGGGCTCGGGCTGCTACGGACACAACGCGGCGGACGACGCGGCCGCGCACGCGGCGCTGATCGCCGCCGCGATGCCGGGCAAGCCGATTCGCGTGCAGTGGATGCGCGAACAGGAACACACGTGGGATCACTTCACGCCGGCGATGGTGACCGAGATCAGCGCATCGCTCGATGCGAACGGCCGCATCGTCGACTGGAACTACGCGTTGTGGAGCAGCTCGCACAACGAGCGGATCGTCAACGCCGGCCGGCTGCTGCCCGCGCGGATGCTGGAGCCGCCGTTCGTGCCGGCGCCGTCGACGCCGATGCTGCAACCGGAGGGCGGCGCCGACCGCAACGCGATTCCGCTGTATGCGCTGCCGAACCAGCACATCGTCAACAACTTCTCGCCGACGATGCCGCTGCAGACGTCCGCGATGCGCTCGCTCGGCGCGCATACCAACATCTGGGCGATCGAAAGCTTCATGGACGAGCTCGCGCGTGCGGCCGGCGTCGATCCGGTCGAATTCCGGCTGCGTCACATGGAAGACCCTCGCGCGCGGCAGGTGATCCAGCTCGCCGCGACGCACTTCGGCTGGCCGCGGCCGCCGCGTGCGCGCAATCGCGGCGTCGGCTTCGCGTTCGGCAAGTACAAGAACCTGATGGCGTACGTCGCGATCGCGGTCGAGGTATCGGTCGTGCCGGAAACCGGCCAGGTGACGCTCGAGCACGCGGAAGCGGCCGTCGATGCCGGCCAGATCGTGTCGCCGAACGGCATCCGCAACCAGATCGAGGGCGGCATCGTGCAGGCCGCGAGCTGGACGCTGTACGAGGCGCTGAAGTACGACACCGAGCGGATTCGCAGCTTCGACTGGAGCAGCTATCCGATCCTGCGCTTCTCGGCCGCGCCGCAGAGCGTGAAGGTCCATCTGGTCAATCGCCCCGGCGCGCCGTTTCTCGGCGCGGCCGAGGCGTCGATGGGGCCGACCGCCGGCGCGCTGGCCAACGCGATCTTCGACGCGACCGGCCAGCGCATGCGCGAAATGCCGTTCGCCGGCGACGCGCTGAGAAAACGCATCGACGCATAGCGGTTCGGTCTCGCACGCTGCGCACTACGCGATTTTTGACAAGACGGCGCCGGCACGTACCGGCGCCGCAAGCCGACAGGATGGAGAACTTCCGACGATGGATACCTTGCTTTCGATGCGCGTGTTTACGCGCATCGTCGAAACCGGCAGCTTCACGCGCGCGTCGGACACGACCGGCCTCACGACGCCGCGCGTGTCCGCGCTGCTGAGCGCGCTCGAGCAGCATCTCGGCTGCCGGCTGCTGAACCGAACGACGCGCCGCATCTCGCTGACCGAGGACGGCCAGGCGTATTACGAACGCTCCGTAGCGGTGCTGCGCGAGATCGACGACATGGAGGCATCGGTGTCGCAGGCCCGCAACGTGCCGCGCGGGCGGCTGAAGGTGAACCTGCCGCCCGCGATGGCGAAGCAGGTCGTCGTGCCCGCGCTGCCGGCGTTTCTCGACGCCCATCCGGACATCATGATCGAACTCGGCGTGACCGACCGGCAGATCGACCTCGTCGGCGAAGGGGTCGACTGCGTGGTGCGCATCGGCGCGCTCGACGATTCGGGGATGATCGCGAAGCGCATCGGCAGCCTGACCACCTGCACGTGCGGGTCTCCCGCGTATTTGGCGCGGTGCGGCGAGCCCGAGACCGTCGATGATCTCGCGCAGCACGTCGCGGTCAGCCACATCTCGGCCGACACCGGGCGGCCGCGCCCATGGGATTACCTGGTCGACGGCGAGCCGCGCATCGTGCAGATGTGCGGCACGGTGGCCGTCAACGACGCGGACAACTACATCGAGTGCGGCGTCGCCGGCATCGGCCTGATCAAGACGTCGCTGTACCTCGTCGAGCCTTACCTGAAGTCGGGCCGGCTGCGCGAAGTGCTGACCGATTTCAACGCGCCGCCGAAGCCGATTTCGGTGCTGTATCCGCCCAATCGCCACATCCCGGTCAAGCTGAAGGTGTTCGTCGACTGGCTCGCGGGCCTGTTCGAGCAGATCCCGACGCTGCAGGGCAAGCGCTGCTGAACGAACGCGGCACCTTTGCGTGCCGCGCAACGCTCGATTGCGCGGCGGCTCGCTTCCGGTTTTATCGGTTGATCAATAGTATTGACGGCAACGCGGTGCACCGTATCGCGCCCGGTGAATGCGATGCCGGTGCGGCGAGACGGTGCCCCACTTCCCTCTTCTCCAGGAGCCGACCATGTCAGCAGAATCCACGCCGCTCGCGCCGTCCGCGCACGGCACCAAACTCACGCAGGGGCTGATCCTGCTGTTCGCCTTCAGCTGCGGCGCGATCGTCGCGAACCTGTATTACGCGCAGCCGATCACCGAGCTCATCGCGCCGAGCCTGCACATGTCGGGCGGCACGGCGAGCCTGATCGTGTCGTTGACGCAGATCGGCTATGCGTTCGGGCTGTTCTTCATCGTGCCGCTCGGCGACCTGCTCGAGAACCGCAAGCTGATGATCGTGACGGCCGTCGTGTCGATCGCGAGCCTCGCGGCGGCGGCGCTCGTGCGCACGCCCGGGCTCTTTCTCGCGATTTCGCTGCTGATCGGCTTCAGCTCGGTGGCCGTGCAGATCCTCGTGCCGCTCGCCGCGCATCTCGCGCCCGATCATTCGCGCGGCCGCGTCGTCGGCACGATCATGAGCGGGCTCCTGCTCGGCATCCTGCTGGCGCGCCCGCTGTCGAGCGTCGTGGCCGACGCGTTCGGCTGGCGCTTCGTGTTCGCGGCCGCCGCCGTGCTGATGACGCTCGTGACGGCCTTGCTCGCGCTGACGATTCCGTCGCGCCAGCCGGACCATCGCGCGACCTATTTCGAACTGATCGGCTCGCTGCTGCATCTCGTTCGCACGATGCCGGTATTGCGCCACCGCGCGCTCTACCAGGGCCTGATGTTCGCGTCGTTCAGCCTGTTCTGGACCGCCGTGCCGGTCGAGCTGACGCGTCACTACGGGTTGTCGCAATCGGCGATCGGCCTGTTCGCGCTGGTCGGTGCGATCGGCGCAACGTCGGCGCCGGTGGCCGGCCGGCTCGCCGACGCCGGCCACACGGTGCGCGCGACGCTGATCGCGCTCGTCGCCGGCGCGCTGTCGTATGCGGTGGGGTTCGTGCATGGCACCGGCCTGTACGGGCTCGTCGTGACCGGGATCGTGCTCGACTTCGCGGTGCAGATGAACATGGTGCTCGGCCAGCGCGAGATCTACGCGCTGCACGCGGCAAGCCGCAACCGGCTGAACGCGCTGTACATGACGAGCATCTTCGTCGGCGGCGCCGTCGGCTCCGCGCTCGCGAGCCCGCTGTACGAGCATGGCGGCTGGCCGCTCGTCGCGGCGGTGGCCGGCGCATTCCCGATCGTCGCGCTCGCTCACTACCTGCTCGTCGGGCGTCCGCACGCACAACGTCACGCGATCGGCTGAACCCGATATCGCCCGTCAAACCGAATCGTTCGCGGGGCGCGTCGCCGCCCCGCTCCACGTCAACGAAAGGAGTTCACCATGTCTTCCCTGCTCAGTGCCTACGATCTGCGCGGTCTCGCGCTTCCGAACCGCGTCGTGATGGGCCCGATGACGCGCTCGCGCGCACCGTCGCGCGGACTGCCCACCGAACTGATGGCCGAGTACTACGCGCAGCGCGCGTCCGCCGGCCTGATCGTGACCGAGGCGACCAACGTCAGCCCGGCATCCGCCGCGTTCGAGCTGACGCCGGGGCTCGTCGACGATGCACAGGCTGCCGCGTGGAAGATCGTCACCGATGCCGTCCATGCGAACGGCGGACGCATCTTCGCGCAGCTGTGGCATGGCGGCCGCGTCAGCTCGCTGACGCTGCTCGGCGGCGCCGCGCCGCTGTCGCCGTCCGGCGTGAACGACGATCTCGAACAGCTGCAGGTGTGGGCGCAACTGCAGAACGGCTACTACACGAAGATTCACGCGACGCCGTCGCGCGCGATGACGACCGACGAAGTCGTCGCGACCGTCGCTGAATTCCGCCGCGCGGCCGAGCGCGCGATGGCCGCGGGTTTCGACGGCGTCGAGATCCATGCCGCCAACGGCTACCTGCCGCATCAGTTCCTGTCGTCGACGCTGAACCGCCGCGACGATCGCTACGGCGGCTCGGTCGCGAACCGCGCGCGCTTTCTCGAGGAAATCGTCGATGCGGTCGGCGGCGTGATGCCGCTGAGCCGCGTCGGCGTGCGGATCTCGCCGTACGCGAAGTACAACAACGTGCGCGACGCCGATCCGGACGCGACGTATGCGTATGTCGGCCGGATGCTCGACGAAGCGGGCGTCGCCTATCTGCACGCGGCCGACACCAACGGCTGGAGCGGCGAGCCCGATCTGCCGCGCATCGTCGAGCAGGCGCGGCGGGCGTTCCACGGCACGCTGATCGTCAACGGCGGCATTTCGCCGGACGCGGCGAACGCGCTGATCGACGCAGGCGACGCCGATCTCGTCGCGTTCGCGCGTGCGTATATCGCGAACCCGGATCTCGTGGAGCGCATCGCAATCCGCGCGCCGCTGTCGGAACCGAAGACCGTCGGCTGGTATGGCGGCGATCGGGCGGGCTACGTCGACTACGCGCGGCACGACGCGGCGCAATCGCACACGTGAGCGGCGCTCGTACCGCGCAGCGAGCGGGATGCGCGGCGCTGCGGCGCGATATCGCGGATTGTGTGGGCGGTTGTGGTGGCGGTTGTGGTGGCGGTTGTGGTGGCGGTTGTGGTGGCGGTTGTGGTGGCGGTTGTGGTGGCGGTTGTGGTGGCGGTTGTGGTGGCGGTTGTGCTGGCGGTCGTGTGGCCGGTCGTGCTGGTGGTCGTGCTGCCCGTCATGCTGCCGGTCGTGCGGCGAGTGGTGCGGCCCGTTGGGCAGCCACTCGCCGCGCGCCGGCGCGGCGCCATCACGCGTCGGTCCACCGCGCGCCGAGCACGCGCCCGCAAAAATTCGGCCGGTGAAAATCCGGATCCGCGCGTTCGAGCACGTCCGCGCTCCACGTGCCGAACGTCGACGACGGCCGATGCTCGACACCGCGCGCCACCGTCGCGAGAAACGTTTCGCGAAAGCCGCTGCCGCGCGGATACGCGGCGAGCAGCGCGGCACGCTCATCGGCCGTGTACGCGTCGAAATCGGTCGCCATCAAATCCGTCGACACGGCGCAAGCCAGTGCGCGAGCGAGCGGCGACGCGCGAACGGCCACCGCCGGCGTCGTATGCAGCGCAATCGCATGCCATACGTCGTCGCGCACGCGCCGCGACCGGCGATGCCGCAGCAGCAACGCATGCGCGGCATCCGCGCCGTCGAGTTCGTAGCGTTCGATCGAACGGCAATACGCGTGACTGAGCCCCATGTTCGCGTACATCGCGGCGACGTACAGCGCGTCGGCGTCGCACGTATCGCCCGCGCGCCGCGCGGCGAGCGACGCGAACACGAACACGCGGGCCGCATGATCGGCGAGCGCGGCAGGCAGCGACGCGCGGGCCGCGTCGGCCGCCTCGACCGCAACGGGCGTGCGCGGAATGCGAACGCCGGCCACTTCGTCGCCAGTGGCCGAAGCGCGCGGGTGCGCAGCATTCATCGTGTCTCCTTCATGCCCCACGCACGGGGCGGAAAATCGTTCAATCCGGCGCGCAGTCGCCACCGCGCCGCCACTGCGCCGCAGCTCGCGCCGCTACGCGCCGGCTAGAAAGCGATGCAGCAGCGCCCGAACGCGTCGCAGCCGTCGGTCGCCGCGCTCGCCGTCGGATAACGCAGCCGTGCGACGCGACGTTCGCGGCCGCGCGCGCGGCACGCATCGCTGCCGGCGTCCGCGCATGCGGCGCCCGCCGCGGTCGCGCGCCGACCGTC
>NZ_JAPVQY010000060.1 GCF_027257875.1 Burkholderia sp. IMCC1007
TGGCCGGCCGAGCGCTTCGGCGACGCGGCCGCGCGGCTCGCGCCGCTGTTCGACGGCATTGCCGTGACCGGCAGCGCGAGCGAGCAGGCGCTGGTCGACGCGGTGTGCCGGCGCGTCGGCCCGCGCGCGCTGCCGCTCGCCGGCACGCTGCCGCTGGGCGAACTCGGCGCGCTGATCGAAACCGCCGACCTGCTGCTGTCGAACAACAGCGGGCCCGTCCATCTCGCGGCCGCGCTCGGCACGCCGGTCGTCGACCTGTACGCACTGACCAATCCGCAGCACACGCCGTGGCGTGTGCCGCACCGCGCGTTGAACGTCGATGTGCCGTGCCGCAACTGTTACCGCAGCGTGTGCAACCAGCCGGGCCATCCGTGCCTGCTCGGGGTGAGCGCCGATGACGTCGTCGCGGCCGCGCAAGCGCTGCTGCGCGGCAGCGAGCGCCATGCACTGCGTGCGGCCGCGCGCGCCGCGGCGCACCGCGACGAGCCGGTCGCGGTCAACGCATCGAACGTGATTCCCTTCGCGCACGTCATCAACAGGAGCTGACGCATGCCCGAACCCATCCATACGCTCGGCATCAACGCCGCGTTCCACGACAGCGCCGCGTGCATCGTGCGCGACGGCGTCGTGATCGCGGCGGCCGAGGAAGAACGCTTCACGCACGTGAAGCACGCGAAACGGCCGGTGCCGTTCTCCACGTGGGAGCTGCCGTACCACGCGATCGACTACTGTCTCGCGGAAGCGGGCATCGTGCTCGCCGACGTGCAGCACGTCGCGTATTCGTATGATCCTTGGCTCGAACTCGACCGTCAGGGCGACGCGCCCGCGCTGACGCTGCCGCTCGCGCCGTCCGCGCATGCGCCGCGCGCGGACGGCGCGTCGCCGTGGCATCCGCTGTTCCTGTCGTCGATCGTGAACGCGCCGCGCCAGCTCGCGGGCGGCGCGCCGCACCATCTGCAGCGGCGTTTTCGCGGCGTCGCGCACGACGGGCCGTTCCGCTGGCACTTCATCGAGCACCATCTCGCGCACGAGGCGAGCGCGTTTCTCGCGGCGCCGTACGACCATTGCGCGGTGATGACGATGGACGGGCGCGGCGAACGCGCGACGACGAGCTACGGCGTGTTCGACGGCAAGTCGTACCGGCGGCTCGGGCAGGTCAACCTGCCGCATTCGCTCGGCCTGCTGTACGAGCGCGTGACGCGCTACCTCGGCTTCCTGCATTCGTCGGACGAGTACAAGGTGATGGCGCTCGCGTCGTACGGCAAGCCGGTGTTCGCCGACGCGATGCGCAAGCTGGTCGACTATCGCGGCGAAGGGCGCTACGAGGTCGCCGACGGCGATCTCGTCGCGCTGTTCGGGCCGGCGCGCGAACGCGGCGGCCCGATCGAGCCGCATCACTGCGACATCGCGCATGCGCTGCAGCTCGTGCTCGAGGAGACGGCGCTGCAGGCAGCCGACTGGCTCGCCGCGGAGAGCGGCGAGAAGCAGCTCGCGATGGCGGGCGGCGTCGCGCTGAACTGCGTGATGAACGGGAAGATCCGCGATCGCGGCCCGTTCGACGACGTATGGGTGCAGCCGGCCGCGGGCGATGCCGGCACCGCGCTCGGCGCCGCGTTATGGACCGACTTCCGGATGCGCGGCGCGCGCGGCGACTGGCGGATGGACCATGCGTATCTCGGGCCGTCGTACGGCGACGACGTGATCGAGGCATTCCTGAAGGAAGCGCAGCTGCCGTACCGGCGGCTCGCGGACGTCGCCGCGCAGACCGCCGCGCTGCTCGCCGCGAACCGCGTGATCGGCTGGTTCCAGGGGCGCATGGAGTTCGGGCCGCGCGCGCTCGGCGCGCGCTCGATCCTCGCGTCGCCGATCGATCCGGACATGCAGCGCAAGCTGAACCGGATCAAGGATCGCGAGGACTTCCGGCCGGTCGCGCCGGTCGTGCTCGAGAGCAAGGCACATCAGTGGTTCACCGGCGGCCGGCGCACGCCGCTGCGCGCGCCGTTCATGCTGTTCGTGTACGACGTCGCACCCGGCGCCGAAGCGACGATTCCGGCGGTGCGCCATATCGACGGCACCGCGCGCGTGCAGACCGTCGACGAACACCAGCATCCGCTGCTGCATGCGCTGCTGACCGAGTTCGACGCGCTGACCGGCGTGCCGGTGCTCGTCAATACGTCGTTCAACACACGCGGCGAGCCGATCGTCTGTTCGCCGCGCGACGCGATCGAATGCTTCTGGACGTCGCCGCTCGATGCGCTCGTGATCGGTTCGTTCCTGCTGGAGAAGCCGAGATGAACGTGCGCGACACGCAACTGCCGCCGGTCGTGTCGGTCGTCGTGCCGACCTACCGGCGCCCCGACCTGCTCGAGCGCTGCCTCGACGCGCTGTGCATGCAGGTGTTCGATCCGACCGCGTACGAGATCGTCATCGTCGACGACGATCGGGCCGGCAGCGCGAGGGCGGTCGTCGATGCGTGCCGTGCGCGCGTGACCGACGTGCCGGCGATCCGCTACATGACGGCGCCCGATACGCAGGGGCCGGCCGGCGCGCGCAACGTTGGCTGGCGCACCGCGCGCGGCGCGCTGATCGCGTTCACCGACGACGACACGATTCCCGACCCGACCTGGCTGCGGCACGGCGCGGCCGCGCTGCTGGCCGAGCCGTCGGCGGCGGCGGCGGCCGGGCGGATCGACGTGCCGTTGCGGCCGCGCCCGACCGACTACGAGCGCGACGCGGCCGGGCTCGCGCACGCGGAATTCGCGACCGCGAACTGCTTCGTGCGGCGTACCGCGCTCGAGCGCGTCGGCGGTTTCGACGAACGCTTCACGCGCGCGTGGCGCGAGGATGCCGACCTGATGTTCGCGCTGCGCGAGCATGCGGGGCCGATCGTCGGCGTCGACGCCGCGCGGATCGTGCATCCGGTGCGGCCCGCGCGCTGGGGCGCGAGCATCGGCCAGCAATCGAAGGTGTATTTCGACGCGCTGCTGTACAAGAAGCATCGCGCAACTTACCGGCGCCACATCCGGCCGGCGCCGCCGTGGAACTACTACGCGGCCGTGCTCGCCGCGCTCGGCGCGATCGGCTGTGTCGCGGCCGGCTGGCACGTGCCGGCAATCGTTTGCGCGGCCGCATGGGCGGCGATTACCGCCGCGTTCTGCGTGAAGCGGCTGCGCGGCACGCAGCTCACGCCATCGCATATCGCCGAGATGATCGTCACGTCGATCGCGATTCCGCCCGTGTCGCTGTACTGGCGCATGCGCGGCGCGCTTCACTTCCGGGTGTTCTTCCTATGATGCTCGATCCCGTTTCACCCTCCGGCCCGCCGCGCATCGCGGTGTTCCGCGCGCTGCAGCTCGGCGACATGCTGTGCGCGGTGCCCGCGCTGCGCGCGCTGCGACGCGGCGAACCGGATGCGCGCATTACGCTGATCGGCTTGCCGTGGGCGCGCGAATTCGCGTCGCGCTTCTCCGATTACATCGACGGCTTCATCGCGTTTCCCGGCGCGCCGGGCCTCGGCGAACAGCCGGATGCCGGCACGGCCGCGCGCGAAGCGTTCGTCGCGGAATGCCGCGCGCGCGACTTCGATCTCGCGATCCAGCTGCATGGCAGCGGCGTGCAGACCAACGCGATCGTCGCGTCGCTCGGCGCGACGCGCACGGCCGGCTTCGTGCCGGCCGACGGCGACGCGGCCGCGCTCGACTACACGGTGACGTGGCGCGACGACGAACCCGAAGTCAAGCGGTATCTGTCGCTGATGCGCAAGCTCGGCTACCCGGACTGGGGCGACTACCTGGAATTTCCGCTCGGCGGCCTCGACTACGCGCTGTGGCACGTGCTGTGCGACGAGCATGCGCTCGATCCGGGCCGCTACGTGATCGTCCATCCGGGCGCGCGGATGGCGTCGCGCCGCTGGCCGGTCGAACGCTTCGCGAGCGCCGCGCGGCAGCTCGCCGACGACGGCTGGCAGATCGTGCTCACCGGCACGCGCGCCGAACTGCCGCTGGCCGCCGCGTTCGCCGAGCATCTCGGGCGGCCGTGCGTGAACCTGTGCGGCCGCACGCCGCTCGGCGCGCTGGCCGCGCTGATCGGCCGCGCGCGGCTGCTGTTGTGCAACGACACGGGCGTGTCGCACGTCGCGGCGGCGCTCGGCACGCCGAGCATCGTCGTCGCATGCGGCAGCGACACGGCGCGCTGGGCGCCGCTCGACACCGAACGCCATCGCGTGCTCGCGAACTACCCGGCCTGCCGGCCGTGCATGTTCGACACCTGCCCGTACGGGCACGAGTGCGCGGCCGCGATCGGCGTGGGCGACGTGATGGAACGGGCGGGCGAACTGCTCGCGGAGGAGAGACGTCATGTCACGTAAGCGGTTGCGCGTGCTGACCTGGCACGTACATGGGAATTATTTGTATTACCTGTCGCAGACGCCGCACGATTTCTACATCGTGACGAAACCGCAGCATCCGCCGGGCTATGCGGGGCGGGTGGGGCACCTGCCGTGGGGCGACAACGTGCACGAGGTGCCCGTCGAATGCGTGCGCGACACGGCGTTCGACTGCGTGCTGTACCAGCATCACAGCCACTATCAGCACGACCGCCTGCGGCTGCTGAGCGACGCACAGCGCGCACTGCCGGCGGTGTTCGTCGAGCACGATCCGCCGCGCGAGCATCCGACCGACACGCTGCATCCGGTGCAGGACCCGAACGTGTTGCTGGTGCACGTGACGCCGTTCAACGCGCTGATGTGGGACAACGGCATCACGCCGACGCGTGTGATCGAGCACGGCGTGCTGATGCCCGACAACGTCGAGTATCGCGGCACGTTGCCCAAGGGCGTGACGGTCGTGAACAACCTCGCGCGGCGCGGGCGGCGCCTCGGCGCGGACCTGTTCGACGTCATGCGCCGCAGCGTGCCGCTCGATCTGGTCGGGATGAACTCGGCCGAACTCGGCGGGATCGGCGAGGTGCCGAATCCGGCGTTGCCGCATTTCCTGTCGCACTACCGGTTCTTCTTCAACCCGATCCGTTATACGAGCCTCGGGCTTGCGGTGATCGAGGCGATGATGATCGGCATGCCGATCGTCGCGCTCGCGACGACGGAGATGGCGCAGCTCGTCAGGAGCGGCTACAACGGCGTGGCCGACACGCGGCCGGCCGTGCTGATCGAGGCGATGCGCATGTTGATCCGCGATCCGGAACTTGCGCGCGAGTGGGGACAGGCTGCGAAGCGCGACGCGTGCGAGCGCTTCAATATCGAGCGTTTCGCGCGCGACTGGGATCGCGCGCTGTGCGACGTGACGGCGTAGCGGCGACGCACGCCGCCGCGCGTGCATCGCGCATTTACCGGCCCGGTGCGCGTGGCGCCGCGGCCGAGCCGGCCGCGCTGCCGGTGTTGCCCGTGCCGGTGGCAGTCGGCGTCGCCGCCGGGGGCGCCGTTCCGTTCGCGCCGTTGCGTTCATGCTCGGGCAGCAGCGCGAGCCGGTTGTAGAGCGTCTTCAGGCTGATGCCGAGCGCCTTCGCGGTGCGCGGCTTGTCGCCGTTGAAGTGTCGCAGCGATGCGACGATGAAGCGCTGCTGCGTATGCGCGAGCGTCGTGCCGATATGCAGCGTCATCGCGTTGTGGCGCACTTCTTCACGCGGCGGCGCCCGGCGCGGCAGCTGCAGTTCGATCTGTTCGTCCGCGAGGATGAACGCGCGCTCGAGCGTGTTGCGCAGCTCGCGCACGTTGCCGGGCCACGAGTACGTGCGCAGCGCCTTCAACGCCTGCGTCGACAGACGCTTGCGCGTGCGGTGCCGCGCATTCAGCCGCTCGATGATCTGCAACGCGATGTCGCCGACGTCGTCTTCCCGCTGCCTGAGCGCGGGCACGTGCAGCGCGACCGTCGCGATCCGGTAGAAAAGATCGTCGCGCAGCCGGCCGCTGCGCACCGCTTCGACCGGATCGTGATGGGTGGCCGCGATGATCCGCACGTCGAGCGGAATCGGCTCGTAGCCGCCCACGCGCATGATCGTGTTCGATTCGAGCGTGCGCAGCAGTTTCACCTGAAGCTCCGCGGGCATCTCCGCGACTTCGTCGAGAAACAGCGTGCCGCCGCGCGCGGCTTCGAACACGCCCACGTGTTGTGCAACGGCGCCGGTAAAGCTGCCTTTTTCGTGACCGAACAGATGCGATTCGGCGAGGTCTTTCGGAATCGCGCCGCAGTTGACGGGCACGAATGGCCCGCGCCGCCGCGGGCTCATGTCGTGGATGAGCCGCGCGACGATGTCCTTGCCCGCGCCGCTTTCGCCGACCACGAGCACGCTCACGCCCGTCGCGGCGACGCGCGATATTTTCAGCAACAAGTCCTGCATTGTTCGCGAACGACCGAACAGACGCGTGCCATCATCGTCGGATTTCGACATGGATATGACCAGCTTGGGAATTTATGACCGAATGCGGTGAAGACACGGTGAAAAAATGACGTGGCACACGTTGTTTTTCACTGGAAAAGCATACCGTTTAACGCTGCCGCAAGACATTGAATCTTGCAATGCGAACGCCGCGAACGGATAGATTTATTCGATGGAGCGCGACTGCGGGAGCCGCTTCTTCTATACTGCTAGACACTCGTTTGTCATGGCAGAACAGCTTGTCTGCTCGTTCGTGTGCCATGCGGAAGGCCGCTCGCCGAGTGCCTCGGCGCGGCGCTCCGCACGGCATGTCCGCCGCGGTTCCGGCCGATGCTCGGGCCGGCCGCATTACAAGGAGCTTCGATGCCTTATGTGCTGATCGTCGAAGACGATGCCGATACACGCACGATGCTCGCGACGCTCGCGCAAGCGCAGCAGTTGACGTGCGACACGGCCGCGACGCTAGAAGAAGCGCGCACGCTCGTCACGACGAATACCCCCGATCTCGTGCTGTGCGACCTCGTGCTGCCGGACGGCAACGGCATGGATCTGTTTGACGCATTGCCCAAGCGCGGGCATTGCGAAATGGTGTTGACCACCGGTCACGCGAGCCTCGAAACCGCGATCGACGCATTGCGCCGAGGCGCCACCGATTACCTGGTGAAGCCGCTCAACATGCAGCGGCTGAACAGCATCTTCGCGCGCGTGCCGCGCACCACTGCGCTGCACGAGGAAATCGCCGAGCTGCGTTCGGAACTGCAGCGCCTCGGGCGCTTCGGCCGGATGCTCGGCAGCTCGCCGGCGATGCAGACCGTCTACGACGCGATCGGTCGCGTCGCGCGCACCGAGGCGTCCGTGCTGCTGACGGGCGAATCGGGCACCGGCAAGGAGCTCGCCGCGCAAACGGTGCACGATCTGAGCCTGCGCCGCCGCGGCCCGTTCCTCGCGGTCAATTGTGGCGCGATCGCCGCGAACCTCGTCGAAAGCGAGATGTTCGGCCACGACCGCGGCAGCTTCACCGGCGCCGAGCGTCAGCATAAGGGTTTCTTCGAACGCGCGGACGGCGGCACGCTGTTCCTCGACGAAATCACCGAGATGCCGCTCGAGTCGCAGGTCAAGCTGCTGCGCGTGCTCGAAACCGGCCGCCTCACGCGGCTCGGCTCCACCCGCGAGATCGATGTCGACGTGCGCATCATCGCGGCGACCAACCGCGATCCGGAAGCCGCGATGGCGGACGGCAAGCTGCGCCCCGACCTCTTTCACCGGATCAACGTGTTCCCGATTCCGCTGCCGTCGCTGCGCGAGCGCGGCGACGACATCCCGATGCTCGCCGACGCATTCCTGAAGCGCTACAACGAGGAGAGCGGCCGTAACCTGAGCTTCTCGCCGGCTGCCCGCGAAGCGCTGAAGCGCTACGCGTGGCCGGGCAACGTGCGCGAGCTGCGCAACTTCGTGCAGCGCGCGAGCATCTTCAGCGACGCCGACGTGATCGACACGCTGCCGCCGCCGATCATGGACGAGCTGTCGAGCATGGTCGACTCGCATGAAGATCGCGTGACCGTGCCGTTCGGCACGCCGCTCGAGGAAGTCGACCGCAAGCTGATCCTCGGCACGATCGCGCAATGCGGCGGCGTGAAGGCGCAGGCGGCCGAAGTGCTCGACGTCAGCCTGAAGACCATCTACAACCGGCTCGCACAACTGGAAGACGAAGTCGAAAAGCCCGACTCGTGATCCGGCACCGGCCGCGCTCATGCGTGCGAGCCGGTGCGGCGTCGTTCGTCGCGGTCGAGCCGGCGGCGCATGCGTTCGACGTGCGGCGGAATCGGCCGGCGCTCGCGCAGGATCCACGGCAGGCCGGCGAACGTGCGTGCGACGCCGCGCCCGCGCCACAGGCGCGGCAGCATGCGCACCGTATGCGCGAGCGCGGCCCTTGCCGGCCATCTGAGCCACGCGGTCCATACCGCGTTGCGCGTCGACACACTCATGCGCGTCCGGATGTCGCGCTGCATCGAAGGGTAATGATGAACCGTCAGGTGCGGTGCATAGACGAGCCACGCGCCCGCGCGGCACAGATCGAGCGCGAGCAGCGCCTCCTCGCCGCCGAGGAAGTAGCGCGGGTGATAGCCGCCCGCACTCAGGAACGCATCGCGCCGGAACGCCGTCGCGCCGGCCAGCAGCCCGAGGATAGGCCGGCCCGGCAGCGCGACGGGCGCATCGAGCGGGCTGTCGGCCATCAGCCGGCAGGTCGGGTCTTCGCGCTGCTCGGGGCCGACCAGCACGCGCGCGGTCACGGCCGCGACGAGCGGATGCGCGTCGAGCAGGTTGGCCGCCGCGGCGAGCGAGCCGGGCGCCCACCATGTGTCGTCGTCGCAGAACGCGACGTGCGGCGTGCGCGCGAGGGCCACCCCCAGGTTGCGCCCGGCCGCGCCGAGATTGGCGGGCGCATGCACGAGCGTTACATGCGGAAAACGGGTGCGCACGAGCGCGGCGGTGTCGTCGTCCGACGCGTTGTCGACGACCACGATCGCCGGGCGGTCGGGCAATTCGGTGAGGCGCGCGAGCGTGCGCGCGAGTTCCGTCGCGCGCCGGTAGGTCAGCACGATCGCGGTCACGCGCGGCTCGCGCGGCGGCAGCGGTGCGCGCGGCGGCGTTACGCGCACGTGCCGTCGCATTCGAGCCGCCAGTACGTTTCAGGTTCGAGGAGATCGGCGCGCATATGAGGTTCCAACAGCGCAATCTGGCTTGCGTACGCTTCCACCGCCGCAGCTTTCTGCGGCACGCCGTCGGTGCGGTTGCCGGCCGGCATGGCAACCGGATGGCCGATCCAGCCGTGCTCGCGCCAGCCGATCACGCGCCTGGCCATCAGCCCGTCGATCCGCCGGTACGGCACGTCCTCGTAGAAGCGCCACGTGCGCGACGCGTCGCCGTCGCGCAGCAGCGCGAGCACGGCCTGCTGCACCTGCAGGTGATCGCGATGGAACAGACCGGCCGGCGCGAGCACGCCGAACGCCGGGTGCGCGTCGATCGTGTCGGCCGCGCGTGCGGCGATCTCCGGCGACGCGGCGCGCGTGCCGTACTGATCGTCGAGGAAGTCGAGCCATACCGGGCGAGCGTGGAGCAGCGCAAGCGCGCGGCGATCCTCGTCGCGGCGCACGCGCATCGCCTCGTCGGCCGTGCGGAATCCCGCGCGGCGATCCCACGGCGGTGCGGCCGTGTCGCGTGGCGGAATGCCCGCGAACACGGTGACGACGACCGAGCCGGGCGCCTGCGCGAGCAATTGCCCGCAACTGAAGACGGCATCGTCGAGATGCGGCGAGATGACGAGCCAGCGTGTCGGAGCGGTCATGTCGTGAGAGTCCCCGTGGTGAGCGGTCGAACCGGCGATCCGGTTCGGCGAGCACGCGCCGTGCCCACCCGTCCAACCCTGGCGCGCGGCCGCCAGCCTTCCGGCAGGAGCGTGTCCGATGTTTGAAATTGCACGGCCGCGAGCCGGAAATTACGCAACCGCCGTCATGCTGGTCGCGATCGCCACCGTGCTGCAGGCGCTCGTGATCCGGTTCGGCGGCACGAACCTCCCGTTGTTCCTGTACTACCCGCTGCTCGGCGCCGCCGCATGGGCGACGTCGTTCCTGTTCGGCGTGACGGCGACCGTGGCGAGCGGCGCGCTCGTCTGGATGCTGTTCCTGTCGGATCCGGCGGCGTACACCGGCGCGCTGCCCGAGCGCATCGTGCGGCTCGGCACGTTCGTGCTGGTCGGGCTGCTGGTGTGCGCGATCGCGTCGATGCTGCGTCACGCGCGGCTCACCAACGACCTCGCGCGCCGCAGCGAGACCGCCGCGCGACGGCGGCTCGACGCGCTGCTGCAGGCGCTGCCGCACGGCGTGATCGCCGCCGACACCCAGGGGCGTGTCACGTACGTGAACGCGGCGGCCGCCGAGCTGATCGGCTGCCGGGCCGACGATGCGACGGGCCGGCCGGTGCGCGACGTGCTGCGCGTGTGCGATCGCGACGGCCAACGCGTGGCGAGCTCGCCGCTCGAACGCGCGCTCGCCGGCGAAAGCGCGACGTCCGACCGTCACTGGCTATACGGGGAAGGCGGCGACCCGGTGCCGATCGTCGAAGCCGCGTCGCCGCTCGGCGATGCGGACGGCAACGTCGACGGCGCGGTGCTGCTGCTGCGCGATGCCGGCGCGGAACGTGTGCACGCCGATGCGTCGCGGCTGCAGCGGGCGGTCGTCGACACGTCGCCGGACGCGATCGTCGGCGTCGACGCTGCAGGCCGCATCGTCAGCTGGAATCCGGCCGCGCAGCGGATCTTCGGCTACGACGCGGCCGACGCACGCGGGCGCGCGTTCGACACGTTGATCGCCGCGCGCTGGTTGCGCCGCAATCCGCTGGCCGACGTGTTCAGCGACATGCAGGAACCGGTCGGCCCGCTCGACGTGCTGTGTACGCGGCGCGACGGCCGGCGGTTTCGCGCGACCGTGTCGGCATGCCCGGTGCGCGGCGCCGCGCGCGCGAGCGTCGCGATGTCGCTGACGCTGCGCGATACCGGCGCGCAGCGCCGCCGCGATCTGCGCACGCTGCGCTCGCTGCAGGGTGCGCGCAACCAGGCCGACCAGGCCGATACGTCGAACCGGCTGAAGGACGAACTGCTCGCGACCGTGTCGCACGAATTGCGCACGCCGCTGAACGTGATCTACGGCTGGGTCGAGGTGCTGCGCAACACCGGCGACCTGACGCTCCAGCAGCAGGCGATCGACGCGATCGACCGCAGCGCGCGCTCGCTCACGCGCATGGTCGGCGACATTCTCGATGCGTCGTCGCTCGCGACCGGCAAGCTGCAGCTCGATACGATGCCGGTCGACGTCGCGCGGCTCTTTTCCGACGCGACCGCCGCATTCCAGACGGCCGCGTCGTCGGCCGGCATCGTGCTCGAGTACGACTGCGTGCCGGCGACCTGCATCGTATCGGGCGACGCCGAGCGGCTGCGCCAGATGCTGTCGAACCTCGTGTCGAACGCGTTGAAGTTCACGCCGGGCGGCGGGGCGGTAAGCGTCACGCTCACGCGCGACGCCACGCATGCGATGCTGACCGTATCGGATACCGGCCAGGGTATCGCGCCGGAATTCGTGCCGCACGTGTTCGACATGTTCCGCCGCGCGGACGATTCGCCCGCGTCGTCGCGGCGCGGGCTGGGCCTCGGGCTGTCGATCGTCCGGCATATCGCGCAGCTGCACGGCGGCAAGGTGCGCGTCGAAAGCGCGGGCCGCAACCGCGGCAGCACGTTTACCGTCACGCTGCCGGCCGGCTGGCAGCCGGTGGGGGCGATGGCGTGGGGCGCCGCGCAGGCGAACGGCCGTCTCGATGCGCTCGCGCTCGATGCGGAGCGCATCCTGATCGTCGACGACGACGCGACCACGCGCGCGAGCCTGACCGCCGCGCTGACGACGCTGGGCGCCGACGTCGCGATCGCCGCGTCCGGGCGCGAGGCGCTCGCGGTCGTCGCCGATCTGCAGCCGACCGTCGTGCTGTCCGATCTCGCGATGCCCGACGGCGACGGCTTCTGGCTGCTCGACGCGTTGCGGCGCGGCGGCGCGAACGTCGGCAGTCCGCCGGCCGTGCGCGTGCTCGCCGTGACCGCGCATGCGGGCCTCGCCGACGAGCGCCGCGCGCTCGACGCCGGCTTCGACGGCTATCTGTGCAAGCCGGTCGACGTGCGCGAGCTCGCGCACAAGATCGCGCAGGTGACGAAGCGCGACGGCTGACGCATCGCGCGCCGGCCGTCGCGTCACAGCGGCTCAGGTCGCGGCGGCCGGCCGGTTCTGCGTGCTGATCTGCGCGAGCATGTGCGATGCGATCTGCGTGCTGCGCACGAGATCGCCCGGCGTGTGATGTATCGCTTGCCGATGGATGAAATAGCGCGCGGTATGCGCGAGCCCGCTCGCGAGCGGGGTCGTCGCGCGCCAGTCGAGCCGGCGTCGCGCCGCGTCGAGGTCGGGGCGGCGCTGACGCGGGTCGTCCGAGGGCAGCGGCCGGAACTCGATCGCGACCGGCGTGCCGACGATGCGCACGACTTCGCGCGCGACATCGATCATCGCGATCTCGTCGTCGCTGCCGAGATTCACCGGCTCGCACGCATCGCCCGGTTCGTCCATCAGGCGGATCAACGCGTCGACCATGTCGTCGACGTAGCAGAACGAGCGCGTCTGCTTGCCGTCGCCGTACACCGTCAGCGGCTCGCCGGCGAGCGCCTGCGTGATGAAGTTCGACACGACGCGACCGTCCGCCGGATGCATGCGCGGCCCGTACGTGTTGAAGATCCGCGCGATCCGCACGTCGACGCCGTACTGGCGGTGATAGTCCATGAACAGCGTTTCCGCGCAGCGCTTGCCTTCGTCGTAGCATGCGCGCACGCCGATCGGATTCACGCGCCCGCAGTAGCGCTCGTCCTGCGGATGCACGTCGGGGTCGCCGTACACCTCGCTCGTGGACGCCTGCAGGATACGCGCCTTCACGCGCTTCGCGAGGCCGAGCAGGTTGATCGCGCCGTGCACGCTGGTCTTGGTGGTCTGCACCGGGTCGCGCTGGTAGTGCACGGGCGACGCGGGGCACGCGAGGTTGTAGATCTCGTCGACCTCGACGTACAGCGGAAACGTCACGTCGTGCCGCATCAGCTCGAAGTTCGGCGCATCGAGCAGGTGCGCGATGTTGTCCTTCGTGCCCGTGTAGAAGTTGTCGACGCACAGCACGTCGTGCCCGGCCGTCACGAGGCGTTCGCACAGGTGCGAACCGAGGAAACCGGCGCCACCGGTGACGAGCACCCGTTTGCGATCGTAGCCCTTCATCATGCATTCTCCTTGCGGTGCGCGAGGACGCCCGGCGTGGTCGCCACCGGCGTGCGGCGCGCGCTCGCCGCGGTGCCGGCGCGCTGCGGATGCGCGACGTCGCGGTAGATCTCGACGAGGCGATCAGCGACGCCGCGCCACGTATAGAGGCGGTGTGCGCGCAGATAGCCGGCGCGGCCGAGCGCATCGCACAGATCTGGTTGCGCGCGCAACTGTATGAGCCGCGCGGCGAGCGCGGCCGGATCCCGCGGCGGCACGAGAAAGCCGGTGGTGCCGTCGTCCACCGTGGTGCGGATGCCGCCCACGTTGCTGCCGATCACGGGCGCCGCGCACGCCATCGCCTCGACCGGCGTGATGCCGAACGGCTCGTACCACGGCGTCGTCACGAACACGTCGGCCGCGCTGTAGTACAGGTGCAGCGCGTCGCGGTCGCGCCGGCCGACGAAGATCACGCGATCGGCGATGCCTGCGTCGTGCGCGAGCCCGGCGAGCCGCGCGAGCTCCGGATCGCGCGCGGGGTCGGGTTCCGCCTGGCTGCCGCCGACGATGTAGAGCTGCGTCGGCCGTTGCGGGTCGCGCGGCATCCGTGCGAGCGCGTCGATCACGGTGTCGACCCCTTTGCGCGGCACGAGGCGGCCGAGCTGCAGTACGACGAATGCATTCCGCGCCCAGCCGAGCCGCGCGCGTGCATCCGCGCGCGGCACCGGGCGGAATTCGCGCGCGTCGAAACCGCACGGCACGATCTCGATGCGCGCGGCGTCCGCGCGATAGTGCGTCGTCAGGTCGAGCGCGTCCTGCGGACATTCGGCGATCAGCCGGTCGGAGCGGCGCGCGAGCGTATCCTCGATCGCGAAGCGCGCGTCCGGAAAGCCGTCGGCCGCGCCCTGGTGCAGGCGGCGCACGCGGCCGAGCGCATGAAACGTCGTGACGAGCGGAATGCCGAGGCGCCTTTTCACGCGCAGCCCGGCTTCTCCCGACATGAAGAAGTTCGCGTGCATCACGTCGACCGGATCCGGCTCGCGGCGCATGCGCGCGATCATGTAGTCGGCGAACGCGCCCATGTACGGGAGCAGCTGTTCCTTCGGCACGTCCGTGGCGGGGCCGGCCGGCACGTGGATCACGCGCATGCGCGCGCCGATCTGCACGACTTCCGGCAGGTGTGCATTGTCGCAGCGCGTATAGACGTCCACGTCGAGGCCGCGCTCGGCCAGTTGCTTCGCGACGTTCGCGACGTAGATGTTCTGGCCGCCTGCATCCACGCCGCCGATCACCCCCAGCGGTGACGCATGTTCACTGATCAACGCGATTCTTTGCATGGTGTTGCTCCCGATGTCGGAGGCCGCGCCGATGGGCCCCGTTGCGCACTCCCTCGGCAATCGCCATGCCCGGCGTTTTGCGGGTGAATCGGCCGCTCGATGCGCCGAAAAAATTACAACGCGTTGGATGAAAGGGCGTCTGATCGGGCCGCCGGAGGCCCGTGCGGCGGACAGTGCGCGGCACGCGACTTGCGCCAGCGGGGTGTCCGCCGGCGCTGCCGGCTTCATCAAAGGAGGTCACGATGAAGGTATTCCCGCTGCAAGCCCGCTCTCCGCGATTTCGTCGTCGTCCCGCGAAGCGCGTCGGCATGGCGCTGGCGATCGCCGCGGTAGCCGCCTGCACGGCGGCCGCGCCGAACGTGTTCGCCGCCGGCGACGACGACGCGGCCTCGTCATCGTCATCCATGTCGCATTCGAGTACCGGCACGAAGATTCACGACGCGACCATCACGACCAAGGCGAAGGCCGAACTGGTCGGCACGAGCGGCCTGTCGGCCGGCGACATTCACGTGAAGACCCGTCGCGGCATCGTGACGCTCACCGGCAGCGTGCCCGACGACCAGCAGCGCGCGCAGGCGGTCAGCGTGGTCAAGCAGATCGACGGCGTGCAGGACGTGCGCAACCAACTGACCATTCGGCCCAAATAACGACGCCCCCTGACAGGAGTCCAGTGATGAACTGCATGCTCAAACCGGTCGGCGAGCAGACGATCGTGATCACGGGCGCCACGAGCGGTATCGGCCTCGTCACCGCGCGCAAGGCGGCACGGCGCGGCGCGAAGCTGGTGCTGTTCGCGCGCAACCAGGAGGCGCTCAACACGCTGTGCGACGAAATTCGCCAGCACGGCGGCCTCGCGGTGGCGGTGGCCGGCGACGTCGGCAACGTCGAGGATCTGCAGCGCGCGGCCGCGCAAGCGGTCGAAACCTACGGCGGCTTCGATACGTGGGTCAACAACGCGGGCGTGTCGATCTTCGGCACGGCGGCCACCGTGCCGCTCGAGGACCAGCGCCGGCTGTTCGATACCAACTACTGGGGCGTCGTGCATGGTTCGCTCGTCGCGTCCGATCATTTCCGGCGCAAGAGCGATTTCCACGGCGGCGCGATCATCAACATGGGCAGCGAGGCGTCGGATGCGCCCGTGCCGCTGCAAAGCGCGTACGTCGCATCGAAGCACGCGGTGAAGGGCTTCACCGATTCGCTTCGGCTCGAGCTGGAGTCGGATCGCTTGCCCGTCTCCGTCACGCTGATCAAGCCGGCCGCGATCGACACGATGTTCGTGATGCACGCGAAGAACTACATGAACGTCGAGGCGAAGCTGGCGCCGCCGATCTACGACCCCGATCTCGTCGCCGACGCGATCCTGTTCGCGGCCGCGCATCCGCGCCGCACGCTGTTCGTCGGCGGCGCCGCGAAGTTCACGTCGGCGAGCGCGTACCACGCGCCGCGGCTGTTCGATCGCTTGGCGGCCACGCTGTTCTCGCGCGGCCAGCGCACGGTGCGGCCCGCACGGCCGCGCGACGACAACGCGCTGTACGAATCGCGCCACGCGCTGCACGAGCGCGAGGGCATGGAAGGGCCGGTGCTGCGCGCCTGTGCCTACAACGCGGTGGTGCAGCGGCCGAAGGTCGCCGGCGCGGTCGCGCTCGGCGCGGCGGCGCTGGTGGTCGCCGCGCTCGCGCGTGCGCGCCGCACTCCGGTGTAAGCGGCGCGCGTCATTTCATCCATCATCCGAAGGAGGTTTCCATGACATCCCGACAACATACGGGCCACGAACACAGCCACTCGCGTGCGCACGAGGGCGAGCGCACGCAGCAGGATCACGACAAGGGCGGCCACCAGACAGGGCACGGCAAGGTGCCGAGCCCGGTCGACGTGCAGAAGGCGCTCAAGGGGATGGACTACCCCGCGAGCAAGGCGGACGTGGTCCAGTGCGCGGAGCGTTCGCATGCGGACCCGAGCGTGCTCGACATGCTGCGCCAGATACCCGATCGCGAATACAGCACGCCGGCATCGGTGTCGAAGGAACTCGGGCGGCTGATGTGAGCGCCGCCGCGTCGCGTCGCACGCGCCTGCGCGCGTGCGGCGCTCTACCGTCACGAGGAGGATGAGCATGGCGATGATCGTCGCAGGCCGCTTCACGACGTTCGATGAAGCGGAAGGCGGGGCGCGCCGCCTTTACGAGCGCGCGTTCGCGCCGGACGACGTGTCCATCTTTTTCCTGAACCCCGGCGGCCAGCACGCGCGCTTTCCGATCGGCGGCGACGTATACGCCGATACCGCCGCGAAACCGGGCGGCCGCGGCGCGGTGATCGGCGTGTTGCGCGGGTTGCTGATCGGCGTGATCTTCGGGCTGATCGTCTATGCGCTCGGGCTGCGCTACTGGTTCGTGCCGGTCGCCGGTGCGCTCGCGGGCGCGTACCTCGGCGCGTTCGGCGGCGCGCTCGGCCGGATGCGCGGCGAGCAGGCCGAAGGCAAGGGCACGCTCGCGCACACCGAGACCGGCGTGATCCTCGCCGCGCGCGTGACGGCCACGACCGCTGCCGCCGCGGAGGACGTGCTGCGTGCCACTGGCGCGCAGGCGATCGAGCGCGTCGAAGGCGACTGGCAGGACGGCGAATGGCGCGACTTCGACCCGGTGCGCCGACCCGACGGCACGACGCAGGGCACCCCGCGCTGAGCCCGCGCGGCGGAATCGGCCACGTCCTTTTTCTGCATGCGTTTGCAACACGGCGCGCGCGCCGTGCGCACGGCCGCGGGCGAGCCGGCGCGCCGCGCGCGGCACGCCGCTTGCGCTGCACTCGCGACACCCGCTCAAGGAGGAATCCATGACTACGTCACACACCCCGCCGCCCCAGAAGCAGACGCAGCAGCCGGGCCGGGAGCAGCAGATGAATCCGAAGCCGCACGACGAGGCGGCCGATTACGTCGGCAGCGGCAAGCTGTCCGGCAAGGTCGCGCTCGTGACGGGCGGCGACAGCGGGATCGGCCGCGCGGTCGCGATCGGTTTCGCGAAGGAGGGCGCCGACGTCGCGATCGTCTACCTGAACGAATCCGACGATGCCGCGCACACCAAGCACCTGATCGAGCAGGTCGGCCGGCGCTGCGAGGCGATCGCGTGCGACGTCGGCGATCGCAAGCAGGCGCGCGACGCGGTGGCGCGCACGGTCGATCGGCTCGGCCGGCTCGACGTGCTGGTGAACAACGCAGGCGAACAGCATCCGCAGTCGGGTATCGAGGACGTCACCGAGGAACAGCTCGAGCGCACGTTCCGGACGAACATCTACGGGATGTTCTTCTGCACGCAGGCCGCGCTGCCGCACATGAAGCAGGGCGGCCGCATCGTCAACACCGCGTCGGTGACCGCGTACCACGGCAATCCGAAGCTGCCCGACTACTCGGCGACCAAGGGCGCGATCGTCGCGTTCACGCGCTCGCTGTCGCTCGAACTGGCCGAGCGCGACATCCGCGTGAACGCCGTTGCGCCGGGCCCGATCTGGACGCCGCTGATCCCGTCCACGTTCAGCCCCGAGCAGGTGTCGAAGTTCGGCTCGAACGTGCCGCTCAAGCGCCCCGGTCAGCCGGACGAACTGATCGGCTGCTACGTGCTGCTCGCCTCGGAAGGCGCGAGCTACATGACGGGACAGACGTTGCATCCGAACGGCGGCTCGATCGTCGGCGGCTGACGGCCATCCCCATGCAAGGAGAAAGCGCATGAAACAACCCAACTGGACGATCGCGGCGGTTGCCGTGGGCGTACTCGCCGTGTCGGGACTCGCGCATGCCCAGATGCCGAGCGAGCCGCCGGCATCCAATTCGCATGTGCCGAGCGGCGTGATCAATCCGTCGTCGGGCGCGGGCGCCGGCGACGCGGGCATCGCGAAGGCGCCGCAGGGTGGCGACGCGGAATTCGTCGACAAGGCCGCGATAGCCGGCAAGGCGGAGGTGGAGGCCAGCCAGCTCGCGCTGAGGCAGGCGCAGTCGCCGGACGTGCGTGCATTTGCGAAGCGCATGGTCGCCGATCACGGCAAGGCGAACGCGAAGCTCACCGAGATTGCGGCGGCCAAGGGCATGAAGCCGCAGGCCGACCAGATCAAGGACCCGGACGTCGAGGCGCTGCGCGGCAAGTCGGGCCACGACTTCGACGTCGCGTATCTCGCGGCGGCCGGCCCCGATGCGCACAAGAAGGCGATCGCGCTGTTCGAAGGCGAGGCGCGCGATGGCCAGGACGCGCAGCTGCGCGCGTTCGCCAAATCCACGCTGCCGACGCTCAAGCATCACCTGAGCATGGCGCAGCAGGCCGAACGCAAGGTGGGTGCGCAATAACGCGCGCCCGGTTCACCCCCAGGGCCGCGCGTGCGGCCCGCTTTTTCGGAGAAGCAGTCATGGCCCAACGGCAATCGAAGCACGAAGGCATCCTCGAACTGCTCTGCCAGGCTTACGAGACCGAGCTTGGCGGCGCGAAGATCTACGAGGCCGCGATCCAGTGCGCGACCGACGAGGACCTGCACAAGGAATGGGAGAAGTACCATCGCGAGACGCTGCACCACCAGGAAGTGCTGCAACAGGTGTTCAAGAAGCTCGGCCTCGATCCGAATACGAAGTCGCCGGGCCGTAGCGCGGTCGAAGCTACCGGCAAGTCGCTGGTGCAGGTGATCGAGCAGGCGAAGAAGCAGGCCGATCCGGCCGTCGCGCAGGTCGTCGCGGCCGAGTGCGTGGTGCTCGCCGAGACCAAGGATCACCTGAACTGGGAGCTGATCGGCTACGCGGCCGACCAGTTGCCCGACGGCGACGCGGCGAAGGCGCTGAAGGCCGCGCACGACGAAGTCGAGGCCGATGAAGATCATCACCTGTATCACACCCGCGGCTGGGCGCGTGAAATGTGGATCCAGTCGATGGGCTTCAAGGCGGTGCTGCCGCCGCCGGAAGAAGTGAAGAAGGTCGAATCGGCCGCGGATGCGGCGCGCGCCGAAAAGTCGCGCGGCAAGATGATGTAACGACACACCTGGCTTCACCTGCCCTCGGCCGGGCCGTGGCGCTTGCGCGGCGGCCCGGCTTTCCGCCTTCCGTTTCGTCGATTTTCATATCGGTTGCGTACGCAACCAGTTGCGACGCGCCTCGTCAGCTCAGCAAATCCGCGGCCATCACGATCACCGACGCCGCCATCAGCACGACCGCCAGCCATCCGAAGCACTTCGACACGAAGCCGGTGCCCGGCTGCCCCTCGGCATCGCGGCGCTGCGCCAGCAGCATCACGAGCCCGAGCATCGGCACTGCGGCGATGCCGTTGAGCACGGCGCTCCAGTACAGCGCCTTGATCGGATTGATCGGGCTGAAGCAGATCGCGATGCCGACGATCACGCACAGCGCGAGGACCGTATAGAACCCGGGCGCGCGCCGTACCGGCTCGTTCAGCCCTTCGCGGAACCGCCACGCTTCGGCACAGCCATACGCGGCGCTGCCGGCGAATGCAGGAATGGCGAGCAGCCCGCAGCCGACGATGCCGAACGCGAACACGAGAAACGCCGCTTCGCCGGCGATCGGCCGCAGCGCTTCGGCTGCCTGCGCGGTCGAGCCGATGTCATGCTTGCCGTGCGTGAAGAACACCGCCGCGCCGATCACCATGATGCAGAACGACACCGCATTGGTCACGATCATCCCGGTCCACGTATCGATCGTGATGCGCCGCTCGGTCTCGCGGCGCGCGCCCGGCGCGCATGCCGCCTCGCCGTTGCGGCGCTCGGCCTGCGTCTCCTCGACCTCGAGCGCCGCCTGCCACACGAACAGGTACGGGCTCAGTGTCGTGCCGAGCACGGCGACCGCCGTCGTCGCATAGTCGTGCGTGAACGCGATGTGCGGCAGCACGAGCGCATGCAGCAGGCTGCCCCAGTCGACGTGGACGAACGCGAGTTCGATCACGTACGCGAGCAGGCCGAGCGTCATCCATTTGAGCCAGCGCGCGTAGCGTTCGTAGGACATCAGCACCTGCAGCGCGAGCGACGCGAGCCCGTAGACCGGCGCATACCAGTAGCTGCGGCCGCCGGCGACGAGCGCGGTCGCGTCGCCCATCGCGGCGAGATCCGCGCCGACGTTCACGACGTTGACGATCACGACCATGGCGACCAGCGCCTTGGCGAGCGTGTCGGAGAAGTGCTCGCGGATCCCCGCGATCAGACCTTTGCGATTGCTGCGGCCCACGAATGCCGACGCGAGCTGCACGACCACCATCATCGGCAGCGTGACGACGATCATCCACAGCATGTGGAAACCGAACTGGCTGCCGGCCTGCGCGTATACCGCGACGTTGCTCGGATCGGCGTCGGAGGCGCCCGCGAGCAGGCCGGGGCCGAGGCGCCGGTACCACGGCTTCGCGGCGGCCGGGCTCGGCGCCGGCTCGGGCCGCGCGTCGTCGCCGCGCAGGTCGCTCATTCGGCGTCTCCTCGTGCCGCTTGCGGCCCGTCGCGCGCGTCGTCGTGGCCGCGTGCGAGGCGCGCCGCGGTGCGCAGCGCATCGACGAGCGTCCGGTACGCGCGTTCGCGCGAATCCGCGCCGCGCGTGCGCAGCACGTACGACGGGTGATAGGTCGCGACGACCAGGCAGCCTTCGGGCGAGCGCACCGGCGTGGGCGTGCGCTCGAGCGTCGCGGCGTTGTCGTGCAGCACCGCGCGCAGCGCCGTCGCGCCGAGCGCGACGATCACGCGCGGGCCGAGCGCATCGAGCTCACGCTCGAGCCAGTAGCGGCACGCGGCGACCTCGCGTTGCGCGGGCGTCTTGTGCAGCCGCCGCTTGCCGCGCGGTTCCCATTTGAAGTGCTTGACCGCGTTGGTCAGGTAGACGCTCGCGCGTTCGATCCCGGCGTCACCGAGCGCGCGATCGAGCACGTGGCCCGCCGCGCCGACGAACGGCACGCCCGCGCGGTCTTCCTGGTCGCCCGGCTGCTCGCCGACCAGCACGATCCGCGCATCGACGGGGCCGGCGCCCGGCACCGCCTGCGTCGCGTGCTCCCACAGCGTGCAGCGGCGGCATGCGTCGAGCGTTTTCGGGGCGACGTCGTCGCCCGCCTCGGCGGTTTTCGCGGCCGGTTTGGTGGTCATCCGGCGCTCCCGGTGCGGGCCGGGCCGCGGCGCGGACGCGCCCGCGCAGCGTCGCGTGCCGGCCTGGCGACGGCACGCGAACCGAAGGCCGTGGCGGCCCCGAATGACGGCATCACGCGCATCTGCGGCTCCCGTGGTCGATGATCCCGACGTGCAGCAACCGGCATGCCGGATGCAGTCGCTATGGGCGCGCAGCTTGCGCCGGGGCCGCATCCGATCACAGGGAGAAGGCGATGCAAATCCACCCCGGCGACGATCCGTCCGCCGACGACGTGCTGCTGTGGCGTTCGCCCGATAGCGTGCCGCCGCGCCCGCGCCGCGTGCTGGTTGTCGACGACTATCGCGACGCGGCCGACGCGCTGCAGTTGCTGCTCGAGGCGCGCGGCTTCGAGTGCCGCGTCGCGGACGATCCGTTTTCGGTCTGCGATCTCGCGCGCGACTGGCAGCCGTTCGCGATCGTGCTGGACATCGCGATGCCGGGCCTGGACGGGTTGCAGCTCGCGACGCGCCTGCGCGGCGACCCGCGCACCGGCGACATGCTGCTGGTCGCGTGCAGCGCGTTCGCGTCGCAGCGCGATCGCGAACGTGCGCGGGAGGCGGGCTTCGACGCGCACTGCGCGAAGCCGCTGACGCCGCACCGGTTGCTGCGTTATCTGGAATCCGCGAGCGACGGCTGGCGTTGATGCGCGGCCGGCAGGGCCATTACACGGGCGTTGTAAAACGGCGGCGGGCGCGGGGTTCGGGCGGGTTCAGGCGTTCAGGCGGGTTCAGGCACGTTCAGGCGTTCAGGCGCGCAGCGTACGCGGTCCGGCGCAGCGCCCCGCAGCGAACGCGAGTGCGCCGGCGACGACGCGCTGCGGCATCGCGCGTAGCCGCCCCGGCGCCGGGGCCGGTAACGCCCGGCTGGGTGGGCCACGGTCGAATCGGGCACAATACCGGGCATCTGAAAGACCGGAGACGTGCCCCGTGGGAATCAACTTCGATTTGACCGACTTGCAGGCGTTTCGCGCGGTGGTGGAGCTCGGCAGCTTCCGCAAGGCCGCCGAGTCGATCAGCATCTCGCAGCCCGCGTTGAGTCGCCGGATCGACAAGCTGGAGGAAGCGCTCGGCGTGCGGCTGTTCGAGCGCACCACGCGCAGCGTCACGCTGACCACCGTCGGCCGCGTGTTCGCGCCGAGCGCCGAGCAGTTGCTCGACGATCTCGACGTCGCGCTGCTCGGCATCCGCGACGTGTCGTCGAGCCGCCTCGGCCATGTGACGATCGCGTGCGTGCCGTCGGTGGCGTACTACTTCCTGCCGAACGTGATCGCGAGCTATCACCGGCGCTTTCCGCGCATCCGCGTGAAGCTGCTCGATGCGAGCGCGAACGAGGTGCTGAGCGCGGTGATCAGCGGCGAGGCCGATTTCGGCGTGAGCTTCATGGGCAGCCAGGAGCCCGAGATCGACTTCAAGCTGCTGCTGCAGGAACGGTTCGTTGCCGCGTGCCGGCGCGATCATCCGCTCGCGCGCAAGAAGCGCGTGACGTGGGCCGAGCTCTACGCGCACGAGTACGTGTCGGTGGACAAGACGTCCGGCAACCGCCTGCTGCTCGACCAGGCGCTGACGGCCGTCGCGCCGCCCACGCCGAGCGTGTGCGAGACGCGCCACGTGACGACCATGCTCGGCCTCGTCGAAGCGGGCCTCGGCGTCGCCGCGGTGCCGTCGATGGCGATGCCCGGGCACGACCATCCGCTGCTGACGAGCGTCCCGCTCGTCGAGCCGGTGGTGAAGCGCCGCGTGGGGATCGTGAAGCGGCGCGGGCGCGCGCTGACGCCGGCCGCGGAGGCGTTCCACCAGGCGATCGTCGACGCGAAGCGCGGCGCCGCCGCACCCCGCGCCGCAGCGAAATGAACGACGTCACGACTACGACGATGACGTCCCGCATCACCGCCCGCACGTCGGGAACGGCCGCATCGTGACGCTCGCCAGACCGCTGCGTTCGCTCTACGTGCAGGTGCTGCTCGCGATGGCGCTCGGCGTGAGCGTCGGCCACTTCTGGCCGTCCGTGGGCACGCTGCTCAAGCCGCTCAGCGATGCATTCGTCGCGCTCGTGCGGATGATGATCGCGCCGATCGTGTTCTGCACGATCGTGTCCGGCATCACGTCGCTGGCGAACGGGCAAGCGATCGGCCGCACGATCGTCCGCGCGCTGGTGCTGTTCTATCTGCTGACCGCCGCCGCGCTCGCGTTCGGGCTCGTCACCGCGTTCGTGCTGCGGCCCGGCGCCGGCATGCACGTCGACGTGCGCCATCTCGATGCGAGCCTGCTCGTGCAATATGTGCGGCATGCGCAGCCGCACGGGTTCGTCGAGTTTGCGCTGAACGTGATCCCCGACACGATGCTCGGCGCGTTCCAGAAGGGCGAGGTGCTGCCCGTGCTGCTGCTGTCGCTGCTGTTCGGGTTTGCGCTGAATGCGTATCCGCAGGCCGGCCGCCCCGTGCTCGCGCTGATCGACGGCGTCGCGCAGATCGTCTTTCGCGTGCTCGCGATGATCATGCGGCTCGCGCCGCTCGGCGCATTCGGCGCGATGGCGTTCACCGTGGGCCGCTTCGGCATCGGGTCGGTCGGCTCGCTCGCGCGGCTGATCGCGTCGTTCTACGTCGCGTGCGTGCTGTTCGTCGCGCTGGTGCTCGCGCCGCTCGCACGCGTGCACGGGTTCGCGTTGTGGCGGCTGTTGCGCTACATCCGCGAGGAATTGCTGATCGTCCTCGCGACGTCGTCGACGGAACCCGTGCTGCCGCGCCTGATCGTCAAGCTCGAGGCGCTCGGTTGCGACAAGGGCGTCGTCGGCCTCGTGCTGCCGGCCGGCTACTCGTTCAACCTGGACGGCACCGCGATCTATCTGACGCTCGCCGCCTTGTTCATCGCGCAGGCGTGCGACGTGCCGCTGTCCGCGCCGCAAATCGCGGCGATGCTAGCGGTGATGCTGCTCACGTCGAAGGGGGCGGCCGGCGTGTCCGGCAGCGGGCTCGTCGCGCTCGTCGCGACGCTCGCGGTGATGCCCGACCTGCCGGTGGCCGGCGTCGCGCTGCTGATCGGCATCGACCGCTTCATGTCCGAGGCGCGTGCGCTGACGAGCGTGATCAGCAATGCGTGCGCGGTGATCTTCGTGTCGTCGTGGGAGGGGGCGTGCGATCGTGCGCGACTCGCACGGATGCTCAGCGCGATCGGGCCTCGATACCCGAACGGCGGCGACGATGCCGGGGCCGATACCGGGCGCGACGGGAACGCGGCATGACGCACGCGTGCCCGTCGCGCGGGTTCAATGGGCGACGACGGAATCCAGCCCGGTCGACTTCACTGCCGGCTGCACGTCCGGCGACGCGAGATAGTCGAGCAGCGCCTTCGCTTCGGCCGGATGCTGCGCGCCGACGGGGATGCCGGCCGCGAAACGCGTGACGGACTGCAGCGCTTCGGGAATCTTGCCGACGTAGGTCGCGCCCTTCACGGGCAGCAGTTCGCTCACCTGCTGGAAGCCGATCTCGTAGTCGCCGTTCGCGACCACCGATGCGACCGGGATCCGCGGAATCATTTTCGCCTTCGACTTCACCTGGTCCTCGATGCCGAGCTTCTTGAACAGCTCGCGCTCGATGTAGACGCCGCTCGCGCTGTCCGAGTACGCGATCGATTTCGCGTGCAGCAGCACTTCCCTGAGGCCGTCGGCCGTGCCGATGTCGGGTTTCGCCGCGCCTTCGCGCACGACCATGCCGATCCGCGAATCGGCCAGCTCGACGCGCGAGCCGGGGATGACCTTGCCTTGCTTGATCAAGTCGTCGAGCGCGTAGCCGACCATGATCACCGCGTCGGCCGGTTCGCCGCGCGCGAGCCGGTTCGGAATCGCTTCGGGCGACTTGCCCATCGAGGGCCCAAGCGCGGTGTCGAGCGTGTTGCCCGACTGCGCTGCGAAGCGCGGGCCGAGCACCTTGTACGCGGCGGTGAAACCGCCCGAACTCATCACGTGCAGCTCGGTGGCATGGACGTTCGCGGCGACGGCGGAGGTGGCGACGAGCGCGGTCGCGCACAGTTTCAGCAGCAGGTTTTTCATTTTCATGGTCAGGGTCGTGCGGAATCGGGGTGGTGGGCCGGGATGGCGCGCGATGCTTCAGTGCGCGGGCGTCAGCGTCGTCCGGTGGCGGCGATACAGCGCGAAGGTCGCGAGCAGCGCGCACACCGCGGCGAGGCTCATCCAGTAGCCCGGCGCGGCCTTGTCGCCGGTCATGTGGATCAGCGCGGTCGAGATCGCGGGCGTGAAGCCGCCGAACACGGCGGTGGCGAGGCTGTACGCGAGCGAGAAGCCCGCCACGCGCACTTCCACCGGCATCACTTCCGCCAGCGCGACGATCATCGCGCCGTTGTAGATCCCGTACATGAACGACAGCCACAGCAGCACCAGCAGCATGTTGACGAACGACGGCGCGTGCGCGAGCAGCGACAGCGCCGGGTACGCGGTCGCGATCGCGAGCACGGTCATGCCGACGAGCAGCGGCCGGCGGCCGATGCGGTCCGACAGCGCACCGCCGATCGGCAGCCAGATGAAGTTCGATACGCCCACGCACAGCGTGACGAGCAGGCTGTCGGCGGTACTCAGGTGCAGGACCGTCTTGCCGAAGGTCGGCGCGTAGACCGTGATCAGGTAGAAGCTCGTGGTGGTCATCGCGACCAGCATCATGCCGGCGATCACGACGCCCCAGTTGCGTGCCAGCGTACCGAACACTTCCTTCATGCCCGGCCGATGCCGGCGCGCGGTGTATTCCTGCGTTTCCTCCAGCTTGCGGCGCAGCATGAAGATGAACGGCACGATCGTGCAGCCGACGAAGAACGGCACGCGCCATCCCCACGACGCGATGGCCGACGCACTGAGCCACTGATTGAGCGCGAAGCCGATGCCGGCCGCGACGACGATCGCGACCTGCTGGCTGGCGGACTGCCAGCTCGTGAAGAAACCCTTGCGGCCGGGGGTAGCCATTTCGGCGAGATAGACCGACACGCCGCCGAGCTCGGCGCCCGCCGAGAAGCCCTGCAGCAGTCGCCCGAGCAGCACGAGCGCGGGTGCGAGCAGGCCGATCGTCGCGTAGCCCGGGACGAACGCGATCAGGATGGTGCCGCTCGCCATGATGGCCAGCGTGACGATCAGGCCCTTGCGACGGCCGACCTCGTCGATGTATGCGCCCAGCACGATCGCGCCCAGCGGCCGCATCAGGAAGCCGGCGCCGAACACGGCGAACGTCATCATCAACGATGCGAACTCGCTGGCGGCGGGGAAGAATACGGCGGAGATCTGTGTCGCGTAGAAGCCGAACAGGAAGAAGTCGAACTGCTCGAGGAAGTTACCGGCCGTCACGCGGAATACCGCGGCGGCCTTCGAACGTCCGGTCGGAAGGCTGGGGGAGGGGTGCATCAGGGTGTCTCCAGGAAATCGGAAAAATGCGCGAGGCAGCGGTTGATTGTCGTTTGCGCAATGTTCGCCCGGAGACGTTGAAACGATAAGTGCGATTTTTGGAAGAATTGATGCTGTGGGATTATCAATCAGGCGCCGCGCGCGGGGCCGGATCGCGGCACTTGGCGAGGCCAGCCCTGACGACCAATACGAGCGTCGCCCGGCGGGTCGCTGATCCCGCGCACGCAAAAAAGCCCCGCTTGCGCGGGGCGTGTCGGCTAATACACCGGCAAATCGTGAATGCTCAAAGGCGCGGATCGCGCGCGCGCGGGTCGTTCAGGTCCTCGGTCGGGTCCGTCAGCCCGAGCTCGTCGCCGGCGCTCCAGTACGGCGTGCTGCCGTAGTACTCGTGCAGCGGCTGGGCCCATTGCGGGTCCGCCATCGCCGGCCAGTGATCCTTGTCGAAGCCCGGCGCGTTGCGGATCCGCTCGGACGATACCGACAGCAGGAAGCACTTGCGTTCGGTATCGAGCGTGAGCGCGCTCCATGGAATCGCGAGCAGCTTGTCGCCGATGCCGAGCAGGCCGCCGCTCGACAGCACGGCATACGCGACGCGGCCCGAGCGTACGTCGAGCATGATGTCCTTGATCTTCCCGACGTCGTCGCCATCGGTCGTATAGACCTTGTTGCCTTCCAGCGTGTCGGCCGCCATCACGTCCGGGCCGGGGCCGGCTGCGGTCGCGGCGCCCTTGCCGACGATGCGGGTCTGTCCTTGATCGGGAGTCTGCATGGTTGTCCTCCTGGCTGCATGGAGCGCGACCTTGCCCGGAGCGGGCGGTCGCGCGGGTTATCGGGGCGAAGCGGGAATCGCTCCGTCACGTCTGCTTCGGTTGCGACACGCCTTCCAGCGTGTCCGCGATGTCGTCGCGCGCCGGGCCGGCCGTGCGCGTCGCGATGTCCGCGAGCGACAGCATGCCGACGAGGCGCCTGTCGTGATCGACGACGGGCAGCCGGCGCAACTGCGCGTCGGCCATGTAGTGCTGGATCTCGTCCAGCGAATCGTCCTCGAAACACCATTCGATCGGGCCCGACGCCACCTCGTGCACGCGCGTTTCGGGCGGCTTGCCGGCCGAGATCGCGCGCACCGCGAGGTCGCGGTCGGTGAGCATCCCGATCAGCCGGTTGTTGTCGCACACGGGCAGCGCGCCGATGTCGTAGCGCTCCATCAGTTGTGCTGCATGACGGATTGAATCGGTCGGCGCGATGCGCACGACGTCCTGCGACATGATTTCGTTGACGCGATGCATGAAGCTCTCCTTATGGGTTGAATGCGGGCCGTCGGGTTCAGCGCGCGTTCAGGTTCAGCAAGCGGCGTGCCGTGCGTGCCGCATGCGCGCTTGCGGCGTCACCGCGCTCACCGCGCTCACCGCGCTCACTCCGCTCACTCCGCTCACCGCGCTCACTCCGCTCACTCCGCTCACTCCGCTCACTCGTCGCGGCGTTTCGCCGGGTCCTGCCACGGGCCGTCGTCGTGCGTGCCCGGGGGCGTGTCGGGCTCGATCCGCGTGACGCCGCCGGTCGCGGGCGGGTCGCTTGCCGGAAACGTGTCCTCGAGCTGCTTGTCGATGTGCCGCTCCGAGTGGCGCGTCTTCGTATGGTCCTGGTCCTTCAGCGGCGGCGACTGATCGCGCTGCGGCGCGTCCGACGGCGTGGCTTTGCCGGACCGGGTCGAATCCTTCATGGCGAGGCTCCGTATCGGTGACGATGACGGGCCTGATGTCGCAACCGGCGTGCCCATAGTGGGCGACGGCACACGACTTGCCGCAGCGCGGGTAATGACAACGTGCGCTGTGCGATGAAGCGCCGCGCCACACGCAATCACACGGGAGGCACGATGACGATTCCGAAACGGCGGCCAGGCGTGCGTTACGAAGTCAACGTATGCGGCGGCGGATTCGATTCGGTGAAGAGCCACTTCAGCGCATGGAAACAGGAGCCGCTGATCTACCGGCCCGATCGCCGGATGTTCGAGGGCAAGAACGACGTGCGGCCGCTGGACGAGACGTTCTCATCGACCGAGCGCGCGCGTTTCGCGCTGCAGCGCGCGTGCGATCCGGGCGACTCGTATGCGCTCGCGGCGCGGGTGCGCGACGACGGCCGCGAGCTGTGGCTCGTGATGGCGGCCTACGACGTCTAGCGTGATGCGATTGAAAGTTTTGCAGCGCGCGGTGTAGCGAAGGCATGGCGCACCGGATCGCCGGATGCAGGCGCGGGTGCCTGCCGCGCCGCCGGACGGCACACGGCTTGCGGACCGTTACGGTACAGCCGCGCACGCGGTGCAGGACGATCTCGTCAGGACAACGCAACGACCGAAAGCTCATGCAGATCAAACCCGACCCCACTGCGTCGCTGCACCGGCCCGAGCCGCCGGTGCCCGACGTCGAACCGGACCCGACGCCCGAGCCGGACCAGGTGCCGCCCGGGATGCCCGAGCCGTTTCGCGATCCGGAGGGCGACCCGCCCGAGCGCCGGCCGCCGGAGCGCGAGCCGCCGGACGAACCGCCGTCACGGGCGCCGCCGATCCATACCGCTGACGGGCGTCGCACGCGCGGCGTTCGTCACATCACATCACAGGAGGGCCCACGATGAGTATCCGCGTGAAACCCGGCATGTTGCGCGACGTCGCCGAGACGCTCGGCCGTCATTTCGAGGCGCGTGCGATGCCGTTCCATGTCGAGGAGCAGCCGGCCGGCGCGTTGCATATCGGCTTTCGCGTCGACGGCCATCCGGCGTCGCTCACGGTGACGTTCGACGACGACGCGTTTGCCGCGCTCGAACGCGCCGGGATCGAGCAGCAGCGCGGCGCGCTGACGCGTGTCGCGGCCGAATTCGACGCGATGATGGCGCGTCGCGCGCCGACTGCGTATGCGGGGGATTTTCATTTCAACCGGCTATGAGCCGTGCCGCATCGGCCGGCCCGCCGCCGACTCCATCCAGACTCCAGGGAGGCATCCGATGAAACCGATCCAGACGATCCGCGTGGGCGTGTGTGCATTCGCGGCCGCATGCGCGCTGGGCGCATGCACGCAACCGCAGTCACCCTACGGCTCGCGTGGTGCGCCGCCGGCACCGCCCGACGGCCACGGCGCGTCGCCGACCACGACGATGCCGGACGCGAACACGCGCTACGACACGCGCCCGTCGCCGCACAACATGATGCCGCCGGGCGCGACCGGCGGCGAGACGGCCGACGTGCCGCCGCCGGGGCCGAACGGCGCGCAGGACGCGCCGAGCAACGCCAAGCCGATGCCGGGCACGCCGCCGCTAATGCAGTACTGACGCGCGACGGGGCATGCGCCGCATCGATCCCGTTCAACGACGCGCCGGAGGGCCGCGATGGCGAACCCGCACGAACACCTGGAAGACTGGCTGCGCGACGCGTATGCGATGGAGCGCGAGGCCGCGACGCTGCTCGACGCGCAGATCGCGCGCGTCGGCCACTACCCGCTGCTGCAGGATCGCCTGCGCATGCATCGGGAGGACACGCGCGCGCAGCAGGCGCTCGTCGAAGCGTGCCTGCAGCGGCTCGGCACGGTGCCGTCCGCGTTGAAGGACTTCGCGGCGCACGTCGCGGCATACGGTCAGGCGGCGAGCGCGATGCTCGCGAGCGACGAGGTCGTGAAGGCCGCGATGGCCACCTATGCGTTCGAGCAGGTCGAGATCGCCGCGTACACCGCGCTCGTTGCGGCCGCTGGAGCAGCCGGCGAGGACGAGATTCGTGCGTGCTGCGAACGGATCCTGCAGCAGGAGCGCGACATGGCGGCGTGGCTGTTGCGCCATCTGCCGGAGCTGACCGTCGCGTTTCTCGACCGCTCGGCCGTCGATCGGACCGACGCGAAAGGCTGACCGCCGCGCGTGCGCAGCAGCGTCGACGCACCCCGTTTCGCGACCGGCCGAGCTGCGCGAATTCCGTGCCCCGAACTTCCCGGCGCTTGTAAAAAAGCGGCTTCCGACACCGTCGATAACGGGGCGCCAACGCGCGAGAGCCGCGCGGGACAGGGCTCGGCGGGACTGGCATGCATGCTGCTTGATAGGGGCATACGAATTCGCACACACCCCATCAGGAGAGCATCGATGTCCGTCACGCTTGCGCTGCAGATGCGACAGCATCTGGCACTCACGCCGAGGCTCCAGCAGTCGCTTCGTCTGCTGCAGTTGTCTTCGCTCGAATTCCAGCAGGAATTGCGGCAGGCGCTCGACTCGAATCCATTTCTCGAAGACGGGCAGGCCGACGACGAAGTCGCCGTCGAGACGCCCGAACCCACGGCCGAAGCCGCCGCGCCCGAGGCGCCCGCCGAGCACGACGAGGTGCGCCCGCCGGACGGCGACGTGTCGTACACGGCCGCGCCCGCACCGCGCGGCGCGGGCCGCCAGGGCGAGGACGGCGGCGAGCTGTCGCCCGGCGAATGGATGGCGGCCGAGCCGTCGCTGAACCAGGCGCTGCACGATGCGCTGCGACTCTATCCGCTGAACCGGCGCGATCGCGAAGCGGCGCGCCTCGTGATCGACGCGCTCGACGATGACGGCTACCTGCGCCAGGAACTGGCCGAGCTGCGGGCCGCGGCAGACCCCGCATTACTGCTGTCGGAACAGGATCTGTCGGTCGCGCTGCGGCTCGTGCAGATGCTCGATCGCCCCGGCATCGCCGCGCGCTCGCTGTCCGAATGCCTGACGCTGCAGCTCAACGCGATTCCCGCCGGCACGCCTGCGCTCGCGGAAGCGAAGGTGATCGCGCGCGAGCATCTGGAACGCCTCGCACGGCGCGAGACGGCCGAGATCCAGCGGCGCGTCGGCTGCAGCCAGCAGACGATGCAGGCCGCGTGCGCGCTGGTGCGCGGGCTCGATCCGCGCCCCGGCAATCACTATGGCAGCACGCGCGGCGACTACGTGGTGCCGGACGTGATCGTGCGGCAGGTGCGCGACGAATGGATCGTGACGATCAACCCGGCCGTGCTGCCGCGTGCGCGGCTGCACGAACGCTACGCGACGCTGTTCGCGCAGTCGAGCGGCGAGCGCGATTCGCCGCTCGGCCAGCAGCTGCAGGAAGCGCGCTGGCTGATCCGCAACGTGCAGAAGCGCTTCGACACGATCCAGCGCGTCGGCGAATGCATCGTCGCGCGGCAGCGCGACTTCTTCCGCTACGGCGAGATCGCGATGAAGCCGCTCGTGCTGCGCGACATCGCCGAGGAGCTCGACCTGCACGAATCGACCGTGTCGCGCGCGACGGGCAACAAATACATGGCCACGCCGCACGGCACGTTCGAATTCAAGCACTTCTTCCCGCGCAAGCTGGAGGCCGCCGGCAAGGGCGTGTGTTCGGCGTCGGCCGCGAAGGTGCTGATCCGCGACATGATCGCGGGCGAACGGCACGACGATCCGCTGTCCGACGTCGCGCTCGCGCAGAACCTCGCGGGGCGCGGCATCCTTCTTGCGCGTCGTACCGTGACCAAGTACCGCCAGGCGATGAAGATTCCGCCGGCCGAACTCCGGCGGCGCGACGCCGCATGACGGTGCTCCCGGTCGATCTGCGCGCCGGCCGCGTGTCGCGAGTCGCGCGCATCAACGAAAGGAGGAAATCATGCCAGCGAAATCCCAGGCGCAGCAGCGCGCCGCGGGGGCCGCCCTGTCGGCCAAGCGCGGTGATACGAAAATGAAGGACCTGAAACCGCCGTCGAAATCGATGGCCAAGTCGATGAGCGAGAAGGAGCTCGAGAAAATGGCCTCGACGCCGACCCACGGCAAACCCAAGCACAAGCACGATTCTTGACCGCACGCGACGGGCGCCCGCGGCCACTGTTCTCCAGGAGGAATTCATGCTTCGATATGCCATCATCTTCTTCGTCATCGCGATCATCGCCGCCGTGTTCGGCTTCGGCGGCATTGCGGCCGGTGCGGCCGAGATCGCCAAGATCCTGTTCTACATCTTCGTCGTGATCTTCCTGGTCACGCTGGTGCTGGGAGTCGTGCGCCGATGACGGTGTCGCCCGACCGTTCGCAGCGCATCGCCGAACTCGAGCATGCGCTCGCGAACGGGTTTCCGTCGGAGTCGACCGTCGTCGTGCACGCGGACGACGCTTCCGGACGACTGACGATCCAGGTGTCGTGGGTGCGCGTGCCGGCCGATGAAAGCGCGCGCCAGTGGCGCTGCGTGGTCGACCTGCACTTTCATCCGGACGTGCTCGCGCGCTATGCGGCGCTCGACGCGTCCGACCGGTTGCGCGTGCGCACCCGCCTGTGCGACCTCGCACGGCGCGCGGTGGACGAGCACAAGCCGCGCGTCGAGGACGCCGAGATCGAATGCAGCGTCGAGCTCGACGTGACCGACCTCGAACTCGACCGCGCGTTGCGCGCGCCCTGACGCCCGCCGACCCCGCCACGCGCGTTCCCCGCGGCGCCCGCCGCGCCGCGCGCGTGCTTTCCGTGCCGGGCGGCCGCGCGCGTTGCCGCATGGCCCCCGGCGCCCGTCTTCACCGAACCGAAACGAGGACTCGCCGATGACGACTCCCCCGCAATCCCGCCCAGCGCAACCCGCCCCGCAGTCGACCGACAGCGCGAAATCGCGCCAGCTCGACGAGCATCGCGTGCATCCCGCGGGCGAGGCATTGCGCACCAACCAGGGCGTGCGCATTGCCGACAACCAGAACACGCTGCGCGCCGGCGCGCGTGGTCCGTCGCTGCTCGAAGACTTCATCATGCGCGAGAAGATCACGCACTTCGATCACGAACGGATTCCCGAACGCGTCGTGCATGCGCGCGGCTCGGCCGCGCACGGCGTGTTTCGCGTGTACGAGTCGATGGCCGACTACACGAAGGCCGCCTTCCTGCAGGACCCGGCCGCCGAAACGCCGGTGTACGCGCGCTTCTCGACCGTGCAGGGTCCGCGCGGCTCCGCCGACACGGTGCGCGACGTGCGCGGCTTCGCGGTGAAGTTCTATACCGAAGAAGGCAACTACGATCTCGTCGGCAACAACATGCCGGTGTTCTTCATCCAGGACGCGATCAAGTTCCCCGACTTCGTGCACGCGGTGAAGCCCGAGGCGCCGAACGAGATGCCGACCGGCGCGTCCGCGCACGACACGTTCTGGGACTTCGTGTCGCTCGTGCCGGAAACCACGCACACCGTGCTGTGGCTGATGTCCGACCGTGCGCTGCCCGCGAGCTATCGCGCGATGGACGGCTTCGGCGTGCACACGTTCCGCTTCGTGAACGCGGCCGGCGCCGAGCATTTCGTGAAGTTCCACTGGCGGCCGGTAAGCGGCGCGTATTCGCTGCTGTGGGACGAGGCGCAGCGCATCGCCGGGCACGACCCCGATTTCAACCGCCGCGATCTGTGGATGGCGATCGAGCGCGGCGACTATCCGGAGTTCGAGCTCGGCGTGCAGCTGATCGATCCGGCCGACGCGCACACGTTCGGCTTCGACCTGCTCGACCCAACCAAGCTCGTGCCGGAGGAACGCGTGCCGGTGCGCCCGATCGGCCGGATGACGCTGAATCGCAACCCGGACAATTTCTTCGCGGAGACCGAGCAGGTCGCGTTTCATCCGGGCCATGTGGTGCCGGGCATCGACTTCACGAACGACCCGCTGCTGCAGGGGCGGCTCTTTTCGTACACGGACACGCAACTGAGCCGGCTCGGCGGCCCGAACTTCCACGAGTTGCCGATCAACCGGCCGGTGTGCCCGTTCGCGAACAACCAGCGCGACGCGATGCACCGGCAGACGATCGCGGCGGGCCAAGCGTCGTACGAGCCCAATTCGCTGAACGGCGGCTGGCCGCGCGAGACGCCGTCCGCGCCGTCCGGCGGCGGCTTCGAGACCGTGCACGAGCCGCTCGAAGGCGCCAAGGTGCGCGTGCGCAGCGAATCGTTCGCCGACCATTTCTCGCAGCCGGCGCTGTTCTACCAGAGCATGACCGAGATCGAGCAGCGGCATATCCGCGACGCGTACTGCTTCGAGCTCGGCAAGGTGACGAAGCCGGAGATTCGCGCGCGCGTGGTCAACGAGATCATCGCGCGCTTCGACGCGGGGCTCGCCGCGCAGGTGGCCGAACGGCTCGGGTTGCCGGTGCCGCAGGCGGCGGCCACGCCGGCCGTCGCGCAGCGCTCGCCCGCGTTGAGCCTGATCGGCCGCTCGAAGCCCGGCATGCGGTCGCGCAAGATCGCGCTCATCGCGACGCCCGGCGCGAACCAGGCGCTCGTCGAGCAGGTGCGCAGCGCGCTCGCGGCCGCGCACGCTGTGCCGACGCTCGTCGCGCCGACCCTCGCGCCGATCGGCAGCATCGTGCCGCAGGCGACGCTCGCCGGGATGCCGTCGGTGATGTTCGACGCGGTGTTCGTGTGCGGCGGCGACGGCGACGGGCGCGATCTCGCGCACAGCGCGGACGCGCGGCACTTCGTGCGCGAGGCGTTCAAGCACCTGAAGCCGATTGCGGCGGTCGGCTCCGGGCGGCAGTTGTTGAGCGCCGCGCATCTGCCGGATCCGGCGGAAGGCGTATGCGTCGGGCACGCGGCCGATCTCGACGCGGTGCTCGGCGCGTTGTCGGACGAACTCGGCCGGCATCGGGTGTGGGCGCGCGAGCAGCAGGCGGCCGAGCTGCCGGCCTAGCGCGAGCCGCTATTGACGTCGTACCGCGCGCGCGCCGTCCGGCGGGCGCGCATTCGGCAAGGAGGAACAGCATGGCACCGCGGATGATATGGAAAGGCGCGATCAGTTTCGGGCTCGTTCACGTGCCGGTGCAGCTGTTCCCGGCGACGCGCACCGTGAAGCCGTCGTTCCGGATGCTCGACAAGCGCTCGATGGACCCGATCGGCTATCGGCAGATCAACAAGCGCACCGGCAAGGAAGTGACGCGCGAGGACATCGTGCGCGGCTACGAGTACGAGAAGGAGCGCTACGTCGTGCTGACTGACGACGAAATCCGCGCGGCGAACCCGGAATCGACGCAGACGGTCGACATCCTGACGTTCGTCGACGAGGACGCGGTGTCGTTCCTCTATCTCGACACGCCGTACTACCTCGTGCCGGATCGCAAGGGCGAGAAGGTCTATGCGCTGCTGCGCGACGCGCTGAAGGACAGCGGCAAGATCGGTATCGCGCTCGTGGTGATGCGCGACCGCCAGCATCTGGGCGCGCTGATTCCAGTCGGGCCGATGCTCGCGCTCGACACGCTGCGCTGGCAGGAGGAATTGCGGCCGCTCGACGAGCTGTCGGTGCCGCCCGACGACGCGAAGCGCGTGGGCGTCACCGCGCGCGAGCTCGGGATGGCGAAGAAGCTGATCGACGACATGTCCGGCAAATGGACGCCGGACGAATATCACGACACGTTCCGCGACGACATTCTCGAGCTGGTCGAGCGCAAGGTGCGCGCGGGCAAGATCGAGGAGATCGAGGACCGGCCCGCCCAGACGGCCCGCACGCCGACCAACGTGGTCGACCTTACCGAGCTGCTCAAGCGCAGCCTGAAGGGCGGTGCCGGCGCGCGTGCGGCCGACCTGCGAGCCGAGCGGGACGAAGAGGAGGACCAAGCATCTGAATCGTCTTCGTCTTCGTCGTCGCGCGGCGGCGCACGCCGCAAGCCGGCGTCGAAAACCGCATCGAAAGGCGCGGCGACGAAGACGGCGGCGAAGCGTCCGGCCGCGAAGCGCGGCGCGACGGGCGAGCACGCGACGAAGAAGCCCGCCGCGCGCCGCAAGCATGCGGCCTGACGCCGATTACGGCGATTCCCGTTGATTCAGCTGATTTCGTTGATTCCGATGAGGTGACGCGATGGCCGGCAAGCTCGATCCGTATCGCCGCAAACGCCATTTCGACGCGACGCCCGAGCCCGAAGGCGCGCACGGGAAGCGCCGCGGGAAGGCGGCCGCGAAGCCGAGCGCCAAGACGGCCGCCGCGCGCGGCGGCCATCCGCTGCGCTTCGTGATCCAGGAGCATCATGCGCGGCGGCTGCACTACGACTTCCGGCTCGAACTCGACGGCACGCTGAAGTCGTGGGCCGTGCCGAAGGGGCCGAGCTTCGATCCGCAGGTGAAGCGGCTCGCGGTGCACGTCGAGGACCATCCGCTCGAATACGCGTCGTTCGAGGGCGAGATTCCCGCCGGGCATTACGGCGCGGGCTCGGTCATCGTGTGGGACGAAGGCACGTGGACACCCGACGGCGGTGTCGCCCATGCCCGCGAAGGCTATCGCGCGGGCAAGCTCACGTTCCGGCTCGACGGCCACAAGCTGCACGGCGGCTGGGCGCTCGTGCGCAGCGGGCGGCAGGAAGGGCGCCAGGAGCAATGGCTGCTGATCAAGGAGCGCGACGACGACGCGCGCAGCGCGGACGAATTCGACGTGGTCGGCGAGCGGCCGGGCAGCGTGCATGACGGCGCACCTGCGTCGGCGCGTGCGGACGCGGACGGCGGTTCTACTCGCGCGCGCGGTTCGCCGCGCGGCCGGGGCGGCAAGGCAGCCCCTGCTCGCAAACGCGGTGCGCGCGCCGGGCGGCACGACGGCCACGATCACGATGCCGATGCCGATGCCGATGCCGGCGCGAGCGCGCCCGCCGACCCGTCCGAGGTCGACGGCGCCGTGCGTGCACCGCTGCCCGAGCGCATCGCGCCGCAGCTCGCGACGCTGGTCGACGCGCCGCCGACGCATGCCGGCTGGTGCTATGAACTCAAGTTCGACGGTTACCGGATGCTCGCGCGCATTGCGGGGAAGGGCACGCGGCGGCGCGTCACGCTGATGACGCGCGAAGGGCGCGACTGGACCGCGAAGATGCGCGCGCAGCGCGACGCACTCGCGGCGCTCGACGTCGACGACGCATGGCTCGACGGCGAGGCCGTCGTGCTCGGATCGAACGGGTTGCCCAACTTCCAGGCGCTGCAGAACGCACTCGGCGCCGGACGATCGGACGAGGTCACGCTGTTCCTGTTCGATCTGCCCTATCTCGACGGTTATGACCTGCGCGACGCGCCGCTCACCGCGCGCCGCGCGCTGCTCGAACCGCTGCTGGCCGACAGCGACCCCGCGCGGCTGCGCTTCTCGCCCGATCTCGGCGACGACGTCGCGTCGCTGATCGCGAGCGCGTGCGACACCGGGCTCGAAGGGCTGATCGGCAAGCGCGCCGATTCGCGGTATCGCGCCGGCCGTTCGCCTGCGTGGATCAAGCTCAAATGCCGGCGCCGGCAGGAGTTCGTGATCGGCGGCTATACCGAGCCGTCCGGCAGCCGCAGCGGCTTCGGCGCGTTGCTGCTCGGCGTGCATGAACCGTCGGGCAGCGGCAAGCGAACGCGCGGCCCGGGGCCGCTGCGCTACGTCGGCCGCGTCGGCACGGGCTTCGATACGCGGATGCTCGACAAGCTCGCGGCGATCCTGCGCAAGCACGAGCGCGCGACGACGCCGTTCGAGCCAGCGCCGCGCGAGCGCTCGCGCACGCCGGTGCACTGGATCGAGCCGACGCTCGTCGCCGAATGCGAATTCGCGGAATGGACCGGCGACGGCATCGTGCGGCAGGCCGCGTTCATCGCGCTGCGCGAGGACAAGCCTGCGTCGCAGATCGTGCGCGAAGTACCCAAGCATACGGAAACCACGGAAACGGAGGCGTCGATGGATCAGCGTCAGACCACGCACCACGGCAAGCGCGAGCACGCATCGCGCACGGCTCGCGACACGGACGATCGCAAGACCCACACACGTGCGCGCTCGTCCACGCGCGCCGCGGCGGACGATAGCGGCCCCGACCAGCTCGGCCGCGTACGCATCACGCATCCCGAGCGCGTGATCGATCCGCAGAGCGGCACGCGCAAGATCGATCTCGCGCGCTACTGGCAATGGGTCGCGCCGTGGCTGCTGAAGGACCTGAAGGGGCGCCCGGTATCGCTCGTGCGCGCGCCGGGCGACATCGGCGGCGAGCTGTTCTTCCAGAAGCATGCGGAGCGCCGCGAGCTTCCGTTCGTTACGCGGCACGAAGGGCTGGATCCCGGCCACGGCGCGCTGCTGTCGCTCGACAGCGTCGACGCGCTGCTCGGCGCCGCGCAGATGGGCACGATCGAGCTGCATACGTGGAACGCGCACGCGTCGAACATCGAGCGGCCGGACCGCATCGTGTTCGACCTCGATCCCGATCCCGCGCTGCCATGGAGCACGATGATCGAGGCCGCGCAAATGGTGCGCGGGCTCCTCGACGAACTGGGGCTCGTATCGTTCTGCAAGACGAGCGGCGGCAAGGGGCTGCACGTCGTCGTGCCGATCACGCGGCATGCGGGCTGGGACGACATGAAGGACTTCTCGCGCGCGCTCGCGCAGCATGCGGCCGGCGCGCTGCCCGAGCGCTTCACCGCGACGATGGGCGCGCGTCACCGGCGCGGCAAGATCTTCATCGACTATCTGAGGAACGGTCGCGGCGCGAGCACGATCGCCGCGTACTCGGTGCGCGCGCGCCCCGGGATGGGCGTGTCGGTGCCGCTGCGCTGGGACGAGCTGCCCGACACCACCAGCGGCGCGCAATGGACGATCGACACGCTGCACGAGCGTCTCGACCGGCTGAAACGCGACCCGTGGGAGGACTATGAGAGCACGCGCCAGCGGGTCACCGCGCAGATGCGCGCGCGGCTCGGCCAGTCCTGACCGGTTCAGCGCCGGTGCTGCTGCAGCCGGTGATACCAGTCCATCAGCGGCGTGGCCGACACGCCGTGCGCGATCACCGATGCCGACACGACCGCCAGCACCGGCGCCGCGAGCGGGCGCACCACCGTCGACGGCCCGTGTTCGAGCGCGAACAGCAGGTAGTAGAACGAGCCGATCCCGCGGATCCCGAACCACGCCATCAGCCGCCGCTGCGCATGCGTCGCGCGCGAACCGGTGAGCGTCGCGAGCACCGCGACCGGCCGAACGACCGCGAACAGCAGCACGGCCAGCGCCACCGCGCCCCACGTGACGAGCGGCGTCGGCAGCGTGCCGAGCACGCTGCCGATCATCGTCATCACCAGCGCCTCGGCGATCCGTTCGAGTTCGATCGTGAAGTCCAGCACCGATTCGGCCATGAACGCGTGCACCTTCTTCGGATCGGTCGCGACCACGTCTTCCGAATCGATCGGCCCGAGCACGTCGCGCGGCCGGCGGTCGCCGCTCGCGCGATGCTCGACGCGGCGCATCGCGACGCCCGCGGCGAACGTCGCGATGAAGCCGAACGTGTGCGCGAGTTGCGCCGCGCCGAACGACAGCACGATCAGTGCGAGCGCGAAGAAGCCTTCGAAGCCGAGCGCCTGCGCGTAACGCGTGCGCAGCCAGGCGATCGCCGTCGTCGTCGCCGCGCCCAGCACGCCGCCGATCGCCACCGCGCCCACGATGCCCCATAGCGCGGTCAGCGCGAACCCGGCCGACAGCGGCGGCAGCCCGTGCGTCGCGTTGCCTGCGCCGCACAGCGCGAGGCCCGCGAGCGCGAACGGCAGCGCGATCCCGTCGTTCATCCCGCCTTCGCCGGACAGCGCGAAGCGCAGCAGGTCGCGATCGCCGGGATCGTGAACCTGCACGTCGTGCGCGAGCACCGGATCGGTCGGCGCGAGGATCGCCGCGAGCAGCAGCGCGGGGCCCCAGCCGAGCCCCAGCACGAGCACCGCGCACACGGCGAGCAGCGGCACCGTCGCGATCATCGCGAGCAGACCGAGCCGGCACGGCACGAGCCACAGTTTGTCGGACAGCGGCACGCGCAGCCGCAGCCCGATCGCGAACAGCGACACCAGCAGCGCGACTTCGACGATCGCGCGCAGCAGCGGCGCGTCGCGCTCGAGGTCCAGGTGCAGCAGCGCGGCGCCGGACGGGCCGAGCGCGACGCCGAGCACCAGATAGATCATCGCGGTGCTGCAAGGCAGGTGGCGCAGCGCGGTCGTCGCGACGCCCATGCCCATCAGTACCGCGCCGATGATGAGATACCACTGGGTTTCATGCATGCGAGCAGGTGAATCAGGTGAATCAGGTGAATCAGGTGAATCAGGTGAAGCGGGTGGAGCAGGTAGCAGGCGGAGCAAATCGGTCGGGAACGCGCGTGCGCCGTCACGGCTTGCGCCCGAACGCCTCGCGCAGTTTGCGCTTCGCGCGTTCGAGCGTCGCGCGGCGGGTCTTCGGCAGGTTGCGGCCCGCGCGGTTCACATAGAAGTTCAGCATCGACATCGCCGACTGGAACGGCGACGCCTTGCGGCGTCGGCTGTGTTCCGCCGAGCGTTTCAGCGACGCGGCGATCTCGCCCGGATCGTCGGACTTGAAGATGTCCGGCTCGAGGTCGAGGGCATCGCTTTTTTGCATGACTTCGCCGGACCAGCGCCGGCCGTGGGCCGGGTGGGCGCTGCGTGTGCGGCCGGGGCGTCGCGTCGCGCGTTTGCCGTGCGAGCGGGAGGTGGAAGCGGAGGGCATTGCGGGGGCTCCGTAGGGGTTCGGGAACACCCGCGTGCGCGCCGCAAGTCGCGTGCCACGCATCGTTGACGGCACAGGGCTTGCTGAAAGGTACGGGCAGGAAATGCCACAGCCTCACTTCTATCGAGGGAGAACACTTCATGAAGCCATCAACCGAATCGAAATTTGCCGCGCATCGTGTCGTTGCGTGCGCGGTCGTCGCGCTCGTCGCGGCCGCGCCGGCCGCGTGGGCCCAGAACTCGCAGCGGCCGGGCGAAGGCACCGGCGCGCCCATCCTGTCGCCGCCGGATACGTCGGGACAGGGAACCGGCAGCGGCATGTCGAACGGCAATATGTCCGGCGGCAGCGCGTCCAGCGGCGGCAAGTCCAGCGGCGGCATGTCCAGCGGCAGCATGTCCAACGGCAGCATGTCCAACGGCAGCATGTCCAACGGCAATATGTCGAACGACAGCATGACCAACGGCAATACCTCGACGCCGTCGGCCGGCAGCATGCACTCGCACCGAAAGCATCCGCGCACCAGCGCACACCATACGAAGCCGGGCGGCGGCCCGAACGGCGCCGGGACGGGCGGTAGCGGCGGCAGCGCCAATACCGGCGGCGGCGCCGGCATGAGTGGCAGCGGCTCCGGCAGCGGCGGCATGAACAGCAGCGGCTCCGGCGGCACCGGTATGAGCGGCAGCGGCTCCGGCAGCGCCGGGATGGGCGGCGTGGGCGCGGGGGCGGCCGGTACCGGCGCGGGCGCCGGCAACGGCCGCTCGCCGGGCGCGACGGGCTCGGGCGGCGGCGGAGCGGGCGGCACCGGCAGCGCCGGCTCCAGCGGTTATTGACGACGACCGTGTCGCGCTGGGGCTGCCCGGCGCGACACGATGGCGCGTGTTGACTCGTACTCGGCACGCCGCCGCCACGCAGGAGAACATCATGCAATCGAATCCCCGGATCTCATCCGACGACATCGAACCCGACACCGACACGGTCGATACCGACGACTTCGACACGACCGTCCATCTCGATGCCGACACCGGCAGGATCACGTTTCATGCGGCGTGGGCGATGGGCCCCGATACACCGCGCGGCGCTGCCCGGCATTCCGTCGTGCTCGCGCTCGACTGCGACACGATGGAGCGCTACGCGGACCTAGACGAAGGCACGCGCATGCGGGTGCATACGATGCTGCACGACAGCGTGCAGGACATGCTCGCCGCACTGCCCGACCTCGATGACGACGTGACGCTGACCATCGAACTGACCGATGCGATGCTTGATGTGGCGAGCCGTCTCCAGTGAGCGCCAGCGACCGCGTGGCTCGTGCAGCGGCGTGAGGCGGGGCTTGCTCCACCCGCGCCGGCGCACCCGTGCCCCCGTGCCAAGCCCGCCTGGGGGCGGGGCGTTACGCGAGGCTACTTACATCCCGTTGAAATCTTTGCAGACGCATGGCGGCGTGACAGCGCATCGACACGGCATCGCGGGGTACCGCCCCGGTTCAATGCGTGATTTGGCGGTCTTCCGGTCGCGTCCGTCTATCGGGCGTCGCACTTGCGAGGCCGCAACGCAGCACCCGGCATGCCGATTGCTCAGCGACGGGCACGGCACGACCGGTGCCGCAACTCAGAGGGAGAGAACCATGACCGGCAAGCTGGATCATTGCAGGATAGCGATTCTCGCGGTGGACGGCTTCGAGGAAGCCGAGCTCGTCGAGCCGCAGCGTGCGCTCGCGGCCGAAGGCGCGCAGGTCGACGTGATTTCGCAGAAGGGTGGCGAGATCCAGGGGTTCAGGCATGTCGACAAGGGCGAGCGCGTGAAGGTCGACCATACCTTCGACGATGCGCGCGAAGGCGACTACGACGCGATCGTGCTGCCCGGCGGCGTGATCAACGGCGACGCGATCCGGATGCTGCGGGCCGCGCGCGAATTCGTGACCGCGGCCGTCGGCGCCGGCAAGCCGATCGCCGCGATCTGCCACGGCGGCTGGCTGCTCGTGTCGTCCGGGCTCGTCGAAGGACGTACGATGACGAGCTGGCCGAGCCTGCAGGACGACATCCGCAACGCGGGCGGCAAGTGGGTCGACCAGGAAGTCGTGCGCGACGGCAACCTGATCACGAGCCGCAAGCCCGACGATCTGCCCGCCTTCAACGGCGCGCTCGTGCAGTGCCTCGCGTCTAAGCCGACGGGGGCGTGACGCGATGCCGGCCGATCCCGTTCGTCGCGTGAAGCTGGCCGACGATCCGCCCGAATTCGACGGTGCGGCGCTGCAAATGCGTTTCGTCGTCGATGTCGACGGCCAGCCGCAAGCCTGCGCGATCACCGTCGAGGCACTCGAGGATCATTTCGGCGCGCGTTCCGCCCTCGAAGCCGACTTGCGCGACGCGTTCGAGCGCGGTCGTGCGCGGATCGAGGCCGCATGCGCCGAAGTGCTCGCCGACGGTAAGGGCGGCGTGGAGCTGCACAGCGGCTATTTCCGGGTACGCGACAGTGCGGCGGGTGATGCTGCGCGCGCAGGTCTCATACGCTCGCGCCGGTCCTGATTCCTGGCCCTTTTTAGTGCCTGCGCGCCGCGTTACACGCCGTTGAAAAGTTTGCAGCGGCCCGCGCGCGGCGCGTGGTGACAGATCGCGCCACGGGTCGGCTGCAGCTAGAACCGCCCTTCGACGCAAGTTGGCACGGTCCGTGCATGTCTAGCCGTTTGTCGGCGCGCCTTTGCGCCGCATGTCGGCGCGATGCCGACCGCATCGCGATAACGTCAAAGGGGGAGACAAACATGCTGACCGCTCACGAATTTGCCGCGCTGTTCCTCGTGCATCTCGCACCGGAACAGATTCAGGCCGATCGCGAGGACATCGTCGCGCTCGTCGAACGCCAATTGATCGAGATGCGTCCAGACGGGTCGGGCGCGACCCGCCCCGCGCTGACCGCCGACGGGCTTTCGGTGGTGCAGTGCGTGCAGCGGCACAGCCGCCATCACTACGGCGGGCCCGACGCGTGACGCCGACGCGCGCCGGACGGCTCACCGTCCGGCCGCCTGCCGTCCGGCCGCGGCGTCCGCATCGCCGCCGCCGGCTTCGGATTCAGTGCGCGATCGCGACCGATTCGTTGACTTGCACGACCGGTGCATTGCCGTCGAACGGCGGCGCGTGCAGGAAACGGTCGATCACGCCCGGCTCGAACAGCAGACAGTAGGTCGAGCCGCCGAACTGGAAATAGCCGATCTCTTCGCCCTTGTCGATGCGCTGTCCCGGCACGACTTCGATCACGCACGACGATACGTCGCCCATGCCGACGAACACCGCGGCCACCGTGCCGATCCCCGGATCGTCGCTCGCGATCGCGACGACCGCGCGCGCCGCGATCGCCGTCATGTAGCCCTGCGAGTCGTTGAGGCCGGCAGGGTCCGGGCCTTCGGCTTCGGCGACCGAGTAGTAGGTGCCGTCCACGCGGTACGCGTGCGTGACGACGCCGCGCACCGGCGCGTGCCAGCGGTGATAGTTGTACGCGCTCAGATACGCCTGGTACAGGTCGCCGCCGACGAAGCGCTCGGCGAGCGGCAGCCGGGCCGGTGTGAAGATGTCGCGCAGCGAATAGGGCTGGCCCTTGATCCAGAACTTGTCGCGCAGCTTCACGTTCGACTCCGTGTGATACGGCGCCGCTTCGCATGCGCTGACGATCACGTGCGAATCGTCGGGCGCCGCCACCGGCCGCGCCCCCGCGCGAAAGCGCCGCGTGAAGAAGTCGTTCCACGAATTGAAGCCCCAGTGCGGCTGGTCCTCCTGATATTCGAACTGTGACAGCCCGAGGCGCTCGCGCGCTTCGTCGCAGAACCAGCCGTCGGGCGCCGCCGTGTCGAGGTGCGTGCGCGAATGCGGGCCGCCGAGAAAGTCGCACCACACGTTCAGCACCTGCTTCAGATGCGCATTCACAGTTGCGTCGCGAAACACCGCGTGGCCCGACGGCATGCACATCGGCCAGTCGAGGAATGCGTTCACCGGACATACGATCAGACTCGATTCGCTGAACGGCGGCGTATAGGTCATCAGGTGGTCGATCACCGTCATCAACTCGCCGATCGATGCGTAGCCGAGCGTGCGGCCCGCGTCGCGCGCTTCGTCGATCGCGCGCGTGAGGCTCATGCGCAGCACCGCGTTTTCGTCGAACAGTCGCGCCAGTTCCTGCACGGCCGGCGTGCGCAGTCGTTCGCCGGCATGCGCGCGCGCTTCGTTCGCAATTTTTTCCCGGTATGCGGCCATATGCGATTCCTCGCTGGCCATCCATCCGCCGAGGCGATGGCGCGTGGCGGGCGGCGTGCTGCGGTGTGTCGGCATGGTCACCTCCGGAGTGTCAGGGTCCGGACGATTGAGCAAGGCGCTTGCCCGGCGGGCGGCACCCGAATTGCTGCGGCGAGTGCAGCACATTTCTTTCGATCACACAGGAGAGGGCACATGAACGCAGATTCAAATGCGCGACAGGCGAATGACGCGGCGTCGAGCGACGAGCGCGGCGGCGAACAGCGGACCGTGGCGCCGACTCGCACGCGGGCTCGGGTGCGGGCTGCGACGTCGTCGCGGCACGGTGGGCGCAGAGCCGAGCGTAGCGGCGGGAACGGGCCGATTACGACCAGCAGCGACGAAGATACCGGCAAGCCGCTTTGGGAGGACGACAGCGGGGAGACGCCGCCGGAGGAGTGGTCGTGACGGGAGGGTGGCGGCGCGGGGCGTTCGCGGTGTGGTGACGGTTGGGGGCGTGGTTGCGGGTTGGCCAACCGGCCGGTGTTGCGATACCGGCAGCATTGCGCAGTAAGATGCGGCTCATCTGGCAACGCGCGGCAAGCCGGAAGGCGGGCTGCCTTACGTCAATTCGAAGCGGGACGGAAGGCCGGGTTCACGTGCTTTTTGGCAAACGTACCGAGAATATCGTTTCCCTGGGATCGGAGCGCGCGTCGATTTGACCGCCATGTGCCTTGGCGATTTCGCTGGCGATGAACAGGCCGAGCCCTAGGCCGACGTCGTCGACCTTTCGTGTCGGCCGATCTTCCCCCCGCTGGAGCGGATCGAAGATACGGGCCAGCGTGAGCCGGTCGATGGCCGGCCCGTTATTGCCGATCTCGATAAGCACGTCCGAGTTGGTCACCGTGGCCACCACCCGCACCGGTGTGTCGGGTGTCCCATACTTGACGGCGTTGTCGAGCAGATTGCTTAGCAACTGCTGAATGCGCTGATCATCCCAATCGCCGTGCAGATCCCCGCTTACGTCGATGCTGATTTCGCGGTCTGGATGGGCCGCCTGCAATTCATCAACGACGTCCGCGAGCAGGTGTGCGAGATCGACGTTACGAGGCACGATGTGGATGCCAAGTCCGAGCTGGGTCCGATTGAAATCGCAGAGATCGTCGAGGAGGCCCTGCATCCGTCCACCGCTTCTGATCAGCCGCGCCGCAGCTTCCGAGACTTCCTCGCCCGCATTGAGCGCGGCAAGATAGGTCGCCGTCATCTGAATGGTCTGCAGCGGCGTGCGCATGTCGTGACCCAGCATGCCCAGCAACAAGTTGCGGGCATGCTCGACCTGATCGGTAAAAAAGGCGACGGATTCCGCCAGTGCTTGGTCGATCGCTTCGTTGAAGCGAATCATGTCGTCAAGATGAGGGGCGCTCGGCTGACACTCGTCGATCCACAAGCGCAACACGCTGGCGCGCAGCGCCCGATACTCGGCCGCCAGCTGATTGATGTTGAAGCCTCGACGGGCGCGCAGAATGGCATGCGTTTGCGCGGCCGTTTCCGTGGCATTCACCGGCTCGGGCGCATGCCCGAGCGATTTTTCGTGTTGCTCTTCCCGTGTTTGCGGGGTCGCTATGTCCTTGGCTATGGCAGTCAGGATCCCGCGCGCGTGATCGCGTAGCGCGCGCGAGTCCATGTCTCTCGATGCCGGTAACAGCGTGGCAGCGAACGCTTCCCACCGCACCAGGATCGCCTCCATGTTCTGAACGATGTAGTCAGCTAGACGCATGTCGCCCCTCATGACGGAATGACCGGTGGATGCTGCTGTCATATTGCACGATATCACGTGAATAGCGGGGTTCGGAGGCGACTATGTCGAATGGGGCATGGAGCGTGTTTGGCGCGTGCTGATCACCTTGCGTCGCTCCCGAGTGGACGAGCGGTCGCACACCCGGGTTCAGTCACGCGATGAAGATCGCCGGCTCCGGGGGCAGCGTGAGGCCGTGCTGGTAGTGCGGCCGCACGTGGTGCCATACCGTACGCTCGTCGTCATTCGCGCGACACGACGGCTCGACCAGATCAGCGGCTTTGAGCAGCGCAAACACCGAGCGCATATGGCGCCGCAAGAGCCGGGCCGGTGAGGGTGCTTCCGGGTCACGATCGGGTGGGAACTGGCAGTGCGGGCAGGTTTCTTTGTATTCGCGGTCGACGGCCGCTTTATGGTGATCGGGCCATTTTTGGCCCGGTCGGGTCAAAAATGGCCCGCTTAATTCTTTTTGTTTTCAAGGGGTTGAATTTGAGCGGGCCAAAAATGGCCCGAAATAGCGGCCAAAAAAACGGTTTTTGCCGTCACGGCGTTGTCTTCTCTCGAGTAAATGCGCCTTGAGACGGCGCTAAAGCCTTGATAGTCAAGGCTCAAGATGTTTGCGTGTCTGTGCTGGCATGGAGCTTGCAGTAGCTATGGCGCCGTCACCGATGGCAACACGGTCCGAGGGCCGTGTCGATTCCAACAACAAGGACAGCATTCATGCCGACTCCCGCTTATATCAGCATCCAGGGCAAGACCCAGGGCCACATCACGCAGGGCGCTTTCACCCCCGACTCGGTGGGCAACGTGTACCAGGAAGGCCACGAAGATCAGATTCTGGTCCAGGAAATCGAACATCTGATCGCGACGCCGACCGATCCGCAAAGCGGTCAGCCGTCGGGCCAGCGCGTGCACAAGCCGTTCACGTTTACTTCTCCGCTGAACAAGGCCACGCCGCTGCTGTACCAGGCGCTGGCGGCAGGCGAGATGCTCCCCGAGGTGGAGGTGAAGTGGTATCGCACCTCCACCGAGGGCAAGCAGGAGCACTTCTTCACGACCAAGCTCGAAGACGCCACCATCGTCAACATCAACGCCGTGTTGCCGCATGCGCAGGACGCCAGCAAGGCCGAGTACACCCAACTGGTGAAGGTCTCGATGGCGTATCGCAAGATCACCTGGACGCACGCCATCGCCGGCACGGAAGCGTCGGACGACTGGCGCAAGCCGCAGGAAGCCTAAGCCCGGGCCTTTGCGCGGCCGGTGCATGCGCCGGCCGCGCTATCCGCATGTAGACCCACGGCTCGATCACGGGCCGGTAAGGAACGCTGATGGCGACTTCATCCGATCTGCGCTTTACCTTTGCTGTTGGTGACGAACCATTCGAGGTCGTCGAGTTCACGTTGCGTGAGGGGTTGTCCGAGACCTTCCTGTTGCAGGTCGAACTGGCCAGCCGTAACGCCGCGATCGACTTCGGACGGGTGCTCGACCACAACGGCCTGCTGACGATCTGGCAAGGCGCGCGGCCGGTGCGCTACGTGCATGGCACGGTGTCGTCGTTCGAGCAGGGGGACACCGGCTTCCGGCGCACGCGTTACTCGGCCGTG
>NZ_JAPVQY010000061.1 GCF_027257875.1 Burkholderia sp. IMCC1007
AGCGACCGCTTGTTCATCCTGGAGCGGCAGACGGGCGAGCCGGTGCTGTACAACCCGACGCCGGGTGGTGATCAGCCGCAGCCCAGCCTGCATACCTTCGCCTACACCGAGAATGTGCGCACCGCGCGCCAAGTGCAGCGCGACTACACGTTCAAGAATCCGCGCTTCAATCACGAGTATCCGCGCGAGGGGACCGATCTCGATCATCAAGGTCGAGGCTATCTCCGGCGCCTCGAAGACTATCGTCATCGCCTCAAGGCTGCGGACAATGCCCGTACCACGTCGGTACCTGATGAGCCTCCGCCCGAACCGCCAGTTAAACCATATTCGGATGAGGAAGAAAAACTGGCGCGGCAGATGGAGCTGCGGGAACTCTATAAACAAAAGCTCAGCGTTCCACTCGATGAGTATGGTGCTGTTCGGCCGGTCAGCTCAGGAAAAACGCCGGAAGGCTTGCCTATGGGGTTGATGTCATTCAGCCCGACGGTGTGCGAATGAGATTATCAAAAACATCACGCCGTTATGCATGCATCTTCTTGTTTGTGACGGCGGTTATTGCAGTCGGAACAGGGTTGTCGTGGGATCGAGGGCAAGGTATGGACGAGAAAATATTGATGCGGGCTTCTTTCGACGAGCCGCTTTTTGATGCAAGCCCGTGGTTCGCCGACGGGAAATATCAGCGTGTTCCAAATGACGATCAGCAGTTGTTTCCTGGGTTGAAGTATTCCCAAATCATAATGATTCGCACGTCACCGCAACCATTCACAGATGATGCGGTTCGCTCACTACGATTGAGAATATATATGGCTCTAACGGACCCTCTCGGGGCCAATTTTAGCCCGCAGGTTCCTAAATCTGTAGAGAGCCTTGGACCGGGCTCCGACTATGATCCTCGCTCGCAGGTTGTCTATATCAACAGTGGCTTTCGTCCGGGGTTCGCCGCCCCTGGAGTTGCATTCGACTACTATGAATTCTATGTATTATTAGATGGTGACCGTTTCTTCGTTACTATCGTGCGAGACGGGGAGACCGGGGAAATAATCTCTACCAATAGAGGACATAGCCGCAGCATTCCCAAGGACGAAGAAGAGCGGCGGTTCCAAAAACTTCAATCCAAAGCCGACTACCAAGCCAAGCTGGATGCGCCCGGCTGGAAAAAACGTTCAGGTGAACTCTGCCCCTGGCCCGGCATCTGGGAATGCCTCGAATTGCCCGTGGGCCAACAGACGTTCGCCTATAACTATCCATTCCCGCAGGTCAATGGACAGGATGTGACATGGCGTCATGTTCGATAGGCCGCCGAAAGCCTTGTTTGACATGCTGCTTCAAAAACGCCGGAAGGGTTACCCATGGCGGTAACGGCATCTAGCCCGACGGAGCGTGAATGAAATTATCAAAACCAGCACGCCGCTATGTCTGGCTCTTTCTGTTCGTGGCGGGAGCTATCGCAGTTGTTGAAGGATGGCCGTGGAATCGAGGCAAAGATATGGACGAGAGGATCATGATGCGGGCGTCTTTTGACGAGCCGTTGTTTGATGCAAGCCCCTGGTTCCATAACGGGACCTATCAGCGCTTCCCCAATGATGATCAGGCCTTGTACCCAGGCTTGGAATATTCTCAAATTATCATGAAGCGAACCTCCCCGCAGCCGTTCCCTGATGAAGAAGTGCAGTATCTCCGCGTCAGAATCTATATGGCACTTACACATAAGTTAAGTGGCAATTTTCAGCCGGCTGTTCCCATATCGGTAGAGAGTATTGGCGTTGAGGCGGACTTTGATCCACGGCCTCAGATTGTCTATTTCAGCAGTGGTTTCCAGCGGGGAGTGCATGCACCAGGCGCTCCCGTAGACTATTACCAGTTCTATACCTTGCTGGACGGGAAACGCTTCTTTGTTTCAATAGAGCGCGACGGAGCAAGCGGGGAAATCATCTATGCAAGTCGGGATATTAGCTCCCGCCTACCCAAGGACGAAGATGAGCGGCGGTTCCAGCAACTTCAATCCAAAGCTGACCACCAAGCCAAGCTGGATGCGCCCGGCTGGAAAAAACGGACGGATTGCCCATGGGGCTACGTGTCTTCAAGCCGAGGAGGCAACCATGACAACCAGAAAGTTGTCGCTAATCCTGATGGTTGCCATAACTGGCCTCGTATTGGCCTGGACGATGATGAGAGGTGACACGATGAGCGGCAAGATCCTCCCGTTGCCGGCATTCGCGGACGGCTCCATCGGATTCAAAGAGGATCTGCTCCCTCTTTTCCGCAATAAGCCGACGCTTGAGCGCTTCGTACTGGCAACCTTTACTATCACGGGCGCACCGGAAGGGACACGCATATCCACGGACGCTATTCCCGCCCTAGCAGGAACGAGGATCGGACCGTACTCAGTGCCGGTTACCTGGCAAGACCACGGCTATCCAGTTGCCGCCACATTGACGATCTATACAACGCAGCAGTTCTACGATAAGCACGGAGCGGCTCTCGAAAGCGACCTCCGCACAGCAGTTAGAGTCGCCGAACAAGTGGACTCCATTGACGTCGAGCCCCTTCCTGCTAGCGACCGAGATATACCGCCGTAATTTGCACCCGTTCGTGCCCCAGCTCGCTGGCTGATAACGTGCCGTGCCCTCGCATCCATTCCACGCTGCTCCCTATCTGGGCCAGGATGTGCATGGCATCCACGTCGTTGAACTCTGGCGCTCGTTCAAGGCCATTCAGAGAAGATGCATTCCGTTCAAAGGCAAGGACAAAAATGGCCGTTACATCGATCCGAGCAATAACGCCGACGCATTTTCGGTCGTGAAATGATGCCGCGCATCCGTCAAACACCGTCTCGACTGCTCGCCCTAGCCGCGCTCGCGTACAGTCTTCTCGCCGCACTCCCCGCGTCGGCTGCGCCCGCCGACTGCCCCGCCCGCGTTGCCGTTACCCAGCAGATCGACGGCCAACCGCCCGACGGCTGGAAAACCTTCAACACGCAAAGCACCTATCCGCTTGCCAGCGTCACCTTCTGGTCAGGGCCGCCGGACCGAATGACGTCGCTGGTGCCGAACCGCTCGCGTGCCGAGTCCAAGAGCGACATCTACATCTGGTCGCTCGCCGAAAGCCGTGAAGACTATTGGATCTCGTGTGACTACGGCAATACGAGCGTCGTGATCGCGCGGCCACTGGGCAAACACGCACAGACTTGCGTCGCGCGCTACAGACGTGGGCACGCGATCGTACAAAGCTGGGAATGTACGCCGCGGAAGTAATCCGCGTTCAGGCCGTTGCGCTGCCGTGAATCAGCCGCGCTGCCATCGGCCCGCGCAACGCATTGCAGATCATCAACTCATCCGCATTCAGCACGTCGTCGAGCGTCAGCGCACGCTCTTTTGCGCCTACTGCCGGATCGTCGAGCAGCACGCCACGCATCACGCCCGGCAGCACGCCGCTTGCCAGCGGCGGCGTGAGCCACTGGCCGGCGAGCTTCACGAACAGGTTCGAGCGCCCGCCTTCCGTCACCTCGCCGCGCTCGTTCTCGAACAGCATGTCGAAGCCGCCGAGCGCTTCGGCCGCCTGCCATGCGCGGTCGTATTCGGCACGGCGCGTCGTCTTGTGCAGCAGCAGCGCGTCGTCGGTGCGGGTCGGCGCGAAGCCGTGCGCCGACGCGAGCATCACGCCGACCGGCCCCGCCGGCAGCGGCTTCAACGGCGCGGCGATGATCTCGACCGTGCCGTCCTTTGCGAGCGCGAGCTTCATCCGGTACGGGCCGTCGCCGTCGAGCGCCGCGCAGCGTGCGTCGATCTCGCGGCGCAACGCCTCGATGTCGAAGCGAAAGCCGAACGCGTCCGCGCTGCGTTGCAGCCGCGCGAGATGCCGGTCGAGATACCGGATGCCGTGCGCGCGCGTTGCGGCGGTCGTTTCGAACAACTGGAAGCCGGGATCGGCATCGGTCAGGAATCGGGCCTTCAATTCGCACTCCGCATATTCGTCGGCGGCGACGCTGTCGAGCACGATGCCCGCGCCAACGCCCATCGTGCCGCGCCGCCGGCCGGTAGCAGCCGTTGCCGCATCGCGCGTGCCGATCGTTGCGGCCGCATCGACGGCGGCCGCTTCGAGCGTCAGCGTCCGGATCGCGACCGACAGGCAGAAATCGCCGCAGCCGATCGCATCGCCAAGCGCTGCGTGGCCTGCCGTCGCACCGTCCTTCGGCGCATCGAGCCAGCCGATCGCGCCTGTATAGAGCCCGCGCGGCGTCGACTCGATCGCATCGATCAGTTCCATCGTCTTGTGTTTCGGCGCGCCGGTGATCGACCCGCACGGGAACAGCGCGCGCAGCATCTGCGCGAACGTCGTGCAGTCACGCCAGCCGGCCTCGACCGTCGACGTCATCTGCCACACCGACGCATACGGCTCGACCGAGAACAGCGCGGGCACCTTGACCGTGCCCGTGCGCGCGATCCGCGACACGTCGTTGCGCAGCAGATCGACGATCATCACGTTTTCCGCGCGGTTCTTCGGATCGCTCGCGAGAAACGCGGCGGCCGCCGCATCCTCGCGCGGATCGGCCGAGCGCGGCGCGGTGCCCTTCATCGGCCGTGCGCGCAGCACGTCGCCATGCTTCTCGACGAACAGCTCCGGCGAGCACGACACGACCCATGCGCCGTCGGGCAGCGCGATCAGCGCGCCGTATCGCACCGGCTGGCGCGCGCGCAGCCGCCGATACAGTGCGAGCGGCGTGCCGAACACGTCGAAATTCAGTCGGTACGTGTAGTTGACCTGATACGAATCGCCCGCGCGCAGTGCGTCGTGCACCGCGGCGATCGCCGCGTCGAACGCGTCGCGCGACACGCTCTTCGCGACATGCGCGACACCCGCGATCGACGGCGCACCGCCGCCGTCCTGCCGCGCGAGCCATACGTCGACTTCGTCCCGGGACAAGCGCTCGCAGCGCGCATACAGCAAAAAGCGCAGCGGGGCATCGCCCGGCTGCGCTCTTTCCAGATTGCGTCCGAATTCGTAATCGCCGACGACGACCGCATGCAGCCCGTCGCGCACGTCCTGCGCCACCGCCGCATCGATTTCATCGAGCCGTGCCGGATCCGTGCACACGCGTTCGCGCACGAAACCGGAATACAAACGACTCGACCGCGCGGACGCGGTCGAGTCGCAATCGTCCAAGAGCGCGAACGACGCGCTCTCGTTGCCTTCAGTCATGCCATTACTCGAAGAAGCTCTTCACCCGGTCGAACCAGCTCTTGCTCTGCGGGCTGTGACGCGCACCGCCCTCGGCCAGCGACTTCTCGAACTGCTTGAGCAGATCGCGCTGCTGGTCGGTCAGCTTCACGGGCGTCTCGACCTGCACATGCACGTACAGATCGCCCGCGATGCTCGAACGCAGACCCTTGATCCCCTTGCCGCGCAGACGGAACGTCTTGCCCGACTGCGTGCCTTCCGGCACCGGGAACGTCGCACGGCCGGCCAGCGTCGGCACCTCGATCTCGCCGCCAAGCGCGGCGGTCGTGAACGGAATCGGCATCTGGCAGTGCAGATCGTCGCCGTCGCGCTCGAACACCGAGTGCGGCTTGATGTGGATCTCGACGTACAGGTCGCCCGGCGGCCCGCCGTTGATGCCCGGCTCGCCGTTGCCGGCCGAGCGGATCCGCATCCCGTCGTCGATGCCGGCCGGGATCTTCACTTCGAGCGTCTTGGTTTCCTTCACCTTGCCCGAGCCGTGGCAGTGCACGCACGGTTCCGGGATGTAGGTGCCGGTGCCGTGACACTTCGGGCACGTCTGCTGGATGCTGAAGAAGCCCTGCGACATGCGCACCGTGCCCTGGCCGTGACAGGTCGGGCAGGTTTCCGGCTTCGTGCCGGGCTTCGCACCCGACCCGTGACAGACGTCGCACGATACCCAGCTCGGCACGCGGATCTGCGTGTCGTAGCCGTGCGCGGCCTGCTCGAGCGTGATCTCCATGCTGTAGCGCAGGTCGGCGCCGCGATACACCTGCGGGCCGCCGCGGCCGCCGCGCGCTGCGCCGCCCGCAGCCTGGCCGAAGATGTCGCCGAAGATGTCGCCGAACGCATCCGCGAAGCCGCCGAAGCCTTGCCCGCCTGCACCGCCCATGTTCGGATCGACGCCCGCGTGACCGTACTGGTCGTACGCGGCCCGCTTCTGACCATCCGACAGCATTTCATAGGCTTCCTTCGCCTCCTTGAAATGCTCTTCCGCATCCTTGCTGTCCGGATTGCGGTCAGGGTGATACTTCATCGCAAGCTTGCGATATGCCTTCTTGATTTCGTCGTCGCTCGCATTCTTTGCGACGCCCAGAACCTCGTAGTAATCCCGTTTCGCCATATCGATTCACTGTGCCGTCGCGCGTCACGCACGCGGCGGCTCCTTTCGCCCGCAGTAAAGTCTCTCGACTCGTCTGGCGCTGCGCCGTCCGCGGACGGCTCGCGCAGCACCCGCCAAAAAACAAATGTGCCCGGAGGGCCGCGAAGCCCGCCAGGCGTGGAGTCGATCCGGCCATCCGGAAGGAAAGACAGACCGCTGTTCAGCCGCGCCGCGCGCGTCTCGCGCGCGGCGTGCGGTGCCATGGCAACCCGGCTTAGTCCTTCTTCACTTCCTTGAACTCGGCGTCGACGACGTCGTCCGCAGCCTGCTGCGCACCACCCGCGTGGGCCGCGCCTTCCGCTGCACCGGCCGCGCCGGCTGCACCCGCCTGCTGGGCCTGCATGTCGGCGTACATCTTTTCGCCGAGCTTCTGCGACACCTTGCCGAGCTCCTCGACCTTCGCGTCGATCGCCGCCTTGTCGGCCGACGAGTCCTTCAGCACTTCTTCGAGCGACTTCAGCGACGCTTCGATCGCTTCCTTCTCGCCCGCGTCCAGCTTGTCGCCGTACTCGGTCAGCGCCTTCTTCGTGCTGTGGACCAGCGCGTCGCCCTGGTTGCGCGAATCGGCCAGCTCGCGCAGCTTGTGGTCTTCCGCTGCGTTCGCTTCCGCGTCCTTGATCATCTGGTCGATTTCAGCCTCGGACAGGCCCGAGTTCGCCTTGATCGTGATCTTGTTTTCCTTGCCGGTCGCCTTGTCCTTCGCGCCGACGTGCAGGATGCCGTTCGCGTCGATGTCGAAGGTCACTTCGATCTGCGGCACGCCGCGCGGTGCCGGCGGGATGCCCTCGAGGTTGAACTCGCCGAGCAGCTTGTTGCCCGCTGCCATTTCGCGTTCGCCCTGGAACACCTTGATCGTCACGGCGCCCTGGTTGTCGTCGGCCGTCGAGTACACCTGCGCGTGCTTCGTCGGGATCGTCGTGTTCTTGTTGATCATCTTCGTCATCACGCCGCCGAGCGTCTCGATACCGAGCGACAGCGGGGTCACGTCGAGCAGCAGCACGTCCTTGCGGTCGCCCGACAGCACCTGGCCCTGGATCGCCGCGCCGACTGCGACGGCTTCGTCCGGGTTCACGTCACGGCGCGGATCCTTGCCGAAGAACTCCTTCACCTTCTCCATGACCTTCGGCATGCGCGTCTGGCCGCCGACCAGGATCACGTCGTCGATGTCCGACACCTTGACGCCTGCGTCCTTGATCGCGATGCGGCACGGTTCGATCGTGCGCTCGACGAGGTCTTCCACCAGCGCTTCCAGCTTCGCGCGGGTGATCTTCAGGTTCAAGTGCTTCGGGCCCGACGCGTCCGCCGTGATGTACGGCAGGTTGATTTCGGTCTGCTGGCCCGACGACAGCTCGATCTTCGCCTTTTCAGCGGCTTCCTTCAGGCGCTGCAGCGCGAGCACGTCCTTCGACAGGTCGACGCCCTGCTCCTTCTTGAACTCGCCGATGATGTAATCGATGATGCGCTGGTCGAAGTCTTCGCCGCCGAGGAACGTGTCGCCGTTGGTCGACAGCACTTCGAACTGCATTTCGCCGTCGACGTCCGCGATCTCGATGATCGACACGTCGAACGTACCGCCGCCGAGGTCATACACGGCGATCTTGCGGTCGCCCTTCTCGGCCTTGTCGAGGCCGAACGCGAGCGCGGCTGCCGTCGGCTCGTTGATGATCCGCTTGACTTCGAGGCCCGCGATGCGGCCGGCGTCCTTGGTCGCCTGACGCTGGCTGTCGTTGAAGTACGCCGGCACCGTGATCACGGCTTCCGTGACCGGCTCGCCGAGGTAGTCTTCGGCCGTCTTCTTCATCTTGCGCAGCACTTCAGCCGATACCTGCGGCGGCGCGAGCTTTTCGCCGTGCGCTTCGACCCAGGCGTCGCCGTTGTCGGCCTTGATGATCGAATACGGCATCAGGCCGATGTCCTTCTGGACTTCCTTCTCTTCGAAGCGACGGCCGATCAGGCGCTTCACCGCGAACAGCGTGTTCTTCGGGTTGGTCACCGACTGACGCTTGGCCGGCGCGCCGACGAGGACTTCGTTGTCGTCCATGTAGGCGATGATCGACGGCGTGGTGCGCGCGCCTTCCGAGTTCTCGATGACCTTGACCTGGTTGCCTTCCATGATGGCGACGCACGAGTTCGTGGTGCCGAGGTCAATACCGATGATCTTTCCCATTTTTCCTAATCTCCAGAAATGCTTGTTTGCTGCGCGAAACGCCACTTTTTCAGGCAGTTTCGCGCGCCAGAATTCAACTCTGTTCCCGAAATGCGTCCGGCCGATCCGTTTTCAAGACCCGCCGGGCGATGCAGGTATTAAATTTTTTCAATCGCCGCCGGGAGCCGGATCGAGCGGCTCGCCCGCCGCCGCGGCAACCTTCGCGCGCGCCGCCGATACCGCCGCCTGGAACTGCGCGACGCCATGCCAGCCGGTCGCGCGCCCGAGGCGCTTGCCGCGGTGAAAGAAGAACCACGTCGGCACGCCGTGCAGGCCGAAGCGGCGCCCCAGCTCATGGTGTTCGTACACGTTGCAATGGAACCACTTCAGGTCCAGCGCGCGGATCGCGTCGGACTGCGCGAGCATCGCCTTCTTCGCGATCTCGCAGTTGAAGCAGTCGACGCCCCAGAAAAACACCACGACGAGCGCATCGGCGGCGCCGCCGATCGCCGCGTCGAACGTGTCGGCGGCCAGCGCCTGCATGTCGAACGCTTCGAACGCGGCCGGATCGACGCCGGCGGGGATCATCGCGGCAGCCTTACTTCGGCTGCGCGACGGTGACGAGCGCCGGGCGCAGCACGCGGTCGGCGATCATGTAGCCCTTTTGCAGCACGGCGACGACCGTGTTTGGCTCCTGCTCGGCCGGCACCATCGAGATTGCCTGGTGCTGGTGCGGATCGAACTTCTCGCCGACCGGGTTGATCGCGACGACGCGGCCCTTCTCGAGCGCGCTCGTCAGCTGGCGCAGCGTCAGCTCGACGCCTTCGCGCACCTTCGCGATGTCGCCGGACGTGTCGCTGACCGCCGCTTCGAGGCTGTCCAGCACGGGCAGCAGGTGCTCGGCGAAGCTCTCGATCGCAAACTTGTGTGCCTTCGAGACGTCGTCCTGCGCGCGACGGCGCACGTTCTCGGTTTCGGCCTTCGCCCGGAGGAAGCTCTCCTGCAGCTCGGCGACCTTGGCTTGAGCCTCCGCGAGCGCCGCGTCGGCTGCTTCGGCGGCGGGCGCAGCGCCTTGCGCCGCCTGCTTCTCGCTGCCGATATCTTCGGCCGATTGGGTAGCCGGGTTCTCTTGCGTATTTTCCATGTCGCTGAAAGTCGATTAGAGGTTGATGCCAAATCGGCAACCGCCGGACCGTATGCCGACGGCACCGCACATTGCTGGTGCAGATAGAGGCGAAAACTGCGATTTCAAGAGGGTTATTCGCCGACATTCGCCACCGCCGCGAAACAACCACGCGACACCTCGCCAGATTGCACGCATTTGCCGCCAAACCGGGCGAAACGGCCTGTAACAACCCTTACCCAGCGAGTACTAGCTGGGCACAGAGGGCTGCACTACACTGCACTCAGGCGTCGAAAAAGCGTGTTTACCCCTAGCTGAGCGCCGCCTGACATCCATCTGGCGCCGTAGTCACTGTCTTCTCGAGGCGAGTACCGTGAAACTGACCTTTGCCATATCGGTGGTCGCGCTGGTACTGATTGCCGGCACCACCACCATCTGCCTGTCCGGGGCCGTCACCGACCGCCGACCGAGTACGGCAGTGCGCTCGCGACGTTCGATCACATGTTCAGCGCTCACCCGAAAATCTGTCGATGATGCGTCGATCGCGCTTGGTCGGCCGGCCGTGCAGTTCCGCAGCCGGCTCCCGATACGTGCGGCGCCGCTCGAGTTCGGCAAGCCGCGCGGTGCGCCCCGCTTCCGTTTCCTCGTAAAGCGTCTGCGCGACGCTGGCCGGCCCGCGCACGTCGCAGATGCCGAGCACCGCAATGTGCCAGACGATGCCGTCGATCGCAATCTCGACCTCGTCGCCCACGCGCACCTCCTTCGCCGGCTTCACCGACGCCCCGCCGATCTTCACGTGCCCCTTGTCGACCGCGTCGGACGCGAGCGAGCGGGTCTTGAAGAAACGGGCCGACCATAGCCATTTGTCGATGCGCAGCTTCGCGCCGGGTTCCGTCGAAATCCTGTAATTCATGTCAGCCTCCGCCTAGCCGCCCGCTCACGACGTAGCAAACGCCATGCGAGCCGCGGCCGGGCCATCGTTTCAGTTCACCGCCTCGGGTTGCGCCGCCTTCACGGGCCAGCCCTGCAGGTTCTCGGCGACGATCTCGCCGATTGCGTCGATCCACGCGGGCGCGCCGTTCAGGCACGGAATCCGGTGAAACGCGTGGCCGCCGCCCGCGATGAATTCGTCGCGCACTTCCATGCCGATCTCCTCGATCGTCTCCAGGCAATCGGCCGTGAAACCGGGACAGAACACATCGACCCGCCGCACGCCGGCCTCGCCCAGCTCGCGCAGCGTCGGCGCCGTGTACGGCTGCAGCCATTCGGCCTTGCCGAAGCGCGACTGGAAGGTCACGCGGCATTCGAGCGTCGACAGCCCGAGCGCGGCCATCAGCAGCGCGCCCGTCTGCTGGCATTGGTCGTGATACGGGTCGCCGAGGTCGAGCGTGCGCTTCGGCACGCCGTGAAAGCTCAGCACGAGCTTGTCGCCGGCCGCGAAGTCGGGCCGCCCGTGCTGCGCCCAATACTGCCGCACCTGCTCGGCAAGTGCGTGGATATAGGCCGGATGGTCGGCGTAATGCCGCACCGTGCGCACTTCCGGCTGGTTGCGCATCCGCGCGAGCGCCACGAACGCGGCATCGAACGCCGTCGCGGTGGTGGACGCCGAGTATTGCGGATACATCGGCATCAGCAGCACGCGCTCGACGCCCGCACGCTTGAACTGCGCGAGCGCCTGCGCAATGTTCGGGCTGCCGTAGCGCATCGCGTAGTCGACCTTCACCTGGTAGTCGTTCGATGCGAGCAGGTGCCGCACGCCCTCGGTCTGGCGCTCGGTGTACACGCGCAGCGGCGAGCCTTCGGGCATCCAGACGGCCGCGTATTTCTTCGCGGACGCGCGCCCGCGCAGCGGCAGGATCAGCGTGCGCAGCAGCACCTGCCAGACGGCCTGCGGGATTTCGACGACACGCGGATCCGACAGGAATTCGGCCAGGTAGCGCCGCACCGCGCGCGGGGTCGGGGCGTCAGGCGTGCCGAGGTTGATCAGCAGCACGCCGATGCGATGGGCGGCCGCGGTGCTCGAAGGCGGCTCAAGATCGAAACGCATGGGCAGGAACGTGCTCGGGGCACGCAGTCGGACGGCCCTCAATTATAGCGGGCCGCCTCGCTCCGGTCGGCTGGCCGTTCGGCCGACTGGCGGCGCGCACGGCGCCGCGGCACGATGGCGGGACGGTATCGGCGCCGGTTACTGCTGGCTCAGCGTGAGCGACAGCAGGCGCGCGGTGATGTCGACGATCGGGATCACGCGGTTGTACGCCATGCGGGTCGGCCCGATCACGCCGAGTGTGCCGACGATCTGGCCGTTCACCTCGTAAGGCGCGGTAACGACGCTCATCTCCTCGATCGGCACGAGCGTCGATTCGCCGCCGATGAAGATCTGCACGCCCTGGGCGTGGCTCGACACGTCGAGCAGTTGCAGGAGGCCCGTCTTTTGGTCGAAAACGTCGAACAGCTTGCGCAGCCGCGCCATGTCGGACGAAAGATCCGCCACTTCGAGCAGGTTGCGCTCGCCGGAAATGAGCACGGTGTCCTCGGTATCGGGCACCTCGGTGCTGGCCGTCACGGCCGCATGCATCAGCGTGGTCATGTCGCCGCGCAGCTGGTCGATCTCGTCGCGCAACCGGCGGCGCACCTCGTCGAACGACAGGCCGGCAAAGTGCGCGTTGATGTAGTTCGACGCCTCGGTGAGCTGCGACGGCGAATAGTCGCGCGGCGTCGCCAGCATCCGGTTCTGCACGTCGCCCTCGGGGGTGACGATGATCAGCAGGATGCGCTTGTCGGACAGGCGCATGAACTCGATCTGCTTGAACACGTGGCTGCGGCGCGGCGTCAGCACGACGCCCGCGAACTGCGACAGGTTCGACAGCACGCTCGCGGCGGCCGCCACCACCCGCTGCTGCGGCTCGCCGGCCTGCAGCGTGTTCTGCACCTGGCGGGCGACGGCCTCGGCGTCGATCGGCGCCTCGACCGTCAGCATCGTGTCGACGAACAGCCGGTAGCCGCGCGGCGTCGGCACGCGGCCGGCCGACGTGTGCGGGCTCGACACGAGGCCGAGCTCCTCCAGGTCGGACATCACGTTGCGGATCGTTGCCGGGCTCAGCTCGAGCCCGGAATAACGGGACAACGTGCGCGAGCCGACCGGCTGACCGTCGGCGATATACCGTTCGATCAGGGTTTTCAGGAGGGTTCGTGCGCGAGGATCTAGCATGGTGGAAAATTCTAGCGCAACGGCGCGAGCACGGCGAGTGGCCGCGGCCTGCGTCGAGCGGGCTGGCCGGATCCGGCCCCGCCGGCGCACAACCGATTCTTTTCGTCAACGAGCTATGGTGTAATGCCGGCATGAAAACCGGTAATCAGTTCAACACTGTCGCGCTCGTCGGCCGGAGCAACACGCCCGGCATCGCCGAGCCGCTCGCCACGCTGGCTGGCTGCATCGCGAAGCTGGGCTTCGAGGTTGTCTTCGAAGGCGAAACCGCGCGCGAAATCGGCATCTCCGGCTATCCGGCGCTCACCCCGGCCGAAATCGGGGCGCGCGCCGACGTGGCGGTCGTGCTGGGCGGCGACGGCACGATGCTCGGCATCGGCCGCCAGCTCGCGCCGTACAAGACACCGTTGATCGGGATCAACCACGGGCGGCTCGGCTTCATCACCGACATCGCGGCGGCCGACATGCAGGCGCGCGTCCCGGTGATCCTGTCGGGCAAGTTCGAGCGCGAGGAGCGCTCGCTGCTCGAGGCGCGGATCATGCGCGACGGCGAACCGATCTACCACGCGCTCGCATTCAACGACGTCGTCGTGAACCGCAGCGGCTTCTCCGGGATGGTCGAGCTGCGCGCGTCGGTCGACGGCCGCTTCATGTACAACCAGCGTTCGGACGGCCTGATCGTCGCGACGCCCACCGGCTCGACCGCCTACGCGCTGTCGTCGGCCGGCCCGATCCTCCATCCGCAGCTCGCGGGCATCGTGCTCGTGCCGATCGCGCCGCACGCGCTGTCGAACCGGCCGATCGTGCTGCCCGACGATTCGAAGATCGCGATCCAGATCGTCGGCGGCCGCGACGTCAACGTGAACTTCGACATGCAGTCGTTCACGTCGCTTGAGCTAAACGATACGATCGAGGTGCGCCGTTCGAAGCACACGGTGCCGTTCCTGCACCCGATCGGCTACAGCTATTACGCGACGCTGCGCAAGAAGCTGCACTGGAACGAACACGCATCGAACGAAGACGACCAGGCGTCCTGACGCACCCACGCCCGACACCATGCTCCGCCACCTCTCGATTCGCGACTTCGTCATCGTCGCCGCGCTCGATCTCGAATTCGACAGCGGCTTTACCGTCTTTTCCGGCGAAACCGGCGCCGGCAAATCGATCCTGATCGACGCCCTTGCGCTGGCGCTCGGCGAACGCGCCGACGCGAGCGTCGTGCGCGCCGGCTGCGGCCGCGCCGACATCACCGCCGAATTCACGCCGCACGACCGTGTCGCGCGCTGGCTCGACGAACACGCGTTCGACGCCGAGGACACCGTGATGCTGCGCCGCGTGATCGACGCGAACGGCCGCTCGCGCGCGTTCATCAACGGCACCAGCGCGACGCTCGCGCAGCTGCGCGAGCTCGGCGAGATGCTGGTCGACATCCACGGCCAGCATGCGCACCAGTTGCTGATGCGCCCCGACGCGCAGCGCGAACTGTTCGACACGCACGCGGGGCTCGTCGCCGATGCCGCGAACGTCGCCCGCGCGTGGCGCGTATGGCGCGACGCGACGCAGGCGATCGACGCGGCGAAGGCGCACGAGCGCGAATTGCAGCTCGAACGCGAAAAGCTCGCGTGGCAGCTCGCCGAACTCGACAAGCTCGCGCCGCAACCGGGCGAATGGGACGAAGTCGGCAGCGAGCACAAGCGGCTGTCGCATTCGGCGAACCTGATCGCCGGCGTGCTGGGCGCGCTCAATGCGCTGTCGGAAGCCGACGACGCGATGCTGCCGCAGCTCGGCGCGATCGTGTCGAAGCTGCGCAGCCTCGCCGACTACGATACGGGGCTCGGCGATGCGCTCGCGTCGCTCGAACCGGCCGAGATCCAGCTGCAGGAAGCCGTCTATTCGCTGTCGCACTATGCGCAGCGCCTCGATCTCGACCCGGCCCGGCTCGCGCAGGTCGAAGCACGCCTCGACGCGCTGCACTCGACCGCCCGCAAGTTCCGGCTGCCGCCCGACACGCTGCACGAGGAACACGCGGCACGCCGCGCGCAGCTCGCCGCGCTCGACGCGGCCGCCGATCTCGGCGCGCTCGAAGCCGCGCAGGCCAAGGCCTGGGAAGCCTATCTCCACGACGCGAAACAACTGTCGAAAGCGCGCACGCACGCAGCCAAGGCGCTCGGCACGGCGGTCACGGCCGGCATGCAGGAACTGTCGATGGCGGGCGGCAGCTTCGAGGTCGCGCTCGTCCCGCTCGCCGACGGCGGCCCGCACGGGCTCGAGCAGGTCGAATTCCGCGTCGCCGGGCACCCCGGCGTGCCGCTGCGACCGCTCGCGAAAGTCGCGTCCGGCGGCGAACTCGCACGGATCAGCCTCGCGCTCGCGGTGATCGCCAGCGCGGCCAGCCCGACGCCGACGCTGATTTTCGACGAAGTCGACACGGGGATCGGCGGCGGCGTCGCCGAAGTGGTCGGGCGCCTGCTGCACCAGCTCGGGCGCGATCGCCAGGTGCTGTGCGTGACGCACCTGCCGCAGGTCGCCGCGCGCGGCGACCATCATTTCCAGGTGGCGAAGGGTGCCGACGACCGCGGCGGCACCGTGTCGTCGGTGATCCCGCTCGACAAGGCAAGCCGCGTCGAGGAAGTCGCGCGGATGCTCGGCGGCCTCGAAATCACCGCGACGACGCGCAAGCACGCGAAGGAAATGCTGGCGGCCTGACATCGGCGTCCTTCAGCCGAATGCAAAAAAAACGGCGCATGCGCCGGTCCCTTTTTGCGCAAAGCGGCCGCTCGATCGCGCTGCCGCCCTGCGCCGGCGATTCGAACGCCCGCCTGAAACACCGAACTCAAACACCCAGCTCAAACGCCCGTTTCAACGGCCCCGAACACACGCTCCCACAGCGCCGTCACGGCCGCTCGCTCGTGGGCCACCACGGCCGGATCGACGCGCGCCTTTTCCATCCCGTCGAGCCGCAGCTTGTGCTGCAGCTTGCGGTACTTGCGATACGCCGCGCCGACGCGCTCGGCCTCGTCCTCGCCCATCAGCCCGAAGCGCGCGACCTCGCGCAGCAGCGCGATGTTGCCGGTGTTGCGGATCAGCTCGGCATCGCTCGACGCATGCAGCAGCACCCAGTACTGGACGATGAACTCGATGTCGACCATGCCGCCGCGATCGTGCTTCAAATCGAACAGCTCGGTCTGGTTCGGGTGGCCGGCAAACACCTTGCCGCGCATGTCGACGATTTCCTTCGCGAGCACGCCGCCGTCGCGCGGCATCGTCAGCACCTGCTGGCGGATCGCCTCGAAATCCGCGCCGATCTGCACGTCGCCCGCGCTGTAGCGCGCACGCGTCAGCGCCTGGTGCTCCCACACCCACGCGGTATTCGCCGCATCGCCCTCGCGCAACTGGTAGCGGCGGAACGCGTCGAGATCGGTGACGAGCAGCCCCGCCTCGCCGTTCGGCCGCAGCCGCAGGTCGATGTCGAACAGCGCGCCCGCGCCGGTCGCCGTCGTGAGCCACGTGATCAGCCGGCGCGTAAAGGTCGTGTAGACGTCCGCCGAGCGCTCGTCGGGGTCGTCGTACAGGAAGATCAGGTCGAGATCCGATGCGTAGCCGAGCTCCTTGCCGCCGAGCTTGCCGTACGCGATCACCGCGAACTTCGGCACGTCGCGATGGCGCTTCGCGAGCTGCGACCAGACCACTTCGATCGTCACGTCGAGCACCGCGTCGGCCAGCTCGGACAGGCGGTCGCTGACATGCTCGACCGACAGTTGCCCGGCCAGGTCGATCAGCAGGATCCGGAACACCTCCGCGTGCTGCGCGTGCCGCAGCAGGTCCATCTGCTGCTCGGGGCCGTCGGCTGCCGCGAGGCGCGCGCGCAACGCATCCTTGAACGCGGGCCAGTCGAACGGGCTCGCGATCGCTTCGTCGTCGAGCAGTTCGTCGAGCAGCTGCGGATGGCGGATCAGGTAGCCGCCGCCCCAGCGCGTCGCGCCGAGCACCGACAGCACGCGGTCGAGCGCGGCCGGATATTCGGTCAGCAGCGCCAGGTAGACGCCGCGCCGGCTGACCGTCTCGAGCAGGTCGAACAACCGGACGACAGTGTCGTCGCGGCGCGCGGCGTCGATGTTCGGCGCGGCGTCGAGCGCGCGCTGCGCGACGCTGTCGAAGCGCTGCCGGCTCTTTTCCGGCAGGCCCGCGTAGCGCGACGACTGCCAGATCGCGCGCAGCCGCGCGAGCACGGTGGCCGGATCGGCGAAGCCCAGCGCGCCGAGGCGGGCGAGCAGCGTGTCGTCCTCGCCGTCGTCGCCGAGCGCGCTGCTCCAGATCCACGCGGCCGCCGTATCGTCGCCTGCCGCGCACGGGCCGCCGCCGTTCACCTTGTCCGCGAATATCTGGTCGAACTGCGCCTCGACGAACGTGCGATGGCCATCCAGCACCGTCATCAGCGCCGCGTAGTCGGCAAAGCCGAGCGACGCGGCCAGCGCCGCGCGCTCGTCCGGATCGACCGGCATCGCGTGCGTCTGTGCGTCATCGCGGTATTGCAGCCGGTGCTCGAGCGTGCGCAGGAAGTTGTACGCGTCGGTCAGGTGCTCGCGCACGTCCTCGCCGATCAGCCCGCGCGCCTGCGCATGGCGCAACACCGCGAGCGTCGGCCGCACGCGGAACTCCGCGTCCTGACCGCCGCGGATCAGCTGGAACACCTGCGCGCTGAACTCGATCTCGCGGATCCCGCCGCGCCCGAGCTTGATGTCGTCGGCCTTGTCGGGCCGCATCGACGCACGGCGCGCGGCTTCCTGGCGAATCTGCTGATGCAGCGAACGGATCGCGCCGATCACGCCGAAATCGAGGTAGCGGCGGTACACGAACGGCTTCACGATCGCCTCGAGCTGCGCCGCCAGCCGCTGCGCGGCGTCGCTGTCGCCTTCCGACACGAGCCGCCCCTTGATCCACGCGTAGCGCTCCCATTCGCGCCCCTGCACGTAGAAATATTCCTCGAGCATCCCGAGGCTGCAGACGAGCGGCCCCGAATCGCCGTTCGGGCGCAGCCGCATGTCGACGCGGAACACGTAGCCGTCGGCCGTGACCTCGGACAGCACGCCGATCAGGCGCCGGCCGAGCCGCGTGAAATATTCCTGGGTGGACAGCGGCGCGCGCGTGCCGCCGGTGGTCTCGCCGTCGTCCTCGTAGACGAAGATCAGGTCGATGTCCGACGACACGTTCAGCTCGCGCCCGCCGAGCTTGCCCATCCCGACCACGCCGAGCACCACGCGCTGGCCGTCGGCGCCGCGCGGCTCGCCGTACATCGCCTCGAGTTCGGCCGACAAGAGCGCAAGCGAGCGCTGCACGGCCACTTCGGCGAGATCGGTCATCGCGCCCGTCACCTCGGCGACGTTCGCCAGCCCGCGCAAGTCGCGCTCCGCGACCGCGCCGAACACCTCGACGCGCAGTTGCCGCAGCGCGCGCTTCAGTTGCTCGTCGCTCGGCGCGGCCGCGCCGGCCGGCGGCACGAGCAGCTCGGTCAGGCGCGCGTCGAGCTGCGCGCGGCCGAGCGGCGCGGCGGCCCATGCGGCGATCTGGTCGGACAGCGCGGGACGCGCGGCAGCCGCGCGGGCGATGTAGCGGGAGTAGGATGGGCTGATCAGGGCGGAAGCGTCGGTCATCGAGAAGCGGGCCTGGCGGTAAGGCCCGCCGCGCCGGGAAACGCGCGCGCGCCCCGCCGCCGACAGGCCCCATGGACTCGGCGCGGTGTCGCGCGGCGCACGTGCGCCGCCGCGAAACCGCGCGCCGGAAAGCCCGTGCCGAGCTGCTGCAACGGCCGCCGGCACGGACCCGTGTGATACATTTCAACGTCAGTCTGCAAAACTACCATATCGCCGCCCGTCCGCCGCATGTCCGACCGTCAGGAATCCGCCGTAGCTGCGCCCGAAGCGGGACCTCCGAAGCACGATCACCCGGTCCTGCGTCGCGTGTTCAAGGTGACGCTGGCGGTCGGGATCGGCACGTACTTCGTCGCGTCCGGCGTGTTCCTCGGGATGCGCTACGTGCTGCTGCCGCGCATCGACGAATACCGCCCGCGCATCGAGCGCGCGGTGTCCGACAAGCTCCACGCGCAGCTTTCGATCGGCAAGCTGTCTCCGCACTGGTCCGGCATGCAGCCGGGCGTCGAAGTCGCCAACCTCACCATTCGCGGCCGTGACGGCCGGATCGCGCTGTCGGTGCCGCACGCGACGGCCGCGCTGTCGTGGATGTCGCTGCTGCGGCTGTCGCCCGCACTGTCGAGCCTGATCGTCGACCACCCCGACCTCGTCGTCGCGCGCGCGGCCGACGGCTCGCTGAGCATCGCGGGCGTCGGCGTCCCGACCACCCACGGCGGCAACGACACGTTCAGCACCTGGCTGCTGAAACAGGAAGCGATCGTGCTGCGCAACGGCACGCTGCGCTGGCGCGACGCGCAGCACGACGCGCCGGAACTCGCGCTGTCGGGCATCCGCCTCGCGGTGCTCAACCACGGCCGCGAGCACAAGGCCGCGCTGCAGGCGCCCGCGAACGGCACGCTGCTGCTCGGCCCGCTCGATTTCCGTGCGCGTTTCAAACACAAGGCGCTTGCGCCGATCGGCAAGCCGACCAACTGGACCGGCGACGCGTATCTGTCGACCGGCCCGGTCGACCTGCAGACGCTCAGCCGCTATCTCGACCTGCCGCTCACGGTCCACGCGGGCCGGATCGACAACGCGATCTGGGCGACCTTCCAGGACGGCCACCTGCGCTCGGCGGGCGGCGACCTGCAGGGCGCCGACGTCGCGCTGCGGGTGCGGCCGACCCAGCCGCGCCTCGACGTGCCGACGGTCGGGTTCGGCTGGGACATGGCGCTGAACACCGGCCGCGACTACACGCTGCACCTGACGCGCTTCAACGCAGAGCTCGGTCAGCCGCCGCTGCCGGACGGCACGCCGCTCGCGCGCTCGCTCGCGCTGTCGACCCTCACCGCCCGCTACCGCGTGCCGGCCGCCGACCAGGGGCAGTTGCTGAGCGTGGTCGGCGACCGCGTCGACCTCGGCATCCTCAGCGAGTTCATCCGCGGGCTGCCGCTGCCGGCGCGCCTGCGCAACGAGCTGATCAAGCTCGACCCGCGCGGGATGGTGTCGAACTACCACATCGAGGTCGAACGCGCGAAGCCGGCACGGCCCGACCTTGCCGACGAAGAGCGGCGCATGGGCGCCGCGCCGATCGTCCGCTACCGGTTCCTCGGCGATCTGCAAGGCATCAGCGTCGCCGCGCAGGAGCCGCCGCCGGGGCTGTCGCCGCGCGGTCACCCGCGCGCCGGCTGGCCGGGCGTCGAGAACCTGTGGGGCCGCATCGACGCGAACGAGAAGGGCGGCACCGCGCACTTCGACACGGTCAATGCGGCCGTCACGGTGCCCGGCGAATTCGACGAGCCGCGCCTGACCTTCGACCGGCTGCGCGGGAATGCGAAATGGGTCATCACGCCGGCGCCGGGCGACAAGCACGCGCGCGTCGACGTGACGCTGCCCGACCTGTTCGTGTCGAACCCCGATGCCGAGATCGCGGTGTCGGGCACCTACACGAACCCCGGCCACGGGCGCGGCGTGCTCGACCTGCGCGCGGATTTCGCGCGCGCGTCGGTGGCGCGCATTCCGCGCTACCTGCCGACCGGGATGTCCGAGCACCTGCGCGACTATCTCGGCCATGCGTTGCAGGCCGGCCAGGTGACCAAGGGCGCGTCGATCGTCGCCCGCGGCCCGCTCGAAAAATTCCCGTTCGAACACGAGCCGGATGCCGGCGTGTTCCACATCGTCGCGCCGTTTACCGGCGGGCGCTTCGAGCCGACGCCCTACCCGCCGCGCACGCTCGCGAACGGCACGCCGAGCGTCTGGCCGGCGCTCGACGGAATCGACGGCGTGTTCGAGCTCGCGCAGAACAAGCTGCACTTCGACATCGCGCGTGCGCACTACAAGCGGGTCGTGCTGACGAAGGTCGTGGGCCGCATCGACGATCTCGGCAATCCGTCGAAGTCGCCGCTCGTGATCGACGGCCACGCGCAGGGCCCGCTCGCCGACCTGATCGACTACGCGGACAACAGCTCGCTCGGCACGATGAGCAGGCATATCGGCCAGCGCATCGACGCGCAGGGCCCGGCGGCGCTCGCGCTGAAGATCACGATTCCGCAGCACGTGCCGCATCCGCATACGCACGTCGAAGGCGCGCTCGCGTTCGGCGGCAACACGCTGTCGACCGACGGCGTGCCGCCGCTGTCCGCGCTGCGCGGCAGCGTGCGCTTCACCGAGGCCGGCGCGTCGCTGCACGACCTGTCGGGGCGCTTCCTCGGCGGCCCGGTGCGGGCGAGCGGCAATTTCCAGTCGCATGGCCCGTACGCGGTGGACGTCGACGGCAAGCTCGCGCTCGACGCCGCGCGCGGCCTGAACCTGCGCGGCACGGCCGCGGCGCTGCTCGAGCACGTGGTCGGCGACGCGCCGTACCAGCTCGCCGTGCGCGGCGCGCCGGGCCGGCTGCCCGAAGTCACCGCGCATTCCGACCTGACGGGCGTCGCGCTGAACTTCCCGGCGCCGTTCGCGAAGCCGGCCGGCACGCCGATGCCGTTCCGCTTCACGCTGCAGCCGGCCGCCCAGACGGACGGCAAGCGCCTCGAACACGCCGACCTGACGCTCGGCCCGGTGTCCGCGAGCTACCTGCTCGACGCGACGCCCGGCGAGCCGTTGCGTGCGGTGCGCGGCGCGATGGGCATCCACCGGATGCCCGACATGCCGCAGGACGGCGTGAGCGCGGCCGTCGACGTCGACGAACTCGATGCGGACGCATGGATCGCGCTGGCCCGCACGCTGCAGCCGGATGCGACGCGCACGCCGCAACCGCAAGGCGCGCCGCGCGTCGACTTCGCGAGCTTCACGCCCAAGCGCTTCGCGCTCCACTTCGGCACGCTGAAGCTGCTCAAGCGCAACTGGGAGAACGTGATCGTCGGCGCGTCGCACGTCGACGAGCTGTGGCAGGCGAACGTCGCGTCGAACCAGGTATCGGGCTATCTGTCGTGGGCGCCGGGCGGCGGCCACAACGGCGCGGGCGTGTTGAACGCGCGGCTCGCGAAGCTCGTGATTCCGCAAAGCGCGCAGCACGACCTCGTCGGCCGCGCGATGAACCTGCCGACGCCGACCGACCGCCCGATGCCGTCGGTCGACCTGATCGTCGACCAGGTCGTCGCGCGCGATCACGACATCGGGCGGCTCGTCGTCAATGCCCGCAACATCGACGAGGACGGCGTGCCCGTGTGGCAGCTCGACAAGCTGGAACTCGCGAACCCGGCCGCGAAGCTGACGGCCACCGGCAACTGGCGCACGTCGCGCCGCGCGCTGGCCCGCGGCGTCGACGAAAACGATGCGCCGCGCCGCAGCGTGTTCGACTTCAAGCTCGACATCGGCAATGCGGGCGCGCTGCTCGACCGCGTCGGCCTGCCGCGCACGCTGGCGGACGGCCACGGCACGATCACGGGCAAGGTCGGCTGGCGCGGCGGCCCGACCGCGGTCGACTTCCCGACGTTCGGCGGCCAGGTCGCGCTCGACCTCGAGCACGGCCAGATCCTGAAGGTCGATCCGGGCGCCGCGAAACTGCTCGGCGTGCTGAGCCTGCAAAGCCTCGCACGCTTCCTGACGCTGAATTTCCGCGACGTGGTCGGCAAGGGGCTGCCGTTCGACAAGATCAAGGGCACCAGCCGGATCTCGAACGGGATCGCGCGCACCGACGACTTCTCGATGACGACGGCGCCGGCGAACGTGACGGTGCGCGGCGCGGTCGACCTGGGCGCGGAGACGCAAGACCTGCACGCGCACGTCGCGCCGAAGATCGGCGCCGGCACGGCGGCGATCGCGGCCGCGATCATCAACCCGCTGCTCGGGGTCGGCGTGCTGGCCGCGAACTACGCGCTGTCGCAAACGCTGTCGCACGCGTTCGCGCTCGACTACTCGATCACGGGCTCGTGGGCGCATCCGCACATCGAGCGGGTGCAAGGCGATCAGGGTAAGATGAACCGCGGGCCGGCCAATGCGACGAGCCACTGATCCGCGCATGGTGCCGGGCCGCACCCCATTTACTACGCAATCGATCCTGCGATGACCGATCACACCCGTTCCGCCACGCCCTTGCGGGTCGCCGCGCTGCAGATGGTGAGCACGCCGGACGTCGCGAGCAATCTCGCCGAGGCGCGCCGCCTGATCGCGGAAGCGGCCGGCGAAGGCGCGCAGCTCGTACTGCTGCCCGAGTATTTCTGCTTCATGGGCCACCGCGACACCGACAAGCTCGCGCTTGCCGAACCCTACCGCGACGGCCCGATCCAGCGCTTTCTCGCAGAGGCCGCGCAGCAACACGGCATCTGGGTGATCGGCGGCACGTTGCCGCTGAAGGCGCCGGAACCCGATCGCGTGCTGAACACCACGCTCGTGTTCGATCCGAACGGCCACGAAGCGGCCCGCTACGACAAGATCCACCTGTTCAACTTCGAGAAAGGCGACGAATCGTTCGACGAGGCGCGCACGATCCGCGCGGGCGACACCGTCGTCGCGTTCGACGCGCCGTTCGGTCGGGTCGGCCTGTCGGTCTGCTACGATCTGCGCTTTCCGGAGCTGTACCGCAGGATGGGCGACTGCGCGCTGATCGTCGTGCCGTCGGCGTTTACGTATACGACGGGCCGCGCGCACTGGGAAATGCTGCTGCGCGCGCGGGCCGTCGAGAATCAATGCTATGTGCTGGCAGCCGCCCAGGGCGGCAAGCACGAGAACGGCCGGCGCACCTGGGGCCACAGCATGCTGATCGACCCATGGGGCGAGATCGTCGCGGTTCGCGACGAGGGCGCGAGCGTCGTGACCGGCGTCATCGATCCGCAGCGCATCGCCGACGTGCGCCAGAGCCTGCCCGCGTGGCGGCATCGCGTGCTGGCCTGAACCGCCGAACCGCCGCGGCGCTTGCAATCACGCCCGGCGCAACCCATCTGCCCAGAACGCACCCGACAACTTTTTGAGAACCCCGATACCCGCATGAACATCATCGAACCCGGCATCCGCAACCTTGCGCTGGCGAAGGACATCCTCCTCACGCCGTACGGCCTCGACGAGAGCCTGCTCACGCGCACGATCGCCGACATCTTCACGCATCGCGTCGACTACGCGGACCTGTACTTCCAGGCGACCCGCAGCGAAGCGTGGAGCCTCGAGGAAGGCATCGTGAAGTCGGGCAGCTTCAGCATCGATCAGGGCGTCGGCGTGCGCGCGGTCGCGGGCGACCGCACCGCGTTCGCGTACTCGGACGACCTGTCGCCGGAAGCGATCGCGCAGGCGGCCGCGGCCACCAAAGCGATCGCGGCAGCCGGCGGCGGCCGCCAGAAGATCAAGGCGGCCACGTCCTTGAAGGGCATCTCGGGCCGCGACCTGTACCTGCCGTCCGATCCGCTCGCGTCGCTCGACGCGACGGCCAAGGTCAAGCTGCTCGAGCGCATCGAGCAGATGGCGCGCGGCCGCGACCCGCGCATCACGCAGGTGATGGCCGGCCTCGCCGGCGAATACGACGTCGTGCTGGTCGCGCGCAGCGACGGCGCGCTCGCGGCCGACATCCGGCCGCTCGTGCGCGTGTCGGTCACGGTGATCGCCGAGCAGAACGGCCGCCGCGAGATCGGCTCCGGCGGCGGCGGCGGCCGCTTCGACTACGGCTACTTCACCGACGACGTGCTGTCGCGCTACGTCGACGATGCCGTGCACGCGGCGCTCGTCAACCTCGAGGCGCGCCCCGCGCCGGCCGGCGCGATGACGGTCGTGCTCGGGCCGGGCTGGCCGGGCGTGCTGCTGCACGAGGCGATCGGCCATGGCCTCGAAGGCGACTTCAACCGCAAGGGTTCGTCGGCATTCGCCGGCCGGATCGGCGAGCAGGTCGCCGCGAAGGGCGTGACGGTCGTCGACGACGGCACGCTGCCGAACCGCCGCGGCTCGCTGAACATCGACGACGAAGGCAATCCGACGCAGTGCACGACGCTGATCGAGGACGGCATCCTGAAGGGCTACATCCAGGACACGCTGAACGCGCGCCTGATGAAGATGCCGGTCACCGGCAACGCGCGGCGCGAGTCGTACGCGGCGCTGCCGATGCCGCGCATGACGAACACGTACATGCTGAACGGCGACAAGGATCCGCAGGAAATCATCGCGTCGGTGAAGAACGGCCTGTACGCGGTGAACTTCGGCGGCGGCCAGGTCGACATCACGAACGGCAAGTTCGTGTTCTCGGCATCCGAGGCGTACATGATCGAGAACGGCAAGGTCACCTACCCGGTGAAGGGCGCGACGCTGATCGGCAGCGGCCCGGAATCGCTGAAGTACGTGAGCATGATCGGCAACGACATGTCGCTCGACTCGGGCGTCGGCGTATGCGGCAAGGAAGGCCAGAGCGTGCCGGTCGGTGTCGGCCAGCCGACCTTGCGGATCGACAGGATGACGGTCGGCGGTACGGCAGGCAGTTAAGGATCTTTAAAAGTATCGCAACTTGTACTTTTCCTGGAGCCGGGCAATCGCACCGGCATCCGGTTTCGCCGGTGCGGCTGCCTTGATCAGTTCACCGGCTTCCTTGAAAAAACCCTCTGCGCCCCCGGGCGTGAAGGTCGTCAGGAACCGGCAGTTTCCTGAACCCGCGTTGACGAAGTGCTGCTCGACGCCTCGCGGGGCAATGACGTAGGCGCCCGGGCCGGCCACATAGGTCGTGTTGCCGATGTGCATGGTCAGCTCGCCTTCCAGGATCAGATTGTTCTCGTCCTCATCCTCATGGACATGACGCGGGACGATCGCTCCCGGCGGGAGTGTCGTTTCCATGAGGGAATAGGCTCCGTCGGTATCGGCCGCGAATACCTTGATGAGCATGTCCGCTCCGTTAGGATGCTTCACCTGGAAGCCTTCGGACGCGGGAATCATTCTCTGGGGGGATCGGGTGGCGCTCATGCTGACTCCTGTGATGACTCGGCCGGCCGAGGCTTGCGAGACATGGGTTCAAGTTCGAATCGATGCTAGCACCCGCGCTCACGCCGCCATCTGTCGAGTCCGCCAAGTGATCGTTAAAACCAGACATTCCCGGAAGGAGGATGCGGCGGCCATGATCGAAGACAACACCGTGGAATCGTCTGTGACTGCCGCACGAGTGGTTGCGCCACTACCGGGTGGTGACCCTCGCACGCCTCATTTGCATGAGGAAGGACAACTCGTCGTTGCGCTCAGCGGCGCTGTGGCATGCCGGATTCTTGGCGCCTACTGGGCCGTACCGAGCGGGAGTGCTCTGTGGATTCCGGGTGGCGTGCCGCACGTCGGGCAGGTGTCGGTGGACGCGGAATGCTATTTTCTGTTCATCGATATGAAGGTATCGCAGCTTCCGCGCGAAGCATGCACGATGCCTCTCTCCCCCATTGCCATCGCGTTGATACAAGAACTGAGTGTCGAGCCGCACCGTCGCGATGCCCGGAATCGCGACCTCGTCATTACCCTGCTGCTCGATAACCTGCGCCGTATGCCGGTGCAGCGCACCTTCTTTCCCGTCCCGACAGACGAACGGCTGAAGGCAATCGCGCTCGCGTTGATCGATTCACCGAGCGACCGCCGGACGGTGAAGCAATGGGCTGACCACTTCGCGATGAGCGAAAGAACGCTGTCACGAAGGATCTACGGTGCAACGGGCATGAGCTTCGGGCTTTGGCGCCGGCAGTTGCGCATCGTGGTAGCACTGCGGGCCTTGTCGGAAGGACACTCGGTCCAGCGTATTTCGGCCGATCTCGGGTATAGCGACGCAACGGCCTTTATCACGATGTTCAAGCAGGCCGTGGGCATGACGCCAATGAAGTATCTGGAAAGCCAGCAAGCACCGACGTCCGGGCCGGGCGTGCCCGAGTGATAGCGACATGCGGGTGTTGACGACCGACCGGCGTGACCCAAGAAGGGCGCGACGCTGATCGGCAACGGCCCGGAATCGCTGAGGTGCGTGGGCTTGATCGGCAACGACCTGTCGGTCGACCGGGGCGTCGGCGTGTGCGGCAAGGAAGGACGGACCGTGCCGATCGGCGTCGCCCAGCCGACCGTGCGGAGCGACAGGATGACGGCCGGCGATACGGCATAACCGCATCGCGGCGCAGACAATCCGCGCATTTTGAAGAAAACGCGCGGATTGTCCGCATTTTCGACTGTCCCTGGTTGCCAGTCGCACGGCGACGCGGTATAAATTCCGAATCAACTTTTTTGACGAACCGAATCTCCGTCATGTCCGCCAAGTTTTATTTTTACTTTTTTTGGCATCTCAGACCGCTGGCGGATCGAGAGGGTTGATGGCGCGTAAAGCGCAACCGAAATTCCCGAAAAAACCGCCGGCGAACCCGGCGGTTTTTTTTCGCCCTTCGCCAGCCGGTCGCCGCCGCAAGCCGTCCCGCAGCCCCGACCGCCGCCACTGAATTGCCTGAATTGATGAATCTGCCGCACGCGCACTGACCGAACGGCGCCCCGGAAAATTAGGAGAAACAGCATGCCCCCGCACAATACCGACGACGTCCGCATTCGCGAACTCAAGGAACTGACGCCGCCCGCCCACCTGATCCGCGAATTCGCGTGCTCCGAAGCCGCGTCCGAGCTGATCTACAACGCGCGCCAGTCGATGCACCGCATCCTGCACGGGATGGACGACCGGCTGATCGTCGTGATCGGGCCGTGCTCGATCCACGATACGAAGGCGGCGATCGAGTACGCGGGGCGGCTCGTGAAGGAGCGCGACCGGTTCAAGGGCGAGCTGGAAATCGTGATGCGCGTGTACTTCGAGAAGCCGCGCACGACGGTCGGCTGGAAGGGGCTCATCAACGATCCGCACCTGGACAACAGCTTCAAGATCAACGAAGGGCTGCGCACCGCGCGCGAACTGCTGCTGCAGATCAACGAAATGGGGCTGCCGGCCGCGACCGAATACCTCGACATGATCAGCCCGCAGTACATCGCCGACCTGATCTCGTGGGGCGCGATCGGCGCGCGCACGACCGAGTCGCAGGTGCACCGCGAGCTGGCATCGGGGCTGTCGTGCCCGGTCGGCTTCAAGAACGGCACCGACGGCAACGTGAAGATCGCGGTCGACGCGATCAAGGCCGCATCGCAGCCGCACCATTTCCTGTCGGTGACCAAGGGCGGGCACTCGGCGATCGTGTCGACGGCCGGCAACGAGGACTGCCACGTTATCCTGCGCGGCGGCAAGGCGCCGAACTACGACGCGGAAAGCGTGAATGCCGCGTGCGCGGACATCGGCAAAGCCGGCCTCGCCGCGCGCCTGATGATCGACGCGAGCCACGCGAACAGCTCGAAGAAGCACGAGAACCAGATCCCCGTGTGCGCCGACATCGGCCGCCAGGTCGCGGCCGGCGACGAGCGCATCGTCGGCGTGATGATCGAGTCGCACCTCGTCGAGGGCCGTCAGGACCTGAAGGAAGGCTGCCCGCTGACCTACGGCCAGAGCATCACCGACGCGTGCATCGCGTGGGACGACAGCGTGAAGGTGCTCGACGGCCTCGCGGAATCGGTGAAGGCGCGGCGTGTCGCGCGCGGCAGCGGGAACTGACACGCGGCACCGGACTGAACCGTGGCTTCCCGTCTACGAGACGGCCTGAACATCCCGACGACCGTCGAAGCGTTCAATGCCGGTGACGGATCGATCGCGGCCGATTGCGATGCCAGCGCCGAGCGCGGGCTCGCGCCGTGAAGCCGCTGCTCGATACACGGCGCCGCAAGTAAAAAGCCCGGCTCGCGCCGGGCTTGGTCATTGCGTCGTTGCATCGGCCGAAACCGGCCATCACACCCTCACTCGATCGCGCCCGACCCGAAGATTTCGGTGTTCACGCGCTCCGGCGCGACGCCAAGCGCGACGAGCGCATCGCGTTGTGCCTTCATGAACGCGATCGGCCCGCAGATGTAGTAGTCGGCATCCGGCACCAGCGCGTATTGCTTCACACGCTCCGGCGTCAGGCGCCCTTCCAGGTCGTGATCGACGCCGATCCGGTCGTTCGGGCCGACCTGTTCGTACAGCACCGTGCGCTTGACGTTCGCGTGCTCGCGCGCCGTACCGTTCAACCAGTCGCGGAACGCATGCACCGCGCCCGAACGGCATGCGTGGACGAACCGCACTTCGCGCTTGCTGCCTTCCGCAACCAGCGTCGACGCCATCGACATCATCGGCGTGATGCCGACGCCGCCCGAGATCAGCACGACCGGCGTATCGGCATCGCGCTTCAGCGAGAAGTCGCCCATCGGCGCCGTCACTTCGACGATCGCGCCCTCTTCGACGCCGTCATGCATCAGCGTCGACACCTTGCCGGCCGGCACCGCTTCGGCGTGGCCCGATTCGCGCTTCACCGAGATACGCAGCCACTTGCCGTGCGGCGCGTCGGACAGGCTGTACTGGCGCGGCTGGTCGACGCCCAGCTCGCCGACGAAACGCTTCACCGAGACGTACTGGCCCGGCTCGAACGTCGGCGCGCTGCCGCCGTCGGCGGGCGCCAGGTAGAACGACGTGACCTCGTCGCTTTCACGCACCTTGCGCGCGACCTTGAACGGGCGGAAGCCGCTCCATGCCGCGTTCGCGTACAGATCGGCTTCGGCGCCGATCATGATCTGCGCGAGCTGGCCGTACGCGACGCGCCATGCTTCGAGCGTTGCCGCGTCGACCGCGTCGCCGAGCACCTCGACGATCGACGCGAGCAGGTTCTCGCCGACGATCGGGTAATGCTCGGGACGGATATTGAGGCTCGCGTGCTTGTGCGAGATGCGCGACACCGCGCCGCCCAGCGCGCCGAGGTTGTCGATGTTCGCCGCATACGCGTAGACGGCCTTCGCGAGCGTTTCAGGCTGGCTGCCGGTCTTCTGGTGCGTCTGGTTGAACAGGTTCTTCAGTTCCGGATGACGCGCGAACATGCGCTGATAGAAATGCTTCGTGATCGTCGCGCCGTGCTCGGCGAGGACGGGGGCGGTGGCCTTCACACGGGCCATCTGGTCAGCGGTGATCTGGGTCATGTTCGTTCTCCGTTAAACATGCACATACGATACATGTTTAAAAATCGACGCCCCTCGGTCAAATTGTCGCAGTGCGGAAAAGGACGCCGCGCGTCAGCGCACGCGCCCGCGCTCCCACAGCACGTCCGAGCCGCCATCCGCGCGGTTCAGCACGCGCGCCAGCACGAACAGCAGATCCGACAATCGGTTCACGTAACGCCGCGGCGCATCATTGAGCGTGTCGGTGCGGCCGAGCGCGACGATCGTGCGCTCCGCGCGGCGACACACGGTCCGGCACACGTGCGCGAGCGATGCCGCGCGCGAGCCGGCCGGCAGGATGAATTCCTTCAGCGGCGGCAGCGTCGCGTTGTAGTCGGCCAGCCACCGGTCGAGGCGCGCGAGATGCGTGTCGTCCAGCACCGTATGGCCGGGAATGCACAGCTCGCCGCCCAGATCGAACAGGTCGTGCTGGATCGTGACGAGTGCCGTGCGCACGTCGTCCGGCAGCGGCTCGGCGAGCAGCACGCCGAGGTTCGAGTTCAGTTCGTCGACGTCGCCGATCGCGGCGATCCGCGCGTCGTCCTTGCCGATGCGGCGGCCGTCGCCGAGGCCGGTCGTGCCATCGTCGCCCGTACGCGTGGCGATCTTGCTCAAGCGGTTGCCCATGCGAATGTCCTCCCGTGTGCGGCCGCGACGCGGCCCGGTTGTGTGGAACGCGATTATCGCAGCCCGCGGCGGGGGCCGCAGCACGCGTTGCAGCGTAGAATGGGCCGACGCCGCGTCGCTGCGGCATCCGTCATACAAGCGGTCGATGTGCGGGATCGGGCAGGCGCGACATGCCGGGTCCGGCCGATCGCGAAGCATGGGAGCGTGGCCGGCGCAACAGCGCCAACCGCGCCCCGCCAAGGAGACATACGTGAATCATCCCGCCACGCCGGCCGCCGCGCGCCGCCCGCTCCCGCCCGCGATGCTCGATGCGCTGCGCGCCGCCTTCGGCGAGCGCGTGTCGACCGCCGACGCCGTCCGCGCCCATCACGGCCGTGACGAATCGCCGTTCGATCCGCAACTGCCCGACGCCGTCGTGTTCGCGCACAGCGCCGACGAAATCCGCCAGGTCGTGTCGCTGTGCGCGCTCTACAGCGTGCCGCTGATCCCGTACGGCGCCGGCTCGTCGCTCGAAGGCCACCTGCTCGCCGTGCGCGGCGGCGTGTCGCTCGACCTGTCGGAAATGAACCGCGTGCTGTCGATCAACGCGGAAGACCTGACCGTCACGGTCGAGCCGGGCATCACGCGCAAGGCGCTCAACGACGCGCTGCGCGACACCGGCCTGTTCTTCCCGATCGATCCGGGCGCCGACGCCAGCATCGGCGGGATGACCGCCACCCGCGCGTCGGGCACCAACGCGGTGCGCTACGGCACGATGCGCGAGAACGTGCTCGGGCTGAGCGCCGTGCTCGCCGACGGCCGCGTCGTGAAAACGGGTTCGCGTGCGCGCAAGTCCTCGGCCGGCTACGACCTCACGCGCCTGTTCGTCGGCTCGGAAGGCACGCTCGGCGTGATCACCGAGATCACGCTGCGCCTGCATCCACTGCCCGAAGCCGTGTCGGCCGCGATCTGCACGTTCCCGACGATGGGCGACGCGGTGCGCACCGTGATCGAGACGATCCAGATCGGCGTGCCGATCGCGCGCGTCGAATTCGTCGACTCGCTCGCCGTGCGCTCGATCAACCGCCATTCGAACCTCACGCTCGCCGAAGCACCCACCCTCTTCTTCGAATTCCACGGCACCGAAGCCGGCGTTACGGAACAGGCCGAACTCGTGCAGGCGCTCGCGGGCCAGAACAACGGCCAGGGCTTCGAATGGGCGACCCGCCCCGAAGATCGCACGCGGCTCTGGGCCGCGCGCCACAACGCGTACTTCGCGATGCTGCAGCTCAAGCCCGGCTGCCGCGCGGTGACGACCGACGTGTGCGTGCCGATCTCGCAGCTCGCCGCGTGCGTCGAGGAGACCGAGGTCGACCTGCGCGCGTCGTCGCTGCCGTGCCCGATCGTCGGCCACGTCGGCGACGGCAATTTCCACGTCGCGATCCTGATCGATCCCGACAAGCCCGAGGAACTCGCCGAAGCCGAACGCATCAACGACCGGATCGTCGAGCGCGCGCTGCGGCTGGGCGGCACCTGCACGGGCGAACACGGCGTCGGGCTGCACAAGATGCGCTTCCTGCCGAAGGAGCACGGCGACAACGCGATCGACGTCATGCGCGCGATCAAGCTCGCGCTCGATCCGCGCAATCTGATGAATCCCGGCAAGATCTTCACGTGTTGAGACGGCGGCGCAACGACGCTGCGCTTCCCGCAGGAGACCCAATGAACGCTTCCGTCGAACTGTCGAGCGCGACACGCGCGCAGCGCCAGCGCGAAGTCGTGCAGGCGTTGATGGCCGTGCTGCCGACGCATTGCCTGCTGTATCGCGACGAAGACACCGCGCCGTACGAATGCGACGGCCTGTCCGCCTACCGCCGGCTGCCGCTCGCGGTCGCGCTGCCGGAAACCGAATCGCAGGTGCAGCGGATCGTGCAGATCTGCCGCCGCATGGAGGTGCCGATCGTGCCGCGCGGCGCGGGCACGAGCCTGTCGGGCGGCGCGCTGCCGATCGCGAACGGCGTCGTGCTGTCGCTCGCGCGCTTCACGCGCATCGTCGAGGTCGACCCGTACGCGCGCACGGCGACCGTGCAGCCCGGCGTGCGCAACCTGGCGATTTCGGAAGCCGCCGCGCCTTACGGGCTGTACTACGCGCCCGATCCCTCGTCGCAGATCGCTTGCACGATCGGCGGCAACGTCGCGGAAAATTCCGGCGGCGTGCACTGCCTGAAATACGGGCTGACCGTGCACAACGTGATGCGCGTGCGCGCGGTCACGATCGACGGCGAGATCGTCGAATTCGGCTCCCTCGGGCTCGACATGCCGGGCCTCGACCTGCTCGCGGTGATGATCGGCAGCGAAGGGATGTTCGCGATCGTCACCGAAGTGACGGTGAAGCTGATCCCGAAGCCGCAGACCGCGCAACTCGTGATGGCGAGCTTCGACGACGTCGTCAAGGGCGGCGAGGCCGTCGCCGCGATCATCGCGTCGGGCATCATCCCGGCCGGCCTCGAAATGATGGACAAGCCGGCCACGCAGGCCGTCGAGGCGTTCACGCACGCGGGCTACGACCTCGACGCGAAGGCGATCCTGCTGTGCGAATCGGACGGCACGCCGGAAGAAGTCGCCGAAGAGATCGTCCGGATGACGGCCGTGCTGCGCGAGCACGGCGCGACGCGCATCCAGGTGTCGCGCAACGAAAGCGAGCGGCTGCGCTTCTGGTCCGGCCGCAAGAACGCATTCCCGGCCGCCGGGCGCATTTCCGCCGACTATTACTGCATGGACGGCACCGTGCCGCGCCGCGCGATCGGCCCGCTGCTCGCGCGCATCGAGCAGCTCGAAACGCGCTACGGGCTGCGCTGCATCAACGTGTTCCACGCGGGCGACGGCAACATGCATCCGCTGATCCTCTACAACGCGAACGACCCGGACGAGCTGCACCGCGCCGAGCAGTTCGGCGCCGAAATCCTCGAATGCTGCGTGGAATTCGGCGGCAGCGTGACGGGCGAGCATGGCGTCGGCATCGAAAAACTCAATTCGATGTGCGTACAGTTCTCGCCGCAGGAGCGCGACACGTTCTTCGCCGTCAAGCGCGCGTTCGATCCGCCCGGGCTGCTCAACCCGGACAAGGGGATTCCGACCCGCGCGCGCTGTGCCGAATATGGCCGCCAGCACGTGCGCGGCGGGCTGCTGCCGCACCCGGACCTGCCGCGCTTCTGAGCACCGCGCGGCGCGCGCGGCCCGTGCCGTCCGGCGGGCCGCGACGCACCGCCGTGCCCGCGCCGCCCGTGCGCGCGGCAGCACCTGCCTGCCTTCGTTATACGCAGCTTAGGGATAGTCGCGATGTGGATTCGCGCCACCCCGGTACAATCGACCGGACAACAACGAGGCAGCAACAGAACATGGAAGAGGACGACATCGTCGCCGGATGGGCCGAGCGCGTCCGGGCGGCCAGTGCCGACGGCCGGCCGCTGCGGATTCGCGGAGGCGGCACCAAGGACTGGTACGGCCAGGCGCTGGACGGCGAAATACTCGACACGCGTGCGTCTCAGGGCATCGTGTCATACGACCCGGCCGAACTCGTCGTCACGGTCCGCGCGGGCACGCCGCTCGCGCAGCTTGAAACCGTCCTCGCCGAGTGCGGCCAGATGCTGCCGTTCGAGCCGCCGCACTTCGGTCGCGCGGCCACCGTCGGCGGCTGCGTCGCGGCCGGCCTCGCGGGCCCGCGCCGCGCGACCTGCGGCGCCCCGCGCGACTTCGTGCTGGGCGTCACGCTGATGAACGGGCGCGGCGAACTGCTGCGCTTCGGCGGACAGGTCGTGAAGAACGTCGCCGGTTACGACGTGTCGCGGCTGATGGCCGGCGCGCTCGGCACGCTCGGGCTGATGCTCGACCTGTCGATCAAGGTGCTGCCGGTGCCGGTCGCCGAAGTCACGCTGAAGTTCGAGATGAGCGCGACCGACGCGGTGCGCAAGCTCAACGAATGGGGCGGCCACCCGCTGCCCGTGAGCGCGAGCGGCTGGCGCAACGGCACCCTCGTGCTGCGCCTGTCGGGCGCCGAGGCCGCCGTGAAGTCCGCGAAAACATTGCTCGGCGGCGAAGTCGTCGACGCGGTCGAGGCCGAGCGTTTCTGGGCCGGCCTGCGCGAACACACCGACCCGTTCTTCAACGGTATTCCGCCCGGCTACGCGCTGTGGCGCCTGTCGCTGCCGTCGATCACCGAACCGATGCACCTGCCCGGCACGCAGCTGATGGAATGGGGCGGCGCGCAGCGCTGGTGGATCACCGACGCCGACGCGCAGACGGTGCGCATGAGCGCGAAGCAGGCCGGCGGCCACGCGACGCTGTTCCGCGCCGGCGATTCGTACGACCGCAGCGCGGGCGTGTTCACGCCGCTGCCCGCGCCGCTGATGAAAATCCATCGCGGGCTGAAAGCGGCGTTCGATCCGGCGCGCATCTTCAACCGCAGCCGGCTATACCCGGATCTCTAGGGGCTGGTTACCTATGGAACGCACATGCGAATACCCGAAAGCGGTTGTCCTCCAACGGGACTTCCTTCGGGGCGCAGGGCAAGAAAGGAGGAGCGCCGTTTGGCCGAGCCAAACACGCGGCGAGCGACGCCGTCATACGGGCGATTTCGGGCAGTCCCGTGAAATGAATTTTTTGATCAGGGGTTGCCATGAGAACGGCGTCGCGCGCATCGCGAGCGGCCGTTCTCGTGGCAACGCATGCGCGCCCCATAGGTAAACAGACCCTAAATGCAAACCAACCTCGCCGATTTCATCCGCAACACGCCCGACGGCGACGAGGCCGACGCGATCCTGCGCAAGTGCGTGCATTGCGGATTCTGTACCGCGACGTGCCCGACCTACCAGTTGCTCGGCGACGAACTCGACGGCCCGCGCGGTCGCATCTATCTGATCAAGCAGATGGTCGAAGGCGCGCCCGTCACGCGCAGCACGCAGCAGCACCTCGATCGCTGCCTCACGTGCCGCAGTTGCGAGACGACCTGCCCGTCGGGCGTCCAGTACGGCCGCCTCGTCGAGATCGGCCGCAAGCACGTCGAGGCGAAGGTCGAGCGCCCCGCGCAGCAGCGGCTCATGCGCCGCGTGCTCGCGAGCGTCGTGCCGAACGCGGCGCTGTTCTCCCCCGTGATGCGGCTCGGCCAGCAGGTACGGCCGCTGCTGCCGAAGCGGCTGCGCGACAAGGTGCCGCCGCGCACGCGGCTGCTCGAATGGCCGCAGCGCACGCATCGGCGCAAGATGCTGATGCTCGGCGGCTGCGTGCAGCCGTCGATGCTGCCGAACATCAACATCGCGACCGCGCGCGTGCTCGATGCGCTCGGCGTCGAGACGATCGTGTCTCCCGACGCGGGCTGCTGCGGCGCGATCCGCCTGCATCTCAACTATCACGACGAAGCGCTCGACGACGCGCGCCGCAACATCGACGCGTGGTGGCCGCATGTCGAGCAAGGCGCCGAGGCGATCGTGATGAACGCATCGGGATGCGGCGCGACGGTGCTCGAGTACGCGCACCTGCTGCGCGACGATCCGGCCTACGCGGAAAAGGCGCAGCGCATCGTCGCGCTCACCCGCGACATCTCGGACGTGCTGCTGGCGTTCGAGGCCGAGATCGCGACGCTCGCGCGGCGGCGCGCGATCCACACCGTCGCGTACCACCCGCCGTGCACGCTGCAGCACGGCCAGCAATCGCGCGGCAAGGTCGAGCGCCTGCTCGAGACGCTCGGCATCGACGTGCGGCTGCCGGCCGACAGTCATCTGTGCTGCGGTTCCGCGGGCACGTATTCGCTGACCCAGCCGTCGCTGTCGTACCGGCTGCGCAAGCAGAAGCTGCTGAAGCTGCAGGCGCTCGAACCGCAGATGATCGTGTCCGGCAACGTCGGCTGCATCGCGCACCTGCAAAGCGGCACGCAGATTCCGGTCGCACACTGGATCCAGCTCGTCGAGCATCTGCTGTACGGCTAGCGCGGACGGCCGGCGCCGCCGGTCCCGTGCGACGCCCCGTCCGTATAATGGTCGGATCGATGCGGTGCGTGCCGTGCCGCCTTCGCCTCCTGTGCCTGCTTCCGTGTCCGTCATGTCCGATTTCGCCGCTCGTCTCGACTCCGTTCATCGCCGCATCGCCGACGCCGCCCGCGCGGCTGGGCGCGATCCCGCCACCGTCTCGCTGCTCGCCGTATCGAAGACGTTTCCCGCCGAGGACGTGCGCGCCGCGCATGCGGCCGGACAACGCGCGTTCGGCGAGAACTACGTGCAGGAATCGATCGACAAGATCGACGCGCTCGCCGACCTGCGCGCCGCGCTCGAATGGCACTTCATCGGGCCGCTGCAATCGAACAAGACGCGCGCGGTGGCCGAGCGCTTCGACTGGGTGCATTCGGTCGACCGCCTGAAGATCGCGCAGCGCCTCGCCGAACAGCGCCCCGCTCACCTGCCGCCGCTGAACGTGTGCGTGCAGGTGAACATCAGCGGCGAGGCGTCGAAGAGCGGCGTCGCGCCGCCCGAGGTCGCCGACGTCGCGCGCGCGGTCGCCGCGCTGCCGAGCCTGCGCCTGCGCGGGCTGATGGCGATTCCCGAACCGGCGGGCGACACCGACGCGCAACGCGCGCCGCATCGCGCGCTGCGCGCGCTGTTCGACACGCTGCGCGCCGACGGGCTGCCGCTCGACACGTTGTCGATGGGAATGTCCGGCGATCTCGAAGCGGCCGTGCTCGAAGGCGCGACGATCGTGCGCGTCGGCACCGCGATCTTCGGCGCGCGCGACTATTCGCACTGAACCCCACGCTCTTTTCCGTTCACCTACTCGCTCAATCGACATCATGAAAATCGCATTCATCGGCGGCGGCAACATGGCCGCGGCCCTGATCGGCGGCCTAATCAAACGCGGCGTCGCCGCCGACGGCCTGTATGCCATCGACGTCAACAATGATGTCCGCGCACGTGCCGCCCGGCAATTCGGCATCCGCACCGGCGCGGCCGCCGACGCGACGCTCGCGGAATACGACGCGATCGTGCTCGCGGTGAAGCCGCAGGTGCTGAAGGACGTCGCGCAGGCGCTCGCGCCGCATCTGAAGTCGCAGCTCGTGATCAGCATCGCTGCCGGCATCCGCGCCACCGATCTCGCCCGCTGGCTCGGCGACTACGCACGCGTCGTGCGCACGATGCCGAACACGCCCGCGCTGGTCGGCATGGGCGTGACCGGTCTCGCCGCGCTGCCGGGCGTCGACGCCGCCGGTCGCGAGCTCGCATCGAACGTGCTCGGCGCGGTCGGCGAGATCGTATGGTTCGACGACGAAGCGCAGCTCGACGCGGTCACGGCGATCTCGGGCAGCGGCCCGGCCTACGTGTTCTATTTCATCGAAGCGCTGCAGGAAGCCGCGCGCCGCCTCGGCATGAACGACGAACAGGGCCGCGCGCTCGCGGTCGCGACGTTCGCGGGCGCCGCGCAGCTCGCCGCGCAATCGGGCGAACCGGCGAGCGTGCTGCGCGAGCGCGTGACGTCGAAGGGCGGCACGACGGCCGCCGCGCTCGCATCGTTCGATGCGCAGGGCGTGAAGGAAGCGATCGTGCGCGGCGCGCTCGCGGCCGAAGCGCGCGCGAAGGAAATGGGCGACGAACTCGGCCGCGCGTAAGCACCGCGACGTCCGCCGGGCTCGCCCGGCAGTTGCAACAAAAAAGCGGCCTCGGCCGCTTTTTTGTTGGTTTCGCGCTTGCGCGCCGACGCCGGCACCAATGTCGGCGCGGCGCACGGCCGCGTCAGTTGCCTGCGGCGCCCGCCAGCAGGTAATGCGCGGCGATCCCCGCGAACAGCACGCCGCCGAGCCAGTTGTTGTGCCGGAACGCCGCGAAGCACGGCATCCGCTCGCGGCCCCTGATCAGCGTGTAGTGATACAGCGCACAGCCGACCGCCGCGGCCCAGCCGGCCCAATACGCGAGCCCGAAGCCGAGCGTCACGCCGATCCACACGTAGATGCCGAGCGTCGCCGCGTAGCAGGCCATCACGGCCGCGACGTCGAAGCGGCCGAACGTCAGCGCGGACGTGCGAATGCCGATCTTGATGTCGTCGTCGCGATCGACCATTGCGTATTCGGTGTCGTACGCGATCGACCAGAAAATGTTCGCGATCAACATCACCCAGGCCAGCATGGGTACCGTGTCCTGCACGGCCGCGAACGCCATCGGGATGCCGAAGCCGAACGCGATGCCGAGATACGCCTGAGGAATCGCGAAGAAGCGCTTCATGAACGGATACGAGCCCGCGACGAACAGCGCGACCACCGACAACTCTTTCGTCAGCGTATTGAGCGGCAGGATCAGCAGGAACGCGATGAACGACAGCACCACCGCGATCGCGACGGCTTCCCATGCGCGGATCTTGCCCGACGTCAGCGGACGGTCGGCCGTGCGCTTCACGTGGCGGTCGAAATCGCGGTCGGCATAGTCGTTCATTGCGCAGCCGGCCGAGCGCATCAGCAGCGTGCCGAGCGCGAAGATCACGAGCAGCGGCCAGCGCGGATGGCCGTCCGACGCGATCCACAGTGCGTTGAGCGTCGGCCACAGCAGCAGCAGGCTGCCGATCGGCTTGTCCATCCGGACGAGCCGCAGGTACAGGGGGAAGCGGGCAAGCATGGCGAAGCACCGGGAAGATAATCCCGGCATTTTAGAGCCGACCGGTGGGTCGCGTCATGTCGAGACGGCTCGCACGCGCCGCTCGCGGCCCGGCGAGGCCGCTTGAAGCCGCCACGCGTGGGCTGTCCGCGGTACGGGTCCATCAAGGGACAGATGCCGTGCCGTGCCGTGCCGTGCCGTGCCGTGCCGTGCCGTGCCGTGCCACGCTGCGCGTGCTCGGCCGGAATGCGGGGCGGGCGCGGCGAAGCCGAACCGGCGCGGGCCTGAATCGAAGCACGAGGGCGCCGCTGCGCCCGGCCGTCGTCGCGGCCGGCGTCGCCGCGGGCTTACGCGAGCAGCGACCGCAACATCCACGCGGTCTTTTCATGCGTCTGCAGGCGCTGCGTGAGCAGGTCGGCGGTCGGCTCGTCGCTGGCCGCGTCGGCGACCGGGAAGATTTCGCGCGCGGTGCGCACGACCGTCTCGTGCCCTTCGACGAGCTGGCGGATCATCTCTTCGGCCGCCGGTACGCCGTTCGCTTCCGGCACCGACGACAGCTTCGCGAAATCCGCGAACGTGCCCGGCGCCACGACGCCGAGCGTGCGAATGCGCTCCGCAACCAGATCGACCGCGAGCCACAGTTCGTTGTACTGCTCTTCGAACATCAGGTGCAGCGTGTTGAACATCGGACCCGTGACGTTCCAGTGAAAATTGTGGGTCTTCAGGTACAGCGAAAACGTATCGGCCAGCAGGCGCGACAGGCCGTCCGCGATCTTCTTGCGGTCCTTGTCGCTGATGCCGATGTTGATCTGCGTTGCATTGCCTTTCTTGGCCATCTTCGGGACTCCTCACTCGAAATGTTGAACCGGAAAATGCGGCGAGCAATCCGCGTGCCGCGTCGCGCGGCATGCGTTCGCGGCTTGCGGGCGCAGCGCGTCGCGCTGATCGCCGCGCTCAGCCGCCGGAAAGCGGCGCAATCGCGTGCAGCGCCTGCGCGGCCAGCTCCGCGGCACCGCCGATGACGATCGCGAAACCGACGACGCGCCGTGCCAGCTCGCCCGGCGAGCGCAGGAGGGGCGCCGCGGCTGCGGCACGCATGTTCAGCATCATCTGCGTCATGGTCGTCACTCCTTCGACGAAACGGTGGGGGATGAAACGGCCGGTCGGGCGACCGGCCGTTTCGCGCTACAACACGACTGCGCTACCGCATCGCGGCATTCACGCGAGGTCGAAGCGGTCGAGGTTCATCACCTTGGTCCAGGCCGCGACGAAATCGCGCACGAACTTCTCGTTCGCGTCCGCGCTGCCGTACACCTCGGCGAGCGCGCGCAGCTGCGAGTGCGAGCCGAAGATCAGGTCGACGCGCGTGCCCGTCCACTTCACCTGGCCCGTCGCGCGGTCGCGCCCTTCGAACACGTCGTTCGCGGCCGACACCGGCTTCCACTCCGTGCCCATGTCGAGCAGGTTCACGAAGAAGTCGTTGGTCAGCGCGCCCGGACGATCGGTGAACACGCCGTGCTTCGAGTCGCCGACGTTCGCGCCGAGCACACGCAGACCACCGACGAGCACCGTCAGCTCCGGCCCGCTCAGCGTCAGCAACTGCGCCTTGTCGACCAGCAGCGCCTCGGCCGGCGTCTTGTACGGATGCTTCAGGTAGTTGCGGAAACCGTCCGCGACCGGCTCGAGCACGGCCATCGCATGGACGTCGGTCTGCTCCTGCGACGCGTCGGTCCGGCCCGGTGCGAACGGCACCGTCACCGCGACGCCCGCGCTCTTCGCAGCCTGCTCGACGCCGGCCGCACCGGCCAGCACGATCAGGTCGGCCAGCGACACCTTCTTGCCGCCCGGCTGCGCGTCGTTGAACGCCTTCTGCACGCCTTCGAGCGTCTCGAGCACCGCCGCGAGCGCAACCGGCTGGTTCACTTCCCAGTCCTTCTGCGGCGCGAGGCGAATGCGCGCACCGTTCGCGCCGCCGCGCTTGTCCGAACCGCGGAACGTCGAGGCCGACGCCCACGCGGTCGACACGAGCTGCGACACGGTCAGCCCCGTCGCGAGAATCCGTGCCTTCAGCGCCGCGACGTCCGCGTCATCGATCAGCGGGTGATCGACGGCCGGGATCGGGTCCTGCCACAGCAAATGCTCGGCCGGCACTTCCGGGCCGAGATAGCGTGCGCGCGGACCCATGTCGCGGTGCGTGAGCTTGAACCATGCGCGTGCGAACGCGTCGGCGAACTCGGCCGGATTCTCGTAGAAGCGGCGCGAGATCTTCTCGTAGGCCGGGTCGAAACGCAGCGACAGGTCGGTCGTGAGCATCGTCGGGCGATGCTTCTTCGACGGATCGAACGCATCCGGAATCACCTCGTCGGCGCCCTTCGCGACCCACTGGTGCGCACCGGCCGGGCTCTTCGTCAGTTCCCATTCGTAGCTGAACAGGTGCTTGAAGAAGTCGTTGCTCCACTTCGTCGGCGTCGACGTCCACGTGACTTCGAGGCCGCTCGTGATCGCATCGTGGCCCTTGCCCGATGCGTACGTGCTCTTCCAGCCGAGACCCTGCTGCTCGATGCCTGCCGCTTCCGGCTCCGGGCCGACGTTCGTCGCGGGGCCCGCGCCGTGCGTCTTGCCGAACGTGTGGCCGCCCGCGATCAGCGCGACCGTCTCTTCGTCGTTCATCGCCATCCGCGCAAACGTCTCGCGGATGTCGCGCGCCGCGGCGACCGGGTCGGGATTGCCGTCCGGGCCTTCCGGGTTCACGTAGATGAGGCCCATCTGCACGGCGGCAAGCGGGTTTTCGAGCTCGCGATCGCCCGAGTAGCGGCTGTTCGGGCCGCCGCTCAGCTCCAGCCAGATCTTTTCCGAACCCCAGTAGACGTCGTCCGGTTCCCACGTGTCGACACGACCGCCCGCGTAACCGAAGGTCTTGAAGCCCATCGATTCGAGCGCGACGTTGCCGGTCAGGATCAGCAGGTCGGCCCACGAGATGTTGCGGCCGTACTTCTGCTTGATCGGCCACAGCAGCCGGCGCGCCTTGTCGAGGTTCGCGTTGTCCGGCCAGCTGTTCAGCGGTGCGAAGCGCTGTTGCCCGCCGCCCGCGCCGCCGCGGCCGTCGGCGATCCGGTACGTGCCGGCGCTGTGCCATGCCATCCGGATGAACAGGCCGCCGTAATGGCCGAAGTCGGCCGGCCACCAGTCCTGCGACGTCGTCATCAGCGCGTGCAGGTCCTTCTTCACCGCCGCGAGGTCCAGCTTCTTGAACGCCTCGGCGTAGTCGAACTCCTTGTCCATCGGATCGGACAGCGCCGAGTGCCGGTGCAGGATGTTCAGGTTCAGCTGATTCGGCCACCAGTCCTTGTTCGACGTGCCGCCGGCCGCCGTATGGTTGAACGGACATTTCGATTCGGTCGACATGCTTTTCTCCTTTTATTGCTCATAGGCCCCCACGTGCCGGGCGCGGTTCGTGGTGCATTGCGGGGGATGAAACGGAACAGGTTGGCCCTGTCGGTGCTACGGGGTGCCGGGCGCGGCCTTCGGTGCGGGTTTCGTGATTTCCGACATGCAACGCTCCCTCATGGCTGGACAGCAGGTGAAGCGGGGGAACACGGGACCGGCGTGCAGCGGCACTCATCCGCCATACACACGATCCGCCAGATACGCGAACGCAATCGGGCGCAGGCTGCGGGCCGCGGCCCTGGCTCGACTTACGACTTCGTCGCGCGACGGGATGTTCCGCTGCGCGTGCTGCAATACCGACCGCATCATGACATCCTCCTTTGACCCTTGCATCCAGCGTGCAAATCAGCGCTCGCTGCGACGCCGATCCATGGAGAAGATTCTATGCGCACCTATCGAATATTTGAATTTGATTAATTTCATCTATGCGATAGGGAAAAATAAACGGGGTCGTGAGCCCCGTTCATCGATTCGTAGCGGTACACACCGTGCCCGGTCAGTTCATCGTCGCCGGCATGTCGAGCTTCGCGACGCCCGGCAGATCGCATGCGGCGATCGCCTCGCTGATCGCGTCGATCGCCGGCATCCGCGTGAAGCTCTTGCGCCACACCAGCACGACGCGGCGATCGGGCACCGGTTCGTTGAACGGCACGTACGACAGCAGCTCGGCATCGGGGCCGTTCGCGCGCGGCCCGATCTCGGCGACCGACATGCGCGGCAGCACCGTGATGCCGACGCCGCTCGCGACCATGTGGCGAATCGTCTCGAGCGACGAACCTTCGAAGGTCTTCTGGATGCCGTCGGCCGTCTGCGAGAAGCGCATCAGCTCCGGGCACACGCCGAGCACGTGATCGCGGAAGCAGTGGCCGTTGCCGAGCAGCAGCATGGTTTCCTGCTTCAGATCCTCGGCGTCGATCTCTTCGCGCTTCTCCCACGGGTGGCCGGCCGGCAACGCGACGACGAACGGCTCGTCGTACAGCGGTCGCACCATCAGGCCGGTTTCCGGGAACGGCAGCGCCATGATCGCGGCGTCGATCTCGCCCTGCTTCAGCAGTTCGAGCAGCTTCAGCGTGTAGTTCTCCTGCAGCATCAGCGGCATCTGCGGCACACGCTGGATCATCTGCTTGACGAGCGTCGGCAGCAGGTACGGCCCGATCGTATAGATCACGCCGAGACGGAACGGGCCGACGAGCGGGTCCTTGCCCTGCTTCGCGATCTCCTTGATCGCGAAGGTCTGCTCCAGCACGCGCTGCGCCTGGGTGACGATCTGGTCGCCGATCGGGGTCACGCTCACTTCGCTCGCGCCGCGCTCGAAAATCTGCACGTTGAGCTCGTCTTCCAGCTTCTTGATCGCCACCGACAGCGTCGGCTGGCTCACGAAGCATGCTTCGGCCGCGCGGCCGAAATGCCGCTCACGCGCAACCGCGACGATGTATTTCAATTCAGTCAGCGTCATTGTGGGTCAATCAGGGTTATACAGGCGATAGGTTTAATTTATACACCTACTGACGCCGGTTCGCCAAGTTTCTCTTCATCGGGATACGCTCGGCGGCCCTGGGAATCCGACCCTGAATGGGCGCATCAGGCCTTCAGATACTGCTCGCGCGCGCCGAGCCAGCGCGCGAGATGCTGCGTGACGATGTCGGGATACGCTTCGATCAGCCGCGACGCGGCATCGCGGGCCGGGTCGATCAGCCAGCCGTCCGTTTCGAGGTTCGCGAAGCGCAGCATCGCCGCGCCCGACTGGCGCGCGCCGAGGAATTCGCCGGGGCCGCGGATTTCGAGATCGCGCCGCGCGATCTCGAAGCCGTCGGTCGTCTCGCGCATCGTCTTCAGCCGTTCGCGGCCGGTCAGCGACAGCGGCCCGGTGTACAGCAGCACGCACACCGACGCCGCGGTGCCGCGCCCGACACGGCCGCGCAACTGGTGCAGCTGCGCGAGGCCGAAGCGCTCCGCGTGCTCGATCACCATCAACGATGCGTTCGGCACGTCGACGCCGACTTCGATCACGGTCGTCGCGACGAGCAGCTGGACCTCGTTGCGCGTGAACGCTTCCATCACGGCCGCCTTGTCGGCCGGCGACAGGCGGCCGTGCACGAGGCCGACCTTCAATTCGGGGAGTGCGGCGGCCAGCGTCTCGTAGGTCTCGACGGCCGTCTGCAGCTGCAGCGTCTCGCTCTCCTCGATCAAAGGGCACACCCAGTACACCTGGCGGCCCGTCAGCGCAGCCTCGCGCACGCGGGCGATCACCTCCTCGCGCCGCGCGTCGCCGACGAGCCGCGTCAGCACCGGCGTGCGGCCGGGCGGCAGCTCGTCGATCGTCGACACCTCGAGATCCGCGTAATACGTCATCGCGAGCGTGCGCGGAATCGGCGTGGCCGACATCATCAGCTGGTGCGGCTGGAAATCGCGTGCGCCGTTGGCCGCATTCGCCGCCTTCGCGCGCAGCGCAAGCCGCTGCTCGACGCCGAAGCGGTGCTGCTCGTCGACGATCACGAGGCCGAGCCGCGCGAATTCGACGGTGTCCTGGATGATCGCGTGCGTGCCGATCACGAGCTGCGCGGTGCCGAGCGCCGCGGCCTCGATCGCCGCGCGTTTCTCCTTCGCCTTCAGGCTGCCGGCGAGCCATGCGACCGTCACGCCGAGCGGCTCGAGCCATGCGCGCAGCTTGCGCGCGTGCTGCTCCGCGAGGATTTCGGTCGGCGCCATCAGCGCCGCCTGGTAGCCGGCATCGATCGCCTGCGTCGCGGCCAGCGCCGCGACGACCGTCTTGCCGCTGCCGACGTCGCCCTGCAGCAGCCGCTGCATCGGGTGCGGGAGCGTCAGGTCGTGCGCGATCTCGTCGACCACGCGCGCCTGGGCGCCCGTCAGCGTGAACGGCAGCGCCGCGTAAAGGCGCGTGGTGAGCGCATCGGCGTCGCTCGCGGTGCGGCGCGGCATCGCGGGCGCGGCGCGGGTGCGGCGCTCCTCGTGCGCGCGCTTGAGCGACAGCTGCTGCGCGAGCAGCTCCTCGAACTTGATGCGGGTCCACGCCGGATGCGAGCCGTCCATCAGCGCGGCTTCGTCCGAATCGACGCCCGGGTGATGCAGGATCCGCACGGCCTGTTCGAGCGACGGCACGCCGAGCGGCTTCAGGTAGTCGCGCACGATCTCGGGCGGCAGCAGCTCGGGCAGCGGCGTGCGCTCGACCGCGTTCTCGATCGCCTTGCGCAGATACGCCTGCGACACGCCGGCCGTGCTCGGGTAGACGGGCGTGAGCACCTGCGGCAACGGCGCATCGGCTTCGACGACGCGCACCGCCGGATGCACCATCTCCATCCCGAAGAAGCCGCCGCGCACGTCGCCGCGCACGCGCAGCCGCTGGCCGACGGCCATCTGCTTGACCTGCGACCCGTAGAAATTCAGGAAGCGCAGCACGAGCTGCTCGCCGTCGTCGTCCTGGATCTTCACGACGAGCTGGCGGCGCGGCCGGTACGCGACCTCGTTGTCGAACACGACGCCTTCGGTCTGCGCGATGCCGCCCGGCAGCAGTTCGCCGATCGGCGTGAGCGTGGTTTCGTCCTCGTAGCGCATCGGCAGATGCAGCACGAGATCGATCGAGCGCGTGAGGCCGAGCTTCGCGAGCTTGTCGACGGTCTTCACGGGCTTGTCGGCGGCCGGCTTCTTCTTGCGTTTCGTGCCGGATGCGCCGGGCGCATCCGCTTCGTCGCCGCCCGCGCCCGGTTCGACATCGGGCGCGGCGGCGGCCGGCTGCGCGAGCCGCCCGTCGGCGCCGCGCTTCGGGGCGGCACGACGCGGTGCGGCACTGCGCGGCTCCGCA
>NZ_JAPVQY010000062.1 GCF_027257875.1 Burkholderia sp. IMCC1007
TGAACCGCTCCGGGAATGTAGGAGACTTCGGATCTTGGCTGTAATTGGAGATTTGAAGTATGGAAAACGAAAGCAAGGTAAGGAAGCCCACCGGGACGCGATATTCAGATGAGGTGCGGGAGCGGGCGGTGCGGATGGTGTTTGAGCATCAGCACGAGTACGAAACGCAGGGGGCGGCGATCCGCTCGATCGCTTCGAAGATGGGGATGTCGCGCGAGACGCTGCGAAACTGGGTCATCCAGGCTGAGCGCGACCGTGGCCAGCGACCGGGCACGACGACTTCCGAGCTCTCACGGCTCAAGGAACTGGAGCGCGAGAATCGTGAATTGCGCACGGCCAACGAGATCCTGCGCAAGGCCTCCGCGTATTTCGCGCAGGCGGAGCTCGACCGCCGATCGAAACCATGATCGCGTTTATCGACGAGCATCGCGACGTCTACGGTGTCGAGCCGATCTGCCGCCTGCTGCCGATCGCGCCGTCGACGTATTACCGGCACGCCGGGCGGCGCAGCGATCCGGAGCAATGGCCAGAGCGAGCGCGTCGCGATGCTGAACTGAAGGCCCTCATCCGTGCGGTCTGGGACGAGAACTTTGGCGTGTATGGTGTGCGCAAGGTCTGGCGCCAGTTGCTGCGTGATGGTGTGAAGGTCGCGCGCTGCACGGTTGCGCGCCTGATGAAGGCGATGGGCCTCGAAGGTGTGCGGCGCGGGCGCCGGATCAAGACGACGCAGCGCGACGATGCGGTGCCGTGCCCGCTGGACCGGGTCAAACGTCAGTTCCGTGCCGATCAGCCCAACGCGCTGTGGGTTGCGGATTTTACCTATTGCTGGACATGGTCGGGCTTTGTCTACGTGGCCTTCGTCACTGATGTGTTTGCGCGCCGTATCGTCGGTTGGCGCGTGTCGGCATCGATGAAGACTGACTTCGTGCTGGACGCGCTGAACCAGGCGTTACACGATCGCCAGCCGCCGCCCGGCCTCATTCATCATTCCGATCACGGGTCGCAATATCTCAGCATTCGGTACACCGAACGTTTGGTGGATGCTGGCGTGCAACCGTCCGCCGGCAGCGTTGGCGATTCGTACGATAATGCGCTGGCCGAGACAATCAACGGACTGTACAAGGCCGAAGTTGTGCACCGGCGTTCATGGCGTACGCTCCAGGATGTCGAACTCGCCACGCTGGAATGGGTACACTGGTACAACCACCATCGGTTGCTCGGCCCGCTCGGGTACGTGTCGCCGGCGGAGGCGGAGCAAGCTTACAAACGGAATCTGGCGCTATCCGCTCGCGCGGCGTAGCGCCAAACTCGGCGGTCTCCGACAAACCCGGCGCGGTTCATGGCCTCCTGTGCAAAGAAGTTACGCTGCGGGCACGAACAGGTCGTGACCCGCTCTCGCACCGAGCACGGCAAGTCGGCCGAGGTCTGCGATACGAAGCAGCCCGCCTCGCGCGGCACCGTCAGGCAGACGCTGCGCCCCAACCAGTTCAATGCCACGCAGCAACCGCGACAACGCGGACGACTTCGTGCCCATCGCGCGAGCAAGGTCAGCCAGTGGCACGTAGGTTTGCCGGAACGCGAGCAGTTGATTCGGCAACACGACACGACATTGCTGCCCACGAAGCTGAATCGACTCGGATTCGAGCAGGCCTTCGCCAATCCAGTGCGCGATGCTTTCCCATTTCCAGCCGGTGACTTTGGTCAACTGCTGAATGGACATCCCGGATTCGAGTAACGGCGTGCCGAAATATTCAGCGACATCCGAACGTCGGAATGCCATGTCGCCCAACGTTCTGCCATGCGTGACAGCTTTCACGTGACCGCCTGCGATGGCCTGCATCAGCGACTGGATGGCCTGTTTGTCGCCCATCCTCCGGCTCGTCAGGTCCGACCACGTGAGCTTCGCGTCGTCGGTCACAGGGGAAGGCTCCGCGGCCTCGGCCACGCGCAGATACAAATCGAGTACGGACTGGCGTTCGACCTGGCCCGCCTTGAGCAGGTCTTCACGCCAACGCACGTCCGACACGATGACCCTGGCTGCCACCATGTGGGCAAGTACCGACGGAGATACGCCGGCCAGTTCGCACGCATGCGCATCCGAAATCCACTCTGCGCGTCGCCGCTGAATACGAGCCACCTCCGCACGAGGGATTTCGTAAATCTGCCCTCGGGTCCCCAGTCGGCGAGTGCGGAAACTGCACTCCCCGATTTCCATCGACTTGCGCAAACGAGATGAGCTGACGCCGATAGCCCTGGCGGCATCCGGCAACCGGACATAGTCCGTCGCATCTTCGGCAATGGATTTCGTCGCATCCATCCCAAGCACACCGTCGAATTTCTCTGCCGCGACTTCGACGACCACCTGAATGAATGGCTCCAGCGCAGTGCCAACACAAAGCAGGCGCAGGCTGGCGTACCAGGGACCGAGCAGCGAGTTCAACGTTCGGGCATCCTGCTTTCCCGCAGCAATGCGTTGCTCTACATGCTTCTGAAACCCGGTCGGCCAGTCCTGCAAAAACGTCTCCAGAGGCTTGAGGAATTCGATTGCCTCCGCGACGGATTTCGGGAGCGCAGCACCGCGGTGTGCCGCGGGAGCCGTGGGGTCCGAATGCAGGCAAAGTGTTCGAACCAGCCTGGCCAGACTGGCGATGTCGACGTGACGCACACCAGGCGCAACACCACCGGACTGCTCTCCCGAACTGCCAATCAGCGTCGAGAGCCAGTGCTGGGCCGGCGGCGACGCAACTCGCGGAAGCCGGCACAAGTCTGCGCCGCAATCGCACTGGTCGATGTGGTACCGATGCGGCGAAAGATATTCCCCGCATTCATGGCACTGGTCGACCAGGTGGATTCCGTGCTTTGGACAAGCCGTGACGTAGGTATGCTCCCAGCAGTGCCGCAGATAGCGGTCTTCCGACAGGCAGGCTGGGCACACTGCATCAGCCTGAGCGCGATGCAAGCGTCCCCAGCTACGGCACATTGCATCCTGATGGCTGACGAAGTGCGTCCACGCGCTTTCGAGGCCGAGCCGTGAAGCAACGAAATCGGCATGACCGAGCAGGGCGCTGCGATTGCGCTGTACGCCAGCGAGCCCGGCAAGCTCGCGCCAGTTCGACAGAATATTGTCCGTGACGAGCCGGCGATAGTAGCCGAGTCCGGATTCGTCGTCTTTCGGAGCATATGTGACCGCGAGGCTCATTGCACAGCCTCCGGTTGGTTATTGATGATGGGCACAGCCAGGTCGTTGTCGCGCATCACCTGCAAAAATGCCTGGTGCAGTGCGGCGGGAGCGACTGCGTTCTCAACCGTATCTGGACTTTCGAATGCCGGAAAATTGGGAGAACCGGTTGCCGTTATTCCCTTGAGAGCCGCCTGACAATCGGCAAACGTCAGCGTGTGCGGGGCCTCGGCGGCCATCCTGTCGGCGAGTTCTTGCATGAATCGACTCACGATGCCTATCAGCCCCCCGCTCAGCAAATAGCACTGGTACGTCAGCGCGGCGGGTGACAATGCAATGGGGAAACCATGTTCGGCGAAGCGACGGGCGAAAGCGGCAACGCAAGAGTGAAATGCCCCCATGTCGTCGGCGACGCGGGAGTCGTAAGGCAGAAGCAGACGTGTGGCAGATGCGCGCAGACGCAACTGTTCGTTGTTATCGAACAGGATTTTCAGGCGCGGTACCCCAAACAGGAACAGCGTCAGATTGTGTGAGTCGGCCAACGCCTTGAACCAGTCAGCGGCCGCCCGTACCGGGAAGCGCGAACCTTCTTCTACGAGGTGGCTGGCTTCTTCGAAAATAATCACCCGCGTACCGACCAGCCTCAGCTGCTCGAGCATGCGGGTGCGCATGGCTCCGGGAGTGATACTGCGCTGAACAGGGATGCCCAGGGCAGCAACCACGCTCTTCGGTAACTCCAGCGTGGTGGCTGGTGTAGGAACGGGAACAACGAGTACGGGAACCCGACGTCGCCCATCAATCTTCGTTTCACCAAATTCGCGCACCAGCGCGTTGATAAGCATGCTCTTGCCCACTCGCGAAGGACCCATGATTCGCTCGATGCGACTTGCACGGCCGGCCAGTGCATTTTCGATACGCTGCTTGAGTGGCTGCAAATGCTCCAGGAAACGCGGATGTGGAAGCTCGCAAGTCTCGATGGCGACGAGCAATTGTTGTGCGGGCGTCAAATCAGTTCCTCCCCGCTGTTGCGGTTCAACATCGGGAGCGCAGGCATGCTGACAAAAGGCATGGCTTCTGACGGCGATGCGGAAGATGGTGCTGACGATGCAGCTTCCGTCGTGCGTGCTGACGGTGCCGGGCCAGGTGGTGGTGTAGGCCGGCTGGCCGCACGCTTGATAGCCGTCGTTTCCTTGGCGCGCGCACGTGTTTCCTGATTTTGCTGGCGCCTGCCAGGCCTCTTTCTCTTCGGCGCAAGCGAATCAGCAACAACCTGCTGGTGCAGGTCGTGGTCGAACTTCTGGGCTTGTGGGGCAGGCTTGGAACCGGCCTTGTGCTTCTTGAACTTTTCCTTGGCTTCGGAAAACGACCACGCCGAAATGGTGTCGTCGCCGATAGCCAGCAAGTTCTGCAGAGGTATCAGCGGAAACTCATCGCCCTCGTAGACGTAGACCTCTCTGAAGTCATCCGGGTTGTACAGCACATGCACGTGCTGGTTCTCGCCGTATTTGGCAATCAGCCCATCGAGGTTCTCGCCCTTGAAATGAAATCCGTCAATCGTGATGCCGGTTTTGCGACTCAGTCGGCGCTCGTCATGCGTATAGAGCACAGCCAGCCACTCGGAGCGCGACGGCGGAAGAGAAATCGCGTAGTACAGCGACTCGAAATGCTTCCATCGCTCGTAAGGCGTGTCGCCTTCGAGCGTGTCCGAGAGCACGGCGCCCCATTGCAGCCGTTCCAACGGCATATGAATCCACTTCTCGTAGTACCAGCGCACTATCCAGCGTTCCAGTTCCTCAACTGTCTTGAAGTGGTCACCCAGTTTGACCGGGTCGCGCTTTCCATCCTCATTGTCCAGCCGCGTGCTGCCGGCCAGTTTTCCGATGGCTTCCTTGAGTGAACGATTCAGCCGTTCGATAAAGGGCTTTTCCTGCCCAGCGCGGCCCCGGCAGTGTCGAACTTCGATGCCCAGTCTTTCGAGGTTTTCGATGCGAGACGTCTTGTTCTCGGCACCGTTATCGAAAACGATAAGGCCGGGCGTTCCGCATGCATTCATATCGTGGTCGACGCCCAGCTCTTTGAAGCGGTTCAGCTTGAGCGGTGCCGTGTACATTTCAATGCACGCGAGCGTATGGACGTCCGTCGGTGGCCCGACGACCAGGTGCCAGCCTAGCGGATAACTTGAAGAGCAATCGATGGCATGCACCAGCCAGAGGTCGCTCGTAACGCCGTCAGGCGTTTCAACATAGAACGGGAGATGCAGTGCATCCTGCTCGACTCGCTGGAACGGCAACTCGACGACGATACGATTCATCGCAATGGATTTACCCGCGATTGCATCTTCAGGAAGCATACGGTCATGCTCGGGGTCCGCCGAGAGATGGCGCCGGATAGTCTTCTGTACAAACTTGAGACTGATGGGATGAGCGACCTTCGGATAGAGCTCGCCGTACACTCGAAAATTGACTTCGTTCAGGACGTCCTGAGCCGTCCAGCGCGAATGCGGGACGAGATAGTGCCGTTCGGCAACCATGCAAATCAGGTTGACGACTTCGATTGAGTGTCGCGGCGCGCGGTTTCCCTGATTTGCCTTACCTCGCAGCATTGGCAAGCCTGCGAGGTCGCGCTCGTAGTACCGGTACATCGTCGACTGCTTCGGAAACGGACGCGAGAACAGGGTTGCGTTCTTCTGATATTCGTCGTTCGCCAATCGATAGGCGCATAGGAAGCTGACGCCACGCTGCTTCTGGATAGCTTTGATTCGCCCCATGACGTCGCGGACGAAGTGATTTTTCTCATGCAGCCCAGCATCGTCAGGTTGAGCAGCATGGCTGTAGCGCGGCTTGCCGGCGCGCAGCACGGTTACCTTCCCGTGATAAATGTCGTCGCGGATTTCCGCGATTGGAATGTACCGGTCCTGCCGCTCCGTGGAATCGAAAACCTTGATGCATCCGCCGTGTGGATGCGGGTCGAGTACTTCCTTGTAGGCATCGTGATTTCCCGGCGGCGCGAGCCGGTCCCGCAGGTGTAGCGTGGGAATCATGCGGTCACCCCCAGTGCGTTTTCCATTTCTTCGAGGAGATACAGGTGCGAGAGGTCGCCGTACGCGAGGCTGACTTCGAGCGTTGAGCAGATGGTGTGATGCGCGATGTCGGCCGAGATGACGCCGCCGACCAGGAGGACGGGAATCAGGCCAGGCAGGAGATGAACGTCCGCACACAGCGCGCCGACCGATATGGGGCCGCTTTCGCAGCGGAACGTGACGCGTGCAACGAGTTCATCGGTCAGCCAGGCATCGAGCCGGTGAATCGCCTGCTTCAACACACCGGGGTTCATCCGGAGCGGATGCCTGCCATTTTTGGGCACGACAACGCTGCGCAGCGGATAGCCATTGGCCGCCAGAATCGGGCGCGCCCGCGCGATTTTGTCCCAGTAGACGTCGTCGCCTTCATTGCCCTCACCCTTGACCTCAATGGCATGATGCAAGCCATCCGTCCAGTCGACGCTGAAGTCCGGCGTGTAGAACTTTGGGCCAGGAATATCACGATGCTTGTGCCAGGCTTGCCGAACCGCGTCCCGCGTGAAAAGCATGCGCTGCTCAATCAAGTCGACGGTGAACGGCTGCGGCTGGAACGCCTTGACACGCGGGTCGATGATGAGCAGATGCGCAACCAGCCGCTCGTTATTGAGCTCGACCTTGAAGTGCCCGCCGGCCTTCTCGCTGAAGGAGCTGTTGCGCGATTTGCCGTATGTCGGCGCGGTTTCACGAATGCCACTGTTCGCGGAATTCAGGCGGCCGCGGCAGCCGTAGGTGTAGGCAACGCGGCTCATCGCGAACCTCCTGCCGTCAGATGCAACCTGGTCAAGAAAATGCGACGGGCGGTGATGCGCGCAGCCATGCCGGCCAATCGGAGCCGGTCTGGTGTTGTGGAGAGGTGATGGCGGTCGTACACGATGCAGTTCAACAAGTGAGTAACTGCCGTGCTAACGACACGATTTTTGGGAAATTTATCGGCCAAACGGCCGGCGCGACAGACGTTACACGAGCAAAGTCTTGCCCCGTCGAGGGAGAGTCCCGCGAAATTTTTTTTCGCGTTACAGGCTTGTGCGACGAGCGTTACAGGCCCGTAACGCCGACGTGACAAGCGTGTAGTGGAGACGTTACAAACCTTGTTTTTATCCGAATAAAAACAATGGGTTGCATGCCATGTTTCTACATGACAACTGACCGCCAAGGGTGGTTTGCGGCATGAAAACGGGGTGAAATGCGTCGGTTGAGCCAATGGTGCGCGGGTGGCGTTCGCGCGCACGCCTAAGGCCGCGCCTTTGCCCCATATGGTGAGAAATGAATGAGCATATCTCCTCACCATACGCCTCGCGGCGTCCGGCTCTGCTGCACCAAAGGTAACCTGTTCCATCGCCCGCTCCTACGTCGTACCCTCTCATAAATAGGGCTCGACCGAGTAGGCGGGTCGCAAGTGCGTAGACAGGTCAATCGCTAAACAACACGTCGGCATTGCACCGGCGCCCATCTACCGTAGTCAACGCGGGGGGAATTTTCAAGCTCGACAGACAAAGCGTCAGGCTCATCCGACGGTCCTATGGGTTTCCAAATGGCGTCGAGTCGCCCCAGAAAAAGCGCGTGCCTGCTAGTTCCGAGCTTGCACTACCAGCTATGTATCGCTGTCCTCCGGTAGTAGCGGCAGCCGTGTTGGCTACCAACGGTACCTCGCTCGGTCAATTCATGCAGCAGGAATAATTACGCAACCCCTGCGAGAAAATGTCATGAGCTTCTCTGCTGCAAGGTAGACTTGTAAGCCATCGCATTGACCTGCGCTATGCATCGCCGTTGAGAGCTGGTCGAGCCCGACAACACACGCCAATGCGACTCACGCCGAGAAGAATCAGAGGTTTTCGAACACGGGGAAGTCCATGCACGTTGATATAGCGGGACGGGTGGAAAACCTGTCCCTTCCAATTACGCAACCGTACATTCCGGTCTTTGAATGCATCGTCAATTCTCTGGAGTCAATTGACGAGTCACAGCGTAAAAACGGGCGCATTGATGTCTATTTCCACCGAGACGACAGGCAAGGCCGCTTAATCGACAGCGGTGATGACTACCTGGGCGCTATTCGGGATGTCACCATCGTCGACAACGGTGGTGGGTTTTCTGACATCAATGCAAAGGCGTTCTTCGTATCGGATTCGACTCGCAAAGCGGCAAAGGGAAACAAAGGCGTCGGTCGCTTCACTTGGCTCAAGGTATTTGAAAAGGCAACGATTGAGAGCGTGTACGACCAAGGTGACGAGCGTTACCGTCGCAGTTTCGAATTTAGAAAATCCGAGGAGGGTGTTGAGAACGAGCAGCTGGACCTCTGCGAAGTCGGCGAAGTCAAGACGACGGTAAAACTCCTTAACATCCGCGCGGAGTATCAAAAGCATTTCCCGAAGTCGCTCGATACTCTGGCACAGAAAGTCATCGACCATCTCGTCATTTACTTTCTGAGCCCCGGATGCCCGAAGGTATGGATTCACGACGATGAGCATGAGCCAATCAATCTGAACGAATACTTTCGCACTGAGGCGGACACGCGTGCGACGGAGCATGCGTTCACTGTCGGCAAACACGAGTTGAATGCGGTCATTGTTCGCTTCGATTCCAGTCTGAATCGGCGGCACACCGTCTCCTACTGCGCCAATAAGCGCGAGGTCATCTCGTGGGGCGTAGGCACACGTGTTCCCGACTTCAAGACAAGATTCGTCGACGAGGCTGGCAAGTCGTTTGTGTTCAAGACATACGTGTTCGGTCAATACCTCGATTCACGCGTTGACTCTTCTCGTACGCAGTTGGTTCTGTCTGGCGAAGATGAGCTTGAACTCGATGATGAGCTGAGTCGGCCGCAACTGGACACGGCGGTGACAGACGTCGTAAAAAGTGCGGCGGCGCCATACATGTCCACGTTGCGCGAAGAGAAGCGACGAAACATCGAAACGCTGGTCGCCAGCAAGGCCCCGCAATACCGCTTCATGCTTAGCGAACGGTATGGCCAATACATCGACCGTATTTCTCCCAATGTATCCGATGACCAGCTGGACATCGAGCTGTATAAAGTTCAGAAGGATATTGAACTCGCGCACAGGGAGCAGGCACGGCAGATAGAGAGTCTGCCGCTTGACGGTCAACGTAACAACGAAGCGTACAAGCACCTGCGCGAACAATTTCTTCGCGAAGAGAACGAACTCGGCCAAGCCGCTCTGGCCAGATATGTGGTGCATCGGAGAACCATCCTCGAGCTTCTCGACAAGGCGCTTGAAACTCAGGACGACGGACGCTATGTGAAGGAAGAAGCCGTTCACAGCATCATTTTCCCGATGCGGGCAAGCTCCGAAGACGTTGATTTCGACCGGCAGAACCTTTGGGTCATCGACGAACGATTGGCCTACCATTGGTATCTCGGGTCCGACCTACCAATGAGCCGGCTCAAAGCGGTTAATTCGGACGACAGTGATGAACCTGACATCGTCGTCTTCAATTCGGCAAAGGTGTTCGCCGAGACGAAGCGCAGCTTCAACTCCGCCGTAATCGTTGAGTTCAAGCGCCCCGAGCGCAACGAATACCCGGCAACGGAGGAAGACCCTGTCGAGCAGGTGATTCGCTATGCGAGAAAGCTTCGTGATAGCAAAGCCAAAACGGACGAAGGTAGGACCATAGAAGTTGCTGAAACGACACCGTTTTATGCTTACGTTGTGTGTACGTTGACCCCGAGAATACGAGACATAGCACTCACCAGAGATTTCATGGTCACGCCGGACGGCGCCGGGTACTTCAAGTTCCACACGCAGTTGAACTGCTACATCGAAATTCTCTCGTACGACAAGATGCTGGATGATGCCAAGAAACGGAACCGAGCTTTTTTTGAAAAGCTCCAGTTACCAATGCTTTGACGTGGCTTCAGGCTAAATCACCGGACGTTGACTGCACGTCCGGAGTATAAAACGCGCCGTACTGCTATCCACCTTTCCCGGAACTCCATCTTCACAGTTGTCTCTACCTCGCCGCCCAGTTCACGCTGGTCACGACCGCTCAGTCATCAACGCACCCATGCCATTCCGCGAACGCGATTCTGAAGCATGGGACTCGTTGTTGTCTTGCTCTGGTTAAACGCTGTCATCCTGCGGTATGCTAGCGAAACGCAAGCTTTTTACTTACAGGAACTGCGCAATGGCTGTCGCCAAATCAGAAGTGGTCAGTGTCAGGGTGGAGCCGCACATCAAGGTGGCACTGCAGTCCGCAGCTGAGCGCGAAATGCGTAGCCTAGCCAACATGATTGAGGTCATGGTGGTGACCTACTGTCGTTCTCAAGGCCATCCGCTAGATGGGGTTCCAAGCGATACGCTGCCCAACACGATGCCGAAGGAACAGCAAAGTGATTGAGCAGCGCGTAGCCCTACTTGCGAAACTGGGATTTCGATTTGGCACCAATGGTCCGCACGCCGCTCGGACCATGATGTTGGGCGACCTGCGCTTGTTGATGTCGCATACCTCGCCGCAAGCCACGCGCTCGGATTACGCCGCGGCTGTGGTGGATGCCAATGTGTTGGGCAAGCCCACTCGCAAGGCGCGCGAGCTCGCATTCCGGCATCTGGCGGCGCTGTATGCGCTGGACGCCAGTAACCCAATTTTTCGGGCGATGCGTCGTCTATGGCCGCTGAACGACGATGCACAGCCGCTGCTGGCCCTCGCAGTCGCGTTAGCACGCGACCCGTTGCTACGAGCCACCCAGACATTCCTTTTGGCGCAGTCCCCAGGCGGAGTGGTCGGACGCGAGGCTGTCGAGAGTCTCATTGATGCTAAAGACCCTTGCCACTTCAGTCCAGAATCACTGAAGGCCTTTGCGCAGCGCATTGGCGGAACCTGGACCGCAGCGGGCTACCTGCAGGGCAAGGCTAGGAAGATACGCGTCGTGCCGAAATTCCATCCAGAATCCGTCGCGCTGCTGCTGTTTTTGGGTTATCTCGAAGGACGTACAGGCCAGCGGCTCTTCTCATCCGAGTGGACGGCCTTGTTCGGGGCAGCGCAGGATGAACTGGAAGCGCTCGTCAGCGCAGCATCTCATCGAGGGCTGCTCGTTTTCATGAACGCAGGCGGCGTGAAGGAAGTGCGCTTCCCGGGTTACCTCACCCCCGAAGAAGAACAGGTTCGCCAGGAGGTTTCGCATGTCATCTAAGGTTGCCAAGCTGGTGTCCGCCTACCGCCAACACCTGACCGTGCCCTGGCAGGCAGGGCTCGCGGCCATCCAGCGCGTCATCTTCGCCGTCTACGATAAGGCAGACGAACTGCGCCTGCGCGCCAACGTCGGCGAATTTGAACTTGCGTCTCAGCAAGCAGGTAAGCAGTGGTTATTGCTGGATGTGACGAATGCCTTTCCGGAATGGATGGCGGCGCAGGAATATCGCGATGCTTACTTCGAAGCCCCCGAAGACTTAGCCGGCTATCAGGCTGGCGAACTCACCGAATTCGTGGCCGACCTCAACGCCAAGCTGAAAGGCCGCATTAGCAGCGAAGCCGGCCCAGATACTGTCGTGGCATTGCTGGGAGTTGGCACGCTTTTCGGTTTGGCGCGAGTTTCATCAGTGGTTGAAGGCATCAAGGAAGCCGTTGAGGGACGGCTTTTGGTGTTCTTCCCTGGTGAGTACCACCCCGAAAACCACACGTATCGCCTACTGGATGCTCGCGATGGCTGGAATTACCTCGCGGTACCGTTGCTCGCTCAAGACTGATACCTGATACCCAGAACAAGATTAAGGACCGCCATGCTGAACCGGGAAATTTACAATAAGCCTCCGAAGGAAAATCGCCTCGTTAATAACGGTGTTGCGGAAGTTTCTGAAGACCATTCAGACGCTGCTCAGGCCATCCTGCGCTACGAACTGGAGACCTTCGTCTGCGACGGTCAGTATGAGAAGGGTCTTGAGACCATCCTCGATAAATTTCTGCTCAATCTTGATGCTGGTACCGAACAGCCGGGCGTCTGGATTTCAGGTTTTTATGGTAGCGGTAAATCGCATCTCGCTAAGATGCTGCGCACGCTCTGGACCGACTACCAGTTCGCTGATGGCGCTACTGCTCGCAGTCTCGCCAGTTTGCCCACCGGCGTGTTCGACCAACTAAAAGAGCTTAGTACACGAGGAAAGCGCTACGGCAGCTTGCACGCTGCAGCCGGCAAGCTCGGCGCCGGAGCTGGCGACAAAGTACGACTGGCTCTGCTTGGCGTCGTATTCAAATCCAAGGGGCTACCCGAGCAATACAACCAAGCTCAGCTTGTTTTGTGGATGCAGCGCGAGGGCGTATTGCCGACCGTCGAGGCAGAACTCCAGGCGGCGGGTCGCTCGCTGGCTCAGGAGCTGCCACACATGTACGTGTCCGGCCACCTGGCCAGGGCACTGCTCAAAGCCCGGCCTGACCTCGCGCACACCGAAGCCGATGCCCGCAAGCTTCTCAAGGAACAGTTCCCTCAGGTCACTGACGTTACCAGCGAGCAGATGACCGCCGCGATTGCCGACGCGCTGTCTGTCGAGGGCAAGTTCCCGCTGACGCTGGTTGTTCTGGACGAGGTGCAGCAATACATCGGCACCGACGCCGAAAAGGCTTTCCAGGTCCAGGAGGTTACCGAAACCCTGTCCAAGCACTTCAACGGCAAGCTTCTCTTCGTCGGTACTGGTCAGTCTGCCCTCTCCAGCATGCCCAATCTACAGCGGTTGATGGGCCGTTTCCCGGTGCAGGTGATGCTCGGCGACTGGGACGTCGAGAACGTCACCCGCCAAATCATTCTGGCCAAGAAGCCGACCGCCCAGCCGGAGGTGGAGAACGTCTGGCGTGCCAACCTTGGTGAAATTTCGCGGCACCTGCGCGGCACGAAGCTCGAGTACGTCACTGACGACGAGGACGTCATGACCTCCGACTACCCGCTGCTGCCGGTGCGTCGCCGCTTTTGGGAACGTGTTCTCCGAACCATCGACACGACCGGTACGGTGTCGCAACTGCGCAGTCAATTGCGAGTGGTGCACGAGGCGGTGCTCGCATCTGCCGATGCGCCTCTGGGTCACGTGGTCTCCGGCGACTTCCTCTACGACCAGATTGCCGCGAACCTGGTTTCTACCGCTCAGTTGCCCAAGGAGGTGTTCGAGAACGTTCAGCGCTTCGCCATTGGCGATGCCGACAGCCAGCTCAAAGCGAGGCTGCTCAAGCTCGTCTATCTCATCAACAAGCTCCCCGCTGACGCAGCTTTGGACATCGGCCTCAAGGCAACCGAAGACGCACTGGCCGACCTTCTCGTAACCGACCTCGCAGCCGGTTCCGCAGAGTTGCGCAAGAAATTGCCCGCTCTGCTGGACGAACTCCAGAACAAGGACCGTCTTGTCATGGCACTGGTGGGCAGCAGTGGCACCGAATACCGGCTGCAGACCCGGGAATCCAGCGCCTGGTATGACGAGTTTCGTGCCCAGGAGGCTGAACTGAAAGCAGCGCCGCAGCGCGTAGAGCAAAAGCGTTCAACGTTATTGAAGGAGCGTTTTGGTGAGGTGCTAAAGAAGGTGCGCGTTGTGCAGGGTAAAGACAACGTTGAGCGTCGCCTCACGCCCACCTATGACGACACGCTGCCCAAGGACCATGCCCAGAACCTCTATCTGTGGATACAGGATGGCTGGCAAGCCGAGGAGAAGTCTGTCATCGCTGAGGCACGGGCAAAGTCGGCAGACAACCCTACATTGTTCGCGTTCCTGCACGCGCAGCACAAAACCGAACTCGCAAACGGCATTGTGGCGCTGGAAGCTGCGCGCACGACGCTGCAGAAGAAGGGCAGTCCCGCTACCGAAGAGGGGCGCGACGCGCAACGCTCAATGGAGAGCCGTCAACGTACCGCGGAGAGGGAGCTAAGTGAGCTGCTGGACCAGCTCTTCGGCGGAGTGCGCGTGTTCCAGGCCGGTGGCCAGGAAGCGCAGGACGGCAACGAGCTTGCCGACCGCATCAACCGCGCAGCCAAAGCTTCCGCAATTCGCCTGTACAGCCAGTTCGATGCGGCAGACCACGACCAGTGGAGCAAGGTGTTGGACGAGGCTCGCAAAGGTAATCTGGAAGCACTGAAGGCCGTGGGACACAGTCAGGAAGCTGACAAGCACCCGGTCTGCCAGAAGCTGCTTGCCTACATTGGCCCCGGCAAGAAGGGGGCCGAGATTCGCGATAACTTTGATGCGCCACCGTATGGCTGGCCGCGTGATGCCATTGACGGCGCCCTGTACGCATTACTGGCCGCTGGTCATCTCAAGGCGACAGATGCATCGTCCAAGGCTGTCGATGCGAAAAGCCTTGACCGTGCCAAGCTGACTCAAACGACTTTCCAGCGCGAAAGCGTCAACATCACGCCGCCGCAACTCATCAAGATTCGGTCGTTGTTCAGTACGGTGGGCGTGCCATGCCAGCCGAAGGAAGAGTTGGCTAAGGTGCCCACGCTACTGGCCAAGCTCCGAGAGCAGGCTGCCAAGGCAGGCGGCTCCGCGCCCGCGCCGCAGGTGCCTAAGCCAGCGTTTATCGAAACCATCGAAGGCCAATCGGGCAATGCGCAACTGCTAGCCCTCTTTGAGGGTTTTGACGAAATCGTAGGTCTGTCCAAGTCTTGGGTTCAAACAGCAGACGCTATTACCAAGCGCCTGCCTGTCTGGCACCAGCTAACCGAACTGTTGCGCCACGCCAAAAGCCTCGGCCCCTATGCGGAGCTGAAGGCTGAAACGGATGCAATCGAGGCACAGCGCAGCTTGCTGGCCGAGCCCGACCCGGTGCGGCCGCTACTCGATAAGGTTGTTGACCTGCTGCGCCAGGCGCTGGGGGCAAAGCTCAATGTGTTTGAACATGTTTTCTCGCAACAGCAGGCGCAATTGCAGGCCGACGCCGATTGGGCAAAGCTCACCGATGCACAACGCAGCGAGTTGACACAGGCCCACCATCTCAACGCGCCGACTACGATTGCTCTGGGCACGCCCGACCAGTTGCAGGATGCGCTCGACGAATGTGACCTTGACCATTGGGTGACCAGAACGCAGGCGCTGACGAGCCGCTTTGAGGCCGCTCGCCAAGCTGCGGTGCAATTGCTCAAGCCTAACGTGGTGCACGTGACTATTCCACGTCGAACCTTGAATGACGAGGCTGAACTGAAGACTTGGTTGGCCGAGGTCGAGGCTCTGTTGGCAGAAAAACTCAAGCAAGGGCCCGTGGCGCTCTGACATATAACCCAGGGGGCGGGTACCTAATTATTTGAATACCCGCGCCTCGTCGCAGAAAAGACATCAAGGTCATGTCGACACATAACATCAACAATCAACCGTTGCCTAAACCGCTACGTATTCAGCTGGAAAGCACCGTCAAGGCAGCCAGGGAAGTAGCGGAAAAAGGTGCAAGCGCTGCGCTCGCCCAGATGGCCGTTGCGGAAGCCAAGGCGCCTGACTATTTGACCGACGAGTCCAAGGCTCTGCGCCGACGCCTGCGTGCTCACGGCCGTGCGCTGGGCGATGTAAAGGCCAGCGACGATAACCAAGGTGTCCAACACCTGGTGTGGGAGGTGGCCTATGAGCACTGGCATCGCATGTTGTTTGCTCGCTTTCTCGCAGAAAATGGCTTGCTTTTATGGGAGCCAGGTGCTGCGGTGTCGCTTGATGATTGTGAAGCGCTGACGCAGGAGACTGACCCAGCGATGAATCTGGGCGCCAAGACCAGGTGGGAACTGGCGGGCAAGCTGGCCGCTCGTATGCTGCCACAGGTATTCAAGCCCCATAGCCCCGTGTTCGAGTTGGCTTTCGCGCCTGAACACCAGCGCGAGATGGAGCGCCTGCTGGCCGCATTGCCCAGCGAGGTATTCACGGCAAGCGACAGCCTGGGCTGGGTCTACCAGTTCTGGCAGGCAAAACGCAAGGACGAGGTGAATGCCGCGGAAGTGAAAATTGGCGCCGACGAGTTGCCCGCTGTCACGCAGCTCTTCACGGAGCCGTACATGGTGGACTTCTTGCTCCACAATTCGCTGGGAGCGTGGTGGGTGACCCGCCACCCAGGAAAAACTTGCCCGGTGCCGCTGACCTACCTCCGTGTGGATGAAAGCGGCACACCCGCCGCGGGCAAGTTCGAAGACTGGCCCGACCACTTGGAAGACTTCAAGCTCCTAGACCCCTGTTGCGGCTCGGGCCACTTCCTCGTGGCGGCCTTCCTGATGCTGGTACCTATGCGTATGGCAGCCGAACGTCTGAGCGCGGTGGACGCGGTGGATGCCGTGCTAGCCCGCAATCTGCATGGATTAGAACTTGACGCTCGCTGTGTGGAAATCGCGGTCTTTGCCTTGGCCCTCGCAGCCTGGCGCTTTCCGGACGAGAACGGTGACCCGTTGGGGGTTCGTGCCGATATGCCAGCACCACAGGTGGCATGCTGTGGTCTGAAAGTAGCGGCAAAGCCCGAAGACTGGATGGCGCTTGTTCCAGACGAAGCGTCCAACGCTGCATACCTACGGCAAGAATTGCGACTACTACATGCTAGCTTTGCCCAGGCGCCGTTGCTTGGTAGTCTGCTGGACCCCGCGCGTAGCCTAAAAAACGACCTGGCGACAACAAGCTTCGACACCTTGCGTGAGCTGCTGGAACGCGCCTTGGCCACCGAGCGTTCGGCCCCATTATGGGGACCAGCCAGCGAGCTGGAAGACGACGCGTGGGACCAGGCCCTCACCGCCCGCGGCCTGTTGGATGCGGCTCGGCTATTGGATGAACGGTACCAGCTTGTTGTCACCAACGTCCCTTACCTGTCCAACAGGAAGCAGGTACAGGCTTTGAGAGATTATTGTGAGACTCACTTCGCGGATGCCAAGAATGATATTGCCAACGTGCTTCTCGAACGTTGCTTGGAGCTTGCGGCTGACCAAGGTGGCGTGGCGCAAATTGTAATGCCTCAGAATTGGCTGTTTCTGACCAGCTACAAAGCGCAACGGGCCCGGCTCCTCAACACGAAGCAGTGGAATCTCTTGGCAAGGTTGGGCGAGGGTGGCTTCGATAGCCCCCAAGCAGCGGGAGCCTTCATCATTTTGATTACCTTGACGAATGGCGTCCCTCCCGAAACTGCAACCCTGACTGGGCTTGAAGTTGGCGAATATAGAACACTTGGCGAGAAGGCCGAGCATTTGAGGTCTGGTCGCATTTTGCGTGTTAGCCAATCGGGCCAAGTCCAAAACCCAGACTGTCGCATTGCTTTCGAGGAAAGCTCTGGCTTGGCACTGCTCGAAAACTACGTCGATTCTTATGTTGGGCAATTGACGGGAGATGGGTTCAGGTTCGTGCTCGAATTCTTCGAACTCCCAATTCAGGGAGAGGGCTGGGAGCGTTTTTCGACTACGGTTGATGAAATTATCCCGTTTGGGGGCTGCTCCCAATTGATACTGTGGGAAGACGGCAGGGGGAGATTGGCAAACTATCGCGAGGAGCTGGCCAAGTACTCATACTCGTCCGGTGCTTGGAAGCAGGGGTGGCAAGCTTGGGGCCGTTGGGGCGTTAGGGTTTCCCAAATGCGGTCGCTTCCGGTAACACTACACTCCGGTGGCCATTTCGATAATAATTGTGCAGTCCTCGTACCAAAGAACGACCATGATTTGCCTGCAATTTGGGCATTTTGTAGTTCTCCGTACTTTAATGAGGCGGTCAGGCGCATCGACCAGAAGGTCAACGTTACAAATGCCACACTTGCAAAAGTTCCTTTCGACGCGGAGCAGTGGCGTCGCATAGCTACGGAGTCTTTCCCGGAAGGTTTGCCCAAACCCTATTCGGATGACCCTACTCAATGGTTGTTCCACGGCCACCCGCAGCCCGCTATCGACCCACTGCAGGTGGCAGTCGCCCGGCTCGTAGGCTATCGCTGGCCGGCCGAGACAGATGGGTCGATAGAACTGGCGGACGACGCGCATACATGGATTGCCCGCTGCGAAGAGCTGGCCGAACACACCGACGACGATGGCATTGTCTGTCTGCCCTCGGTACGTGGAGAGACGCCCGCGCACGAACGCCTGATAAACCTGCTGATTGCCTCGTGGGAGACGGTGCAGCCCGGTAGCTGGAAGCCTGCGGTGCTCGACAAGCTGCTTACCGACGCCGACTGCGCAGGCAAGGGCCTAGACGTCTGGCTGCGTGATAAATTCTTCGAGCAACATACCAAGCGCTTTCAGCACCGCCCTTTCATCTGGCATGTATGGGACGGCCTGAAGGACGGCTTTGCCGCGCTAGTGAACTACCACCGGCTCGACGCTAAGAATTTGGAGCGTCTCATCCACACCTACCTGGGAGATTGGATTCGCCAACAGGAGGCCAGCGTGCGCGATGGCGTGGACGGTGCCCAGACGCGCCTGGCCGCTGCCCAAGACTTGAAGCGGCGCTTGGAGCTCATCCTCGAAGGCGAGCGACCCTACGACATTTTCGTGCGCTGGAAGAAGCTCTCCGAGCAGCCCATTGGCTGGAACCCCGACCTCAACGACGGCGTGCGCCTGAACATTCGTCCTTTTATGACTGCCGAGGTCCTGCGCCACAACAAGAAGCCCAAGCTCAACATTTCGTGGGAAAAGGACCGCGGGAAGGACGTAGAAAGTGCACCGTGGTACCCGGTGTTCAAGGGTGAGCGCATTAATGACCATCATTTGACGGTGGCGGAGAAGAAAGCCGCTATCGGGGAGAAGTGATGCTGCTCACCAGCCTGAAGATTGAACACTACCGGGGCATCAAGGCACTTGAGCTTTCGCTGGGTCCGACGACTGTTCTCGTGGGCGAGAACAACTGTGGCAAGACCACCGTGCTTCATGCCTTGCGTGCGTGCCTGTCTGCGCTGCGGTCCTCCGGACGTACTTCACCGTTCGAGGAGTTCGACCTGCATTTCGATAGCCGGGCTGCAGACCCCACCACCGCACCGCCTATTGTTATCACGCTGACTTTCGAAGAAGCGCAAGCAGGTGAGTGGCCAGACGAAGTCGAGCAGCGGCTCGGCGGGGATGGCGGGGTGATAGTTCTTGTGCCACCTGATGACCGAAGTCGTGTCCAACTGCGTGTCAGCGCCCAGTACTCTCCAGTCACCCAGGAAATCGAGACCACATTTGAGTTCCTCGACGCCGTTGGAAACCCGTTGCCAGCGAAGAGTCGCGGTCGCCTGACAGGCTTGCAGCAGCTTCGGCCTTTGTTCTACCTCTCGGCTTTGCGTGACGCTGGCAAGGAGTTTTCTCGTACGTCGCAGTTTTGGTCCCCCTTCGTCAAGAACTCGCAGATTGATGAGGCGACGAAGACTGCCATCGAGACGCAGCTTGAGGACATCAACGCACAAATCATCGAAGCTCATGGAACGTTCAAAGGCGTCCGCGACCATCTGGCTAAGGTGCAAGAGCTGGTGGCTCTCGGTGGACAAGACGTCGTCAGTGTCGATGCAGTTCCTGCACGGGTGTTTGATATGCTGAACCGCACCCAAGTGAGCATTGCGTCGGCTACAGGCGCGCGATTACCCATTGGGCGTCATGGAGAAGGTACCCAGAGCCTGACCGTTCTGATGCTGTTCGATGCCTTCCTCAAATCAGAGCTGGCCAGAAAGCAAGGCGTCAAGGAATCGAAGCCCATCGTCGCGCTGGAGGAACCAGAAGCCCATCTGCACCCGAACGCCGTCAGGGCCCTCTGGAAGACCATTCAAGACATCGACGGCCAGAAACTGATTGCTACGCACTCAGGCGACCTCCTGTCGGAGGTGGACCTGACGGCAATTCGGAGAATCTACAAGTCGCGGGGACTAGTGAAGGTTGGTGCCATCGCTCCGGGAGCACTGGACCCGCGTGACCAAAGGAAGTTCGATTTCCTGGTTCGCCGCACCCGTGGCGAGTTGTTCTTCGCCCGTTGCTGGTTGCTTGGAGAAGGCGAAACCGAAGCCATCCTGTTCTCCGGTGTGGCTCAGGTGCTCGGCCTAGACCTCGAGCAGGCTGGCGTCAGATGTGTTGAGTACCGCTTGGGCGACATCGATTACTTCCTGGATGCGGCCAATGCCTTGGGAATTTCGTGGCATTGCTTGACCGATGCCGACGCCCAGGGTGCCAGCGACGCGAAGAAGGCAGATGACCGGATTCCCGAGACTCCCAAGCGGCCGTGGCGATACATTTCGGTTCTTGCCGGTGCAGCTTCCATCGAGCCTTATTTGGCCGCGAATGGGTTCCTGGATGTTTATGAGGCCATCGCAGTACCTGCGAAGAAGGCGGCGAAGCTGACTGTTGCACCGGGCGACCCAGCGTACGCTGACCAAATCATCAAATGCATCCCTGACAAACCGAGTGCCGCATACGCTGTAGTCGAGGCGATGCGCCAGCGTGGCGCTCCATCGGTGCCCAAGGCACTGCGAAGCGCCGTCATAAAGGCGATTGCTCTCGCCGGGAGGTCGTGATGGACTACTTGAAGAAGCTCAATGCCAGCCAGCTCACCGCCGCTCAGTGGGATTCGGGGCCTTTGTTGGTCCTGGCAGGCCCGGGTTCAGGAAAGACAGCGACGTTGACCGCCCGAGTCGCACGTCTCGTTGAGCAGAGCCAAGACGACTCATTTCGGATTCTGTGTTTGACGTTTACCAGGAAAGCTGCCGCAGAAATGCGCGAGCGCCTGCTGACGCTCGTCCCAAATGCGAAGGACCGGGTTTTGTTGACCACATTTCACTCGTTTGCTACCGACATCTTGCGGCAGCATGGTAGCCACTTTGGATTGAGCCCCGACTTCGAGATTCTTGAGGAGTCTGAGCGTGTCGGGCTTCTAAGGTCGGTGCTGGCAGAGAGGTCGGATGAACTCACCAAATTCGTTTCGGCAGACAAGGCGTTGACTGCCATCGACTTTCTTCTCCGGAACGTGACCCCTGACGCCCAAGTGCCATCCTTGCTGAAGGATACAGAGGCGGGCCAGCAGCTTCAAACGCTGTTCGTTCGCTACAAAGAGTTGCTAAAGCAACAGAATTGCTTGGACTACGGGTCCATCTTGTATTTCTGCGAGGAGTTGCTTCGCGAACGGCCTCGCATTAGCAAGCAGCTTCGGACGGTGTATCGGTTCGTCTGTGTGGACGAGTTTCAGGACACAAATGCAGCACAGTACCGGGTACTTCGGGTCTTGGTTCCCGACAGGGACGCCAACGTCTTCATCGTCGGCGACGACGACCAGACCATATATCAGTGGAACGGTGCGAGTCCGGCCCGTGTGAAGGAGCTCGAGCAGCACTACAACTTGACCACCATTCAGCTTCCGGAAAACTACAGGTGCCCCCCAGAAGTGGTGGCGCTCGCGAATGCACTTATCGTCCACAACGGTGAGCGGTCGCTGGACAAAAAACCGTTGCTCTCGATGAAGGTTGGCTCTGGCACAAACCCTATCCAGCTTCTGTCGTTTGAAGACGACCAAAAGGAGGCAGAGGGTATTGCTGAATGCGTGGCTGCTCGGCTGAAGAACGGCGCACGTCCTTCCGATATTGTTGTCTTGGCACGCGCAACCAAGCTTTTGGAGCGGGTCCAAAGGGCGCTCGGCGCGCTGTCAGTGCCGAGCCATGTCCAACGACGGAAGTCCCAGTTCGAGAGTGCGCCGATGCGGTTCGTAATGTCGGCGCTGAAATTGGCGTTGGTACGGTCCGACGACGAGTTGGCTTCGATGGTAACCAAGGCTCTGTCCGACTGCGTGGAGCAAGACTCCAGTGAAGAGGACCTCGCCAGGTTTTCCGCCGCACTCAACGGGGACCAATTGGAGGCGCTTGGCGCGCTAGTAGCTGACAGTCCCGCTGTGGCTAAAGAGCTTCAAGACGCTGTCTCGGTGCTGGTTCAGGGGCGATATGCCGAATTCATCCAAGAGACTCTGGCGTACTTCGACGCCGTCGAAAGGGCTGGCCGAGACGGAGGAGACGAGCAGTACGCTGAGTACACAACCGAGCGAAACGTTTGGCAAAACATCATTCGTGAAATTGGCGGCGAGGATGAAGCTTACTCTCTGTCATTGGGACAGTTCCTCCAAGAGATTGCGCTGGCGAACAAGACCCCAGAGGCACCCTCAAACGCGGTACGTTGCCTGACTATTCACAGCTCAAAAGGACTGGAGTTTCTGCATGTTTACCTGGTCGGTATGTCCGAAGACCAGTTGCCGTCCTTCCAAAGCAAGAAATCGGGAGATGATAGTCGGGAGATGCAGGAAGAGCGCCGCAACTGCTTTGTTGCCATTACTCGAACGATAGAAACGCTGACCATGAGTTACGGTGAAAGGTACAACGGATGGCGCAAGGCACCGTCTCGGTTTCTTTTTGAGATGGGCCTGTTGGAGTCAGGGGGCGAAGTTTGAGAGAACAAGACTCACTGAACTGGACTCCTTCAGGGAGCAAGCAACGTAAGCCCGGTCTGCACGGTGTTTAAGATGGCTGCAACGCGACAACAACCTTCATCTACTGTCCAACTCGGCACTGCGCTGGCATCTGCGCTGCAGGCTGTGGCTAAGGGTAACTCTCTCACGGCCACACCTGCTGCAGCGGTTCTTTGGCCGGACAAGGATGGGCAGTGGCTGGCCGCCTTGCCGGACCTTAAGAGGCTGATGCCCAGCCTGTGCACGCTCGGTGCCTATGACCCTGCCAAGCGGACCGGCCCCTCGGTTTGGCTTAAGTGCGCCATTGCCGGTCTGATTCCTGAGGTTCAGTTCGACAGTGTGCCCGTGGCCTATCTGCCCGGCGTTAGCCGTGCGGAACTGCGTGCCATTGAAAGCTGCCCGCGTGACCTGCAGCCGCTCGCTGAACTGCAGTATCGTGGCGTGTTCTGGAGTCAGGCCAACGCCAAGGACTGGACTCTGAGTGCCTTTCTTGCCTCGAAGAACGGCGGCCTGGGATTGGATGTGGCACAAGACAAGGCTACTCAGGAGGCATTGCGGCAAGCGCTGCAGGCTGGCGTACTGCTGGAATGTAGCTTGGACGACCTCAAGGGGCGCGCCATCAATGCGGAGTGGTTGTTGGGCCTGCTGGCACCCAACCCCACCCGAGACCTGCTGCAGTGGATGAACGAGCCGGAGGCGACCCGCAAGCAGTGGGGCGATGTGTTATGGGAAGTGTTTGCGAAACGCTGCAAAGCAGACTACGGCTTTGACCCGGTAGCGGACGGCGCATTAGTGGCAGCAGAGCGACTGGCGAGGCGCGAAGGTAAATGGGCTGCGGCTTTTGTGCTCTATAGCGATTCTTTCGGCAGCTTCCCGAACGTCTTTAATCTGCTAGCCAAGTTGCAGACACCACAGATGGGGCTGTTCCCGGAACATGCTCATCTGTCTGGCTATCCCCAGGCCAATGAGCAAGAAGAGTTCGCTTTGCGCAGTGCCTTGTCATCATGCGCCTCCATGGACGCATCTGTGGCTCGTGCCGCTGTGTTAGACGCTGAGCAGGAACACGGCCATCGCCGGGATTGGCTGTGGGCGCGAATGGGGAGGTCGCCTTTGGTCGCTGCACTTCAGCACCTAGCGGATGTTGCCAGTCGAAGCGCCACCGCCCCCATCGGGCAAACACCGGCCGAACTTGCACAGAGCTACCAGGAGACGGGCTGGCCGGTAGACCATGCCGCGCTACAGGCGCTGGCATGCGTCCATACCAAGAGTGACCTGGGAGCAGTCGGCGCTGCGCTTCGAGCTATGTATCTTCCGTGGATGGAGGAGGCTGCGCGCAGACTACAGGAAGCGGCAAAGGCGTCAGGTGGCCTGCCGCCGATGCAGTCTACCCAGACTACGGACATAAACGCCGGGACGTGCGCCATCTTTGTGGACGGTTTGCGATACGACGTGGCGGTACAACTGCAACAGCGCCTTTCGGTTTTAGGCTCTGCCAGCCTTTCGGCCCGCTGGACGAGCTTGCCTTCAGTTACGGCTTCCGGGAAAGCGTGGTGCTCGCCTGTGGCCGCTTACATTACCGGCACTGCCGAGGATGTCGAGTTTGAGCCTCGCGTTTCAGCAGATGAAAGGCCTCTTTCTTCGTCCAATCTCCGAAAATTATTGTCGGAACATGGTGTGCAGCCGCTATCCCAGCATGAAACCGGAGACCCCCAGGGGCGAGCTTGGACTGAAGCCGGAGACCTTGACCACTACGGACATGAGCACGGTGTGCGTCTCGCGCGGGACCTGGATACGCAGTTAAGCCAAGTGGTTGAGCGGGTCAGTGAGCTACGTGACGCCGGCTGGAAGCGGATTCGCATCGTTACAGACCACGGCTGGCTTCTGATGCCCGGTGGGTTGCCCAAGTCCGATTTGCCGAAGCACCAGGTCGAGACACGTTGGGGGCGTTGTGCGGTCCTGAAAGACAGTGCGCACGCCACTCCGCTGACCTTTGGCTGGGATTGGTGCAAGGACGTGCAAGTTGCGTACGCACCGGGAATTTCGAGTTTTACCGCCGGCGTTGAGTACACCCACGGTGGCATCAGTCTGCAGGAATGTCTGGTTCCCTTGATAGAGCTGGACTTTGCGAGTGTCGCTGGGACGACGGGTTCTGTGACGATTCAGTCGGTGACGTGGAAAGGGCTGCGGTGCACCGTCATCGTGGAAGGGGCGTCAGCAGGCCACCGTGTCGATATTCGTACCAAGGCTGCACTGGCGTCCAGTTCGTTGGCTGCTAGCGTCAAATCGCTGGAAGGTGGCAAGGCTAGTATTGCAGTTGCCGATGACGAGCATATGGGCTCGGTGGCGCTCGTGGTGGTGCTAGGTGCCGACGATGAAGTGCTTCAGAAACAGGCCACTACAGTAGGAGAGCAATAGTTATGCAACTCGACGAATTGGACCGTAAGGCCACAACGGCCTTCGAAGGCTATGTCGTGCGGAAGGATTTGGTTCGCACCTTTAGCCGCCAGTTCCCGGTGCCCACCTACGTTGTGGAGTTCCTCCTGGGCAGGTACTGCGCAACAACCGATGAAGCCGAGATTCAGGAGGGACTTGACATCGTGCAGCGGCAGTTGGCTTCGCGTACGGTCAAAGCGGGTGAAGAGGAACTGTTTAAAGCTCGCGCGCGCGAGTCCGGCTCCGTGAAAATCATCGACATCATCACTGCCCGCCTTGATTCGAAGACCGACTCGTACGTTGCTAGTTTACCCAGCCTGCGTCTGAACGACGTCCGCTTGACGCCCGAGATGGTGAAGGACAATGAGCGCATGTTGACCGGCGGCTTCTACGCCGAAGTCACGCTAGGCTACGATGCGTCAATTGCTCAGGAAAAAGGCGGCCGACCCTTCGGTGTGGACGCACTGCGCGCGATTCAACTCTCGAAGCGCGAAGTACTGGACGTGCTGGCCAAGGGGCGCGAGAGCTTTTCGACGGCCGAGTGGCGTGACCTGCTGCTTCGCAGCGTTGGCTTTGAACCGGTGACCTTGCCCGAGCGTGCCAAGGATGCACTGCTGTTGCGCATGGTGCCCTTCGTCGAGCGCAACTACAACCTGGTTGAGTTGGGTCCGCGTGGCACCGGCAAGTCGCACCTGTTCCAGCAAGTCTCGCCCTACGCGCACCTGATTTCTGGTGGCAAGGCGACAGTAGCGCGCATGTTCGTCAACAACGCCAATGGTCAACGTGGCCTGGTGTGTCAGTACGACGTGGTTTGCTTCGACGAGGTGTCTGGCGTTTCTTTCGACCAGAAGGACGGAGTGAACATCATGAAGGGCTACATGGAGAGCGGTGAGTTCTCGCGCGGCAAGGAGAGCATCCGTGCCGACGGCTCCATTGTGCTAGTGGGTAACTTCGATGTCGACGTCGAACACCAGCAGCGTGTCGGCCATCTGTTTGGCCCGCTGCCTCCTGAGATGCGGAACGACACTGCCTTTATGGACCGCATTCACTGCTTCCTGCCGGGCTGGGATGTGCCCAAGCTGAACCCGAACCTGTTCACCGAACACTTCGGCTTGGTGAGCGACTTCCTGTCCGAGTGCTTCACGCAGTTGCGCAACCAAAGCCGTGTCTCGACGCTGCAAGGTCGCATCTATTGGGGCGGCGCTTTGTCCGGCCGCGACCTGAACGGCGTCAACAAGACTGTCAGCGGCCTGCTCAAGCTGCTCTACCCGAACGCTGAAACGCCGGTTAGTGACGAAGACATGGAATGGGCCGTGCGGTTGGCCCTGGAGGTGCGCCGCCGCGTGAAGGAACAGCAGAAGCGCATCGGCGCGGCCGAGTTCCGTAACACTCATTTCAGCTACACCATGGGCGCCGAAGGTGTCGAAAAGTTTGTGAGTACGCCCGAACTGCAAAGCCAAGGCGGTATTGGCGATGAGCCGCTGGAGTGCGGACAGATTTGGACGCTGAGCCCCGGCGGTCAGGACGAGCACCCGGGACTGTTCCGCCTTGAGGTTACCGAGGGACCGGGTAGCGGCGTGAGAGTGCTTAACAATCCGGTGCCCGGTGCCTTCAAGGAATCGATTCGCTGCGCCGAGCAGAATCTCTATGCGAGGTCGCAGCAACTGGTGGGGGACCGAGACCCGCGGTCACACGAATTTTCTGTGCAGTTACGAGGATTCGATGCCGCCAAGTCCGGGGCCAAGACTAGCGTGGGCGCACTCATCGCGCTGGCTAGTGCGCTGTTGAAGAGGTCGGTTCGCGGTGGTCTGGTAGTGGTGGGCGAAGTGACCTTGGGCGGCACCGTCGAACCCATCCACAACGCAGTTACCCTAGCGGAGATAGCCGTGGAGAAAAGTGCTAAGTCGTTGCTCTTACCAGTGTCGTGCCGGCGCCAATTGTTTGACCTGTCGGACGAGATGGCAACCAAGTTGGATGTTGAGTTTTATCAGGACGGAAGGGACGCATTGTTGAAGGCGCTTGCCGAATAACGGCCTCACCCGCAATAAATATCACCCCTATAGAAAAATGGGTCTGTAAGTATCTCGACTTACAGACCCGGCGGTCTCTGTACAGAGCTCTCTATGCCACCAAATATCAGCGGCTATTGAAAAGCGAAATCCATAAATTTCTCAGTTTATGCGTCCGTTTTTCTCAGGATATGCGTCCGTCTACAGGCAGTATTAGACATCAATATTCCCGGCCCGCAACGCATTGCTCTCAATAAACGCCCGCCGCGGCTCCACATCATCCCCCATGAGGGTAGTAAAGATCCCATCCGCCGCAATCGCGTCTTCGATCTGCACACGCAGCAGACGCCGCACTGCCGGATCCATCGTCGTTTCCCACAGCTGCTCGGGGTTCATCTCCCCCAGCCCCTTATAGCGTTGCTTCGACACGTTCCGCTCAGCATCCGCCAGCAACCACTTCATCGCGCTCTTGAAGTCCGTGACGGCCATACTGCGCTCCCCGCGCTTGATGACTGCACCTTCCCCAATAAGCCCCTTGAACGTATTCGCGGTGGTCACGAGCTGCTGATAATCCGCCGTGTGCTGGAATTCCTGATCGATGACGGAAACCCGCACGTTGCCGTGATGCGTGCGCTCGACATGCAGCGACCGCTGTTCGCGAACCGGGTCATACGAAGGCACCACACGCACTTCGTTCTTCAGCGCCTCATCATGCAACGCAGCGTGCAGCGCCTTAGCCGAAGCCTCGGTCGACTCCTCGTTGGAGAGATCAATCACCACGCCGTCCATAACGGCTTCCAGCGCAGCCGGGTCATACAACCGGCTCAACCGCTCGATCACGCTCTTCGATAGCAGATACGACCGCGCCAGCTCCCCAAGCGCATCGCCAGAAATCGCCGCCGCGTTCTCACCCGGCACCAGCTCCGACCCTTGCAGCGCCAACCGCAGCATATGCGCGTTGAGCTCCACATCATCCTTCAGATACCGCTCGTCCTTACCCGCCTTGATCTTGTAAAGCGGCGGCTGCGCGATATACACGTACCCGCGCTCGATCATGTCCGGCATCTGGCGATACAGGAACGTGAGCAGCAGCGTCCGGATGTGCGCACCGTCGACGTCCGCGTCGGTCATGATGATGATGCGGTGATAGCGGAGCTTGTCGAGGTTGTAGTCTTCCTTGCCGATGCCGCAGCCGAGCGCGGTCACGAGCGTGACGATCTGCTCCGACGACAGCAGCTTGTCGTAGCGTGCCTTCTCGACGTTCAGCACCTTGCCGCGCAGCGGCAGGATCGCCTGGAACTTGCGATCACGCCCTTGCTTGGCCGACCCACCTGCCGAGTCACCCTCGACGATGTAGATTTCGCACTTCGCCGGGTCTTTCTCCTGGCAGTCCGCGAGCTTGCCCGGCAGACCAACGCCATCGAGCACGCCCTTGCGGCGCGTCATCTCGCGCGCCTTCCGCGCAGCATCACGCGCCCGAGCAGCCTCAACGATCTTCCCGCAAATGATCTTCGCGTCGATCGGTGTTTCGAGCAGGAACTCTTCCAGCGCCTTCGCCACAACCTCCTCAACCGGCGCACGAACCTCGGACGACACCAGCTTGTCCTTCGTCTGCGAGCTGAACTTCGGCTCCGGCACCTTCACGGACAGCACGCACGACAGCCCTTCGCGCATGTCGTCGCCGGTCGTCTCGACCTTCGCCTTCTTCGCGATTTCGTTGTCGGTGATGTACTTGTTGATGACGCGCGTCATCGCGGCCCGCAGGCCGGTCAGGTGCGTGCCGCCATCACGTTGCGGAATGTTGTTCGTGAAGCACAGCACGTTTTCGTTGTAGCTGTCGTTCCACTGCATCGCGACTTCCACGCCCACGCCGTCCTTCTCGCCGTTGGCGAAGAAAATCGTCGGGTGCAGGTTGGTCTTCGTCTTGTTGATGTACTCGACGAAGCCCTTCACACCGCCGGCGAACGCGAAATCGTCTTCCTTGCCCGAGCGCAGGTCGGTCAGACGGATCCGCACGCCGTTGTTCAGGAACGAAAGCTCGCGCATCCGCTTCGCGAGGATGTCGTAGTGATATTCGACCGTGCCGAAAATGGTCGGATCGGCCATGAAGTGCACTTCGGTGCCGCGGTTCTCGGTGTCGCCGGTGACGAGCATCGGCGACACTTCCACGCCGTCCACCTGCTCGAGCACACGATCCTGCGCGATGCCGCGATGGAACTCCATGAAATGCTTCTTGCCGTTGCGGCGCACGGTGAGGCGCAGCCAGCTCGACAGCGCGTTCACGCACGACACGCCCACGCCGTGCAGGCCGCCGGACACCTTGTAGCTGTTCTGGTCGAACTTGCCGCCGGCGTGCAGCTCGGTCATCACGATCTCGGCGGCGCTGCGCTTCGGCTCGTGCTTGTCGTTCATCTTCACGTCGGTCGGAATCCCGCGGCCGTTGTCGGTCACGGAAATCGAGTTGTCGGCGTGAATCGTCACGTGGATGTCGTTGCAGTACCCGGCCAACGCTTCGTCGATCGAGTTGTCGAGCACCTCGAACACGAGGTGGTGCAGACCGGTGCCGTCCGACGTGTCGCCGATGTACATCCCGGGGCGCTTGCGCACCGCTTCCAGACCTTCGAGGATCTGGATCGACGAAGCGCCGTAGCTGCTGTTATCGGGTTGCGAATTGTGCTGTTCACTCATGGATATCTTCCGGTTCTGCGAGGCCACTCTAGTGGCGGCGCGGTGCGTTTCAGCGAGAGAAATCGCCGGGCCGCTCCAGTTTCCTGGCCCGCCCAAAGCGCCGAAAAGGCACCAAAGGGGCGGGTTGTCGGTTCGCCATAAAAACGCCAAAGGGGCTTGTCGCCCCCTGGTGTGTGTCGCGATGTCGAGCGCGTCAGATGCGCATCGGCATCACGACATACTTGAACTCGTCGTTCTCGGGCACGGTAATCAGCGCGCTCGAGCTGGCGTCGCCGAGGCTCACCTGCACGGTGTCGACCTTCAGGTTCGCGAGCACGTCGAGCAGATACGTGACGTTGAAGCCGATGTCGACGGTATCGCCCTGGTAAGCGATTTCGAGTTCTTCCTGCGCCTCTTCCTGATCGGCGTTGGTCGACATGATCTTCAGCTGGCCGGGCGCGATGATGCAGCGCACGCCCTTGAACTTGTCCGAAGTCAAAATCGCCGCGCGTTGCAGCGAACGCTGCAGCTCTTCACGGCCGATCTCGAACGTGTTCTTGTGCGCCTTCGGGATCACGCGCTGGAAGTCGGGGAACTTGCCCTCGACCAGCTTCGACACGAGCTCGACCTGGCCGAACGTGAACTTGGCCTGGGTCTGCGCGATGTCGATGGTGACGGTGTCGTCGATGTCTTCGAGCAGGCGCTGCAACTCGAGAATCGTCTTGCGCGGCACGATGACTTCCTGGCGGCCGAACGTGCCGCCTTCGAGCTTCATCGACGAGAACGCGAGGCGGTGGCCGTCGGTGGCCACGGCCATCAGCTGGTCGCCGTCGACGACGAGCAGCATGCCGTTCAGGTAGTAGCGGATGTCCTGCTGCGCCATCGCGAAGTGCACCATGCCGAGCAGCTGGCGGAACGACTTCTGCGGCACGGTGAGCGTTGCGCCGAAATCCTTCGCCTGCGCGACGGTCGGGAACTCGTCGGCCGCGAGCGTCTGCAGTGCGAAGCGGCTCTTGCCGGACTGAACGGTGAGGCGCTTGTCGGCGAGCGACAGCGTGACCTGGCCGTCAGGCATCGCGCGCAGGATGTCGAGCAGCTTGCGGGCCGCGACGGTGGTGGCCACCTGGTCGCCGCCAACGCCGAAATCGGCGCGCGTGGTGATCTGCAGCTCCAGGTCGGTCGACAGGAACGAAACGTCCGGGCCGTTCTTGGTGATCAGCAGGTTGGCAAGGATCGGCAACGTATGGCGGCGTTCGACGATGCCGCTGACCGTTTGCAGCGGCCTGAGGAGTGTGTCTCGTTCGGTCTTGACCAGTTGCATAGAGTTCCTTCGTTGAGTAACGGCCTGCAGCGCAGCAGCCTCGCAGCGCCCCGCCGGCCGGGCTCTTGGCCCGCCACCACCGGGGCGGTCAAACCTGTATTGTGCCTCAAAACCGAACCGCCCCCCTTAAATTGGGGCGGAGGCCGAATTATCAAGCGCGGTGCGCGCGCTCAGCCCTTCAGCGTCTGTTCCAGCACGTGCAGCTCGTGGTTGAGCTGCGCGTCCTTGCTGCGCTCGTCGGCGATCTTGCGCACGGCGTGCAGCACGGTGGTGTGATCGCGCCCGCCGAACAGCTCGCCGATCTCCGGCAGGCTCTTCTGCGTGAGTTCCTTCGCGAGGTACATCGCGATCTGCCGCGGCCGCGCGATGTTCGCAGGGCGCTTCTTCGAGTACATGTCGGCGACCTTGATGTTGTAGAAGTCGGCGACGGTCTTCTGGATGTTCTCGACCGAAATCTGCCGGTTCTGCACGGTCAGCAGATCCTTCAGCGCTTCCTTGGTCAGCTCGATCGAGATCTCGCGGCCGTGGAACTTCGAATACGCGAGGATCTTGCGCAGCGCGCCTTCGAGCTCGCGCACGTTCGAGCGCAGATGCTTCGCGACGAAGAACGCGACGTCCTCCGACAGGTTCACGCCTTCCGACTGCGCCTTGCGCATCAGGATCGCGACGCGCATCTCGAGCTCGGGCGGCTCGATCGCGACGGTGAGGCCCGAGTCGAAGCGCGAGATCAGGCGATCGTCGATGCCCGAGATTTCCTTCGGATACGTGTCGCTGGTGATGATCACCTGCGCCTTGTTCGCGACGAGCGCCTCGAACGCGTAGAAGAATTCCTCTTGCGTGCGCGACTTGCCGGAGAAGAACTGAATATCGTCGATCAGCAGCAGGTCGAGCGAGTGGTAGTAGCGCTTGAAGTCGTCGAATGCCTTGCGCTGGTACGCCTTCACCACGTCCGACACGTATTGTTCGGCATGGATGTAGCGGATCCGCGCGCCGGCCTTGTCGAGCAGCAGCTGGTTGCCGATCGCGTGGATCAGGTGGGTCTTGCCGAGGCCGACGCCGCCGTACAGGAACAGCGGGTTGTACGAAATGCCGGGGTTGTCCGCGACCTGGATCGCCGCGGCGCGCGCGAGCTGGTTCGCCTTGCCGGTCACGAAGTTGTCGAACGTGAGCACGGGGTTCAGCTTCGAACGTTCGTACATCGAATCGGCTTCGCCGCCGTTCGCAGGTGCTGCACCGGGGCCCGGACGCCACGTGCGACGGCCGGCCGCCGCTTCGTGCGCGGGCAGGCTCGGCAGGTCGATGTCGGCATCGTCGGCGTTCAGGTGATGCGCGGCAGCCGCCGACGGCGTCATCGGCACGTCGGCCGGCGCGCTGGGCGCGGCGGATGCATTCGCGGTCAGGTTGGCGGCGATCGCGGCGACCGTCGCGGCCGGGCCGCCGGGCGTCAGCGGCGCGCGCGGAGCAGCCGGTGCGGCGCTCGCGGTGGCGGCGCTGCGCATGCCGGCCTTCGGATCGAGGACGAACTGGACTTCGATCGGCGCATTCCAGAAATCCCGGGCCAGATCGGAGATCCGGCCCGAAAACTGGCTCTTGACCCAGTCCAGCTTGAAGCGGTTCGGCGCCGCGATGGACAGCGTGTTCGCCGACGCATCGAAGGCCACCGGGGCCAAGGGTTTGATCCACGTCACGTACTGCTGCGGCGTTAGCTCGCGCTCCAGCAGTGCGGAACAGTGTTGCCAGAAATCGTTCATCAAGTAACTGTCGTTTTTTGCATGCACAGCGCGGCTCGCCGGCGCCCTTGTGGCGGTTGCGCAACAAGGCCCGAAGCGGTCGTGCGAGCGTGCTTCGGACGCCTGCGTCACAGTCGAAGCGTGGCAGGCGGGCGCCGAAGCGGCGTGCGGGATTCTTGGAGATAAGGCGAGATTCTACCGCCAAACGCGACCACAGCGCGACTTATCCACAGGCTGTCGTTGTGGGGCGCGGGGCCGGATCGGAGCGGGCCGGCACAGGCGGACGACTCCTAAAGTATTGACCGCCAAGAGAAAAACGGTTTAAATAGCGGGTTCCGCGAAAACCAATCCTGTATTCCCGGCGATTGCGTTCGCCCGAATGCCTCCGGTTAAGGGCACGCGGTCCCCTGAATTTCGACATTCTCGAACAAGTGAGAACATCATGAAACGTACTTACCAACCGTCCGTGACGCGCCGCAAGCGCACCCATGGCTTCCGTGTCCGCATGAAGACGGCAGGTGGCCGCAAGGTCATCAACGCTCGCCGCGCGAAGGGCCGCAAGCGCCTCGCCATCTAAGGCAGGTTGCGCGCTGTGTCCGCCGTCCGCAGTGCTGCGGAAGGTGCCGTCGAGCCGGGTGCGAATCCGTCGCAGACGAAAGCCGCCTTCCCGAAAGCTGCGCGACTTCTGAAAACGGATGAATTTTCATCCGTTTTTCGTTTGCGCCCCTGGCGGCGTTCCGCGCACTTCGTGATCTATGGCAAGCCGACCGGCCAGCCTGCCCGTCTGGGGCTCGTCGTCGGCAAGAAGTATGCGCCGCGTGCAGTCACACGTAACCTCGTGAAGCGGCTTGCGCGCGATGCGTTTCGCTTGCGCCGGGCCGAATTCGCCGGTTACGACCTGCTGCTGCGGCAGCACACGCGCTTCGACAAGAAAGCGCTGCCGAGCGCGGCTTCCGCCCCGCTCGCGGCGATGTGCGCGGCCGAAATCCGCGAGCTGCTCGACAGGGCAGCCCGGGAAATCGCGCGCAGGGCGTCGAAGCCCGCGTCCGAGTGACGCATCCGTGCCCGGTGCGGCGTTCGCGCCCGCCCGGCCGGTTTTGACGCGGCGTCGTACGGCGCCGCCCAAGGTATGGAAACGGTATTGATCGCCTTGCTGCGCTTCTACAAGGTTGCCGTGAGCCCGATGCTCGGCAACCGTTGCCGTTTTTATCCTTCCTGTTCGGATTACGCGCGCGAGGCAATCCAGTATCATGGCGCCGCGCGCGGCACGTATCTCGCCGTCAGGCGCGTGTGCCGATGCCACCCGTTTTCCGCGGGCGGCATCGACCTCGTCCCGCCGCCCAACTCCGACACTCGCGCTCGCGGCGAAGCCGACGCGCGGTCCCATCGACTCTGAGACAACGCATGGATATCAAACGCACCGTCCTATGGGTGATCTTCTTCATGTCAGCTGTCATGCTGTACGACAACTGGCAGCGGGATCATGGACGCCCGTCGATGTTCTTCCCGAGCGCCACGCACACGACCCCGGCCGCTGCCGGCGGCGCATCGGGCACGGGCGCGACGACGACGACCGCAGGTGAAGTGCCGGCTGCTGCCGCCGGAACCGCACCGTCGACGACGGCTCCGGCCGCGCAGGCGCAGCTCGTGAAGTTCTCGACCGACGTGTATGACGGCGAAATCGACACGCGCGGCGGCACGCTCGCGAAGCTCACGCTGAAGAAGCAGGGCGACGGCAAGCAGCCGGACCTGTACATCACGCTGTTCGACCACACGGCCGGCCACACGTATCTCGCGCGCACGGGCCTGCTCGGCGGCGATTTCCCGAACCACAACGACGTCTATACGCAGCTGAATCCTGGCTCGACGTCGCTGACGGGCGACCAGAACACGCTGAAGCTGTCGTTCGAATCGCCGGTGAAGGGCGGCGTGAAGGTCGTGAAGACCTACACGTTCACGCGCGGCAGCTACGTGATCGGCGTCGACACCAAGATCGACAACGTCGGCACGGCGCCTGTCACGCCGACGGTCTACATGGAACTGGTGCGCGACAACACGGCCGTCGAAACGCCGATGTTCTCGCACACGTTCCTAGGGCCGGCGGTCTACACGGACGCGAAGCACTTCCAGAAGATCGACTTCAGCGACCTCGACAAGAACAAGGCGAACTTCGAGAAGGCCGCCGACAACGGCTGGGTCGCGATGGTGCAGCACTACTTCGCGTCGGCCTGGATTCCGCAGCAGGGCGCGAAGCGCGACATCTACGCTGAGAAGATCGATCCGACGCTGTACCGCGTCGGCGTGAAGCAGCCGGTCGCGGCGATCGCGCCGGGCCAGTCGGCCGACGTGCAGGCGCGCCTGTTCGCCGGTCCGGAAGAAGAGCGCATGCTCGAAGGCATCGCGCCGGGTCTCGAGCTCGTGAAGGACTACGGCTGGGTGACGATCATCGCGAAGCCGCTGTTCTGGCTGCTCGAGAAGATCCATGGCTTCGTCGGCAACTGGGGATGGGCGATCGTGCTGCTCACGCTGTTGATCAAGGCCGTGTTTTTCCCGCTGTCGGCGGCGAGCTACAAGTCGATGGCCCGCATGAAGGAAATCACGCCGCGCATGCAGGCGCTGCGCGAACGCTTCAAGGGCGATCCGCAGAAGATGAACGCCGCGCTGATGGAGCTGTACAAGACCGAGAAGGTCAATCCGTTCGGCGGCTGCCTGCCGGTCGTGATCCAGATCCCGGTGTTCATCTCGCTGTACTGGGTGCTGCTCGCATCGGTCGAAATGCGCGGCGCGCCGTGGATTCTGTGGATTCACGACCTGTCGCAGCGCGATCCGTTCTTCATCCTGCCGGTGCTGATGGCCGTCTCGATGTTCGTGCAGACGAGCCTGAACCCGACGCCGCCGGACCCGGTCCAGGCAAAGATGATGAAGTTCATGCCGATCGCATTCTCGGCGATGTTCTTCTTCTTCCCGGCAGGTCTGGTGCTGTACTACGTCGTGAACAACGTGCTGTCGATCGCACAGCAGTACTACATCACGCGCAAGCTCGGCGGCAGCAAGGCGAAGCCGGCCTGACGCTCGTGGCACACGCGGGCGGCGAGCCGCCCGCGACGCACGTAAAAAAGCCGCATGGTTCGATCCATGCGGCTTTTTTGTATCTGGCGGCGCGCGTACGCCGATCGTGCCCGTTCAGGCCTTCTTCGCGTCCAGCTTCGGCTCGCCGCCGTAGAACTGCTCGATCAGTTCCTGAACGAGGTAACGCTGATGCGGCGGTAGCGCCTCGATCTTCGACGCGAGTTCAATCGTCTCGGGCGTCGGCGGATAGCGCTCGTCGCGCGGCAGCGGTTGCGGCATCGCGTGCTCGTTCACGCTCGGCGACGGGCCGTAATGCAGCCAGTGCAGTTCGACGCGCAACCAGCTGGCGAGCGTTTCGAGTTTGTCGGGTGTCGGAATCGTGCGGCCCGTCAGCCATTTGTGCGCGGTTTGCGGCGAAACCGGCTGCGCACCGCGATGGCGCAGATTGAACCGGTTCGCGAGCTCCGTCGCGCCGGTGACCTTGTCGGGGCTGCGCCGCAAGGCAAATTTCAGGCGTTCCGAGAACGCCGCTTTTTCTTCGGGTGTCGGCATGGGGGTGATTGTGCAATTCCGCCGACGCGTCTCAGACAACCATATGAGATAAACATATCTTATTCGGACGAATCTCAACCCAGTCCGGAGCGGGCGGCGCAATTGGGGCCCCCAGCGTCGGCCCCCTACAACCGGCATACTCGTCCGAAACAGGCTGCTCGTGACGGCGCTCCATTGATACTTGACTTAGCCCCGGCGGGATAAATTCGGGCGAGTCCTATACCGACGTGGCGCCCGGTGGCGCGCGGGCCGGCACGCTACAATGCCGGCGTTCCGGTGCGCGAACTGTTGCGCGGGCGCACCGTTCATCATCCGATTACCCGATTCATCCGATTACCCGATTCATCCGATTCCCATGCTCGCTACCGATTCCGATCCGATCGTTGCCATTGCCACCGCTGCCGGCCGGGGTGGCATCGGCGTCGTCCGCGTGTCGTTCGGGCGCAGCGGCGAGGCGGCCGCGCTGCCGCTGATCGACGCGCTGTGCGGGCAGCCGCTTGCGCCGCGCCATGCGAGCTACGTGCCGTTCCTCGATGAGCACGGCGCGCCGCTCGACCGCGGGATCGCGCTGTATTTCCCCGCGCCGCATTCGTACACCGGCGAGCATGTGCTGGAACTGCAGGGGCATGGCGGGCCGATCGTGATGCAACTGCTGCTGCAGCGCTGCCTCGACGCGGGGCGCGGCTTCGGGCTGCGGCTTGCGGAGCCGGGCGAGTTCACGCGGCGCGCGTTCCTGAACGACAAGCTCGACCTTGCGCAGGCCGAGGCGGTTGCCGACCTGATCGAGGCGAGCACCGAGGCGGCGGCGCGCTCGGCCGGGCGCTCGCTGGACGGCGTGTTCTCGCGCCAGATCCATGCGCTCGTCGAGGACGTGATCACGCTGCGGATGCTGGTCGAGGCGACGCTGGATTTTCCGGAAGAGGAAATCGACTTCCTGGAAGCGGCTGATGCGCGCGGCAAGCTCGCGAGGATTCGCGAGCAACTCGCGCACGTGCTCGGCGATGCGCGGCAGGGCGCACTGCTGCGCGAGGGGCTGTCGGTGGTGCTCGCGGGGCAGCCGAACGTCGGCAAGTCGTCGTTGCTGAATGCGCTGGCCGGCGCGGAGCTGGCGATCGTCACGCCGATCGCGGGCACGACGCGCGACAAGGTCGCGCAGACGATCCAGGTCGAAGGGATTCCGCTGCACATCATCGATACGGCCGGGCTGCGCGAGACGGAGGACGAGGTCGAGCGGATCGGGATCGCGCGCACGTGGAGCGAGATCGAGCGCGCGGATGTGGTGCTGCATCTGCTGGATTCGCGCACGGGGATGACGGCGGACGATGAGACGATCGCCGCGCGGTTCCCCGGCGGCGTGCCGGTGGTGCGCGTGCTGAACAAGACGGATCTCACCGGTGTGCCGGCGTGCGTCGAGCATCCGGCGGCCGAAGGCGATCTGACGGAAGTGCATCTGTCCGCGAAGCGCGGCGACGGGATCGACATGCTGCGCGCGGAACTGCTGCGGATCGCCGGGTGGCAGGCGGGCGCCGAAGGCGTTTATCTGGCGCGTGAGCGGCATCTCATTGCGCTGCGCGCCGCGCAGGAACATCTGGCGCAGGCGGCCGATCATGCGGAGCAGCGCGCGCAGTCGCTCGATCTGTTTGCGGAGGAGCTTCGGCTCGCGCAGGAGCAACTCAATGCGATTACGGGGGAGTTCACGTCGGATGATCTGCTGGGGGTGATTTTCAGCAGGTTCTGTATTGGGAAATAACCCCGTTTCTATCGGATTCCATCAAGGTCCATAAGCTCCCTTGAAGCCGGCGAGAATATTACGTTTCTTGCCTCTTCAACTCGAGGCCGAGTGGCACATTCCTCAAGAGAACTCGAAGACCGGAAAACCGCATATCGTCAGTCTATCGGAGCACTCGGCAACGCTGTTCCGCCAACTCTTTTGTACTCGCTGCTCTAGCGAATGGGTCTTGCCGGAGAGGGCGCACAGACCAAGCCTTTACTCATAACGGCTCAACCAAGCACTGAAGGTATCGCTCCAAGGCGAGTACATTGCGGCGTTCACACTCCACGACCTACGCCGGGCGGCTTCCACGCTGCTCTACGAAAAGGGCTGCGGCATCCGCTGTAGTTGAGAAGGCGCTCAACGATACCATCGGCGGCGTGCGCGGCGTCTACAACGGAGCCGAATACGCAGGACAACGCAAAGAGATGCTGCAGGCGTGGGCCGACACCATCGACGGCCTTGTTCCAGCATCACATCTCATTATGTCGCCGGTCTGATTCTGGCTATTCATCATGAAGGCCGCCGTCGCGCGGCCGGTCACGATAGCCCTAAAGTCGGGGCGCCAAGCGGATAGATTTAACAGTTAGGCACGATTTACCGCCAATCGGACCCGCGGCCAATAACCCGAGTACGTAGCTTGCAGCATGGCAGCCGGTCCCGTCTATGTGGGGGACATCACGCTGAATATCAGAACAATCAATACAAAAAAGAGGACTATCCCAATCAATTTTGGGATGTGTCTGATTTACATATCTTCCTGAATGAGGTTAACCCGTCCGACCTGAGCAGTCGTACGAGGCGTATGCAGTACGGCTGTGAAGCCGAGACGGTGTTGTTGGATCCGCAAGAAGCGGCCATATTGACCCGTGAATCCTGCAAATCCAGACGAGGTGTGAACGGGGCGGAAGACGCCGGTGCCGAATTGTTGAGGGGCCGACTAATTCTTCCCTGTTACGCCTTTTTCCATAGGACGCATTGGTAGAAGCGAAGGCGACAAGATAATTTATCTCATATATAAAAGGGAAGGGCATGAATTCGAAAATCCTTCATTCAGATCGAGACTTGTATTTTCTGTGTAGGAATGAACCGAAGCCCCATAACGATAAGTGGGCAACGGTGTCCTGCGAGATCGATGAGTTCGGTAAAGCCGTTCGTGCATATTTTTCACCACTGGACGCGATGATTGACGCCTTTTTTCACTCAAATAGTACAGGTCGATACCGAGCTATTCCAAGCGCAATCTTTGACCTTAGCGATTTGATCGCCGACCACGACAATCAACTAGCCGTGAGTTTCCAAGTGGCATGGGCAGCCCACGCAAATCAGATTCTTCTGCGCCCCTCTGGAAAGCTCGCGGCATGTTCCATTGCAAAATGCTGCCAAATAAACGACGACGAGAGTGCAATTTATTTTCCATCACCAGGGCTTGCTCAAAAACTACACAAACGTCTCCTTGAGATTTCAGGTATAGAAGGTTGGGAAAAATCTGTTAACGAGTTCAAGTCACTTCCATCTCTCAAGAGGGACGAAATCGCCATTAACGCTATCCGTAGAATTCCGGCGACATGTTCTGGGCGCGCGTGTGACGAGCTGGTTCTATATGACCTCAACGCCGGGCAGTGGAAGTTCTCTCCCTATTCGCTAGTTGAAGATTTGTTAAGAGGCTACGAATCATAAAGTCAAACCGAGGAAATGTTAAAAACCGTCATTAAAGTGGGGTAATGAATGAGGACTAATTTGTTCGGTCGCGCACAATGTGTAGTGGGCGACATGACGTCTCACGGAGGGGTAGTCATTTCTGGCAACCCATCTCATACATGGCGCGGGATTCCAATTGCGCGTCAGGGTGATCTAGTCACCTGCCCGAAATGCCCACCCCATATTTTCAGAATAGCGGAAGGCTTGGCGATGTCGATAAGTGACGATCAGCCTATGGCAACCGAGGGGCATAGAACCGGCTGCGGAGCGGTACTCGTAGCACAGACAGCTCCTGCGCATGCCGTTTCCTCGCATACGGCATTCGCGAATGGCTGCGGTTGCGATGAACAGTTCATCTTGCATGACTTGAACGACAATCCAATTCCCGATATGCCCTACAAAATTACGGCAGCAGACGGCACAGTATATCGTGGGACAACTGACATAAATGGCCGTACAGAGCGCGTATTTACCGTGGAGGCGAAGAGCCTAAGCATCGGGCCAGATGTGGATCAACTTTTTGAGAATAATCCAGGGGTGTAACGGATGACTAATCCCGCTTGGTCTGGCAATGCTGCAACCAACACTACTCCGCATAGTTCTCAACGGGTTCAAGCCGACGTTATTCGCTACGTCAATAAAGTAGATGCCGACAGCGGTTGGCTACTTGTCGGAAGAGATGATCTTCCGCGCTCACAATGGAAATCACTTTTCAAGTACTGCAAAGTCATGCTTATCGGAAATAGAGATGGGCGGACTTACTTTAGAGTAATGGAGGGGGAGTCTCAAGGGAAGATCGCTTTCCTATCAGATTCCAACGCAAGCCAATACCTTGGCAATATAGCCCCTGCAAAAAATGCAATCGAACTCGTCATGACATATGGGGCTTATAATGAGGATTGGAAATCGGTTGCCAGAGGGGGAAGGCTGCCGCAGCAATTAGCTAATGGGGCACTTGGCGGCATCAGATTTGAGGCGACGATGAACACAAGTTGGGGCGGTAACTTCTTTCCGATCCCGCCAGGCACCTACACCATACTGCTGCCCGACCACCCGCACGCTAAAGAGTATACCAATCAGTACAAGGTCGAGTATCCCGAGCTTTCTCATCACCAAGTTTGGTTTCCGATTGCGCATGGCGACAATAGCAGATATGTTCACGTGGGAAATGTATCCGAAGGCTGCGTTACTGTTGTGCAGTTAAAAAAATGGTCTGCGATTCATGAGGCGCTCGTTAGTCGTCGAGGGCCTGACGGAGGGAGTGTAGGTACGCTGATCGTCAAAGGCAGACCTGAGAGGGTAAAGTAATGCACAGAAAATCTTTTTTAAATTTTTATCTCTGGGCAGTCTTCTCAACTATACCTATGTATTCTCATGCGTTCTGGACGGATCTTGATGGGGGTATAATCACTGATTGGGAGGAATTTAGGAAGACGGTTAAACTCTATAGTATCAATGTCAAAATCCGGAAAAATGTCGAAGGTGCTGCTCGGGCGGAGGAGCAAGGGAGGAAATTCTTTCTAGATGGCCGTTATGAGGAGGCCAACTTCCGTGGATATGGGAGTGCTATTGACTGGATTCCCAGGCCGGAGTACTACTTTATAGTGGGCGATATAAATTTAAGAATGAAACTGTCCATTCATAGTGATTCCCCTCACGCAACACCTGAATACAAGTCGTGCTGGGATAAATATTTGTTTGCAATGAATGTGAAAGAGGAGCTGGAGTCGCCATTTCAAACAGGGTTTGGGCTGGTAGAAGAGCTGAATCTGTCAAAAACCCGAAACTCGAAGATTTACAAGCAAGCGATGGCGAACGCGTCTTGCTTTGCACGATTGACGAGTAAATATTCCGAACGGGTAGGCCCGCAGTGTGTACCCGTTGACGAAGTAAGGGCGTGTCTGGGAAGACCGCTGCTATTTCTGTATCACTAGCATGCGCCGGTGATGCCGGCGAGGGCTTCGTCGACGCACCATGCGTGTTGCCGAATTCGCTCTCTCCCTGCTCGTGCAGTCACAGGTCATTCTGGATCGCCGCGCGCCTTTGTCCTCGGTACGCAATCGAAGGATCGTTGCCCGATCCGCGTCGGCAACCTTTCGGTTTGGGCTGCGGAACTATATCGACTGCAAGCGGCCGTACGGCGACAGCACCAACTCGAGCCGTGCAGACGGGATGCGTGAGGGAACCCGATCAAGAGTGGGCAAAAAGTATGCGCGGCGCGAGCCACTCCCCCGCGAACGCTCGCTGCGCTACAGGTGTTTCTGGTGCGCGCCGGCATGGCCAGGGCGGCTTGACTGCATCGCGATCCGGATCGTCGATCGTGCATCGGGAAAGGCTCGCCGACGCATCCGAATCCCTACGTGCATCAATCCCAATGATGATGGTGGTGATACCCGCCGCCACCGTAATATCCGCCACCGTCAGGCACCACGATACAGCCGCTCAACAACGCGGCGACGCTGGCAATCAGCAAAAGGGTCTTCTTCATCGCGTTCACCTGCTTGGATTCGAGATGGACCCAGCATAGCGAGCGCGGTCAACACGGGCTGTAAGCGATCGTATCCCTGCTCCGGAATCCGTAACGGCGGATTATTCCGGTCACAATGACCGTAACAAATCCCAATCCGCAGACGTTTCAGCCCGCGACGACCCGGTTTCGCCCCGCATCCTTCGCGCGATACAACGCGGCATCGGCGGCTTCGATCAATGCGTCGGGCGTCGACAGCTCGTCCTGCGACACGGTCGCGCATCCGACGCTCACACTCAAACGCGCGGCCGACCCAGGCATCGGGAGATCGAGCCGCAGCACCGCTTCGCGCGCTTCCTCGGCAACGACCCGCGCGCCGCGCGCACCGGTATTCGGCAGTACGATCGCGAATTCCTCGCCGCCGTAGCGTGCGACGATATCCGTGGGCCGTCTCACCGCACCGGCCAGCGCATTCGCGACCGCGATCAGGCAGGCATCGCCCTTCACGTGACCGAACGCGTCGTTGTATGCCTTGAAGTGATCGACGTCGACCATCAGCAGCGACAACGGCTCCCCCTGCCGCCGCGCCTGCAGGAACAGCGTATGGAAGTGATCGTTGAAGTGGCTGCGGTTGAATGCGCCCGTCAGTCCGTCGCGCGCGGAAGAGCGAATCAGCGTCGCGTGCGCCTCGAACAGCTGCTGATACAGCTTCGTCACTTCCCACGCGAGCACGCAGACGAGCACGCCGGGCGTAAACATGCTGAACACGCGCGCGACATACCAGCCGACGGTGAAGCGGTTCGTGGTCAGCAGGTTCAGCGTCGTGTCGGTGAGGCAGGCGAGCACCGCGACCGCGAGCCACATGTCGAGGGTCGTGCGCAACCGGCCCGCGGCCAGCACGGCAACGAGCGCGAGCGCATTGAGTATCCAGACGATGAATTCGATCCCGTTGACGGGCAGCACGGCTCCGTTGCGGGGTGGACGGAACGCGGGCGGCAGCGTCACGTTCAGCGCGAGCATGCACAGCAGCGCGGCGGCGAGCGCCGGGCCGCCGACCAGCGCGAAGGTCCACCAGCGGGTCTGGTTCGGGTCGATCGGCAGATGCGCGAGCCGCTCGCGCGCGAACAGTGCCGCCATCACGAAGCACGGAAAGCCGGCATGCCAGAACACCCACATCCATGCGGCGCTCTCCGGCCGCGCGCCGAGCAATCCATGCGGCGCGAACACGCCGGGAAAGGTGAGCAGCTGCAGCGCGACGGCGAGTGCGGTGAACGCATAGGCGCCGCCGAGCGCACCGAGCACGGGCTGGCGCGTCACGGTGAACTGCGCGCCGAGGAAGAACGCCGCGATGCTCGCGGTGGTGAACACGGTCAGCGCACACATCGGCATGAACGGCTCGACGGCCGGCAGCGCGACGTTCGCGCGCGGCACGGTGACCGCGAGCGCGAGCACGATGGCGAGCGCCGTCAACGCGCCGAACCAGAGCTGCTGACGCGTCGTGTGCTGGATCAGGATGCCTTCCATGGATTCCCCCGGGCGCTCGTGCGGAAACGCGCCCGGTCTTGGCGTCGGGCGGCATGCAGCCGGTCGCAGCGCGACCCGGTGCGGCCCGATCCTATCGCGTTATTGGCGCGCGCTCAAATACCGAGGCCAGGCCCGAAGTTGCCGGCGACCCAGTGCGTGACGGCATCGACGTCCGCGTAATCCTGTTCGGGCAGGCCATCGAGCATCGACAGCACTTCGTTGCTCGCGCCGGCGTCGCGCGCGGCGGCGACGATCGCGTCCTTGTTTGCCGGATAGCGAACCGCCGCGAGCACATCGGCGATCTGCAGATCGATCGTTTCGTTAGGGATATCGTGCGCCGGGGCTGAGGGTTTGTCGTTCACGTCGTCGTCTCGCTGGTTGGGCGGGCATCGTTCGTTACGGAAGGCGTTGCGTTGCACCATGCTGAGCGGCCCGATTCGGGGCGCCCCCGCATGGGAATGACGAATCGGTTCAGTGCCCGCGCCGCGCGCGGCGCCACGGATGCTTCCAGTCGATGTGCGGTGCATTTTCGTCGCGCGGATGCTGGCGCCGATGTTCCTGCCAAAGCTCGTCGGAGAACAGCGCAGCCACGATCATCAGTGGGAGCACGAGGAAAACGCCGAGTATCACTTGCTCGATCACGATAGCCTCCTTGCGGTGGCGGGAACCGTTGAACCCATTCTAGGCTCTGAACTCGGCCCGCGGTCAACTTCTTACAACGCGGAACACGCAGCGTTCGGCAGCGCCGCCGACGCGTTTCGCACGCGCGCGGACTCAAAAAGGACACACAACATGCAACTCCAGAACGACAACCACACGCTCGCATTGCGGCCGCTGGAGCGGCAAGATCTGCGCTTCGTCCACGAATTGAACAACGACGCAAAAATCATGCGCTACTGGTTCGAGGAGCCGTACGAAACCTTCTCGGAGCTGTCGCAACTGTATGACCGTCACGTGCACGACCAGCGCGAGCGCCGCTTCGTCGCCGTCGATGCGCAAGACGAACTCGTCGGCCTGGTGGAACTGATCGAACTCGACTACATCCACCGTCGCGGCGAGTTCCAGATCATCATCGCGCCGCAATGCCAGGGGCGCGGCTATGCGGGCCAGGCGACGCGTCTCGCGATCGAGTACGCATTCAAGGTGCTGAACATGCGCAAGCTGTACCTGATCGTCGATACGTCGAATGCCGCGGCGATCCACGTGTACGAGAAATGCGGATTCCAGCACGAGGCGGAATTGAAGGAAGAATTTTTCGGCAACGGCGCGTATCACAATGCATATCGGATGTGCATCTTCCAGCGCGATTATTTCGAGCGCACGCAAACGAGCTGAATATATCCGGGTAGAGACACACGGCGAAATTCACCGCGCGGCCACGCTGCCGCGGGTGCGACGCATGCGGGGAATCGGGGTAAATACGCGAATGCTTATACCTGGCATTTTTCTTGTATCGCGTCATTGCAGCCTCGCGCTGCGGTAAATTCATATCGTTTCGGACGACTTTAGGTGCGGCGCATCAAAGCCCAGGCGGTCTCAAATCTGAAGTGCAACACTCTCGCCAGCCGGTAAATTCCGTGAATGGCAAAGAGAACGTACCAACAACTGCAACCTGAAGAACGTATGAGATTCGACTTCTGGCGGGATGAGGGATTGAGCTTGCGGGCGATCGCCCGCAAGCTCAATCGCGCACCCTCGACGTTGAGTCGCGAACTGGCCCGCAACACGCAGACCGACGGCCTGTACTGCCCACATGTAGCCCAAGCGTCCCGCAACATTCGACGGCAGGCCGCGCGCCCTGCGCTTAAGCTCGCTCCCGACTCGATTCTCTGGGGTGTCGTTTGCCAGCGCTTGCGCGAGCGACAGTGGTCCCCGCAGGAGATTGCAGCTACCCTGAAGCGCACCTTCCCCGACGATCCGAGCCTGCACGTGTCCCACGAAACGATTTACAACGCCATCTACGCCCAGCCCCGCGGCGAGCTGCGCCGCGAGCTGATTGCCTGCCTGCGCCAGCACCGCAACAAGCGCCTGCCGCGATCGCGCGGCACCGATCGGCGGGGGGCGATTCCCGACATGGTCAGCATTCACGTGCGACCGCCCGAGATCAACGACCGCCTCATG
>NZ_JAPVQY010000063.1 GCF_027257875.1 Burkholderia sp. IMCC1007
GCTCGCGCGTTCCGCGTGCGCGGCGGCGAGGTCGCGGGCGGCCGGCGGCATGTCGTGCGACGACGGCGCGCCGTGATCGACGTCCGGGCTGCGGCGGGCGGCGTCGCGCTGGTTGGCGGCATCGTTCGGTTGATCGCCGGCGGGCGCGCCGGCGGCCGCGGCCAAACCGATGTCGTCGCCGGTATTGCCCGCATCCGCCGCGCGCGGTGCGTCGCCGTGGCCGCTGCCTTCATCATCCCGCCGCGCCGCGGCGGCCTGAACCGCGATCCGCTGCCACTCCAGATCGACGCCGCGCCACCAGCCTGCGACCGTCGGCAGGTCATGCGTGGACGTCAGCGCGATCGCGTCGCGATCCCATGCGGACGGCGGCCGGAATGCGCGATCGGCTTCGCGCTCGAACCACAGCACACGCATCCCCGCGATGCCTTGCGCCGCGAGCCGTTCGCGAAATCCAGCCGGCACCGTGCCGAGATCCTCGCCGATCGCGACCGCGCGATGCCGCGCGGCCTCGAGCGACGCGAGCCGCACGAGATCGTCGAGCGGATAGCGCAAATATGCGCCGTCGCGCGCCGACGCGCCGTCCGGCACGATCCACAGCCGCGCGAACCCGAGCACGTGATCGATGCGAATCCCGCCCGCATGCGCGAAGGACGCGCGCAACAACTCGACGAACGGCGCGAAGCCGGTCGCGCTCAGCGCGGCGGGCGTCCACGTGGTCACGCCCCATGCTTGCCCGTTCACGTTGAACAGGTCGGGCGGCGCGCCGACCGATACGCCGCGCAGCAGCGTCGTGCCGTGCGCCCACGCGTCGCTGCCCGCGCGGTCGGAGCCGATCGCAAGGTCGGCGATCAGCCCGATCGCCATCCCCGCGTCGCGCGCCGCATGGTGTGCGCGGCCGAGCGCATCCGCCGCGCACCATTGCAGAAACGTGTGGAACGCGATCGTGTCGGCATGTGCGTGCGCGAACGCGTCGACTTCGGGCGATGCGGGCATGCGCCATTGCGCGGGCCATTGCCGCCAGTCCGCGCCGATTCCGTGTTCGATGCAGAACGCCTGCAGCGCGTCGAAGCGCGCATGCGCGTCGAGCGCCGCACCGCCTGCCGCCCGGAATTGCTCGAACGCGTCGCGTGACGGCTCGCCGTTCGCGCGCCATGCATCGAAGCACGCACGCAGGCGGCGCAGCTTCAGCGGCAACACGTGCGGCCAGTCGATCAACGGCGTCTCCGGTACCGGTTCGATGCCTGCCGCCGCACCGCTCGTCTGCCGCACGATCTCGGCACCGGGCACCGCGTCGCAGTCGAGATACGCGACGTTGTGCCAGCGCCGCGACGACGGCGAATACGGGCTGTCGTGCTCGGGCAGCGCCGGATAGCCGGCATGCGTCGGGCTGATCGCGACCGCGTGCGCGCCATGCCGGGCCGCGTGCGTGGCGAGGCCGGCGAGCGCCGTGTAGTCGCCCGCGCCGTCGTCGCCCGCGCGGCGCAGGCTGTACAACTGCGCCGCGATGCCCCAGCGGCGCTGCGCATCCTTCGCGCCGCCACCCGCATCGAACGCATCGGACGCATCGGACGTATCGGACGTATCGAACGCATCGGACGTATCGAACGCATCGGACGTATCGAGCGTATCGAGCGTATCGAACACATCGAACGGCCGCGCGCGAGGCGGCGCGATCGCGAGCCCGATGCGCTGCTCGCCGATGTCGAGCGTGTGATAGCCGGGCTGCGCGAGCGGCGGCAGCGCGCCGTGCTCGCCGGCACCGTTCACCCGTCCGTCGACGTGCTCGCCCGATTCGAGCGCGATCCGAAAGCGTGCGCCGGGCGGCGCGATGCTGCGCGGCAGTGTCAGCGGCACGCCGGCGTCGACGGTGACGAGGTGCGGTGTCGCGGCCTGCGCGTCGGCGAGCGCGGCCGCGCTGTCGACGCGTTCGATCGGCGTGCCGCACGGCCAGCCGAGCGCATCGACGAGCGCGACGAGCGCGTCGTCGTCCACGCGCCGCGCGACGCCGCGCGCGTCGATCCAGTCGGTCTCCAGCCCGGCCGCGCGGGCGAGTTCGGCGATCGGTACGTCGGTCGTCATGGTCGGGTGTGCCCGTTCGAGCGGTGACTGAGCGCATCGTGATTGACCGCGCCGTCGCGCCACGCGATGCAGGTGCGCGCGGGCAGCCGCTGGTCCGCGAGCCGGTCGCGCGCGCGCGGCGGCGTCTCGAACACGATCTTGCCGACCGGCAGCTCGCGCAGCACCGCGTCGCGCGAGCCGGGATTGAACGCGATCGACAGCGTGCTGCCGTCGCCGAGGCGCCAGCGCGCGACGAGCGCATCCGGTTCGCCGTTGCCGGACAGCAGCTCGACGCCGAGCGCGCGGGCGCCCTGCAGGTGTGGCGTGACGAGGGCCGCGCGCACGGTCAGCGCGCTGCGGTAGAAGCGCCGCCAGGTGTCGGCGTCCGGCCACGAGACGTTGTCCGCGTGGCCCGGCGACGAGCGCACGAACGTGCCGAGGTCGTTCGGATCGGGAATCGCATCGCGATGGGCGGGATCGGCAAACGCAGGGAATGCCGCGAACTCGCGGCGCCGGCCTTCGCGCACGGCATCGGCGAGCTCGCCGCGATAGTCGGTGAAGAACTGGAACGGCTGCGTGCTGCCGTCTTCCTCGCCCATGAACAGCAGCGGAATCTGCGGCGACAGCAGCATCACCGCGGTGGCGGCGCGCACGGCGTCGTCGTTCGCGAGCGCGCGCAGCCGTTCGCCGAACGCGCGGTTGCCGATCTGGTCGTGGTTCTGCAGGAACGTGACGAAGGCCGTGGGCGGCAGGTGCGCGCTCGATTCGCCGCGCGGTGCGCCGTCGTGCAGCGGCGACGGCTCGCCCTGGTACGCGAACCCCTCGCCGAGCGTGCGCGCGAAATGGCGCAGCGGCGCATCGGCGTACGCGCGGTAATAGCCTTCGCGCTCGCCGGTCAGCAGCACGTGCGCGCTGTTGTGGAAATCGTCGTTCCACTGCGCGTCGAAGCCGCCGGGCCCGAGCAGGCTCGCCGCGTTGCGTTCGTTCTCGAGCACCAGGTGCACGTGGCGCGTGTCGCCCGCATACGCGCGCACGCGGCGCGCGAGCTCGCGCAGCCAGGCATCGTCGTCGATCGCGTGCGCGGCGTCGATGCGCAGGCCGTCGAAGCGGAATTCGTCGAGCCAGTACAGCGCGTTGTCGATGAAGAAGGCGCTCGTCTGCGCACACGAGAAGTCGATCGCGGGCCCCCACGCGGTTTGCCGGTCCGTGCGGAAGAACGTGGGCGCATAGCGCGGCAGCAGGTTGCCTTCGGGGCCGAAGTGGTTGTACACGACGTCGAGAAACACCTGCAGCCCGAGCCCGTGCGCGGTGTCGACGAGCGACTTCAGTTCCTCGGGCCGCCCGTACGATGCATCGGGCGCGAACGGCAGCACGCCGTCGTAGCCCCAGTTGCGCGCGCCGGGGAACGCGTTGACCGGCATCAGCTCGACCGCGGTCACGCCGAGCGCGGCGATCGCCGCAAGACGTCGCTCGACGCTCGCATAGCCGCCGCACGCGCCCACGTGCAACTCGTACAGCACCGTCTCGTGCCAGGGCCGGCCGCGCCACGCATCGTTGCGCCAGCGATACGCGGCCGGATCGACGACCTGGCTCGGGCCGTGCACGTCATACGGCTGGAAGCGCGACGCCGGGTCCGGCACGCCGAGGCCGTCGTCGAGCAGGTAGCGGTACAGCGTGCCGGGGCCGCAGGGCGCGACGATCTCGAACCAGCCGTCGCCGGCAGGCTGCATCGCGATGCTCTGTTTGCCATGCAACTCGACGGCGGCCGTGCGGCTCGCCGGCGCCCACAGCCTGAAGCGGGTGTGCTCGGCATCGATGCACATGGCGCCGAACGACGCCGCGTATGCGTGCGTGTCGGGTGGAGAGGCGGAACGTGACGTCATGGCGGCTCCTCACGAATGGAGGTCGGGTGGCACGGCCGCGACCGCGATCACGGCCGCATGCGCGGCGACGTCGACGCCGGCCTGCGGCCACGAACGCGGGCCGGTGTCGGGTGTCGCGGTGTCGAGCAATACGCGGTAGTCGAGCGCGGGTGCCGGTCGCATGAACGTGATCGTTTCGGCCGATGCGTTCAGCATCACGAGCAGCGCCTCGGTGCGACCGGTGCGGCCGGTGCCGACACGCCGCATCGTCAGCGCGCGGCGTTCGCCGTCTTCCCACGCGGGCACGGTGAGCGCGTCGCCGCGTTCGTCGAACCAGTCGATCTCGCGCATGCCCGGCGCGCCGTCGCGGTCGCCCGACGGGTAGCGCGGCACCGACATCACCGGATACATGCGCCGCAGCGCGGCGAGCCGCGACACGAAGCGCATCATCAGCGCGCCATCGTCGCTGCGCGCGAGATTCCAGTCGAGCCACGACAGTTCGTTATCCTGGCAATACGCGTTGTTGTTGCCCTGCTGCGTGCGGCCGAACTCGTCGCCGGCGACGATCATCGGCGTGCCGAGCGCGGTAAACAGCGTCGCGAGCATCGAGCGCGCGACGCGCGCGCGCATGTCGCGGATCGCCGGATCGTCGGTCGGCCCTTCGTGGCCCCAGTTCGCGCTGCAGTTGTCGTCGCGGCCGTCGCGGTTGCCCTCGCCGTTCGCGTCGTTGTGCTTGCCGGCATACGACACGAGATCGGCGAGCGTGAAGCCGTCGTGCGCGGTGACGAAGTTGACCGACGCCCACGTGCGGCGCCGCTGATGGTTGAACAGGTCGGCGGAGCCGGCGAGGCGCGCGGCGAGTTCGGGGCGCTGGCCTGCGTCGCCGCGCCAGAAGCGCCGCACGGTGTCGCGAAAGCGGTCGTTCCACTCGGCGAAGCCGGGCGGATGCTTGCCGAGCTGATAGCCGCCCGGGCCGAGATCCCACGGCTCGGTGATCAGCTTGCGCTGCGTGAGCACCGGGTCTTGCCGCAATGCATCGAAGAATCCCGCGCCCGGTTCGAAGCCGTGATCCTCGCGGCCGAGCGTCACGCCGAGATCGAAGCGGAAGCCGTCGATGTTGAACGCGGTGGCCCAGTAGCGCAGCGAATCCATCACCATCTGCACGACGCGCGGATGCGACATGTTCAACGTGTTGCCGCAACCCGTTTCGTCGACGTGGTAACGCCGGTCGTCGGGCCGCAGCCGGTAATAGCTCGCGTTGTCGAGGCCGCGCCACGACAGCGTCGGCCCGAGCTCGTTGCCTTCGCACGTGTGGTTGTAGACGACGTCGAGCACGACCTCGATCCCGGCCGCATGCAGCTGCCGGATCGCGATGCGCATCTCGTCGAGCCGGCGCGTGGTGAGATACGACGGCTCCGGCGCGAAGAACGCGGCGGTGTCGTAGCCCCAGTAGTTGCGCAGCCCGCGGTTCACGAGCGCGCGCTGCTGCAGGAACGCATGCACGGGCAGCAGCTCGACGGTCGTCACGCCGATCGACAGCAGGTGATCGATGAACGCCGGATGCGCGAGCGACGCGAAGGTGCCGCGCTCCGGCGCGCGCAGCCCCGCGCGGCGCATCGACGCGCCGCGCACGTGGGTCTCGTAGATCACGGTGCTGCGCCACGGCACGTTCGGGCGGCGGTCCATGCTCCAGTCGAACGCCTCGTCGACGACCACGGCCTTCGGCATGGCGGGCGCGGAATCGCGGCGGTCCATCGACAGGTCGGCGCGGTTGGAATGCACGCGATAGCCGAACAGCGCGTCGGACCAGCGGAAGTGGCCGACCAGCTTGCGCGCGTACGGATCGAGCAGCAGCTTGGTCGGGTTGAAGCGGTGGCCGTGCTGCGGCTGGTACGGGCCGTCCGCGCGAAAGCCGTACACGGTGCCCGGATGCGCGTTCGGCAGGTAGCCGTGCCATACCTCATCGGTGCATTCGGGCAGGTCGAGCCGTGCGAGCTCCTTGCGGCCGGTCGGGTCGAATACGCACAGCTGGATGCGCTGCGCGTGTGCGGAAAATACCGCGAAGTTGGTGCCGAGCCCGTCCCACGCCGCGCCGAGCGGATAGCAGCGGCCGGGTTCGAGACGGGCAGGCAGGGCGGTCGGCATGGGGAGTCTTCTCCGTGTCGAGGGTGCCGGGGGTTACGCCGGGCTCAGCCATAGGGTCGAGAGCGGCGGCAGGCGCAAGGTGGCCGACCACGATTCGCCATGTGCGGGCAGGTTCTCCGCCCACACGGCGCCGTCGTTGCCGGCATTGGTGCCGCCGTATACGGCGGCGTCGGTGTTCATCACTTCGCGCCATTGCCCGGGCGCGGGCAGCCCGACGCGATAGCCGGAGCGCGGCACCGGCGTGAAATTGCTGATCGCGACGACGAGGCGCCCCGTATCGTCGCGGCGCGCGAACGCGAACACGCTGTTGTCGCGATCGTCGCCGATCAGCCACGCGAAGCCGGCCGCATGGCAGTCGAGCACGTGCAGCGCCGGCTCGGCCGCATACGCGCGGTTCAGGTCGCGCACGAGCCGCTGCACGCCGCGATGCGCGGGCGCGTCGAGCAGATCCCAGTGCGGCGTCGCGTCGTGCGCGAACTCGGCCCATTGCGCGAATTCGCTGCCCATGAACAGCAGCTTCTTGCCCGGGTGCGCCCACATGAAGCCGAAGTACGCGCGCAGCGTCGCGAGCCGCTGCCACGCGTCGCCCGGCATCTTCGACGCGAGCGAGCCCTTGCCGTGCACCACCTCGTCATGCGACAGCGGCAGCACGAAGCGCTCGGAGAACGCGTAGACGAGCCCGAACGTCATCCGGTCGTGGTGATAGCGGCGATGGATCGGGTCCTCGTGCAGATACGCGAGCGTGTCGTGCATCCAGCCCATGTTCCACTTGAAGTCGAAGCCGAGCCCGCCGTCGCCGGTCGGCGCGGTGACGCCCGGCCACGCGGTCGATTCCTCCGCGAAGCTGACGACGCCGGGCGGCGCGAGCGCACCGTGCAGCGTGTCGTTCAGTGCGCGCAGGAACGCGACCGATTCGAGGTTCTCGCGGCCGCCGTAGATGTTCGGCACCCATTCGCCTTCCTTGCGCGAATAGTCGCGGTACAGCATCGATGCGACCGCGTCGACGCGGATCCCGTCCACGTGATAGCGGCGCGTCCACGCGAGCGCCGACGCGACGAGGAACGCGCCGACCTCGTTGCGCCCGAGGTTGAACACGCACGTGTGCCAGTCCGGATGCATGCCTTCGCGCGGATCGGCGTGCTCGTACAGCGCGGTGCCGTCGAATTGCGCGAGACCGTGCGCATCGTCGGGGAAGTGCGCGGGCACCCAGTCGACGATCACGCCGATGCCGGCCGCGTGCGCGCGGTCGACGAAGCGCGCGAAGCCTTCGACGGGCCCGAAGCGCGCGGACGGCGCGAACTGCGCGAGCGGCTGGTAGCCCCACGAGCCGCCGAACGGGTATTCGGACACCGGCATGAATTCGACGTGCGTGAAGCCCATTCCCTTCACGTACGGGATCAGCCGCTCGGCGAGCTCGTCCCAGGTCGAGCAGCGGTCCATCTCTTCGGGCACGCGCTGCCACGATTCCGGATGCACCTCGTAGATCGACCACGGCATGCGGTAGCGGCGATCCGCGTGCGGCCGCGCATGAAGCCAGCCGTCGTCGTGCCACGCGAATGCATCGAGCGCGGCCGTATCGGCGACGACGGATGCGGTGCGCGGCGGCGCCTCGGTCGCGCGTGCGCACGGGTCGGCCTTGTGCGGCAGCACGTGCCCGTCGGCCGCGCACAGCTCGTACTTGTAGTGCTCGCCCGCGCCGATGCCCGGCACGAACAGCTCCCACACGCCCCACGGCCGTCGCAACCGCATCGGGTGACGGCGGCCGTCCCAGACGTTGAAGTCGCCGACCACCGACACGCGCTGCGCGTTCGGCGCCCATACCGCGAAGCGCACGCCGTCGACACCGTCGACACGCATCGGCGTCGCGCCCAGGCATTCGAGCACGGCAGCCGGGTCGCCGGACGCGAAGCGCGCGAGCGCCGCGTCGTCGAGCAGCGTGCCGAATGCATAGGCATCGTCGGTCACCTGCCGCGTATCCGGCCAGTCGATCGCGAGCTGGTAGTGACCGTCGTGCGCGATCGTCCCGGCGAAACAGCCGGCATCGTCGACGCATGCGAGCGTGCCGAGCTCGTCGCCGTCGGGCGACACCGCGCGCACGCGCCGCGCGCCGGGCAGCAGCGCGCGCACGACGGTCCCGCCCGCATGGCCGTGCGGGCCGAGGCACGCGAACGGATCGGGGTGGCGGCCGGCGAGCAGCGCATCGATATCGCTACGGTCGAACAGCGTATCGGTCATCGGGTTCCTCCGTGGTCGGGCGCGTCCCTGGCGGCGAGCAGGCGTTCGACGAGCGCGGCGAGCCCGCCCACCGGCACGCCGAGCCAGTCGGGGCGGTTCGACGCTTCGTAGCACAGCTCGTACGACGCCTTGTCGATCAGGAACAGCGCGAGCAGGCGATCGGCATAGTGCGGGTCGACGAAGCGCACGGGCGCGTGTGCGGCGGCCGCGCGATAGCACTCGACGAAGCGGTCGGCGGCGGCCTGCCCGAAGCGGTCGAACAGCGCGCGCTTGCGGCCGGCCGCCTGCGGCGGCGCCTTCTCGATCGCGAACTGCGCGGTCGCGCTCACGTACGACACCGAGCGCAGGAAGCCGGCCACGTCGCGCAGCGGATGCGATTTCGCGCGACGCCGGTCGAGTGCACGCGCGGGTTCGCCTTCGAAGTCGATCAGCAACGCATCGCCCTGCACGTCGAGCACCTGGCCGAGATGGAAATCGCCGTGAATCCGGATGCATTGCGCGTCGAGCGTGCGCGGCACCAGCTCGCCGAGCGCCTCGACGGCCGCGTCGCGCGACGCGAGCAGCGTCTCGGCGGCGGCGCGCGAGCTCGGGTCGAGCGCATCGAGCCGCGTGGACAGCACGTCGAGCGAATGCTTCAACGACGCGATCGCGTCGACGCACCAGCCGTCGACGTGTTGCGGCGTCGCCGCTTCAGGCGCGAACGCCGGATCGTCGGACGGCTGCGCGAGCGCGACGTGCAACTGGCCGAGCCGCGTGCCGACGATCCCCGCGAACGCCGCGTAGCCGAGCAGTGCGTCCGGTTCTTCGTGGGTCTCGGCCGCGTCGGTGTCGTCGGCGGCCGGCAGCGCGAGTTCGTCGACCGCGCGCTTCACGAAGTCGAGCGAACGGGTCCACGCATCGCCCTGGTTGTCGACGTAGCGCTGCAGGATCGCGACCGTATGCGGCCTGCCGTCCGGGTCGACGTGCACGACTTCGCCGGCGAGCGTCGCGGTGTTCGCGTAGCCGATGCGCGTCAGATGGCGGCTCATTTCCGCTTCCGGATGAATCCCGTGCGCGACCTTGCGGACCAGCTTCAGCACGATCGACTCGCCGATCACGAGCGAGCTGTTGCTCTGCTCGGCCGCGAGCCAGCGCACTTCGGCGTCGTCGCCGGGGTCGAGCGCGGCGAGCGCTTGCTCGGGCAGGAAGTCGAGCCGGCCGCCGTCGGACGTCGGCACCGTTGCGCCGTCGCGCAGCTTGCGCAGCATCCCGCGCGCGAACGACGGCAGTGCGAACGCGTCGGTCAGGTAGCCGACCGTGTGGCCGCGCCGCACGCGCGCGAGCGCGAGCTGCGTGAAGAGCGGATGCGACGTCTCGCCGCCCCACGCGGTTGCAAGCGGCACGACGTAGCGTTCGACGCCGCCGTCGCTCGCGGACACCCACGCTTCCGCGTACTGGAACGGCTCGTCGGGCATCGGCGTGACGACGTTCAGCCACGCGTCGCCGATCTTGCGGTCCTTCGACGCGAACCAGCGCCGCCGCGACAGCCACGACGCGAGCGCGTCGTGCGCGAGCGTGTGCAGTTGCCCGACGTCCGGCCGCGCGTCGCCGCGCCGCATCACGATCGTCACGTACTCGGGCAGCGGCTCCGCGTGCGGCTGCCGCCACGTCGGCTCGCGGCCGTGTTCGGACAGCACGAACCACAGGAACCCGTACGGCGGGAAGGTGAGCAGATAGGTGAGCTGGCCGATCGGCGGAAACGCCGAGTCCGACGTCATCTCGATCGGCACGCGGCCCGCGAATTCGGACAGGTCGAGCTCGACCGCCTGCGACGCGCGCGACAGGTTCGCGACGCACAGCACCGTCTCGTGGCCTTCGAGCTCGCGCAGGTACGCGAGCACCTTGCGGTTCTCCGGGCGCAGGAAGCGGATCGTGCCGCGCCCGAACGACTGCGTCGCGCGCCGCGTCGCGAGGATGCGGCGCGTCCAGTTCAGCAGCGAATGCGGGTCGCGCGTCTGCGCCTCGACGTTGACCGCGTCATAGCCGTACAGCGACCCCATCACCGGCGGCAGCACCAGCAGTTCGGGGTCGGCGCGCGAGAAGCCGCCGTTGCGGTCGGACGACCATTGCATCGGCGTGCGCACGCCGTCGCGATCGCCGAGGTGGATGTTGTCGCCCATCCCGAGCTCGTCGCCGTAGTAGATCACCGGCGTGCCGGGCATCGACAGCAGCAGCGAGTTGATCAGTTCGATGCGGCGCCGATCGCGTTCCATCAGCGGCGCGAGCCGGCGGCGGATCCCGAGATTGAGCCGCGCGCGCCGGTCGGACGCGTAGGTCTGCCACAGCAGGTCGCGTTCGGAGTCGGTCACCATCTCGAGCGTCAGCTCGTCGTGATTGCGCAGGAATACCGCCCACTGGTTGCTCGGCGCGAGCGCCGGCGTCTGCCGCATGATGTCGACGATCGGGAAGCGGTCCTCGCTTGCGATCGACATGTAGATGCGCGGCATCAGCGGGAAGTGGAACGCCATGTGGCATTCGTCCTCGTTGCCGAAGTATTCCTGCACGTCCTCCGGCCACTGGTTCGCTTCGGCGAGCAGCATCCGGTTCGGATACTCGGCGTCGATCGTCGCGCGGATCTGCTTCAGGATTGCGTGCGTTTCCGGCAGGTTCTCGTTGTTGGTGCCTTCGCGCTCGACGAGATACGGCACCGCGTCGAGCCGCAGCCCGTCGATGCCGAGATCGAGCCAGAAGCGCATCACCTGCAGCACCTCGCGCACGACGGCCGGGTTGTCGAAGTTCAGGTCCGGCTGGTGCGAGTAGAAGCGATGCCAGTAGTACTGGCCGGCGACGGGGTCGTGCGTCCAGTTCGACGTTTCGGTATCCAGAAAGATGATCCGCGTGCCCGCGTATTTCGTGTCGGTGTCGGACCACACGTAGTAGTCGCGATGCGCGGAACCGGGCTTCGCGCGCCGCGCGCGCTGGAACCACGGATGCTGGTCGGACGTGTGGTTGATCACGAGTTCGGTGATCACGCGAATGCCGCGCGAGTGCGCTTCGCGGATGAAGCGTCGCACGTCGGCGAGCGTGCCGTAGTCCGGATGCACGTCCCGATAGTCGGCGATGTCGTAGCCGTCGTCGCGCCGCGGCGACGGGTAGAACGGCAGCAGCCAGATCGTGTCGACGCCGAGCTCGGCGATGTAGTCGAGCTTCATGATCAGGCCGGGGAAATCGCCGATCCCGTCGTTGTTCGAGTCGTAGAACGACTTCACGTGCACCTGGTAGATGATCGCGTCCTTGTACCACAGCGGATCGTCCGCGCAGAGCGCGGGGGCACGGCGGCGCGAGCGGCGCCGGCGCGGCGTGCCGCCCGGTTCGAGCGTCGGGAACTGCGCGCGACGCACATCGTCGAGCGAGTCTTCGCGTTTCATCATGCGTGTGCTCCGGAAGGGCTCCGGGCATCGCCCGGAGCGGGCGCCGCGACTCGCGCGGCGCCGGGAGACGGCGCGAGCCGCCAGATCGCATACGGCCGTACGTGCGGGTCGAGCGACACGTATTGCCGATGCCCGCGCCAGGTTTCGGCATGCGCGGCATCCTGTTCGAGCGCGTCGAGCGGCTCGCCGTCGACGAGCCCGAAGCCGCGCCACAGCGACGCATCGAGCGTGAAATTCGCGGCCTGCGGATGCCACGGGTCGAGGCTGATCGCGACGACCACGACGCTGTCGTGCGCGGGCGTCGCCTTCACGAACACGAGCACCTGTTCGTTGTCGGCGTCGACGAACGTGAGGCCGAGATGCGTCTGCAGCGCCGGGTGATCGCGCCGCGCGCGGTTCAGCCGCGCGATTTCGGCGCCGATGTGCGCGGCCTTGCTCCAGTCGCGTGCGCGCAGCTCGTATTTCTCGGCGTCCGCGTATTCCTCGCTGTCGGGCAGCGGCGCCGATTCGCCGAGCTCGAAGCCCGAGTACATCCCCCACGAACCGGCGAGCGTTGCCGCGAGCGCCGCGCGGATCACGAACTGCGTGCGCGGCGCGTTCTGCAGGTGGCGCGGATTGATGTCGGGCGTGTTGACGAAGAAGTTCGGCCGGAAAAATTCGCGCGGCGGGCCGGCCGTCAGTTCGGTCAGGTAGTCGATGAACTCGCGCTTCGATTCGCGCCACGTGAAGTACGTGTACGACTGCGAGAAGCCGATCTTCGCGAGCCGGTACATCATGCCGGGGCGCGTGAACGCTTCCGACAGGAACACGACGTCCGGATGCTTGCCGCGCACGTCGGCGATCATCCACGCCCAGAACGGCAGCGGCTTCGTGTGCGGATTGTCGACGCGGAAGATCCGCACGCCCGCGTCGACCCAGAACAGCACCGCGTCGCGCAGCGCGAGCCACAGGTCGGGCAACGCATCCCGCGCGTAGAAGTCGGGATTCACGATGTCCTGGTAGCGCTTCGGCGGGTTCTCCGCGTAACGCAGCGAGCCGTCGGGGCGCCACGCGAACCAGCCCGGATGCGCGGCGAGCCACGGGTGATCGGGCGAGCACTGGATCGCGAAATCGAGCGCGATCTCGAGCCCCTGCGCGTGCGCCGCATCGACCAGCGTGCGGAACGACGCGAGCGTGCCGAGCTGCGGATGCACGGCCGTGTGGCCGCCGTCGGCCGAGCCGATCGCATACGGGCTGCCGACGTCGTCGGGGCCCGCCTTCAGGCTGTTGTTGCGGCCCTTGCGCGCGGTCGTGCCGATCGGGTGGATCGGCGGGAAATACAGCACGTCGAAGCCCATGTCGCGAATGCGCGGCAGTTGTGCGATCACGTCGTCGAACGTGCCGTGCCGGTGCGGATCGTTGCTCGCCGAGCGCGGGAACATTTCGTACCAGCTCGAGAAGCGCGCGGCACGGCGCTCGACCTCGACCGGGTAGACGGCGGCGTCGTGCGTGACGAACGGGCGGTAGCGCAGCGCCGCGTACGCGTCGGCGAACGCGGGCGAGCCGATCATCGCGAGGCGGTCGTCGGGCAAGGCGTCGTTGAGCTCCGCCGCAAGCTGCGCCATCCGCGGGATCGCGCGTGAATCGGCCGGGTCCGCGAGCTTCAGCGCGGCCGCGAGCAGGAACTGGGCTTCGCGCACCTCCAGCGTCACGTCCTGGTCGGCCGCGCGTTTCTTCGCGATGTCGGTGACGAGCGACGCCCACTCGTCGCGCCACGCGACCACGCGGAACACGTGGCGGCCGAGCCGGTCCAGCGCGATGCGCGCGTGCCAGCGATCGTTCGGCTCCGCGACGAACGGCACTTCGCGCCAGTCGTCGTCGTCGTCCGCGCGCCATTGCAGCGCGGCGGCGAGATGCGCGTGGCCGTCCGAGAAGATCGACGCGTGCACGACCAGCGTCTCGCCGATCACGCGCTTGAGCGCGAAGCGACCGCCGTCGACGGCCGGCTCGACGCGCTCGATCGCGATCCGGTCGGCCGTGAGCGCGGCGGACAGCGCGGTGCGCTCGTCGGTCGCGTCGGCGTGCGTGGTGGCCGGCGGCGCGCGGCGCGCGTCGAGCAGCGCATAGCCGCCCGGTTCGAGCGTGAACGCTTCGAGCGCGGCCGGCGCGTGGTTGCGCGTGCCGTCCGGTGGCGCGACCCGCGTGAAGCCGCCCGGCACGCCGGGCAGGATCGCCGCGGGATCGATGCGCGCCGGTGCGTCGAGATCGGGATTCAGCGCGATCAGCAGCGCTGCGTCGTCATGTTCGAGCGACGGGCCGATTCCGCGCAGCAGCACGGTCGCGTTCGCGCCCGCTGCGCTCAACTGCACGAGTTCGCCGCGCGCGGCGGCCACGGGCGCTGCGCGGCGCCACGCGTTCGCGTCGGCGAGGGCGCCGGACAGGTCGAAGCGCGCGCCGTCGAACGCGGCACGGTAGCGTGCCGCGTCCGCGTCGCGCGCCATCAGCGGCAGCGTGACGCCGCGCTCGAAGCCCATCGGCACGAGCCAGCCCGTGCCGACCGCCGCCGCGGTCCACAGCGCGCGGCGGTACGCGCGGGCGAGCGTGTCGTCCGATGCGTCGCCCCACGCGTCCGCGAGGCGCGGGCCGTCGAAGGCGTCGGGAAATGCGATCGGCGAGCCGATGCGGCGCAGCAGCCGGTGTTCGTCGACGAACCACGGCGCGCGCAGGTCCCACCAGCGCGCGGATGAGAACACCGCATCGAAGCCGGCCGTCTCGAGTTGCGCGAGCGCGGCGCGCGCATGGCCGGGCACGCCGGCGAGTACCGCGACGTCCGGACGCGCGCGCCGCAGCGCCGCGCGCCAGCCGGGCCACCAGGCTGCCGGCAGGTGATGCGGCGCGTCGATCAGGAAGCCGGCCGCGCCGGCGTCCGCGAACGCAGACAAATGCGCGCACCACCATGCGGCGCGCGCATCGTGCACCGCGTCTTCGCCGACCTGCGCGTGCGCGACGTCGGTTTCGTGCGCGGCGGAGCGCGGATCGATCAGCGCGTCGTCGTGCGCGCGCTCGACGTACCAGTCCGGGTGCTCGGCGCGCAGCGGGTTCTCGCGCGCGATGCGGTCCGGCACGACTTCGAGCAGCACGCGCAGCCCGTGGCCGCGCGCGAGCTGCGCGAGCCGGGAAAACGTCTCGAGCGCACCGGCGCGCGTCGCAAACGTCGCGGCCGGCCGGTGGAAGTCGGCGACGTGACGCGGAAACCCCGCGACGCTGGCGGCCCAGAAGCCGCCGATCAGCACGTGATCGAAGCCCATGCCCGCGACGTGCGCGAACAGGTCGGGCCAGGCATCGAGCGGGCCGACGAGGCGGGCGTCGCAGAAATAGATATGGGGGGCGAAGGGCGGTGTGGCGTTCATGAGAGGGCGGGTACGGGCGGCGTCGAACGATAACGGCGGTTCGCCGCAACCCACGTGCCTGCTGCGTCGCGTCCCGTACGGCAACGCGCGTGCGGGACACCGCGCGCCGTACGCTGTCGTTTTTACATCGGGGCGGCGCCGTCTCTGCATCGCGCGTTCCTGCGCGTCGCGCGTCACATCCGCGGAATCGAGCGGATATCCGAGCTGTCGCCGAGCGCCGGATCGCGGTCGCTTTCGGGAATCGGCACGCCGGGGTCGTAGCGCACGGCCACGCCATGCTCGAGCCGGTGCGCGAACGACGGCGGTGCGTCGACCTCGTCGCCGAAGCGCGCGCGCACGAACGCGCGCAACAGCGCGGTGCGCAGGTCGGGCGCGCGTGCGCCGCACGTCGACGGCCCGTCGATGAAGCACGCGTCGCATTCGACGCCGTCGCCGCGCCGCGCGATCCGCAGGTCGCCGACGCGTTCGAGCACGAAGCCCGCATCGGCCCACGACGTCGACGGCGAGAAATGCGCGTCGAGAAGCCGCAACGCATCGCACGCGGCGGTCACGATCACGTTCGGTTCGATGGCGGTGAAGCGCAACGTGTCCTCGTCGTCCGCGCACAACGCGCGCGCGCACCAGTAGTCGAGGGCCGTTCCGCCGAGTTCGTCGGTTCGCATGGGCAAGCTCCGTCAGGTCGGGGCGCTCAGCGCGCAAGCGGCGTGCCCGGCGTCGTGCGCATCTGCGCGACGAGCGGGTAGTGGTCGGACGCGTGCCGTGCGCGCATGCTGCGATGCACGGCCACGTCGACCAGCCATTCGCCGGGATGGATCCAGATCCGGTCCAGCGAGAACACCGGCCACAGCGTCGGAAATGTGCGCGGCGCCGGGGCGCGCCGGAACCGCGTGACGAGCGCCTGCAGCGCGCGGCCGCGCACGAACCATTCGTTGATGTCGCCCATCAGGATCACCGGCATTGCGCCGGTGTCGAACGCGGCGAGCAGCCGCTGGACCTGCGCGCTGCGTTCGCTCGCGGACAGCCCGAGATGGGTCGCGACGACGCGGATCATGCCCGCGCCGCAGTCGATGTCCGCATCGAGCGCGCCGCGCGGCTCGCGCTGGTGGAACGACAGGTCGAGCGTGCGTGCCGCGCGGATCGGGCAGCGCGACAGCACCGCGTTGCCGTAGCGGCGCTCCGGCGTGTCGATCGTCGGGCCGGCCACCGCGTGCATGCCGGTCGCGTCGCGCAGGTGCGCGAGCACGTCCGGCGCACGCGTGCCGCCGAGCGGCACTTCCTGCAGCGCGACCACGTCGGCGTCGAGTTCGTCGATCACCGCCGCGATCCGGTCGGCCGCCCGCGCGGGCCACGCGCCGTAGCCGCCGCGGATGTTGTACGTCGCGATCCGCAGGTCGTGCCCGTCGGACGCGGCGGGCGCCGCGGCGCGCGGATCGTCGGCGGTGACGATGTCCGGCGGCGGGGCCGGTTGCCGGCTCAGCGCCATCGTCGCAACGCCCTGACGAGCAGCACCGACACGCCGACCAGCGCGATGCCGATGGCCGCGAGCCACGCGAACGCGCCCGGCCCGGGATGACTGAACGCGGCGGTCAGCTGATGCGCGAACGTGACCGTCAGCACGATGCCGGGCAGCATCCCGATCGCGGTGCCGATCAGGAAGTCGCGCAGCCCGATATGCGACGCGCCGGCGACGAGGTTCACGATCGTGAACGGCGCGATCGGCAACAGCCGCAGCACCGTCATCGCGACCACGCCGCGCCGGCCGAGATGTTCGCTGAGCCGGTTCGCGCGCGCGCCGGCGAGCCGGCGCACCACGTCGCGCCCGAGCCAGCGGCCGATCCCGTAGGTCACCGCGGCGGCCGCCATCGTGCCGGCCGACGCATACGCGAAGCCCGGCCACGCGCCGAACACGAGCCCCGTCGCGGCGATCAGCAGCGTGATCGGCACCGACAGCGTCGCGGCGACGACGTAGCCGCCCAGCAGCAGCGCCGGAGCGCCCGGCAATTGCGCGGCGGTGGCCGCCGCGTGCGCGAGCGACGCGACGTTCAACGACTTGCCGAGCGGCGAGAAACGCCATGCGAGCGCGAGCGCGGCGACGACCAGCACGGCCGCGCCCAGCACGAAAAAGCGGGCGGTCAGCGATCGATGCTGCTCGCGCGGCACGAACTCGCGCACGAAGCGGTCCGGCTCGATCGGCTGCTCGGGATCGAGCCACGCGCTGACCGGCACCAGCGCGTCGAGCTGCGGCGTCACGGCCGGGTCGAGCGTGCGCAGCGTGCGGCCGGGTTTCGCGCGCAGCCGGTCGAGCGCGTCGTTGGGCCGTGCGGCGTGCGCGAGCGCAGCGGCGACCGCGGCCGGCGTCGTATCGAGATGTTCGGCGAGGAGCCGCTCGCGCATGCCGGCGATCGCCGCGCGGATACGCGTGTCGCCGGCGGCGACGAGCGCGACGCAGCACTCGGTGTCGAGCGCCATCGACCGGTTGTTCAGGTTCGCGCTGCCGATCACGATGCATTCGTCGTCGACGATCGCGAGCTTGCTGTGCACGTTCACGCAGGCGTCGCCGAGGCCGTCGACGTGCGGATACAGCAGCCGGTAGCGATCGAAACGGTCGGCCGCCACGAGCGTCGCGTGCAGCCGCGCGCGCAGCACGCCCATCGTCGCTTCCTGCAGCCAGCCGCTCTGCACGCGCGGCGCCACGACCGTCACGTCCGGCCCGTGCGTGTCGGCGAGCCGTGCCGACAACGCTTCGCGCACCACCGCCGCGGTGAAATACTGGTTCTCGATATACAGGTGCCGCTGCGCCGCGCGGATCGCATCCTCGACGAGCGCATGCACGTGACGCACGGGCTCGCGGCCGCGGTGACGCGGTGCGGTGTACGCGATGCCGAGCCGCACGTCGCGCACGTCGACGCGAACCTCGGGCGGCCACGGATCGGGGTCTTCGTCGCGGTCGAGATGACGCTGCGCGCGGATCGCGATCGGGCGCCCGCATGCGTTGAACCAGCGCGCCCGCGCCTGCTCGCCGATCGCGGCGGCCGCGTCGCCGTCGAACATCGCCTGCACGTCGTGAAACGGCCCGTGCGGGGTGCCCTGCGCATCGCGGCGGCGCGGATCGTCGGCGGCATGCGCGGACGTATCCCAGCGGGCGCGCGTCAGGTCCAGCCCGCCGACGAACGCGAGCCGGTCGTCGATCACGACGAGCTTCTGATGATGCGACGCGCCGCGCGGGTGCGTGCCGTCGAGCCGGAACCGGATGCCGCGATGCGCGCGCCACGCGGCGCGATAGACCGGCGGCCAGTCGCGCTCCAGCGCGTAGATCATCGCGAAGTCCCACGCGAGCACGTAGATGCGCAGGCTGTGCCGCGCGGTCGCGAGTGCGTGCAGAAACGCGGCGAGCGTGTCGGGCAGCCCGTCGTCCGCGCCCTCCGGCGTGAGCCGCATCCGGCTGTCGACGTCCCAGCCGACGATGAACACCGTGTGCCGCGCCTGGGCGAGCGCCGCGCGCAGCGCCGCGAAGTATGCGGCACCGTCGACCAGCATCGTGAAGCGCGCTGCGTGACGGATCACCTCGCAGTTGCGCCCGCATTCGAGCAGCCCGTGGCGCGCCGGATCGTGCGTGTGCATGGCGTCGGTCGCACCGTCGTCGGGGCCGGCCGTCGCGAACGCGGCGCGCGTGATGCCGTCCGCCACGATCATCGCGCGTCGACGTCCCGGCCGCCGTCGATGCGTTGCAGCAGCACGTCGCAACGTGCACGCAGGGCCTGCAGTTCCGGCGAATCGCGGTCGATGCGGATGGGTTCGCCGGCCTCCGGATCGCCGTGCGCGCACGCGATTTCGTAGATGCCTTCCGCGATCGACGCGGACGCGTGCGCGATCCTGATCCGGTCGAGCCACTCGCATTCGGCGTGATGGCACGCGAGCCAGGCGCGCAGCGCGCCCACGACCTGGCTGGTCGTGAGCCACGCTCCGCCGCGCATGCGCGCGGCCAGCTGGCTCGTCACGAGATACGAAAGCAGGTCGGTCTGGGTCACACGAAGCTCCTTGTCGAGGTGTCGGGGCAACAGGTCCGTACGCCGGCGATCCTTTTCAGCGTGTCGCAGATCGCCGCAAATTCCGCGCCGCTCGTGCGCGAGAACGACACCGAGATGTCGTCGGTGTCCGGGTCGTCGTCCGATTGCTGAACGATGAAGCGTTTCACGCGGATGCGCCCGGTGCCCAGCGCATCGTGCAGCGTGCCGAGCGTCAGCCCGCCGCGCTCGACCACCAGCCGCAGCGTGCGCTGCTGCCGCTGCGCGATGAAGCGCCGCTCGAGCGGCTTCACGCCGGCGAGGATCGCGATCACGATCACCGTCGCGCCGATCGACGCGACGTACATCCCGCCGCCCGCTGCAAGCCCGAGCCCGGCGACCGCCCACAGGCTCGCGGCCGTCGTCAGGCCGCGCACGACCTCGCCGCGCAGCAGGATCGAGCCGGCGCCGAGGAAGCCGATGCCCGACACCACTTGCGCGGCGACCCGCGACGGATCGAGCACGACGCCGCTTTGCCCGCGCACGTCTTCGAAACCGAACGTGGACACGAGCATCACGAGTGCCGAGCCCACGCACACCAGCATGTGCGTGCGCAGTCCGGCGGCCCAGTTCAGCCGTTCGCGTTCGAGCCCGACGATGCTGCCGAGCAGCGCGGCGAGCAGCAGGCGTCCGAGGAGTTCCATATGGCCGATCATCGGGGCCTCCCTTTTATCTGGCGTACCGGAGCGGTTCCATGCGTAAAAGGGACGCAAGGTGCGTGCCGGGCAGCACGTTGCCGGGCACGGCGCGTGCGCGCGGCAGCGCCGGCGCGCGCGGCGACCATGCGGCGCGCATTTTTTGCATCGCCATCGCAGATAAGTACAGGAGGCCAGGATGCAACATCAACCGGACGCACAGGTCCGCGATCCGTATCGCGGCCACGAGATTCGCGTATGGGCGCGGCGCAACGCGCGCGGCGCGTGGGCGGATGAAGTGCAGCTGTATGTGGACGGCGCGCGCATCGAGCTGTACGTGCCGGCGTCGACGAATCCGGAATGGGGGAGCGAGGACGAAGCGCTGCGCGCGGGGGTCGAGCGCGGGCGCTATCTGGTCGACAAACGCGTCGACGACGACTGACGCGGCCCGCGCCGATCCGGCGCGATCGGCACGGCGCTTGCGCGCGGATCGCGTTTCAGTTCAGGGGCGCGCCGCAATCTCGTCGAGGTGCCACAGCAGATCGGCCGGATCGTCGTACACGCGCAGCGCGCCCGAGCGTTCGAGTTCGTCGCTGCCGTACCCGCCCGACAGCAGCCCGACCCCCAGCGCGCGGCAGCGGCTCGCGGCGAGCATGTCCCAGATGCTGTCGCCGACCACCACCGAATGTTCGATCGGCACGTTCAGCTTCGCGGCGGCGGTCAGGAACAGGTCGGGGTCCGGCTTCGCATACTTGACCTGGTCGCGCGTGACCACCACGTTCTTGGCCGGATCGACGCCGAGCGCTTCCAGGTTGATGGCCGCCGTCTCCATCCGGCCGCTCGTCGCGATCGCCCAGCGTATGCCCGCGTTCGTCAGCGCGGCGAGCAATTCGCGCGCGCCGGGCAGCGGCCGCACCTGCGCGCGCAGCCGCTGGTACGCGGCCGCATGCAGCCGCGCGAGCCGTTCGACGCGCTCGGCGTCGATGTCGCCGGCCGTCTCGCGCAGCAGCTGGTTCAGGAACAGGCCGCCGCTCATGCCGATCTTGCGATGGATGCGCCACACCGACAGTTCGATGCCCTCGGCATCGAGCGCTTCCTTCCACGCGAGCACGTGTTGGTAGACGCTGTCGACGAGCGTGCCGTCGAGATCGAACAGAAATGACGTTTCAATGCGCATGGGGTTCTCCTGGCCCGATCGCGTTCGGGCGTTTCGTCCGCAAAAAACTGCCTGTGTGGATGACATTATCGGCGCGCGACCATGTCATCGCCATGTCCCGCTGAAACGGCGGCAGCCGCGCCAATCACCGCAGCAGCGGCGTGTCACGAGCCGCTGGTACAATCGCGGCGACGCACGGGCCGGCTGCCCGCGCCCCCCATTCTTCGTCGATTCCCCGTATGGCAACCCCCGACGCCGTCAGTTCCGACCAGTCGTGGTGGGGCGTGTTGGCCCTGGCACTCACTGCCTTCATCTTCAATACCACCGAATTCGTGCCCGTCGCGCTATTGAGCGCGATCGGCGACAGCCTGCAGATGCAGCCGACCTCCGTCGGCCTGATGCTGACGATCTACGCGTGGGCGGTCGCGGTCGTGTCGCTGCCGCTGACGTTCGTCACGCGGCACGTCGAGCGCCGCAAGCTGCTGATGTGCGCGCTGCTGGTGTTCATCGGCAGCCATGTCGTGACCGGCGTCGCGTGGAATTTCACGGTGCTGATGATCGGCCGGCTCGGCATCGCGTGCGCGCATGCGGTGTTCTGGTCGATCTCCGTGCCGCTGGCCGTGCGGCTCGCGCCGAGCGACCGGAAAAGCCGCGCGCTCGGCCTGCTTGCGATGGGCACGGCGACCGCGATGGTCGCCGGCATTCCGCTCGGACGCGTGATCGGCGAGGCGCTCGGCTGGCGCGTCACGTTCCTCGTGATCGGCGGCGCGGCGGCCGTCGCGCTGCTGTTGCTGCGCATGACGCTGCCGCTGCTGCCGAGCCAGGGCGCCGGTTCGCTCGCCAGCATCGGCTCGTTCCTGCGCAAGCCGGCGCTGGTGTCGCTGTATGCGATCACCGTGCTGGTCGTGTCCGCGCACTTCACGTCCTACACGTACATCGAGCCGTTCGTGCAGAGCGTCAATCACGCGAGCAACAGCCGGATCACCTACGTGCTGATCCTGTTCGGCGTCGCCGGCGTGCCGGCCGCGCTGTGCTTCAATCGCGTGTTTCCCGAGCGGCCGGCCGATTTCCTGCTCGCGTCGATCATTGCGTTGGCCGCGTGTCTGCTGATCCTGTTCCCGAGCGCGCTGAACATCGTCACGCTGTCGGTCCACACGCTGGTGTGGGGCGGCGCGATCGTCTGTTTCGGTCTCGCGATGCAGGCCTGGGTGCTGAAGCTCGCGCCCGACGCGACCGATCTCGCGGTGTCGATCTTCTCGGGGCTGTACAACGTCGGGATTGGCGCCGGCGCGCTGCTCGGCAACCATATCGCCGCGGATTTCGGGCTGCCGTGGATCGGCACGTTCGGCGGCGTGGTCGGGATCTGCTCGGCCGCAATCGCGTGGGTCGCGTTGCGGCTGCATGAGCGGCGGGCGCTGGCGTAAGCGTCGTCACGGCCGACGCCAGCCGCCGCATTCATCAATGCGGGTCGCCGCGCCTGAGCCCCGTCGCATCGAGCTGCCTGAGCTTCGCATACAGCGTCGTGCGTGAAATGCCCAGTTGCCGCGCGGCCGCCGATACATTGCCGTCGTGTTCGTCGAGCGCGCGGCGGATCGCATCGAGCGACTGTTCGTGCAGGCTCGCCTGCGGGCCGGCCGCCGGCACCGCGCTGCACACGTCGGCGGCGTCTTCGAGCACATCGGCGTGGCGCGCCGTCGTCGCCCGATCGAGCGGCGCGCGCACGGTGCGCACCCATACGTGGCTACCATCGTCGCGCGCGATCCGCTGCGGCGTGCGGGCCGGCGTCAACAGGCGGCGCTGCTGCACGGGCGTCGCGCGCGGAAACAGTTGCCGCGGATCGTACGGTGCGACCGGCCCGGCCGGTGCGAGATCGAGCATCTGCCGCGCCAGCCGGCTCACCGCGCGCACGCGGCCCGCTTCGTCGAGCGCAATGACGCCGGCCAGCGGCGTGCCGAGCCAGCGCGCATCGTGCTGGACCTGCAGCAGGTAGCAGTCGCGCAGCATCGCATACAGCCGCTGCTCCGCCGACAGCGCCGCGTGCCGAAATTGCTCGCGCAACTGCACGACGTTGCGCCGGCCGGTGCCGGTGATGTCGAGCGCGCCGATCACCTCGCCGTCGAACCCGACCAGCGGCACCGCGAGACAGAACACCCGCGACAACTCGTGGAGATAATGCTGCGCGCCCTCGACGACGGTTTCGGCGCCGTCGTGGATCACGCAGCTCGGCGCGGTCGTGCCGATGTTCGGCTCGACGATGCTGCGCCCGGCGACGATCGGCGTCAGCAGCGCGTCGTCGCATTGCGGGCTGCGCCGCGCATGGACGATCGTGCCGCGCAGGTTGACGCACATGATCGTCCACTCGCTGCCGCCGAACGTAGCCCACAGCGGCTCGATTTCCTGCGCGACGCAGCGGTACAGCCGCTGGTCGGAGCGCGATTCGTCGCGCTCGCCGAGCATGTCGTACCGGGCGGTCTGCCATGGCAGCAGCCCGGCGTCGCGCGACCGCAGCCACGAGCGCGCGACGCTGGCCGGCAACGCCGTTTCCGGCAGCGGCTCGCCCGCCGCGAAGCGGGCGCGGAGCCGGTCGAGGTCGACCGGCCGTGAAAGGGATTCAGGGGCCGTATTCACGCTGCGCTCCATTTTGGGTCGAATGTCCGGGCCGGGCGTGCCGGCCGGGCGTGTCGCGCGAATGCGTAATATAGCCCGGCGCCCGAAGACGGGCAGTGTCGAAGGGAGCGCCGCCGCCGGTGTCGGTGCCCGGGTTCGGGCGGGCGGGCGGCGGCGCGCCCGGCCGCGCTCAATGCGGCAGGCGCAGGATCGGCTTGAGCGTGAGCCCCTTGCTGCTGTCCTCGGCCGCCTGGTTGATCTGCTCGAGCGGATAGAACTTCACCAGCCGGTCGAACGGAAACCGCCCTTGCAGGTGCAGTTGCACGAGCTGCGGAATGAACGTCTGCGGCACGCTGTCGCCTTCGACGATGCCGCGGATCGAGCGGCCGCCGAGCAGCAGGTTGTTCACGTCGAATTCCGCCTTGGTGCCGAGCTTGGGCGCGCCCACGACGCCGATCGTGCCGCGCGAGCCGAGCGCTTCGATCCCTTGCGACAGCACGGCCGGCAGCCCGGTCGATTCGAGCGCGAAGTCGACGCCGCCGCCGGTGATCTCGCGAATCGCGTCGACGACGTCCACCTGCTTGCTGTTGATCGCGTGCGTCGCGCCGAGTTCGAGCGCCAGCTCGAGCCGCGACGGCACGATGTCGACGGCGATGATGGTCGTCGCGCCCGCCACGCGCGCGGCCATCACGGCACTCATGCCGACCGCGCCCGCGCCGAAGCTCGCGAAGCTGCTGCCCGGGCGCACCTCGAGCGAATGGATCACCGCGCCCGCGCCGGTCTGGATCCCGCAGCCGAGCGGGCCGAGCAGTTCGAGCGGCGCTTCCTTCGGCACCTTGATCGCGTTGTTCTCGCGTGCGAGCGCGTAGCTCGCGAACGACGACTGCGCGAAGAAATGATCGTGCAGCGGCTGCCCGGTTTCGTCGCGGATCGCGGTCTGGCCGTCGGCATCGGCGCCGCCGAAATTCAGCGCGAAGAAGTGCCGGCAATACGCGCCGTGGCCGCCGACGCACGACGCGCAGTGCCCGCACGCGCCGTAGGTCAGCACGACGTGATCGCCCGCGGCGAGCGTCTTCACGTTCGGCCCGACCGCTTCGACGACGCCCGCGCCTTCGTGGCCGAGCACGGCCGGCAGCGGCACCGGATAGTACTGGTCGCGCACGATCAGGTCGGTGTGGCACAGGCCGGTCGCGACGACGCGCACCCGCACCTCGTCGCCGCGCGGCGCGCGGATCCGCGCGGATTCGATCGAAAAGGGCGCGCCGGTGGCGCGTGCGACGGCCGCGGTGACGGCGCGCGTATCGTTGTCGGTGTACATGGTCGGTCTCCTCGTCAAATCGGATACAGCGGCGCTTCGCCCTTGATCGTCAGCCATTGCCACTGCGTGAATTCTTCCCAGTTCGCCGCACCGCCGATGCTCGAGCCGTTGCCCGATGCGCCGACGCCGCCGAACGGGTTGATCACTTCGTCGTTGACCGTCTGGTCGTTGATGTGCAGCAGCCCCGTGTTCAAGCGCTCGCCGAGCCTCAGCGCGCGGCCGACGTCGGCCGACAGGATCGCCATCGACAGCCCGTATTCGGTCCGGTTCGCGAGCGCGATCGCGTCTTCGTCGGTATCGAACGGCACGACGATCGCGACCGGCCCGAAGATTTCCTCGTCGAATGCCGGGTTGCCTGGCGCGACGCCGCTCAGCACGGTCGGCTCGAAGAACAGGTCGCGATGACCGCCGCCCGTCTCGACGCGTGCGCCCGCGCGGCGCGCCGCGTCGACCAGGTGTGCGGCATGGTCGCGTTGCGCGGCGTTGATCAGCGGGCCGAGGCCGACGTCCGCGGTCGCGGGGTCGCCCACGCGCAGGCTTTGTGCCTTCTCGACGAGTTTCGCGACGAAACGGTCGTGAATCGCGCGCTGCACGAGTACGCGGCCGGTCGCCATGCAGATCTGGCCTTGATGCAGATACGCGCCCCACGCGGCGTTCGCGACGGCGCGGTCGAGGTCGGCATCGTCGAGCACGATCAGCGAGTTCTTGCCGCCGAGTTCGAGCGACACCTTCTTCAGGTGGCGGCCGGCTGCTTCGCCGACTTTGCGCCCGGCCGCGGTGGAGCCGGTGAACTGGATCATCGCGACGTGCGGATCGGCGACCAGCGCCGCGCCGGCCGCGCCGTCGCCGGGCAGCACGTGCAGCACGCCTGCGGGCACGCCGGCCAATTCGAACACGCGCGCGATCGCGATGCCGCCGCACACGGCCGTGCGCGGATCGGGCTTCAGCACGACGGCATTGCCGAGCGCGAGCGCCGGGGCGACCGCGCGCATCGCGAGGTACAGCGGGAAATTGAACGGCGAGATCACGCCGACCACGCCGCGCGGGCGGCGGCGCGCGAGCGACAGCCGGCCGGCCGCCGACGGCAGCACTTCGCCGGCCGCGCGCGACGGCAGCCCGGCCGCTTCATGCAGCGCCTTGATCGTGACCGACGTTTCGAACGACGCCTTCGCGCGCGTCGAGCCGCTTTCGCGCACGAGCCAGTCGACGATCGCAGCGCAGTGCGTTTCGGCGACCGCCGCCGCGCGGCGCAGGACCGCCGCGCGCTCGTCGTATGGCAGGGCGAACCATGCGGGCTGTGCGCGATGCGCGGCGGCCGATGCGTCGGCGATTGCCGCGCCGTCCGCGAGACCGATGCGGCCCAGCACGTCGCCGGTGGCCGGTTCGATCACGTCGGCCGTGTGCGGGCTCGGTTGCCAGCGTCCGGTGAAGGTCTTGCCGCGCCACACGTCCGCGTCGAACAGAGGGGTGTTGCTGCTGCTATCCATGTAGGCTCCAGAAGAAATTCCGATCCGCCGCGCCGGGCGTTGCGCCGCCCCGACCGGCATGCGCGCGAGGGTAGGCGGGCGGTGCGGCACCGGGCTATCCGGGTTTCTTCCCACGCGCCGCGAGCGCGTCGATTGGGGGTGGCGGGCGGTCACGTGTTCGGAAACTGGACAGTTTCGCTGGACAGTTGTCGCTGGTCGCTTGTCCCTTGCCTGGTGGCAGGTGCTGCCGCGGCCGCCGCGGATTCGATGGGTCCAACTCGATCTTCTTGAAACATCTCTGGCCCATAACTGCCTGGCCACCGAGTCATAGCGTTCGGATGCGGGGCCGATTTCACCTGTTGTCGGCGCATTCTCGATCTGCGGAGACAGTCGCCGCACCTTCGCCGGCTTCTGCCACCTCGTCATTCGGCACCGCTGACATTGCCAATCGGTGAGCGTCCCGAACCCACGCATGCAATGCGCGCTCGTACTGCGCCGGAATCGTGATCGTCAGCGTGGTAAGGCGCGTGGCGTTGCCTGGGAGCTCCAGATATCGTTGCCATGCGTTGCGAACGAGCTGCGACATGGCGGAACGGTTGATGCCAAGTTCAGCGGCGAGCGCTCGCTGTGGTCTGCCCTTGACGAAAATCTCATGCAATGCCCACTGGTTCAACGGCTTGATCCGGGTATCGTGCAGCCGCAACAGTCGGAACTGTGCGGCGGTCATGCGGCGTTTCTGTTGCACCACGTTCAATCGCTTTAAGAGGTTAGTCGATGCCGAATCCAGACATGCTGGAACGCAGCGTAGCGCCACACGTCGTCTTATGGCCGTCAAACGCGGCTTCGCGGCCCTCGATGATGAAGTTCGGATCGCCTTCGGCGATCAGGCAAACCTGATGCCCTTCGATCGGACACGTACAAGGATCACCCTTGCGTGCGACGGGCACACCATCGACTTTGAAGTTGGACGCGCCGCCCGCAACCTGCCCGCCGTGGTCGGTAGCGTCGCCTACTCGAATTACGTTTCGCATTGCTCGTTATCCTCCGTTATGCTTTCGGGGTGTCGTCGGGCGCTTCTGTCGAATCGGGCGGCGCGACATCAGTGGCAGCCACGAGCGTCCACGTAGTAGGGACGCTATGCTTCGATTGCCGACGCAAAACACGATCCAGAATGCCCGCCTGATTCAACACTTCGACCGGCGGCATCACCGTGCCGAGTTCGAAGTATTGGCGGCTACCACCGACGACAGATAACCCGTTCGCCTCCGGGCATGTCCACCATCCGCTACGCGGGCAGACCGCCCCCGTTCGCACGATCGAATGCAGCGGAACCGGCGGCGTGGCCGCATCGCTGACATTCGCCTCGCCGGATGCCGATACCGGACGAAGGCGTACCGAGTTCGTGATCGAGTCAAACAGCTTGATGAGTTGCTCGTCGGTCAGGTTCGGGCGATCCTCACCTTGCCAATCAAGCGTAACGATCACCGTCGGCTTCATTGGCTCAAAGCCCGGCCCTTGTGATTCCCACCTGAACTGAGGCACCCGATAGCCTGTGCCGGACGGTATGGACCACAGCAGTTCTTCACCGGCGCGACCGTCGACTTCGCGCGGGCCGCGACGAAGCGTCCGGACACCGCTGAACGCAGCGACGAGTTGTACCGGGATCGAAGCGCCGTCCGCGCGCTGAAGCAGCGATTTTTCGTCGGGACGAGTGGTCATCGTTTGTATCATGACCATTAAACCCGGCGACTTCGGGAATTTGAAGGAAATAACCGTCGCTTCGTTCTGGCGCGTCGCTCCATCGTCGGAAATAAAGCCATTTTTAAAACAGAAGCCGGGCTGTTGGGGGATTTCATCGTTCGGTCGTGCGCGAAGGTTTGGAAGGATCCGTGCCTTTAAGCTATCAACTGTATTTAAATAAGTCTTCCTCCCATGGCGTCATCGTTAACATGAAACATTCTCCCGTCGGCCAACTTATAGGCATCAACCGCAAACACCTTTTGGCCATATATTTCACGTGACGTGGAAAGAATCACACCTTCTTTCCCGACGCTATCCTTTCGAACGAGGCGAAAACGATTTTTACCCTTTCCGCTCTCGTAGGTATTGACGACTTCGTCTATATATCGATCGAATTTGGTCTGATCGAGATTGTCAAGTATGGACTCGACCGCCCCTAGGTAGTACTCGCCTCGCAGTCCATTAAGTTGCGAATTTTCTGGCGCATCTACAACGTAACGTCCGAAGCAATATGTTTTCACGTCATTCATGCCATTGTCGTCAGTCGCGCAAGCGACAGAGGAAATTAAAAATCCAAAAATAAAACAAAATATCGTCCTCATGCCTAAATCATCCTCTAATAGCCATCAGTCGACAATCGGCGCGAGCTGAACGATTTTGCCGATGCAATACATAACACAATTGCGTACGTTTTCATTGTTATAGCTATATTGATGATCGAACCCGTCCATACGAAACACAATTGGCGACTCTCCGCTCTTGGCTATCAGTTGCCCAGAACCCACCGGAACCGTGCCATCACCCGCGCTTCCGATATCGCCGGGCTTGCCTTCTTCGAGTCGGAATACAGCTTTTTGTTGGTTATGAGAAAGCGTCACCTTTCCCTGTAGGTTGTAATTTTTAGTAGTCAGACTACTCAACGCCCACTCAAATTCAGCCCCAACATCGTCCTTGGTCGACCACGTGACGCTTCCATAAGAGACCTGATTTTTGTCCGCGCCGTAGTAAGCATAGGTTGCGTCGTGGCAATACAAACCCAGCATTTCGTGAAAATCGGACGCGGCTTCCAGATTTTGCTTATATCGTGCCAAATCGTCGACAAGCGCATCAGCGGCCGTTATCCCGCCTCGTCTATTGAGATCAGCCGGATTGATAAGCTTTGGATCGATCATTCCCCACCAAGCGTCGTTAGTGGTCTTTGAATAAATTTCCGAATACGGATCGCCAATCGGAAGTGACGGCATCGTGGGCACTTGCTTTCCATATGCCGCACGCTTGAATCTCAGCCATCCGGGTTCATAGTGTTTCGTCGGAAGCAGTTCCAGCGGTCCGGGGGAGTTCGCCATCACGCACGTGATACTGGCTGCACTCCAGCCAACCACCACGGCGAGCCCGGCCGCCATAGGATCGAACCCGTGCACTTCCGTTCCTGCGCGAAAGCGTCGATAAACAATCGGTGCACCGCCTACGGGCTGAACCCCATGTACAACGCCCAAGATGGTGCCTGCACCTGCTTTTTCCGTTGTGCCTTCGCCCATCCCGGCAAGCTTCTGCGCAGCACGACGGCCCACTAGGCCACCCATCGAATGGGTCACGATAATGACCTTGCCGGTCGGCTTCCAATATTGCCCTTTGTTGTAATAGGCCAATATCTCGTTGATCCGGTTGATCAATTGATCTGCCGAATCCCCATTCGATGCCAGCCAGTTGTATCCGCAGGCCCACACCGGATAGTAGTAGTCGTCAAGGCGCATGAATTCATCATGCGTAAGCGGCTCAATTTTTACGCCTACCGGATTCCATTGCTTTCGAACGTCAACCGTTTCTTCCTTTCTGACATATTCGAACGTCTGCGCAACCTGCCAAATCGGCATGGGCTTTGGATCATCGGAAATATTCTCCGCATCCAGATACTGGTCGTTTAGCGCTAGCTCGAGTTCGGCAAGGAACGCGCCGTAACTTCCAAGGTGCACTTCGCCCCAGCCGCGCCGTTTGGCCTCTTTTTCGGTAAGCGTATAAAGGCCCCGTGGTATTTTCACCGGCCCGCTATTGTCGACCTGTACAACATTCGGTCCCATCTGCTTCTGCCGTTCAGCCGCACTTTGCAGAAGACGACGAAGCACCTCGATCAAGCTTCCCCCGATTCCGTTCGGCGGATACCAGGCTTTGTTATCTTTGCCGCCCGATTCCTCGGTTCCGCAAAGAAGCGTTCCCATGATGCCGGGCACAAAGATGACCGGGATAACATGCGGCGGCGGAAGTTGACACAACGCCCGCACCGGGAACGACTCCGGACTCGTCACACTTTCGAAATACGGGTCGCCATTCTCGTCAAATTGGAGCGGCACACGGCGACGTGCTTGCTTCAGCACGCGAGGCTGATCGTCCTTGCATTCAGCAGTGGTCATGTATTTTTTATCCGTAGCGAAGTTCATTCGACAGGGCGGAACGTGACAGGGCGAATCTCCGCGTCGCGCACGGTTTGCGTATTCGTCCCGTTCACCGCCGTCTTGCCTTGGTCGAGGACGCTACCGGCATCATCCAGCACCTTATGATTGATACCGACTCGCGGGCGACCGCCGCGCCCGACCGCTGCAAACTGTTCATCTGTCTGCGTGGACGATGCCGGCATGGGCGGCAAATCGATAGAGCCATCGCCACCAGTGACAGCCTCAAAGCCGCTCGATTCGATCCGATGTTCGCCCGTGGACGACGCTACAATTTTTCCTTGTTCAAGCTTGATCACCGCACCGTTGGTTCGCAGTTCGAGTTCCGGCGCTTCAAGAATCAGCTTCTTCAGCGAATAGAGATGCAACTCTTCGGACGTACCGATTTCGCCTTTGCCTTGATGCGCCTGAATCGACAAGTCTCCCGAGCCGACGATCAGCTTCATCCCCGCCTTCGCGAAGGCGGAAAGCCCCTGCGCCGCACGCATCAGAATGCGACGACCGGCGCTTATGTTGGCATCCTGCGCCGCGACAGACTCGACATGACCGCCGGCAACGGTCAACACGTTTGCCGGGCTGGACACCGCCACACCTTCCGGCGCGGTGACGCCGATGGCTGCGGTGCCGCCGTCGTTCGCCCATTCACGAATGCCCGTCGTCAGCTTGTCTTGCGGACCGGTATCTGTTTCATACGCTTCATGCGTCGAGGACAGTTCGCTCAGGTTCTTCGCGATCGCCAACGCGAGTTCCAGTTGACCGACCAGTTCGGCCCGATCCAGTACGTGGCCCTTCGCCCCGTTTCGGGCGTCAGTTGAAAGCAGCATGCCGCGCGCGGCGCGGATCGCACCCGCCAGATCGGTGCGAAGTTCGAAGCCTTCGCCGCGCTTCTCCGACACGCCCTTGTCGCGAGGATGACCGATCCAGCCTTGATTCAGTTGAGTCTTCCCGTGTTCCGAAGATAGCTTCGTCTTTGTCTGCGCCGTCGTATCGTCGAATTGCAGTTCCCCATACCCACGTCCACCGATTTCCTTCGAACGGATGCCGTAGAGCGGCGCGTTATCAGGCAGATTGCCGGCGCTGGAAAACTGCACGGGCGCGTGGCGCGCATCGAACAGGTTTGCCACGACGACGGGCTTGTCGGGGTCGTTCTGCATGAAAAGCACGAGCACTTCGGAGCCGACGCGCGGCCAAAAGGCCGTTCCCGATTGTGCGTCGGCCCACGGCTGTGCCACGCGCACACGGGCCGAGTCGCGCAATGTGCCGCTGGCACCGCTCGCGTAATGTTCGTCCTGTCGCGCGAACAGGAATTGCACGCCGATGCGCCCGTATTGATCGACATCGACTTCACCGTTACCGACGACACGGGCGCTAATCGGCCCAACAGACGGAACACACGACGCGTCCCACGTCGGCACGATCCGCGTCGACGCACGCACGCATTCGAAGCGGTTGACAATAGGACTCTCTTCTCCGATCTCGAATTTGCCTTTGCCAGGGGAGTTCGGAAGAAGACTGTTCCGCACGCGGGTTTCGATCCGCGTCAGCACAAAGCGCCGGTCTTCGGCCGCGTGTTCGTCAATCTCCGGATGACCGGACAGGGAAAAGACAGTGCCTGCGCCGCCGATGAAAGCACGAACGACACTTCGCCCCTCGAAGTGCTTCGCGCGCTGCGCAAGCGCGAGCTGGCGACGCTGTAGAACCTGCTCGTAGTGGTGGCGCGTATCTGCAATGTGCGGCGAGTCGTACCGGTATTCCGTCAGCGTTGCAGCAAGTGCCTTACCGTGCTCGCCCTGGTCCTGTGCTGTCGCGCCTTCGACCTGTTGCACGTCTGCGATTTGATAGTCGTGCGATGCCGCCATGACAGCAGCCGGCGCAATCTCGCGATAGGCTTCCCATTCGAAGATCGTGTCGTCGGGCTCGGTTGCGTCCGCGCGATGGAAACGCACGCGGCCCGCCGGATTCGCCCTCCATGCGCCGGCACGATCGACAAGATGCAACGTATGAATCGGTGCACCGTTTTCGATTGCGTGCGTGAAGTACCAACTGATTCCTTCCCGACGCCACAAGCGCGTCATGAAGGCAAGATCGCTTTCCTGCGCCTGCATCGTGAATTCGCGTCGGGGGTACGTTCCGAGCGCGCTTGTGTCGAGACGGAACGCTGCACCGATCACCCGATTGCGGCTCGTGTGTTCGTGAATGATCGCGTGGGTGACGTCCACGATCGTGGCATCGCGGAAGACACGCCACGTCACGCGGCGATCGAGCAATGAAAGGGCGTCCGTGCAGACAAACTCATAAAGAACGAACCCGCCATCGGACGCGAGCTGTCGCGCTTCGCAAACGATTGCGCACACGGTTCGTTCGGCGCCCGCGATGTCGCCTACCTGGAACGCAACCGGCGCGCCGATGAACGCTTTCAGCGGCATCGAAATGTCGCGCGATAGCGCTTGCAGGGTGAACCGAAGCGGCGCGCATATCCCTTCGCTTCCCGTCAGTTGATGCGGCAAGACCGCATTGCGGGCCAGCTTCATCGATCGGGCGAACTGCACTTGCAGCAACCGCCGCGATTGCGTAAAGCCCGACAACAGCCGGTCAAAACTCGCGAACTGCGCCGCGACGGTGCGGACAAGTTCTGTTGGATTCATTGTTGTTCGTGCTCTCAGGTTACGACGGTCGCTTCTGCGTTGCAGCGGTGAAAATCACCCCGTTTGTCGAAACGCCGCGCCGGCCCTCGGTGATGCAGGCCATGCACCCGGAAGGGCACAGAAACCGGTCGCCAGACCACCGAGGAGACCGACCTTACGTTTTGCTTTCTGATCCGTCAATGCAATCATCCCAAACCGGTGGCGATTGACAGTCCGTCCGCGCGCGGAACCGTTCTCGCACTAGGGGCGCGGCTGAAAACATGATTGTTAACGATTGCAACGGATGGACATCGCTTGCGTGCAGCGGGCGGGTGTTGCCGGCTCAGGTGCGAGGCGCGGCCCGGTCGTTCCTCGGACCCAGTTGCTGCGTGATCCGCGGGCGCATTCTTCGGCGCCCCAACCAGTCTTTTTTCGAAAACGTCTCTAAGGAAAACCCTAGTCCACCCTTTGCCGGGCATTGTAGACAGCCGGATTTCGACCGGTTTCGCCGGCCCTGAAACCGGCCGCAGCGTTTCCGTCCACGCCTCAGCCCGCTCATCACACTCCCTTACCCAGCAAGCCTCCCGGCCCGCATACCTAGCCAAACCAGGTATGGCGCACCGCAATATTCCGTGCCTTCACCCGAATTTCAATACCTGTCAGGTATCAAAAAACACGCCCAAAAGTATTGGACGGTCCATTTCCCCGCCGCGTATAAATCCGTCCCATGAACTCCCCACTTGCAGCGTGCCCCATGTCCTCAGCCACCATCGAACGCATTGAAACCCGCCTCGTCGATCTGCCGACGATCCGTCCGCACAAGCTGTCGGTTGCCACGATGCATGGCCAGACGCTGATGCTCGTGAAGGTGACCTGCAGCGACGGCGTGACCGGCGTCGGCGAAGGCACGACGATCGCCGGAATGGCCTACGGCCCGGAAAGCCCCGAGGCGATGAAGCTCGCGATCGACGCGTATCTCGCACCGGCGATCATCGGCCACGATGCGACGCGCATCCAGGCGCTGATGGCCTTCCTCGGCAAGCTCGCGAAGGTCAATCACTTCGCGAAGAGCGCGCTCGAAACCGCGCTGCTCGACGCGCACGGCAAGCGCCTCGGCGTGCCGGTCAGCGAACTGCTCGGCGGCCGCCGGCGCGATCGGCTGCCGGTCGCATGGACGCTCGCCTCGGGCAACACGGCGACCGATATCGCCGAAGCCGAACGGATGCTCGAGCTGCGCCGCCACAACGTGTTCAAGCTGAAGATCGGCGCGAAGGCGCTCGACGCGGACATCCGGCACGTGGCCGAGATCAAGCGCGCGGTGGGCGATCGTGCATCGGTGCGCGTGGACGTGAACATGGCATGGAGCGAAACACAGGCCGCACGCGCGATTCCGGCGCTGGCCGATGCGGGCTGCGAACTGGTGGAACAGCCGGTGGCGTCGGCGGCAGCGCTCGCGCGGCTGATGCGCCGTTTCCCGGTCGCGCTGATGGCCGATGAAATCCTGCAGGGGCCGGACAGCGCGTTCGAGATCGCGAAGCAGAACGGCGCGGACGTGTTCGCGATCAAGATCGAGCAGAGCGGCGGCCTGTTCGCCGCGCAACGCGTGGCCGCGATCGCGGACGCGGCCGGCATCGAGCTGTACGGCGGCACGATGCTCGAAGGCGCGTTCAGCACGGTCGCGTCCGCACACCTGTTCGCGAGCTTCGCGAACCTGCAGTGGGGCACCGAACTGTTCGGACCACTACTGATCACCGAAGAGATCCTCACGGCGCCGCTGGACTACAGCGATTTCGAGCTGACCGTGCCGACGGGCCCTGGCCTCGGCATCGAACTCGACGAAGCGAAGGTCGCGCGCTTCACCCGCGACGGGCTGACGAAAGCCTCCCGCTAACCGATACCGTATCAGGACATCACGATGCTTTTCCACGTACGCATGGACGTCAACATCCCGGTCGACATGCCGGCCGCGGTGGCTGACGAAATCAAGGCCCGCGAGAAGGCGTATTCGCAGGATCTGCAGCGCAGCGGCAAGTGGCGCCATATCTGGCGCATCGCCGGCGAATACGCGAACTACAGCGTGTTCGACGTGTCGGGCAACGCCGAGCTGCACGAGATCCTGACCGGCCTGCCGCTGTTCCCGTACATGAAGATTTCGGTGACGCCGTTGTGTCGCCACCCGTCGTCGATACACGACGGCGACGTTTGAGCCACGGAGCCGTCGTTTTCCGACAGCGAACACTCCGGGTCACCTTTCCCCCAATACACGTGGAGACACCATCATGAGCGTCAAAGTTTTCGATACCAAGGAAGTGCAGGATCTGCTGAAGGCCGCGGCGAACGCCGGTGCGGACGGCACGAAGGTCGGCAACGGGCGCACGCAGCAGGTCGTGCTGCGCCTGCTCGGCGACCTGTTCAAGGCGATCGACGATCTCGACATCACGCCCGACGAAGTATGGGCCGGCGTGAACTACCTGAACAAGCTCGGCCAGGACGGCGAGGCGGCGCTGCTCGCCGCCGGCCTCGGTCTCGAGAAGTTTCTCGACATCCGGATGGACGCGGAGGACGAAGCGCTCGGCCTCGACGGCGGCACGCCGCGCACGATCGAAGGCCCGCTGTACGTGGCCGGTGCGCCGGTGCGCGACGGCGTCGCGAAGATCGACCTCGATGCGGACGACGGCGCAGGCCCGCTCGTGATCCACGGCACGGTCACCGGCGTCGACGGCAAGCCGGTGGCCGGCGCGCTGGTCGAGTGCTGGCACGCGAACTCGCACGGCTTCTACTCGCACTTCGACCCGACCGGCAAGCAGAGCGAGTTCAACCTGCGCGGCGCGGTGAAGACGGGCGCGGACGGCAAGTACGAATTCCGCACGCTGATGCCGGTCGGCTACGGCTGCCCGCCGCAGGGTGCGACGCAGCAGCTGCTGGACCGCCTCGGCCGCCACGGCAACCGCCCGGCGCACGTGCACTTCTTCGTGACGAGCGACGATCACCGCAAGCTGACGACGCAGTTCAACATCGACGGCGACCCGCTGATCTGGGATGACTTCGCGTATGCGACGCGCGAGGAGCTGATCCCGCCCGTCACCGAGAAGACCGGTGGCGCCGCGCTCGGCCTGAAGGCCGACGCGTACCAGGACATCGAGTTCAACTTCGTCCTGACGCCGCGCGTGCAGGGCAAGGACAACCAGATCGTCGAACGCCTGCGCGCTTCCGCCACGGCATAACCGCCCGCCGGCAGCGGCGGCGCGCATGTACCGCCGCTGCCTGCCGGTCCCCCAGATTCAAGCGATACCGATGCGAGCGTGCTTGCAGGACCCGTCACGCGCGCAGGAGGAACCAACATGTCCGCCACGATCGACCACACCACCGAACTGGACCACCTGCTCGCGACCGCCGTGCAGGACGACAAGGAGGCCGGCATCTTCCGCTGCCGCCGCGACATCTTCACGAACGAGGAACTGTACGAGCTCGAGATGAAGCACATCTTCGAGAGCAACTGGGTCTACCTCGCGCACGAAAGCCAGATTCCGAACAACAACGACTATTACACGACGTGGATCGGCCGCCAGCCGGTCGTCATCACGCGTGACAAGACGGGCGAGCTGCACGCGGTGATCAATGCGTGCGCGCACAAGGGCGCGATGCTGTGCCGCCGCAAGCACGGCAACAAGGGCAGCTTCACGTGCCCGTTCCACGGCTGGACCTTCTCGAATACCGGCAAGCTGTTGAAGGTGAAGGACGAGAAGACGACCGAGTATCCGGTGCAGTTCAACACGCACGGCTCGCACGACCTGAAGAAGGTCGCCCGCTTCGAGAACTATCGCGGCTTCCTGTTCGGCAGCCTCAGCGCCGACGTGCAGCCGCTGGAAGAGTATCTCGGCGAAGCGCGCGTGATCATCGACCAGATCGTCGACCAGGCGCCGCATGGCCTCGAAGTGCTGCGCGGCAATTCGTCCTACATCTACGAAGGCAACTGGAAGATGCAGATGGAGAACGGTTGCGACGGCTATCACGTGAGCACCGTGCACTGGAACTACGCGGCGACGATGGGCCGCCGCAAGGAGGACGGCACCAAGGCGGTCGACGCGAACAGCTGGAGCAAGTCGGTCGCGGGCGTGTACGGCTTCGACAACGGTCACATCCTGCTGTGGACCAAGACGATGAACCCGGAAGTGCGGCCCGTGTACCAGCATCGTGACGAGATCAAGGCGCGCGTGGGCGAAGTGCAGGCCGACTTCATCGTGAACCAGACGCGCAACCTGTGCGTGTACCCGAACGTTTTCCTGATGGACCAGTTCAGCACGCAGATTCGCGTGGTGCGCCCGCTCGGCGTCGACAAGACCGAAGTCAGCATCTTCTGCTTCGCGCCGAAGGGCGAGAGCGAAGCCGACCGCACGACGCGGATCCGCCAGTACGAGGACTTCTTCAACGTGACCGGCATGGGCACGGCCGACGACCTCGAGGAATTCCGCGCGTGCCAGGCCGGTTATGCGGGCATCACGGCGATGTGGAACGACCTGTCGCGCGGTGCGCCGCTGTGGATCGACGGGCCGGACGAGAACGCGAAGAAGATGGGGCTGAACCCGCGCATCTCCGGCGAGCGCAGCGAAGACGAAGGGCTGTTCGTGTGCCAGCACGAACACTGGGTGCACGTGATGCGCGATGCACTGAAGAAGGAACGCGGGGAGGCAGCAGCATGAACATCGATTACCACACCATCTGCGCGACGCTGTATCGCGAAGCGCGCCTGCTTGACGACCGCGAGTGGGACGCGTGGCTGACCTGCTACACGGAAGACGTCACGTACTGGATGCCCGCGTGGGACGACGACGACCGGCCGACCGACGATCCGCAAAGCCAGATCTCGCTGATGTACTACGCGGATCGCGGCGGCCTCGAGGACCGCGTGTTCCGGATCAAGACCGAACGCAGCGGCGCATCGACGCCCGAGCCGCGCACGAGCCACAACGTGACGAACGTCGAGGTGCTGGCCGAGCGCGACGGCGAGGTGGACGTACGCTACAACTTCCACACGCTGAACCACCGCTATCGCGTGACCGACCACTTCTTCGGCACGATGTTCGTCACGCTGCGCCAGGTGGGCGACGCGCTGCTGATCTCGAACAAGAAGATCGTGCTGAAGAACGACTACATCCGGCAGGTGCTCGACGTGTATCACGTCTGAGCCCGATTGTTTCGACCGTATCAAAGGGAGACGAGGTCATGTCCACCTACAAGATTGCATTGAACTTCGAGGACGGGGTCACCCGCTTCATCGACTGCAAGGCCGGCGAGAAGGTGCTCGACGCCGCGTTCCGCGCGAAGATCAACCTGCCGATGGACTGCTCCGACGGCGTGTGCGGCACCTGCAAGTGCCGCGCGGAAAGCGGCAGCTACGACCTCGGCGACGACTACATCGACGACGCGCTCACCGAGGACGAGAAGGACGGCGGCCTCGTGCTGACGTGCCAGATGGTGCCGCAAAGCGATTGCGTGATCGCGGTCCCGACATCGTCGGTCGCATGCAAGACCGGCCACAGCGCGTTCGCGGCGACCGTCACGAAGGTCGAGCAGCACAACGATGCGGCGATCGTGCTCGAACTCGACGTCGCAGCTGCCGCCACGGCCGCGCCCGTGTTCCTGCCGGGCCAGTACGTGAACATCGGCGTGCCGGGCAGCGGCCAGCATCGGTCGTACTCGTTCTCGTCCGCGCCGGGCGACACGAAGGTCGGCTTCCTGATCAAGAAGATCCCCGGCGGCGTGATGAGCACGTGGCTCGCATCCGCGAAGCCCGGCGACACGCTCGAGCTGACCGGTCCGCTCGGCAGCTTCTACCTGCGCGACGTACAGCGGCCGCTGCTGTTCCTCGCCGGCGGCACGGGCCTCGCGCCGTTCCTGTCGATGCTCGAGGTGCTCGCACGCAGCGGTTCGCAGCAGCAGGTGCACCTGATCTACGGCGTCACGCGCGATCTCGACCTGGTGCTGGTCGATGCGATCGAAGCGTATGCGGCGAAGCTGCCGAACTTCAGCTTCTCGACGGTCGTCGCCGATGCGGCGTCGAGCCATCCGCGCAAGGGCTGGGTCACGCAGCACATTCCGGCCGATGCGCTGAACGACGGCGACGTGGACGTCTATCTGTGCGGGCCGCCGCCGATGGTCGACGCGGTGCGCCAGTACTTCGACGACGAAGGCGTGAAGCCGAACAGCTTCCACTACGAGAAGTTCACCCCGAACGTGACGGCAAAGGCGGCATGACCATGCAACGATTCTCCGGGAAGGTCGTCGTCGTGACCGGCGCGGCGCAGGGTATCGGCCGTGGCGTCGCGCTGCGCGCGGCGGCCGAGGGCGGCAAGGTGCTGTTCGTCGATCGCGCGGATTTCGTGGCCGAGGTCGCGGCCGAAGCGGGCGGCGGCAACACGGCCGGCTTCGTCGCGGATCTCGAGACGTATGACGGCGCGCGTGCGGCGATGGCGTGCGCGGTCGACACGTTCGGCGGCATCGACGTGCTGATCAACGGCGTCGGCGGCGCGATCCGGATGCGGCCGTTCGCCGAGTTCGAGCCGGCGCAGATCGACGCGGAAATCCGCCGCTCCCTGATGCCGACGCTCTACAGCTGCCACGCGGTGCTGCCGCATCTGCTCGCGCGCGGCGGCGGCACGATCGTGAACGTGTCGTCGAACGCGACGCGCGGCATTCGCCGCGTGCCGTACTCGGCCGCGAAGGGCGGCGTCAATGCGCTGACATCCGCGCTTGCGATGGAATACGCGGAGCACGGCATCCGTGTCGTCGCCACCGCGCCCGGCGGCACACAAGCGCCGCCGCGCCGCGTGCCGCGCAATGCGGCCGGCGACACCGCGCAGGAGCAGGCGTGGATGGCCGAAGCGGTGCGGCAGGTGACCGATTCGACGTTCTTCAAGCGCTACGGCACGCTCGACGAACAGATCGCGCCGATCCTGTTCCTCGCGTCGGACGAAGCGAGCTATATCACCGGCACGGTGCTGCCGGTCGCCGGCGGCGATACGGGCTGAACGGCGGCGGTTCGCCGAACCCGTGCTGCAACGTGCGCGTGCGGCAGCCGCGCGTGCACACGATTCGACCATGACAGGAACGGCCGGCGCCGACACGCCGGCCACGGAGACACGTATGCCCAAACGCGAAGCCATCATTCCGGCAGGGATGGAAGCCGTGTACGAAAAAATCGGCTATGCGCCGGCGATCAAGATCGGCGACACCATGTACGTATCCGGCCAGATCGGCCGCGATGCCGCGATGCAACTGGTGGAAGACCGCGAAGCGCAGATCGTGCAGGCGTTCGAGAACCTCAAGCGCGTGCTGGAGGCAGGCGGCGCGACGCTCGACGACGTGGTCGACCTGACGACCTTCCATACCGACATGCGCGACCTGCCGCTGTTCATGCAGGTGCGCGACCGCTATTTGCACGCGCACCCGAAGCCGGCCTGGACGGCGGTCGGCGCACACATGCTCGGCGGCTCGCCCGGCTATATCGTGGAAATCAAGGCGGTCGCGGTGCTGACGCGCTGATACGCCGATACGCGACGCAAGACATTCGTACTTCAAAACGATGAACGGATCGCGCCGCGACAGCGGGCCGATCCTGGACACGCTTCATGACCGCTTCATCCATTCGCTCGATTCCCGCGCTGATCGGCCTCGTCGCCGACCGGATCGGCCGCCGGCCCGCGATCATGATCGGCGACACGAGCCGTGGATCGTCGAGGGCGTGATACGAGATGTCGTCGCGTTCGAGCCGGTGCACGCTTTTCGGCACGATCGATACAACTAAGCGGCGAGCGTACCGCTGGCCGGCCGAAGCCGGCGGCTCCGCGCGCTAGCGATGTATCGCCGCGCGCAAGCGCCTCACGTCCTGCTCCGACACCGGCGCGGCCCGATTCCCCCACGCGCCGCGCACGTAGCTGACGACCGCCGCGATCTCGCTGCTGGTGAGCGCGCCGCGCATCGCCGGCATCCGCTGCACGGGCCCGTGCGTGCCGGGCGCCGGCTGCGCGCCTTCGACCACGATCCGGATCGTGCTCGTCGGATCGGCCGCGAGCACGATCGAACTGGCCGCGAGCGGTGGCCCGTGATCGGGCACGCCGGTGCCTTGCGCGCCGTGGCAGCGCGCGCAGAAGCCTGCATACACGCCGGCCCCCGGCGCCTGCTGGCCGCCTTCCGGGCGCGGCCCGGCGGGCGTCAGCCGCGCGACGCCGACCCCCAACGGGTTGGTCGCAGCAGTCGGTTGCGCGGGCAACGATTTCAGATAGATCGCGATCGCATGGCGATCGGCGTCGGTGAGCAGCGCGGTGCTCTCGCCGACGACCGGCGCCATCGCGCCGAACACGGCACCGTGCGCCGCATGGCCGCTGCGCAGGAAGGCGGCGATGTCGTCGGCGCTCCAGCGGCCGAGGCCGTCCGCGTTCGCGCCGGTCAGGTTCGGCGCGAACCAGTGATCGTTGATGCCGCCGGTCAGGAACTCGGCGCTGCGTTCGTCGTAGCCGCGCTCGTTGTACGCCGGCCCGCGCGGCGTATGGCATGCGCCGCAGTGGCCAAGCCCCTGCACCAGATACGCGCCGCGATTCCATTCCAACGATTGTGACGGCGACGGTACGAATTCCTGGCGATTCGCGAATACGAGACTCCACAGCCCGAGCGCCCAGCGCTGGTTGAACGGAAACGGCAGTTGCGTCAGCTTGGCCGCGTTCGCGGATGGTGCGACGCCGCGCATGAAATACGTATACAGTGCGCGCACGTCGTCGTTGGTCAGGTGTGCAAAGGAAGGGTACGGCATCGCCGGATACAGCCGGCTGCCGTCGGCGCGCACGCCGCGCCGCAACGCGTCGTCGAACTGCTGCAGCGTGTAGGTGCCGATCCCGTGGGTCGGATCCGGCGTGATGTTCGACGCATAGATCGGCCCGAACGGCGAATTCACCGGCTGGCCGCCCGCGTACGGCGTGTGATCGGCCGCGTCGTGGCAGGCCGAGCAGTCGCCGGCGAGCGCGAGGTAGCGGCCGCGCGCAACGGTCCGCGCGTCGGCGCTCGCGGCGGCAGCGGCCACCACCGGGCGGCGCCCTGCGGTCGCGGAAGCCGAATCGGGTGGCGGAACAGGGACCGGGGCCGAAGTCGGGGAAGATGCCGCGGCACGACGTTGAGACAGCCGCGGATCGCTGTTCGCGCGCGCCGACATCGACGCACCGGCGTCGGCCGTCGCCGCGCGAATCCGCACGAAGCGCCAGCCGGACGCGGGCTCGGGCGCGTCGGCTGCCGACGCGGCACCGGACGTGTCGCCGGAGGACATCGCGCGGTCGTCCTGCTGCGCGTCGCACGCGGTGAGTGCGAAGCACGCGACGCCCGCACCGAGCGCAACGCCGAGCGCAGCGCAGAGCGCGACCCGTGCGCGGCGCGCTGCAACCCGCAACGAAGCGAACGAGATCAGTGCCATGGGCTGCACGGGCCGACGAAAGCGGTCACGATGCCCGTGAACACGAGACCGATCACGAACCCGAGCGCGGCCAGCATTCCGCAGCGCGCGAGAAACCACGTGCTGGTGTCGCGCGTCGCGGCCTGCGCCTGCGGATCGTGCCTGCGCTGCCACGTACGCACGAGCCACGCGGCGCAGGCCAGCGCCACCGCGAACGCGCCGGCGGCGATCAGCGCGAGCCACACGCCCACGTGCGCCCAGCGCGGCACGGCCTGCGCGACGCCGAGCGGATAGCACGCGGTCGACGCGAGCGTCTCCGACACCAGCATCTGCGAGAACCACAGCGCGGGCGCGCCGACGAGGCCGGCCGCGATCGCGAGCCACGGCGTCGACGAGCGTCGCGCGTCGATCATCACGACCTCCTGAGCCAGTAAGGCGACACGTACAGCGCGGTGAAGATGAACAGCCACACGATGTCGACGAAGTGCCAGTAGAGGCCGCCGACCGTCAGCGCGACGCGGCGCTCGCGGCCGAAGAAGCCGGCGGCCGTCCAGCCGGCGAGCAGCGCGAGGATCACGAGGCCGGCCACGACGTGCGCGAGGTGAAAGCCGGTGATCGTGAAATAGAGGCTGCCGTACAGATGCGCGGTCGGGCCGTACGGATGGTCGCGCCACTCGTGCAACTGGACGAGCGCGAACGCGATGCCGAGCACCAGCGCGACCGCGAGCGCCGCGACCGCATGCGGCCCCCGGCCGGCCCGCACCGCGCGTTCGGCGAGCCACACGAAAACGCTGCTCGACAGCAGCACGACGGTGTTGCCGGCCGCGAGCCCGATCTTCGGCATCCCTTCGGGCGGCCACGGCGCGGCCGATTGCGATTGCAGATAGAAGTAGCAGAACAGCAGATAGCCGAACAACCCGGCCTCGGTCACGATCAGCGTGAGCACGCCCCACCAGCCGCCCGCACGCTGGCCGCAACTGCCCACCGGCAGCGGCTCGACGCACGCGGCCGGCGCGCCATCCGGTACCTTCGCGGACGGCGGCTCGTCGGGATGGCGGCCGGCTGCCGGCGCCTGCGTGCTCGCACGCGCCGGCGGTCGCGCGCGCTGGCCGAGCGTGCGGCGCGGCCACAGCCACACGCCGGTCGCGATCGCGCAACCGGCCACCGCCGCGCACACGAGCGTCGGCGAGCGCACCAGCATCGCCGCAAACACGGCCGTGGCCAGCAGCGCGAGCACGAACGGCACGCAGCTGTCCTCAGGCATCTTCAGGATCGCGCTCGGCGTCGCGGCGAGCGGCGTGACCGCGAGCGCCTCGCGCCCGTCGGCGAGCCGGTAGCCGACCCGCACGCTGGTGCGCTTCTCGTCGTCGCGCGTTTCCCACAGCGGATGGCGCGACGCGACGAGCGGCAGCACCGCGAAGTTGTACACGGGCGTCGGCGACGCGACCGACCATTCGAGTCCGGCCGCGCCCCATGGATTGTTGCCGACGTGCGCGCCGCGACGTGCGCTCACGAGCGCGTTGACGACGAACATCACGATCCCGATGCCGAACACGAACGAGCCGATCGTCGTCACGAGGTTCGAGGTATCCCAGCCCATTCCGGGTGGATACGTGTAGATGCGGCGCGGCATCCCGAGCAGCCCGGAGACGTGCATCGGAAAGAAGCCGAGATTGAAGCCGATCACCACGACCCAGAACGTCCAGCGGCCGAAGCGCTCGTTCATCATCCGGCCGGTGAACTTCGGAAACCAGTACGTGACGCCGCCGAGCACGGGGAACACGTTGATGCCGAGCAGCACGTAATGCAGGTGCGCGACGACGAAGTACGTATCGGTCAGTTGCCAGTCGAGCGGCACCGCGGCCGTCATCACGCCGGACACGCCGCCGATCACGAACATCAGCACGAAGCCCGCGAAATACAGGAACGGCGTGCGGAACACGGGCCGGCCGGTCCAGATCGTCGCGATCCATGCGAACACCGCGACCGCGCTCGGAATCGAGATCAGCATGCTCGCCGCGCCGAAGAACGCGAGCGCGAGCGGCGCGATGCCGGTCGCGAACATGTGGTGGACCCACACCTCGAAGCCGATCAGCATCGTCGCCACCGTCGACACCGCGACCGCCTCGTATGCAACGAGCGGCCGCCGGCAGAAGGTCGGCAGCGCGTCCGACACGATCCCCATCGCGGGCAGCACGACCACGTACACCCACGGGTGCGCGAACATCCAGAACAGGTGCTGCCACAGCAGCGGCCGCCCGTCGTTCGCGACGTCGAAGAAATGCGTGCCCGCATTGCGGTCGAGCCACAGCAGCAGGAACGCGAGGCTCACGGACGGCACCGCGACGAGGTTCGCGACCGACGCGGTCAGCGTGCCCCACACGATGATCGGCAGCCGGTCGATCGACATGCCGTGCGCGCGCATCCGCAGCAGCGTGACGACGAAGTTCGCGGCGCCGCCTGTCGTCGAGATACCGAGCAGGATCATGCCGAGCGCATAGATGTCGATGTTCGCGCCCGCGCTGTAGTCGAGCGACGTGAGCGGCACGTAGTTGAACCAGCCGCCGTCCGGCACCGCGCCGAGCGGGAAGCTCGCATACAGGAACAGCCCCGCGAACAGGAATGCCCAGTACGAGAACGCGTTGAGCCGCGGGAACGCCATGTCGCGCGAGCCGAGCATCAGCGGCCACAGATAGTTCGCGAAGCCGGACAGCACCGGCAGCGCATACAGGAAGATCATCGTCACGCCGTGCATCGTGAACAGCGAGTCGTACTGCGCGGGCGTGAGCACCGTCGCGTTCGGCCGCGCGAGCTGGATGCGCATCACGAGCGCCTCGACGCCGCCGAGCAGCAGGAACGCGAACGCGGTGACGATGTAGCGCAGCCCGATGCGCTTGTGATCGACGGTGCCGAGCCAGCCGCGCCAGCCGGGCGCCGATTCCCACAGCTCGGCGAGCGCGCGCGCGTGCGCCGACCCCGCCGGCGCGTCGCCGAGGTCGGGTACGCGGTTCAGCGGAGGCGGCGTGTCGCGGGCAACGTCCATCGTCCTCCTCCGTTCAATGCAGCGTGGCGAGATACGCGGCGAGATCGTCCGCGTCGTTCGGCGCGAGCGCGAACGACGGCATCAGCGTGAGCGGCTTGATCTGCTGCGCGTGCGCGATCCAGCGGCGCAGGTCGTCCGGCGTGTTGTCGAGCGTGCCGGCCGCGAGCAGCCGGCGCGAGCCGAGATGCGACAGGTCGGGGCCCGCGTCGCCCGCCGCGTCGGTCCCGCGCACCGCGTGGCAGCCCGCGCAGCGCGCGGCGAACAGATGCTGGCCGCGCTGCGGCGCGCC
>NZ_JAPVQY010000064.1 GCF_027257875.1 Burkholderia sp. IMCC1007
GGTAAATTTGAGCGGACCAAGCCGCACGTCAACGTTGGTACGATTGGTCACGTTGACCACGGCAAGACGACGCTGACGGCAGCGATCACGACGGTTCTGACGAAGAAGTTCGGCGGCGAAGCGAAGGCGTACGACCAGATCGACGCGGCACCGGAAGAAAAGGCGCGCGGCATCACGATCAACACGGCACACGTCGAGTACGAAACGGCTAACCGCCACTACGCACACGTCGACTGCCCGGGCCACGCTGACTATGTGAAGAACATGATCACGGGCGCAGCGCAGATGGACGGCGCGATCCTGGTTTGCTCGGCAGCAGACGGCCCGATGCCGCAAACGCGCGAGCACATCCTGCTGGCGCGTCAGGTTGGCGTTCCGTACATCATCGTGTTCCTGAACAAGTGCGACATGGTGGACGACGCTGAACTGCTCGAGCTGGTCGAGATGGAAGTTCGCGAACTCCTGTCGAAGTACGACTTCCCGGGCGACGACACGCCGATCGTGAAGGGTTCGGCCAAGCTGGCGCTGGAAGGCGACACGGGCGAGCTGGGCGAAGTGGCGATCATGAGCCTGGCAGACGCACTGGACACGTACATCCCGACGCCGGAGCGTGCAGTTGACGGCGCGTTCCTGATGCCGGTGGAAGACGTGTTCTCGATCTCGGGCCGTGGTACGGTGGTGACGGGTCGTGTCGAGCGCGGCGTCGTGAAGGTCGGCGAGGAAATCGAAATCGTCGGTATCAAGCCGACGGTGAAGACGACCTGCACGGGCGTTGAAATGTTCCGCAAGCTGCTGGACCAAGGTCAGGCAGGCGACAACGTCGGTATCCTGCTGCGCGGCACGAAGCGTGAAGACGTGGAGCGTGGCCAGGTTCTGGCGAAGCCGGGTTCGATCACGCCGCACACGCACTTCACGGCTGAAGTGTACGTGCTGAGCAAGGACGAAGGCGGCCGTCACACGCCGTTCTTCAACAACTACCGTCCGCAGTTCTACTTCCGTACGACGGACGTGACGGGCTCGATCGAGCTGCCGAAGGACAAGGAAATGGTGATGCCGGGCGACAACGTGTCGATCACGGTGAAGCTGATCGCGCCGATCGCGATGGAAGAAGGTCTGCGCTTCGCCATCCGCGAAGGCGGCCGTACCGTCGGCGCCGGCGTCGTCGCCAAGATCATCGAGTAAGCCAGTTATTCGTTGATCGACAGTTTTGGGGCTGGCAGCAGCCAGTCCCAACATGGTTTAGGGGTATAGCTCAACTGGCAGAGCGTCGGTCTCCAAAACCGAAGGTTGGGGGTTCGATTCCCTCTGCCCCTGCCAAAAATCGCCACGTGCCACACGTGGCATTTGTTTTAAGGTGTTATGGCGAATCCATCCGTCGAAACTGTAAATACCTCCGGCGATAAGCTGATGCTGGCCCTGGGCGTATTGCTGGTCTTGGCCGGATTCGTGGGCTTCTTCTGGCTGGCCAACCAGCAGTGGTATGTCCGCGGTGCCGCGTTGGCGGTAGGTATCATCGCCGGCGTGGCCGTCGGGCTGATGTCCGCACCTGGCAAGAGCCTCATCGCGTTTGCCAAGGATTCGTACAAGGAAGTCCGCAAGGTCGTTTGGCCCACCCGCAAGGAAGCAACGCAAACCACACTCGTCGTGTTCGGTTTCGTGCTCGTGATGGCGATTTTCCTCTGGTTGAGTGACAAATCGATCGAATGGGTGATTTTCTCGGCGATTCTGGGTTGGAAATGATATGAGCGATACTCCGGCATCCCCGAGCGGAAAGCGTTGGTACGTCGTGCACGCCTACTCCGGCATGGAGAAGAGCGTGCAACGTGCGCTTCAGGAGCGCATCGAACGTGCTGGCATGCAGGACAAATTCGGTCAGATCCTGGTCCCGACCGAAGAAGTGGTCGAAGTAAAAGGCGGTCACAAGGCTGTGACCGAGCGTCGTTTCTTCCCCGGCTACGTGCTGGTCGAAATGGAAATGACGGACGAAACGTGGCACCTCGTGAAGAACACGGCAAAGGTCACCGGTTTCGTCGGCGGCGCACGTAACCGCCCGACTCCGATTTCCCCGAAGGAAGTCGAAAAGATCATGTCGCAGATGCAGGAAGGCGTTGAGAAGCCGCGCCCGAAGACCCTGTTCGAGGTTGGCGAGATGGTGCGTGTCAAGGAAGGCCCGTTCACGGACTTCAACGGCACGGTCGAAGAAGTCAACTACGAAAAATCGCGCGTGCGTGTGTCGGTCACCATCTTTGGCCGCTCCACCCCGGTCGAACTCGAGTTCGGTCAGGTCGAAAAAGTTTGATCCCGATTCGGTGGGCAGCCTCGGCTGCCCACCTTCGCGCTTACGGTCCGCGTCATGGCCGTTGAGGAGCGTCAGTAGCCAACGGCGAACGCGCGTTATCACTCACCGAACGCCGTCTGGCGTTCCAACGAGGTTTTCAAATGGCAAAGAAGATTGTCGGCTTTATCAAGCTGCAGATCCCTGCAGGTAAAGCCAACCCGTCGCCGCCGGTCGGTCCGGCACTGGGCCAGCGCGGCCTGAACATCATGGAGTTCTGCAAGGCGTTCAACGCGCAGACCCAAGGCATGGAGCCGGGTCTGCCGGTGCCGGTGGTCATCACGGCATTCGCTGACAAGAGCTTCACGTTCGTGATGAAGACGCCGCCGGCGACCGTCCTGATCAAGAAGGCGGCGAAGGTGGACAAGGGCTCGAGCAAGCCGCACACCGACAAGGTCGGTTCGATCACGCGCGCTCAAGCCGAAGAAATCGCGAAGACCAAGATGCCGGACCTTACGGCAGCTGATCTGGACGCAGCCGTTCGCACCATCGCTGGTAGCGCACGCTCGATGGGCATCACTGTGGAGGGCGTGTAAATGGCTAAGATCTCCAAGCGCCGTCAGGCATTTGCTGCCAAGGTCGACCGTCAGAAGCTGTACGCGATCGAAGACGCACTGGCACTCGTGAAGGAATGCGCGAGCGCGAAGTTCAACGAGTCGATCGACGTCGCAGTTCAGCTCGGCATCGATGCAAAGAAGTCGGACCAGGTCGTTCGTGGTTCGGTCGTTCTGCCGGCAGGTACGGGCAAGTCGGTTCGCGTTGCTGTGTTCGCGCAAGGCGAAAAGGCCGAGCAAGCTCGTGCAGCAGGCGCGGAAATCGTCGGTATGGAAGACCTGGCTGAGCAGATCAAGGCTGGCCAGATGGACTTCGACATCGTGATCGCTTCGCCGGACACGATGCGTATCGTCGGTACGCTCGGCCAGATCCTCGGCCCGCGCGGCCTGATGCCGAACCCGAAGGTCGGTACGGTCACGCCGGACGTCGCAACCGCCGTCAAGAACGCGAAGGCTGGTCAGGTGCAATTCCGTGTCGACAAGGCCGGTATCATCCACGCGACCATCGGCCGTGCATCGTTCGAATCGACCGCGCTGCGTTCGAACCTGTCGGCGCTGATCGAAGCGCTGCAGAAGGCGAAGCCGGCAACGAGCAAGGGCGTGTACCTGCGCAAGATCGCACTGTCGAGCACGATGGGCGTTGGCGTGCGTGTCGACCAGGCTACGCTGGCAGCACAGTAAGCAAGTATTCGGGCCGTTTCGTTCGCGAAGCGGCCTACATGGGCTTTGGGCGGTTGTTCGTGCAGTGGGGCGGGCAACCGGTTATCAAAGACCGTTGGTGGGACGCAGCAGGCAGGCGATTCCTTAATTCAAGCCAACGCAGATGGCGAACCCGAAAAAGTTTTGCAGTGGTGAAGCCGCAGGTCGTGAAGCAATTCATGGCGTGAGGTGGAAATACTCCTAACGAGGTCGGACGCCGTTGTTGAACGAGGTACGTGAGGTTTCGGCCATGCCGGCCGCGCCGAACGTATCGTTTCTGGAGGCTAACCGTGCCGCTTAATAGAGAAGACAAGCAAGCCGTCGTCGCTGAGGTTTCCGCGCAAGTCGCGAAGGCCCAGACCGTTGTGCTGGCTGAGTATCGTGGAATTGCGGTTGGCGATCTGACCAAGCTGCGCGCGAAAGCGCGTGAGCAACAGGTTTACCTGCGCGTGTTGAAGAACACGCTGGCGCGTCGCGCTGTTGAAGGTACGCCCTTTGCTCCGCTGGCAGAGCAGATGACTGGTCCGCTGATCTACGGCATCTCGGAAGATGCAATTGCTGCTGCTAAGGTCGTCAACGACTTCAGCAAGAGCAATGACAAGTTGGTCATCAAGGCTGGTTCGTTCGATGGCAAGGTGATGGACAAGGCTGGCGTGCAAGCGCTGGCAAGCATCCCGAGCCGCGAAGAACTGCTCTCGAAGCTGCTGTTCGTTATGCAATCGCCTGTTTCGGGCTTCGCGCGTGCTCTCGCCGCGCTGGCCGAGAAGAAGCAAGCGGAAGCTGCGTAAGCGAACGTGCATCAGCGTTACTGATCGCTGGCTGTATCCGAATTCAATTTAGGAGTATTTCAAATGGCAATCGCAAAAGAAGACATCCTGGCAGCAGTCGAAGGGATGACCGTTCTGGAACTGAACGAACTGGTCAAGGCGTTCGAAGAGAAGTTTGGCGTGTCGGCAGCTGCAGTGGCAGTCGCTGGCCCGGCAGGCGGCGGCGCAGCTGCTGCAGCAGAAGAGAAGACCGAATTCACGGTCGTCCTGGCTGAAGCAGGCAGCAACAAGGTTGCAGTCATCAAGGCAGTTCGCGAACTGACGGGCCTGGGCCTGAAGGAAGCGAAGGACGTCGTTGACGGCGCACCGAAGGCTGTCAAGGAAGGCGTCGACAAGGCTGCTGCTGAAGAAGCCAAGAAGAAGCTGGAAGACGCAGGCGCGAAGGTCGAAGTCAAGTAAGTTTCGACGCGCTGTGCGAAGGCTGGCGGTATTTTCACCGCCGGCCTTTTTGTGCTTTGTGGGGACGTTATTCTGGCACTCATTCGGGAGCCCGAATAATCGGCCCCAGAGGCCAAAGAAAACCGCCAAATCGTTGTCAGTGTCGCGATTGGCGCTTCTCTTTGTCTTCTGAAGCGACTGCAGAAGGCAAGTTTGGTCGGGTAGCGGGCAACACAGGCATCCGCTGCCGTCAGCCAGCGGTTGGTAGCGGCCAACCACCAAGCTTCTCGGCTCGTTCAAGCCATCGGGCGGCCATCGGGTCTCAGTCGGTGAACACTCGGGTTTGAAACGTCCAGGTATCCCGCCTCGACAGCACCCGCCGTGATTCGGAGATCGTATGCAATATTCCTTCACCGAGAAGAAGCGCATTCGCAAGAGTTTCGCGAAGCGCCCCATCGTTCACCAAGTTCCGTTCTTGCTGGCCACCCAGCTTGAATCATTCAGCACGTTTCTGCAAGCTGATGTGCCGGCGACGCAACGCAAGCCTGAAGGTTTGCAGGCCGCATTCACATCGGTATTTCCCATTGTTTCGCACAACGGCTTCGCGCGCCTCGAGTTCGTGAGCTATGCGCTGTCCGCGCCGGCATTCAACATCAAGGAATGCCAGCAGCGTGGCCTGACGTACTGCTCCGCGCTGCGCGCGAAGGTCCGCCTTGTCATCCTCGACAAGGAATCGCCGAACAAGCCGGTCGTCAAGGAAGTGAAAGAGCAGGAAGTGTACATGGGCGAAATGCCGCTCATGACGCCGACGGGCTCGTTCGTCATCAACGGCACCGAGCGTGTCATCGTCTCGCAGCTGCACCGTTCGCCGGGCGTGTTCTTCGAACACGACAAGGGCAAGACGCACAGCTCGGGCAAGCTGCTGTTCTCGGCACGGATCATTCCGTACCGCGGCTCGTGGCTCGACTTCGAATTCGATCCGAAGGACATCCTGTACTTCCGCGTCGACCGTCGCCGCAAGATGCCGGTCACGATCCTGCTGAAGGCCATCGGCCTGACGCCGGAACAGATCCTCGCGAACTTCTTCGTGTTCGACAACTTCACGCTGATGGACGAAGGCGCGCAACTCGAGTTCGTGCCCGAGCGCCTGCGTGGTGAAGTCGCGCGTTTCGACATCACGGATCGCGACGGCAAGGTCATCGTCCAGAAGGACAAGCGGATCAACGCGAAGCACATTCGCGACCTCGAAGCCGCGAAGACCAAGTTCATCTCGGTGCCGGAAGACTATCTGCTCGGCCGCGTGCTGGCGAAGAACGTCGTCGACGGCGACACCGGCGAAGTGATCGCGAGCGCGAACGACGAAGTCACGGAAAGCGTGCTCGAGAAGCTGCGCGAAGCGGGCATCAAGGACATCCAGACGCTCTACACGAACGATCTGGACCAGGGCCCGTACATCTCGTCGACGCTGCGTGTCGACGAAACGACCGACAAGACGGCCGCGCGCATCGCGATCTACCGCATGATGCGTCCGGGCGAGCCGCCGACCGAAGAAGCGGTCGAGGCGCTGTTCAATCGTCTGTTCTACAGCGAAGAAGCGTACGACCTGTCGAAGGTCGGCCGTATGAAGTTCAACCGCCGCGTCGGCCGTGACGAGATCGTCGGCCCGATGACGCTGCAGGACGACGACATCCTCGCGACGATCAAGATCCTCGTCGAGCTGCGCAACGGCAAGGGCGAAGTGGACGACATCGACCACCTCGGCAACCGTCGCGTGCGTTGCGTCGGCGAACTGGCGGAAAACCAGTTCCGCGCGGGTCTCGTGCGTGTCGAGCGCGCGGTCAAGGAACGCCTCGGCCAGGCCGAAAGCGAAAACCTGATGCCGCACGACCTGATCAACTCGAAGCCGATTTCGTCGGCGATCCGCGAGTTCTTCGGTTCGTCGCAGCTGTCGCAGTTCATGGACCAGACCAACCCGCTGTCGGAAATCACGCACAAGCGCCGTGTTTCCGCGCTGGGCCCGGGCGGCCTGACGCGCGAGCGCGCAGGCTTCGAAGTCCGCGACGTGCACCCGACCCACTACGGCCGCGTGTGCCCGATCGAAACGCCGGAAGGTCCGAACATCGGTCTGATCAACTCGCTCGCACTGTACGCGCACCTGAACGAGTACGGCTTCCTCGAGACGCCGTACCGCAAGGTCGTGGACAGCAAGGTGACCGACCAGATCGACTACCTGTCGGCGATCGAGGAAGGCCGCTACATGATCGCTCAGGCGAACGCCGCGATCGACGAGAACGGCCAGCTGATCGACGAACTCGTGTCGTCGCGTGAAGCCGGCGAAACGATGATGGTCACGCCGGATCGTATCCAGTACATGGACGTCGCGCCGTCGCAGATCGTGTCGGTTGCAGCCTCGCTGATTCCGTTCCTCGAGCACGATGACGCGAACCGTGCACTGATGGGTTCGAACATGCAGCGTCAGGCCGTGCCGTGTCTGCGTCCGGAAAAGCCGGTCGTCGGTACGGGCATCGAGCGCACCTGCGCGGTCGACTCGGGTACGACGGTTCAGGCGTTCCGCGGCGGTGTGGTCGACTACGTCGACGCAGGCCGTATCGTGATTCGCGTGAACGACGACGAAGCGGTCGCAGGTGAAGTCGGTGTCGACATCTACAACCTGATCAAGTACACGCGTTCGAACCAGAACACGAACATCAACCAGCGTCCGATCGTGAAGATGGGCGACAAGGTCTCGCGCGGCGACGTGCTGGCCGACGGCGCCTCGACGGACCTGGGCGAGCTCGCGCTCGGCCAGAACATGCTGATCGCGTTCATGCCGTGGAACGGCTACAACTTCGAGGATTCGATCCTGATCTCGGAGAAGGTGGTCGCGGACGATCGCTACACGTCGATCCACATCGAAGAGCTGAACGTCGTTGCACGCGACACGAAGCTCGGGCCGGAAGAAATCACGCGCGACATCTCGAACCTGGCGGAAGTCCAGCTCGGCCGTCTCGACGAATCGGGCATCGTGTACATCGGTGCTGAAGTCGAAGCGGGCGACGTGCTGGTCGGCAAGGTCACGCCGAAGGGCGAGACCCAGCTGACGCCGGAAGAGAAGCTGCTGCGCGCGATCTTCGGCGAGAAGGCTTCGGACGTGAAGGACACGTCGCTGCGCGTGCCGTCGGGCATGAACGGCACCGTGATCGACGTCCAGGTGTTCACGCGTGAAGGCATCCAGCGCGACAAGCGTGCGCAACAGATCATCGACGACGAACTGAAGCGCTACCGTCTCGACCTGAACGACCAGCTGCGCATCGTGGAAGGCGACGCGTTCCAGCGTCTCGCACGCATGCTGGTGGGCAAGGTAGCGAACGGCGGTCCGAAGAAGCTCGCGAAGGGCACGAAGATCGACCAGGCTTACCTGGAAGACCTCGACCACTACCACTGGTTCGACATCCGCCTGGCGGAAGACGAAGCAGCGGCGCAGCTCGAAGCGATCAAGAACTCGATCGAAGAGAAGCGTCACCAGTTCGACCTCGCGTTCGAAGAGAAGCGCAAGAAGCTCACGCAAGGCGACGAACTGCCGCCGGGCGTGCTGAAGATGGTCAAGGTGTACCTCGCGGTGAAGCGTCGTCTGCAGCCTGGCGACAAGATGGCAGGCCGTCACGGTAACAAGGGTGTCGTGTCGAAGATCGTCCCGATCGAAGACATGCCGTACATGGCCGATGGCCGTCCGGCAGACGTCGTGCTGAACCCGCTTGGCGTGCCGTCGCGGATGAACGTGGGTCAGGTTCTGGAAGTGCACCTCGGCTGGGCCGCGAAGGGCCTCGGCTGGCGTATCGGCGAAATGCTGCAGCGTCAGGCGAAGATCGAGGAACTGCGCACGTTCCTGACGAAGATCTACAACGAGTCGGGCCGCCAGGAAGATCTGGAAAGCTTCACCGACGACGAGATCCTCGAACTCGCGAAGAATCTGCGCGAAGGCGTGCCGTTCGCGACGCCGGTGTTCGACGGTGCGACCGAGGAAGAAATGGGCAAGATGCTCGACCTCGCGTTCCCGGACGAGATCGCCGAACAGCTCGGCATGAACCCGTCGAAGAACCAGGTCCGCCTGTACGACGGCCGCACGGGCGAGATGTTCGAACGTCGCGTGACGCTCGGCTACATGCACTACCTGAAGCTGCACCACTTGGTCGACGACAAGATGCACGCGCGTTCGACCGGCCCGTACTCGCTCGTCACGCAGCAGCCGCTGGGTGGTAAGGCGCAGTTCGGTGGCCAGCGTTTCGGTGAAATGGAAGTGTGGGCACTCGAAGCGTACGGCGCGTCCTACGTGCTGCAGGAAATGCTGACGGTGAAGTCGGATGACGTGAATGGCCGGACCAAGGTTTATGAAAACCTCGTCAAGGGCGATCACGTGATCGATGCAGGCATGCCGGAATCCTTCAACGTGCTGGTGAAGGAAATCCGCTCGCTCGGTATCGACATCGATCTCGACCGCAATTAATCGGACTACGGAGAGAAGGCAATGAAAGCTCTGCTCGATCTATTCAAGCAAGTCCAACAGGAAGAAGTTTTCGACGCGATCAAGATCGGTCTGGCCTCGCCGGACAAGATCCGTTCGTGGTCCTTCGGTGAAGTGAAGAAGCCGGAGACCATCAACTACCGTACGTTCAAGCCGGAACGCGATGGTCTGTTCTGCGCGAAGATCTTCGGGCCGATCAAGGACTACGAGTGCCTGTGCGGCAAGTACAAGCGCCTGAAGCACCGCGGCGTGATCTGCGAGAAGTGCGGCGTCGAAGTGACGCTGGCGAAGGTGCGTCGCGAACGCATGGGCCACATCGAGCTGGCCTCGCCGGTCGCGCACATCTGGTTCCTGAAGTCGCTGCCGTCGCGTCTGGGCATGGTGCTCGACATGACGCTGCGCGACATCGAACGCGTGCTGTACTTCGAAGCGTACGTGGTGATCGAACCGGGCATGACGCCGCTGAAGGCGCGGCAGATCATGACCGAAGAGGATTACTACAACAAGGTCGAGGAATACGGCGACGAATTCCGTGCCGAAATGGGCGCGGAAGGCGTGCGTGAACTGCTGCGCGCGATCAACATCGACGAGCAGGTCGAGACGCTGCGCACCGAGCTGAAGAACACCGGCTCGGAAGCGAAGATCAAGAAGTACGCGAAGCGCCTGAAGGTCCTCGAGGCATTCCAGCGCTCGGGCATCAAGCCCGAGTGGATGATCCTCGAAGTGCTGCCGGTGCTGCCGCCGGAACTGCGTCCGCTCGTGCCGCTGGATGGCGGCCGTTTCGCGACGTCGGACCTGAACGACCTGTATCGCCGCGTGATCAACCGTAACAACCGGTTGAAGCGTCTGCTCGAGCTGAAGGCGCCTGAAATCATCGTCCGCAACGAAAAGCGGATGCTGCAGGAAGCCGTCGACTCGCTGCTCGACAACGGTCGTCGCGGCAAGGCGATGACGGGCGCGAACAAGCGTCCGCTGAAGTCGCTCGCCGACATGATCAAGGGCAAGGGCGGTCGTTTCCGTCAGAACCTGCTGGGCAAGCGCGTCGACTACTCGGGCCGTTCGGTCATCGTGGTCGGCCCGACGCTGAAGCTGCACCAGTGCGGTCTGCCGAAGCTGATGGCGCTCGAGCTGTTCAAGCCGTTCATCTTCAACAAGCTGGAAGTGATGGGCGTCGCGACGACCATCAAGGCCGCGAAGAAGGAAGTCGAGAACCAGACGCCGGTGGTGTGGGACATCCTCGAAGAGGTGATCCGCGAACACCCGGTGATGCTGAACCGTGCGCCGACGCTGCACCGTCTCGGTATCCAGGCGTTCGAGCCGGTGCTGATCGAAGGCAAGGCAATTCAGCTGCACCCGCTCGTCTGCGCGGCGTTCAACGCCGACTTCGACGGTGACCAGATGGCCGTTCACGTGCCGCTGTCGCTCGAAGCGCAGATGGAAGCGCGTACGCTGATGCTGGCGTCGAACAACGTGCTGTTCCCGGCCAACGGCGATCCGTCGATCGTGCCGTCGCAGGATATCGTGCTGGGTCTGTACTACGCGACCCGCGAAGCGATCAACGGCAAGGGCGAAGGCCTGTCGTTCACGGGCGTGTCGGAAGTGATCCGCGCGTACGAGAACAAGGAAGTCGAGCTGGCCTCGCGCGTCAACGTGCGGATCACCGAAATGGTCCGCAATGAAGACACGTCGGAAGGCGCGCCGGAATTCGTGCCGAAGATCTCGCTGTACGCGACGACCGTCGGTCGCGCGATCCTGTCGGAGATCCTGCCGCACGGCCTGCCGTTCTCGGTGCTGAACAAGCCGCTGAAGAAGAAGGAAATCTCGCGCCTGATCAACACGGCGTTCCGCAAGTGCGGTCTGCGTGCGACGGTGGTGTTCGCCGACCAGCTGATGCAGTCGGGTTTCCGTCTCGCGACGCGCGCCGGCATCTCGATCTGCGTGGACGACATGCTCGTGCCGCCGCAGAAGGAAACGATCGTCGGCGACGCCGCGAAGAAGGTGAAGGAGTACGACCGCCAGTACATGTCGGGTCTCGTCACCGCGCAGGAACGCTACAACAACGTGGTCGACATCTGGTCGGCGACGTCGGAAGCGGTCGGCAAGGCGATGATGGAGCAGCTGTCGACGGAGCCGGTGACGGACCGCGACGGCAACGAGACGCGCCAGGAGTCGTTCAACTCGATCTACATGATGGCCGACTCGGGCGCCCGGGGTTCGGCGGTTCAGATTCGTCAGCTGGCCGGTATGCGTGGCCTGATGGCGAAGCCGGACGGCTCGATTATCGAGACGCCGATTACCGCGAACTTCCGCGAAGGCCTGAACGTGTTGCAGTACTTCATCTCGACCCATGGTGCACGTAAGGGTCTGGCTGATACGGCACTGAAGACCGCGAACTCGGGTTACCTGACGCGTCGTCTGGTTGACGTCACGCAGGATCTGGTCGTGGTGGAAGACGATTGCGGCACGTCGAACGGCGTGGCGATGAAGGCACTCGTCGAAGGCGGTGAAGTCGTCGAAGCGCTGCGCGACCGTATCCTCGGCCGCGTCGCGGTCGCGGACGTCGTGAACCCGGAAACGCAGGAAACGCTGTACGAATCGGGCACGCTGCTCGACGAAACGGCGGTCGAGGAAATCGAACGCCTCGGCATCGACGAAGTGCGCGTGCGCACGCCGCTGACCTGCGAAACGCGTTACGGTCTGTGCGCGGCCTGCTATGGCCGTGACCTCGGCCGCGGCTCGCTCGTGAACGTCGGCGAAGCAGTCGGCGTGATCGCGGCACAGTCGATCGGTGAGCCGGGCACGCAGCTGACGATGCGTACGTTCCACATCGGTGGTGCGGCATCGCGTGCGGCAGTGGCGTCGTCGGTCGAAGCGAAGAGCAACGGTATCGTGCGTTTCACGGCGACGATGCGTTACGTCACCAACGCGAAGGGCGAGCAGATCGTCATTTCGCGTTCGGGCGAGGCGCTGATCACCGACGATATCGGCCGCGAGCGCGAACGTCACAAAATCCCGTACGGCGCGACGCTGCTGCAGCTCGACGGCGCGACGATCAAGGCCGGCACGCAGCTGGCCACGTGGGATCCGATGACGCGTCCGATCATCACCGAGTACGGTGGTACGGTGAAGTTCGAGAACGTCGAGGAAGGCGTGACCGTCGCGAAGCAGATCGACGACGTGACCGGCCTGTCGACGCTGGTCGTGATCGACGTGAAGCGTCGTGGTTCGCAAGCTTCGAAGAGCGTGCGTCCGCAGGTGAAACTGCTCGACGCGAACGGCGAAGAAGTGAAGATCCCGGGCACGGAGCACGCAGTGCAGATCGGCTTCCAGGTCGGCGCGCTGATCACCGTGAAGGACGGCCAGCAGGTGCAGGTGGGTGAAGTGCTCGCACGTATCCCGACGGAAGCGCAGAAGACGCGTGACATTACCGGCGGTCTGCCGCGGGTGGCGGAACTGTTCGAAGCGCGTTCGCCGAAGGATGCCGGCATTCTCGCGGAAGTCACCGGTACGACGTCGTTCGGTAAGGACACGAAGGGCAAGCAGCGTCTCGTCATCACGGACCTCGAAGGCAATCAGCACGAGTTCCTGATCGCGAAGGAAAAGCAGGTTCTGGTCCACGATGCCCAGGTCGTCAACAAGGGCGAAATGATCGTGGACGGTCCGGCCGATCCGCACGACATCCTGCGTCTGCAGGGTATCGAGGCGCTGTCGCGCTACATCGTCGACGAAGTGCAGGACGTGTACCGTCTGCAGGGCGTGAAGATCAACGACAAGCACATCGAGGTGATCGTTCGCCAGATGCTGCGTCGTGTGCAGATCACCGACAACGGCGATACGCGCTTCATCCCGGGCGAACAGGTCGAGCGTTCCGACATGCTGGACGAGAACGATCGCATGATCGCCGAGGGCAAGCGCCCGGCGTCGTACGACAACGTGCTCCTCGGTATCACGAAGGCGTCGCTTTCCACCGACTCGTTCATCTCCGCGGCATCGTTCCAGGAAACGACCCGCGTGCTGACCGAAGCGGCGATCATGGGCAAGCGCGACGATCTGCGCGGCCTGAAGGAAAACGTGATCGTCGGCCGTCTGATCCCGGCCGGTACGGGTCTCGCGTTCCACAAGGCACGCAAGGCGAAGGAAATGTCCGACCGCGAGCGTTTCGACCAGATCGCAGCGGAAGAGGCATTCGACTTCGGTACGCCGAGCACGCCGGCCGAAGAGCCGCAACACCCGGCAGCCGAGTAAGCGGTGGGGGCGGCGCGAGCCGCCTCACGCTGCTGCACTCGCTGTCATCGAAACCGCCCGGTTCCACCCGGGCGGTTTTTTTTATCCGTCGTTCACGCGCATGACGGGCTTGTCGCACGGTTGCGGCAGGACCGTCATGCGCGTGCGCGAACCCTGTCCGATCGGCCAACGTTGAGCGATTCGCCGCGCGTCGTGCGAGCGGGTTGTTAAAATCGCGGTCATCGTTCCGCCGTCCTCGTTCTCATTCATGTCCCGCGCCCTCGAAATCCTCGACGAAGTCTTTGGTTATTCCGCATTTCGCGGCCAGCAGGGCGAGATCGTCGAGCACGTCGCCGGCGGCGGCGATTGCCTCGTGCTGATGCCGACGGGCGGCGGCAAGTCGCTGTGCTATCAGATTCCGGCACTGCTGCGCCGTGAGGCCGGGCAGGGCGCCGGCATCGTCGTGTCGCCGCTGATCGCGCTGATGCAGGACCAGGTCGCCGCGCTCAGCGAAGTCGGCGTGCGTGCGGCTTACCTGAACTCGACGCTGTCGGGCGCCGAGGCCGCGGCAACCGAGCGCGCGTTGCGCGAAGGCGAGATCGACCTGCTGTACGTCGCGCCCGAGCGCCTGATGACCGGGCGCTTTCTCGAGCTGCTCGAGCGCGCGAAGATCGGCCTGTTCGCGATCGACGAAGCGCACTGCGTGTCGCAGTGGGGCCATGACTTCCGTCCCGAATACATCCAGCTGTCGGTGCTGCACGAGCGTTTCCCGTCGGTGCCGCGCATTGCGCTGACGGCCACTGCGGACGCGATCACGCGCGACGAGATCATCCATCGTCTCGCGCTCGACGATGCGCGCGTGTTCATATCGAGTTTCGACCGGCCGAACATCCGCTACCGGATCGTCGAAAAGGACAACGCGCGTTCGCAGCTGCTCGATTTCATCCGCGCCGAGCACACGAACGCGGACGGCACGACCGACGCGGGCGTCGTGTACTGCCTGTCGCGCCGCAAGGTCGAGGAAACGGCCGAATGGCTGAAGGCGCAGGGCGTGCGTGCGCTGCCGTATCACGCGGGCATGGAATTCGAGGTGCGGCAGAAGCACCAGGAAATGTTCCAGCGCGAGGAAGGCATCGTGATGTGCGCGACGATCGCGTTCGGTATGGGCATCGACAAGCCCGACGTGCGTTTCGTCGCGCACCTCGATTTGCCGAAGAGCGTCGAAGGCTACTACCAGGAAACCGGTCGCGCGGGTCGCGACGGGATGCCGGCGAACGCGTGGATGGCGTATGGCCTCGGCGACGTCGTCCAGCAGCGCAAGATGATCGACGAGTCCGATGCGGACGACGCGCACAAGCGGGTGCAGACGGCGAAGCTCGACGCGCTGCTCGGGCTGTGCGAGACGATCTCGTGCCGGCGCGTGCGGCTGCTGAACTATTTCGGCGAGGCGAGCCAGCCGTGCGGCAACTGTGACACATGCCTCGAGCCGCCCGATTCATGGGACGCGACGCGCGAAGCGCAGATGGCGCTGTCGTGCGTGTTTCGTGCGCAGCGTGCGAGCGGCTTCAATTTCGGCTCGAGCCATCTGATCGAGATCCTGCGCGGCGGCCGCACCGAGAAGGTGCTGCAGCGTGGCCACGACCAGCTGAGCACGTTCGGGATCGGCGCGTCGCTGTCCGAGCCCGAATGGCGTGCGATTTTCCGGCAACTCGTCGCGTCCGGCTATCTGGCGGTCGACCATGGCGGCTTCGGCGCGCTGATGCTGACCGAGGCCGCGAAGCCGGTGCTGAAGAACGAGGAGAAGGTCACGCTGCGCCGCTACGTGAAGCCGCAGCGCACGCGCCAGTCGTCGAGCCGCAGCGGCACGCGCGTCGACCCGACGGCCGGCATGGGCACGCGCGAGCGCGCCCGCTGGGACGCGCTGCGTGCGTGGCGTGCGGAAACCGCGAAATCCGACGGCGTGCCGGCCTACGTGATCTTCCACGACGCGACGCTCGCCGAGATCGCGCGCAACGCGCCCGAGACGATCGACGACCTGCGCCACATCCCCGGTATGGGCGTACGCAAGCTCGAGCGTTTCGGCGACGAGATCATCGACGTCGTCGAATCGGCGTGATGTGTGCGGCTCACAGCGGTTTCGACCCTTTCGGTAAACCGCCCGCGCGGCCGGCAAATCACGCAAGCCGTTGACTTAGTTGGCATTTCCGGAATATGATGCTGGGTTCCGGTATTCGGCGGGCCGAGTCGCGTTCCAAGGTTCGTGTCCGTATCGCCGGTTCGGAAGTCAACTGTGCGCCGATTCTCGCTTTGCCCGAAATCGATGTGCAGATTTTGTTCAATTTCAGGAATAAACAATGCCAACCATCAACCAACTGGTTCGCAAAGGCCGTCAGTCGGAAACGACGAAGAGCAAGAGCCCGGCCCTGCAGGACTGCCCCCAGCGTCGCGGCGTGTGCACCCGTGTGTACACGACGACGCCGAAGAAGCCTAACTCGGCACTCCGTAAGGTCGCCAAGGTTCGTCTGACGAACGGCTTCGAAGTGATTTCGTACATCGGCGGTGAAGGCCACAACCTGCAGGAACACTCGGTTGTGCTGATCCGCGGCGGCCGTGTGAAGGACTTGCCGGGTGTGCGTTACCACATGGTTCGCGGCTCGCTGGATACCCAGGGCGTCAAGGACCGTAAGCAAGCGCGTTCGAAGTACGGCGCGAAGCGTGCAAAGGCTGCCAAGTAAGCAGTTTTTGATCAGGGATCGCCGCAGGGCGGTCAAGGCGGGAGTGCCGGATTGCCGGTGCTGTCGAGTAAGTGGTCACCCGGCCAAGCTGGTTAGTCGTGAAGATGTGATCGGGTTTGTTGGTGGCCGCGGGGCTGGATACAGCTCCAACTGAACAGGTAAAGGAAGAATCATGCCGCGTCGTCGCGAAGTCCCCAAGCGGGAAGTGTTGCCGGATCCGAAGTTCGGCAACGTTGATGTAGCCAAGTTCATGAACATGCTGATGCTGTCCGGCAAGAAGTCGGTCGCAGAGCGCATCGTTTATGGCGCATTCGAACAAATCCAGACCAAGGGTGGCAAGGACCCGCTGGAAGTGTTCACCGTTGCGCTCAACAACGTGAAGCCGGTGGTCGAAGTGAAGAGCCGCCGCGTTGGTGGTGCCAACTATCAAGTTCCGGTCGAAGTGCGCCCGTCGCGTCGTATGGCATTGGCGATGCGCTGGCTGCGTGAGGCTGCGAAGAAGCGCAGCGAGAAGTCGATGGCTCTGCGTCTGGCAGGCGAACTCTCCGAAGCGGCCGAAGGCCGTGGCGGCGCGATGAAAAAGCGCGACGAAGTTCACCGCATGGCGGAAGCCAACCGCGCGTTCTCGCATTTCCGTTTCTAAGCGCCTGGCTGGGCTGTTTGCGGAAATAAATTCCGGGCGGGTGCGCTTTTCAGGCGCCTCGCCCGTTTGTGTTGAAGCACGATGCAGCAGGGCTGCATCGTGTCATCCCAGTAGAGGATCAAAGTGGCTCGCAAGACTCCTATCGAGCGCTACCGCAATATCGGTATTAGCGCTCACATCGACGCCGGCAAAACGACGACGACCGAGCGCATTCTGTTTTACACCGGTGTGAACCACAAGATCGGTGAAGTCCACGACGGCGCAGCCACGATGGACTGGATGGAGCAGGAACAAGAGCGTGGCATCACGATCACGTCCGCTGCTACCACGGCCTTCTGGAAGGGCATGGGTGGCAACTATCCGGAACACCGCATCAACATCATCGACACCCCGGGTCACGTCGACTTCACGATCGAAGTCGAACGCTCGATGCGCGTGCTCGACGGCGCATGCATGGTGTACTGCGCAGTGGGCGGCGTGCAGCCGCAGTCGGAAACGGTGTGGCGCCAGGCTAACAAGTACAAGGTGCCCCGTCTCGCGTTCGTCAACAAGATGGACCGTACCGGCGCGAACTTCTTCAAGGTCTACGACCAGCTCCGTCTGCGCCTGAAGGCGAACCCGGTTCCGGTCGTGGTGCCGATCGGCTCGGAAGAAAACTTCAAGGGCGTGGTCGACCTGATCAAGATGAAGGCGATCATTTGGGACGAAGCGTCGCAAGGCACGAAGTTCGACTACGTCGACATCCCGGCCGAGCTCGCAGAGACCTGCAAGGAATGGCGCGAAAAGATGGTCGAAGTGGCTGCCGAAGCCAGCGAAGACCTGATGAACAAGTACCTGGAAGAAGGCGATCTGCCGGAAGCCGACATCGTCAAGGCGCTGCGCGATCGTACGATCGCGTGCGAAATCCAGCCGATGCTGTGCGGTACCGCGTTCAAGAACAAGGGCGTGCAGCGTATGCTCGACGCCGTGATCGACTTCCTGCCGTCGCCGGTCGACATCCCGCCGGTCAAGGGCGAGCTCGAAAACGGTGAAGAAGCCGAGCGCAAGGCGTCGGACGAAGAGAAGTTCTCGTCGCTCGCGTTCAAGATCATGACCGACCCGTTCGTCGGCCAGCTGATCTTCTTCCGTGTGTACTCGGGCGTCGTCAACTCGGGCGACACGCTGCTGAACTCGACCAAGGGCAAGAAGGAACGCCTCGGCCGTATTCTGCAGATGCACGCGAACCAGCGTGAAGAAATCAAGGAAGTCCGTGCAGGCGACATCGCTGCAGCGGTCGGCCTGAAGGAAGCCACCACGGGCGACACGCTGTGCGACCCGGCGAACCCGATCGTTCTCGAGCGCATGGTGTTCCCGGAGCCGGTGATTTCGCAGGCAGTCGAGCCGAAGACCAAGGCTGACCAGGAAAAGATGGGCCTCGCACTGAACCGTCTGGCTCAGGAAGACCCGTCGTTCCGCGTGCAGACCGACGAAGAGTCGGGCCAGACCATCATTTCGGGCATGGGCGAGCTCCACCTCGAAATTCTGGTCGACCGGATGAAGCGTGAATTCGGCGTGGAAGCGACCGTCGGCAAGCCGCAGGTTGCGTACCGCGAAACGATCCGTTCGACGGCGAAGGACGTCGACGGCAAGTTCGTCAAGCAGTCGGGTGGTCGCGGCCAGTACGGTCACGCGGTCATCACGCTCGAGCCGAACGAACAAGGCAAGGGCTACGAGTTCTTCGACGAGATCAAGGGTGGTGTGATTCCGCGTGAATACATCCCGGCGGTCGACAAGGGTATCCAGGACACGCTGAAGTCGGGCGTGCTGGCTGGCTTCCCGGTCGTCGACGTGAAGGTTCACCTGACGTTCGGTTCGTACCACGACGTCGACTCGAACGAAAACGCGTTCCGCATGGCCGGTTCGATGGCGTTCAAGGAAGCGATGCGCAAGGCGAACCCGGTCGTCCTCGAGCCGATGATGGCTGTCGAAGTCGAGACGCCGGAAGACTACATGGGCAACGTGATGGGCGACCTGTCGGGCCGTCGCGGCATCGTCCAGGGCATGGAAGACATGGTTGGCGGCGGCAAGATCGTTCGCGCCGAAGTGCCGCTGTCGGAAATGTTCGGTTACTCGACGTCGCTGCGTTCGCTGACGCAAGGTCGTGCAACGTACACGATGGAGTTCAAGCACTACGCTGAAGCTCCGCGCAACGTTGCTGAAGCGATCATCAGCGCGAAGTCGAAGTAAATCTGTAGCTACCAACCGATATTTTTTGAAAGAAGAGAATCATGGCAAAAGGTAAATTTGAGCGGACCAAGCCGCACGTCAACGTTGGTACGATTGGTCACGTTGACCACGGCAAGACGACGCTGACGGCAGCGATCACGACGGTTCTGACGAAGAAGTTCGGCGGCGAAGCGAAGGCGTACGACCAGATCGACGCGGCACCGGAAGAAAAGGCGCGCGGCATCACGATCAACACGGCACACGTCGAGTACGAAACGGCTAACCGCCACTACGCACACGTCGACTGCCCGGGCCACGCTGACTATGTGAAGAACATGATCACGGGCGCAGCGCAGATGGACGGCGCGATCCTGGTTTGCTCGGCAGCAGACGGCCCGATGCCGCAAACGCGCGAGCACATCCTGCTGGCGCGTCAGGTTGGCGTTCCGTACATCATCGTGTTCCTGAACAAGTGCGACATGGTGGACGACGCTGAACTGCTCGAGCTGGTCGAGATGGAAGTTCGCGAACTCCTGTCGAAGTACGACTTCCCGGGCGACGACACGCCGATCGTGAAGGGTTCGGCCAAGCTGGCGCTGGAAGGCGACACGGGCGAGCTGGGCGAAGTGGCGATCATGAGCCTGGCAGACGCACTGGACACGTACATCCCGACGCCGGAGCGTGCAGTTGACGGCGCGTTCCTGATGCCGGTGGAAGACGTGTTCTCGATCTCGGGCCGTGGTACGGTGGTGACGGGTCGTGTCGAGCGCGGCGTCGTGAAGGTCGGCGAGGAAATCGAAATCGTCGGTATCAAGCCGACGGTGAAGACGACCTGCACGGGCGTTGAAATGTTCCGCAAGCTGCTGGACCAAGGTCAGGCAGGCGACAACGTCGGTATCCTGCTGCGCGGCACGAAGCGTGAAGACGTGGAGCGTGGCCAGGTTCTGGCGAAGCCGGGTTCGATCACGCCGCACACGCACTTCACGGCTGAAGTGTACGTGCTGAGCAAGGACGAAGGCGGCCGTCACACGCCGTTCTTCAACAACTACCGTCCGCAGTTCTACTTCCGTACGACGGACGTGACGGGCTCGATCGAGCTGCCGAAGGACAAGGAAATGGTGATGCCGGGCGACAACGTGTCGATCACGGTGAAGCTGATCGCGCCGATCGCGATGGAAGAAGGTCTGCGCTTCGCCATCCGCGAAGGCGGCCGTACCGTCGGCGCCGGCGTCGTCGCCAAGATCATCGAGTAAGATCGACGATCCGCGGATCCCTCCGGGGTCCGCGATTCCACGGTAAGCAGTCGTACCGTCGAAACCGGGTGTCCAGTTTGATCTGGCACCCGGTTTTTCTTTGTGCCGTGCCGCCACGCGCATCGACAAAGCAACACCACCGCTTTGATTTTTCGTGTAGAATCGCGGGCTTAGCAGTGGAAGTGCCGTTCGGATCCCGGCGCCTCGCTCCCCGCAGGCACCGTGTTTCGCGTTCTTTTAGTGTCCGGCGATGCAACATCGCCTCGCTCTTTTCAAGGAATCGTCATGCAGCAACAGAAAATCCGCATTCGCCTGAAGGCTTTCGACTATCGTCTGATCGATCAATCGGCTGCCGAGATCGTCGATACCGCGAAGCGGACTGGCGCAATCGTCCGTGGCCCGGTGCCGCTGCCGACGCGCATTCAGCGTTTTGACATCCTGCGTTCGCCGCACGTCAACAAGACGTCGCGCGATCAGCTCGAAATCCGTACCCACCAGCGCCTGATGGACATCGTCGATCCGACCGACAAGACGGTTGACGCGCTGATGAAGCTCGATCTGCCGGCTGGCGTCGACGTGGAAATCAAGCTGCAGTAAGGCTTTCGGCGCCAACCGGCTCGCTGGGCGGCGCTAAGTCTTTGTATTGCTTGCGGAAATCAAAAAGTCGGGCTATACTGCTTGGCTTTTCGTGTATTCGCGAAGAAAAGTTGGGCCTTGCGTGCCCGGCATTTTGTAAATCAGCCCCGACCAATCGCAGTCGGGAATGGAGAAAATGATGAGCCTTGGACTCGTAGGTCGCAAGGTTGGTATGACCCGTATCTTCACGGCTGAAGGGGATTCGATTCCCGTCACCGTGCTGGACGTGTCGGACAACCGCGTGACGCAGATCAAGACTGTTGAAACCGACGGCTACACGGCCGTGCAGGTTGCATTCGGCTCCCGCCGCGCATCGCGCGTGACGAAGCCGCTGGCAGGTCATCTCGCCAAAGCCGGTGTCGAAGCCGGTGAAATCCTCAAGGAATTCCGCATTGACGCGGCCAAGGCAGCCGAGCTGTCGAATGGCGCCGTGGTCGGTGCAGATCTTTTCGAAGTGGGCCAGAAGGTCGACGTGCAAGGCGTGTCGATCGGTAAGGGCTACGCTGGTACGATCAAGCGTTACAACTTCTCCTCCGGCCGTGCTACTCACGGTAACTCGCGCTCGCACAACGTGCCGGGCTCGATCGGTATGGCGCAGGATCCGGGTCGCGTTTTCCCGGGTAAGCGCATGACGGGTCACCTCGGTGACGTTACGGTGACGGTGCAGAACCTCGAAATCGCTCGTATCGACGCAGAGCGCAAGCTGCTGCTCGTCAAGGGTGCGATTCCGGGCGCGAAGGGCGGCAAGGTTTTCGTGACGCCGGCCGTCAAGACCAAGGGGGCGAAATAATGGAACTCAAGCTCCTGAACGAAAATGGTCAGGAAGGTGCAGTGGTCAACGCGTCGGACGTCGTGTTCGGTCGTGACTACAACGAAGCGCTGATCCACCAGGTCGTCGTCGCGTACCAGGCGAATGCTCGCCAGGGTAACCGCGCACAGAAGGACCGTGAGCAAGTCAAGCACACCACCAAGAAGCCGTGGCGTCAGAAGGGTACGGGCCGCGCTCGTGCCGGTATGTCGTCGAGCCCGTTGTGGCGTGGCGGTGGTCGCATCTTCCCGAACTCGCCGGAAGAGAACTTCTCGCACAAGGTCAACAAGAAGATGCATCGCGCAGGTCTCTGCTCGATCTTCTCGCAGCTGGCCCGTGAAGGCCGTCTGTCGGTCGTCGAGGACATCATCCTCGAAGCGCCGAAGACCAAGCTGCTGGCCGACAAATTCAAGACCATGGGTCTCGACTCCGTTCTGATCATTACGGACACGGTCGACGAGAACCTGTACCTGGCTTCGCGCAACCTGCCGCACGTGGCGATTGTCGAGCCGCGCTACGCTGACCCGCTGTCGCTGATCTACTTCAAGAAAGTGCTGGTCACGAAGGCTGCGGTCGCCCAGATCGAGGAGTTGCTGTCATGAGCGAGATTCGCAAGAACGATCATCGTTTGATGCAGGTCCTGCTCGCGCCGGTGATTTCGGAAAAGGCGACGCTGGTTGCCGACAAGAACGAGCAAGTCGTGTTCGAAGTCGCACCGGATGCCACGAAGCAGGAAGTGAAGGCGGCTGTCGAGCTGCTGTTCAAGGTTGAAGTTGATTCGGTCAACGTGCTGGTTCAGAAGGGCAAGCAAAAGCGCTTCGGCCGTTCGATGGGCCGCCGCAAGGACGTGAAGAAGGCGTACGTTTGCCTGAAGCCCGGCCAGGAAATCAACTTTGAAGCGGAGGCCAAGTAATTATGGCAATCGTTAAAGTTAAGCCGACATCGCCGGGTCGCCGCGCGATGGTCAAGGTGGTCAACAAGAACCTGCACCAGGGCAAGCCGTTCGCGGCACTGCTCGACTCGCAGAGCTCGACCGCCGGCCGTAACAACAACGGTCGTATCACCACGCGTCACAAGGGTGGTGGTCACAAGCAGCACTACCGTATCGTCGATTTCCGTCGCACGAAGGATGGCATCCCGGCAAAGGTCGAACGTCTCGAGTACGACCCGAACCGCAGCGCGAACATCGCGCTGGTGCTCTACGCAGACGGCGAACGTCGCTACATCATCGCCCCGAAGGGCCTGACCGTCGGCCAACAGCTGATGTCGGGTTCGGAAGCGCCGATCCGTGCAGGCAACACGCTGCCGATCCGCAACATTCCGGTCGGTACGACGATCCACTGCATCGAGATGCTGCCGGGCAAGGGCGCGCAAATGGCGCGTTCGGCTGGCACGTCGGCCATGCTGCTCGCACGTGAAGGCGTCTACGCGCAGGTTCGTCTGCGTTCGGGCGAAATCCGCCGCGTGCACATCGAGTGCCGTGCAACGATCGGTGAAGTCGGCAACGAAGAGCATAGCCTGCGCCAGATCGGCAAGGCTGGCGCGAACCGCTGGCGCGGTATCCGCCCGACGGTGCGTGGCGTTGCGATGAACCCGGTCGATCACCCGCACGGTGGTGGTGAGGGCAAGACGGCTGCAGGTCGCGACCCGGTGAGCCCGTGGGGTACGCCGGCTAAGGGTTACCGCACCCGCAGCAACAAGCGCACGACGACGATGATCGTCCAGCGCCGTCACAAGCGTTAAGGAGTAGGCAATGGCACGTTCTGTTAAAAAAGGTCCGTTCTGCGACGCCCATTTGCTGAAGAAAGTTGAGGCGGCTGCAGCTTCGCGCGACAAAAAGCCGATCAAGACCTGGTCGCGTCGCTCGACGATTCTGCCGGATTTCATCGGCCTGACGATCGCTGTTCACAACGGCCGTCAACACGTTCCGGTGTACATCTCGGAAAACATGGTCGGCCACAAGCTTGGCGAGTTCGCACTGACCCGTACGTTCAAGGGTCACGCAGCCGACAAGAAGGCCAAGAAATAAGGGGCAATCAAGATGGAAGTGAAAGCAATTCATCGCGGTGCCCGCATCTCGGCGCAGAAAACGCGCCTTGTGGCTGACCAGATCCGCGGTTTGCCGGTCGACAAGGCGCTGAACGTTCTGACGTTCTCGCCGAAGAAGGCGGCTGGCATCGTGAAGAAGGTTGTGCTGTCGGCAATCGCGAATGCGGAGCACAACGAAGGCGCTGATATCGACGAGCTCAAGATCAAGAGCATCTACGTCGACAAGGCTGCATCGCTCAAGCGTTTCACCGCGCGCGCCAAGGGCCGCGGTAACCGCATCGAGAAGCAATCCTGTCACATCACTGTGACGGTCGGGAATTAAGGAGCCATACGATGGGACAGAAAATTCATCCGACTGGCTTCCGCCTGGCTGTCAGCCGCAATTGGGCTTCGCGTTGGTACGCGAACAACAACAATTTCGCGGCGATGCTGCAGGAAGACATCGGTGTTCGTGAATACCTGAAGAAGAAGCTGAAGAACGCTTCGGTCGGTCGGGTGGTCATCGAGCGTCCGGCGAAGAACGCGCGCATCACGATTTACAGCTCGCGTCCGGGCGTGGTCATCGGCAAGAAGGGCGAGGATATCGAGCAGCTGAAGACGGAACTGCAACGCCGCATGGGCGTGCCGGTTCACGTCAACATCGAAGAAATCCGCAAGCCGGAAACCGATGCTCAGCTGATCGCTGACTCGATCACGCAACAGCTCGAGCGCCGGATCATGTTCCGTCGCGCGATGAAGCGTGCGATGCAGAACGCGATGCGTCTGGGTGCCCAAGGCATCAAGATCATGAGCGCAGGCCGTCTGAACGGTATCGAAATCGCTCGTACGGAGTGGTATCGCGAAGGTCGCGTGCCGCTTCACACGCTGCGTGCTGATATCGACTACGCGACTTCGGAAGCGAAGACGACTTACGGGATCATCGGCGTCAAGGTGTGGGTCTACAAGGGCGATACGCTCGGCCGCAACGACGCACCGGTGGTGGAAGAAGTAGCCGAAGACAAGCGTCCGCGTCGCAATGCGCGTCCGGGCGACCGTCGTCCGCGCCGTGACGGCGAAGGCGGCGCTCCGGGTGCTCGTCGTGGCGCACCGCGCCGCGGCGCCGGCAAGCCCGAAGACGGCAAGACTGGAGAATAACGATGCTGCAACCGAAACGCAGAAAGTATCGTAAAGAGCAGAAGGGTCGTAACACCGGCAAGGCGACGCGCGGCAACGCAGTGTCGTTCGGTGAATTCGGCCTGAAGGCGATCGGTCGCGGTCGTTTGACCGCACGTCAGATTGAAGCGGCGCGTCGTGCAATGACGCGTCACATCAAGCGTGGCGGCCGCATCTGGATTCGGATCTTCCCGGACAAGCCGATTTCGCAGAAGCCGGCCGAAGTGCGTATGGGTAACGGTAAGGGTAACCCGGAGTACTACGTCGCCGAGATTCAGCCGGGCAAGATGCTCTATGAAATGGACGGCGTAACCGAAGAACTGGCACGCGAAGCGTTCCGTCTGGCCGCAGCCAAGCTGCCGCTGAAGACGGCATTCATCGTGCGCCAGCTCGGCGCCTAAGGAGAAAACATGAAGGCTTCCGAACTTCTCCAGAAAGACCAGGCCGCGCTCAACAAGGAGCTGGCGGACCTGCTGAAGGCGCAATTCGGCCTGCGCATGCAACTCGCGACCCAGCAGCTCACGAACACGAGCCAGCTGAAGAAGGTTCGTCGCGACATCGCACGTGTGCGGACCGTCATGACTCAGAAGGCGAACCAGAAATGAACGATAGCGTGAAAACCTCGCTGAAGCGGACGCTGGTCGGTCGGGTCGTCAGCAACAAGATGGACAAGACCGTCACCGTGCTGATCGAGCACCGCGTCAAGCACCCGATCTACGGCAAGTATGTCGTGCGCTCGAAGAAGTACCACGCGCACGATGAAGCGAACACCTACAACGAGGGTGACCTCGTTGAAATCCAGGAAACTCGTCCTCTGTCGAAGACGAAGGCCTGGACGGTGTCGCGCCTCGTCGAAGCCGCTCGCGTCATCTAAGCGGGCAGCGCAGTAGGTAGTAACAGGCACTTCGCCACGAAGTGCTTGAAATCGCAAAGTTTTTGCTTGCGTGACCAGGGTTATTTGTTATAATCCTGGTCTTCCCTCTTTATGGGAGCCCCGTCGCGGGCGAAGTTGGTGGGGGAAGCGGACTGGCGCCAGCCTGTCCGAAAGATTCACCGAATTGCGATGGCGGGTTTCGTTTGCCGTCGCTGCTGTTCCAACCCAAGCAGCCGATTGGCTGACGGGACCAAGACTGACCGAATGCATCATGGTGGTGCATCCGGATTAAGTTGGGAAAGACAAACCATGATCCAGACCGAATCTCGGCTCGAAGTAGCCGACAACACGGGTGCGCGTGAAGTCATGTGCATCAAGGTGCTCGGCGGCTCGAAGCGTCGTTATGCCGGCATTGGCGACATCATCAAGGTGACCGTCAAAGAAGCAACGCCGCGCGGGCGCGTGAAGAAAGGCGAAATTTACAACGCCGTGGTGGTCCGCACCGCCAAGGGCGTGCGCCGTCAAGACGGCTCGCTGATCAAGTTCGACGGCAACGCCGCTGTGCTTTTGAATAACAAGCTCGAGCCGATCGGCACCCGTATCTTCGGGCCGGTGACGCGTGAGCTGCGTAGCGAACGATTCATGAAGATCGTTTCGCTGGCGCCGGAAGTGCTGTAAGGAGTCGCGATGAACAAGATTCGCAAGGGTGACGAAGTTATCGTCGTCACTGGCAAAGACAAGGGCAAGCGCGGCGTCGTGCTGGCTGTCGGTGCAGAACATGTGACGGTTGAAGGTATCAACCTCGTCAAGAAGCATGTGAAGCCGAACCCGATGAAGGGTACGACGGGCGGCGTGGAAGCGAAGACGATGCCCCTGCATATTTCGAACGTCGCACTGGTCGACGCGAATGGCAAGGCGTCGCGTGTTGGCATCAAGGTCGAGGAAGGCAAGAAGGTTCGCTTCCTGAAGACGACCGGTGCCGTACTGAGCGCCTGACGCAGCGGAGTAAAAAATGGCTCGTTTTCAAGAGTTTTACAAAGAAAAGGTTGTGCCCGGCCTGATCGAGAAGTTCGGTTACAAGTCGGTCATGGAAGTGCCGCGCATCACCAAGATCACGCTGAACATGGGTCTTGGCGAAGCGATCGCTGACAAGAAGATCATCGAGAACGCCGTTGGCGACCTCACGAAGATCGCCGGTCAGAAGCCGGTCGTCACGAAGGCACGCAAGGCAATCGCAGGCTTCAAGATTCGCCAGGGCTACCCGATCGGCGCGATGGTGACGCTGCGTGGTCAAGCGATGTATGAATTCCTCGACCGTTTCGTGACCGTTGCCCTGCCCCGCGTGCGTGACTTCCGCGGCGTGTCGGGTCGTGCTTTCGATGGCCGTGGCAATTACAACATCGGTGTGAAAGAGCAGATCATTTTCCCCGAAATCGACTACGACAAGATCGACGCACTGCGTGGGCTGAACATCAGCATCACGACGACTGCGAAGACTGACGACGAAGCAAAGGCACTGCTCGCCAGCTTCAAGTTCCCGTTCAGAAACTGAGGTTACCGTGGCTAAACTGGCACTGATCGAACGTGAAAAGAAGCGCGCCCGCCTGGTCGCGAAGTTCGCAGCAAAGCGCGAAGCGCTGAAGGCGATCGTCGAAGACCAAAGCAAGTCGGAAGAAGAGCGCTACGAAGCACGCCTGGAGCTGCAGCAACTGCCCCGCAACGCAAACCCGACCCGCCAGCGTAACCGCTGCGCGATCACGGGCCGTCCGCGTGGCACGTTCCGTAAATTCGGCCTCGCGCGTAACAAGATTCGTGAAATCGCATTCCGTGGCGAGATTCCTGGCCTGACCAAGGCGAGCTGGTAATAGGAGAAACGTAAATGAGCATGAGTGATCCTATCGCCGATATGCTGACTCGCATCCGCAACGCGCAGATGGTCGAGAAGGTATCGGTCGCGATGCCCTCGTCGAAGGTCAAGGTTGCAATCGCGCAAGTCCTGAAGGACGAAGGTTATATCGACGATTTCGCCGTGAAGGCGGAAGGTGCGAAGTCCGAACTGAATATCGCGCTGAAGTACTACGCAGGTCGCCCGGTCATCGAACGCCTCGAGCGCGTGTCGAAGCCTGGTCTGCGCGTGTACCGCGGCCGTAACGACATTCCGCAGGTCATGAACGGCCTGGGTGTGGCAATCGTGTCGACGCCGAAGGGCGTGATGACCGACCGCAAGGCGCGCGCTACCGGCGTCGGCGGCGAAGTCATCTGCTACGTTGCTTAAAGCCGAGGAGAGAGAAACATGTCTCGAGTAGGTAAAAGCCCGATCGCGCTGCAAGGCGCGGAAGTCAAGCTGGCCGACGGTGCAATCACCGTCAAGGGCCCGCTGGGCACCATCACGCAAGCGATCAATCCGCTCGTGAACGTGGCGAACAACGACGGCACGCTGAATCTGTCGCCGGTCAACGAAAGCCGCGAAGCAAATGCACTGTCGGGCACGATGCGCGCGATCATCGCGAATGCCGTGCACGGCGTGACCAAGGGTTTCGAGCGCAAGCTGACGCTGGTTGGCGTCGGTTACCGTGCGCAAGCGCAAGGCGACAAGCTGAACCTGTCGCTGGGTTTCTCGCACCCGGTGGTGCACCAGATGCCGGAAGGCGTCAAGGCTGAAACCCCGACGCAAACCGAAATCGTGATCAAGGGGATCAACAAGCAACAAGTCGGTCAAGTGGCTGCGGAAGTCCGCGGTTACCGTCCGCCGGAGCCGTACAAGGGCAAGGGCGTGCGCTATTCCGACGAGGTTGTGATCCTCAAAGAAACGAAGAAGAAGTAAGGGTGCGCAATCATGGATAAGACTCAATCTCGCCTGCGCCGCGCTCGCCAGACGCGTATCAAGATCGCTGAGCTGCAGGTCGCGCGTCTCGCCGTGCATCGCACGAACACGCACATCTACGCTCAAGTGTTCTCGCCGTGCGGCACCAAGGTGCTCGCCAGCGCGTCGACGCTCGAAGCAGAGGTGCGCGCAGAACTGGCCGACAAGTCGGGCAAGGGCGGCAACGTCAATGCCGCGACGCTGATCGGCAAGCGTATTGCCGAAAAGGCAAAGGCTGCCGGCATCGAATCCGTCGCCTTCGACCGCTCGGGCTTCCGCTACCACGGCCGCGTCAAGGCGCTGGCTGAGGCAGCTCGCGAAGCTGGGCTCAAGTTCTAAGGAAGGAATTCGTCATGGCAAAGATGCAAGCGAAAGTTCAGGCTGACGAGCGCGACGACGGCCTTCGCGAAAAGATGATTTCGGTCAATCGCGTGACCAAGGTCGTGAAGGGTGGCCGTATTCTCGGCTTCGCCGCACTGACCGTGGTTGGCGACGGTGATGGCCGCATCGGTATGGGCAAGGGCAAGGCGAAGGAAGTGCCGGTCGCTGTCCAGAAGGCAATGGAACAAGCTCGCCGCAACATGTTCAAGGTGCCGCTCAAGAACGGCACGCTGCAGCACGAAGTGCACGGCAAGCACGGCGCATCCGCTGTCCTCCTCGCTCCGGCGAAGGCAGGTACGGGCGTGATCGCCGGCGGCCCGATGCGCGCAGTGTTCGACGTGATGGGCGTTCAGAACGTCGTGGCGAAGAGCCACGGTTCGACGAACCCGTACAACCTCGTTCGCGCCACGCTGGACGGTCTGCGCAAGCAGTCGACCCCGGCAGACATCGCGGCGAAGCGCGGCAAGTCCGTCGAAGATATTTTGGGCTAAGCCCGGGTGGTCACCATGTCTGAAAAAACTGTCAAGGTTCAGCTCGTGAAGAGCCTGATCGGGACCCGCGAATCGCACCGTGCGACCGTGCGTGGCCTCGGCCTGCGCCGACTCAACTCGGTTAGCGAGCTGCAGGATACGCCGGCGGTCCGCGGCATGATCAACAAGGTCTCGTACCTCGTTAAGGTCATCGCGTAAGCGGCCCTACGGATCAAGGAGTTGATATGGAATTGAATAACCTGAAGCCGGCCGCTGGTGCCAAGCACGCCAAGCGTCGCGTCGGCCGCGGCATCGGTTCGGGCCTCGGCAAGACGGCTGGCCGTGGTCACAAGGGTCAGAAATCGCGTTCGGGCGGCTTCCACAAAGTCGGTTTCGAAGGCGGTCAGATGCCGCTGCAACGTCGTCTGCCGAAGCGCGGCTTCACGTCGCTGACGAAGGAATTCGTCGGTGAAGTGCGCCTGGGCGACCTCGAGAAGCTGCCGGTCGACGAGATCGATCTGCTCGCACTGAAGCAAGCCGGCCTGGTCGGCGAGCTGACGAAGAGCGCAAAGATCATCGCGACGGGTGAACTGAAGCGCAAGATCGTCGTGAAGGGTCTCGGTGCCACCAAGGGTGCGCGCGCTGCGATCGAAGCGGCTGGCGGTTCGTTCGCCGAGTGACACGCGTAGCGCGTCGTCACTTGCATTCATCGGAGAAGGTACTTGGCTAACAGCCCGAGTCTTGCAAAACCCGGTCGAAGCACGGCGAAATTCGGCGATCTGCGCCGGCGAGCGATGTTCCTGCTCCTGGCGCTGATCGTCTATCGCATCGGCGCGCACATCCCCGTGCCGGGCATCGATCCGGATCAACTGGCGAAGCTGTTCCAGAGCCAGGCGGGCGGCATCCTGGGCATGTTCAACATGTTCTCGGGTGGCGCGCTTTCCCGCTTCACGATCTTCGCGCTGGGGATCATGCCGTACATCTCGGCGTCGATCATCATGCAGCTGTTGGCGATCGTCTCGCCGCAGCTCGAGGCGCTGAAGAAGGAAGGGCAGGCAGGGCAACGGAAGATCACGCAGTACACGCGGTATTTCACCGTGGTGCTCGCGACCTTCCAGGCGTTCGGTATCGCGGCTGCGCTGGAAAACCAGCCGGGCCTCGTCATCGACCCCGGCATGCTGTTCCGTGTGACGACGGTCGTGACGCTGGTGACCGGCACGATGTTCCTGATGTGGCTGGGTGAGCAGATCACCGAGCGTGGTCTGGGCAACGGTATCTCGATCATCATCTTCGGCGGGATCGCAGCAGGGTTCCCGAATGCCGTGGGTGGGTTGCTCGAACTGGTGAAAACGGGTTCGATGGGGCCGTTCTCGGCGATCATCATCGTCGTTCTGATTGCCGCGGTGACTTACCTGGTCGTGTTCATCGAACGCGGTCAGCGCAAGATCCTCGTGAACTACGCGAAGCGTCAGGTTGGCAACAAGATCTACGGTGGGCAGTCGTCGCACTTGCCGCTGAAGCTGAACATGTCGGGCGTGATTCCGCCGATCTTCGCGTCGTCGATCATCCTGTTTCCGGCCACGATTCTTGGCTGGTTCAGCACGGGTCAACCGACGGGAGGCTGGCTCTCCAACACGTTGCATGACGTCGCGGAGGCGCTGAAGCCGGGTCAGCCGGTCTATGTGCTGCTGTACACGCTGGCAATCGTGTTTTTCTGCTTCTTCTACACCGCGCTGGTGTTCAACAGCAGGGAAACCGCAGACAACCTGAAGAAGAGCGGTGCGTTTGTTCCGGGCATCCGTCCGGGCGACCAGACCGCACGATATATCGACCGCATCCTCACGCGTCTGACGCTGGCCGGTGCGATCTACATCGTCTTCGTGTGTCTGCTGCCGGAATTCCTGGTGCTGCGCTGGAACGTGCCGTTTTATTTTGGTGGAACGTCGCTGCTGATCATTGTCGTCGTCACGATGGACTTCATGGCGCAGGTGCAGTCGTACGTTATGTCGCAACAGTATGAGTCGCTGCTCAAGAAGGCAAACTTCAAGGGCGGCAACATCCCAATGCGTTAATTCAGGACTATGGCCAAAGACGATGTAATCCAGATGCAGGGTGAGGTGATCGAAAACCTCCCGAATGCGACCTTCCGCGTGAAGCTGGAAAACGGCCATGTCGTGTTGGGGCATATCTCCGGGAAGATGCGGATGCACTACATCCGCATCCTGCCGGGCGACAAGGTGACGGTTGAATTGACGCCTTACGATCTGTCTCGTGCGCGGATCGTGTTCCGGGCGAAGTGATTTGAAAAAAGGGTATTATCATGAAAGTGATGGCATCGGTTAAGCGCATTTGCCGCAATTGCAAGATCATCAAGCGCAAAGGCGTCGTTCGCGTGATCTGCAGCTCGGATCCGCGCCACAAGCAGCGCCAAGGCTGACCGCGCGTTTGTTTGCGCTTTTTGTTTGAGGAAAAACAATGGCTCGTATCGCAGGGGTTAACATCCCGAATCACCAGCATACCGAGATCGGCCTGACGGCAATCTTCGGTATCGGCCGCACGCGCTCGCGCAGCATCTGCGTGGCGTCTGGCGTGGAATTCTCGAAGAAGGTCAAGGACCTGACCGACGCAGACCTCGAAAAGCTGCGTGAAGAAGTGGGCAAGTTCATCGTCGAAGGCGATCTGCGCCGTGAAGTGACGATGAACATCAAGCGCCTGATGGACCTCGGTTGCTACCGTGGCGTTCGTCATCGCAAGGGCCTGCCGATGCGCGGTCAGCGTACGCGTACGAACGCACGTACCCGCAAGGGTCCGCGTCGTGCAGCGCAAGCGCTGAAGAAGTAAGCGGAACTGACAGTTACAGGAAAACGTAATGGCTAAGGCTTCGAACACCGCGGCGCAACGCGTTCGCAAGAAGGTTAAGAAGAACGTCGCTGAAGGCGTGGTTCACGTTCACGCGTCGTTCAACAACACGATCATCACGATCACCGATCGCCAGGGCAATGCGCTGGCATGGGCGACGTCGGGCGGCCAGGGCTTCAAGGGCTCGCGGAAGTCGACGCCGTTCGCTGCTCAGGTTGCTGCTGAGTCGGCCGGTCGCGTCGCGATGGAATACGGCGTGAAGAATCTGGAAGTGCGGATCAAGGGCCCGGGCCCGGGTCGTGAGTCGGCAGTGCGTGCACTGCATGGCCTCGGCATCAAGATCACCGCGATTTCGGACGTCACCCCGATTCCGCACAACGGCTGCCGTCCGCCGAAGCGTCGTCGTATCTAAGAATGCTGCTGGCACGTTCGTGCTGGCACATTTGCCTGTCGCCGCGTAGCGTCGACGGGCGTTGCTTTTTTGATTGACTAAGCCCACCGTTCGCCCCAAAGGGCGCGAACTAGCGCGGATTTTGCTCCGCGTGACTGATTGATAAAGGAATGCAAAGTGGCACGTTATATCGGCCCCAAGGCCAAGCTGTCCCGCCGTGAAGGCACCGACCTGTTCCTGAAGAGCGCGCGCCGCTCGCTCGCCGACAAGTGCAAGCTCGACAGCAAGCCGGGCCAGCACGGCCGTACCTCGGGCGCACGTACGTCCGACTATGGTACGCAGCTGCGCGAAAAGCAGAAGGTCAAGCGTATTTACGGCGTCCTGGAGCGTCAGTTCCGTCGTTACTTCGCTGAAGCCGACCGCCGCAAGGGCAACACGGGTGAAAACCTGCTGCAACTGCTCGAGTCGCGTCTCGACAACGTCGTGTATCGCATGGGCTTCGGCTCGACCCGCGCTGAAGCGCGTCAGCTGGTGAGCCACAAGTCGATCACCGTGAACGGCGTCGTCGCGAACGTGCCGTCGCAGCAAGTGAAGGCCGGTGACGTCGTCGCGATCCGCGAAAAGGCGAAGAAGCAGGCGCGTATCGTCGAAGCGCTGTCGCTGGCCGAGCAAGGCGGCATGCCGAGCTGGGTTGCAGTCGATGCGAAGAAGTTCGAAGGCACGTTCAAGCAAATGCCGGAACGCGCTGACATCGCTGGCGACATCAACGAAAGCCTGATCGTCGAATTGTATTCGCGTTAATCCGATTGACGGCCGAGGTACCCCGATTGCGTTGCGCAAGGAGGGGCCTCGGCTGTTTATTTTCTGGTTGTTACCGGTCAGCCTTATCGGTGTAACGAGCCGAGGGTATTGAAAAGGAAAGCCCATGCAAACCAGTTTGCTGAAACCCAAGATCATCGCCGTGGAATCGCTTGGCGAGAACCACGCGAGGGTGGTCATGGAACCGTTCGAACGCGGTTACGGCCACACCTTGGGCAATGCGCTTCGCCGCGTGCTGCTGTCGTCGATGGTCGGCTACGCGCCGACCGAAGTGACGATCGCAGGCGTGGTGCACGAGTACTCGACGCTTGATGGCGTGCAAGAGGACGTCGTCAACCTGCTGCTGAACCTGAAGGGTGTGGTGTTCAAGCTGCACAACCGTGACGAAGTGACGGTGACCCTGCGCAAGGAAGGCGAAGGCGTCGTCACGGCCGGCGATATCGAGCTGGCTCACGATTGCGAAGTCATCAACCCGAATCACGTGATCGCACACCTGTCGAAGGGCGGCAAGCTCGACGTTCAGATCAAGATCGAGAAGGGTCGCGGCTATGTGCCCGGCAACGTCCGTCGCTACGGCGAAGACACGGCCAAGATCATCGGCCGCATCGTCCTCGACGCATCGTTCTCGCCGGTTCGCCGGGTCAGCTATGCCGTTGAAAGCGCACGTGTCGAGCAGCGTACCGACCTCGACAAGCTCGTGATGAACATCGAGACGAGCGGCGTGATCACCCCGGAAGAGGCGATCCGTCAATCGGCACGCATCCTGGTCGACCAATTGTCCGTTTTCGCGGCACTGGAAGGCACGGAAACGGCTGCGGAAGCACCGTCGCGCGCACCGCAGATCGATCCGATCCTGCTGCGTCCGGTGGACGATCTCGAGCTGACGGTTCGTTCGGCGAACTGCCTGAAGGCCGAGAACATCTACTACATCGGCGACCTGATCCAGCGCACGGAAAACGAGCTGCTGAAGACGCCGAACCTCGGTCGCAAGTCGCTCAACGAGATCAAGGAAGTGCTCGCTTCGCGCGGTCTCACGCTGGGCATGAAGCTCGAAAACTGGCCGCCGGCTGGTCTCGACAAGTAAGCCCGCCTGTAGCGTCGCTAGTCGCTATAGCCGTAGTTGGCAAAGATGCGGATTTTCCTTTAAAATCCGCATCTTGCTTTTTTCTCTACCGGCCCGTGCACCCATCGAGGTGCGATAGAAGAGCTGGATCAAAACTTTGAATCAAGGAAACTGAAATGCGCCATCGTCATGGTCTGCGGAAACTGAACCGCACGAGCAGCCACCGTCTGGCTATGCTCCGTAACATGTCCAACTCGCTGATCGAGCACGAAGTCATCAAGACGACGCTGCCGAAGGCGAAGGAACTCCGTAAAGTCGTCGAGCCGCTGATCACGCTCGGCAAGAAGCCGTCCCTGGCAAACCGTCGCCTGGCATTCAACCGCCTGCGCGATCGTGACTCGGTCGCGAAGCTGTTCGACGTGCTCGGTCCGCGTTTCGCGAACCGTCCGGGCGGCTACCTGCGCGTGCTGAAGTTCGGCTTCCGCGTCGGCGACAACGCACCGATGGCACTGGTCGAGCTGCTCGATCGTCCGGAAGTCGACGAAACGGAAAACGTGCAAGAAGCTGAGTAAGCTTCCGGTACGCAGCAGGATCTGAAAGGGGCCGAGCAATTGCTTGGCCCTTTTTGTTTTTGATGCGCGCCTGCGATCGATTGTCGCAGGGCGGTGCCGGCAGCGTCGCGCGGGCTGCGCTACGATACGGGACGGCCGATGCAGGCCCCGGAAGGAAGATCAGGGGGCCGGAGGCCGGTCAACCAGCCAGGAGGGCGCGTATGGTGGTGGTGTTGATGCTGACGACGGTGCCCGACGCGGCGACGGCCGCAGCGCTTGCCGATGGCGCACTGGGCGCACGGCTGGCCGCGTGCGTGTCCGAGCTCGGCGCGATCAAGTCGCGCTATCACTGGCAGGGCAAGGTCGAAACGGCCGACGAGATCCAGTTGCTGTTCAAGACGAGCCCGATGCGCTCGCTCGAACTGGAGCGGTTTATTCTCGCGCATCATCCATACGAGACGCCCGAAATCGTCTCGTGGCAGGCCACGGCTTCGGCCGGGTACGGCCAGTGGGTGACCAGCGAAACTCAACGTCTATTTCATGTTTAACGGTATGGCGCTTTCCGTGCGCGTGCGCGCGCTGCGGTTCCTTGCAGTCCTGTTGTCGCTCGTGTTCGTGCTGGGCGGCCTTTCGGTCGCGCGCGCGGCCGACGATTTCCTCGATCCGTCGGTCGCGTTCAAGTTCAGTGCGAGCGAAGCGCCGGGGCAGGTGGACGTCCGCTTCAAGGTCGCCAAAGGCTATTACCTGTACCGCGAGCGGTTCGCGTTCGCGGTGAAGGGCGGCCAGGCGACGCTCGGCGAGCCGCAATTCCCGGCCGGTCACGTGAAGTTCGATCAGACCTTCCAGAAGGAAGTCGAGACCTATCGCGACGAGGTCGTGATTCGCGTGCCCGTCAAGCAGGCGACAGGGCCGTTCGAGCTCGCGGTGACGTCGCAGGGCTGCGCCGACGAGGGCATCTGCTATCCGCCTGCCGAGCACGTCGTGAAAGTCGACGGGGCCGCGCTGGGCACGGCCGCGTCGGCCAATGGTGCCGCGGCTTCGGGCAGCTGGTTCGACAAGGTGACGAGCGCCGATTTCGCGCAGTCGCTGCTCGAAGGGCACGGCTTCTTCACGATCGTCGCGCTGTATTTCGTCGCAGGCGTCGTGCTGAGCCTGCTGCCGTGTTCGTACCCGATGATTCCGATCGTGTCCGCAATCATCATCGGTCAGGGCACGCGCGCGACGCACGCACGCGGCTTTGCGCTGTCGCTGACCTACGTGGTCGGCATGGCGCTCGTCTATACCGTTCTCGGCATTGCAGCGGCACTGGTCGGCCAGAGCCTGGGCGCATGGTTGCAGAACCCGTGGGTGCTCGGCGCGTTCGGCGTCTTGCTCACCGCGTTTGCGGTGTCGCTGATTTCGGGCAAGGACATCGCGATGCCTGCGCGTTGGCAGAATGGCGCGGCAGAGGCATCGAGCGCGCGCCGCGGCGGCCATTTCGCGGCGGTCGCCGCGATGGGCGCGTTGTCGGCGCTGGTCGTCGGCGCCTGCATGACGGCACCGTTGTTTGCGGTGCTCGCGTTCATCGCCCATACCGGCAACGCACTGCTCGGCGGCGCCGCGCTGTTTGCGATGGGGCTGGGCCTCGGCGTGCCGCTGCTCATCGTCGGCATCGGCGCCGGCACGGTGCTGCCGCGCGCCGGCGCATGGATGGACGGTGTGAAGGTGTTCTTCGGCATCGTCCTGCTTGCGGCCGCGTTGTGGATCGTGTGGCCCGTGCTGGCCGGCGGCCTGAAGATGGTGCTGTCGGCATTGTGGCTGCTTGTCGCTGCCGCGGCGCTGGGCCTGTTCACGCCGAATCTGGGCGTGGCCTCGATCTGGCGCCGCCTCGCCCGCGGGCTCGGCGCGGCACTCGCGATCTGGGCCGCGACGCTGCTCGTCGGTCTCGCTGCCGGGTCGAACGATCCCGTGAAGCCGCTGGCCGTGCTCGCGTCGCGCACCGTCGCATCGGGCGACGCGTCGGCGGCCGCCGGTGCGGCCTCCGCTCAGGCCGGCGGCCCGGCATTCGCATCGGTGCGCTCCAGCGCGGAGCTCAACGCGCTGCTGAAGACGTCGGACCGGCCGGTGATGCTCGATTTCTATGCCGACTGGTGCGTGAGCTGCAAGGAGATGGAGCATCTGACGTTCACGGACGCCCGCGTGCAGGCGCGGCTCGGACAGCTGCACCTGGTGCGCGCCGACGTCACGGCGAACAATCCGGACGACCAGGCGCTGCTCAAGCGCTTCAACCTGTTCGGGCCGCCGGGGATCATCTTCTTCGATCGCAGCGGCAACGAAATCGGTCGCGTGGTCGGCTATCAGGCTGCCGAGACATTCCTGCGCAGCCTCGATCGGGCGGCAGTGCCGACGGTGTGACGCGCATTCCACGGCATGTACCGGCGGCCTCCGCCAGTTCGGCTGATCGACACGAATAAAAAACGGCGGAACACCGAAGTGTTCCGCCGTTTTTTATTGTGCGGGCAACGCGCCCGGCTTAGCGCTGCGCTTTCAGCAGGCGCGCGGCGTCGAGCGCGAAGTACGTGAGCACGCCATCGGCGCCCGCGCGCTTGAACGCGAGCAGCGATTCGAGCACGACCTTGTCGTGGTCGAGCCAGCCGTTCATCGCGGCGGCCTTCAGCATCGCGTATTCGCCGCTCACCTGGTACACGTAGGTCGGGAAGCGGAACTCGTCCTTCACGCGGCGCACGATGTCGAGATACGGCATGCCGGGCTTGACCATCACCATGTCGGCGCCTTCGTCGATGTCGAGGCGCACCTCGCGCAGCGCTTCGTCGCTGTTCGCCGGATCCATCTGGTAGGTCATCTTGTTGCCCTTGCCCAGATTGGACGCCGAGCCGACCGCGTCGCGGAACGGACCGTAGAATGCCGACGCGAACTTGGCCGAGTAGGCCATGATCCGCGTATGGATATGGCCGTCGCTTTCCAGCATTTCGCGCACCGCGCCGATCCGGCCGTCCATCATGTCCGACGGCGCGACGATGTCGACGCCGGCCTCGGCCTGCGCACACGCCTGATCGACCAGGATTTCGATGGTCTCGTCGTTGATCACGTAGCCGTTTTCGTCGAGCACGCCGTCCTGGCCGTGGCTCGTGTACGGGTCGAGCGCGACGTCGGTCAGCACGCCGAGCTCGGGGAAGCGCTTTTTCAGCTCGCGCACGGCGCGCGGGATCAGGCCTTCCGGATTGGCTGCCTCGCGGCCGTCAGGCGTCTTCAGCGACGGCTCGATGGCCGGGAACAGCGACAGCACGGGCACACCGAGCTCGACGCACTGCTCGGCGACGTGCATCAGCAGATCGACCGACACGCGCTCGACGCCGGGCATCGACGGCACGGGCTGCCGTTCGTTGGTGCCTTCGACGACGAACACCGGGTAGATCAGGTCATCAGTGGTCAGGCGGTTTTCGCGCATCAGGCGCCGGGAGAAGTCGTCGCGGCGCATCCGGCGCGGACGGTGAAGCGGATGGAAGCTCATGGCGATTTGGCAGAAATCAGGGCAAGAAGAACCTTACGGAACCCTTAGGTCATTTTCGAGACCGTTGGTATATGATAGCGATCGAGCGGCACGCGTCGCGCGCTGCTCCCCGCTTCTCCTCCCTGAGCGGGTGCCTGTCGTTTTTCGATTAGGCTGTTTGACCCGCCGTTCAACGGCGGGTTTTTTTATGAGCCGGCCGAATTCGCAGGCACCGTCAGGCGCGCACGGCCACACCCGGCCGCGCGCTGTCCGGTCATTGTGCTACAGGCTCGCTTTTTTCGTCGGCGACGGACGGCCGCACCCAGCTTTCGATCAGTTCGTGCGCCTCGTCGAGCCCGACGCGCTTCATCGCCGAGAACAGCTGGACGGTCAGCTTGCCCTGCACGCCCTGGTCGCGATACGCGTCGAGCCCCTTTTGCGTGGTTCGCAGCGCGTTGATGCTTTCTTGCCGCGTCAATTTGTCGCACTTCGTCAGCAGCGTATGGATCGGCTTGCCGGTCGGCGTGAACCACTCGATCATCCGGCGATCGAGATCGGTCAGCGGGCGACGCGAATCCATCATCAGGATCAGGCCGCAGAGTTGCGAACGGGTCGCCAGATACGACGACAGCAGCATTTCCCAGTGGGCCTTCGCGGCCCCCGGCACTTCCGCGTAGCCGTAGCCGGGCAGGTCGACCAGGTTCGCGACGGGCTCGGCGGCCGGGCCGACGGAGAAGTAGTTGATGTGCTGCGTGCGGCCGGGCGTCTTCGACGCGAAGGCGAGCCGCTTCTGGTTGCACAGCACGTTGATCGCCGTCGATTTGCCGGCATTCGAGCGGCCGGCGAATGCGATTTCCGGTTGCACCGTCGGCGGCAGGTCGCGCAGATGGTTGACGGTCGTGTAGAAGCGGGCTTGATGGAGCAAAAAGGCCATGGGGGGAACCGGTGGGACGGGCGGCGCGAGCCGCTTGGTGGAGGCGGGGTAGCCCCGATAGGCGCGGGAGCTTTCAGCGCGATATTGTACAATACGCCGGTTTTGCCGCAGGGCTGCAGGCGCCTGCCTCGCGCTTTTATGTAGCTTCTGCGGTAGACTGGTCGACGTCGTTTTTTGCAGAACCTCTAATTCCCACAAGACGAAACAGGGTGTGCGAATGAATCGACTGTGCAAGTCTCTGATGGTGCTTCAGGTTGCAGCAGGGTTCGTAGGTTTCGTGGCGGAGGCAAAAGCGGCGGATGCGGCAAAGCCGGATCTGGACCGCGGCAAGGCGATTGCCGGGCAGGTTTGCGCGTCGTGTCACGGCGCCGACGGCAACAGCGCGTCGGGCAGTTTCCCGAAACTCGCCGGCCAGCATCCCGAATATCTGGTCAAGCAGCTGAACGACTTCAAGACCCAGCCGGGCGCGAAGGGGCCGGCGCGGACCAACGCGGTGATGGTCGGGTTCGCGAGCGCGTTGAGCGCGGCCGACATGCGTAGCGTTGCCGCGTATTACGGGTCGCAGACGATGAAGGTCGGTGCGGCACGCGATGCGGCGACCGTGCCGATCGGCCAGAAGATTTACCGCGGCGGCATCGCGGAAAAGGGCGTGCCCGCGTGCGCGAGCTGCCACGGGCCGACGGGCCAGGGGATGCCGGTCCAGTACCCGCGCCTGTCGGGGCAATGGGCGGATTACACCGTTACCCAGTTGACCGCGTTCCAGCAGGGTGTCGGTGCGCGCAACAACAACGACGCGATGCATCAGATCGCGTCGCGTCTGTCGGACACCGAGATCAAGGCCGTCGCCGATTACATCGCCGGCCTGCATTGAACGGTCCGTCGCGGATGCAGTGACCGGGCGCCCGCAGGGCGGCCGGAGTCAGAACAAGAAAAGGGTGGGGCGCCGCGTGCTTGCGGCCGCCTTGCCCTTTTTTGTTGTCAGTCGGAGTTTGAATGAGCGTTACCACGTCGGGGTTGCAGTCGAAGTCTGGTCAGAGTGCGTCCAAACGCGCGGTCGAGCTGGTGAGCTCGATGCGCTTCGCGATTGCGCTGCTGGTGGTGTTGTCGATCGCCAGCATCATCGGCACGGTCCTGACCCAGGACGATCCGTATCCGAACTACGTGAACCAGTTCGGGCCGTTCTGGGCGGACATCTTCCGCGCGCTGGGCCTGTACAACGTGTACAGCGCGTGGTGGTTCATGCTGATCCTGATCTTCCTCGTCGCGTCGATCTCGCTGTGCGTGATCCGCAACGCGCCGAAGATGCTCGCCGATGCGAAGAGCTGGAAGGACAAGGTCCGTGAAGGCAGCCTGCGCGCGTTCCATCACAAGGCCGAATACACGGCGTCCGGCACGCGTGCGACCGTGGCCGCCACGCTCGCCGCGTTCGTCACCAAGGCCGGCTACAAGCACGTCGTGCGCGAAACCGACGGCGCGACGCTGATCTCCGCGAAGCGCGGCGCGCTGACGAAGTGGGGCTACATCTCCGCCCACCTTGCCATCATCGTGATCTGTATCGGCGGCCTGCTCGACAGCAACCTGCCGATCAAATTCCAGATGTGGATGTTCGGCAAGAGCCCCGTCAACACCAGCGCGACGATCAGCGATATCTCGGCCGACCACCGTCTGTCCACGTCGAACCCGACGTTCCGCGGCTACGCATGGGTGCCGGAAGGGCAGTTCGTGTCGACCGCGATCCTGAATCAGCCGAGCGGCTCGCTGATCCAGGACCTGCCGTTCTCGATCCAGCTCAACAAGTTCATCGTCGACTACTACACGACCGGGATGCCGAAGCTCTTCGCGAGCGACATCGTCGTGATCGATCGCGAGACGGGCCAGAAGATCCCGGCGCGCGTCGAGGTCAACAAGCCGTTCACGTACAAGGGCGTGTCGATCTACCAGTCGAGCTTCCAGGACGGCGGCTCGCAGATGCAGATGACGGCCTACCCGATGACGGGCGACAACGCGAAGACGTTCGCGGTGAAGGGCACGATCGGCAGTTCGGCCCCGCTGCAGATGCCGGGCAGCGACGGCGACACCATCGAGTTCGCCGACTTCCGCGCGATCAACGTCGAGAACATGGCCGACGCGAGCGGCAAGCCGGACGTGCGCGGCGTCGCGAAGACGGAGACGCTGAAGGAAGTGTTCGACGACCGGCTCGGCTCGGGCGCGAAGACGTCGAAGCCGATGCAGCTCCACAACATCGGGCCGTCGGTGCAGTACAAGATTCGCGGCAAGGACGGCCAGGCGCGCGAGTTCAACAACTACATGCTGCCCGTCGACATGGGCGGCGCGCGCGTGTTCCTCGCCGGTGTGCGCGCGAGCCCGAACGATCCGTTCCGCTACATGCGCATTCCGGCCGACAGCGAGGATTCGATCGGCGAATGGATGCGCCTGCGCGCCGCGCTCGAGGATCCGGCCGTGCGCGCCGAAGCCGCCGCGCGCTTCGCGCAGCGTTCGCTGCCGGGCACCGACGCATCGCTGCGTACGCGCCTGCAGGACAGCGCATCGAAAGTCCTGACCCTGTTTGCGGCAAGCGACGACAGCGTCGGCCGCGGCGCCGACGGCCAGCCGATCGGCGGCTTCCAGGCGGTCGCCACGTTCATCGACCGTTCGGTGCCGAAGGGCGAGCAGGAAAAGGCGGCAAGCCTTTTGCTGCGCATGCTCGAGGGCTCGATGTGGGAGGTCTGGCAGATCGCGCGCGAGCGTGCCGGCGAGCCGCCCGCGCAGCAGGGCAGCGACACGGTGCGCTTCGTGCAGAACGCGATCAATGCACTATCGGACAGCTTTTTGTATGGATCGCCGGTCTATTTGCAGCTTGACTCATTCAAGCAGGTGCAAGCTTCGGTATTTCAGTTGACGCGCGCACCGGGCAAGAATCTGGTGTATCTTGGCAGCCTCCTGTTGGTCGCCGGCATCTTCTCGATGTTCTACGTGCGCGAGCGGCGCCTCTGGTTCTGGCTCAAGGATGCAGGCTCCGGCGTCGATGTGGTGATGGCGATGTCCACAGCCCGCAAGACCTTCGATTTCGAGAAAGAATTCGTGCAGACGCGCGACGCGGCCGGCGCCGCCTTGCGCGCCGCACCCCGCGATGCCGCGCCCGCCGGCGCGACCGCGACTGCCCGTCCGCCCGCCGGCGACGGTTCTGATTCCGAGAATTCCACCCGGTAACATCATGGATCTCACTCAAGTTTCCTCTTCCCGTTCGGGGCCTGGCCAGGCTCCGATTTCGGCGCCGTTGTTCGACGACCGTCCGTTCCTCGCCCGCCTGTCGCTGCTCGACTGGCTGTTCGCCCTGGCACTCGTGGTAGGCGCGGGCTATGCGTTCGTGCACTACAACGAGCACATGAATTACTACGACAAGGCGGTGATGATCGGCACCGTGCCGGCGCTCGTCGTGCTCGGCTGGCGCTGGAAGCCCGCGCGGCTGCTGATGGCGTCGATCGCCGTGCTGTCGCTGCTGTCGATCCAGATCTATCAGGGCGATCTCGCGCGCGCCGATGCGGCGTTCTTCCTGAAGTACTTCCTGTCGAGCCAGTCCGCGATCCTGTGGATGAGCGCGCTGTTCGTGCTCGCGACGATCTTCTACTGGATCGGCCTGCTCGCACGCTCGCCGTCGGGCTCGGCGATCGGCCAGAAGCTCACGTGGGTCGCGGTGCTGATGGGCTTCACCGGGCTGATGGTGCGCTGGTACGAGTCCTACCTGATCGGCGCCGACGTCGGACACATCCCGGTGTCGAATCTGTATGAAGTGTTCGTACTGTTCAGCCTGATCACCGCGCTGCTGTATCTGTACTACGAAGGCCACTACGGCACGCGTGCGCTCGGCGCGTTCGTGCTGCTGGTGATCAGCGCCGCCGTCGGCTTCCTGATGTGGTACTCGGTTGCGCGCGATGCGCAGCAGATCCAGCCGCTCGTGCCGGCGCTGCAGAGCTGGTGGATGAAGATCCACGTGCCGGCGAACTTCATCGGCTACGGCAGCTTCGCGCTGTCGGCGATGGTGTCGGTCGCGTACCTGATGAAGGAGCGTGGCGTGCTCGCCGATCGTCTGCCGACGCTCGAGGTGCTCGACGACGTGATGTACAAGTCGATCGCGGTCGGTTTCGCGTTCTTCACGATCGCGACGATCCTCGGCGCGCTGTGGGCCGCCGAAGCATGGGGCGGCTACTGGAGCTGGGACCCGAAGGAAACCTGGGCGCTGATCGTGTGGCTCAACTATGCGGCATGGCTGCACATGCGCCTGATGAAGGGCCTGCGTGGCACGGTCGCCGCATGGTGGGCGCTCACGGGCCTGCTCGTGACGACGTTCGCGTTCCTCGGCGTCAACATGTTCCTGTCCGGGCTGCACAGCTACGGCAAGCTGTAAGATTTCCGATGCTGGTCCGACAAACGACCGCCGGCGCACTGCGTGCCCGGCGGTTTTTCTTTGGTAACGAGCGGGCGGCCCACGCGTCGAACGGCGCATGACGGGCCGGGTCGAACGCTCATGAAGCATGCGCGCCGCGCACGCACGAGGAGCCGCACGATGTGGATCAAACACCCTTTGCGCACGCTGCTGACCGGCAGCGACATCGCGCAAAGCGACATTACGCCGCGCGCGATGTTCGAGAACCGGCGGCGCGTGCTGCAGGCTGCCGGTATGGCGGCCGTGGGCGGATTGCTCGGCACGAGCGGTGCGGCGTTCGCCGCCTATGCTTCTCCCGACGCCCGCGCGGCGAAGCTCGCGGCGAAAACCAACGCGAAGTTCGTCGCGGCCGACAAGGTGACGCCGTTCAAGGACATCACGTCCTACAACAACTTCTACGAATTCGGCACCGACAAGGGCGACCCGGCGCAGAATGCGGGCATGCTCAGGCCGCGTCCGTGGCGCGTGAGCGTCGAAGGCGAGGTGCTGCACCCGAAGGTATTCGATCTCGACGAGTTGCTGAAGCTCGCGCCGCTCGAAGAGCGCGTATACCGGCTGCGCTGCGTCGAGGGCTGGTCGATGGTGATCCCGTGGATCGGCGTGCCGCTGTCCGAGCTGATCAAGCGCGTGCAGCCGACCGGCAACGCGAAATACGTGCAGTTCGTCACGCTGGCCGACCCGTCACAGATGCCGGGCCTGTCGACGCCCGTGCTCGACTGGCCGTACGCCGAAGGGCTGCGGATGGACGAGGCGATGCATCCGCTGACGCTGCTGACGATGGGTGTCTATGGCCAGGTGTTGCCGAACCAGAACGGCGCGCCGGTGCGGATCGTCGTGCCGTGGAAGTACGGCTTCAAGAGCGCGAAGTCGCTCGTGAAGATCCGCTTCGTCGACAAGCAGCCGAAGACGAGCTGGAACACGTATGCACCGAACGAATACGGCTTTTATTCGAACGTGAATCCGAACGTCGATCATCCGCGCTGGAGCCAGGCGACCGAGCGGCGGATCGGCGACGACGGCTTCTTCACGCCGAAGCGCAAGACGCTGATGTTCAATGGCTACGGCGAGCTCGTCGCGTCGATGTATCAGGGCATGGACCTGAAGAAGAACTTCTGAGCGCGATGGCGAGAAACGACATGCCTCCTTCGACGCTGACGCCGGCGCGCGCAACCGGGACGAGCGCGGCCGCCGCCGGCACGCCGCGGGCGGGCGCAGCGGGCCCGGCGCGCA
>NZ_JAPVQY010000065.1 GCF_027257875.1 Burkholderia sp. IMCC1007
GCACGCGAAGGCCTCAGCTGGCACAAGCCGTTCACCAAGGTGCTCGACGAGAGCGACGCGCCGTTCTACAAATGGTTCGACGACGGCGAGCTCAACGCGTCGTACAACTGCCTCGACCGCCACGTCGAAGCCGGCAACGGCCAGCGCGTCGCGGTGATCTTCGAGGCCGACGACGGCACCGTCACGCGCGTCACCTATGCCGACCTCCTCGCCCGCGTGTCGCGCTTCGCGAATGCGCTGAAGAAACGCGGGATCGCGAAGGGCGATCGCGTCGTCATCTACATGCCGATGTCGGTCGAAGGCATCGTCGCGATGCAGGCCTGCGCACGCATCGGCGCGACGCACTCGGTCGTGTTCGGCGGCTTCTCCGCGAAATCGCTGAACGAGCGGCTCGTCGACGTCGGCGCCGTTGCGCTGATCACCGCCGACGAACAGGCGCGCGGCGGCAAGACGCTGCCGCTCAAGAGCATCGCCGATGAAGCGATCGCGATGGGCGGCTGCGAGGCCGTCAAGAGCGTGATCGTCTATCGCCGCACCGGCGGCAAGATCGACTGGCACGGCGAGCGCGACCTGTGGATGCACGAGCTGACCGATGCCGAGTCCGACACGTGCGCACCGGAATGGGTCGGCGCCGAGCATCCGCTGTTCATCCTGTATACGTCAGGCTCGACCGGCAAGCCGAAGGGCGTGCAGCACAGCACGGGCGGCTACCTGCTGTGGGCCGCGCAGACGATGAAGTGGACCTTCGACTGGAAACCCGACGACGTGTTCTGGTGCACGGCCGACATCGGCTGGGTCACGGGCCACACGTACATCACGTACGGGCCGCTCGCATGCGGCGGCACGCAGGTCGTGTTCGAGGGCGTGCCGACCTATCCGGACGCCGGCCGCTTCTGGAAGATGATCGGCGACCACAAGGTCACCGTGTTCTACACCGCGCCGACCGCGATCCGTTCACTGATCAAGGCGGCCGAAGCCGACGACAAGGTCCACCCGAAGAGCTACGACCTGTCGAGCCTGCGCATCATCGGCACGGTCGGCGAGCCGATCAATCCGGAAGCATGGATGTGGTACCACAAGCACGTCGGCCAGGAGCGCTGCCCGATCGTCGACACGTGGTGGCAGACCGAAACCGGCGGCCACATGATCACGCCGCTGCCGGGCGCGACGCCGACGGTGCCGGGTTCGTGCACGCTGCCGCTGCCGGGCATCATGGCCGCAGTGGTCGACGAGACGGGCCAGGACGTGCCGAACGGGCAAGGCGGGATTCTCGTCGTCAAGCGTCCGTGGCCGGCGATGATCCGCACGATCTGGGGCGACCCGGAGCGCTTCAAGAAGAGCTATTACCCCGAGGAACTCGGCGGGCGGCTGTACCTGGCCGGCGACGGCACCGTGCGCGACAAGGACACCGGCTACTTCACGATCATGGGCCGGATCGACGACGTGCTGAACGTGTCCGGTCACCGGCTCGGCACGATGGAGATCGAGTCGGCGCTGGTCTCGCACGAGCTGGTTGCCGAAGCGGCGGTGGTGGGCCGCCCGGACGACACGACGGGCGAGGCGGTGGTCGCGTTCGTGGTGCTCAAGCGTTCGCGTCCGGAAGGCGAAGAAGCGGCTGCGCTCGCGAAGTCGTTGCGCGACTGGGTCGGCAAGCAGATCGGGCCGATCGCGAAGCCGAAGGACATCCGCTTCGGCGACAACCTGCCGAAGACGCGCTCGGGCAAGATCATGCGGCGCCTGTTGCGCTCGCTCGCGAAGGGCGAGGCGATCACGCAGGACACGTCCACGCTCGAGAACCCGGCGATCCTCGATCAGCTCGCGGAAGTGCGCTGATCGCGCCCGTTGCGCGCATTGCGCGTACGAGCCCCTGCGCGGCAATCCCGATTGCCCGCGCAGGGGCTTTTTGCTAAATAACGGCATGACCGTTTCGTCCCGTCCGGCGCGCGCCGTGCCGCCGCCCGTTCCCGAACCGCTTGCGCGTGCCCATGCGCGCTATTGGCGCTTCAACGTCGCGCTGATCGCGGTGCTGATGGCGATCGGCTTTACGGTGTCGTTCGTCGTGCCGTTCTTCGCGCCCGCGCTCGCGGGCATCCGCTTCGCCGGTTTCAGCCTGCCGTTCTACGTCGGCGCGCAAGGCGCGATTCTCATGTATCTGGTGCTGATCGTCGTCTACATCGGCCTGATGCAGCGCGCGGATCGCACGCTGCGCCGCGCGTATGACGACCATGCCGCGGCTGCGGACGATGCTCGCTGAGCCATGCTGACGCATCGACTGATTCGCGCGTACGCGCTCTACACGCTCGGCTTTCTCGGCTTCATCGCGTTGCTGTGGCGGATCGAGCGCGCGACCGGCGCCGGCGTGTGGATCGGCTACGTGTTCCTGTTCGTGCCGATCGCCGTGTATGCGGTGATCGGGCTGTTGTCGCGCACGTCCGATCTCGTCGAATACTACGTGGCCGGGCGGCGCGTGCCGTCCGCGTTCAACGGGATGGCGACCGCGGCCGACTGGCTGTCGGCCGCGTCGTTCATCGGACTCGCCGGCTCGCTTTACGCAACCGGCTACGATGCGCTGGCCTACGTGATGGGGTGGACGGGCGGCTTCTGCCTCGTCGCGTTTCTGCTGGCGCCATATGTGCGCAAGCTCGCGCGCTACACGATTCCCGACTTTCTCGGCACGCGCTTTTCGAGCACCGCCGTGCGCGCGCTCGCGGCCGGCGCGGCGATCCTGTGCTCGTTCGTCTATCTGGTCGCGCAGATCCAGGGGATCGGGCTGATCGCGACGCGCTTCATCGGCGTCGATTTCGCGATCGGCATCTTCTGCGGGCTCGCCGGCATTCTCGTGTGCTCGTTTCTCGGCGGGATGCGCGCGGTCACGTGGACGCAGGTCGCGCAGTACATCATCCTGATCAGCGCGATCCTGATACCGGTGTCGTTGATCGCGATGAAGAACGGGCTCGGGCCGGTGCCGCAGTTCAATTACGGGAAGCTGATGGAGCGGGTGGCGGCGCGTGAGGCGCAAGTGCGCGACGCGGCCGACGAGCAGCAGGTGCGCGATGCGTATCGGCGACAGGCCGCGGTCATCCAGACGCAGCTGGACCGCTTGCCGGCGTCGTATGCGGATGCGCGCCGGCAACTCGTCGACCAGCTTGCCGACCTCCGGCGCCATAACGGTCCGCTGCGTGAGATCAACCAGCGCGAGCACGAACTGGCCGATTTCCCGCGTGACCCGACGGCGGCGCGCGTCGCATGGACGCAGGCGCGCGACGATCTGCTTGCGCGCGCCGAGCCGCCGGTGCCGATGCACGAGCCGTTTCCCGCCGCGAGCGACGACGAACGCAAGCCGCGCGAGCGGAATTTCCTCGCGCTGTTGTTGTGCCTGTCGCTCGGCACCGCGAGCCTGCCGCATATCCTGACGCGCTACAACACGACGACGTCGGTCGCGTCCGCGCGCCGTTCGGTCGGGTGGACGCTGTTCTTCATCGCGCTGTTCTACCTGAGCGTGCCGGTGCTCGCGGTGATGATCAAGTACGAGATTCTTGCGAACCTCGTCGGGCGGCCGATCGCCGAATTGCCCGCGTGGGTCACGCAGTGGCATCACTTCGAACCCGACCTGATCAGTGTCGTCGAGGTGATTCGCGACGGCATCGTGCACTGGTCGGAAATCCAGATGCAGCCGGACATGGTCGTGCTCGCCGCGCCGGAGATCGCGGGGTTGCCGTATGTCGTGTCGGGGTTGATCGCTGCGGGCGCGCTGGCCGCGGCGCTGTCGACCGCGGACGGCTTGTTGCTGACGATCGCGAATGCGTTGTCGCACGACGTCTATTACTGCATGGTCGCGCCGGATGCGTCGAGCCAGCGGCGCGTGACGATCTCGAAGGTGCTGCTGCTCGGCGTCGCGCTGTTCGCGTCGTATGTCGCGTCGCTCAATACGGGGAAGATTCTGTTTCTGGTGGGGGCCGCGTTTTCACTTGCGGCGTCGAGCTTCTTTCCGGTGCTGGTGCTCGGGGTGTTCTGGAAACGGACGACGACGCGCGGCGCGCTCGCCGGAATGGTGACGGGGCTCGCCGTTTGTGTGTATTACATCGTGTCGACGTATCCGTATTTCACGCAGCTTACGGGGTTTGCCGGGCGGACGTGGTTCGGGATCGAGCCGATCAGTTCGGGCGTGTTCGGGGTGCCGGCCGGGTTTGCGGTGGCGATTGCGGTGAGCTTGCTCGATCGGCCGCCGGATGAATATACGCGGGCGTTGGTGGATTACATTCGGCATCCGTGAGGGGGAGGAGCGGCGACGTTCGAACAGACCGCACCTGAAGAAGGATCATCATTGTTGCGTGGTCGATATGGTCAACGACCATGCTGCCGCGTTCGCAAGTGGAGCGTTGGCGGATAAGAAGGGACCTGGGCTGACGGCGTTCGTTCGCGCTGGAACAGCGCCTGTCGCGGCGGCGGGGCGCGACCGATTCTGGCGGCGTGGCATTTGTCGTCGGCCGGCGCAAAGCCGGTGCTCGGCGAGCGATAAAGAAAAAGCCCCGCAGAACATTGATTCTGCGGGGCTTTTCAGTATGTCTGGCGGAGAGAGGGGGATTCGAACCCCCGATAGGCGATTAACCTATACACGCTTTCCAGGCGTGCGACTTAAACCACTCATCCATCTCTCCGGAAGACCGAGAGTATAGCAAACTCTGGCGGCCCCTCGCCACCCCCTTTCAACGACCCGTCGACGCCGACCGGCACCCACCCGCCGCGGCGCGCGCAGAGGGTCTGCGCCCGCGCGTCAGAAATCCGTCGTCATCGACAGCCACACCGAGCGCCGAGCGCCCCGCGTCAGATGCCCGCCGATCGCCGACGACCAGTACGGCTTGTTCGCGACGTTGCGCATGGTTGCGCGCAACGTCGTCGACCGGGACTCCTGTCGGAGGGTCTGCTGGCGCTGCGCGCGCGATGTCCGACCGGTGCGATGTCCGCGTCATGCTGCCTACGCTCGTGAAGTCCCGGCGATTCCCATGTCAGCGCGGCATTCGTGCACATGGACGGACGGCGCAATTTCACAATTCGTGACCAGTTGATGTCGTTCGTCTCACCCCCGTCGGTCCGTTCCGCGGGCAGGCTCGATGACCCTTGGTCGGTCGGCGCGGCGGTGGTCGACGGCGTCCAGGTCGCCCGAAATCACCCAAAATTCGGTTATTTCATTTTCATTTCATATTGATCTGACATGTAAGCTTGGGCGGGCCGCAATCCCGCGCGGTGGCGGTAGATGGCCGCAGGGGCGGCGTTGCCCGGCCGACGTATCGCGATGCCTGATTACAAAATGAATGGAATATGAAAGAATTCGTTCCCTTGACGCAATGGGGCCACGGCATTTATTGTCCGTCTGCCGCCCGTGAGAGAGCACGACGGCAATCGGATGCGCGCCGCGCGCACGACAACACGCAACAGAAGCAAAAAAGGAATGTGGTAGCCACATGAAGCCGCTATTCGATGACAAGAAATCCGATGCGGTCAGCGATCGTCCTGCCACCCCGTCTTCGTCTCCCGTCGCCGTTCCCGTCGCCCCCGTCGCGCCGGCCGCCCCCGTGCCGGACAACGTGCGCCTGATCACCATCGACGAGATCGACCAGCTCGGCGCGACGCAGGGCACGCGAATCGCTGCTTTCTCGCAGCGGATTCTCACGAGCGTGCGCGCGTCGGATGCCGACCAGTTCGGCGACAAGCTCAACGCGCTGATCGCGACCGCGAAGGGGCTCGACCCGCGCGGCGCCGACAAGGGCGGGCTGCTCACGCAGGTCACGCGGCTGTTCCGCTCGACCAAGGAGAAGCTGCTGTCGCAGTACGAGTCGGTGAGCAAGCGGATGGATACGCTCGTCGTCGAACTCGAGACGCATGCGCAGCGGCAGAAGGCCGGCATCGACGAGCTCGAGCGCATGTACACCGACAACTACGCGCTGCACCAGGAGCTCGCGCACGCGAAGGCACACGGCGAAACGGCGCTCGCGGCGCTGCGTGCGCATCTCGCCGCCGGCCAGCAGCCGGCGGACGACGCGTTCGCCGCGCAGCGCCTGCTCGACGTGAAGCGCAAGGTCGACGCGCTCGAAAGCAAGCTCGACGATCTCGACCGCGCGATGCTGATGTCGAAGCAGCTCGCGCCGCAGATCCGGATGGAGCAGGACCAGAAACGCACGCTGACGTCGAAGTTCATGACGATCAAGACCGTGCTGATTCCCGCGTGGACCAACGCGTTCGCGCTCTACCTCGAGCAACTCAGCACGAAGCGCGCGGCGGCGCTCGCGAACGCGACGTACGACGCGGCCGACGAGGCGATCCGCGCGCAGGCCGACCTGAATCGACAGAACGCGCAGGAAGTCGCGAAGCTCGGCCAGCGTCCGGTGATTTCGACCGACACGTTCGAATACGCGCAGCAGCAGCTGTTCGGCGCGTTCGACGACATCACGCAGATCATCGCCGACGGCCGCCGCCAGCGCGAGCAGGACGCGCCGCGCCTGCGCCGGCTCGAACAGGACCTGATCACCCGATTCGCTCCGAGGCAAAACTAACAACCAAGAGAACCGAGAGAACACCGCATGATTACGCTTGAGAAACGCGCGGCGAAGGTCGCGATCGTCCTCGAAAAACGCCAGATCCTGAAGCCGGCGGTCGTGCGCGTCGGCGCGGCGCTCGACATCTCGGGTTCCGCGAAGCCGCTTTACCAGTCGGGGGTGATCCAGGAGACGCACGACCGGATCCTCGGCATCGCGCTGAAATTCGACGACAACGGCGAAGTCGATACGTGGACCTTCACCGAAGGCTACAACCGCCTGCCGACCGCGACGCCGGAAAACTACGGTTCGTACATTTCCGACCACGTGCTCAACGCACGGATCGACAAGTGGGGCGGCACGCAGTACGCGCCGGTGATGAACGACATCGTCGACTTCTTCTTCCGCGCGCCGGAACCCAAGCGCGAAGAAAAGCGCGGCTTTCTGAGCCGGCTGTTCGGCGGCGCGGACGACACGCCCGCGCCGGCCGCGTCCGCGCCGGTGAACGGCCATCTGCCCGCGTGGGTGCTGTTCGTCACCGACGGCCAGAACCCGAAGAACGACCGCAAGCGCGTGCGTCAGCTGCTGGCCGAGTCGCAGCACTTCCCGCTGTACTGGTCGCTCGTCGGCGTCGGCGACCCAAGCGAATTTGGCTTTCTCGCGGAAGTCGCCGACGAGATGCCGAACGTCGGCTTCCTGCACCTGGAATCGCTCGACGTGAGCGACGAACAGATCTACGAACAGCTGATCACGCAGGAATTCTGCGACTGGGTGCGCGCGAAATGAGCGCGCCCCGCCAATCCCTTTTTCTGAACCCGGTTACCCCATCATGTTGAAAGACTTCAAGATCCCGTTGTCGCTCACGGTGCTCGCGCTGATCGCGGCCTATCTCCTCGGCGGCGTGAAGGACATGCTGATCGTCGCAGTCCTGTGCGTGCTCGAAATTTCACTGTCGCTCGATAACGCGGTCGTCAACGCATCGGTGCTCAAGAACTGGTCGGAGAAGTGGCGCAACCGCTTCATGGTGTTCGGCCTGCCGGTCGCGGTGTTCGGCATGCGGCTCGTGTTCCCGCTGCTGATCGTCGCGGTGATCGGCCACATCGGCCTGTGGGATGCGCTGACGCTCGCGGTCGAATCGCCGGACAAGTACGCGGCGGTGCTGACGTCCGCACATCACGAGGTGTCGGCGTTCGGCGGCGCGTTCCTGCTGATGGTGTTCTTCAAGTTCATGCTCGACGCCGAGAAGGACGAGCACTGGATCGGCTTCCTCGAAGGCCCGATGCGCCACCTCGGCCGCATCACCGCGCTGGAAGTCGCGCTGACGCTCGCGATCGTGATCATCGCGTCGTTCTACGTGCCGGCGGCCGAGCAGGTCAGCTTCCTGCTCGCGGGCGCGTTCGGCGTGATCGGCTTCGTGATCGCGCACGGCGTGGGCGATCTGGTCGGCGGCGAGAACACGGGCACGCGCGTGGTGCGCGAAGGCGTTGCGGGTTTCATGTATCTGGAAGTGCTCGATTCGTCGTTCAGCTTCGACGGCGTGATCGGTGCCTTCGCGCTGTCGAACAACATCTTCCTGATCGCACTCGGCCTCGGCGTCGGCGCGGCCTACATCCGGGAAATGACGCTCGTGCTGCTGAAGAAGGGCACGCTCGCGCAGTATCGCTATCTCGAACACGGCGCGTTCTGGGCGATCGGCGCGCTCGCGACGATCATGTTCCTCGGCGTGAAGTTCGACGTGCCCGAGGTCGTCACGGGCCTGATCGGCGCGGCGATGATCGCGGCGGCGGTGTGGTCGTCGATCGTCGCGCAGCGCAGGGAAGACCGGACTGCGGTCGCAGGCGAGTAGCGCAGCACACCCGCAGCACACCCGCAGCACACGCACAACGTCATCAAGGGGCCGCACGGCGCGGCCCGGCATTGCCGCCGGCGCAACGGCGGTTCCAGCAGAAGAGGTTCAGATGATCAATTTGTCGAAAGGCGGTCGCGTCAACCTGTCGAAGGAAGCGCCCGGCACGCAGAAATTCCGCATCGGTCTCGGTTGGGATGCGAACGCGACGGACACGGGCACGGATTTCGATCTCGACGTGTCGGTGTTCCTGTGCAAGTACGACGCGCAGAGCTACCCGAAGCTGATCTCGGATCAGCACTTCGTGTTCTACAACAGCGAAGTGCGCACGATGGACCGCAAGGAAACCTTCATCCAGCCGGGTGACGATTTCCCGAAGCGCGGGATGCCCGCATCGAAGTGCCTGGGCGTCGTGCATAGCGGCGACAACCGCACGGGCAGCGGCGACGGCGACGACGAAATCATCTTCATCGACATGACGAAGCTCGCGGCCGACGTCGAGGAAATCTCGGTGGTGGTGACGATCGATCAGGCCGAAGCGCGTCGCCAGAACTTCGGCCAGGTTCGCAACAGCTACATCCAGATCGCCGACGAGGTGTCGGGCGCGGTGATCGCGAAGTATGCGCTCGAGGAAGATTTCTCGATGGAGACGTCGGTGCAGGTGGGCAGTTTCTATCGTCGCGACGGGCACTTCATGTTCAAGGCGGTCGGCGCCGGCTACAACCGCGGCCTCGGCGATTTCGTGCGCGCGTACGGCGGCGTGGTCTGACTGGCGGCAGCCCGGCGTGCGGAACACCGCCGCGCCGCGCAGGAAGCAGCGATGACGAATCCGTCCGACGAGCCGAAGCGGCTCGAGTTCGATACGACGCCCGAGCGCACGCCCGGGCGTCTTGCGTTCGACACGCCGGCCGCGCCCGGTGCGCCGGTCGCGCGTGCGTCCGAGCGGCCCACGCCGCAGGCGCTCGATTTCGGGCCGGCGCCCGCGTCCGATCAAGCCGTGCGTACAGCGCCCGCCGATGCGGTCGGCCGCGCGCTGTTCGGCGAGTCGAACCATTCGCAGCTCGAAGCGTGCTTCCGCGCCGCGCAGGCCAGCTTTCCGACGCTCTATCCCGACTACGCGCCGCGCATCGAGCGGCACATCCGGCAACTGGTGCCGCTCAAGCTCGCGACCGTCGCGACGATCGGCGACGGGGCGCTGGAGGCGGCGGGCAATCTCGTCGAAGCAGTCGCGGCGACGACGCGCGAATTCAACGAACTCGGCGCGGCCGACATGATGGCCGGGATGCTCGCGCAGGCAACGCGCAAGACCGGCATGTTCGAACGCTGGTTCGGTACGGCGTCCAGCCATGTCGACTACCGCGCGGCGCTCGGCGCGCTCAAGCAATCGCTCGGCTTTTTCCCGCGCCGCACCGAGGCACTCGCCGCGAAGGTCCGTCATGCGGAAGAAAGCCTCGTGGTCGTGCTCGCGGCGCTGAGTGCGGTGTCGGACGTCGTGCGCGCACCGGACGACACCGGTATCGAGCGCACGCTGTTCGACCGTCGCAATATCGTCGGGCAGGCCGTCCAGCAGATCCGGATGCAGCCCGCGCAACTGCGCGGGCTCGACGAGCGCGTGACCGATCTGCTGTCGCGCGCCGATCACCTGATGAACGTCGTGCTGCCGGCGGCGCTGGCAGCGCGGCCGCAGCGCTGAGCGAACGGCACGAACGGCACGAACGGCACGAACGGCGGCACGAACCGCACGAACCGCACGAACCGCACGAACCGCACGAACCGCACGAACGCGCGCGCTCCGGCACGCGCATTCGCTGCGCGAGCCGTGCGGCACCGCGCCGTTTCGCGCGGACCGGCGCGATTCTGCTATCTTCCCGGGCATCTCACTGCTTCCCCGTCTCTCCATGACCGACCGCATCGTCGCCGCCTTCGATTTCGACGGCACCATCACGACTACCGACAGCTTCCGTCACTTCGTCCGCTACGCGGTCGGCACGCCGCGTTTCGCGTGGGCCGGCCTGCGCGCGCTGCCGTGGATCGTCGCGATGAAGGCCGGGCTGCTGTCGCGCGGCGACGCGAAGGCGAAGTTCGCGTGGTTCGCGTTCGGGCCGATTCGCGAGGACGCGCTCGATGCGTTGGCGAGCCGGTTCGTCGACGGCTATCTACCGAACCTCGTGCGACCGGAAATGCTCGAGCGGATTCGCGAGCATCAGGCGCGCGGGCATGAAGTCGTGCTGGTCAGCGCGTCGCCGTCGCTGTATCTGGAGAAGTGGGCGAAGACGGCCGGCATCGACACGGTGCTCGCGACGCACCTCGCGTTCGAGCGCGGCGTGTTCACCGGACGGCTGAACGGCGAGAACTGCTGGGGGCCGCAGAAGGTCGTGCGCTTGCGCGGCTGGTGGCGGAATCAGCCGCCCGCGAAACTGTTCGCGTACGGCGACAGCCGCGGCGACAAGGAAATGGCCGAACTCGCGAACTGGGCGTGGATCCGCGGGCACGGGCCGATGCTGCCGATCGGCGACTGATGCGAGACAGTCGGAACGCTTGACAGCAGCGGCGCGCCGGCACGCGCCGCACGCGGCCGCCGTTACGCGTCGATCCGCTGGCCGCCGCGCGCTGCGCGAACCGGACGAACGGGACCAACAGGAGCAACAGGAGCAACAGGACCAACAGGACCAACAGGACCAACAGGACCAACAGGACCAACAGGACCAACAGGACCAACAGGACCATACGCGCCCCAGCGATTCGCGCGCTTGAACGTACCGACATCGTTGAACCGCACGCCAACTTTCCGCAGCGCCGCATGCGCGGTTCGCGCGGTCAGCTGGCGGATGTAGAACGGATCGCGCACCACGAAGTGATGAATCGCGTGCGTGCTGCCGAAGTTGCAGCAGAACAGCTGGAACGGCAGCAGCCACCACGGATCGAGCACCTGCGTCTGCTGGATCACGTTGCGCGAATCGATGTCGCCGAAGTAATGCATGTTCGAGCTGACGAAGTTGATGCAGAAGCTGCGCACGAAGTTCGGCCCGAGCCACACGACCGCAAGAAAATCGACGACGCGCATCACGCGCTCGACGATCGCCGGCACGCTCGGCGTATAGCCGAACGCATGCAGCGCGAACAGGGCGGCGTGATACACGATGAACGCGTGCCACAGCGCGTAGTACCCGTGGCCGATCGGCATGTACGACGAAACCTGTTCGACACGCAACTGCGCGCGCTCGGCCGCGTCCTGCACCTGCTGCGCGGCGACGTACTGCCTGACCTTGCGGCGCATCGCGTCGGGCCGCAGCACGACGGCGAGCATCCCGTCCGCGATCATCAGCAGCCGCTTCACGCCCCAGCGTTCGCCGTTGGTGATGCCGTATTCCTCGAGATCCGATTCGCCACCCGACACCTTGTGGTGATGCAGGTGCATGCGCCGCCGCGTCCACGGGTTGATCGTGCCCGGCCGCGTGAGCCAGCACAGCGCCATCATCAGGTGATAGGCCCACGGCGTCTTCTTGAAGTACATCAGGTGGATCAGGTCGTGCTCGAGCTCGTGGATCAGCGACGTGACGAATGCGGCAAGCGGCAGCGCGAGGTACCACGCGATCGCACCGCGCGCATACAGCCACGCGATCGCGAGCATCGCGCTCACCGACACGGCCATCACGCTCGCCCCGACAGCGTTCTGGCGGTCGAGCAGCGGAAAACGCGCGCGAATCGCATCGCTCGCGGCATTGACCTCGCGGCGCACGTACGCGACCTTGTCGGCGTCGTTGCGAAAGACGGTTCGTGCAGGTTGGCTCATCGAGCGGAATCCGGGCGGAAAGCGTAGGGTGCAATGCCGATGTGACAAGCATAGGCGCGCACCGGAGCGCGCGCGAGGGCCGCCGGTGCCAATGATGGTGTTATTTTGGGCCACCTTGGACGGCGCACCGGCGGGCGAACCCGCGCCGCGTGGCCAGAGTGTGCTGCGGGCGTCATTGCGGGCCGGCGACCCTACAATCCGCCGAAATCGCTCCGGAGTCCGCCGCATGACCCTGTCCATCCCGGATGCCGCGCGCCAGCTGAACAATCGATCAGACGATGAATCGATTCGGACGATCAGACGCTCAGACGATCGCCACCCAGTTCGCCCCGCGGCCGCCCGGCACGCGCGCATGCGGCGTCAGCGTGCCGTCGTCCGGCGCGATTGCATACACCGACACATATTCCGACTGCTCGCCGCACGCGACGAGCCAGCGTCCCGACGGATCGATCGCGAAGCCGCGCGGCTGCGTTTCGGTGGCCGTCGCGTGCGCGGGTTCGAACGTGCCGTCCGCGTTGCGGCGATAGCAGAGCAACTGGCTCGACGTGCGTTCGCTGACGTACGCGAGGCGCTCGTCCGGGGTGAGGTGTACGTCGGCGGCCCATACGGAAGGCTCGTCCGGCGCAGGCGGGCGCGCATGACCTTGCGCGAGGCTCGCGACGGCAGGGTGGCGCACGCTTACGTGGGCATCGCCGAGGCGGCCGCTGTCGGCATCGCGCGGGAAAGTGGCGAGCGTCGCGACGAATTCGCTGACCACGACGAGCGTGCGGCCGTCGTGTGCGAAGCGCAGGTGACGCGGGCCGAAGCCGCCCGGCACGCGCGTTTCGCCATGTTCGAGCGCACGCAGGCCGCCGGCATCCTCGACCAGCGCGAACGTGAAGATGCGGTCCGAGCCGAGCGAGCTCACGTAGGCGAAGCGATTGTCCGGCGACACGACGACCGCATGCGCATTCGCGATGCCGTCCGCGACCTGCAGCTGCGCGCCGTCGCCGTCGCGCATGCGCGCGGCATCGTAGAGGCTCAGCGAGCTGCCGCCGTACGACGCGCCGAGCAGCCACCGGCCGCTGCGGTCGAGCGACAGGTACGCGTGGCTTGCATCGATCGCGGTCGTACCGATGCGCGCGAGCGCACCGGTCGCGGCCGCGACGCGGAACGCGACGATCGTAGGCTGCTCGCCGCGCGTCGCGACGTAGAGGCGCGCGCGGTCGGGTTGCACGGCGATCGGCATCGCGACGTCGCCGGCCGGGTAGCGGGCGAGCGGCGCGAGCGCGCCGTCGGGCGTGAGCGAGAACGTGGCGAGGTCGCCGTCGGTGGCATTCGAAACGACGACGGTCAGGCGGTCAGTGTTCGGCATGGCGGAGCATCGAAGCATTCGTGAAGGACGCGTCGGCCGGCAGGCCGCGCGGCGGATCGCCGCGCCGGTGCGTGCGCGCGAACAGCGCGGCGACCGCGGCGACGACGGACGCGATCGCGAGCGCATACAGCCCGCCCGTGATCGAACCCGTATGTTGCTTCAGATAGCCGAACGCCGTCGGCGCGACGAAGCCGCCGAGGTTGCCGATCGAGTTGATCAGCGCGATCACGGCCGCGGCCACGCGGGTATCGAGGTAGCCCTGCGGAATCGGCCAGAACAGCGACGACGCAGCCTTGAAGCCGAGCGCGGCGAAGCAGATCGACGCGAACGACCAGACCGGATCGTGCGACGTCGACGCGAACAGCCCGCATGCGGCGAGCACGAGCGCGAACGACAGCCAGCGCTGCGGATGCTTCCATTTCGACGACAGCACCGCGAAGCCGTACATCGCGCCGATCGCGATCATCCACGGAATCGTGTTGTACAGGCCGACCTGGAAATCGGTGAGGCCGCCCATCTTGCGGATGATCGTCGGCAGCCAGAAGGTGGCCGCGTAGATCGTCAGCTGAATCGAGAAATACAGGAAGCAGAACAGCACGATCTGCGGGTCGCGCAGCAGCGTGGCGGCCGACACGTGCAGTTTCGAGCGCCCGTCGCGGATCGCACGCTCTTCGTCGAGCGCGTTCTGCAGTGCCGTGCGTTCGTCGGCGGTGAGCCACATCGCGTCGCTGATGTGCGATTTCAGCAGCAGCCAGCTCGCGCCGCACAGCGCGACCGAGAACAGCCCTTCGATCAGGAACATCCACTGCCAGCCCTGCAGGCCGAAGCCGTGGATCGACAGCAGCGCGCCGGTCACCGGCCCGGACAGCACCGACGCGAACGCGGAGCCGCCGAGGAAGATCGCCATCGCCTTGCCGCGCTCCTGCGGCGGCAGCCATTGCGACAGGTACAGCACGACGCCGGGAAAGAAGCCGGCCTCGGCCGCGCCGAGCAGGAAGCGCAGCGCATAGAACGACGTGTCGTTCCACACGAACGCCATCGCGGCCGCGACGATGCCCCACGTCGCCATGATCCGCGCGAGCCAGACGCGCGCGCCGTAGCGTTGCATCAACAGGTTGGACGGCACTTCGAACAGCGCGTAGCCGACGAAGAACAGGCCGGCGCCGAGCCCGTACGCGGCCGCGCCGATGCCGATCGACGCTTCGAGATGGCGGTCGACGAAGCCGACGTTCACGCGGTCGATGTAGTTCGCGATGAACATGATCAGCACGAGCGGCAGCACGTGCCACTTCACTTTCGAGACGGCGGACGCGAGCGGGTCGCGGCCGGGCAGGGCGGGCGAGGTCAAAGGAGTCTCCGGTCGGGCGGCGAACGGGCGCAAGCCCGTGTCGACGTTGAGGTAATGAATGAGTAGTATGTTGTCGTACGACATGGTACGCCGGAGATTGGTCCATGAGGTCGCGGGTTTACCCCAAAATCACATGGATATCGGGAATGCCATGAGGCCGTTTGGGGAAGGATCACATCTGATGACGTATGACATCGGCGCGCCAACACCCGCTGGCCGCCGCCCGGATGCGCCGCAAGCCCGCGGCGTGTCGCCCGTTACGCCATCGACACGACGCTGTTGAGCAGCGTCTTCACGAGCACGGCCTGCCGCGTCGCGCCCGTTTTCGCGAAGATCCCGCGCAGGTGCGCGCGGGCGGTGTTCTTCGTGATGCCGGTCGCGGCGGCCGCCTCGTCGAGCGTCAGCCCGTCGACGAGCAGCAGCGCGATCTCGGTTTCCATCGGCGTCAGCCGGAACAGCCGGTGCAGCATGTCGCGCGACGTCTGCGGCGATGCCGCCGGATCGCGGATGAAGACCGCGACGGCCGGCCGGTGCTGGCGGTCTTGCGCGCCGCGATAGGGCGCGAGCGGGCGCAGCAGCACGTTCAACGGCATCGCGCCGCCGGGCCGCGACAGCGTGGTGGCCTCGATGCGCGCGAGCGCACCCGCGCGGAAATGCTCGAGCGCGGCCTGCAGCGCCTTCTGCAGCCGGCGCTCGTCGAGCGGGCACGACGCATGGAGCCGTTCCTGGCACAGGCACAGGCCGTCCTGCTGCTCGATCAGCCGCTCGGCGATGCGGTTGCGCTTGATCACGCGACCGTCCTCGTCGACGATCGCGGTGCCGACATCGAGCCTGTCGACGGTGCCCGCGTACAGCGCGCGTTCGGCATCGAGCACGTCGAGCGCGGCGTGCAGTTCGACCGCGCGCTGCAGGTGCGGCAGCAGCGTCGCGACTTGCGCGCGCTCGGCCGGGCCGAACTCGCGGCCGCCGTGCGCGCGGCTCACGAAGAACGCGCATTCGACGCCGCGCTCGCCGCGCAGGTTCGCGCCGAGGATGTAGCGCAGGTCGAGCGGCTGCAGGTATTGCCGGTAGAAGTCGTGTTCGCGCCACCGCGCTTCGCCGAACAGCGCATCGGCCGTGAAGAGCTGGCCGGCCGGCTGATCGAGAAACGGGCACAGCGCGTAGAACTGCTCGCTGTACGACGGCTCGCCGGGCAGCAGCGGGCCGTGGCGCGACGCGTTGATGATGAGCCCGCGCCGCGTGCCGCCGGGATTGCGCAGCACGAGCGTCGTGAAGCTTGCGTCGAGCCGCACGCGCATCGCTTCGAGAAAGCCTGCCCACGGCGTCGCTTCGGACGGGCCCTGATAGACGAGCGTGAGCCACGCGCTCAGCTCGCGGGCGCTCCAGGCCGCGTCGTCGAAACCGTCGTGCGCGGCCGTGTCGCCGGGCGCCAGCGCGATCCGCATGCTCGTGTTCTCCTCGGTCGGGTGAATGCGCCCGACCAGCATACCGACCGGCCGGCGGCCCGCGTCATCCGAACGGAGTAGACGCGGGCCGCGCCCGTACGACACGGCTCGTGTTGCCTGCGTCCCGGTTAGGCGGTGCGTTCGCGCAGCAGGTACGCGACGATGCGCTCGGCCGCGGCTTCCGGCGATTCGGTCACCGTATCGATGCGCAATTCCGGCTGCGCGGGCGGCTCGTACGGCGAGTCGATGCCGGTGAAGTGCTTCAGCTCGCCGTTGCGCGCCTTCTTGTACAGGCCCTTCGGATCGCGCTCCTCGGCGACCGCGAGCGGCGTGTCGACGAACACTTCGACGAACTCGTCCGGGCCGACCATCGCACGCGCCATGTCGCGCTCCGCGCGGAACGGCGAGATGAACGACACGAGCGCGATGAGCCCCGCATCGAGCATCAGCCGCGCGACTTCGGCCACGCGCCGGATGTTCTCGACGCGATCGGCCTCGGTGAAGCCGAGATCGCGATTGAGCCCGTGCCGCACGTTGTCGCCGTCGAGCAGGTACGTGTGCTTGCCGAGCGCATGCAGCCGCCGTTCGACGAGGTTCGCGATCGTCGACTTGCCGGCGCCCGACAGGCCGGTCAGCCACACGATGCGCGGCGTCTGCGCCTTCTGCAGCGCCCGCGCGCTGCGGTCGACGTCGACGGCCTGCCAGTGCACGTTGTGCGCGCGGCGCAGCGCGAAGTGCAGCATCCCCGCGCCGACCGTGTCGTTGGTGAAGCGGTCGATCACGATGAAGCCGCCGGTATGGCGGTTGCGGTCGTACGGATCGAATGCGACGGGCCGATCGAAGCTCAGGTTGCACACGCCGATCTCGTTCAGCGCGAGCGTGCGCGCGGCGAGATGCTCGCGCGTGTTCACGTCGATCTTGTATTTGGGCGTCGCGCAGGTTGCGCCGACGGTCTGCGTGCCGAGTTTCACGAGGTAAGGGCGGCCCGGCAGCAGCGGTTCGTCGTGCATCCACACGAGCGTCGCCTCGAACTGGTCGGCCACTTCCGGCGGTGCATCGGCGCGCGCGATCATGTCGCCGCGGCTGATGTCGATCTCGTCGGCGAGCGTGAGCGTCACCGCTTCGCCGGCGCGCGCGACGTCGGCTTCGCCGGCCGGCGTGATCACCGACGCGACCCGGCTCTCCTTGCCGGACGGCAGCACGCGCACGCGTTCGCCGACGCGGACTTCGCCGGACGCGATGCTGCCGGCGTAACCGCGGAAGTTCAGGTGCGGGCGATTGACCCATTGCACGGGCAGCCGGAACGGTTCGTCGCGCGTCACGCGCTCGACGAGCGGCAGCGTGTCGAGATGCTGCATCAGCGTCGGGCCCGCGTACCACGGCATCCGTGCGCTCGGTGCGATCACGTTGTCGCCGCGCAGTGCGGACATAGGAATGCTGACGATTTCGTCGAGACCGAGCTCGGCGGCGAATGCGCGATAGTCGGCGTCGATACGCTCGAACACCGCGCGATCGTAGTCGACCAGGTCCATCTTGTTGATCGCGAGCACGACGCGCCTGATGCCGATCAGCGCGACGAGATGGCTGTGGCGGCGCGTCTGCGTGAGCACGCCCTTGCGCGCGTCGATCAGGATCACTGCGAGATCGGCGGTCGATGCGCCGGTGATCATGTTGCGCGTGTACTGCTCGTGACCGGGCGTATCGGCGACGATGAACTTGCGCCGCGCGGTCGCGAAGAAGCGGTACGCGACGTCGATCGTGATCCCTTGCTCGCGCTCGGCCGACAGCCCGTCGACGAGGAGCGCGAAATCGAGTTCGCCGCCTTGCGTGCCGACTTTCTTCGAATCGGCTTCGAGCTGGGTCAGCTGGTCGTCGAACAGCATGTTCGATTCGTAGAGCAGGCGGCCGATCAGCGTGCTCTTGCCGTCGTCGACGCTGCCGCACGTGATGAAGCGCAGCAGGTCCTGCGTCTGCGCGTCGTCGGCGTGCAGGTCGCGCGCATCGCGCGGATCGGACGCCGGCGCGAGCGTGTCGGGTGAAGTGAGAACGTGTGCCATCAGAAATATCCCTCCTGTTTCTTCTTTTCCATCGAACCGGCCGAATCGCTGTCGATCAGCCGTCCCTGGCGCTCGGACGTGCGCGTGTCGCGCATCTCCCGCAGGATGTCGTCGAGCGATGTCGCGTCGCTGTCGATCGCGCCCGTCAGCGGATAGCAGCCGAGCGTGCGAAACCGCACCCGGCGCATCTGCGGCACTTCGCCGTCACGCAGCGGCAGGCGTTCGTCGTCGACCATGATCAGCGCACCGTCGCGTTCGACGACGGGCCGTTCCTTCGCGAAGTAGAGCGGCACGATCGGAATGTCGTGAAGCCGGATGTACTGCCAGATGTCCAGCTCGGTCCAGTTGGAAATCGGGAATACGCGCAGGCTTTCGCCGTTGCGCTTGCGTGCGTTGTACAGCGACCAGAGCTCGGGCCGCTGACGCTTCGGATCCCAGCGGTGCTGCTCCGAGCGCAGCGACACGATGCGTTCCTTCGCACGCGATTTCTCCTCGTCGCGGCGCGCGCCGCCGAACGCGGCGTCGAAGCCGTAGTGGTCGAGCGCCTGCTTGAGCCCCTGCGTCTTCCACACGTCGGTGTGCACGGCCGAGCCGTGCGTGAACGGATTGATGTCGTTCGACAGGCCGTCGGGATTCACGTGCACGCGCAGGTCGAGACCGAGGCGCTCGGCGGTCGCGTCGCGAAACGCGATCATCTCGCGGAACTTCCACGTCGTATCGACGTGCAGCAGCGGAAAGGGCGGCTTCGCCGGGTAGAACGCCTTCATCGCGAGATGCAGCATGACCGAGCTGTCCTTGCCGATCGAATAGAGCATCACCGGGTTTTCGCTTTCGGCGACCACCTCGCGCATGATGTGGATGCTTTCGGCCTCCAGTCGCTCCAAGTGGGTCAACATCGTTCGTCTCCTTGTTTCATGCCGGCGCCGCGCGACATGTGCGGCGTTTCATGCATGAAGCCAAGGTATCGAGTGCAGGGCGTCCCGCTCTTCGTCCGGGTGGACTAAACCGGCACGCGGCGGTGGAGCGGATCTTTCCTTAGTCCACCCGGACGAAGTGGCGCGCGGCGGTGGCGCTTAAGGTGAGCGCTCGACCATCGGCGGAGACGAACATGACGGACGACACACGTGCCACGCAATTGCTTTCGGGCCAGACCTGGGCCGATTTCTGCGACACCCTGAAGCGCAGCGGGCAGCAGATCCTGCGCGCCGACGCGCCGGACGATCCGCTCACGCGGGCGGAAGGCTTCCGCTACCTGAGCCGGCTGATGCGCATCGCGCTCGAAATGCACGTCGAGTTCGCGGACGGCGCGTGGCCCGGCTTCTTCTCGCCGTCGCACGAGACCGCGAAGATCGGCGCTGACAATCCCGACAACCTGTACCAGTACGCACGCGTCGACGGCCGTTGCGACTATCGCGTGACGGGGCGGCGCGGCACGGTCGCGTACCTGAGCTTCGGCACGCAGAAAGGCGGCTACGAGACGGACGGCAAGATGCTGCAGACGGGCTTTCTCGATGCGAAGCAGCTCGAGGTCGCGCCGGACGGCAGCTTCGAGATCGTGCTGAGCGAGACGCCGCGCGCGGGCAACTGGGTGCGCATGGAGCCCGGCACGAACGCGTTGTTGGTGCGCCAGACCTTTCTCGACCGGCGCGCGGAGACGCCCGCGCAACTGAAGATCGAGCGCATCGGCGCACACGACCGGCCGGCGCCGCTCGATCCGCTCGCGCTGCAACGCGGCCTCACGCGCGCCGCGCAGTTCGTCGAGCAGACGTCGAAGCTGTTCGCGGACTGGGCCGCGAGCTACGGGTCGCACGTGAACGCGCTGCCGCCCGCCGACCAGGCGCTGTGCCAGTCGGTCGGCGGCGACCCGAACATCTACTACTACCACTCGTGCTGGTCGCTGGCCGACGACGAAGCGCTCGTGATCGACGTCGACACGGTGCCGGACTGCGATTTCTGGAACGTACAACTGAACAACTACTGGATGGAGTCGCTGGACTACCGGCACTTCGACATCTGCGTGAACAAGCACAGTGCGCGGCGGAACGCCGACGGCGGCGTGACGGTGGTGGTCGCCGCAGCACGGCCGGGCGACGCGAACTGGCTCGATACGGCCGGGCATCGCACGGGCACGATCTGCTGGCGCTGGGTCGGCGCCGCGCAGCCGGTGCATCCGCGCACGCGCGTCGTGAAGCTCGCTGCGCTGAAGGAGGCCGCATGAACGCATCGCTCGATCCGATCCGCGCGCAGCTCGACGCCGACGGGCTGATCGCCGAGGCCGTGTCGCGCGCGGGCGGGCTCACCGCGTTCGGCGCCGGCCCGTATCGCGAGGCGCTCGACGTGATGTGCGCATCGCTGATCGACGAGGCGAAGCTGTCCGCGCGCGGCGCGCAGATGATGCGCGAGAAGCTCGTCGGCCAGCTCGTGAACCGGCTCGTCGTCGAGGATTACTTCCGCCGCCATCCGGAGATCGCCGACATCGAGATCGACGATCCGCTCGTGATCGTCGGGCTGCCGCGCACCGGCACGACGCTGCTGCAGCGGCTGCTCGCCGTCGATGCGCGGTTTCATTCGGCCGCGTGGTGGGAAACGCGCTATCCGGCGCCGCTCGCCGGCGAGACGCTCGACGCGCCGACCGTGCGCATCGCGCGCGCGCAGGCCGAGGTTGCGATGATGATCGACTGCATTCCGCAGATCCTGACGATCCATCCGCTCGACGCGATGCTCGCTGACGAGGAATTCATGCTGATGGAGCACTCGTTCGTGTGCGCGATGGATTCGTACGCGAACGTGCCGCGCTACACGGCGTGGCTCGCGACGCAGGACCTGACGCCGGTCTATACGTACCTGAAGCGGATGCTGCAGTTCCTGCAGTGGCAGAAGGCGCGGCGCGGCGTCGCGCCGGCCGCGCGCTGGCTGTTGAAGACGCCGCAGCACCTGCACGCGCTCGACGTGCTGTGCCGCGTGTTTCCGCGTGCGCAGGTCGTGCTCACGCACCGCGATCCGGCGCAGACGATTCCGTCGATGGCGAGCATGGCGCACACGCTGTGGCAGATGTATGCGGACGACCCGGACCCGCTCGCGGTCGGCGCGCAGTGGAACGCGGGGATGGCGCGCGCGATCGGTGCCGCGATGGCCGCGCGCGACGCGCTGCCCGCCGACCGGTTTCTCGACGTGCGTTTCGAGGACACCGTATCGAATCCGCTCGGTGTCGCCGAAGCCGTGTACCGCTTCGCGGGGATGCCGCTCGATGCGGCGCAGCGCGCGGCGATGACGGACTGGCTGGCGCGCAACGGCCGCGACAAGCGTGCGGCGCACGACTATTCGATCGCGCGCTTCGGCTTTACCGATGCGCAACTCGCGCACGACTTCGCCGCGTATCGCGCGCGGCACCTGCAGGCGGCCGGCTGATGGCACGCCGCGAGACGAACGACAACCAGGAGACAACCCATGTTGCTGAAAGACAAGATCGTCGTGATTTCCGGGATCGGGCCGGGGCTCGGTGTGAAGCTTGCGGTCGAGGCGGCGCGCGAAGGCGCGCGCGGCGTGGTCGTCGCGGCACGCACGATGGAAAAGCTCGACGCTGCCGAAGCGCGGATCCGCGAACTGGGCGTCGCGTGCGACGTGCTGAAGGTGCGAACCGACATCGCCGAGCGCGCCCAATGCCGGCAGCTCGCGACGCAGACGATCGAGCGGTTCGGCCGGATCGACGCGCTCGTGAACAGCGCGTTCGTGCACGGCACGTTTCCGGAGCCGATCGAGGAGGCCGATCTGGACGGCTGGCGCGCGGTGTTCGACACCAACGTGTTCGGGACGATGACGCTCACGCAGGAAGTCGTGCCGCACATGAAGCGGCAGAAGCGCGGCGCGATCGTGATGATCAACACGCAGGCGACCCGCAAGCCATTTGCAGGGGAGTCAGGCTACGCTGTATCGAAGGGCGCGCTCGCCGTTGCGGCAAAATACCTGGCGCGTGAGCTCGGCGTGCACGGCATCCGCGCGAACAGCATCCACATGGGCTGGATGTGGGGCGTGCCGACGCAGACGTATTTCCGGCAGGCCGCGGCCGAGTACGGGATGACGGAAGACGAGATCATCGCGCCGATCGCGTCGAACATCGCGCTCGCGAAGCTGCCGACCGACGACGACTGCGCGCGCGCGGCACTGTTCCTTGCGTCGGATTACGCGAACGCCGTGACCGGTGCGACGCTCGATGCGAACGGCGGCGATTTCATGCCCTGAGGAGAATTAACGGATCATGCGGGAAAACCATCAGGGTCGGCATTTCTTCGCGTTCAACGGCGACGCCGACGGCCTGTGCGCGCTGCAGCAACTGCGGCTCGCGGAAGGGGCGTCGGGCACGCTGGTGACGGGCGTGAAGCGCGACATCAAGCTGCTCGAGCGGATCGATGCGCGAGCGGGCGATCGCGTGACCGTGCTCGACGTGTCGCACGACCAGAATCGCGACGCGTGCGCACGGCTGCTGCGCGGCGGCACGGCGGTCCGCTATTTCGATCATCACTTCGCCGGTGGATTGCCGGGCGATGCGCATTTCGACGCGTACATCGACACGGCGGCCGACGTCTGCACGAGCGCGCTCGTGAACCGCTATCTCGACGGCCGGCACGTGCGCTGGGCGATCGTCGCGGCGTTCGGCGACGAACTGCCGGCGCTCGGCGACGCGCTCGCGCGCGAGCACGGCGTCGACGAAGCCGAACGCGGTACGCTCGCCGAGCTCGGGCTCTATCTGAACTACAACGCATACGGCGAGTGCGTCGACGATCTGCATTTCGATCCGGCCGTGCTTGCCGACGCGATGCTGCCGTGCGCCGATCCGCTCGATTTCGTGCACGGCACGCCGGTGTTCGCCGCGCTGCGCGACGGTTACCGCGACGACATGGCGCTTGCGTGCGCGCTGGCACCGCTGCGCGACGTGCCGGGCGCGACGCTGATCAGGATGCCCGATCATCCTTGGGCGCGGCGCGCGACGGGCATGCTCGCGAACGAGCGGATGCGCAACGCGCCGCATGCGGCGCTCGCGGTGCTGTCGCCGTGTGCGCAGGGCGGGTTGGTCGTCAGCGTGCGCGTGCCCGACGGCCGACCGCTCGGCGCGGACGAGTTCTGCCGCGGGTTTCCGACCGGCGGTGGGCGCAAGCGCGCGGGCGGCATCAACCACCTGCCGGAAACCGAGTTCGACGCTTTCGCCGCGCGCTTCGAAGCGGCATTCCGTCTCGACTGACCCGAAGGCCCGAGACGCGCGCGCCGTGTGCAGCGATGCCTCGGCGCGCGCTTCGTGCAGCGGTGCGGATTCAACCGGTTGCATCCGCCAGCACGGCGGGCACGTTGTGGCCGTAGCAACGCTCCTCGACACGCTCGGCAATGCGCCAGCCCCGCGCGGTGCGCACGAACCGATCGACGTACCAGAGCCCGAGAAACATCACCTGCGTGCCGCCGTCGGGCAGCACGACTTCCATCGGATTGAAGCAGACCGTGCGGCCGCGCGCGGTGTCGCCGTCGAGCGTGATCGATAGGTTGCCGACCATGTGCTGGTACTGCGGAAACTGCGGCAGCGCGGTACGCAGCCACGCCTTCACGTCCGGATACGCGCCGGCGATGCCGCCCATCGCGCGATAGTCGATCGCGGCATCGTGCGTGAACACCGCATCGAGCGCATCGAAGTCGCGCGAGTCGACCGCGCTCGAATACGCGACGATCAGTTCGCGGATGTCGTGATGATCGGAGAGGGTCTGTAAATCGGGCATCGGCCGTGCTCCGTCACGCGCGCTTGCGCCGGCGCGCCGCATGCAGCGCTTCCGCGCGCTGCTTCACGTCCCGCGCGCACTGGTCGAACCCCTGTTTCACCCAGCCACCGTGTTCGCGCATGATCGTTTCCGCGTTGAGCCCGAGGAACTGGTCGGTCGTGAAGTAGCGGCAGCGCTCGGCGCCGTCGGCTTCGATGTACTGGTCGCGGCGCGCGGCGTCCTTGTTGTCGTCGGTCGGGCGCTGTTCCCATGACAGCAGGCGTTCGGACTCGCACGCGACGAGGATTTCGTTGACCGGAATCACGGTGTCGGTGCCCGGAATGCGCACCTGCATGTACACGAAGTCGCCGATCCGGCCGGTCGTTTCGAGGCCGACGCAGAACGTGTTCCATTCGCCGTAGCGCGGGAAATCGGTCAGCACTTCCCAGACGACGGAAGCGGGCGCGTCGATGTCGACGGTGATCGAGGTGACGAGATTGGCTGGTTTGGTCATGGCGGGTATCGGGTGAGATTGACGAGAGGGCGGGGACGCGAGTGCGCGCCGTGGTCGCCGGCGCGGCACGTGCGGGCAGCGCGGATATGCGGTGCGATGCGTGGCGTCCGTCAGCGGCCGGCGTGTGCCGCGCATCGCGGCGAACCCGACATCGAGCGTAGGCCCGTGCGGGCGGGGGAGAATCGTCGGAATGGACTAAGGCGTTTCACCGGGCCGGCGATTGGGAGATTGGGAGATTGGGCGATTGGGCAATCTGACGATCCGATCGATCCGGCGATCCGGCGATCCTGCGATCCGGCGATCCGGCGATCCGGCGATCCGGCGATCCGGCGATCCGGCGATCCGGCGATCCGGCGATCCGGCGATCCGACGATCCGACGATCCGACGATCCGACGATCCGACGATCCGACGATCAGGCGATAGACCGATAGACTGATAGACCGATAGACCGATAGACCGATAGACCGATAGACCGATAGACCGATAGACCGATAGACCGATAGACCGATAGACCGATAGACCGATAGACCGATAGACCGATAGAGCGATTCGGCGATTGACCGATTGCGCGACGTCGGTAAGCGACACCTGCACGCCCATCGCATGCGCTCCTGACATCGACATCGCGCGACCCTGCCGCGACAATACGCGTCACTTTTCCATTTCCTGCCGCGAGGTCTCTGTGCCAGCCAAGTCGTCCGTTGCTCCAGCGATCGTATGGTTCCGCGACGATCTGCGCGTGACCGATCAGCCCGCGCTGACGCGCGCGGCCGCGTCGGGCCGACCGCTCGTGTGCGTGTTCGTCGACGATACGGGCGAACGCGCGGGGCGTGCGCTCGGCGGTGCGGCGCGCTGGTGGCTGCACGGGTCGCTCGCCGCACTCGACGCGGCGCTCGCACGTCATGGCGGCCGCCTGCTGCTGTTGCGCGGCGATGCGCAGCGCGAGATCGAACGCGTCGTGCACGACACGGGCGCGGCGGCCGTCTACTGGAACCGCCGCTACGCGCAGCCGCAGCGCGATGCCGATGCGGCGTTGAAGGCGTCGCTGAAGGCGCGCGGCGTCGACGTCGAAAGCAGTAACGGCAGCCTGTTGAACGAACCGTGGGAAGTGCTGACGGGCGCCGGTACGCCGTTCCAGGTGTTCACCGCGTACTGGCGCGCGGTGCGGCGCGATCGTACGGTGGCGGCGCCGCTGCCGGAGCCGCAGCGGATCGCGCTTCATCCGTGGCCGCCCGGCATACGCGCACGCGCGCTGGCGCTCGAAGCGCTCGCGTTGCGCCCGCACGCGCCGGACTGGGCGGGCGGCCTGCGCGACGCATGGCCGGCCCCCGACGAAGGCGGCGCGCACGCGCGGCTCGATGCTTTCCTGGACGCGTGGCTGGCCGGCTATGCCGACACGCGCGATCGGCCCGACCAGCCGGCGACGAGCCGGCTGTCACCGTACCTGCGCTTCGGCAACGTGTCGCCGCGCCAGGTGTGGCACGCGGTGCAGGGTGCCGCGCAGGCGGGCGGCGCGGCGTGCGCGGCCGGCGCCGAGAAGTTCCTGAGCGAGCTCGGCTGGCGCGAATTCAGCCACGTGCTGCTGTACCACTTCACGGCGCTCGCGACCGACACCTTCCGCGCGCAGTTCGACGCGATGCCGTGGCGCGACGATCCCGCCGCGCTTCACGCATGGCAGCGCGGGCTGACCGGCTATCCGCTCGTCGATGCGGGAATGCGCGAGCTATGGGCGACCGGCTGGATGCACAACCGTGTGCGGATGGTCGTCGCGTCGTTCCTCGTCAAGCATCTGCTGATCGACTGGCGGGCCGGCGAGCGCTGGTTTCACGACACGCTCGTCGACGCGGACGCCGCGAACAATCCGGCGAACTGGCAATGGGTGGCCGGCTGCGGCGCCGACGCCGCGCCGTATTTCCGCATCTTCAATCCGGTCACGCAGGGCCGCAAGTTCGACCCGCAGGGCGCGTACGTGCGCCGCTGGGTGCCGGAACTCGCGCGCCTCGACGCGGCGACGATCCACGCGCCCTGGCAGGCGTCGCCGGAGCAGCTTTCGGCGGCCGGCGTGCGGCTCGACGTCGACTATCCGGCGCCGATCGTCGACCACGACGGCGCGCGCCATCGCGCGCTCGATGCACTGGCCACGTTGCCGAAGCGTCGCTAGCCGCGCATTGCGCCGCCGCGCATCATTGCGTGCGGCACGGCACGGCACGGCACGGCACGGCACGGCACGGCACGGCACGGCACGCCGCTTCACTCGCAGAACGCCGCGCGCTCGAGCAGTGCGAGCGCGACGCCCGAATCGAAGTAGGTCGCGCCGCACCACGCGACGAACGCGAGCACGCCGGCGGCGAGCGCAGTGCGGATCACGCCCATGCGGCGTCGCCCGGCGCCGGGCGCGCGACGCGCGCGTCGTCGATCGGCAGGTGCAGCAGCGCCGCCAGCACGCCGAGCGCGATCGAGCCGATCCACAGCGGCAAGTACGAATGCGTCGCGTCGTACACGAGCGCGCCGAGCCACACGCCGAAGAAGCTGCCGAGCTGATGGCCGAAGAACACGAAGCCGAACAGCGTCGCGATGTAGCGCACGCCGAACACCTGCGAGATCACGCCGTTGGTCAGCGGCACCGTGCCGAGCCACGTGAAGCCCATCACGGCCGCGAACACGTAGACGCTCGCGGGCGACAGCGGCGCCGCGACGAACGCGGCCATCGTCAGCGCGCGCACGACATACAGCACCGACAGCACGTACTTGCGCCGCAGCAGGCCGCCGAGATGGCCGCACGCATAGGTGCCGGCCACGTTGGTCAGCGCGATCAGCGCGAGCGCGACGCTCGCATGGCGCGCCGGCAGCCCGTGATCGAGCAGGTACGCGGGCAGGTGGGTCGCGATGAACGCGAGCTGGAATCCGCATGCAAAGAAACCGGCGTTCAGCAGCCAGAAGCCGCGATGCGCGAACGCTTCGCGCACGGCCGCGCCGATCGACTGCTCGGGGCCGTCCGCATGGCCGGCGGCCCGCGCGGGCCGGTCGCGCACCAGCACGGCGAGCGGCGCGAGCAGTGCCGCGACCAGCGCCAGCGCGACGAACGCATGCTGCCAGCCGATGCCGCCGATCAGCACCTGCGCGACCGGCACCATGCAGAACTGACCGAGCCCGCCGATCGCGCCGGCCACGCCGAGCGCCCAGCCGCGCCGGTCGGGCGGAAACAGGCGGCTCAGCGCGCCGTAGATCGACGCGAACGCCGAACCCGACAACGCGATGCCGATCACGAGCCCCGCGCCGACCGTGAACAGGCCGGCCGAGCCCGCCAGCGCCATCATGACGAGGCCGGCCGCGTACAGCAGCATGCCGGCGACGATCACGCGCACCGACCCGAAGCGGTCCGCGATCATCCCCGTGAACGGCTGCGCGATTCCCCAGATCAGGTTCTGCAGCGCGAGCGCGAGGCCGAACGCTCCGCGCGACCAGCCGTGGTCGAGCGTGACGGGTGCGAGAAACAGGCCCTGCACGTGGCGGATGCCGAGCGCGGCGCCCATGATCAGGCCACCGGCGAGCACCGGCAGCCAGCGGCGCCGCGCGTCTTGTTCGATGGGGGTCATGCGTGTCTCCGGATGAATGCATGCGGCGCGACGGCCGCACTCGATCCGATTAGACGATCCTGCCGCGGTGTCGCTCAAGCGATCATTCGGTCGGGTTCGCATGCGCGGTGGGAATGCGATGGGGTGGCAGCGAAGTCGGGCAGCGCGCGGGCCGCTGCGGCGCGCGCAGGCGCGCGCGTATCGGGACGGTGGTCGCGGTCGCGGCGGAACCGACCCAGGTTCGGATCGCTTGCCGAGCTGCGATCCAACACCCAATGCAGTGCCGGCGTCGGCTTCCGGCCCGGCGCGGAAAAGCGCGCCCGACTTACGGCTGCGTCACGCCGTACACCTGTATCGCCGCATCGCACGCAGCGGCTTCCTCGACGATCCAGTCGCGCACGTCGGCGACCTCGCGCCGCGGGGCCGGATCATGCTGGAACAGCCAGTAGCCGTACGCATCCGGTCTTGCCTGCGACTGCGGGCCGAGCACCGCGAGCCGTCCGTCCGCGAGCATCGGCGCGACGAGCGCGAGCCGCCCGAGCGCGACGCCCTGGCCGGCGATCGCGGCCTGGATCACCTGGTCGTACTGGTTGAAGCGCAGCACGCCTTTCGGGCGCGCATCGCCGAGCCCGGCCGCGTGCAGATGCGCGCGCCACTGCAGTTGCGTCTGCGGCGGCCCGTCGAATTCGAGCAGCACGTGATCGGCGATCGCGGCCGTATCGGTGACGGGCCGCGCGGCGAGCGCCGGGTGCGCGACCGGCACCACGATCTCGTCGAACAGCCGCACTGCGCCGGCCGGCGCGCGTTCGCGTGGGCAATAGCGGATCCCCAGGTCGATGCCTTCCGCGCGCAAATCGAGTACCTTGTCGTTCGCGGCGACGCGCAAGTCGATGTCGGGCAGGCGCGCCTGCAGGCGCCCGAGTCGCGGCAACAGCCACAGCGCGGTGACGCCGATGCTCGCGGTGATCGTGACGGGCTGACGCTCGCGCACGGCGGCGAGCGCCGCGACGGTGTCCTGCAGGCTGACGAGTGCCGCATCCGCGGCGCGGAACAGCCGTTCGCCTTCCGGCGTGAACGCGATCTTGCGATAGCCGCGCTGCAGCAGCGCGACGCCGAGATGCGCTTCGAGCGCATGCACCTGGCGGCTGACCGCCGATTGGGTGACGCACAGATCCTGCGCGGCGAGCGTGATGCTCATGCGGCGGCCGACGGCGACGAAGCCGCGCACGAGATCCAGCGACGGGAGACGGACGAGCGGCGTTGACATGCGTTTGGCTCATGCGAACGGAGCAGCAAGATTGGTTGAGAACGCGGGGCGCGTCAAGTTCAATGGAGGCTGGCCGACGATCGCGGGCGCCGGTCCATGCGGCGCGGCAAGCGGCACAGGAGACAGGATGACGAATTCGAACGAAGCAGGCGGTGCCGTGCAGGACGCACGCCCGACGGAGCGCGCGGCCGGAGCGTTGCCGCCCGAGCCCGTGACGCTCGCCGCGGCCGACGGCTACACGCTGCGCGGCTACGTGTGGCGGCATCGCGGGGGCGGCGGCACCGCGCGGCCCGTGACGGTCGTCAATTGCGCGACCTCGGTGCGTTGCGACTATTACTTCCGCTTCGCGGCGTGGCTGTTCGCGCAGGGGCGCGACGTGCTCGTCTACGACTATCGCGGGATCGGCGGATCGCGCCCCGCGCAGCTCGCGAAGCTGCGCGCGAACTGGCTCGACTGGGGGCGGCTCGATTGCGAGGCCGCGCTGCGCTATGCGCTCGATGCGTTTCCCGGCCAGCCGCTCGACGTCGTCGCGCACAGCATCGGCGGGTGTGTGCTCGGGCTCGCGGCGTCGAACGCGCACGTGCGTCACGTCGTGACCGTCGGCGCGCAATATGCGTACTGGCGCGACTATCGCGCGCAGGAGCGGCGGCGCATGTGGTGGAAGTGGCACGTCGCGATGCCCGCGCTCGCGGCCGTGTTCGGCTACGTGCCCGCGAAGCGGCTCGGCTGGATGGAAGATACGCCGCGCGGCGTCGCGCTGTCGTGGGTGCGCGCGCAAGCGCGCTTCGAGGACGCCTACACGCACGGCCTGCTCGCCGAGAGCGCCGCGAGCCGCGCGGCGTTGCCGGACCGTTTCGCGCGGCTGTCGGCGCCGATGCTCGCGATCGGGCTCGACGACGACGGGTTCGGCACGGTCGACGCGATCGAGCGGCTGGTCGGCTACTACACGGGCAGCGACGTCACGCACCTGCGGATCGCGCCGCGCGATATCGGCGTCGACGCGATCGGCCACTTCGCGTTCTTCCACAGCCGCTTCACCGACACGCTGTGGCCTGTCGCGTTGTACTGGCTGCAGCACGGCGCGCTGCCGGCCGACGCGCCGGGCAGCATCCACGCGCGCCATCCGGCGCAACGCGCGCGACGGGCGGCGAACGGCGTGCCGGGCGTCGTCGCGAACGGGTGAGCGTGTGCGGCGCGCAGCCGTGCGCGGCCCGTCGATGAAGTGCGTGGAGAAGATGAAGAGGGTGAAGAGGGTGAAGATGGTGAGCGCACATGCACGCTGCCGCCGCGCATGACCTCGACCGCAACGCGATCGATTACCATCGGACGTTTCGTTCCTCTGGCTGCTGCGTGCCGATGTCCATTTCGCCCGATTCCGGTTTTCCTGCCGACACGCCCCGCGCGTGGCGCTTGCGCATGCTCGACGTGCTGCCGGCCGCGTCGCGTGCCGGCGTGCAGGTCGCGCGCATCGATTTCGACTGGCACGTGCCGCTCGCGTCGCCCGCATATGCGGCACTGAGCGACGCCGAACGCGCGCGCGCCGGACGGTACTTCAGGCACGAGGATGCGGTGCGCAGCGCCGGCACGCGTGCCGCGCTGCGCGACGTGCTGGGCACGGCGCTCGGCGTCGCGCCGAACCGCATCGCGATCGTCGTCGACGCATCGGGACGTCCGTCGCTGGACCCGGCGCATCGCACGTCGCTCGATTTCAACGTGTCGCACGCGGGCGACCACGCGCTGATCGCATGGGCGGCTGCCGCGCGCGTCGGCGTCGACATCGAATGCTGCGACCGGCCGACCGACTGGCGCGCACTGACGAGCGAAGTGTGCGCGCCAGCCGAGGCCGCGTATCTCGACAGCCTGCCGCCCGCCGCACGGGCCGACGCATTCATGCGCGTATGGTCCGCCAAGGAGGCGCTGCTGAAGGCGCTCGGCACGGGCATCGTCGGCGGGCTGCGCGCGTTCGCGGTGGTGCCGCCGCGCGATGCGGCGACACCGGCGACGACGATCGTCGAGCCGGCCGCGCCGGCCGCCGGCGTGGCCGCGTTCGACGCGGGCTGGCTCGACGCCGCGCCCGGCTACGCGGCGTGCGTCGCGTGGCGCGCTGAACGGGCATCCGCCCGCGCGCGTTACTCGAGCGGTGCGTCGTTCGGCGCCGCATAGCGCGCCTTGATCACGTCGCTCATCGGGAAGTCGAACGCGAGCCCCTTCGGCGGCACCGGCTTCATGAACCACTTGTCGTACAGCGCGTTGATCTCGCCGCTTTTCATCAACTGCGCGAGCACGCCGTCGACGAGCGCCTTGAACTGCGGATCGTCCTTGCGCAGCATGAACCCGTAGGCTTCCGACGATTGCGGCGTGCCGACGAGCTGCCAGTCGGCCGGCTTCGCCGCGAGCTGGCGCACGCCGGCGAGCAGCACGTCGTCCATCATGTACGCGGCCGCGCGGCCCGATTCGAGCGTGAGGCGTCCTTCGCCGTAGTCCTTCGCGCTGATGATCTGCATGTTCATCTTCTTTTCCTCGTTCATCTTGCGCAGCAGGCGCTCGGACGTCGTGCCCTGGTTCGTCACGACCGTCTTGCCGGCGAGATCGGGGAAGTCGCGGATGCCCGAATTCGTGCGCGTGAGCAGGCGCGTGGTCGCGACGAAGAAGGTGGTCGAGAACGCGACCTGAGCGTGCCGCGCGGCGAGGTTGGTGGTCACCCCGCATTCGAGATCGACGGTGCCGTTCTGCACGAGCGGAATGCGGTTCTGCGACGTGACCGGGATGAAGCGCACCTGCAGGTCGGGCTTGCCGGTGCGCGCCTTCACGGCGGCGATCACGCGATCGCACAGGTCTTGCGAGAACCCGATGACCTTGCCGCTCGTGTCGACATAGGAGAACGGCACCGAGGTCTCGCGATGGCCGATCGAGATCAGGTTGCTCTGCCGGATCTTCTCGAGCGTGCCCGACAGCGGCTCGCCTGCGAGCGCCGCGCCGCACGCGAGTGCACACGCGGCGACGAGCAGTCTGCGGCCGACAACGGCGGTCAAGCGGGACGGGATGTTCATGGCGAGTCTCCGTAGGCGGATCGTAGGCAAGTGAGGATTCGTATGTTGCCAAAGAAAAAATAATTGCAACATCTGTTAAACGCGAGGTTCGTCACGCCGGCCCGGCGGGCCGCGCCGGACATCAGGGAAACTCCCAAGTCGAAATCATTGAAAACGGGGTTGTCTAGACAAGTTCCGATGGCTACACTGCAAGCCATCCCGAACTTGTCTAGACAGGATTGCTCACATGATTACGTTGACCCCCGGCCACCTGACCCTCCCGCAACTGCGCAAGATCGCTCGCGAATCCGTGCAGCTCACGCTCGACCCGGCGAGCTTCGCGAAGATCGACGCCGGCGCGAAGGCCGTCGCCGACATCGCCGCGAAGGGCGAGCCGGCATACGGCATCAACACGGGCTTCGGCCGTCTGGCCAGCACACACATCCCGCACGACCAGCTCGAACTGCTGCAGAAGAACCTGGTGCTGTCGCACGCCGTCGGCGTGGGCGAGCCGATGGCGCGCTCGTCGGTGCGCCTCCTGATGGCGCTGAAGCTGTCGAGCCTCGGCCGCGGCCACTCGGGCATCCGTCGCGAAGTGATGGACGCGTTGATCACGCTGTTCAACGCCGACGTGCTGCCGCTGATCCCGGTGAAGGGCTCGGTCGGCGCATCGGGCGACCTCGCGCCGCTCGCGCACATGTCGGCCGTGCTGCTCGGCGTCGGCGAAGTGTTCATCCGCGGCGAACGCGCGAGCGCGCTCGACGGCCTGCGCGTCGCGGGCCTCGCGCCGCTGACGCTGCAGGCGAAGGAAGGCCTGGCACTCCTGAACGGCACGCAGGCATCGACCGCGCTCGCGCTCGACAACATGTTCGCGATCGAAGACCTGTACCGCACCGCGCTCGTCGCGGGTGCGCTGTCGGTCGACGCTGCAGCCGGCTCGGTGAAGCCGTTCGACGCGCGCATCCACGAACTGCGCGGCCATCAAGGCCAGATCGACGCGGCCGCGTCGTACCGCGAGCTGCTCGAAGGTTCGCCGATCAACCAGTCGCACCGCGACTGCGACAAGGTGCAGGATCCGTACAGCCTGCGCTGCCAGCCGCAGGTGATGGGCGCGTGCCTGGACCAGATGCGCCATGCGGCCGACGTGCTGCTGATCGAAGCGAACGCGGTGTCGGACAACCCGCTGATCTTCCCGGATACCGGCGAAGTGCTGTCCGGCGGCAACTTCCACGCCGAGCCCGTCGCGTTCGCGGCCGACAACCTCGCGCTCGCCGCGGCGGAAATCGGCGCGCTGGCCGAACGCCGCATCGCGCTCTTGATCGACGCGACGCTGTCGGGCCTGCCCCCGTTCCTCGTGAAGGACGGCGGCGTGAACTCGGGCTTCATGATCGCCCACGTGACGGCAGCCGCCCTCGCGTCGGAAAACAAGACGCTCGCGCACCCGGCATCGGTCGACTCGCTGCCGACCTCGGCGAACCAGGAAGACCACGTGTCGATGGCGACGTTCGCCGCGCGCAAGCTCGCCGACATCGCGGACAACACGAAGCACATCCTCGCGATCGAACTGCTGGCCGCAGCTCAAGGCGTCGACCTGCGCGCGCCGTACCACACGAGCCCGAAGCTCGCGCCGGTGATGGAAACGATCCGCAGCAAGGTCGCGCACTACGAACTCGACCACTACTTCGCACCGGACATCGCGGTGATCGCGAAGCTGGTCGGCGAGCGCGCGTTCGCGAAGGTCGCGCCGTTCTCGTTCGCATCGGAACAGTAAGGCGATGAGCGCGCCGGTCTACCAGGAGATCAAGGATTTCATCCTGGCCCGCATCCACGCCGGCGAGTGGGAGGAGGGCGACCAGGTGCCCTCCGAGAACGAGCTGGCGCGCGAGTTCAAGGTCGCGCGCATGACCGTCAACCGCGCGCTGCGCGAGTTGACGGCCGAGCAGGTGCTGACGCGCATGAAGGGCGCCGGCACCTACGTCGCGCGGCCGAAGTACGAGTCGACGCTGGTTGCGATCCGCAGCATCTCGGAGGAGGTCGGCGCGCGCGGGCATGCGTATCACGCCAGCGTGCTCGGCCTCGCGACGATCCGCGCCGACGACGCGCTCGCGGACGAGATGCAGGTGGCCGTGCGCACGAAGCTGTTTCATTCGCAGGTGTTGCACTTCGAGAACGACGAACCCGTCCAGCTCGAAGAACGGTGGGTGAATCCGGCGGTCGCGCCGGATTACGCCGAGCAGGATTTCACGAATACGACGCCGAACCTGTACCTGATGCGCGCGGCACCGCTGCAGCGCGTCGAGTACCGGATCGAAGCGGCGGCTCCGGCGCCCGAGCGGCGCGAGCAGTTGCGGATGGACGACGTCGAGCCGTGTCTGGTTTTACATCGGCGCACCTGGTCGCAGGGCGTCGTCGCCTCGGTGGCGAATTTGTGGCATCCCGGCAGCCGTTATCGCTTCACCGGGCATTTCTGATTCCTTATTGATATTCATTTTCCCTCGGGAGCAGTCGTCATGAACCATCCGAAACACATCGATCCCCGTCTCGATCCGACGCGCACGATCCGCGCACCGCGCGGCAGCGAGAAGGTCTGCAAGACCTGGCTGGCCGAAGCGGCCTACCGGATGATCCAGAACAACCTCGACGCGGAAGTCGCCGAGCATCCGCACGCGCTCGTCGTGTACGGCGGCATCGGCCGCGCGGCGCGCAACTGGGAATGCTACGACCAGATCCTCGCGTCGCTGAAGGATCTCGAAGAGAACGAAACGCTGCTGATTCAATCGGGCAAGCCGGTCGGTGTGTTCCGCACGCACAAGGATGCGCCGCGCGTGCTGCTCGCGAACTCGAACCTCGTGCCGCACTGGGCGACCTGGGATCACTTCCACGAGCTCGATCGCAAGGGCCTGATGATGTACGGCCAGATGACGGCCGGCAGCTGGATCTACATCGGCAGCCAGGGCATCGTGCAGGGCACCTATGAAACCTTCTTCTCGGTCGCGAACCAGCACTTCAACGGCGATCCGTCGGGCCGCTGGATCCTGACGGGCGGCTTGGGCGGGATGGGCGGCGCGCAGCCGCTGGCCGCGACGATGGCCGGCTTCTCGATGATCGCGGTCGAATGCGACGAGACGCGCATCGACTTCCGCCTGAAGACGCGCTACGTCGACAAGAAGGCGACGACGCTCGACGAAGCGCTCGGCATGATCGACGAAGCGAAGCGCACCGGCAAGCCGGTGTCGATCGGCCTGCTCGGCAACGCGGCCGACGTGTTCGCGGAACTCGTCACGCGCGGCATCACGCCGGATTGCGTGACCGACCAGACGAGCGCGCACGACCCGATCAACGGCTACCTGCCGCAAGGCTGGACCGTCGCGCAATGGCGCGAAGCGCAGAAGGTCGATCCGCAGAGCATCGTGAAGGTCGCGAAGCAGTCGATGGCCGTCCAGGTGCGCGCGATGCTCGCGCTGCAGGAGCGCGGCGCGGCGACGCTCGACTACGGCAACAACATCCGCCAGATGGCGCTGGAAATGGGCGTCGAGAACGCATTCGACTTCCCGGGTTTCGTGCCGGCGTATATCCGTCCGCTGTTCTGCGAAGGCAAGGGCCCGTTCCGCTGGGTCGCGCTGTCCGGCGATCCGGAAGACATCTACAAGACCGACCAGAAGGTGAAGGAGCTGATCCCCGACGATCCGCACCTGCACAACTGGCTCGACATGGCGCGTGAGCGCATCGCGTTCCAGGGCCTGCCGGCACGGATCTGCTGGGTCGGCGTGAAGGATCGCTACCGCCTCGGCCAGGCGTTCAACGAGATGGTGAAGAACGGCGAACTGAAGGCGCCGATCGTGATCGGCCGCGACCACCTCGACACGGGTTCGGTCGCAAGCCCGAACCGCGAGACGGAATCGATGAAGGACGGTTCGGACGCCGTCAGCGACTGGCCGCTGCTGAACGCGCTGCTGAACACCGCGGGCGGCGCATCGTGGGTGTCGCTGCACCATGGCGGCGGCGTCGGCATGGGCTTCTCGCAGCACTCGGGCGTCGTGATCGTCGCCGACGGGACGGCTGACGCGCACGAGCGTCTCGGTCGCGTGCTGCTGAACGATCCGGCCACGGGCGTGATGCGCCATGCGGATGCCGGCTACGAACTCGCGCAGCAGACGGCTCGCGAAGCCGGCCTGAAGCTGCCGATGCTCGGCCGCTGAGCATGACGGCGCTCGATCAGGCGCCGGTGAACGCAACGCTGATCCGCTCGGCGGATCTCGTTGCGTCGCCGTGGAAGATCGGCGGCGGCGTGACGCGCGAAATCGGCGCGTTCCCGCCCGGCGCAGCGCTCGATGCATTCGCGTGGCGCGTGAGCGTCGCGGACGTCGGAGAGCCCGGGCCGTTCTCGCGTTTCGACGGCATCGACCGTACGCTCGTGCTGCTGTCCGGCGCGGGCATGACGCTCGCTGAAGCCGGCGGGGCGAAGCACGTGCTCGACGCGCCGCTGGCCCGCGCCGATTTCGCGGGCGAGACGGCGATCGACGCGACGCTGCACGACGGCGCGACGCGCGACTTCAACCTGATGACGCGCCGTTCGGCCGCGCGCGGGTCGGTCGACGTGTGGCCCGAGGGCACGCACCGCGTCGAGCGCGCCGATACCGTGCTGCTGTTCTGCGCAACGGGCGCGGTGGGCGTCGACATCGACGGCGCGCACTACGCGCTGCAGGAAATGGACACGCTGCGGCTCGACGGGCCGCGGCGTGCGTTTGACGTCGTCGTGAGCGGAGGCGGCGCGCTGCTCGCCGTGTCGCTTGCCGTCGGCGAACGAGACTGAACGCATGAAACCGACTGTCTGGCATCACCTGAGGCTGTGTCCGCACGGCCATCCCGACGAGACGATCGACGATGCGGCGATCGCGGTCGACGAAACCGGCACGATCGCGTGGCTCGGCGCGTTGTCCGCGCTGCCGCATGGTTATGCGCACTGGCGGCGCGAGGACCTGCACGGCGCGTGGGTGACGCCGGGGCTCGTCGACTGCCATACGCACCTCGTGTACGGCGGCACGCGCGCCGACGAATTCGCGCAGCGCCTCGCCGGCGTCAGCTACGAGGAGATCGCGCGGCAGGGCGGCGGGATCGTGTCGACGGTGCGTGCGACGCGCGCGGCCGACGAGACGGCGCTGTTCGTGCAGGCCGCCGCGCGCCTGCAGCCGCTGCTCGCCGACGGCGTGACCGCGATCGAGATCAAGTCGGGCTACGGGCTCGACCTCGCGAGCGAACGCAAGATGCTGCGCGTCGCGCGCCAGCTCGGCGAGCGCTTCCCTGTCACCGTCTATACGACCTTCCTCGGCGCGCACGCGCTGCCGCCGGAATACGCGGGCCGCGCGGACGAATACATCGACGAAGTGTGCGACCGCATGCTGCCGGCGCTGGCCGACGAAGGCCTCGTCGACGCGGTCGACGTGTTCTGCGAACGCATCGGCTTCTCGCTCGCGCAGACCGAGCGCGTATTCGAGGCCGCGGCGCGGCGCGGCTTGCCGGTGAAGCTGCATGCGGAGCAGCTGTCGAACGCGGGCGGCACGGCGCTCGCTGCGCGTTACCGCGCGCTGTCCGCCGACCACCTCGAGTTTCTCGACGAAGCCGGCATCGAAGCGATGAAGGCGGCCGGCACCGTCGCCGTGCTGCTGCCCGGCGCGTACTACTTCATCCGCGAAACGCAATTGCCGCCGATCGAGCTGCTGCGCAAGCACGGCGTGCCGATCGCGCTCGCGACCGATCACAACCCCGGCACGTCGCCGCTCGAATCGCTGCTGCTGACGCTGAACCTGGGCTGCACGCTGTTCCGCATGACGGTGCCCGAGGTGCTGCAGGGCGTGACGCGCCATGCGGCCGCGGCGCTCGGCCGCGCGGATCGCCACGGCGCGCTCGAGGTCGGCCGCCAGGCCGATTTCGCCGTGTGGTCGGTTGGCTCGCTGGCCGAACTCGCGTACTGGATCGGCCGGCCGCTGTGCGAGCAGGTCGTACGCAGCGGCACGACCGTGTTTCGCCGGATGAACGGATAGTTTTGCGACGGACCGGGCCGCGTACGTGACGGACCCGGCCCGGCCGACGTTTCGCATGGGACCGGATCGGCGCGCAAGCGCGTCTTCCGGTCGATCGCCGCGAGGCAGGGGCAAGTGCGATGCACTCGCGCCTGCTTGCCGCGGCACCGGGCCGGACGAGATGCTCAAGCGCTCGATCCGGTCGATGAGGACACGCAATGACCGACACCCTGTTGTTCGCGGACCATGCCTACCTGCCCGATGGCTGGCGCCGCAACGTGCTGCTGCGCTGGGACGCGGCCGGCACGCTGACCGACGTGACGCCCGATACCGACGCGCCGGCCGGCGTCGCGCGCGCGGCCGGGCCCGTGCTGCCCGGCATGCCGAACCTGCATTCGCACGCGTTCCAGCGCGCGATGGCGGGGCTCACCGAATACCGCGCGAATCCCGCCGACAGCTTCTGGAGCTGGCGCGACCTGATGTACCGCTTCGCGCTGAAGATCACGCCCGATGCACTCGCGGCGATCGCGCGCTGGCTGTACGTCGAGATGCTCAAGTGCGGCTACACGTCGGTGTGCGAATTCCATTACGTGCACCACACGCAGGACGGCTCGCGCTATCCGCAGATCGCGGAACTCGGCACGCGCGTGATCGACGCCGCGCGCGCGGCCGGCATCGGCATCACGATGCTGCCTGTGTCGTACCAGTTCGCCGGCTTCGGCAACAAGCCGCCTCGTGACGACCAGCGCCGCTTCATCAACACGCCGGACGGGCTGCTCGAGCTGCTCGACGCGATGCGTCGCGTCGCGCCCGAGCATGGCGGGCTGCGCTACGGCGTCGCGCCGCACTCGCTGCGCGCGGTGTCCGAGAACGGGCTGCGCGTGCTGCTCGAAGGCTTGCCCGACGACGCGCCGGTGCACATCCATATCGCCGAGCAGACGGCCGAAGTCGACGACTGCGTGCGCGCGTACGGCGCCCGCCCCGTGCAGTGGCTGCTCGATCGCTTCGACGTCGATGCGCGCTGGTGCCTCGTGCATGCGACGCACGTCGATGCGGCCGAAACGGCGGCGCTCGCGAAGCGCCGTGCTGTGGCAGGCCTGTGCCTGACGACCGAAGCGAACCTCGGCGACGGCGTGTTCCCGGCCGTCGACTATCTCGCGCAGGGTGGCGTGATCGGCGTCGGTTCCGACAGCCATGCGTCGGTCGACTGGCGCTCGGAGCTGCGCCTGCTCGAATACGGGCAGCGGCTCGTGCATCGCGCGCGCAACGTGCTGGCGAGCCAATCGCACGCGCATGTCGCCGATCGTCTGTTCGACGCGTCGCTCGCGGGCGGTGCGCAGGCGAGCGGGCGGCGCATCGGTGCGCTGCGCGCAGGCGCTCGCGCCGACTGGCTCGTGCTCGATCCCGACCATCCGGCGATCGCCGAACACGACAGCGCGTCCTGGCTGTCGGGCGCGGTGTTCGCCGAGCACGGCGACACGCCGGTGCGCGACGTCTACACGGGCGGCGAGTGCGTCGTGAGCGGCCGCCGCCATCGCGACGAAGCCGTCGCGTATGCCGACTACCGCGCCGCGCTGGCGCAACTGCTGCGCTGAGCGTGCAGCATCCGGCGCACGCCGCACGCGTGCGCCGGCCGACTTTTACGGTGAAGCGACATGACTGAACAACCGGCTGTATTCACGCTGAAGCAGGGCACGCTGCCGCTGCTGATCTCGATTCCGCACGCAGGCACGCATATTCCCGACGACATCGCCGCGACGATGACGCCCGACGCGCGCTTCGTCGACGATTGCGACTGGCATCTCGAACGGCTGTACGGCTTCGCGGCGGAGCTCGGCGCATCGATCCTCGTGCCGTCGCACGCGCGTTACGTCGTCGACCTGAACCGTCCGCCCGACAACGAGAACCTGTATCCGGGGCAGGACACGACGGGGCTCGTGCCAGTCGACACGTTCGACAAGGTGCCGCTGTATCCGGCGAACGCGCTGCCGGGCAACGACGAGATCATGCGTCGCCGCGACCGCTACTGGCTGCCGTATCACGACGCGCTGCAACGCGAGATCGCGCGCCTGAAGCGCGAGCACGGCCGCGTGCTCGTGTGGGAAGCGCATTCGATCCGCTCGCACGTGCCGCGCTTCTTCGACGGGCGCCTGCCGGACTTCAACTTCGGCACGTCGAGCGGCGCGAGCGCGGCACCCGGCCTGGCCGACGCGCTGGCCGCGTGCGTGAGCGCACACGGCGGCTATACGGCCGTCGCGAACGGGCGCTTCAAGGGCGGCTACATCACGCGTCACTATGGCGTGCCCGAGACCGGCGTCGAAGCCGTGCAGCTCGAGCTGTCGCAGATCACGTACATGGAAGAGGCGCGTCCGTATGCCTACGACGAAGCGCGCGCCGCGCAAATCGTGCCGCTGCTGCAGAACCTCGTCGAAACCGCGCTCGCGCATCGATGAGCGATCGGCCGCCGAGGGCGGCGGCGCGAGGGTCACATCGCGCTGCGCCACGCCGCACCGGCGCAGGCAGCACGCACCGACGCAGTGCACAAAACGGCATCGATCCGCCCGATCGATGCCGTTTTTTGTGTGATCGATATCGGATTCCGACACCTGAAAATTTGACGCAATTTTTAGTTGATATAAGCTGAATGTCAGGAAGTCGTCGCGCGCGCACCGGGCCAGACGGCGTCGATCATCGCCGTACCGTGCCGGAATCCGCTGCGCGACACCTTGCCGACGTGTCGCCGCGCGGCATCGCCGCCGCCGTTTCATCGCGACACGTGTCCTGCCTTCATCAGTCAGTCGAGTACGATCGTGAAAGCCGCCAGCCCTTCGATACACCGGACCCGAAGTCCGTCGGCGGGCGCGCCGCCTGAAGCCGGTCCGATCCGGCCTGCAGCTCGCGGCACGCGCACCGCCCCTTTGTGCGAGTCTCGTTTCTTCGCCGTGTCCCAGCGCGGCCTGCGCCGCTTCAACCTCGTGACCGCGTACGTGTTCAGCGCCGTGCAGTGCGACGGTAGCGCGTCGTTGTTACCCTAGCGTCCTTTCACGCTTCCGTTTCGGGTCGCACCGCGGGTTGCCGCACCGATCGAGCGGCAGCATCGCGCGTGGGCGCGTGCCGCGCCGGCGCGGGGTTGTTTCGTCTCGCGCGCCCGCATGCGCTGCGCGCCTACCGCGGAGGCGACCATGCGCGCGCGCCCGATCGTAGCCGTCACCGCCGATCGCATCATGCGCGGCGCCCATCCGAACCACACGGCCGGCGAGAAGTACCTCGTCGCGCTCGTCGACGGCGCCGGTGCGCTGGCGTTCGTGCTGCCTGCGCTCGGCGCGCGGCAGCCGGTCGACGGCATCGTCGCGTCGATCGACGGGCTGCTGCTGACCGGCAGCTATTCGAACGTCGAGCCGCATCACTACGGCGGTCCGGCCAGCACGCCCGACACGCTGCACGATCCCGCGCGCGATGCGACCGCGTTGCCGCTGATCCGCGCGGCGATCGACGCGGGCGTGCCCGTGCTCGCGATCTGCCGCGGCATGCAGGAGCTGAACGTCGCATATGGCGGCACGCTGCATCAGCGGCTGCATGCGAGCGCCGGTTTCGACGATCACCGCGAGCGCACGGACGACCCGCTCGAGCGGCAATACGGCCCCGCGCACCGTGTGCAGCTCGCGTCGGGCGGGCTGCTGCAACGCGTGGCGCGCGGCGCGCGCGACGCCATGGTCAATTCGCTGCACGACCAGGGCATCGCGCGGCTCGGGGCGGGGCTCGCGATCGAGGCGAGCGCGCCCGACGGCCTGATCGAGGCCGTCAGCGTGCGCGGCGCGCGCGCGTTCGCGCTCGGCGTGCAGTGGCATCCCGAATGGCGTTTCGCGGAGCAACCGCTGTCGCGCGACATCTTCGCGGCATTCGGCGCGGCGTGCCGCGCGCGCATGACACATCGCATTCATGCGGCAGGCGGCACCATGCCGTCGCCGGCCGCATCCGACATCGACTGAACGAGGCCGATCATGCAACCCGAACTGAGCGAATTCCTGCGTCAGCACCGCATCACGGAAGTCGAGGCGATCATTCCCGACATGGCCGGCATCGCACGCGGCAAGATCATTCCGCGCAACAAATTCGAGTCCGGCGAATCGATGCGCCTGCCGCAGGCCGTGATGGTGCAGACCGTCACCGGCGACTATCCGGAGGACGGTTCGCTGACGGGCGTGACCGATCCCGACATGGTGTGCGTGCCCGATCCGTCGACGATCTGCCTGATTCCGTGGGCCGTCGATCCGACCGCGCAGGTGATTCACGACTGCGTGCATTTCGACGGCTCGCCCGTCGAGATCTCGCCGCGCTACGTGCTGCGCCGCGTGCTGGATCTGTACGCGGCGAAGGGCTGGAAGCCGGTGGTCGCGCCGGAGCTCGAGTTCTACCTGGTCGACATGAACGCCGATCCCGATCTGCCGTTGCGTCCGCCGGTCGGGCGTACCGGCCGTGCGGAAACCGGCCGCCAGTCGTATTCGATCGAGGCCGTCAACGAATTCGATCCGCTGTTCGAGGACATCTACGAATACTGCGAGATGCAGGGCCTCGATATCGAGACGCTGATTCACGAAGTCGGCGCCGCGCAGATGGAGATCAATTTCGTGCACGGCGACGCGCTGTCGCTCGCCGATCAGGTGTTCCTGTTCAAGCGCACGGTGCGCGAGGCCGCGCTGCGTCACAATATGTACGCGACGTTCATGGCCAAGCCGATGGAAAACGAGCCGGGTTCCGCGATGCATATCCACCAGAGCCTCGCCGATGCACGCACGGGCGACAACCTGTTCGCCGACGAAGGCGGCGTCGTGTCGCCGATGTTCCACAGCTATCTCGCCGGGCTGCAGAAGTACACGCCCGCGCTGATGCCGATCTTCGCGCCGTACATCAACTCGTATCGCCGGCTGTCGCGTTTCATGGCCGCGCCGATCAACGTGCAGTGGGGCTATGACAACCGGACGGTCGGTTTTCGGATCCCGCAGTCGGCGCCGGTCGCGCGGCGCATCGAGAACCGGATTCCGGGCGTCGACTGCAATCCTTATCTGGCGTTCGCGGCGACGCTCGCCGCCGGCTATCTCGGTCTCACGCAGAATCTCGCGCCGACCGAGCCGATCGCGTCGGACGGCTACGACCTGCCGTACCAGCTGCCGCGCAATCTGGAAGAGGGCATCTCGCTGATGGCCGCATGCACGCCGCTCGCCGGGATTCTCGGCGACAAGTTCGTGAAGGCGTATCTGGCGTTGAAGGATACGGAATATGAAGCGTTCTTCCGCGTGATCAGTTCGTGGGAGCGCAGGCATCTTCTGCTGCACGTATGAGCGTGCGGCATCGTCTTGCGGAGAAAACATGATCGAACGAAACGAATCCGTCGCGGCCAGGCCGACCGCCGAATACCGCGCGCTCGACGCCGCGCACCACATCCACCCGTTTTCCGACATGGGCGCGCTGAATCGCGCGGGCAGCCGCGTGATCGTGAAGGCCGACGGCGTCTACCTGTGGGACTCGGACGGCAACAAGGTGATCGACGGGATGGCCGGGCTCTGGTGCGTGAACGTCGGCTACGGCCGCAAGGAGCTCGCGGACGCCGCGTATCGCCAGTTGCAGGAACTGCCGTTCTACAACACGTTCTTCAAGACCACGCACCCGCCGGTGATCGAGCTGTCGGCGATGCTCGCCGAGGTGACACCCGCGGGTTTCAACCACTTCTTCTATTGCAACAGCGGCTCGGAAGGCAACGACACCGTGCTGCGGCTCGTGCATCAGTACTGGCGCGTGCAGGGCAAGCCGCAGAAGAAATACGTGATCTCGCGCAAGAACGGCTATCACGGCTCGACGATCGCCGGCGGCACGCTCGGCGGGATGGGCTACATGCACGAGCAGATGCCGTCGAAGGTCGAGCACATCGTGCACATCGACCAGCCGTATTTCTTCGGCGAAGCGCAGCCGGGCGAGACGCCCGACGCATTCGGCCTCGCACGCGCGCAGCAGCTCGAAGCGAAGATCCTCGAACTCGGCGCGGAGAACGTCGCGGCGTTCATCGGCGAGCCGTTCCAGGGCGCGGGCGGCGTGATCTTCCCGCCGTCGACGTACTGGCCGGAAATCGAGCGGATCTGCCGCAAGTACGACATCCTGCTCGTCGCCGACGAAGTGATCGGCGGGTTCGGCCGCACCGGCGAATGGTTCGCACACCAGCATTTCGGCTTCGAGCCGGACCTGATCACGATGGCCAAGGG
>NZ_JAPVQY010000066.1 GCF_027257875.1 Burkholderia sp. IMCC1007
CCGGGCGCGTCCGCCGCGGCCGCCGCGCCGGACGCCGCACAGCAACAGCCGGCCGCGCCGCAGGGCGGGCTGTACAGCGATGCGTCGCCGACCAACGTGCAGGACGCATACAACGCGCTGAAGACCTACCTGATGCTGTCCGACAAGCGTCACGTCGAACAGGCGCATCTGACCGACCAGCTCGCGCGCTTCTGGCGCGGCTGGCTCGAGACGAATCGCGGCAACATGCCGCGCGACGAGATGATCAGGAGCGCCGAGCGCATGATCTCGTTCTACCTGTCGCGCGTGAACGACAACGACTGGCCGATGATCGACGCGAACCTCGCGCTCGTCGACCAGACCCGCGAGAACCTGCGCCGCGTCGTGCGCGGGATGCCGGCCCGCCAGCGCGTCTACGAGGAGATCAAGGCGCGCGCGTCGACCCGCTTCGCGCCGATGACCATCGCGCGCATCGTCGGCGACGGCAACCAGGGGCTCATCGCCGGCAGCTACGCGATTCCGGGCACGTTCACGCGCGAAGCATGGTTCGACTACGTGCAGCCGGCGATCCGCGATGCCGCAACCAAGGAACTGCAGGCGAAGGACTGGGTGCTCAACACGTCGACGCAGGACGACCTGACGCTGGAAGGCAGCCCCGAGCAGATCCAGAAGACGCTCGTCGGCATGTACAAGACCGAGTACGCGCAGCACTGGCAGAAGTTCATGCAGGGCATCGCGGTACAGGGCTTCAGCAGCTTCGGCCAGGCCGTCGACGGGATGAACCGCCTCGGCGACCCGCAGGATTCGCCGATCCGCAAGGTCCTCGAAACCGCGTACGACCAGACGTCGTGGGACAACCCGTCGCTCGCGAACGTGACGATCAAGAAGGCGCAAACGGGCGTCGTGAACTGGGTCAAGCAGCTGTTCTCGCGCTCGCAGGCCGGCCAGATGGCGGCCGCGAACATCGACATCAACGGCAATCCGGCCGAGGTGCCGATGGGGCCGATCGGCCAGGAGTTCATCGGGCTCGCACGGATCGTCGCGACGCATGACGGCACGTCGATGCTCAAGGGCTACATGGATTCGCTGTCGAAGGTCCGTACGCGCTTCAACGTGATCAAGAATCAGGGCGACCCCGGCCCCGGCGCGCGCCAGCTGATGCAGCAGACGCTCGACGGCAGCGGCTCCGAACTCGCCGATTCGCTGAAGTTCGTCGACGAGCAGATGCTGACGGGCCTCACCGATTCGCAACGCAAGTCGCTGCGTCCGCTGCTGGTGCGGCCGCTGATGCAGGCGTTCTCGGTGGTGATCCAGCCGGCCAGCACCGAAGTCAACAAGGTGTGGAACGCGCAGGTCTACCAGCCGTTCCAGAACTCGCTCGCGACCAAGTACCCGTTCGCGCCGAGCGCGAAGGTCGAGGCCGGCGCCGGTGAAATCGCGCAGGTGTTCGGTCCGGACGGCGCGATCGCGAAGTTCGTCGGCACGACGCTGGGCCCGCTCGCGGTGCGCCGCGGCGACACGCTCGCCGCCCGCACGTGGGGCGACATGGGCATCGGCCTCACGCCGGACTTCACGAACGGCTTCGCGCGCTGGGTCGCGCCGCTCGCCGGCGGCGCCGCAGGCGGCGCGGCCGCGACGTCCGAGCCGCAGACCGTGTTCCAGATCCTGCCGCAGCCGAGCAGCGGCACGACGGAATACACGATCGCGATCGACGGCCAGCAACTGCGTTACCGCAACACGCCGCCGCAGTGGATGAACTTCGTGTGGCCGAACCCGCAGGGCTCGCCGGGCGCGACGCTGTCCGCGACGACCTTCGACGGCCGCACGGTGCAGCTCGTCAACGAGCCGGGCCGCTACGGTCTCGAGAAGCTGATCAACTCGGCGCAGCGCAAGCGGCGTCCGGACGGCACCTTCGACCTCACGTGGGCCGAGGGCAGCGTGAACGTGTCGGTGACGATGCGCATCATCAGCACGTCGCAACCGACGAGCAGCGGCGGCGACCAGCCGCAGCAGCAGAGCCTGCGCGGCCTGCAGTTGCCGGCGTCGGTCGCCGACGCGAGCGCGGGCGCCGCACAGAACGCGACGCAGGCCGGCACGGGCACGCCGGCCGCGACACCGGCGCCGGCCGTCACGGCCGCCACCGCAACGAATGCACAGGGGGCGCAATGACGCAAACCGTTCAGGCGCAAATCGCCTACTTCGGCAAGATTCCGTCGCGCGGCGACTTCGTGAAGAGCGCGCACAATCCGCAGCTGCTGCAGACGCTCGATCGCTGGATCGCGCAGGCGCTCGAGCTGCTCGCGGAAGATCCGCGCTGGAAGATCGTCTACGAGGATGCGAAGCCGATGCATTTCGCGTTCCTCGGCTCGCGCAGCAAGCTCGCGATCGCGGGCCACATGGTCGCGAGCCACGACGTGTCGATGCGCCGCTTCCCGTTCCTCGGCGCGACCGCGCTCGAGGTCGACCGGCCGCTCGCGTTCCTCGCGCGCAGCCCGCTCGCGTTCGCGCGGCTGTGGTCGCGCGTCGCCGCGCAGATCCCGCCGCTGCTCGCGAAGGACGAACCGCCCGGCGCGCTGCAGGCGCTCGGCGACACGCAGGTGCCGATCGACGTCGGCGGCCCCGGCACGTCGCATGACGGCACCTTCAACGACTTCGTCGAACACCAGTCGCTGTTCGGCCTGCAGCAGATGCTGCTCGAAAGCGGTCATCCGGTACGGCTGCGCGGCGCGATGCTGGCGCTCGGCTCGCTGCTGCGCCCCGTGATGCAGAGCGGCTCGTCGCACATCGAGCGCGGCCTCACGCTGCCGCTGCCGGTCGACCCGTTCTATCGCAGCCTCGTCGCCGCGTTCTGGCTCGAGCTGATCGCGCCGTTCGTCGCGCAGGCCGACTTCGAACTCGCGATCTTCATCGGCACGATCGCCGAGCGCGAACGGCTGATCATCGGCTTCAACGGCGCGTCGTCGAAGACGCTGCTGAGCGTCGTCGATCCGCAGACCTACGCCGCCCACAACATCGACATCGACGATCCCGAGTGGATCGACGCCCATGCGCAAAACGATCACCGGATCAGCAAGCTCGTCAGCTACCTCGACCAACCGCAACTGTCGCTGCGCGTCGCCATCGACGCGTTCCGCGAAGCGTTCATCGGAGGCTGACGGGATGCAACGCACGCTTCACGTCGCGCGCACGCGCGTCACGCCCTTCGCTGCCGCGCTGCTTGCCGCCAGCCTCGTCGCCAGCGGCGCGGCCTTCGCGCAGAACACGGGCGGCGCGACCGTCACGCCGGTCGCCAACGGCACCGTCGCGGCTGCCGCGCTGGCCGCGAACACGAACGCCGGCGCCGCGCCGGCCACGGCGTCCGGCACGGTGATACGCGGCACGGCCGGCACCGTCGCGCCGCCGCCCGCGAATGCGACGCCCGGCCAGGTGGTCGCCGGCGGCAAGGTGCCCGACGAGGCGACCAAGGCCGCCGTGCTGCAGAAGCTGCGCGACACCTACGGCGCGGCGAACGTGGTCGACCAGATCGAGGTTGGCGACGTCGCGACACCGCCGAACTGGAGCGCGAACGTGCAGAAGCTGCTCGGCGCGCAGCTCAAGCAGATCAGCAAGGGCCAGTTGAAGATCAACGGCACGCAGATCGAGATGAAGGGCGAGGTGCACAACGAGGCGCAGCGCCAGCAGCTCGCGAGCGACATGGCGAACACGCTGAACCCGACGTACACGATCAAGAACGGGCTGCGCGTGTCGGCGTCCGAACAGGGCGTGCTCGACCAGACGCTCGCGAACCGCACGATCGAGTTCGAGACCGGCAGCGCGACGCTGACCCCGCAAGGCAAGCAGATCCTCGACCAGATGGCGGCCGCGTTGTCGAAGATGCAGAACCGTACGGTCGACATCATCGGCCACACCGACAACTCGGGGAACCGCACGTCGAACATCGCGCTGAGCCAGGCGCGTGCGGACGCGGTGAAGGGCTATCTGATCACGAAGAACATCCAGCCGCAGCAGATGACGACGACGGGCGTCGGGCCGGATCAGCCGATTGCGCCGAACGATACGGCGGACGGCCGGGCGAGGAATCGGCGGATCGAGTTCCGCGTCGGGCAGTAACGGGTGTAACGGAAAACCGGCCGCTCGCCCGATGGCGGAGCGCAGCGGCAGGCACGCGACGGGCGGCGGCAGCAATGCGCCGGCCGTCGTGCCCGTCGTATGTTTACGACTGCTCGTCGGGCCTCACCCCGAGCAGCTCGCGGATATGCGACAGCGAGCCGTCGTCCTTCACGACGCTCTCGAGCCACTTGTGCAGCGGCATGTCGGCCCATTCGGCGGCCTTGTCGGCGAGATACGCGACGGGGCTATGCGGCTCCGTCTGACGGAAGTAACGCGCGACCGCCCGCAGTTGGTCGACGGCCTGCGCCCGGTTCTGGATGCCGGCGATCATCTGCGTCACCGGCGCGCGCGGCGCGGTCTGCGATTGCACATGCGTGTCCTCGGTATGGATCGGGTCGCCGAAACTCGGCTCGATACGCTCGGGCTGCGCGTGCGGCGTCGCCTGCGTGTGCGGCGCGCTGCCCGTATAGCCCTGCTCGCGCGCAAAGCGCTCGGCGAGCCGGTACACGATCTCGAACGCGTCGCGTGCCTGCCGGAAGCTCGGCGCCGAATCGCCCGCGCGCTCGACGAGCCGGTCCTCGAATGCATCGAGCGCGAACTCGAACGCCTTCAGGTTCGCGAGCAGCGTGGCGTAGAACGCGATCGGCGTCACGCGCCGCGATGCGTCGACCTGCTCGACCGACGGCTTGCCGCGCGCGATGTCGTCCGCATGCTCGGGGTCGCGCTTCACGGCCTGCGCAACGTGCTGCGCAACTTCCCAGTCGAGCGTGGTGAACGCGTTCGACGCGCCTTCCGTCACCGGAATGCCGCGCAGCAGCTCGGCCGTGCGACCGGACAGCCATGCGACGTTGCCGAGCCGGTATTCGACGTCGTCGCCTTCGGGCAGCGGATGCACGGTGTCCCAGTAGTCGCGGCACAGCCCTTCCAGCAGCGCATAGCCTTCGGTGAGGCCCGTGATGCCGTCCTCGAGCGCGAGCGCCTCGGTCAGCCACACGGCGAGCCGCAGGTCCTTCGTACGCGTGCGCAGCAGCTCGCCCGCATGGTCGACGACGAAGCCCCAGTCGGCCTCCTTGATCTCGGTCACCCATTCGCCCTGGTCGAGCGTCGGGTCGTCGTAGCGCCGCGCGTCCTGGATCGCGTCGAATTCGTTCGAGAACAGCAGGTCGTCGCCGCTGGGCGACGCATCGCTGATCGGCGTCAGCAGCTCGGGGAGATTGATCGGCATGGTTCGGTCAGTTCATCAATGCTTGGCTTGGCTTGGCTTGGCGCGGGCGCGCTCATTCGACGGTGTACGCGAATTCGCCGGCCTCGTCCGCGCGCACCGCGATGCGCGCGATGGCCGCGCCGTCGGCGATCCGGCCGAGCACGTGGCCCGCGATCTCCGGCAGCAGCGTACCGTTGAGGATATGGTCGACGTTGCGGGCGCCCGAATCGACCTCGGTGCAGCGCGCGAGCACCGCATCGACGAGCGATTCGTCCCACTCGAACGCGGCCTTGTGGTTCGCTTCGATACGGCGGCGGATCCGGTCGAGCTTCAGCTCGATGATCTCGGCCAGCACGTCGTCGGAAATCGGATAGTACGGGACGACCTTCATCCGGCCGAGGAACGCCGGCTTGAACGCCTTGTACAGCTGCGGACGCAGCGTCTCGGCGAGCGCGTCCGGATCGGGCAGTTCGTCGGCCGGCTTGTTCAGGCACGCCTGCATCACCGCGGCCGAGCCGACGTTCGACGTCAGGATGATCAGCGTGTTGCGGAAGTCGATCTCGCGCCCTTCCGCATCGTCCATCGTGCCCTTGTCGAACACCTGGAAGAACATCTCGAGCACGTCCGGGTGCGCCTTCTCGACTTCGTCGAGCAGCACGACGGAATAGGGGTTGCGGCGCACGGCCTCGGTCAGCACGCCGCCTTCGCCGTAACCGACGTAGCCCGGCGGCGAACCCTTCAGGCCCGACACGCTGTGCGCTTCCTGGTACTCGCTCATGTTGATCGTGACCATCTTGCGCTCGCCGCCGTACAGGATGTCGGCCAGCGCGAGCGCCGTCTCGGTCTTGCCGACACCCGACGGCCCGACGAACATGAACACGCCGCGCGGCTTGTTCGGGTCCTCGAGGTTCGCGGTCGCCGTGCGCACGCGCTGCGCAATCGCCTCCAGCGCATGGTCCTGGCCGATCACGCGCGCGCTCAGCAGCGGCCGCAGGTTCAGCACGGTGTCGATCTCGTCCTTCACCATCCGGCCGAGCGGAATGCCGGTCCACGCGGCGACGATCTCGGCGACGACGTGGCCGTCGACCTGCAGCGGCACCATCGGCTCGCCGCCCTGCAGCGCGTGCAGCGCCGCGACACGTTCCGCGAGCTTGTCGCGCGTGGCCGGCACGTCGACCGGCTGGCCGTCTTCCGACGGGCCGCGCGCGTTGTCGAGCGTGTCGCGCAGTTCGGTGATCTCGGCGACGATCACGCGCTCGGCTTCGTAGCGTTCCTCATCCTTCGCCAGTTGTTCGAGCGCCGTGCCGCGCGCGCCGCGCAGCTCGCCGAGCCGCTCGTCGTGCGCCGCGCCGCCCGCCGCCTCGCGCTCCAGCGACGCGATTTCCGCATCGATGCGCTCGATGCGCTTCTTCGTATCGTCGATCGCGGCCGGGGTCGCGCTGTGCGCGAGCGCGACCTTCGCGCAGGCGGTGTCGAGCACGCTGATTGCCTTGTCCGGCAGCTGGCGGCCGCTGATGTAGCGGTGCGACAGGCGCACGGCCTCGGTGATCGCGTCATCGAGAATCCGCACGTTGAAATGCTTCTCCATCAGGCCCGACATCCCGCGCAGCATCGCCGCCGCGAGCGGCTCGCTCGGCTCCTCGACCTTCACGACCTGGAAGCGCCGCGCGAGCGCCGCATCCTTCTCGAAGTACTTCTTGTATTCGCTCCACGTCGTCGCGGCGATCGTGCGCAGCTCGCCGCGCGCGAGCGCCGGCTTCAGGAGGTTCGCCGCGTCGTTCTGGCCGGCCTGGCCGCCCGCGCCGATGATCGTGTGCGCCTCGTCGATGAACAGGATGATCGGGTGCGCACTCTTCTTCACCTCGTCGATCACGCTCTTCAGCCGGTTCTCGAATTCGCCCTTCACGCTCGCGCCGGCCTGAAGCAGCCCCATGTCGAGCACGTGCAGCGCGACGCCGCGCAACGGCGGCGGCACGTCGTCGGCCGCGATCCGCAGCGCGAGCCCTTCGACGACCGCCGTTTTGCCGACGCCGGCCTCGCCGGTCATGATCGGGTTGTTCTGGCGGCGGCGCATCAGGATGTCGATCGCCTGGCGGATCTCCGCTTCGCGGCCGATCACCGGGTCGATCTTGCCGTCGCGCGCACGCTGCGTGAGGTTGGTCGTGTACGTGTCGAGCGCGGGGGTCTTCGACGGGCCGGCCGCGGGTGCGGCGCCGTCGGCAGCGGCTGCGACGTCGCTGCCTTCGTCATCCGCCTGACGCGGCTCGGCTTCGCTCGAACCGGCCATGATCTCGTCGAACTTGTGCTTCAGGTCCGTCACGTTCATTTCGGCGAACTGCGACGACATCCGCTGCGCGAACTGCGCGAGATCGGGCGCGGTGAGCAACGCAAGCAGCAGGTGGCCGGAACGGATGCGGCCGAGCTGCGAATCGAGCGACGCGATCAGCCACGCCTGCTCGAACAATGCGATCAGGTGGACGGAGAACACCGGCGTGCGCGTGTTGCCCGTCTTCAGCCGCGTGAGTTCGCGCTCGAGATCGGCGTGCAGCGCATGCGGATCGACGCGACTCGCACGCAGCGCGAGCGGCAGGTCGCCCGTCGCTTCGTCGAGCAGCGCGAGGAACAGATGCTCGAGATCGACCTCGTAGTGGCCGCGCGCCAGACACGCGCTCGCCGCGCGCTCGGTCGCGTGCCGGCACAGCGGGTTCAGTTTCGTGATGAGGGTCTTCAGAGGCGTGCTCATGGCGTCGATCTCAGGTTCGATTGCTTGTTTGTTGTCGTTCGGAATCAGTGAATCACGTGCAGTTCGTAGCGCGCATCCGAGCGGTCTTCGGCCGCGTCGCGCGTGCACAGGAACGCATCCCAGCCGAGCCGCGAGCCCGCGCCGAGCACGCTCGCGCCGACCTCGCTGCGCTTCAGCACCAGCTTGACCTCGTACTCGAGCGTGACGCCGGCGAGCAGCGTCAGCATCCGCTCGAGCGCGCTGGCCTTCGCGCCGCCGGGCAGGAACGCCTCGTAATCGCGCTTGGACAGCGGGCCGACGACGATGCGCGCGCGCATGTCGCGCTGCCACACGCGCTCGCCGACGAGCGCCGTCGCGCCGAGCACCACGTTGACCTCGCCCAGCTCGCTCAACTGGTCGGCCGGCACGTCGTACCACTTGCCGACGAACTGGTCGATCTCCACCGGCACGCGGAAATAGTCGGACAGCGTGCGCTGCAGATACGCGGCCGACATCGGCCGGTGCCGTGCGGCAAGCGCATAGCCGGCAACGGCCTCGTCGAGCACGCCGCCCGCGCCGGCCGCGAGGCTGTCGCGCACCTCGTCGCTCGGCACGCCCGCGATCGCGAGCAGGAGCGGCAGGTAGCGCTCGTCGCGATCGAGTTCGTAGTGGAACGGCAGCCGGTATTTCTTCCACGCCGCGTAGAACAGCGCGGTCGCACGGTTCGAGAACACGTCGAAGAACGCGCGCGCCGCATGGTCGCGCTTCAGGTGCTCGCGCGCGACGATCTGCTCGGTGTAGTGCAGCGGCAGCGCGCCCTGCCCGCCGAGCAGCCCGAAGAATGCGGGCGTCAGCTCGACGTGGCCGAGCTCGCCGGCCGCGAGCGCCGCGCCGCGCGCGTCGCCCGAATCGAGCAGCGTGCCGGCGTCGTCGAACGAGCGCGCGCCTTCGATCTCGCTCGGCGGAAAGCCGAGCGACAGCGTGTTGCGGAATTCGATGCGCTGCGCGACGACGTCGCCCTGCCGCCACGCACCGGGCGCATCGGACGCCTGCCGCGCGAACAGTCCTTCGAGCACGCGCACCGCCTGGAAGAACTCGAAGCGGTGCGGCTCGTCGAGCAGCGCGTCGACTACGCCAGGATCGATTCGCCGGTTCGGGGCTTGCATCGGATGATCTCCTCGCCGGTGCGCTTCGACACCACGACTAGTTGAACGAAACTATTGAGGTGCACGTACAGCCCGAAGAAGCTGTCGAGCACGCGCACGAACGACGCGAGGCTCGCGCCGACGAAGTGCTCCTCGTCGATCGTCACACGCACCTCGATGCCGCGCACGAAGGTCGCGAACGGCTTGCCCGGCAGCCATTGCACGGCGCCGCGCTGCTCGATCCCGACCAGCCCGTCGATCTGGCGCATCGACACGGCAGTGCGCCGCAGGTCGTACAGCGTCAGCATTTCCTTGAGCGGCGCGAGCCCGTGCGCGACCAGCGACACGTGGTTCAGCGCGAGGTGCGACACGAGCCGCCAGTGCGCGGCGCGGCCGCGCTCGAAGCGCACGCTCTGCGTCGGCCGCCGCAGCAGCGAGATACCGCTCGTCTGCGCGCCGCCTTCCTGGAACAGGTCGCCGCCTTCGAGGCCGAATGCGAGCATCGCCGGCAGGTCGCGGTTCGTGCAGGTGAGGTCGAGGCTCAGCGTGTCGGTCTGCGGCGAGGTCGGCTCGAAGTCGATGTCGACGATCGAGATCTCGGTTTCGTAGCCGGGGCTCTTCTGCGCGACCCAGTCGTTGCGCCGCGCGAACCAGTAATGGCCGATCCGCGCCGCTTCGCCGTGATGCAGCGAATAGAACGGCCGGAATTCGATCACGGATTCATCGTGCGCCTGCTGGCGCACGAGTTTCACCGAATCGATCGAGTACACCTCGTACGCGAATGCACGCCGTGCCTCGGCGATCACCGGATAGGACACCGCGCGGTGCGTGATGCGGATCGGCTCGCCGTGCTGGCGGAACAGGTTCACGATCGGCGTGCAGAACAGGCGGAAATGGCTGGCCGTCAGCAGGTCGAGCAGCCGCGCGACGTGCGAGTCGCTGCGCACGTCCTGCAGCACGAGATGCAGCGTCGCGCGCTGGCAGCGGCCCGACGCGCGCGCGATCGCCGCGATATCGAAATCGACGAAATCGAACTTGTCGGGGAACGCGAAGTATTCGGTGAGCAGCCGATACGCGGGATGCGACTTCGCCGGGTAGTCGATCAGCGCGTCGCGCTCGTCGAAGCCGGCCTGAGCGATCGGCAGCTTGCGCAGCGGCGTCCAGCGGCCGTTGCGCTCGGGCTCGACATACGCGCCGAGCACGTTGACGAACAGGCAGTCGGTGAGCGCGGCGACGAACGACTGTTCGCCGTGCAGGTGCGCACGCAACGTCGACAGCTTCAGCGCGCCGAGATCGAGTTGCGCGGCGAGCGATTCGAACGTGATCGAGATCACGCCCGTCGCGTTGGACGGCAGCACCGTCGCGCTCGGCGCGAGCGCGACCGGCGTGTAGCGCGCCTCCGAGATGCGGATCGGCGCGAGCGTCACGTCGTACGCGGTGCGGAACCGGCACTGCACGCCACGGATCGGACGGCTCTTCAGCTCGGTGCCGCGTGCGATCACGACCGGTTCGGTCTGCTGGCCGGGCGACGCCGGCGTGAACTGCGCGATCGAGCACGATGGGAAAGGCCGCAGGTAGTGCGGATACAGCACTTCCAGCAGCGCTTCGGTGAATTCCGGGTAATCGTCGTCGAGCTTCTTGTTGATCCGCGCGCCGAGCAGCGCGAACGACTCGATCATCCGCTCGACGTGCGGATCCTCGCAATGCTCGCCGGACAACGCGAGCCGCGCCGCGATCTTCGGATAACGTTCGGCGAAATCTCGCGAATAGCGCCGCAAAAACGATAATTCGCGCTCGTAATACGGCAGCAATTCTTCCATCGACGACCCCGAACCTCAATATTTCCTGCCGGACCTGATCTGCCACCGGGCGGTCCGGCCCGCTCGGCGGCTTGATTTACTGCATTCTTGCCGCGCGTGCGCGCGTGACCGAGTACTGCAGCGTCGACGGCTGCAACATCGCGTCGAAATTCACCGGCTCTTCGGCCGGGTGCACGACGAGCAGGGCCTGAATCGCGAAGTAAAGCGCGTTGGTCGACTGCTCGTTCATCTCGAACGTCACCTGCACCTGCTGCAGCCGCGGTTCGTGGCGCACGATGGCCTGCTGGATCGACTTGCAGATGAACGCGCGGTCGTAGTGACTCGCGAGGCTCAGCCCCGCGAAATCGTTCAGCCCGTAGGTCAGCACCGACTTCTGGCATTCCGGCAGCGCGGCCAGCTCGATTTCGGTGTGCGCGATACGGGTGTTGAGGATCGCCTCGACGTCGCGGGCGACCGTGTTCTTCAGCTCGTCCAGCGACAATTGCCGCATCGCTGCCGAGGCCGGCAGGTGCGGTTCGTCGTCGAACAGCTTGTCGAGAAAACTCGGTTCGAATCGTTTCATCGGTCGGTGCGCACAGCGAAAACGGCAACGGGACGCCGAGCGCCCCGTTGCCGCAACCGACCTTAGACCGCGTAGGTCTTGTCGTTCTTCGTCAGGCTCCAGGCGCCTTGCGTGTTGCCGCCCTGGTTGCCGCCGATCTTCTGCTGGGTCTGCTTCCACTGCACGGCTGCGTACTTCAGCGAGAACGTCTCCAGCGGCAGACCTTCTTCACGGACGCTCGGTGCGATGCTCGAGATGATCACGTACTTGAGCTTCACTTCCAGATACTGCACGCGCTTGCCTTCGCCGTCCGCGCGCGAGAAATGGACCGTGACTTCATCGAACGTGGTGCCGCCCGAAGCGTGCTGGTACAGCAGCGGGCTCGACGAATCGATTTCCTTCGTGAAGATCATGTCGCCGTGCTCGCAACGGGTCATCGTGTGACCGCCGGCGGTCGATGCCGTTGCCGAACGCGGCTGAACGATCGAGTGATCCCACGATTTCAGTTCGATCCAGCCCTGGTGGTCCTTGTCCGCGGATTCGCCCTTCACCGCGGGACTACCAAACTGCAAGTGCATATGTAACATGGCCCTTCGACTCCCCAAAGAGGTGGTTTTAACGTCCTACCCAGGCGGCCCGCCCGGGCGATTTACTCGCTTATGAATTTGCCGGTTTGGGCAGATCAGCGACAAGTCGCAGAGAAATCGAGAGTTCGTCGAGCTGAAAGTGCGGGCGCAGGAACGCGACCGAACGATACGAGCCCGGCTTGCCCGGAATCTCCGACACTTGTATGGATGCCTCGCGCAGCGGAAATTGCGCCTTCTGTTCCTGCGAGGCGTTGTCGTCGAGCAGGACGTATTGCGAAATCCACCGGTTGAGGAAAGTCTCCACGTTTTGCGCCGATGCGAAGCTACCGATCTTGTCCCGCATCATCGCCTTCAGGTAGTGCGCGACGCGCGATACCGAGAAGATGTACTGAAGCTGGGCAGACAGGACGGCGTTCGCATTTGCGCTGTCGGTGCTGTATTTCTTTGGTTTCTGCACCGATTGCGCGGCGAAAAACGCGGCGTAATCCGAGTTCTTGCAATGGACGAGCGGAATGAAGCCGAGGTCGCTCAGTTCCTTCTCGCGGCGATCGGTGATCGCGATTTCGGTCGGGCACTTCAGCGCGACTTCACCGTCGTCGGTCTTGAACGTGTGGGTCGGCAGGTCCTCGACGAGGCCGCCGCCTTCGACGCCGCGGATCGCCGCGCACCAGCCGAAGTCGTCGAACGCGGCCGTCAGGCGCGCCGCGAACGCCCACGCCGCGTTGCACCACAGGTACTTGTCGTGTTCGGTGCCGTCGACGTCCTCGACGAAGTTGAAGTTCTCCGCGGTCTGGCCGTCCTTCGGATTGAACGGCAGGCGGCCGAGGAAGCGCGGCAGCGTGAGGCCGACGTAGCGCGAGTCTTCCGAATCGCGGAACGACTTCCACTTCGCGTATTCGACCGTGTCGAACACCTTGCCGAGGTCGCGCGGCTTGCCGAGGTCGGAGAACGACTCGAGGCCGAGCAGCTCCGGCGACGCCGACGCGATGAACGGCGCGTGCGCGGCCGCGGCGACGTGCGACATCTGCTCGATGAAGTACATGTCTTCCGGCTGGCGCGAGATCTCGTAATCGCCGATCAGCGCACCGAACGGCGAGCCGCCGAACGTGCCGAATTCCTCTTCGTAGACCTTCTTGAACAGCGCGCTCTGGTCGAACTCGCTTGCGCCCTTGAAGTCGCGCACGAGGTCGCGCTTCGGTGCGTGCAGCGCCTTGATCTTGATCGTCTGGCCGGTGTTGCTTTCCTTGACCAGGTAGTCCAGCCCGCGCCACGTGCTTTCGAGGCGCTGGAATTCCGGCGCGTGCATCACCGCGGACAGTTGCGTGGAGATCAGGCGGTCGAGCTCCGCGACGCGCGCGTCGATCGTCGCCGACAGGTTGTCCGACACGATCACCGTGCCGTCGAGCACCTGGTGCACGAGTTCGCCGATCAGGTCCTTCGCGCGTGCATGCTCGGAATCGGATTTCGCGACCTTGCTCTTCTCGACGATGTCGTCGAGCAGCGAAGTCCCGGCGGCGTATTCCGCGCCGCTCGCTTGGGCCGCAGCCGTTTGCTGGTTCATCTCAACACTCCGTCGTCATTCGCCGTCTTTGTCGCCGCCCGTGCCCTTCGCGAGCTCCTGCAGCTGCTGCGTGTTCTTCAGCACCTCCGACAGCAGATCCTCGAGCTTGTCGTTGCCGGCGAGCTTGTTACGCAGATCGGCGAGCTTCGAGCGCGCGTCGAGCAGGCGGCGCAGCGGCTCGACCTGCTCGACGACTTCGTCCGGGCTGAAATCCGACAGCGAACGGAACTTCAGGTCGACCGCAAACTTGCCGCCTTCCGGGCTCAGGCGGTTTTCCACCTGAAACGCCGCGCGCGGCTCGATCGCCTTCATCACGTCGTCGAAGTTGTCACGGTCGATGTTGACGAACTTGCGGTCGCGCAGCTTCGGCTGCTCGACTTCCGACTGGCCCGCCAGATCGCCGACGACCCCGACGACGAACGGCAGTTCCTTCACCTCGATCGCATCGCCCTTCTCGACCTCGTAGGTCAGCTGGACGCGCGGCGGCCGTATTTTCTGCAAGCTTTTCTGAATGCTTTCTTTCTTGGCCATCTCGACGGCTCCCAGGTTAGTTGTGGTTTTGTCGCGTCAATCGATCAGCGAAGCGCGCTGAACGGGTCGGCGCCACCCTTCTGCGGTGCGGCGTTGCCCGACGTCGCCGGTGCGGTGGTGGTAGCGGCGGCGGCCTCGGTTGCCGCTGCGGCGCCGGCCTTCGGACGATGAATCACGCGGCGCGCCGTACGCGCCTTCACGGCCCGTTGCTCCGGCGGGAACAGTGCCGACTCGCCCAGCGTGTCGCGCAGCTGCTTCGCGAGCGCCTGCGCATCCGACTTCGCATCGCCGGCCAGCGACGCATCCTGACGCAGTTCGCCGAGCGATTGCGTCGCGATCCGCAGGCCCGCGACGGCGAGCACGCTCTTCGCCTGACGGTCGGTCGCATCGCGCTGCAGCGCTTCCTGCGCGGCGACGATCGCCTGGCCATAGTGGTTCTGGGCAAACTGGATCTGCGCGATGCGCGACCACGGCTCCTCGCGCGTCGGATCCGACTTCGCGAGCTGCTGGTACAGGCCGAGCGCCTTGTCCTGGTCCCCCGACTTCGCAACGGCGTCCGCATCGGCCAGCGACTTGTTGAACACCTCGGCAGTCGGCGGCGCCGGCGGCTGGTTCGCACAACCGGCAATCACGCCGCAGGCCAGCACTACCCCAGACAGTTTTGCGAAGAGACGGTCTTTCATCGTTATATCCACCGGCGCGTGAGTATTAAAATCGTTGAGAATCTGGTTCTTTTGCTTTGCAAGAAGCGCGCGGGTATAGTACCGATCAATTTTTCATAATTCAATCGCTGCGTGCAGAGTAATTCCTTTTAAATCCATGCGCCACCTCCTCGAAACGCTTGTGGCAACGGCCTCTCGCGGGCTTTCGTTTCGACCGGGAATGCGCAAGTTTTACTGACTCGTTGGCGCCACATGCAGACGGCGGAAAAATTTTCCGAAATTGCGTCGCCGCGCATGCATGTTTAATAGTTGAACAGCCGATAAGCGGGGCATTCGCGACAACGCGGAAATACCCGTCAGTTTTGACAGGGAGCAAAAGGCGGCACGCCGGAAACACGATGAGATCGTCCATGATTCGCTATGCGCTGCCGCTGATTGCCTGCGCACTCCTGGCCGGATGTGCGGCTGCTCCGTTGCTCGGCTCGGCCGCGAGCGCGGTAATGCAGGCGGCCGGCATCGGCAAGTCCGACGTGCCCGACGCGCAGAAACCGCCGCGCAACGTCGGCCTCACGCTGGCGGCCGCGCCCAACCTCAACGCCGCGAACGACCACAAGCCGCTCGCCCTGGTCGTGCGGCTTTACGCGCTGAAGGATCCGACCTCGTTCCAGCAGGCGCCGTTCGACGCATTTACCGATCCGGCCAAGGAAAAGGCCGCATTGGGTGCCGATCTGCTGAACGTGCGCGAAATCACGCTGATTCCGGGCCAGCGCTATACGGCAACCGAAAAGATATCGCGCGAAGCGCAGGCCTTCGGTATCGTCGCATTGTTCCGCGATCCCGCACTCCAGCGATGGAAATTGACATTCGATCCGGTGAAGTCGGAGAAATCCGGCATAATCATCGGCCTGCATAATTGCGCGATGACGGTCACCGACGGCTCTGTCATCGCCCCGCAACAGGGTGCGCCTTCGCAACCGCTGAATTTGCTTTCGTCGGTCACCTGCGGTTAAACGTGACGCACGAATGTCAATTAACAATAGTTAACAAATGGGCGATTAATTCGGGCAGGAACGAATCGATTACGTCGCAACGCCACATTAACCGGATTTGACATGAGTTATTCGGCCAAGGTGCTTTGGGGGGAAGGGCTGTTCCTCCGGCCTCAACACTTTCAGCGGCAGGACGCGTACCACGAGGCGCGCCTGTTCGAATCCATCCAGGCGATCCAGCCGTACAACTGGGGCGTGCGCTCGGTGCGCATCGACCGCGATGCGCTCGGCAGCAACGTGCTGCGCGTGGCCGAGCTCGCGCTCGTGTTCCCGGACGGCGCGCTGTATGCCGCGCCGCAGGCCGACGACCTGCCGCCGCCGATCGCGCTCGACACGCTGCCCGACGGCATGAACGAGTTCGTGTTCTACCTCGCGCTGCACCCGCTGCGCGAGAACGGCACCAACTACAGCGACGATCCGGCCGCCGGCTTCATGACGCGCTTCGTCAGCGAGCAGGCGAGCGTCGCCGACAACTTCACCGACGCCGCCGAAGCCGACATCACGTTCCTGAAGACGCAGGTCAAGCTGATCGCGCATAGCGAGCCGCGCGACCAGTTGCTGTCGGTGCCGCTCGTGCGCGTGCGCCGCACCGCGACGTCCGGCTTCGAGATCGACGACAGCTTCGTGCCGCCGTGCCTCGCGATCGACGCATCGCCGATCCTGCATCAGCGGCTGCGTCAGCTGATCGATGCGCTGCAGGCCAAGGTCAATGCGCTGTACGGTTTTCATCGCGAGCCGTCGAAGAACATCATCGAGTTCCGCTCCGGCGACATCGCGTCGTTCTGGCTGCTGCACACCGCGAACGCCGCGTTCGCGACGCTCGCGCACCTGCATCAGCACGCGGCGCTGCATCCCGAGCGGCTGTTCCAGGAACTGCTGCGCCTCGCCGGCCAGTTGATGACCTTCTCGAAGGGCTACACGCTCACCGATCTGCCCGTCTACCGGCACGAGGATCCGGGCCCGAACTTCGCGCGTCTCGACCAGATGCTGCGCGAGCTGCTCGACACCGTGATTTCGACGCGCTACTTCGCGATCACGCTCGACGAAGTGCGCCCGTCGTTCCATCTCGGCCGCCTCGATTCGGGCAAGATCGATGACAAGACCGAGTTCTATCTGGCCGTGTCCGCGGACATGCCGAACGTCGAGCTCATCGATGCGGTGCCCGCCCGCTTCAAGGTCGGCGCGCCCGACGATGTCGACAAGCTCGTGCTGTCGGCCATGCCGGGCGTGCGGCTGTCGTACACGCCGCAGGTGCCGCCTGCGATCCCCGTGCGGCCGGGCGCGTGCTATTTCTCGCTCGATTCGCGCAGCCCGCTGTACGAGCGCATGTTGCAGGCCCAGTCCGCGATGATCTACGCGCCGACCGGCATCAATGACCTGAAATTCGAACTGATCGCGGTCACATCATGAGCTACGCGCCTTCCCTGTTCGGCGACAACGCGCCGCCTTCCCTGCATACGCCGGCGTCGACGGACGTCGCGTTCCAGGCCCGCTCGCTGCTCGATTTGCTGTACGACGGGTTCTTCATGCTGTTCCTGCTCAAGAACAAGCGGGAGCCGGACAGCGCCAGCGAATTCAGCACGCGGATCCAGGAGTTCCTGTCGGATTTCGAGCGCGGCGCGAAGAAGCTGAACATCCCCGCCGAGGACGTGTACGGCGCGAAATTCGCGTTCTGCGCGGCCATCGACGAGATGGTGCTGTCGTCGCAGTTCAAGATCCGTGCGGACTGGGAGCGCCGGCCGCTGCAGCTCGTGCTGTTCGGCGAGCAGCTCGCGGGCGAGAAGTTCTTCCAGTATCTCGAGGAATGTCGCGCGCAGGGCGCGGCGCGGCTGCAGTCGCTCGAAGTGTTTCACATGTGCCTGCTGCTGGGGTTCCAGGGCAAGTACCTGCTCGAAGGGCCGGAGAAGCTCGCGTATCTGACCGCGCGGCTGGGCGACGAGATCGCGCACATGAAGGGCAAACGCGCCGCGTTTGCGCCGCATTGGCCGCTGCCCGATCAGATCGCGCACCGGCTGAAGCGCGAAGTGCCGATTTGGGCGATTGGTGCGGTGTTCGCGCTCGTCGCCCTGCTCGGGTATCTCGGGCTCAATACGTATCTGAAGGACAAGACGCTGCAGGCGTTGGCGCCTTACTCGCAGATCATCAAGGTCGGCCCGGAGTCGGCGAATTTGACGATTTCGCTGCCTTGAGGCGCGCTTCGTTCGGACATCGATGCTTCATGAAGAAAGGACCGCCCGGCGGTCCTTTTTTACTGTGGCGCTTGACGCGCGTCGTCAGAGCAGAATGAACGCGTCGTTGTCGACGTAGAACACGAAGGCGTCGAACAGTTGCGCGACGGTCGGCTCGTCGACCTGGTCATGTGCGTTGATCACGATGTCCTCGATCGTCGCGCTATTCAGCGTGATGCGCCAGCCCGGTTGTGGTGCGGTGGCAGGTGGCGTGGCGGCTTCGGCGTCGTCGGCGTCGTCAGCGTCGTCGATGAATGCGCCCTCTGTATCGAGCGTCCATGGCATCGGCGGCAGGCAGAGCCAACCGGAGAAGTCGCCGGGGTGCTCGAGAATGTGTTGCAGCGACGCGGTGGTCGCACGGGTGATCGACATGGGTGGTGCGGTTGTAACTGGACTGGAGTCAATGCGCGGGAACGGCGATGTGGCAGCTGCACGGAGGTGCCTGCGTCGCGGCGCTCGCGTCAGCGAGTCGTGATTATGCCAATTCCGAGCACGCGGGGTTGGCTCCGATGGGAAGCGTCCGCCTTCGTCGCCCGCCGAGCGATCCGTGCCGGCGCGCCGTCACGCTGCGCCGCTACCCCACCGTCTGCTGAAATCGATTGCAATCAGGGCCACCTCGACTTCCGGTACGCGCCGGTTGCGAGTAGTGTCTACATGCCCGTATTCCGGCCCAGCCGGGCACGACCGATGCCCGGCGCTCGACTACTACACTGAACCCTTGGAGATCTGCGATGAAACGTTCGAAGTTCCTGTTGTCGGGCCTGCTACTCGCGTCGGCGCTCGGTTTCACCGCCATCGCCGCCCATGCTGAAGACCTGCTCGATTCGGTGAAGAAAGCCGGCGTGCTGCGCGTCGGCCTCGAAGGCACGTATCCGCCGTTCAACTCGCGCGGCACGTCCGGCCAGCTCGAGGGCTTCGACGTCGACATCGCGAACGCGGTCGCCGGCAAGCTCGGCGTGAAGACGCAGTTCATTCCGACTGAATGGAGCGGCATCATCGCGGGGCTGCAAGCCGGGAAGTTCGACGTGATCGTGAATCAGGTCACGATCACGCCGCAGCGCAAGGAAGTACTCGACTTCAGCGAGCCGTACACGTACTCGGCCGCGCAACTGATCCAGCGCAAGGACGACACGCGCAACTTCAAGTCGCTCGACGATTTCAAGGGCAAGAAGCTCGGCGTGACGCTCGGCACCAACTACGACCAGATGGCACGCACCGTGCCCGGCATCGAAGTGCAGACGTATCCGGGCGCGCCGGAAAAACTGCGCGACCTCGCCGCCGGCCGGATCGAGGCGACGCTCGACGACCGCCTGATGCTGCCGTACATGATCAAGACCTCGAACCTGCCGCTGCGCGCGGGCGCGGTGCTGAACGGCGGCAAGCAGGAGATGGCGATCCCGTTCCGCAAGGGCAATCCGAAGTTCGAGAAGGCGATCAACGACGCGCTCGATTCGCTGCGCAAGGAAGGCACGTTGAAGAAGATCTCGATGCACTGGTTCGGCTCGGACGTGACCGTGCCGGTCGCGCAGTAAGCGGCTTCCCGCGCGTTCAATGCGTCACGACCTTCGCCGCGGCGAAGGCGTGACGCTCGTCTGCCGTTCCGCTCCGTTCCCTCAAGCCGCTTCGTCGAAGCGGGCAAGCAACTGTTGGCCGATCGGTGTCAGCGCCGGGCGTGCGGCGACGGCACTCACGCGCACCTGCGTATCGTCGACGAGCCGCTTTTCGACGAGCACGGCGAAGGCCGGATTCGTCGGGTCGACGCTGTCCGGCGAGCGCGCAATGCGCAGCAGCATCGAAAATTCATGTGGACTCAACATGGTCCGTGTCTCCTGATCGGGTGCGATTCGATTCGAACCAACGTCGATCGTGTTTTCGAATGGAATGGTGCGGTACATGGTCGATGCGTCGCCGGGAGCGAGATCCGGGGGGCCGCGCGCGACGCGGGCACGGCGTCGTGGGCGGGATGCGCATCCCCGTCAGCCGCGTTCGCGCTGCCACGGGAACGTGCAACCTTAGGGGCGCATCGTGACGCGCGCATGACAGCAAAACGGGGGTGCAACGGCGCGGGCTGCGGGGCCTCTTTGCTCGATCGCGCCCCGGTTTCGGACCGATCAACGCCGTCGTATTCGCGGACCTCGCCGACTGTTTTTTGGCGTCACCGACTCATCGCGAATCGGCCGGATAAGCCATGCGGTTGCGATGCGTTCCATCGGCCTCGCGCACGCAGCGCACGACCACGTGGACCGCACGCCGGAGCGGCACTCTCCGGCAATCTGGACGTGCTTGACTTCACTTTCCCCCGGCCGTTCCTCGAACACCGGCCGGGGGTATTCCAGGCGTTGTTCGCTGCGTTCTGTGAAACTCTCCCGACGGTTTACGGGCATGCCGGTTTTGGGGTGAACCTGCCGCCAATGGAGCAAGAAGCAAACGAGGCGACGGAGTATTTCTTCGCTCGTCGGTACGGGCCGGGAATCGACGTTGGCGATCCCATGGGTTACAGCACGGTGAGATTGGTCGGCAAGATCAAAACCGTGGATTGGATCGTTGCCCTGAATGCGGACCTCGTGTGCGCGGCCGGCGGACCGACCTCATGGACGTTGCCTCCCGACTGGTTCATTCGGCAACCGTTAGGCACTGATGGTTTGATCATCCAAGCAGGTGCCGCGCCCCAATCCGGCATTTCGGACGGACCTGGCAAGTCGCCGCTGCCGCCACCCGCGTACGTCCTGCTCAACGCAGCGCTGCGCCCGATCATCGCTGAGGACATGGACATTCTCCAGCGCGGAACGCTCGACAGTACCGCCCCGCTACTGAACACCACGGTGGCGACCGAAGCCTGGCTGAAGCGCTTCGACCTGCCGCCCGGCCAGGTGACCGAACAATGGCGCGAGCTGCATAAAACGCCGACGGTCGGTGGCAGCAAGGCGGCGGTCGCCGCCAACCTCTTGCGGCTTCGGAAGGCCATGGGACTGCCCGTGCCCGTGCCCGTGCCGTCGAACGGTTTCGGATACGACGGTGGCTCGCCGGGCTAACGAACGTTCAGAGCAACACAGAAGCGTGGCCGCGAGGCCCCGTATCGTGACTCAAGCAATCCGGAAAGAGAAGCTAATCAGCAACGCAGCGCTTGCGATGTGACCGTCGCGTTTAGAGCGCTCTATTCAGACGCCAAGCCTGCAAACATGGAACGAATTTGATCTGTAGCGCTCTGCCGTGGCGATACGGACTGCACGGGATTGTAATTTTCATCCTCCCGCTTTTGCTCGCGTTCGACAAGTAGCTCCCGACGGCGTTCAATTTGCTCAGCAACGTCTCCCGACGGAACACCATTCTTCGTCATCAGCGACGTCAGCTCCGACTCAAAGCTATCCAAGTCGTCCACAGAACCTCATCTTCCGAACGCAGAAGACGGGCGCATTCGTTACAGTGCAAATCACGGGCGACCTCGCGGCGCTGATCGAACGGCTGCTCGCCTGGCGTGGTTCGAAGGTCGACGTATCGCCCTACCTGTTGCGCGACGAGGAAGGCTATCCACTCACAAAGGGCATGCTGCGTTCGCGCTTCGACAAGGCGCGTGAGCTGGCCGGCATCGACAAGGCGAAATTTCAGTTCCGCGATCTCCGCGCGCGCGGCGTGACACACAAGACGATCGACGAAGGATTGGAGGCCGGGCAGCGCCTGGCAGGACACAGCGGACCAAGCATGACGGCGCGATACGTCGCGGCGCACGGCCGGTTAAACCGTCCCGCTGATGCGCATTGGAAACGAGAGGGGGTATTGGAAACGCGAAGGGGCTACGCAAACATCGCGTAACCCCTTGCTGGATATGGTGCCGGCTGCAGGACTCGAACCCGCCACCTGATGATTACAAATCAACTGCTCTACCAGATGAGCTAAGCCGGCGTTAAGCGCGAGATTCTACCTCATTTCACGATCTTGAGGCGAGGTCTGTTGCTGCCTTTCGATCCATCTCCGTCAGATTTCGGCGGTTCGTCCGCGCCTTCGGACGGTTCCTCGTTCGTGCCGCTGTCCGAGACGGGCGTCAACGTGGACGAAGCCTCGTCGCGGGACGCGCCATCGTCGGCCTGCGCGGCATCGTCTTCGAATGCCCCCGAATCCTCTGCCTCACCGGCCACCGCATCGACCTGGAACGCCATCCCCTGACCGTTCTCCCGCGCGTAGATCGCGAGCACGTTGGCCACTGGAATCTCGATCTTGTGCGCCTTCCCGGAGAACCGGGCAGTGAACTCGATCCACTCGTTGCCCATCTGCAGCTGGCTCGTCGCCTCGAAGCTGATGTTGAGCACGATCTCGCCGTCACGCACGAACTGACGCGGCACGCGCGTCGAGTTGTCGACCCTCACCGCGATATGCGGCGTGTAACCGTTATCGGTGCACCACTCGTACAGCGCGCGCAGCAGATAAGGCTTCGTTGAAATCTCTTGCATCACAATCCTCGAACCCGGAGCAGGCACGCGGCACGCCGCGCCGCCCGCTCCGTCATGCACTCATTGCATCATCAACGACGCATGACCTTTTCGGACGGCGTCAGTGCTTCGATATAGGCCGGACGGCTGAAGATCCGTTCCGCGTACTTCATCAGCGGCGCAGCATTCTTCGACAGTTCGATGCCGTAGTGATCCAGACGCCACAGCAGCGGCGCGATCGCAACGTCGAGCATCGAGAACTCTTCGCCGAGCATGTACTTGTTCTTCACGAAGATCGGCGCGAGCTGCGTCAGGCGATCGCGGATCGCGAGGCGTGCCTTCTCGTGGTTCTTCTCGGCAGCCTTGCCCTTCTCGTTCTCGAGCGTGCTGACGTGAACGAACAGCTCCTTCTCGAAGTTGAGCAGGAACAGGCGCGCACGCGCGCGCTGCACCGGATCGGCCGGCATCAGTTGCGGATGCGGGAAGCGCTCGTCGATGTATTCGTTGATGATGTTCGATTCGTACAGGATCAGGTCGCGCTCGACCAGAATCGGCACCTGACCGTACGGGTTCATCACCGAGATGTCTTCCGGCTTGTTGAACAGGTCGACGTCACGGATTTCGAAGTCCATGCCCTTCTCGAACAGCACCAGCCGGCAACGCTGGGAGAACGGGCAAGTTGTGCCGGAATACAGAACCATCATATTTGCGTTTCCTCAAAAAAGCCGAGGGCCGGCACGCGGCGCAACCCCTTTCACGGGTTCCGCGTTGCGCCGGCCCCACGCCGGTCAGGCGTGTTTACTTGATATCTTTCCAGTACGCGGCGTTGAGCCGCCAGGCCAGGAAAGTCAGGACCCCGAGAAAGACCAGCACCCACACGCCGAGGCGTTTGCGGGTCTGCTGGGCCGGCTCGGCCATCCATGTCATATAGGCCACCAGGTCGGCCACCGCAGCATCGTAGTCGGGCGACGACAACGTGCCCGGCGTGACCTGCTGGAAGCCGACGAGCATGTGGACCTTCTCGCCCGTCTCCTCGTCCGTCTTGTCTTCGAATTTGGCCGTGCGCTGCCCCTGCAGTTGCCATAATACGTTGGGCATGCCGACGTTCTCGAACACCGCGTTGTTCCAGCCGGTCGGCCGCGTATCGTCGCGGTAGAACCCACGCAGATACGTATACAGCCAGTCGCGGCCGCGCGCCCGCTCCTCGACCGACAGATCGGGCGGCGTGGTGCCGAGCCAGTTCTTCGCGTCTTCGGGCCGCATCGCAACGGACATCGTATTCCCGACCTTGTCGGTCGTGAACAGGAGATTCGTTTCGATCTCCTTCTGGGATATGCCCAGATCCGTCAGACGGTTGTAGCGCATCAGGTTCGCGCTGTGGCAGTTCAGGCAATAGTTTACAAACAATTGCGCGCCGCGTTGAAGCGAAACGAGATTTTGCGTGTTATCGGGCGCCCGGTCGAGCGGAAAATTACCTTCGGCGCGTACGACCGGCGCCGCCAGCAGCGCCACGGCCGTCGCCCCGATCAGCGCGAGCATCGAAAGCAGTTTCTTCATGTCGTTCTCTCCTCGCTCACGTTAATGGGGCTTGAAGCGCACCCGCTCCGGCGGCTGCTTGAATGTGCCAAGCGGCGTCCAGACGGGCATGCCGAGGAAGAACGCGAAATAGATCAACGCGCAGCCCTGCGCAATCAGCGTCGCAGCCGGCGATGGCGGCCGCGTGCCGAGGAACGCGAGGGTCAGGAACGCCGCGACGAAGATCCCGAGGAACACCTTGTGAAACAGCGGCCGGTAGCGGATCGACTTCACCGGGCTGCGGTCGAGCCACGGCAGGAAGAACAGCGTGATCACCGCCGAGCCCATCACGACGACGCCCCAGAACTTCGACTCCGTCAAGAACATGAACACGACGATCGCCGCCGCCAGCACCGGCAGCCCGATCTTCCACTTGCCGCGCGCACGGATCAGCGCAAGCAGGCCGAGCAACACGATCACGACCATCAGGACGATCTTGAACGGGTCGGTGGTCGCGCGCAGCATCGCGTAGAACGCGGTGAAGTACCAGACCGGCGCGATTTCCGGCGGCGTCTGCAGCGGGTTCGCCGGCACGAAGTTGTTCGACTCCAGGAAGTAGCCGCCCATCTCCGGCGCGAAAAACACGATCACCGCGAACACCATCAGGAACACGCAGACGCCGAAGAAATCGTGCACCGAGTAGTACGGATGGAACGGGATGCCGTCGAGCGGAATGCCGTTCGCGTCTTTCTTCGCCTTGATCTCGATGCCGTCGGGGTTATTCGACCCCACCTCGTGCAGCGCGACCAGGTGCGCGATCACGAGACCGACCAGCACGAGCGGAATCGCGATCACGTGGAACGCGAAGAACCGGTTCAGCGTGACGTCGGACACGACGTAGTCGCCGCGAATCCACAGCGACAGGTCCGGGCCGACGAACGGGATCGCGGAGAACAGGTTCACGATCACCTGCGCGCCCCAGAACGACATCTGGCCCCACGGCAGCAGGTAGCCGAAGAACGCCTCGGCCATCAGGCACAGGAAGATCGCGCAGCCGAAGATCCACACGAGCTCGCGCGGCTTGCGGTACGACCCGTACATCAGCCCGCGGAACATGTGCAGGTAGACGACCACGAAGAACATCGATGCGCCGGTCGAGTGCAGGTAGCGGATCAGCCAGCCCCACGGCACCTCGCGCATGATGTACTCGACCGACGCGAACGCAAGCATCGAGTCGGGCTTGTAGTTCATCGTCAGGAAGATGCCCGTGACGATCTGGTTGACGAGCACGAGCAGCGCGAGGGAGCCGAAGAAGTACCAGAAGTTGAAGTTCTTCGGCGCGTAGTACTCGGAAACGTGCTTCTTCCAGGTGGACGTGAGCGGGAAGCGCTGGTCGATCCAGCCGGTGACACCTGTCGTGGAGACTTCTTTGTTGTCGGCAGCCATCACGCTTCTCCTTTCTCGTCCTTGCCGATCACGAGGGTCGTCGCCGACGTGAACATGTAGGGCGGGATGTCGAGATTCTGAGGCGCCGGCTTGTTCTTGAACACGCGGCCGGCGAGGTCGTAGGTCGAACCGTGGCACGGGCACAGGAAACCGCCCGGCCAGTCATCCGGCAGGTTCGGCTGCGGACCCGGCGTGAAGCGTTGGCTTGGCGTGCAGCCGAGGTGCGTACACACGGCCATCACGACGAGAATGTTCTTGCGATCGGCCCGCGAGCGATATTCGTTCGCGCAATACGCGGGCAACGGCATCGAATACGGGTTTTTGCTGGTCGGATCGGCGACTTCCTTGTCGGCCTTGACGACGTCGGTCAGCATGTCGTCGGTGCGGTGCAGGATCCAGACCGGCTTGCCGCGCCACGGCACGGTCACCATCTCGCCGGGCTTCAGGCCGCTGATGTCGACCTCGACCGGCGCACCGGCTGCTTTTGCTTTTGCGGACGGCGCCAGCGACGCCGCGAAAGGTATGACGGTGGCTACGCCTCCTACGCCACCTGCTACGGATGTCGCAATCAGCCAGGTACGGCGGCCGCTGTCGACGCGTTTCTCTTCCTTGTCTCGCATCACACGCCCCACTTCTGAGTTGGATTTTCCGTCACGACTTTCCATTCCGTCGCTAGTTTGCGCGAATGGAGCCGCCATTTACAAGGCCCGGAGATGAAAATCCCTTCGAAGTGTTTGATAGTTAAGGGTTATCCCCCACTACCGGAGCAATTAAATCATTGCGCTTTTAAGCATCCGCTTCATTGCGAAAATTCGATGCGCCGCCGCAAGGCCGGCCGTCAGACCGGATTGTGAATATCGATAAACAGGTGTTCGATATCGAATTCTTCGGACAAGTGCGCACCGAGTGCCTGGATTCCGTAGCGTTCGGTCGCATGGTGCCCTGCCGCAACGAAGGCGACGCCGCTTTCGGCAGCCGCGTGCGTGACGGGTTCGGATACCTCGCCGGTGAGGAACACATCGGCGCCGGCGTCGATCGCCGCGTCGAAATAGCTCTGCGCGGCGCCCGTGCACCACGCGATGCGGCGCAGTTGCATGTCCGGATCGCCGAGCACGAGCGGCGTGCGGCCGAGCGTGCGCTCGACCTTCGCGACGAAGTGCTCGAGCGTCACGGGCATCGGCAGCGTCGCCATCCAGCCGAGGTCGCCGTCGCCGAAACGCTGCTCGCCGATCAGGCCCAGCTTCTGGCCGAGTTGCGCGTTGTTGCCGAATTCCGGATGCGCGTCGAGCGGCAGATGGAACGCGAACAGGTTCAGGTCGTTCGCGAGCAGCAGCTTCAGGCGCTGGTACTTGCGGCCGGTGATCTGCGGTGCCTCGTTGCGCCAGAAATAGCCGTGATGGACGAGCACGGCATCCGCCCCCCATTCGAGCGCGGCTTCGAGGAATGCGACCGACGCCGTCACGCCGGTGGCGATCTTCTCGATCTTGCGGCGCCCCTCGACCTGAAGGCCGTTCGGGCAATAGTCCTTGAAGCGCGCGGTTTCAAGGGTATTGTTCAAGTACAATTCAAGTTCGATCCGATCCATATAAACCTCTAATCCATTCAGATGCTTAGACGCTTCTGGCTGTTCTTCGCGCAGGCGGTAACCGTGCTGCTCGCGCTGATGTTCATCGTCGTGACGCTCAAGCCGCAATGGCTGCAACGGCAAGGACAGCTCGGCAAGCAGCTCGCCACGCCGATCGTCGCGCTGCGGGAAGTCGCGCCCGGCATCGGCGGCGCACCGGCGACCACGTCGTATGCCGAAGCCGCGCAGAAGGCGATGCCGGCCGTCGTCAACGTGTTCTCCAGCAAGGACGGCTCGCTGCCCCCCGACCCGCGCGCGAAAGACCCGCTGTTCCGCTACTTCTTCGGCGACCGCAACGCCCGCAAGCGGCAGGACGAGCCGGCCGCCAACCTCGGCTCCGGCGTTATCGTGAGCCCGGAAGGTTACATTCTAACGAACCAGCACGTCGTGGACGGCGCCGACCAGATCGAAGTCGCGCTCGCCGACGGCCGCACGGCCACCGCGAAGGTGATCGGCAGCGACCCGGAAACCGATCTCGCGGTGCTGAAGATCAACATGACGAACCTGCCGACGATCACGCTCGGCCGCTCCGACCAGTCGCGCGTCGGCGACGTCGTGCTCGCGATCGGCAACCCGTTCGGCGTCGGCCAGACGGTCACGATGGGGATCATCAGCGCGCTCGGCCGCAATCACCTCGGCATCAACACGTTCGAGAACTTCATCCAGACCGACGCGCCGATCAACCCGGGCAACTCCGGCGGCGCGCTGGTCGACGTGAACGGCAACCTGCTCGGCATCAACACGGCGATCTATTCGCGCTCGGGCGGCTCGCTCGGCATCGGCTTCGCGATTCCGGTGTCGACCGCGCGCACCGTGCTCGAAAGCATCATCACGAACGGCTCGGTCACGCGCGGCTGGATCGGCGTCGAGCCGCAGGACGTCACGCCGGAGATCGCCGAGTCGTTCGGGCTTCAACAGAAATCGGGCGCGATCGTCGCGGGCGTGCTGCAGGGCGGCCCGGCCGACAAGGCCGGCATCAAGCCGGGCGACATACTCGTCAGCGTGAACGGCGAGCAAATCACCGACACGACCAAGCTGCTGAACACCGTCGCGCAGATCAAGCCGGGCACGCCGACCAAGGTGCACGTCGTGCGCAAGGGCAAGGAGTTCGACGTGAGCGTCGTGATCGGCAAACGTCCGCCGCCGCCGAAACAGGCGCTCGACGAGCAGGACAGCGATTCCGAATGACGCCGCCGGGCGGCGCGGCAGCGCCCGCGCCCGCCCGCGATCCGTCGCCGGACATGCAAAAAGGGCAGCCGATCAGCTGCCCTTTTGCTTTGCATCGCATGACATTCCCGGCGGCGGTGCAGCGCTCTGCCCGCCCACCGGCGGCACGATCCACGCGACGGCTACGCCCGGCTGTGAAACTCGCCGGGCCCGCGCCGCCCGCTGCGCGTTCGTCAACCGGCGGCGCCGTTCTCCGCTTCGCTCTCTTCCGCCGGCTTCGGCACGAAGAACCGCGCGGCCAGCAGCCCGATCTCGAACAGCACGATGAGCGGCAGCGCGAGCATCAGTTGCGAGAACACGTCCGGCGGCGTGACGACCGCCGCGACGATGAAGGCGCCGACGATCACGTACGGCCGCATCTCCTTCAGCTTCTTCACCGTCAGCACGCCCATGCGCACGAGCAGCACGACGACGATCGGCACCTCGAACGTGACCCCGAATGCGATGAACATCCCGAGCACGAAGCTCAGGTAGTTGTCGATGTCGGTCGACATCTCCGCGCCGAGCGGCGCGTTATAGTGCGCCATCACGCGGAAGATCGTCGGGAAGACGAGGAAGTACGCGAACGCCATCCCGCACAGGAACAGGAAGTAGCTGCTGCCGACGAGCGGCGCGACGAGCTTCTTCTCGTGCTGGTACAGCCCGGGCGCGACGAACGCCCAGATCTGGTACAGCACGACCGGCAGCGCGATCACGAGCGCGACGAGCATCGTGACCTTCATCGGCACGAAGAACGAGCCGGTGACGTCGGTCACGATCATCCTGCCGCCCTTCGGCAGATTCTCCATCAGCGGCCGCGCGAGCAGCCGGAAGATGTCGGGCGCCCAGTAGACGAGCCCGACGAACACGACGATCACGGCCAGCCCCGCGCGAATGATGCGATCGCGAAGCTCGACGAGATGGGAAATAAAGGTTTCTTCCGGGGCATCGCCCGGATTCTGCTGGGGGTCGCTCACACCGGCCCTCGGTAGGATTGACGAGCGAGCATGCGCTCGGCTCAGAAGAAGCGCGTCGGCCGGCGCAAGCTGGCCGGCTGGTGGCGCGCGACACGCGCGGCGCCCGACTGCACGTGCGTGCGGCGGGTGGTCGCGCGCTTGTACCAGACAGGCATCGCAGCCTGTTTCACGCGCCAGTTGCGACGCTTCGGCGCGAGCGCTGCCGCGCTGCCGCGCCACGACGACGGCGCGGCGGGCATGTCGGAGCCGGACGAGTCGGCATCGACCGAGCCCTCATGGAGACCGCCGACCGCGGAATGCCACGTGTCGTTCAGTGCCTTCTCGTGCTCGCGCAGGTTGTCGTGAATCGTCGTCTCGACATTGCGCGCGGCCGATTCGAAATCGGTCTTCATCGTGCGCAGCGCGTCGAGCTCGATTTCGCGCGAGACCTCGGCCTTCACGTCGTTGATGTACCGCTGCGCGCGGCCGAACAATGCGCCCGCCGTACGCGCGACGCGCGGCAGGCGCTCGGGGCCGAGCACCACGAGCGCGACGACGCCGATCAGCGCCATCTTCGAAAGACCGAGATCCAGCATCGTGAATGCCTGTCAGCGTACCGGCGTTACGCCTTGTTCGAGTCGGAACGCGTCGTTTCCTTCGCGTTGACGTCGACCGCGCCCGAGCGCGGCAGTTGCTGCGCATCCGCCGGCGTATCGCCTTCCTTCATGCCGTCCTTGAAACCCTTTACCGCGCTGCCGAGATCGTTGCCGATGTTGCGCAGCTTCTTCGTACCGAAAACCAGCGCGACGATCAGCAGCACGATCAGCCAGTGCCAAATGCTCAATCCACCCATGATGAAACCTCTCCTCAACCACGCCGCGTCGCGGCGCAAATCGCCGGCGGCGCGCCGGCTTCGACTATCGATGCGGGGAAAACGCCCCGCTGCGTCAACCCATCCGCTGCCACGGGCGCGGGCCGGCCAGGATGTGCGCGTGCAGGTGGTAGACCTCCTGCCCGCCGCCGGGGCCCGTGTTGACTACCGTGCGGAAACCGGTTTCGCCGCCCGTGTACGCGACGCCGAGCTGGTCGGCCAGACGCGCGACGAGCAACATCAGCCGGCCGAGCATCGGCGCATCGGCATCGGTCGCCGCCGACAGCGTCGGCAGATGCCGGCGCGGAATCACGAGCACGTGCGTCTCGGCCGCCGGGCGGATGTCGCGGAACGCGACGAATTCGTCGTCCTCGTGCACCTTCGTGCTCGGGATCTCGCCCGCCGCGATCTTGCAGAACAGGCAATTCGGATCGTGACTCATGTTGCTCCTGCGAAACGCCCGCCCGCCGGTCAGAACCAGGCCTGCGGATCGAGCGTCTTGTTGTCGTTCAGGTACAGCCAACCTTTGATGATACGGTACAGCGTCCAAATCCACGTGACAAACATGATGACGAACCCGACCACCACGAACATCAGCGCGAAGCCGATCACGTACGCGATCAGCGCCCGCCAGAAGGTGCGGATCTGCCACTCGAAATGGTCGGCGTACGGCGTGCCCGCCACATCGCCGCGCTTCACGTAGTTGATGATGATCGCGATGATGCCGGTGACGCCGCCCGTCAGCCAGTGAATCGCGTAGAGGCCGTACAGCACGTGCGTCAGCGTGCGCAATCCGCTCAGCCGCTCGGCCTCCGCTGCGCCGTGCACCGACGGCGTCGGAAACTGGCTCGGCGTATCGGTCATGATGCTACCCTCATTGGATGACAATTCTTACAGCTTACCGCACTGTCGCCGGTGCGGCAGGCCGTCGGCTGTCACCCGCCGTTTTCCTCGCGTTCGCGGCGCTTGCGCAGCGCCTTTTCCTCGATGCCCGACAGCCCTTCGCGACGCTCGAGCTCGGCGATCACGTCGGCCGGGCTCAGATCGAAATGCGACAGCATCACGAGGCAGTGGAACCACAGATCGGCCACTTCGCCGACCAGCGCCGTCGGCGCGCCGCCCTGGCGCACGTCCTTCGCGGCCAGCACGACTTCGGTCGCCTCTTCGCCGATCTTCTTCAGCACCGCGTCGTCGCCCTTGTGGAACAGGCGCGATACGTACGATTGCTCGGGGTCGCCGCCCTTGCGGCTATCGAGCACGGCTGCGAGGCGCAGCAGCGTGTCTTCGGTCGATTGCGTCATTTGTAGATGTGTTCGGGGTCTTTCAGCACCGGATCGACCGCGACCCAGTCGCCGCCCTCCACGGTGCCTTCGAATTTCTGGAAGAAGCACGAATGCCGGCCGGTGTGGCATGCGATGCCCGACACCTGCTCGACCTTCAGCAGTACGACGTCTTCGTCGCAGTCGAGCCGCACCTCGTGCACGTGCTGCACGTGGCCCGACTCCTCGCCCTTGAACCACAGGCGCTTGCGCGAGCGCGAGTAATAGACCGCGCGCTGCGTCTCGATCGTCTTCGCCAGCGCCTCGCGGTTCATCCACGCGAACATCAGCACGTCGTTCGTCGACGCCTCCTGCGCGATCACCGGCACGAGGCCGTTGTCGTCCCAGCGGACCTTGTCGAGCCACGCGGGCAGGGATTGCGTTTCGGTATTCATCACAGCCTCACCGCGATGCCCTGGTCGGACATGAAGCGCTTCGCCTCGCCGACCGTGTGCTCGCCGTAGTGGAAGATGCTCGCGGCCAGCACCGCGTCGGCGCGGCCGTCCTTGATGCCGTCCGCGAGATCCTGCAGGCAGCCGACGCCGCCCGATGCGATCACCGGCACCGGCACCGCGTCCGACACGCCGCGCGTGAGCGCGAGGTCGAAGCCCGACTTCGTGCCGTCGCGGTCCATGCTCGTGAGCAGGATCTCGCCCGCGCCGAGTTCGGCCATCTTGCGCGCCCATTCGATCGCGTCGAGGCCCGTGTTCTTGCGGCCGCCGTGCGTGAACACTTCCCAGCGCGGCGTCTCGCCGTCGGCCGACACGCGCTTCGCGTCGATCGCGACGACGATGCACTGCGAGCCGTACTTGTCGGCCGCGTCGCGCACGAGCTGCGGGTTCGCGACCGCCGACGAGTTCATGCTGACCTTGTCCGCGCCCGCGTTCAGCAGGCGCCGCACGTCTTCGACGGCGCGCACGCCGCCGCCGACGGTCAGCGGAATGAAGACCTGCGATGCGACGGCCTCGATGATCGGCAGGATCAGGTCGCGCTGGTCGGAGGTCGCGGTGATGTCGAGGAACGTCAGTTCGTCGGCGCCCTGGTCGTCGTAGCGGCGGGCGATTTCGACGGGGTCGCCGGCATCGCGCAGTTCGACGAAGTTGACGCCCTTGACGACACGCCCGGCAGTCACGTCCAGGCAGGGGATGATGCGTTTAGCTAGAGCCATGATGTTGCGCCATAGGCCGCGGTGGGACGGCCGGTTTCGGACACCTCGTGCGAGGCGCCCGGTCGGGGCCGCCTGCTGGCAGCCCCGGCGAACGGAACGATCGCGCTTATGCGTCGTCGAGTTCGCCGTTCAGTTCGTCCGCGCGTTTTTGCGCGACCGCGAAATCGAGATCGCCGGAATAGATCGCACGGCCGCAGATCACGCCTTCGACGCCGTGCTCTTCCACTTCGCAGAGATGCTCGATGTCGGTGAGGTTCGACAGGCCGCCGCTGGCGATCACCGGAATGCCGACCGCCTGGGCGAGCTTCACCGTCGCCTCGATGTTGATGCCCTGCAGCATCCCGTCGCGGCCGATGTCGGTATAGACGATCGATTCGACGCCGTAGTCCTCGAACTTGCGCGCGAGATCGATCACTTCGTGGCCGGTCAGCTTGCTCCAGCCGTCGGTCGCGACCTTGCCGTCCTTCGCGTCCAGCCCGACGATGATGTTGCCCGCGAACGCGGTGCATGCGTCCTGCAGGAAGCCCGGGTTCTTCACGGCGGCGGTGCCGATGATCACGTACGAGAGGCCGGCGTCGAGATACTTCTCGATCGTCTCGAGGCTGCGAATGCCGCCGCCGAGCTGCACGGGGATTTCGTCGCCGACTTCGTCGAGGATCGCTTCGATCGCTTCGAGATTCTTCGGCTTGCCGGCAAACGCGCCGTTCAGGTCGACGAGGTGCAGCCGCCGGGCGCCGAGATCGACCCACTTGCGGGCCATCGCCGCCGGGTCCTCGGAGAAAATCGTGGCCTGGTCCATATCGCCCTGTTTGAGGCGCACACACTGACCGTCTTTGAGATCGATGGCCGGAATCAGCAACATAGCAATCGGGTGTCGTCGTGGAAAAAGAAAAGAATCGGGCGCGCACCGGCCAAACCGGTGCCGCGCCGTCTCGCTAGTTTAGTACAACTCTTTCAGCGCTTAGGGCCTGCTGCTGCCAATAACGGGCTTGCGAACGTGCCCTTCCGGCCGCACTGCAACGCGTGGTGATCGCCGTCCGGCCGAGCCGGGCCAGTCGCGATCGACGCCGCTATGCGGCAGGAAAGACACGCGCCCACGCTGACAAATCATTCGCGGGGCGGCCGCAACACGGGCCTTCCAGGCCCGCGCATTGTGGCACGCATGCGACGTTTACGGTTTCCAGTGTACGAAGTTGCGATACAGACGCAACCCGACCTCCGCGCTTTTCTCGGGGTGGAATTGGGTCGCGAAGAGGTTGTCCCGCGCGACCGCGGACGTAAACGGCGCACCGTACGCCGTTTCGCCGACCGTGTGCGCCGGGTTCTCCGGGCTCACGTAGTAGCTGTGCACGAAATAGAAATACGCGTCGTCGGGCACGCCGTCCCACAGCGGGTGCGGCTGCGATTGACGCACGCGGTTCCAGCCCATCTGCGGCACCTTGAAGCGCGAGCCGTCGTCCTGCAGCCGGCCGTCGAGCTCGAACCGCACGACCTTGCCGGGCAACAGGCCGAGGCCCTTCGTGTCGCCTTCGGCGCTCCAGTCGAACAGCATCTGCTCGCCGACGCACACGCCGAGCAGCGGCTTCGTGCGCGACGCCTCGATCACCGCTTCCTGCAGCCCCGATTCGCCGAGGCAGCGCATGCAGTCGGGCATCGCACCCTGGCCGGGCAGCACGACGCGGTCGGCCGCGCGAATCGCGGCCGGCGTGTCGACGATCGCCACGTCGGCGGCCGGTTCGGCCTTCTTGAGCGCCTGCGCGACCGAGCGCAGGTTGCCCATCCCATAATCCACAATCGCAATCGAAGTTTTCATCTCAGTGCAGGCAGTAGCGCCCTCAGTCCATTGACGATGAATTCCACCGCCAGCGCCGACAGCATCAGACCCATCAGCCGCGTGGCGATGTTGATGCCGGTGCGGCCGATCCAGTTCGCGATCGGCTCGGCGAGCCGCATCGCGAAGAAACACAGCAGAGCCAGGACCGCGCCAATTGCGACGAGCCCGGCTCGCTCATACCAGTGACGCGAGTTCGCCGCGTAGACGATCGCCGTGCTGATCGAGCCGGGGCCCGTGAGCAGCGGGATCGCCAGCGGCACGACCGCGATGTTGTCCTTCATCTCGGCTTCGTGGCGCTCCTCCGGCGTCGATCGCGTGTTGCCGATCTGCGCATTCAGCATGTTGATCGCCATCAGCAGCATGATGATCCCGCCGCCCACTTCGAGCGAGCCGACCGAAATGCCGAAGAAGTCGATGATCTGCTGCCCGAGCAGCACCGTCACCGTCATCACGCAGAACACCGACACCGACGCGATCCGGATCGTGCGACGCCGTTCGTCGTCCGTCTGCTGCGCCGTCAGGCTCAGGAAGAACGGCACCGCGCCGACCGGATTGATCAGCGCGAGCAGCGAAATGAACGATTTGAGCAGATCCATCGCAAGCCGGCGCGCCGCGCCGAAGCCGTGAGGTTGTCCCGAGCGCAGCCCGTCAGGAAATCAGAGGCTGCCCTTCGTCGACGGAATCTGCCCCGCCGCACGTTCGTCGAGCTCCACCGCCGCGCGCAGCGCGCGGCCGAAGGCCTTGAACACCGTTTCGAGCTGATGGTGCGCGTTGATCCCGCGCAGGTTGTCGATGTGCAGCGTGACGCCCGCGTGGTTCACGAACCCGCGGAAGAATTCGATCGACAGATCGACGTCGAACGTGCCGATCCGCGCGCGCGTGAACGGCACGTGGAATTCGAGGCCCGGACGACCCGAGAAGTCGATCACGACGCGCGACAGCGCCTCGTCGAGCGGCACGTACGAATGGCCGTAACGGCGGATGCCCTTGCGATCGCCGATCGCCTTCGCGACGGCCTGACCGAGCGTGATGCCGACGTCCTCGACCGTATGGTGATCGTCGATGTGCGTGTCGCCATGCGCTTCAACCTCGAGATCGACCAGACCGTGTCGCGCGATCTGGTCGAGCATATGGTCGAGAAACGGCACGCCGGTAGCCAGCTTCTGCCGGCCCGTGCCGTCGAGATCGAGCTTCACACGGATCTGCGTTTCGCTGGTATTGCGAACGACTTCCGCCACACGCATGGCAATTCCTTGATTGAGTCTATGTAAATGGGGATTGATCGTCGCGCGCCGCCGCGCCCTGGGCTCAACCGGGCAGCGCGAGTTTCAAAGCAGCCAGCAAGCGTGCATTTTCATCGGGAGAACCGACGGTCAGCCGCACGCATTCGGCCAGCAACGGATGCATTTTACTCACGTTTTTGATCAACACCCGTTCGGTGAGCAGCGCATCGAACACGCTCGCCGCGTCCGGCACGCGCACCAGCAGGAAGTTGCCGGCGCTCGGATACACCGTCGCGCCCGGCAGCGCGGCCACGGCCTGCGCGAGGCGCGCGCGTTCCGCGCGCAGTTCGGCCGCCTGCGCATCGAGCACGTCGAGGTGATCGAGCAGGAAATCGGCGGTCGCCTGGGTCAGCACGTTGATGTTGTACGGCGGACGCACCTTGTCGAACTGGGTCAGCCAGGCCGGCAGCCCGGCGAGATAGCCGAGGCGGATGCCCGCGAGGCCGAGCTTCGACACGGTGCGCATCACGACGACGTTGTCGAATTCGGCGGCGCGCGGCAGCCACGAACGCTCGGCGAACGGCTGGTACGCCTCGTCGATCACGATCAGGCTGTGACGCGCGGCCGCGATGATGCGCTCGACGTCGGCTTCTTCGTACAGCGTACCGGTCGGGTTGTTCGGATACGCGAGATAGACGAGCGCGGGCCGGTGCGCGTCGATCGCCGCGATCATCGCGTCGGCGTCGAGCGTCAGGTCGGCCTTCAGCGGCACGCCGACGAATTCGAGCTGCGCGAACTTCGCGGACAGCTCGTACATCACGAAGCCCGGCACCGGTGCGAGCACCTTCGCGCCCGGCCTCGCGCATGCGACCGACATCATGCTGATGATTTCGTCCGACCCGTTGCCGAGCAGCACGTCGCACGCGGCCGGCACGCCCATTGCGTGGCGCAGCTTGTCGAGCAGCGCGCCCGGGCGCGGCGCCGGGTAGCGGTTCAGCGCGACCTGCGCGAGGCGCTCGCCGAGCGCCGCGGCGAGCGGCGCGGGCAGCGAATACGGGTTCTCCATCGCGTCGAGCTTCACGAACCCGCTCGCGTCCGGCACCGGGTAGCTCGTCATCGCGAGCACGTCGCGGCGGATGATGTCTTGTGGCGTCGTCATGATCTCAAGCCGGCGTGCGTCGCGCCGGCGTCAAATGGTCGGCAACGCGGCGGCTGCCGCGTTGCACTGGTCTGCTGGCCGACCGGAACCGATGCGTCGGCATCGGCCCCGGCGCGCGGGTCACCCCTTCATCCGGAGTTCGGCGCTGCGCGCGTGCGCCTGCAGGCCCTCGCCGTATGCGAGCTCGGAGGCGATTTCACCCAGCGTCTGCGCACCTTCGGCGCTGACTTCGATCAGGCTCGAGCGCTTGATGAAGTCGTACACGCCGAGCGGCGACGAGAAGCGCGCGGTGCGCGACGTCGGCAGCACGTGGTTCGGGCCCGCGCAGTAGTCGCCGAGGCTCTCGCTCGTGTAGCGGCCGAGGAAGATCGCGCCCGCGTGGCGGATCTGCTGGCCCCATTGCTGCGGCTCCAGCGCCGAGATTTCGAGGTGTTCCGGCGCGATGTCGTTCGCGATCCGGCACGCTTCGGCCATGTCGCGCACCTTGATCAGCGCGCCGCGGCCTTCGAGCGATGCGCGGATCACGTCCTGGCGCGGCATCGTCGGCAGCAGCTCGTCGATCGCCTTCTCGACGCGCTCGAGGAACGCGCCATCCGGGCACAGCAGGATCGACTGCGCGAGCTCGTCGTGTTCGGCCTGCGAGAACAGGTCCATCGCGACCCAGCTCGGATCGGTCGTGCCGTCGCACAGCACGAGGATTTCCGACGGGCCGGCGATCATGTCGATGCCGACCGTGCCGAACACGCGGCGCTTCGCCGACGCGACGTACGCGTTGCCCGGCCCGCAGATCTTGTCGACCGCCGGCACCGTGGCCGTACCGTACGCGAGCGCGCCGACCGCCTGCGCGCCGCCGATCGTGAACACGCGATCGACGCCGCCGAGCAGCGCCGCGGCGAGCACGAGGTCGTTCTTCACGCCGTCCGGGGTCGGCACGACCATCACGATCTCGCCGACGCCCGCGACCCGCGCGGGAATCGCGTTCATCAGCACCGACGACGGGTAGGCCGCCTTGCCGCCCGGCACGTACAAGCCGACGCGGTCGAGCGGCGTGATCTTCTGGCCGAGCACCGTGCCGTCGCTTTCCGTGTACTGCCAGCTATGCGTGCCGCACTCGATCTTCTGCTTCTCGTGGTACGCGCGCACCCGCGCCGCCGCCGCTTCCAGCGCCGCGCGCGCCTTCGGCGCGAGGCCGTCGAGCGCCGTCTGCAGCGCGTCCTGCGGCAGTTCGAGCGCGGCGACGCTGCCTGCGTTCAGCCGGTCGAAACGGTTCGTGTACTCGAGCACCGCGGCGTCGCCGCGCGACTTCACGTCGGCGAGAATCTGCGCGACCGATTGCTCGATCGCTTCGTCCTCGCTCGCCTCGAATGCGAGCAACGCGCGCAGCGCGGCATCGAAGCCTTCGCTCGCCGAATCGAGTTTGCGGATGGTGATGGCCATGGGAGTTCCGTTACGGTGATGCGCTCAATTGCCATTCTGCGACGCGCGTTCGAACGCGTCGAGAATCGGCTTGAGCGCGGCGCGCTTCAACTTCAGCGCAGCCTGGTTCACGACGAGGCGCGACGAGATCGCCATGATCTCCTCGACCTCGACCAGATTGTTCGCCTTCAGCGTGCCGCCCGAGCTGACGAGGTCGACGATCGCATCGGCCAGCCCGACGAGCGGCGCCAGCTCCATCGAGCCGTACAGCTTGATCAGGTCGACGTGCACGCCCTTCGCGGCGAAGTGTTCGCGCGCCGTTTCGACATACTTCGTCGCGACCCGCAGGCGCGCGCCCTGGCGCACCGCGTTCGCGTAGTCGAAACCGGCCGGCACGGCCACCGACATCCGGCAGCGTGCAATGTTCAGATCGATCGGCTGGTACAGGCCCGAGCCGCCGTGCTCGACCAGCACGTCCTTGCCGGCCACGCCGAAATCGGCCGCGCCGTATTCCACGTAGGTCGGCACGTCGCTCGCGCGCACGATGATCACGCGCAGGTTCGGATCGGTCGTCGGCAGAATCAGCTTGCGCGACGTTTCCGGATCCTCGGCCACCTGCACGCCGGCGGCTGCCAGCAGCGGCAGGGTTTCCTCGAAAATCCGGCCCTTCGACAGGGCGAGGGTCAGCGGCGCGGTCATGCTTGGCTCCCGGAAAGGCGGCGCACGTTCGCGCCGACGGCGGTCAGTTTGGCTTCCATGCGGTCGTAGCCGCGGTCCAGATGGTAGATGCGGTCGACGAGCGTTTCGCCGTCGGCACGCAGCCCGGCGATCACGAGGCTCGCCGACGCACGCAGGTCGGTCGCCATCACGGTTGCGCCGGACAGCTTGTCGACGCCGGTCACGAGCGCCGTGTTGCCGTCGACCGTGATGTTCGCGCCGAGCCGGTTCAGCTCCTGCACGTGCATGAAGCGATTCTCGAAAATGGTCTCGACGACCTGCGCGGTGCCCGTCGCGATCGAATTGAGGGCCATGAACTGCGCCTGCATGTCGGTCGGGAACGCCGGGTATTCCGACGTGCGGATCGTCACCGCCGACGGGCGGCGGTCCATCTTCACGCGCAGCCAGTTGCCGCCTTCCTCGATCGACACGCCGGCTTCGCGCAGCTTGTCGACCACCGCGTCGAGGATGTGCGGGCGCACGCCCGTCAGCATCACGTCGCCGCCGGCCGCCGCGACCGCGCACAGGAACGTGCCGGCCTCGATACGGTCGGGAATCACCGAATGGCGCGCGCCATGCAGACGCTCGACGCCCTGGATCACGAGGCGATCGGTGCCGATGCCGTCGATTTTCGCGCCCATCGCAACCAGCAAGTGTGCGAGATCGCTCACTTCCGGCTCGCGCGCGGCGTTTTCGATCACCGTCTCGCCGTCGGCCAGCGTCGCGGCCATCAGCAGGTTTTCCGTGCCCGTCACCGTGATCATGTCGGTCACGATGCGCGCGCCCTTCAGGCGCTTCGCGCGCGCTTCGATGAAGCCGTGCTCGATGCTGATCTCGGCGCCCATCGCCTGCAGGCCCTTGATGTGCTGGTCGACCGGACGCGCGCCGATCGCGCAGCCGCCCGGCAGCGACACCTTCGCCTCGCCGAAGCGCGCGAGCAGCGGCCCGAGCACGAGGATCGACGCGCGCATCGTCTTCACGAGCTCGTACGGCGCGACGAGGTTGTCGACGCGCGACGCGTCGAGCTGCACGCGGCAGCCGTCGGTCTCGCTCTTCACGCCCATCTGGTTCAGCACCTTCAGCGTGGTGCGCACGTCCTTCAGGTTCGGCACGTTGTCGAGCTCGACCGGCTCGGCGCTCAGCAGCCCCGCGCACAGGATCGGCAGCGCGGCGTTCTTCGCGCCCGACACGACGATCTCGCCCGACAGCCGGCGACCGCCTTCGATCACGAGCTTGTCCATCCCCTGTCCCTGCGTTTGCCCGTTGGCGGCCGGGTGTGCCGTGGCGACGCTCTGGACGGCGTCGCGCTCGTTGACGGTGACTTGCACTCAGTGGTTCCGGTTATGCGTTCTGCCATTCGGCGGGCGTCAGCGTCTTCATGCTGAGCGCGTGGATTTCCTGCTTCATGCGATCGCCGAGCGCCGCATAGACGAGCTGGTGCCGCTGGATCGGCCGCTTGCCTTCGAAGGCCGCCGACACGATCGTCGCGAAGAAATGCTGGCCGTCGCCTTCGACTTCCAGATGAGTGCAGGCGAGACCGCCGGCGATGTATTGCTTGACCTGTTCGGGAGTCGGCAACATGAGGGGCTCCTGTCGGCGCGCGCCGCCCGTAGCGGCCGCTGCCGTCGATATCAATGACGCAGTTTGTAGCCGGTCGCGAGCAGCCGCATCGCGAAAATCGCGAGCAGCACGAAGAAACCGGTGACGATGGCGAGGCTCGCGAGCGGGTTGATGTCGGACGCGCCGAAGAACCCGTAACGGAAACCGTCGATCATGTAGAAAAACGGGTTGAGACGCGAAATCTCGCGCCACACGGGCGGCAGCGAGTGCGTCGAATAGAACACGCCGGACAGGAACGTCAGCGGCATGATCAGAAAGTTCTGGAACGCGGCGAGCTGGTCGAACTTCTCGGCCCAGATCCCGGCGATCAGCCCGAGCGTGCCGAGGATCGCCGAGCCGAGCAGCGCGAACGCGATGATGAACAACGGCGCCGCGAAATGCATCGGGATAAACCACATCGTCACGACGAACACGCCGGCGCCGACCGCGAGCCCGCGCACCACGGACGCGAGCACGTACGCGCCGAAGATGTCCTTGTAGGACAGCGGCGGCAGCAGCACGAACACGAGGTTGCCCGTGATCTTCGACTGGATCAGCGACGACGAGCTGTTCGCGAACGCGTTCTGCAGCACGCTCATCATCACGAGGCCGGGAACCAGGAAGCTCACGTATTCGACGCCCGGATACACCTCGACGCGGCCCGACAGTGCGTGGCCGAAGATCGTCAGATACAGCAGCGCCGTCACGATCGGCGCGCACACCGTCTGGAACGACACCTTCCAGAAGCGCAGCAGTTCCTTGTAGAACAGCGTTTGAAACCCACTCATGCCAGTCCCTCGACGACTTCTGCCCCGTTCATCACCTGGACGAACACATCTTCGAGGTCGGCCTTGCGGACCTCGATCTCGTCGAACGTGCAGCCCGCCGCGCGACACTGCGCGAGGATGCGTTCGACATCGTCGTAACTCGTGAGACGCAGCAGGTGCTCGCCCGGCGCGCGCGCGGCCGGATCGGTCTCCAGCCCGCGCAGCTCGGCGGGCAGCGCGCCCGTCGCGAGGCGCAGGTACAGCTGCAGCCCCGCGAAGCGGCGCAGCAGCGCGTCGGTGCGATCGAGCGCGACGACTTCGCCGCGACGCAGCATCGCGATGCGGTCGCACAGCGCTTCGGCTTCCTCGAGGTAATGGGTGGTCAGCACGATCGTGTGGCCCTCGCGGTTGAGCCGCGAGATGAATTTCCACAGCGTCTGGCGCAGTTCGACGTCGACGCCGGCGGTCGGCTCGTCGAGCACGATGACCGGCGGCCGGTGCACGAGCGCCTGCGCGACCAGCACGCGGCGCTTCATCCCGCCCGACAGCGCGCGCATGTTCGCATCGGCCTTATCGGTGAGATCGAGATTGGCCATCACTTCGTCGATCCAGTCGTCGTTGCGGCGCAGCCCGAAATAGCCGGACTGGATCCGCAGCGTCTCGCGGACGGTGAAGAACGGGTCGAACACGAGTTCCTGCGGCACGACGCCGAGCGCGCGCCGCGCGCCGCGGAAGTCCTTGACGACATCGTGGCCGCGCACCGAGATGCTGCCTTCATCGGCCCGGGCGAGCCCGGCGAGGATACTGATGAGCGTGGTCTTGCCTGCGCCGTTCGGGCCGAGCAGACCGAAAAACTCGCCTTCCTCGACCGACAGACTGACGCCCTTGAGCGCCTGAAGCGATTTGTAGCGCTTCTTGACGTGACGGATTTCTATGGCTGACATGACTGAGCGCGGCGCAATGGCCGCGACGCCTATTCTGGTTTGCTGCGAAAGAAAATGGGGGCCGGACGCCGATTGGCTGCCCCGCAAAACGCTTGATTATAGGGCAAACCGGCTGGCGAAGCCGCTGCGGAAGGCACGCGGCCTGAAGCGTGCACGCGCCGGGCGGCGCGGCAGGCTTCGATCGGACAGCGTCAATGTCGCCCGGTGCCTTCGATGAGCGCGTCGACGCCGTAGGCGCGCGCGAGGCTGGCGAGCTTCGGGGGGAGATTGAGGATGTCGAGGGTCGCGCCGCGGGTTTTGGCGGCGCGTTGCCATGCGAGCAGCACGGCGAGCGCGGACGAGTCGAACTGCGTGAGCGCCGCGCAATCGACGGCGGTGGCGCCCGCGCCGATGCGCGCGAGACCGTCTGCGAGCGCGGACTTCGCGCTCGCGACGGTCAGCGAGGAGCCGGCTACGAAGCCGTTCACGATGCCTGCTTGCCGGCGGCAAGTTGCTGGTTGCGCTGCGTCAGGAACTGGATCAGCCCCTCCACGCCGCTTTGCTGGATCTTCTCGTTGAACTGCTGCTGGTACGTCTGGATCAGCCACGCGCCGAGCACGTTCAGGTCATACACCTTCCAGCCGTTGGCCGTCTTGTACAGGCGGTAATCGATCTGCACCGGCTGGCCGTTGTTCATCGCGACCGTCTTGACCACGACGTCGGTATCGGCCGGATCGGCGCGGAACGGCGGGTACTGGATCTGCTGGTCCGGCTTCAGCTGCGCGAGCGCGCCCGAATACGTGCGGATCAGCAGCAGCTTGAACTGCTCCTGCACCTGCTGTTGCTGCTCGGGCGTCGCGGTGCGCCAGTTGCGGCCCATCGCGAGCTGCGTGGTGCGGCGGAAATCGGTGTACGGCAGGATGTCCTTGTTGACGATCGTGATGATGCGGTTGGTGTCGCCCTGCTTGATCGTCTGCTGCTTGACTTCGTCGAGCACCTGCTGCGTCGCCGTCTTGATCAGCGCCTGCGGGTTCGACTGGTCGACTTGCGCGTGAGCTGCGCTGCCGAACGAGAACAGCGCCGCGAAAACGGGGATGAGGAATAGTTTTTTCATCATAGTGACCTGCATGAATGAGTCGATGCGGAGGTTGGAGCAGGTAGCTTACGCGCAAGTTCGCGTACGCTACCGACTGAATCGTTTCCGGCTGTAACGAATGTAAATCGCTCAGTGCAGCCGGATGCTCGGGAACCGGAGCCCGCCCGGCGACGGCGGCGCCACCTGCATCGCCGGCACGTTCGTTTCGCTGGCCGGATTCGGCATTTCGGCCGTGCCCGAGGCCGGCGCAGGCACCGCCGCGGCCGATGCGCCCGCCGGCGCCGTCGCGCCACCCACCGCTGCCGCGCCCG
>NZ_JAPVQY010000067.1 GCF_027257875.1 Burkholderia sp. IMCC1007
TGGAGGCTTGACCTCCTTGAAGGGTCGTTCGAGACCAGGACGTTGATAGGTCAGGTGTGTAAGCGCAGTAATGCGTTCAGCTAACTGATACTAATTGCCCGTAAGGCTTGATCCTATAACAAGTCTGCCTTATAGATCGGCGCCGTGCGCAAGCACTGGCCGCGATCCAAAGCGACAAGTTGGATTCTCGTGTGTGATACACACAACTCAAAATTACTGCTTCTTCCCAGATTGGTTCTGTTGGCCACGCCAGCAGAACAACCCCCTTTGCCTGATGACCATAGCGAGTCGGTCCCACCCCTTCCCATCCCGAACAGGACCGTGAAACGACTCTACGCCGATGATAGTGCGGATTCCCGTGTGAAAGTAGGTAATCGTCAGGCTCCCTAAGCCAAGAACCCCCGCCCGAAAGGCGGGGGTTTTTGCATTTCTGGCGCGGATTTACGCGGCATGGGGCTAGATTTCAATGAACGATGAAATCTGCGACGCAATCAGCCGCGGTGCCGGTGAACACTGGCACACGCATAAATCATCACTCAGCGCCGCCTGCCGACCGTCCGGTCCGGTGGTGTGGATACGTGGCCCATCGCACGCGATCTTGCCTACGGTCTTGCATGCAGGGCACGAGACCGGATCGCCCTCGTAAGCCTGTTCGCGGGTGCCGACCAAGTTGTTGGCATCGCCGCCCACGATCAAGCCAGCCGCCGTGGTGGTATCGCCCTTCACGATGTCATAGCGCTTCACTTGGATACTCCGATTCCGTTGGCCGTCGGGCCGCGATAGTGGAAGCTGTTCAGCACTGCGTCCCATGCTTGAATTGCTTGTTCTTTGCTGACGGGCGAGGTTGCCTCCGCAGCTGGTGTAACGTCATCGGGTGCAGCCCCGAAGAGCAACTGAATACCCGCGTGAGGCTTCGAGAAATCGCCTTCGACGCCGGCGGCCAGCAGATAGAACTGATACCTCTGGACGCCGTCCTCGCTGATGTCTATAAGAAGTTCCTCTGCGGGCATGCCGGCGAACTGGCGCGGGCCTTTTCGGAGGATCTTGTATTGATGCGCGTAAGGCTTCAACCCCGACTCAAATTCGGATAGCCCTTTGAGCAACGACGCTTTTTGATCGAGATCGACCGACTCACGCAACTTCACGATCAAATTGGATGGGCGACCGGGTACGAGTCCGACTGCCAACGTAGCATCAAACCCGGGCAGTGCCTTGCCGCTGATGGCGCCACCATTGAAGCAGAACGCACTATCCGGAGGGACGTCCCAAACTCCACGAGGATGTATGTTGCGAAGGATCTCCGACGCATTCTGGATGGCCGTCTGATCATACCCATCGCCGAACCTATTCTTCAGAGTGAATAGCGTCTTGTCTGCTACGGCGTATCCTTCTACATCGTAGACCTGCTCTCCCTGGGGCACGTCATAGCGACCAAAAACGAAGAATCGGGAATCATCGCTTGGTCGAACCACCTGATGTATCCACGGAGTTTTTGTGGCCGTGAACGATTTGTGTGGGTCTAGCCTCATAGTGGCTCTGAGTTCGCGCTCGCGCGCGTCGACCCGATGTGCAAACTCTTGTGCGTTTACGTTCTGCGTACTCTCGATCGAATACCCCATGTATTTGAACTGTTCGTTGTACACCTCGGCGTCACGAGGAAGGTCGAGGACGAAGCGCCCGATACACCGCGGGCGAATATCGTGCATGAGGGATGCGGTCATAACGTGATCCGATGAATTGCTGTTTTTGCACGCCGTTAGCCCCCAAAAGAGAATGGCCAGAGCGGCGAGAATTTGTTTGCCGAAGCGGTTCAATGTGGTCATGCCGGAGCGTCGATTGTTCTTGCGATCTTGACCATGCTATATAGCGTGGCCCAGCGGGCCCACGGATGATTAAAGCACTCCTGATGACCGAAGCCGTTTTGGTCGAAAGCGATCTGTACACCTTCGGCCTTTCCTCCCCGGATGCCTTCTTTCAACCCACGCGCGACCGCTTCACCGGACCACACGGGCACAGTTCCGTCGCCGAAAATCATGCCTCGTTCCGCAGCAAAGTTGGGCGTCATCATTTCGGCTTCGATCGTGTAGACCGCGTCCTTGATGCGAATGCGAACTTGGCCTTTTGCGTTATCGCTCATCAGCTGCGCACCCAGCAAGTCCGCCTCCGTAATGCCGGCTGGGAAATCTCCACGCCAGAAGATACGGCCGAACGTGAGCAGCTTTTCACGGGAAGCAGACACCTCATGACCGCTCGATTTCTTCGATGCGGTATTGCCCGTTGTTGCCGGGTCAGCAACGTGCCGTAGCGGGCCGTTCCCATAAAAGGCGTAGGTCTTCGGGTGATACTTGTTGATCAATGCCGTTTGCCGCTCAACCACCTCACGCATCGTCATTTGAAATTTCTTTTGAACGGTCATGCCGGGCTCGTTTACTGCCAGGCGCTTCTTGGCAATACCAGCCGGATCGAGGACCGCATCAATTTGGCGAGGCACCAATCCGTACCACTGCTGCGATGTGTACAGGGAAAGCGTATCGCCCGGCTTAGGAAGACGGAGAATTTCCTGGCGCCTCAAATTTCGGACAATCCACCATGGTTCATAGTCGTGGTAATCGGGCATCGGCACAAGCTCCAAAGGTCCGGGCGCGTTCGCCGTGATGGCGGTGAACTCTAGGCCGTTCCGGCCCACCAGCACCTGATTGATGATCGCGTTTTCTCCTTGCGCCCCTGCTCGAAAGCGTCTTGCGGCAAGCGGTGCGCCTGTCGCCGGCTGTGCGCCGTGGATCACCCCATACATCAGGTCGGCATGTCCGGCGATTACCGATGCCATTCGCGCGACCAGGCCCCCCATAGAATGCGTAATGACGATCGCCTTCTTGACGTTGTTTTCCGCGCAGATCTCCTTGATACCCATGAGTCGAGACGTCCTGCGATGCTTGTTGTCGACACATTTGATGCCCTCGACCACATGCCGAGCGGAATCCAGATTCGATTGAAGCCAGTTGTAGCCAATCGCATAGACTGGATATCGAAACTCGCAGAACTTCTTGAACTCTTCCGACGCGGCATGGATTACGTCCGCAGCGCGCCCGTGTGCACCATATAGGGTCGGTGGAGTTCCGATGACGGGATTAAGCGTGAACGTTTCGCCCGTTGGATCGCCTGTGGCCCATGCTCCGACAAGTTCGCCTGATTTCGCTGGGTTATTCAGTTGGTGTTCGAGCCATGCCAAAGTGGCGTGGTAGCTCGCGTTGTGCACCGAACCCCAACCTCTACGCCGTGCCTCTTCTACCGTTAAGTCGCAGCCGTTCGTGCTTATGGTGCCGAATGGCGTCACCATGGCTGCGTGTGGATCGTATCGGGTTTGGCGCTCAGCGGCGTTGGCGAAGTACCCGGACGACGCAAACGAAGCGGAACCACGGAGGCCATTCGGTGGACTCCATATCTCCTCGCCAGTGTTTCGGTCGAGCAGCAAGGACCCCATGACGCCAGGAATAAAGATCACCGGGATTGGCTGCCGTGGATCGCAGTCGATCTGCTTCGTGCAGGTGTTCGAGTCGGGGGTTAGTGTCACTCGTGCAGACGAACCGCCTCCACGTTCGTGCTGTGCCTGGATGACGACGACTTTTGCCTTCTTGTCGGTGCTGTTGCTTGCGGGATTGCTCATGCGAGTATCAGGAGGAAACGATGGTCGATCGATGAAGAAGGGGTTCGCGTTCTCATTAGGACACGCCGCTATCCAACACCGTCCCGAGGGAATGGCAACACCCGAATCAGTAACGACTCGATATCGACGTTCTTCTGTACGGTGGTCTGCCCGGATTCGTCCGTCATTCCCTTGATGACCGTTCCGTCACCACGCACGATTTCGTATGGATGATTCTTGAGGACTTCCCCGGTGATCTTGTGATGAAGAACGTACGGATCGTTGAACGCGGTGTGTGGCCGTTCGTTCATGTGCTCGGCGAGCGAGCTTGGCCCGAGCCGGCTGAACGACGCGGCCTTGCTCGTCCGGGCGCCGAGCGTGCCTTCTTCGATGCCGTCGGCCGTGATGCGAATGTATGAACCGCCGCACTTCAGCAGGAGCTCTTTCTTGCCTTCGATGGAAATGCAGCCGCGATTGCTGGTGATCGAAAGATCCAGATCCGCGTAGAGCCGCATGGCATCGCTTTGCGCTTCGATCTCGACCTGACCTTTCGCCGCGAATAGCTTCATGCCCGCCTTCTGGACATACAGGCTGATTTTCTCGACAGCGGCCGCGATCAACGACTTGCCCGTCGCGATGTGGGTATGTTCGCCACTGACAAAATTGATGTGTTTGTCCGCTGCGATCTGTGTCGATTGCTGCGTCGTGGCCGCGATTCCCGCGGGACTGGACATGACGATCAGCGGTGACGCGAAGCCGTTCGCTTCACCCAAGCCGCCGCCGCCCGTTCGACCGCCCGAGGTCTGGCCAGACTCGGGTTGTTGAGTAGATCGTGCGATTGCTTCGAAGTCGTCGCAGCCCGCCTGTAGCGATTCAGCCTGCGCCGTCGCACTCGCATGCGACAACGACTCAAGCAGCATGCCGGATCGTGTCAGCTGATCCCGCGCTTCGGTGACGTCGAGCTGGTCGCTGTCGATCGATTTCGTATGCGTGGTGAGATGGATGCCACGATTCGCTCGTACCGCGCCGTAGTCGTCGGTGTGCAGCACGAATCCCATGCCCAGATAACGGCCCCGCGTGTTGCCGTCCTGGCGAATCAGGTAGCCCTGATGAAACAGGCTGTAGTGCTTGCCCGTGAAGGTGGTTAGCCGTGTGCTGCCTTGATTCGTTGCGTCGTCATGCACCAGCGCGTTGTAGGCGCCAGTCTTGCCGAATCCCTTCGACTGGAATCCCGACAATAGGACGTTCGTATGCCACGGCGGTGGCGTTGTGGCGCCGCTCAGACGGCCCAGCACGAAGGGACGATCGCAGTCGCCGCCCCAGTGCCCGATCGCGACCCATTCGCCAGCGCGCGGGACATGCACAGCGCCATATGCATTACCAGTGTCGGCTTGTAGCGACAGCAGCAAGGGGGACGTGCCGAAGGCGCCAGGGGGACTTTGACGATCCCATACATGTTGTACGCGAATTCGGTTCAGCGGATCGGACCACGCTTCTTCTCCCTCGGGCGCAACGACGTGCGCATGTTCGATGTGTATCGCTGGTTTGGGATGTTCAAACGGGCTGCGATACTGGACCGCCGTACGCTGAGCTTCTATTTCGACGACGAAGAACCCTACTTCTCCGTCACTGAAGTGTGGGCGTGACTCGAAGCGGGCGCCGTGCTTGGCCCTCGCTTCGGTGATCGCCTGCTGCAGGCCGCGGAGTAACGTGTCGGTTGGCCGTCCGATCGGAATGTTGTTCTCGATGTACCAATGCGCTTCAATCGTGACGAATTCACGATCTTGTGGTGGGGTGCCGATGTGCCCGGGGTGATGGTTCAGGACGAAGCGTGCACCCGCATCGATCCACCGCAGGCCGCCAGTTCCGATGTAGCGATGGGCCAACGAATCCCATGCCTCCGTTCGAAGCCGAGCGCGCTGGTCGCCGGCACGAGAATCGGCGTAGCCGTACGACGTAGACTCGAAAATCTCTGTCGGTGCGGATGGAATGTGGTGTGCCGCGCGTCGGCGGCCGTCGCCCGTCTCGTACGTTGTCGAGGCAAGGTCGCTGACCGCGTCGAAATCCTGATGCGATCGTTTGTAATCGAACGAGCGCGATGTGTAGCGAACGCTCTGGAGGGTCTGGTGCGCCGACCATTGCGTCAGGCCGTCTGCTTCATTGTTGGCGTCATCCCGGCAATATGTCACCGAGCGTGCTTCGGGCAGCGACGACAATCGATCGACGACGATCGGAATCGTGGTCGGCTGCTCGCCTTGCTGCACTTCTACGTGCTTCCAATAGCAGTACCAGCCTTCGTCCTCGAGCAACCGGTGAACGAAGTTCAAGTCGGACTCCGCTTGTCGGCAATACGACCGTATGCGCGGTGGGTTCATGATTTCCAGACGGAAGCGGCCGCGAAGCTGGGGGTACCGGTGGAACACGTCGATTAGGATCTCGCGAGCGTCCTTCTCCAGCCAGTAGTGATCGTCGCGCGCATGGCCGAGGAAAAAAAGAGCCGATGCGAACTCGATTTGATAGATGGTGAGATCGCCATCCGAGTCCAATATTCCGGCTCGATGGACGAAGCCGTGGACTGGGCGATACGTCGAGTTAAAAAAAGGTGCGGACGCTTGCTGAATCCACAGCGTGATCGGCTGATGCATCAGCGAGAGCAGTGCGATATCGTCGCGGATCGATGCGACGTCGACGGTCCATCGATAGTCGCGCCCGAGCTTCGCCCAGCCCTTGGCGCGGATGGGAATAAGCATGTTCGCGCCGAGAGGTGTATCCAGCTTCAGCAACCTCTCGTGTTGCAGAAGGCCTCGGTGAAACGCGTCGAAAAGACTGCGGGATGTCAATTTTCCGGACGAAGGTGGTTTTGCCAACACGGTTCTTCTCCCTTTCTCTCAGGTGCTGCGTACGGCGGCGGTGGCGAGGACAACCGTGTTGTCTTCGCGGATTTTTCTATTTGAAATGTCCTGGTCGATATGGCATAGTTTGGGACATGTCCTAAGGAATACAGAATTAAATTCGGACTCGAAACACTTGGATAAAAACAGTGGCGCTTGGAGTTCGAGAAGGAAATTTTCACCAGGACCAAACGTATCGACAAGTCATTTGAATGACCGCTAGCAATGGAGCGAGTGCCTCGTCGCGGGAGATATCTTCCTAGAGAGTTTAGGGCACGCGGTTTTCGCGCGAGAATGTAGTTGACGCCTCTAAATCAGAGAACTGTGTCTGATTGTCACATTGCCGGCGAACAGCGGGGCGGTGACGGTAGCGGCGGTAACTAGCGATGGTGATTACCGTTGTGACTGTTGTTGAGGATTGGTGCTGCAGAATGCGCCGGTGCCGGGCCAGGAAGGGCACGAGAAGACTTTCCGAACGTTGAGCCATCCACCGAGCAGTAAGGGCCGCATAAAGCGGCCTTGGCTCTTTAACGCGCAAACGGGTTTCTCCCGCCCGGCAGATGGTAAGGCTGCTCGCGGAACTCAAGATCGCCATAGTCCGGCGTGATATGGATTTGCCGAAGCAGAAACCTTGTCATGAAGAAGTCGCGGTTCAGCGAAGAGCAGATTATCGGGGTGCTGAAGGAAGCCGACGCAGGCATGAAGGTCGCAGACCTGTGCCGCAAACACGGCATATCGGATGCGACGTTCTATAACTGGCGTAGTCGTTACGGCGGCATGGATGTGTCGGAAGCGCGACGATTGCGGCAACAGGAGGAAGAAAATCAGCGGCTCAAGCGGCTGGTGGCCGACCAGGCGCTGGACATCCAGGTTCTGAAGGACGTTCTCGGAAAAAAGTGAGTTCGCCCGCGCAGCGCCGAGAAGTTGTGCAGCAGGTGATTGAACAGCACGACTATTCGGAGCGGCGGGCGTGCGCGCTCATTGGCCTGAATCGCCGAACGTTCCGACGGCCGGCGCCGCCTGACGCCGGCCATGAAGTGCGGCAACGGCTGCGCGAACTGGCACAGGAGCGGCCACGGTTTGGCTCGCCCCGCCTGCATGTCTTGCTGCGCCGGGAGGGCCTGGTCCAGAACCACAAGCGCACTGAGCGGCTGTACCGCGCAGAAGGCCTGTCGCTTCGCCTGAGACGCCGAAAGAAGCGCCCGAGTCATCTACGCGTGGTAATGCCGACGCCCAACGGCGTAGACGAAAGCTGGGCGATGGACCTCGTTGCCGATGCGCTTGCAAGTGGCCGGCGCGTGCGAATGTTGACCATCATCGATACGTGGAACCGAGAGTGTCCGCACATCGAAGTCGACTTCTCGCTGACGGGCGTCCGAGTAGCGCGCGTGCTCGAGCAGTTGCGGTAACAAGGACGGCGTCCGAAACTGATTCAGGTGGATAACGGCCCGGAGTTCGTTAGTAAGGCGCTCGACGCCTGGGCGCACGAGTATGGCGTCAAGCTGCAGTTCATTCGGCCTGGCAAGCCGGTGGAAAACGCGTACATCGAGAGCTTCAACGGGCGACTGCGCGAAGAATGTCTGAATCAGCATGCATTCGTCAGCCTGGACGACGCACGTAAGCGAATCGAAGTGTGGCGCACGGACTACAACACGGTCCGCCAGCATAGCGCCTTGGGGCAGTTGGCGCCGGACCAATTCCGGCAATTGCATCAACTCACAACCGGCGAGATCACTAACTTACGAATGGCGTACTCGAAGGGGTAAGGTCAGCGGAAATGCATGGGGGGATCCGGATGCGATCCGGGTGCCAAGTACCGCACAAGCACGGGTGCCCCACCGGGCCGCACATCAATACATACGGTTCGCGGCCTTTGCCCATGCGTGCAAATGCAGGATGGCGACGCGTTGCCAACGCAATTGCGCTAGCTTGCCTGCTACGCAGCTAATCCGTACCGCCGAGCCCAGCGCATTCAGCGCGCCGCCGTTCTGGAGCAATCCCAGTGGTGTCGTACTGAATCTCGGCATGCTTCCACGGGCCGCACCAACACGTCTTCAAAGTCAGTTGCAGCCAATGCCAAGTATCTGATCGCGATCCTGTAATCGCGGTTGATGAGCGATGTTGATCGGAAATGGCTGATAAATGCCGATTTTTGACGAAACACTGCCCTCCCTCATATCCCGGTTCTCGGGTACGAAGCGTCGTGTGCTCCACTCGGCCAACACAGCGCGAAATCGTCATAAAAATCTATGCGCATAAAGTCCACTCGCGCGACATGCCCGGCAGAGCGGAGAGCAGCCCCTTCGGGGTAATATCGCCGTTCGTCCCGATTTCCCGGTGCGCTTGTCCGCATCCGCTGGCAGTCGGGGTCTCTTGCATTCCGTGTCCTGCATCGCTCATGACTGACAGCCCCGCACAAGGTGGTCGGACGACCGACTTCTTGCCGTATCTCGTCGCCGCGACGTTCTTCATGGAATACCTCGACACGACCGTGATCGCGACCGCGCTGCCGCAAATGGCCCGGTCGTTTGGCGTCGGGCCGAATGCGCTGAGCCTTGGGATGACCGCCTACATGCTGGCGCTGGCGGTATTCATTCCGATCAGCGGCTGGATCGCGGATCGCTATGGGTCGCGTACGGTGTTCGCGAGTGCGATCGTCGTCTTTACCGGCGCGTCGGTGCTGTGCGGGCTGTCTGAAGGCGTGATGTCGTTCACGGCCGCCCGACTGCTGCAGGGTATCGGCGGGGCGATGATGGTGCCGGTGGGGCGGATGATCGTCGTGCGCAGTACCGAAAAGGCCAAGCTGATGCGGGCGATCGCGACGATCACGTGGCCAGGTATCGTCGCGCCGGTCGTCGGGCCGCCGATCGGCGGCTTCATCACGACCTACGCGTCGTGGCGATGGATCTTCCTGTTGAACGTCCCGTTTGGCCTTGCCGCGCTCGTTTGTACCTGGCTGATCGTCCGGAATACGCGGGCCGACGAGCAACGGCCGCTCGACTGGGTCGGCTTCGTGCTGGCCGGCGGCGCATTGACCTGCCTGCTGCTCGGTACCGAAACGGCCGGGCAGCAGGATGTCGACTTCACGCGCGCGGGCGTCCTGGTGGGCGCGAGCGTGCTGTTCGGCATCGCCGCATGGCTGCATGCGCGACGCTGCGCGCATCCGCTGCTCGATTTCACGACGCTGAAAGTGCCGACGTTCTCGGTCACGGTGATCACCGGCTCGATCACGCGGATGGCGATCAACGCCGTGCCGTACCTGCTGCCGCTGCTGTTCCAGATCGGCTTCGGGCTGTCGCCGTTCCAGTCCGGCCTGTTGTTGCTCGCGAGCGCGCTCGGCAATCTCGGGATGAAAGCCGGTACGTCGTGGATCCTCGACCGTTACGGCTTTCGGCGTGTCGCGCTCGTCGACGTGACGATCGTCGGCATCTTCACGATCGCATGCGGGTGGCTGACCGCGTCGACGCCGTTGGCGATCACACTGTTCGTCGTATTCGTCTACGGGCTCACGCGGTCGATGCAGTTCACGACGCTCGCGACGCTGGCTTATGCGGATATCCCCACTCAGCAGACGAGCGCGGCCAGCACGCTGTGGAGTGCCGCGCAGCAAATGACGATCGGGATGGGGATCGCGTTCGGTGCACTGTCGCTACGGCTCGCGGCATTGGTGCGGGGCGATGCCGTCGGCATGCATTACGTACTCGACGATTTCCGCTGGGCGTTCGTCGCGGCGGGCGTGCTCGCATTACTGACGTTGCCGGGCTACGCACGGCTGGCTTCCGACGCTGGCGACCGGTTGCGTGCCAGCGTGGCGCGAGGCTAGACCGGACTCAAATCGCATTTGCGTTGTGACAGGTGAGTACGCCTGTTTCTCGGCGCTCACCCGCCGCGCTGATTCGTTGTGGCAGCGGTGGCTTGACCGTCAGCCAATCGGTCGTCTGGCACCGCGGGGAGCGGGCCTTCCAGGCAGCCATGCTCGGCGGCAATGCTGTTTGAACAATGCCGCGCGGTGCTCGCCAGAGCATGAATCCGGTGCACGATTAGCGGCAGCGGCAGCGGCAGCGCCAGCGCCAGCGCCAGCGGCACCGGCAGCGGCACCGGCACCGGCACCGGCACCGGCACCGGCACCGGCACCGGCGCGGCTGCCCCGCCTCTCGCTACTGCGCGTCGTGGAAGATGATGCCAACCGTGTGGCGGTGGCCGCTTCGAATTCGGCTCACGCCGTGACGGAGGTTGACGCGATAGACGCCACGGGTTCCCTGCACGGGCCGGCCGTGTACCGCGAAGATCACCGCGTCCCCTTGTGTCAGCGGCACCACTTCCGCACGCGACTGCATGCGCGGTCGCTGCTCGGTCAACACGAACTCCCCGCCACTGAAATCGCGGCCCGGCGCCGACAGCAGGATCGCGACCTGCAGCGGGAACACGTGCTCGCCATACAGGTCCTGATGGAGGCAGTTATAGTCGTCGGCGCCGTATTGCAGGATGAGCGGCGTGGGTCGCGTCTGTCCCGCCGCGTGGCAGCGATCGAGGAACGTCGCATGGTCTTTCGGATAGCGAACGTCGATCCCGAGCGCCTGGTTCCAGCGATTCGCGATCGGCGCGAGATGCGGGTAGATCGTCGAGCGCAGCTCGGCGATGACTGCAGGCAGCGGATACGCGAAATACTTGTACTCGCCGCGGCCAAAGCCGTGTCGCGCCATCACGACGCGCGAACGATAGAGCTCATCGCGCGGATAGAGCGACGCGAGTGCATCGCACTCGCTTGCCGACATCAGCCCCGGCACGCACGCGCATCCGTGGCGATCGAGTTCGGCATCGACGGTCGGCCAGTCGAGCGCGCTCACGCGCCGCGCAATGTCGACGGATTCGACGGCGGGTTGCAGATCGGCGATGTTCACGGGGTACCTCGTTCGTTAGCGATGTGGCGTCGTACAGGCGTGCGAGCTATCGGCAGCGAAGCATCGAGCGTGCCGCGATGCGCAGTCGGTCGTTGTGGAAAGCGCGGCGACGTGATGTCGGCAAGCCCCGCGCATGCCTGCGTCCACGGTGAAAGGCGATGAACTCAGTCTAATGTCGTCCGTGCGACGACGCGCTCCAGATCTTGCTCTTCAATCCGGAAAGAACGGGCGGGTGTGGCGCGAGCATCCGGCGACGGTGGTACGGCGTGTCGGCGACGTTGACGCGGCGATGAGCGGGATGGACTTCGCTCAGCGCGAGCGAAACGGAAAGATTCCGACGCGAAGAGGAGAACCGAAGCGCCGAAGCACCGAAGCACCGAAGCACCGAAGACCCGAAGACCCGAAGACCCGAAGCGCCGAAGCGCCGAAGCGCCGAAGCGCCGAAGCGCCGAAGAACCGACATCGAATCTTCCGCGGCGAGCGGCCGATCCCCCGGCCGCTCGCCGCTTCCCGCTCAGGCGACCGAGCGGAACAACCAGTAAAGTCCGCCGGCCAGCGCGATCGATGCCGGCAACGTCAGCACCCACGCGAGCACGAGGCTGCGCACCGTGCTCCACTGCAGCCCGGATCCGTTCGCCGCCATCGTGCCCGCGACGCCCGACGACAGCACGTGCGTCGTCGACACCGGCAACCCGTACGCATCGGCGGCGCCGATCGTCAGCATCGCGACGAGCTCGGCCGATGCACCCTGTCCGTACGTCAGATGCTGCTTGCCGATTTTCTCGCCGACGGTCACGACGATCCGCTTCCAGCCAACCATCGTGCCGAGACCCAGCGCGATCGCGACGGCGACCTTCACCCAGGTCGGAATGAACTTGGTCGCGTGGTCGAGCTGCTTGCGGTAGTTGTCGATCGCGAGCTTGTCGTCGGCGGAGAATGCCGGCTGTCCCGACTTCTCGATCAGGCGAATCGCTTCGGACACCAGATACATCGTGTTGCGCACGTTGTCGACGTCGCCTTGCGGCACGGCCGCCATCGAGCCCGACGAACCGACCGCGGTCGCCAGCGACGCGGACAGTTGCTGCAGGCCCGGCAGCACGGCCGGCGTTATCTCGCGGCGCTGCACGAAGTGTTCGACGTCGGCGCGCGGATTCGCGGACGGTGCGACGCCGTTCGAGTATTTCGCGAACGTCGCGGCGGCCTGGTTCGCGACGGCGACGAACGTCTGCGACTCGGCCGGCGTGACGGCCTTGTTCAGCGCATACGCGGTCGGCACCGTGCCGATCAGGATCAGCATGATGAGGCCCATCCCTTTCTGCCCGTCGTTCGACCCGTGCGCGAACGACACGCCGGTGCAGGTGAGGATCAGCAGGCAGCGAACCCAGAACGGCGGCGGCTGGTCCTTCGGCGGCTCCTGGTACAGCTCCGGAACCCGGACGACGGCCTTCAGCGCGAGCAGCAGCAGCGACGCGCACAGGAAGCCGACGATCGGCGAGAACAGCAGCGACTTGCCGACGCCGAGCGCCTGGCCCCAGTCGACACCGCTCGTGCCGGACGGGCCGTGCATCAACTGGTTCATCAGCCCGACGCCGATGATCGAGCCGATCAGCGTATGCGAGCTCGACGACGGCAACCCGAAGTACCAGGTCGCGAGGTTCCACACGATCGCGGCGATCAGCAGCGCGAACACCATCGCGAAGCCCGAGCCGCTGCCGACCTGCAGGATCAGCTCGACCGGCAGCAACTGCAGGATGCCGAAAGCGACGGCGCCGCTCGAAACCATCACGCCGAGGAAGTTCCACATGCCGGACCAGATCACCGCGACGTTCGGCGTCAGCGAGTGCGTATAGATCACGGTCGCGACCGCATTCGCGGTGTCGTGGAAGCCGTTGACGAACTCGAAGCCGAGCGCGATCAGCAGCGCGGCGCCGAGCATCAGATACGGGAACAGCGATCCTTCGCGGACCGGCGACAGATCGGCAACCAGGTGGGTGGCGATATAGACGGCGCCAATCGCGAGCACCAGCAGGAAGGCGGCATAGCCGACCTGCCGGGTGCGTTCGGCGGAGCCGCGAGGATTGGCGGCGGACGAAGCAGGTTGATTCATGGCGGCATCTCGGAAGGGAATCGCGTCCGATCCTAGCTTCGGCTACCCGTCAGTTTGATGACAGTCGGGACGACGAATCGCCTCCTTGCAGATGTGTAAGAAACGCGTGCGCAGCCTTTTGCGATGGATGCAGCCGTGCTGCGCCGGCCCGCATCGTCAGCCCGATTGCGGGCAGCGGACTTACACGCCGGTATCGCGCGTGTCGTCGTCGGCCGTCAACGTCCATCCGTCCGTCGACCTGACGAGTGCCGTGCACGACAGCGGTGCGATATCGATGCGCATCGTGGCCCGCGGCTCCATCGGCAGCGCATGCGCGATGGCTGCGCGAATGATCGCCGCATGCGCGATCGCAACGACGTCGCGATCGGGCGGCAGGCCGTCGAGCCATGTGCCGACGCGGCTTGTGACGTCCTCGAACGATTCGCCGCCGTGCGGCGACGCGCGCGGATCGCCGAGCCATGCGCCGAGTTTGTCCGGCAAGTCGCGCGCGAGGTCCTGCAGTCGCTTGCCGCGCCAGCGGCCGTAGTCGACATCGCGAAGCGCCTCGTCGAGCCGCGCGCGTAGCCCGAGCGCATCGGCGGTCTGTCGCGCGCAACGCGCGGGACTGGTCAGCGCGATCACGTGAGGTCCGCCGGTGAACCGCTCGCGCACCGACGCGGCGTCGGCCAGCCCGTGCGCGTCGAGTGGATCGTCGTCGGGAAACGTGCCGGTGCGCATCGCACGGGTCGATGCATGCGCGATCAGGCGCAACGAGACAGGCTGGATCATGTCGGTGGTCGATTGGTCGAGGCGGTAGTGCGCGGCAGTGCCGATCATGCGCGGGCCTTCAATACGCGAACGTTCGCGCGTACAATTCGCCCGATACGAAACGTGGAAGCCGGTGCAATTCCGGCGCGGTCGCGCCACTGTAACCGGGGAATCGATGATCCCGGAAGCCAGACCTGCGTTCGTACCCATCCATCATTTGTCGGGGCGCGATTCCCCTGAGGTGCATCCATGAGCGAAGCAGTGCTGAAGCCGGCGGTCGTGCCGGCGCCCATCCCCGTCCGCGAACTGCTGCCGTGGGCCATCTTCGTCGGTCTGATCTTGCTGCTCGCACTCTATTTCGTCGGCGCGGAACAGGGCGCGACGTCGCTCGTGCCGGGCATGTACGTCCACGAATTCGTGCACGACGGCCGCCATCTGCTCGGCTTTCCCTGCCACTGACGCGGAGTAGATGATGGTCGGAAAGCTGCTCATGCGCGGGATGCTCGCAGGCATCGCCGCGGGCCTCCTCACGTTTGGTTTCGCTAAAATCGTCGGCGAACCGCAAGTCGATCAGGCGATCTCCGTCGAAGAAAAAACCGCCGCCGCTCAAGGCGAGGCACCGGAGCCCGAGCTGGTCAGCCGCCACACGCAGGCGGGCCTCGGGCTGCTGACGGGCGTCGTGACCTACGGCGCGGCATTCGGCGGGCTGTTCTCGCTGGTCTTCGCGTATGCGTACGGACGCGGCAGCCGCCTGCCGGCACGGCCGCTGGCCGCGTGGCTCGCGCTGGCGGCGTTCGTCGCGCTCGTGATCGTGCCGAATCTCAAGTACCCGGCCAATCCGCCGTCGGTCGGCGACCCCGATACCATCGGCTATCGCACGGGCCTGTTCTTCCTGATGATCGCGATCTCGGTCGCGACGATGGTGTTCTCGGTCGGCGTGCGCCGCCATCTGGTGGCGAAGCTCGGGCAGTGGAACGCGTCGATCGTCGCCGGGCTCGTGTTCATCGCGATCATCGCGGCCGTCCAGATCGGGCTGCCGTCGGTCAGCGAACTGCCGGCCGATTTCCCGGCGGCCTTGCTGTGGAAGTTCCGCGTGGCGGCCATCGGCATGCAGGTGATCATGTGGACGACGATCGGCCTGCTGTTCGGCGCGTGGGTCGAGCGCGGCGAACGCGCCGGCATGCGCGCCGCCTGACGCGCGGGGCGACCGCGGGCGCGCCTAGCGCAGCATGCGCGGCGCGCTCCACGTCGATTCGCGCGCGAGGGCGACGAACGCGGCCAGATAGTCGATCGCTGCATCCGCTTCGCGGATGCCGAGGAAGATCTGCTTCGCGATTCCGTTCCTGCCCAGCTTGACGGGCACGACCGGCATCCGGTCCGCGTATTCGTCGGCGAGCCACCTCGGCAGCGCGGCCACGCCGCGCCCGCTCGCGACCATCTGCAGCATGATGTCGGTTGTCTCGATCGACTTGTGGCGCCGCGGCACGATGCCGGCCGGCGTCAGGAACTGGTTGTAGATGTCGAGCCGGTCGGTTTCGACCGGGTACGTGATCAAAATTTCGTCGCCGAGCTGTTCGGGCGTCACGTAGTCCGCGTTCGCGAACCGGTGCGAATCCGCGACCACCAGCACCTGCTCGTAGTCGAACACGGGATCGAAGCGCAGCCCCGGCTTGTTCAGCGGATCGGGCGTCACCAGCACGTCGATGTCGTAACCGAACAGCGCGCCGATCCCGCCGAACTGGAAGCGCTGCTTCACGTCGACGTCGACGTCGGGCCAGCGCGACAGGTACGGCGACACGACCTTCAGCAGCCACTGGTAGCACGGGTGACACTCCATCCCGATGCGCAGCGTGCCGCGCTCGCCCTTCGCGTACTGCTTCATTCGCTCCTCGGCGAGCTCGAACTGCGGCAGCAGCCGGTTCGCCAGCTTCAGCAGATACTGGCCGCCCTGCGTGAGCCGCAGCCCGCGGCCTTCCCGGTCCCAGATCGGCGTGCCGAGCTGCTGCTCGACTTTCCTGACGGTATGGCTGAGCGCCGATTGCGTGAGGTGCAGTGCGTTGGCCGCCGCGGTCAGCGAGCCCTGGCGCTCGACTTCACGGATCACGACGAGATGGAATCGTTCCAGCATGGCTATCGCTTACCCCAACAGATACATGAACAAATTTAATGGTTGAATGAAATAATGCCATTTTATTTCATGAGATGAAATCCCTATGATGACTGCCGGATCTTCAATTCTTCTCTGGACGGCAGCTTCATGGTCACGACACACAACCTCGGTTTTCCGCGCATCGGCGCGAAGCGCGAACTCAAGTTCGGTCTCGAACGCTACTGGAAAGGCGAATCGTCGCGCGACGAACTGAAGGCGCTCGGCGCCGAGCTGCGGCGGCGCCACTGGCACGACCAGCGCGATCTCGATCTCGCGCCGATCGGCGACTTCGCGTTCTACGACCAGGTGCTCGACATGAGCTTCACGCTCGGCAACCTGCCGAAGCGCGTGCAGGATTTCCACGGCGATGCGCTCGACAACTCTTTCCGCGTCGCGCGCGGCCGTTCGGCGCAGTCGGCGGAAGAACATACGGCGTGCTGCGGCGGGGTCGCGGCCGGTGAAATGACGAAGTGGTTCGACACGAACTATCACTACATCGTGCCGGAGTTCCATGCGGACACGAACTTCTCGCTCGATCCGTCGCGTCTGCTGCAGCAACTCGCCGAAGCGAATGCGCAGGGCGTGAATGCGAAGCCGGTGATTCTCGGCCCCGTCACGTACCTGTGGCTCGGCAAGGCGAAGGACGATTCCGATCGCCTCGCGCTCCTGCCGAAGCTGCTGCCGGTGTACGGCGCGCTGCTCGACACGTTCACCGCGCAGGGCGTCGAATGGGTGCAGATCGACGAGCCGATTCTCGTCACCGAGCTCGATGCCGAATGGCGTCAGGCATTCCGCACCGCGTATGCGGCGCTGGAAACGCGCCGCATCAAGCTGCTGCTCGCCACCTACTTCGGCCAGCTTCAGGACAACCTGACGCTCGCGGCGTCGCTGCCGGTCGACGGCCTGCATATCGACGCAATCAACGCACGCGACGAAATCGACGCGCTGGTGCGCGAACTGCCGGCCGGGCGCGTGCTGTCGGTGGGCGCGATCAACGGCCGCAACATCTGGAAGACCGACCTGAATGCAGCGCTCGACTGGCTCGAGCCGCTCGCGAAGCAATTGGGCGATCGGCTGTGGCTCGCGCCGTCGTGCTCGCTGCTGCACGTGCCGGTCGATCTCGCGAGCGAAGCGAAGCTCGATGCGGAAATCCGCTCGTGGCTCGCGTTCGCGCTGCAGAAGCTCGACGAGCTGAAGGTGCTCGCGACCGCGCTGAACGAAGGTCGCGACAAGGTGGCCGACGCGCTCGCCGCGAATGCCGCCGCGATCGATTCGCGGCGCCGGTCGCCGCGCGTGAACAACCCGGCAGTGAAGGCCGCGATCGCGCGCATCGACGCGCAGCTCGGCAACCGCGCGAGCCCCTATGCGCAGCGTGCATCGAAGCAGTCGGCACGGCTGAACCTGCCGGCGTTCCCGACGACGACGATCGGCTCGTTCCCGCAGACTGCCGAAATCCGCCAGGCGCGCAGCCGGTTCAAGGCGGGCGCGCTGGACGAAGCTGGCTATCGCGCGGCGATGCAGGCCGAGATCGAGCGCAGCGTGCGCGAACAGGAATCGCTCGAACTCGACGTGCTCGTGCACGGCGAAGCGGAACGCAACGACATGGTCGAATACTTCGGCGAGCAGCTCGACGGCTACGCGTTCAGCCAGTTCGGCTGGGTGCAGTCGTACGGTTCGCGCTGCGTGAAGCCGCCGATCCTGTTCGGCGACATCAGCCGCCCGAACGCGATGACGGTCGAATGGATCGCCTATGCGCAGTCGCTGACGGACAAGCCGATGAAGGGCATGCTGACCGGCCCGGTGACGATCCTGAACTGGTCGTTCGTGCGCGACGACCAGCCGCGCTCGGTGTCGTGCTACCAGCTCGCACTGGCGATTCGCGACGAGGTGCTCGATCTCGAGAAGGCCGGCGTGCGCGTGATTCAGATCGACGAGGCCGCGCTGCGCGAAGGGTTGCCGCTGCGCCGCGCGCAATGGGCCGAGTATCTGAAGTGGGCGGTCGAGTCGTTCCGCATCACCGCGAACGGCGTGCAGGACGATACGCAGATCCACACGCATATGTGCTATTCGGAGTTCAACGACATCATCGCGTCGATCGCCGACATGGACGCGGACGTGATCACGATCGAGACGTCGCGTTCGGACATGGAGTTGCTCGATGCGTTCGACACCTTCAAGTATCCGAACGAAATCGGGCCGGGCGTGTACGACATCCATTCGCCGAACATCCCGACGCAGGATCACATCGTCGCGCTGATGAAGAAGGCGGCCGAGCGGATTCCGGCGGAACGTCTGTGGGTGAACCCGGACTGCGGGCTGAAGACGCGTCAGTGGGCGGAAGTGATTCCGGCGCTGACGAACATGGTCGCCGCCGCGAAGACGCTGCGCAGCCGGGTGCAGTGACGCGGTCGCGTTGATCGCGCGAGCGCCGCGCGACCAGCATGCCCCGGTGCTTCGCGAGGCGCCGGGGCGTTTGCGCCGATCGTCAATCCGGCCGCGTCACCGTGCCGAGCGGCACCGCGGCGAGGTCGACGTAGCGGAACGTCGCCCGCGCGTCATGGACTGCCGCGGGATCGAGCACGACATCGAGCAGTGCTTCCCGATCGCCGGGCGCGACCGCGATACACGTGCCGTCGGGCGCGGCGACGACGCTCGTGCCGCTGAACGTGTAGCGGTCGCCGGCGCCGACGCGGTTCGCCATTGCGACGTAGAGCTGGTTTTCCAGCGCGCGCACCGGGATCATCTGGCGATGCACGTTGCCGTACGGGTTCATCATCCCGTCGAGGATCACGACCAGTTCGGCGCCGGCATGCGCGAGCGCGCGCGCCGTTTCCGGAAACTCGAGATCGAAGCAGATCAGCAGCCCGACCTGCATTCCGCGCCACGCGCAGACCGGAAACGCGTCGCCGGCCTCGAACACGCCGAGATCGGATTCGTACAGATGCGTCTTCCGGTAGCGCAACAGCACGTCGCCGTTCGCATCGATCAGCAGCGCGGTATTGAAGAAGCGCGAGCCGTCGCGTTCCGCGAAGCCGAACGCGACGGCGACCGCCGCATCGCGCGCGGCAGCGCGCACCGCGGTGACGGACGGCCCGTCGAGCGGCTCGGCCAGCCGTCCGACATCGTCGGGCGTCGGGAAGCCGCTGACGTACGTTTCGGAGAACACGACGAGGTCGGCCGCGCCGCGCGCGGCGGCGATGATCGCGAGCGCTTTCGCGAGATTGCCGGCGACGTCGCCGTCGCGCAATGCCGACTGGACGACGCGAAGGCGCGGGCCGTTCATCGTGCTCATCGTGCGTCTCCCAGCGCTGCCGTGGCGGCCGGCGCGTCGGGCGCGGGGGTTGCCGCGATCACGCGTCGTTCGTCATCGAGGTCGAGCGAGCGCGACAGGAGCCGGTAGACGCCGCCCGCGACCGCCAGCCCGACGAGCCACGCGATGTCGACGCCGCCGAGCATCCGCGCGACCGGCCCGACGAACACCTCGCGGTTCGCTTCCGCATCGAACACGTAGAAGAACGGCACCATCGCCGCGAAGCCGATCAGGTACGACAGGATGCCGCGCAACTGCCACGCGCCGTACAGGCCGTCCGGCGTGAAGAAGTGCGTGATCGCATAGCGGCCGCGCCGCACGAAGAAATAGTCGACCAGGTTCACGGCGGTCCACGGCACGAGGAAGTAGAGCATCAGCGTCAGGAAGGTCTGCAGCAGCGCGATGCCGTTGCCGCGGATCGCGAACACGCAGGCGAGCACGAAGGTGCTGATGGCGACGATCGATGCGACGCGCGCGCGGCGTGTCGGCCGGATCGGCACGATGGAATCGATGCCGGTGAGCACGGTGAGCATCGCGCTGTACGCGTTGAGCGCGATGATCGGCAGGAAGCCGACCAGCGACACGATCGCGATCAGCTTGCCGAGGCCCGGCACGAGCGCCGAGCCGACGTCGTTCATCGCGACCAGCGCGTCGGCCGCATGCAGCTTCTGCGCGAGCCACGCGCCGAGCCCGATCATCCACGTGCCCGACAACGACGCGCCGGCGAAGATCACCGCGATCAGCTTCGTGCGGCTCGTGTGCTTCGGCAGGTAGCGGGAGTAGTCGGACACGTACGGCGCATACGAGATGTTGTAGCTGGCGGCGATCGCGAACTGCGTCGCGAATCCGATCCAGTTGAAACCCGGAGCGGCCGCCGACGCGGCGCCGGCCTGCGCGGGCGCCGCATGCCCGAACGCGAGCGCGAGCGTGACGAGCGCATAGAGCGGCAGCGTCGCGATCAGCGCCCACGTGAAAGTCCGGTGCATCAGGTCGTGCCCGTAGATCGCGAGCAGCGCGCCGATCGCAACGGCCGCGACCGCGACGAAGCCGCCGTCGATGCCGAACACGTTGTGCACGCCGTCGACCATCAGCGACACGTTGACGACGTTGAAGCCGACGAACACGAACAGCGTCGCGAGCAATGCGACGATCACGCCGCGATAGCCGAACTGCGCGCGCGACTGGATCATCTGCGGGAGTCCCATCTCCGGCCCCTGCGAGCCGTGGAACGCCATGAAGATCGTGCCGAACATGATGCCGAGCGCGCCGGCGAGCGTCGTCCAGCCCGCCGACAGCCCCATGCCGGGCCCGACGAAGCCGATCGAGATCGTGAAGAAATGGAAGTTGCCGAGGAACCAGAACGGCCCCTGGCTCGCGAGCTTCGCGTGGCGTTCGTGTTCGGGGATGTAGTCGATCGAGTGATGCTCGATCGCCAGGCCGGCCGGTTCGGCGCGGCCGAGCTCGAGGGTGTTGGGGTGGTTCATGTCGGTTTGTCTCGATGGGGTCGCGCGCGGTTCGTCGAGGCGACCGCGCGCGCCTGCCCGCCGCGGGACCGTCGCGGCGGACAATGTATATCGGGGTGGCGGCGCGTGCTGCGCGCCGCCGGACAGCGCAAAAAAACGGGCAGGCGACGCGCCTGCCCGTTGCGGGGTCTTACGCGGTGCGTGCGCCGCGCGGCAGCGCGTCGCGCGCCTTGCCGGGCGCACCCGCATCGTCGATGCTGACGCGGCGCGAGATCAGCCACACGCACAGCGACGACAGCACGGCAGCGCTCGTGTACTGGAGCGCGAGCGGCCACCATTGCGGCGCGGTGTTCTGCGCGACGATGGTCGCGACGAGCGGCGTGAGGCCGCCGGCGAGCGCACCGCACACCTGATACGCGATCGAGATCGCCGTATAGCGGATCCGTGCGACGAAGATGCCGCTGACGAAGCCCGCGACGACCGAGTAGTAGCCCGATTCCGCGAGCGTCGCGAGGCCGACGCCGACCGTGATCGACACCGGCGTGCCCAGGTGCACGAGCGGCAGCATCACGAACGGGACGATCATCGCCCAGGCGCCGGTGATCAGCAGCACGCGCGTGGTGCCGAAGCGCTGCGCGAGGAACGCGGCCGCGAGCTGCACGACGAACTGCAGCACCGCGACGATCGTCATGCAATGCAGCACCATCGACCGGTCGAGCGACAGGAACTGCGTCGCGTAGCTGATCATGAAGATGTTGCTGAAATACACGCCGGCGATCCCGTACACGTTCGCGCCGATCGCGAGCAGCAGCAGCGGCCAGACCTTGAGCGCTTCGCGCAGCGGTTTTTGCGCGATGTTGCCGCTCTTTTTGACTTCCTCGAACTCGGGCGATTCCGACACGCTTGCGCGGATCACGAAGCCGACGATCAGCAGTACGGAACTCGCGAGGAACGGCACGCGCCAGCCCCAGCTCATCATGTCGTCCTTCGACAGCGTGCTGATCGCGCCGAACGCGAGCATCGACAGGATCAGGCCGCTCGCGCTGCCCAGCTGCGCGAACGACGCGAAGAACGTGCGCTTGCCTTCGGGCGCATGCTCGCCGGCGAGCAGCACCGCACCGCCCCATTCGCCGCCGACCGCGATGCCTTGCAGCACGCGCATCAGCACCAGCAGGATCGGAGCGATCACGCCGGCTTGCGCATGCGTGGGCAGCAGGCCGATCGCGACCGTCGACACGGCCATCAGCATCAGCGTCGCGAGCAGCGAACGCTTGCGGCCGAAGCGGTCGCCGAGATAGCCGAACATCACGCCGCCGAGCGGCCGCGCGAAGAAGCCGACCGCGAACGAGCCGAACGACGCGAGCAGGCTGATGAAGCGGTTTTCGCCGGGAAAGAACAGCGGCCCGAACACGATGGCGGCGGCGGTCGCATAACTATAGAAGTCGTACCACTCGATCGTGGTGCCGACGAACGAAGCGAGCGCCGCCCGCTTCGGTTGCTTGACGGAAGTCCCCATCTCGTCGTGTGCTCCTCTGGAATCCTCTGATTTTGGAATAGTGACGGCGCCGGGATCAGTCGCGGTACGCGACGCCCGGCAGCACGCACAGCAGCTCGTACGCGAGGTTCGCGCCGAGCAGCGCCGTGGTGCCGAACGGGTCGTACGGCGGCGCGACTTCGACGAGATCGCAGCCGACGATGTTCAGCCCCTTCGCGCCGCGGATGATCTCGAGCGCCTGCGGCACCGTGAGGCCCGCGATTTCCGGCGTGCCGGTGCCGGGCGCATACGCCGGGTCGATACCGTCGATGTCGAACGTGATGTAGACGGGCGTATCGCCGATGCGCGCGCGCACTTCTTCCATCAGCGGCGCGAGCGACTTGTTCCAGCATTCCTCGGCCTGGACGACGCGGAAGCCCTGCTCGCGGCACCAGTCGAAATCCTCGGCCGCATAGCCGGTGCCGCGCAGGCCGATCTGCGTGACCTTGTCGCCGTGCAGCAGCCCTTCCTCGACCGCGCGGCGGAACGGCGTGCCGTGCGCGATTTTTTCGCCCATCATCGTGTCGTTCACGTCGGCGTGTGCATCGACGTGGATCAATGCAACCTTGCCGTGCTTGCGGTGGATCGCGCGCAGGATGGGCAGCGCGATCGTATGGTCGCCGCCGAGCGTGATCGGCTTGCAGTCGTGTTCGAGGATCGCGTCGTACGCGGCTTCGATGCGGGCGATCGAATCGTGCAGGTTGTACGGATTGATCGCGACGTCGCCGATGTCGGCGATCTGCAGCGAATCGAACGGCGCGGCGCGGGTGGCCATGTTGTAAGGGCGCAGCAGCACGGATTCGGTGCGGATCTGGCGCGGGCCGAAGCGCGCACCGGTGCGGTTGGAGGTGCCGAGGTCGAACGGCACGCCGACGAAACATGCGTCGAGGCCTTCGGCGCTCGACACGTGCGGCAGGCGCATCATCGTCGCGATGCCGCCGCAGCGCGGCATTTCATTGCCGCCGAGCGGCTGGAAATAGGGGTGGTCGTTCATGGGGCTGTCTCTTCCGATGTGGGGTTGCCGTATCATTCGACGCGGCCTGGCGCATAGTTTTACGCGTCCGGCCGGAAAGAAGAATGCGAAGATATCGACGTAAACATCGATTTTCATCGATGTATGGAAGGGGATGAACGTGCTGGGGAATCTGTCGACGCTCGATCTGCGGTTGATCCGCGTGTTTCTCGCGGTCACGGACGCGGGCGGCGTATCGGCCGCGCAGTCGGTGCTGAACGTCGGCCAGTCGACGATCAGCGCGCAGCTGTCGTCGCTCGAGACGCGGCTCGGCTACCGGCTCTGCGAGCGCGGCCGCAGCGGTTTCCGCCTCACGCCGAAGGGCGAGCGGTTCCACGCGATGAGCCGCAAGCTGCTCGCGGCGCTCGACGAATTCGGGATGGCGGCGCGGCACATGGACCGCCAGCTGGTCGGCACGCTGAACATCGGCCTGATCGGCCATACGCCGGTCAGCCAGAACGCGCGGATCGCCGAGGCGATCGCCGCGTTCCGCACGCGCGACGAAGCCGTGCGCTTCTCGATCTCGGTGCGCGCGCCGGGCGATCTCGAGGAAAAGCTGCTGAGCGACGAGATCCAGATCGCGGTGGGTTACTTCTGGCATCGCGTGCCGTCGCTGCACTACACGCCGCTGTTCATCGAGCGGCAGGTCGCGTACTGCGGCCGCGGCCATCCGCTGTTCGACGGCGCGGGCGCGCTGACGCCGGCCGACGTCGCCGGCTTCGAATGGGCGTGGCGCTCGTATCCGCTGCCGGAGGCGCAGATGTCGACGACGCCCGATCGCGTGACCGCGACCGCCGACAACATGGAAGCCGTCGCGCTGCTGATCCTGTCGGGCCATCATCTCGGCTACCTGCCGCAGCATTTCGCGGCGCCGTACGTCGCGCAGGGGCTGCTCATGCCGCTCAACCCGGAGCAGTTGCGCTACGACGTCACGTTCCACATGGTCGTGGCGCGCAACGGGCGCGGCGACCCGGTCGTCGAAGCGTTTCTCGAGGATCTCGAGCGCGCGCATCAGTCTCCCGACGTGGTGTGACGCGCCGCATGATGCCGGCGCGGCCGGCAACGTGAACCCGCGTCACACGGGCGCGGCCTGCCGCCAGGGTTACGGCACCGGCAATCCCGCGTCGTGCTTCACTTCCCGCAACGACAGCGCCGATTCGATCGACGTCACGCCCGGCAGCATTCGCAGCGATTCGCGCAGGAACGTGCCGTAGTCGTCGAGATCGCGCGCGACCACCTGCAGCAGATAGTCGGCCGTGCCTGCGACGTTGTGGCATGCGAGGATCCGCTCGATGCCGAGCACTTCCCGTTCGAACCGGTCGGCGACCTTGCGGTCGTGCGTCGCGAAACGCACGAGCACGAACGCGACGACGCCGAAGCCGAGCGCCTGGCGCGACAACTGCGCGCGGTAGCGCTCGATATAACCGTCGCTTTCGAGACGCTTCAGGCGACGCGCGCAAGGCGTCTCGGACAGGCCGACGGCGTCGGCGAGACGCGCGATCGGCACGCGGCCGTCGCGCTGCACCGCAGCGAGGATCGCGCGATCGGTTTTATCGAGTTCGGTCATTTTGGCGGAATCCTTGTTGGAACCACATGATTGTGGAGGATTCCTCTGTCGATCGCGAGTTCGGTGTCCAAAATGGCCAATAATCCCTCGTCCCTCAGCGGCAACATATCGTCATTGGAGGACGGGGGCAGACCATGATTTCCACGCATTTGCTGTTGATTTATCTCGCCGCGCTGGCGGCCATCTATGCGGTACCGGGGCCCGACATGGCGCTCGTGCTGCAGACCAGCATCGGTCGCGGCGTGCGTCCGGGCATGGCGGCGGCAGCCGGCCTGTCGCTGTCGCGCACCGCGCACGTGACGCTGTCCGCGTGCGGCGTCGCGGCGCTGATTCGCAGTGCGCCGTGGCTGTACGAAGTGATCCGTTACGGCGGCGCGCTCTATCTCGCGTACGTCGCGATCCAGGTGTTCCGCTCGCCGGTGTTCGCGCTCGGCGACGGCGAGGCCGCCGCCGCGGGCGAACTGCGGCAATCGTTCGTCAAGGGGCTGCTGACGAACCTGCTGAACCCGAAGGCGCTGCTGTTCTGCTCGGTGCTGCTGCCGCAGTTCGTGCGTCCCGAAGCCGGGCCGGTGGTGTGGCAGATGTTCGAACTCGGCGCGCTGCTCGTCGCGGCCGGCGTGTGTTTCGACGTCGCATGCGTGTTCGGCGCGTCGCGCATCGCGGCGTGGATGCGCGCGCATCCGCTCGCGCAAACCGTACAGCGCTGGACGTTCTCGGCGGCGCTGATCGGCTTCGCGCTGCGCCTGTCGATGGACTGACCGGCCGATCGAACCGCATCCCGGCATCGCTGCCGTGCCGCTCGACCGGCACGCACGCTGCGGTGCATCAACGACCCGAGGCCGCGCGCAATGCCGGCCTTTGCACGCTTGTTCGTCGCGGCGGCGCACACGCGAAAATCGTCTGACTGTTCTAAACTTCCTTGAACTTCGCGCTGCTGCGAACCGACTGACCGAGCGGAACCGTGTGCCGCCGGCCATGTCCGATTTCCTGGCTGTTCCGTGCAACGCGGTACCAAGGAGGGTCTGAACATGGCAAGACATCTTCAAGCCGACCGTGAACCCCGCATCGTCGCCGAGTCGAAGTGTCTCGGCCAGTGCGATCCGGCACAACGCATCCACGTCACGATCATGTTGCGGCGGCAGGAAGAAGGGCAACTCGATGCATTGGTCCACCAGCTCGCTGCCGGCGACGCCCGCGCCAAACCGGTGTCGCGCGACGCATTCGCGCAGCGTTTCTCCGCGAGCCCCGACGACATTCGCAAGACCGAGGACTTCGCACGCCGTCATCAGCTGACGGTCGATCGCGTCGATCCGGTCGAAAGCGTCGTCGTGCTGTCCGGCACGATCCAGCAGTTCGAAGCCGCGTTCAGCGTGAAGCTCGAGCGTTTCGAGCATCGTTCGATCGGCCAGTATCGCGGCCGCTCGGGCCCGATCGTGTTGCCCGACGATATCGGCGATGCGGTCACGGCCGTGCTCGGCCTCGACAGCCGCCCGCAGGCGCGGCCGCACTTTCGTTTCCGTCCGCCGTTCAAGCCTGCCCACGGCGCGGCGGCCGTCACGTTCACGCCGATCCAGCTTGCATCGTTGTACGACTTTCCGGCCGGCGACGGCGCCGGGCAATGCATCGCGATCATCGAACTCGGCGGCGGCTATCGCGCGGCCGACATCCAGCAGTACTTCCGCGGGCTCGGGATCACGACGCCGCCGACGCTCGTCGACGTGAACGTCGGCACCGGCCGCAATGCGCCGACCGGCGAGCCGAACGGCCCGGACGGCGAAGTCGCGCTCGACATCGAGATCGCCGGTGCGATCGCGCCGGCCGCGAAGATCGCGGTCTACTTCGCGCCGAACAGCGACGCGGGCTTCATCCAGGCCGTGAACGCGGCCGTCAACGACAAGACCCACCAGCCTTCCGTGATCTCGATCAGCTGGGGCGGCCCGGAAGCGATCTGGCAGGCGCAGTCCGCGCAGGCGTTCGACCGCGTGCTGCAGGCGGCCGCCGCACAGGGGATCACGGTGTGCGCGGCGTCGGGCGACAGCGGCGCGGGCGACGGGTTGCAGGACGGCACCGATCACGTCGATTTCCCGGCGTCGAGCCCATACGTGCTCGGCTGCGGCGGCACGCAGCTCGATGCGCTGCCGGGGCAGGGCATTCGCAGCGAGGTCACGTGGAACGACGAGGCGGCCGGCGGCGGCGCGGGCGGCGGGGGCATCAGCACGATGTTCGACCTGCCGACGTGGCAGAAGGGGCTCACCGTGACGCGCGCCGACGGCAGCAGCACGCCGCTCGCCAAGCGCGGCGTGCCGGACGTTGCCGGCGATGCATCGCCGCAAACCGGCTACGAGGTGTCGATCGCCGGCACGCCCGCGGTGATGGGCGGCACGAGCGCGGTCGCGCCGCTGTGGGCCGCGCTGATCGCGCGGATCAACGCGGCGGCCGGCGCATCGGTCGGCTGGGTCAATCCGGTGCTGTACAAGAATCCGGGCGCGCTGCGCGACATCACGAAAGGCTCGAACGGCACGTATGCGGCCGCGGCCGGCTGGGATGCGTGCACGGGCCTCGGCAGCCCGGACGGCGCGAAGCTCGCCGCGCTCCTCGCGCGCAAGCCGTCGAGCTGACGCGCCGGCACCTGCATTTCCTTTCGACGCGGGTTCCCTGCCCGCGTCTTTTTTCACCTCCAGGAGCAGCACGATGGGCATCGATTCCGCATCTTCCGGCGGCGTGTATCCGCTGCATCACGGCGACCTCAATTCGCATGGCGTGCCGGCGGCCGTCAGTCCGGTCGCGCTGAGCCTCGGTCGCGACCAGCCGTTCTTCGATCCCGTTGCATACGGCAACGGCCCCGACGACTCGGTAACCGACACGACCGAAGCGGCCGCGATCACGCACCACACGATCCTGATCGACGGGAAGCGCATTGCCTATACGGCGACCGCCGGCCACCTCGTGACCGTCGATCCGAGCAGTTCGCAGCCGGCCGCGAAGATCTTCTACGTCGCGTTCACGGCCGACGGCGCGAAGGAAGAAACGCGGCCCGTGACGTTCTTCTATAACGGCGGGCCCGGTTCGTCGTCGGTGTTCGTGCTGCTCGGCTCGTTCGCGCCGAAGCGGATCAAGACGTCGATGCCGGGGTTCACGCCGCCCGCGCCGTACCAGATCGAAGACAACCCCGACAGCATGATCGACCACAGCGACCTGGTCTTCATCAACCCGGTCGGCACCGGCTACTCGGCGGCCGTCGCGCCGAACAAGAACCGCAATTTCTGGGGCGTCGACCAGGATGCGGATTCGCTGAAGCAGTTCATCAAGCGCTACCTGACGAAGAACAACCGCTGGAATTCACCGAAATACCTGTTCGGCGAGTCGTACGGCACCGCGCGCAGCTGTGTGCTCGCGTACAAGCTGCACGAGGATGGCGTCGACCTGAACGGCGTCACGCTGCAGTCGTCGATCCTCGACTACCGGCAGGCCGGCAATCCGGTCGGCGCGTTGCCGACCGCGGCCGCCGACGCGTGGTATCACAAGAAACTCGGCGTCAAGCCGGCGCCGGCGAATCTCGGCACGTTCGTCGAGGAAGTCGCGCAGTTCGCGCGCACCGACTATCTGAACGCGCTGCGCAACGTGCCGCATGCCGACCCGGCCGTCGTGCAGAAGCTGTCGGAGTACACGGGCATCGACACGGCGACGCTGCAGTCGTGGGGGCTCGACATCGCCGGCTACGATGCGCGCGGCAATTCGCTGTTCCTGACGACGCTGCTGCACGCGCAGGGGCTCGCGCTCGGCTCGTACGACGGCCGCGTGACGGGGATCTCGTCGGGCATCGCCGGCAAGATCGATCCGAACTCGGGCGGCAACGATCCGACGATGACGGCGGTCACGGGCGTCTACACGGCGATGTGGAACAGCTACCTGAACGAGCAGCTGAAGTTCACGTCGAACTCCGCGTTCACCGACCTGAACGACCAGGCATTCCAGAACTGGGATTTCAGCCACATCGACCCGACCGGCGCGCAGCAGGGCATCGATGCGAAGGGGAACGTGATCCTCTATACGGCCGGCGATCTTGCGGCGGTGATGGCGCTGAACGTCGACCTGAAGGTGCTGTCGGCGAACGGCTTCTATGATTTCGTCACGCCGTTCTACCAGACCGTGATCGACCTGCAGCAGATGCCGCTCGAGGATCAGAAGGTGCGGCAGAACCTGTCCGCGCGTTTCTATCCGTCGGGGCACATGGTGTATCTCGACGCAGGCTCGCGCACCGCGCTCAAGCGCGATCTCGCGACGATGTACGACGCGACGGTCAGCGATACGGGCGCGCGGATGCGGATTCGCGCGTTGCAGGCGAAGAAGACGGGCGGGCACGCATAGCGTCGCCCGGCGCCGATGTGCCGCGCGCAGCCGGGACGCTGCGCGCGGCGGTGGGTCTGCCGCGGGGCGGCCGGCTTGTGCGGTTGGCTATGCAGTTGGCTTATGCGGCCGGCTTATGCGGCCGGCATATGCGTGCAGCTTATGCGGTCGGCCAGTCGAACATCGTGTACGGCAGTGCGCGCTTGTGGCGCGAGCCATCGTAGAAGCGCAGCACCGTTTCGTAGACGCGATCGGCGACCGGCTTGCCTTCGAGGAAATCGTCGATCTCGTCGTAGGTCACGCCGTACGCATGCTCGTCGGGACGCAGCGGGCGCAGCTCCTCGAGGTCGGCCGTCGGCACCTTCATCACGATCAGCTCGTCGCCGCCGAGCGCGCGTGCGACCCCGCGCACACGACGCTTGCTCAGGCCTGCGAGCGGCAGAATGTCCGCGCCGCCGTCGCCGAACTTCGTGAAGAAACCCATCAGCGATTCGGCCGCGTGATCGGTGCCGATCACGATGCCGCGCCGCGCGCCGGCCACCGCGTACTGCGCGATCATGCGCTCGCGCGCCTTGATGTTGCCGTGCACGAAATCCTGCTGCGCCGGGTTTTCGAACGCGTGGCCGGACGCGACCAGCGAACGGAGCATCGCATCGGCGGCCGGCTTCACGTCGACGGTCAGTACTTCGTCCGCGCGCACGAACGCGAGCGCGCGCTGCGCATCCTCTTCATCGTTCTGCACGCCGTTCGGCAAGCGCATCGCGATGAAGCGCGCATCGTAGCCGCCGGCGCGCAGCTGTTCGACCGCGAGCTGCGCCAGCCGGCCGGCCGTCGATGAATCGACGCCGCCGCTGATGCCGAGCACGTAGGTCCGCAGGCCGGTCGAACGAAGGTACTGCGCGAGGAAATCGACGCGGCGGGCGATTTCGGCCTCGGCGTCGAAGTGCGGGGCGACGTTCAGTTCGGCAATGATCGCGCGTTGGCGGCTGGCGTAATCGGCGGATGTCATGAGGGAAGTTCCGGAACGAAATGCAAGGCGCCCATCATAAGCGCAATCGCGGCCCGGCGCCGCGCTGGGCGTGCGATCGGGCCGCCGCGCGTTGCATCGGCGAGACGCGGTGCATCGTGATGGTGCAGCCCGTGATCGGGCGCACTGGAGCGGGCGTCCGGATGCGTCGTTTCGAGGCGTCGCTTCGATGCGTGCGCGGCCGATTCGTGCGCGGCCGATGCCGTCGACGCTCGCGCCCGCATCAGCCCCGCGCCCCCGTCAACCCCGCGCCAGCACGACGCCCACCAGCGCGAGCGCGAACCCCGCGAGCTGGACGGCCGCGAGCGTTTCGCCGAACAGCAGATAACCCTGCAGCGCGGCGAGCGGCGGCGCGAGAAACAGCAACGACGTCGCGTGCGCCGCGTTACCGCGGCGCAGCATCCACATCAGCATCGTGACCGCGCCGCCGGACAAAAACACGATGCCCCACACGAGCGATATCCACAGCGCCGGCGCGCCGATCCAGCGCGATTCGTGCAGCAGCGCGACGAAAATCGCCGCGACGATCGCCGCGCCGAAATTCTGCACGGCGACGGCCGTGCGCAGGTCGTTCTGCGCGAGCTTGCCCTTCTGGTACAGCGAGCCTGCAGTGATGGAGCCAACCGACAGCACCGACACGGCCACGACGAACCACGCCGGCGCGGCGCCCGGCGGCGCGACGCCGCCCGCGACCTTCGGCGCGAGCACGAGTGCGACGCCCGCGAGCCCGAGTGCCATTCCGAGCCAGCCGCGCGCGGGCAGCCGCTCGTCGAACAGCGGCACCGCGAGCACGGCGGTGGCGAGCGGTTGCAGTGCGCCGAGCAGCGCCATCACGCCGGCGTTCAGCCCTTGCGCGACGGCCCAGTAGCTGGCGCCGAGATAGACGCCTTGCAGCAGTGCGCCCGCGATCAGGTGACGCGGCCATTCGCGGCGGGCCGGCCACGGCGCGCGCGCGACCAACGCCACCACGCCGAACAGCACGGCCGTGCCCGCGAAGCGCGCAAGCAGGAACAGGTTCGGATCGGCGTAAGGCTTGATGGCCCGCGCGACGATGAAGCCGGTGGACCACAGCGCGACGAAGGCCGCGGCGACGAGCGAGGTAAGCATTCAGGGCGAGCCGCGACGCGGCCGGACAAATCGTGAAGTCGGCCAGTATCGGGCGAAGCGAGGGAGCCGTCTTGTCGAATTCTGCACTCGCTGGCGTTTGCACGCTTGGTCGCCACACCGTAGCGGAGCGGCGGCGAAGGCGTTAAGTCGGGGCCAGTATCGGGCGAAGCGAGGTTGCGGTCTTGTCGGATTCTGCGCTCGCTCGCGTTTGCACGCTGGGTCGCCACAGCGCGCGGAATGGCGGCGAAGGCGATCGTCGAGGACTGCAAGTGCTGCGGCCGGCAGCCGTATAGGCGTCGCGCCGGCGCGCGGCACGACTGCACGCGGACCGCGCGTCATCGAACGGCCGGAGCCGGGTGAACGGGCCGCAACGGGCACGCGCACATGCGCACATGTGCGCGCACGACTTCAAAACGTCGGGAAGATCAGTCGAGCGAGAACGTGTCGAGCGGCTGGTTCGCGCGCGCGTCGGTCGCGAAGCGCGCGGCGAGCTGTTCGTACAATCGGCGCGCCTCGTCGAGCGTCAGGTCGATCCAGTACGGATCGCCGGCGCCGTCGTTGAGTCGTTCGGGCGAAAACTGGATTTCGAGCACACTGCCTTTGCGATACATTGCGCGAGTTCCTTGATGGTCTGTCGTTCAGCGAAACACCGAGTGTAGCAATCGCATGCCGCACAGATTCGCGCGCCTCAGGCAATACACAATTTCACTTTCGCGGCACGCGCTCGCGCGTCGCGCTGCCGTCAAATGACGGTCAAACGGCCGTAATACAATGATCGGCTTACCCATTACCAGTCGCCCCGGGCGCATTGCGATGCTGGCGGAACAACGTCATCAATACATCCTGTCGGAGCTTGGACGGTCGGGCGCGCTGTCGGTCGCCGAACTCGTGCGTTCGCTCGACGTGTCGCGCGAGACGGTGCGGCGCGACCTGAACGCGCTCGCGGCGCGCGGCCTGCTCGTGATGACGCACGGCGGCGCGCTGGCGGCGGACCGCCGCGAGCCGAGCCTGTCCGAGCGCGAAGCGGCGAACGCCGAAGCGAAGCGCACCATCGGCCGGCGCGCGGCCGAATTCGTGCCCGACGACGCATCGGTGCTGATCGACTCCGGCAGCACGCCGCATGCGGTCGCGCTCGCGCTGGCCGACCGCCACCGGCTGTCGATCTACACGAACGACTGGCGCACCGCGTTCGTGCTCGCGCGGCGCAACGGCAATCGCGTGACGCTGCTCGGCGGCGAACTGTCCGACGACGAAGATGCGACGTTCGGGCTCGATACGATCCAGCAGCTCGCGCAATACCATGTCGACTTCGCGTTCGTCGGCGCGGGCGGCATCACGGCCGACGGCGACTGCACCGACTATTCGCGGCTCGCCGCCGAAGTGCGCAGCCGGATGATCGCGGCCGCCGGCACGGCGATCATCGTCGCCGACCATTCGAAGTTCGGCCGCGTGACGCCGGTGCGGATCAACGGTACGTCGGCCGCGCGCTATCTGGTCACCGAACGCATGCCGGACAAGGCCGTGCGGCGCGCGCTGACGGCCCGCGGCATCGAGCTGCTCGTGTGCGACTGACGCCGCGCCGACATACAAGATTCATCGAACGGTCATCGCACCGGAAGAAGCGCCGTCGACACTGACCCATTCATCTCTACCGGCCGGCCCGGCAGGAGCAACGAATGACCGTCAGCGTACGCAGCTACCTTTCCCCGACCCTCGTGCTGCTGGCCTTCGTGCGCGACGAAGGCCGATGCCGCGCAGCACGACGGCCAGTCCCTCGATGCGGCGACGCTCGCGAACCTCGAGCTGTACCATCGCCGGCGCGATCGCCGCGACGTGATCGATGCTGCGTATTTTTCGCCGGCGACGGTGCCGCACGGTTTCGAACCGGAGCTGCGCCTGTTTCCGGGCGAACCGGCGCCGGTCTATCCGCCGGTCGTGATCCATCACAAGTTCATCGTGATCGATGCGGAAGGCGCGAATCCGATCGTCTATACGGGTTCGGCGAACATGAGCCGCAACTCGGAGCAGTACAACGACGAGAACCTGCTCGAGGTCCGCGACACGCGAATCGCGGCGATCTATCTCGCGGAATTCCTGCGACTTTACGAACACTATCGTGCGCGGGCGCTGTCGATCGGAACGAAGCGGCGTGGCGCCAGTGCGCCGCGGCAGCTTGCGCTCGCAGCGGATTCGAGCTGGGCGAAGAAGTATTACGTGGCGGGCAGTCCCGAAGAGAAGGCGCGGATCGCACTGGCGTCGAGCGTGCCGGCGGACTCGATGGCCGCGCCCGTCCGGCGTCGGGTGGCTTGAACGGGCGCGCAGCGTGCGTCCGGCTCATGCCGGTTGCACGCGGTGCGCTGTCGTGCCGGGACGTGCGCCGCCGGAAGGCGAGTTCATCGCTCGCCAGCGGACCTTCGGATGGAATAGTGCCGTGGGTTTACGCGGCGACGTAGCGCAGCACGGAGTCGGCGATCGTCTCGCGATGCCGCGCGCGCAGGCGCGGCGCCGACGGATCGCGGCCGAATGCGGCGCCGAACGTGTAGCGGTTCGACACGCGGTGGAAGCAGAACGAGCTGATCAGCAGGTGCAGGTCGAACGCGTCGATGTCCTTGCGGAACGCGCCGCTCGCCGCGCCGCGCTCGAGCAGTTCCTCGAGCGTCTTGATGATGCTGACGTTGCGGTTCTTGAACGACTTCAGCTGTTCGAGATACTTCGCGCCGTGGATGTTCTCGATCGACACGAGGCGGACGAAGTCGCGATGCTTGTCGTGATAGTCGAACGTGAATTCGACGAGCCGGCGCATGCCTTCGCGCGGCTCCATGTCGCCGACGTGCAGTTCCTGCTCGAGCGCGCGGATGTCGCCGTACACCTTCTCCAGCACGGCCTCGTACAGGCCTTCCTTGCTTTCGAAGTAGTAGTAGAGCATCCGCTTCGTGGTGTTCGTGCGCTCGGCGATCGCGTCGACGCGCGCACCGGCGAGGCCCATCGCGGAAAACTCCTGCGTGGCGACGTCGAGGATGTTGCGCTTGGTTTGCTCGGGATCGTATTTGCGCCGCGCGTCGGACGCAAGCGCGCGGCTTTCGGACGTGGCGGCCTTGCTTCCAGCTTTCATGTGACTTTGTTGTGGGTTCGCGGCGGCATGGAGAAATCATTCTAGCATGCGGGAAATCCCCGCCCGGCCGACCTTGCGCTCTAATCGGCCCGGCGGTTTCGGCCGCCGCCGCGGTTCAGCGTCGGCACGACGCGAGCGCGTCGCGCGCCTGGTACGCGGTGTACGTGAGTTGCGCGGCGGCGAGGCCCGCAAGCCCGAACGTGCGCGTGAGCCCGAACGCGGCGAAGCCTTCCGGCACGGGCTGCTCGCCGGCCAGCGCGGCGGCGAGCGCTTCGCCGGCGACGGTGGTCGGCGCCATCCCGTGGCCGCCGAACGCGAGCGCGTGCCACACGCCGTCCGCGTCGCGGCCGATCTGCGGCATCTTGTGCCGCGCATAGCTCATCAGGCCGCCCCACGCGTAGTCGACCTTCACGCCGTCGAGCTGCGGATACACGCGCAGCAGGTCGCGCCGCAGCAGGCGCGCGATCGCGTCGGGGCCGCGATCGAGCACCGAGATCCGGCCGCCCCACAGGATCCGCGTGTCTTTCAGCGGACGGTAGTAGTCGAATGCGAAGCGCGTGTCGTAGATCGCGTACGGTGCGTCGATCGCGTCCGGCAGCCGCGTGCCGAGCGGTTCGGTCGCGATCACGTAGGTCGCGATCGGCAGCACCGCGCGTTCGATGCGCGGCGACACGCCGCGCGCATAGCCGCCGCCGGCGAACACGACGTCCTTCGCGCGGACCGTGCCCTGCGCGGTGCGCACGACGTAGCCGGCGCCTTCGCGCGCGATGCCGAGCGCGGCCGAGCGCTCGTACACGCGTGCGCCGCCGCGCGACGCGGCCGCCGCGACGCCGAGCACGTACTTGAGCGGATGGAAGTGGAACGCGTTCGGCTCGAACAGGCCGCCGTAATAGCGCTGCGTTTTCAGTCGCGCACGCAGCGCGTCAGTCGCGACCGGTTCCCAGTCGACGTTGAATTCCTGCTTCATCAGCGTGCGCACGCCGTCGAGCCGCGACGGATCGTCGAACCAGTTCGCGAGCATCACGCCCTCGTCGACGATGTCGCAATCGATCCCGTAGCGCGCGATGCGCGTGCGGATCAGGTCGACCGCATCGACGGTGAGCCGGTACAGGCGACGCCCTTCGTCGCGGCCAAGCGTGCGCAGCAGATCGGCGTTGTCGAGGCTGTAGCCGCCGAACACGAAGCCGCCGTTCCGGCCCGATGCGCCGAAGCCGACCCGCTCGCCGTCGAGCACGACGACGTCCGTCACGCCGCGCTCGACGAGGCCGAGCGCCGTGCACAGGCCGGCGAGGCCGCCGCCGACGATGCAGACCTGCGTGTCGATCGTGCCGGTCAGTTGCGGGTAGGGTTGGCGGGTAACGGTGGCTTCGTAGAAGTTCTGCATGCGTGTTCGGTGACTCGTAACGGCGGAAAAACAGGCGGCGCGCGTCGATCTTGCCTGAACGCGCGCGCCGCGTCGAATGGGGTTTTCAATGCGCGGGCCGCCGCGGTCGGGCAGCGGCCGGCGCGCGACCGGGCGTCATGCGCCCGGCGTCGGGTTGGCCGGCCGGGCGACGTAGGCCGGATACCCGGCGTCGGCCTGCTCCGTGGTGTCGCGGATCGCGTTGCGCTCGATCCACGGCGCGATCTCCATGTCCTCGTAGCGGACGAGGCGGCACTTGCGCACCAGCGCGTAGCCGAGCCAGATCACGACGAAGAACGGCAGGCCGATGTAGGTCGCGGCGATGCCGGCCCAGTCGATCTTGTCCGCGAGGAACGCCTGGTAGTCCTGGCCGAGCGCGACGATCGCACACAACGCGAACGCGAACAGCGGGCCGAACGGGAACCACTTCGATCGATACGGCAACTGGTCGAGCCGGTAGCCCTGCTTCACGAAACCCTTGCGGAACCGGTAATGGCTGACCGCGATGCCGAGCCACGTGATGAAGCCGGCCATGCCCGACGTGTTCAGCAGCCAGAGGTACACCGTCTTGTCGCCGTACAGCGACGTGAGGAAGCACAGCCCGCCGATCGCCGTCGTCGCATACAGCGCGTTGCGCGGCACGCCGCCCGGCGACAGCTTCGCGAACAGCTTCGGCGCGCGGCCTTCGACCGCGAGGTTGTAGAGCATCCGCGTGGACGCGTACATGCCCGAGTTGCCGGCCGACAGCACGGCCGTCAGGATCACAGCGTTCATCACGCCGGCCGCAAAGGCCAGGCCGGCGTGGCGGAACACGAGCGTGAACGGGCTCACGCCGATGTCGGTCACGTCGCTCTTCAGCAGGCTCGGGTCGGTGTACGGAATCAGCACGCCGATCACGAAGATCGCGAACACGTAGAACAGCAGGATGCGCCAGAAGATCTGGCTGACCGCGCGCGGGATCGTCGTGCGCGGATTCTCCGATTCGCCGGCGGCGACGCCGATCATTTCGGTGCCCTGGAACGAGAAGCCCGCGATCATCGCGACGCCGAGCATCGTCGCCCAGCCGCCCGCGAACGGCGCGTCGCCGATCGTGAAGTTGCCCCAGCCGGCGCTCGGGCCGCCCTGCATGATCCCGAAGATCATCAGCAGGCCGATGCCGACGAACGCGAGCACCGTCAGCACCTTGATCAGCGCGAACCAGTATTCGGCCTCGCCGAAGCCGCGGACCGACAGCGCGTTGAGCGCGAAGATCAGCGTGAGAAAGATCGCGCTCCACCAGACGCCCGGCACGTGCGGGAACCAGTAGTTCATCACGAGCTGCGCGGCGACGAGCTCGACCGCGAGCGTCACGGCCCAGCTGTACCAGTAGTTCCAGCCGAGCGCGAAGCCGAAGCCTTCGTCGACGAACTTCGAGCCGTAGGTCGCGAACGAGCCCGATACCGGCATGAATGCGGCCATTTCGCCGAGGCTCGTCATCAGGAAGTAGACCATCAGGCCGATCAGCATGTACGCGAGCATCGCGCCGCCGGGGCCGGCCTGCGAAATCGATGCGCCGGACGCGACGAACAGGCCGGTGCCGATCGAGCCGCCGATCGCGATCATTCGCAGATGGCGCGCCTGCAGGCTGCGGTGGAGGGACGGCTTCGCGGGCGGCGAGCCGGACGAACGGGGCGAATCGGGGCGGGCATCTGAATGCATGGCGGGTGCTGGGCGCTGTCTCCGGGATTGTTTTGGCTGCGAACGCGACGCGACGCGTCGTGTTGCCGGCCGCCGCCGTCGGGCAGCGGCGGGGCTTCGCGGGAATGTCCGGTGCAACCGGCCCGCGACGCGCGTCGCCTTCGTCTGTCGTCCGGCCGCACGCGGCGGCCGTCGATGCGCCGGGTGCGTGGCACCTCGACGTCGCCTCGATTGTGTGTGCGCGGCGTGGGGTCGGCAACCGATATTTCCGCACAGGGTGATGCGACTTTGTCATCAAGTCGCGGCCGTCGACGCCGGTGCGAATGGCCGGGTAAGGAGCTTCGGATACGTCCCATGCGCGGGCCGAAACGACTCGGCGCGTCCTCCCAGGGTGTTGCGTTTTGGGAATGAAGTCGTGAGTTAATATCAATAGCGGGCCGACTTGTGGCCATCGACAATGTGTCTCATGGATCGTGCCTTGCGAGGTGAGGGCGCGCCGTCCGGCCGGTTTTCCGGCGGCGGCGCAGCGCGATGCGCCACGCGGCGCACCGGCCTGCCGAGCAGCGCATCCGCTTGCACACGGCGCGCGAACGCGCTCCAATCGAATCACGCGGGCGGCGTCGCCGCCGCACCGATCAATCTGTCCCTGAAGAGGAAGTGATGCAATTCAACGACATTCTCGCCGCGCTCGATATCGATCTCGCCCAGTGGAAAGGCAATGCGCTGACCGCGCGTTCGCCGCTCGACGGCGCGACGCTCGCGACGCTGGCGGTCGACTCGCCCGCCGACGCCGAGCGCAAGATCGACGCCGCACACGAGGCATTCCTCAAGTGGCGCACGGTGCCGGCGCCGGTGCGCGGCGAACTGGTGCGCGTGTTCGGCAACGTGCTGCGCGAGCACAAGGCCGAGCTGGGCCGCCTCGTCACGCTCGAAGCCGGCAAGATCACGTCCGAAGGGCTCGGCGAAGTACAGGAAATGATCGACATCTGCGATTTCGCGGTCGGTCTGTCGCGTCAGCTTTACGGCCTGACGATCGCATCCGAGCGCCCGGGCCACCGGATGATGGAAACGTGGCACCCGATCGGCGTGTGCGGCGTGATCTCGGCATTCAACTTCCCGGTCGCGGTGTGGGCATGGAACGCGGCGCTCGCGTTCGTGTGCGGCGATTCGGTCGTGTGGAAGCCGTCGGAAAAGACGCCGCTCACCGCGATCGCGTGCCACGTGCTGCTCCAGAAGGCGATCCGCGAATTCGAGAAAACGCATCCGGGCGTCGCGCCGGCAGAGCTGAGCCAGCTGGTGCTCGGCATGCGCGATGTCGGTGAAGTGCTGACGTCGTCGAAGAAGGTGCCGGTCGTCAGCGCGACGGGCAGCGTGCGGATGGGCCAGGAAGTCGCGAAGGTGCTGAGCCAGCGCCTCGCGCGCGGCATCCTCGAACTCGGTGGCAACAACGGGATGATCGTCGCGCCGAGCGCCGATCTCGACCTCGTGGTGCGCGCCGTCACGTTCGCGGCGGTCGGCACGGCCGGCCAGCGCTGCACGACGCTGCGCCGCCTGATCGTCCATCGCAGCATCGTCGATCAACTGCTGCCGCGCATCGAGAAGGCGTATGCGTCGGTGAAGGTTGGCAGCCCGCTCGAGGAAGGCACGCTCGTCGGCCCGCTGGTCGACCGCGCGTCGTTCGACGCGATGCAGAAGGCACTGGCCGATGCGCGCGAGCAGGGCGGCGAAGTGAAGGGCGGCGAGCGCGTCGACATCGGTCACGCCGATGCGTACTACGTGCGTCCTGCCATCGTGCGGATGCCGAAGCAATCATCGGTGGTCGAGCGCGAGACGTTCGCGCCGATTCTCTACGTGATGGTCTACGACAACTTCGAAGACGCGATCGACGTGCACAACGCGGTGCCGCAAGGCCTGTCGTCGGCGATCTTCACGAACGACATGCGCGAGGCCGAGCAGTTCATGTCGGCAGCGGGCAGCGATTGCGGGATCGTCAACGTGAACATCGGCACGAGCGGCGCGGAAATCGGCGGCGCGTTCGGCGGCGAGAAGGAAACGGGCGGCGGCCGCGAGTCGGGTTCGGATGCGTGGAAGGCTTATATGCGCCGTGCGACGAACACGATCAACTACAGCCGTCAGCTGCCGCTCGCGCAGGGCGTGAAGTTCGACGTGTGATGGTGCGCGCCCGGGAGGGCGCGTCAGCGATCGAATGACAAGGGCCGGTTGCCGCGTAAGCGGTAACCGGCCCTTGTCGTTTTCGGTGCTGCGCGTACTGCGTGTGTTGCCTATGCTGCGTCGGTCGATCGGCACGCACGCGCATGCTCATTCACTCAACGGCTCAGGTCGCGTGGCGTCATCGCTCGCGGGCATGTTCTGCACCACCAGCATCTGCGGCGTCGACAGCGTGATCTGCGCCGCGCGCAACTGCTTCAGGATCTCGAACAGCAGGTCGCTCTTCGTCGAGCTGGCGATCCGCGGGCTTGCCACATAGCCCGTCACGCTCAGCGTGATGCCGTCCGGCGTCAGCTGGCTGAACGTGACCGATGGCGCCGGTTTCTCGAGAATCGCCGGGTGTTCGCGATACGCGTCGAGCAGCAGGTCACGCACCTGTTCGGGATCGGTGTTCAGCGGGAAGGTCAGCATCAGCGTCGCGACGCCCTGCGTGCTGTTGCCCATCGTCACGTTGCGCACGTTCTGCGAGATCAGTTGCGAGTTCGGCACGATCACGGTCGAGCGGTCGCTCAGCTGGATCTCGGTCGCGCGCACGTTGATGCGGCGAATGTCGCCTTCGACACCCGCGAGACTCACCATGTCGCCGACCTTCACCGGCCGCTCGGTCAGCAGGATCAGCCCCGACACGAAGTTCTTCACGATCTCCTGCAGGCCGAAACCGATACCGACCGACAGTGCGCTGACGATCCAAGCGAGGTTGCTCCATCTGACGCCGAGCAGCCCGAGCGTCATCAGCACGATCAGCACGTAGCCGACGTTGGTGAACAGCGTGACGAGCGACACGCGCATGCCCGCGTCCATGCCGAGCGCCGGCATGAACTCGCTGTCGAGCCAGCGGCGCACCGAGCGCAGCAGGTAGAAGCCGATCGCGAACCCGATCACGGCGTTCATGATCCGGTCCGGCATGATGTTCAGGCTCTGCAGCCGTTGCCCGCCGATCATCGCGATCAGGCTGTCGAGCAGGTCGCTCGGCGTCGTGCCGAAGCCGCCCGTCAGCAGCGCGACGGCCGCGACCAGCATCAGCAGGCTCGTGCCGAGGCCCGACACGACGGTGTGCGCCTGGTCGAGATGGCGGTCGTCGAGCGCGAACAGGTGCTTGATCTGCTTGCCGGTCGACAGGCTCGTGGAGAACAGGCTCTCGCTCGCGTCGCGCGTCAGTTGCGTGAGGATGTAGACGCTGCACAGCACGATCTCGAACCACACGAGTTCGTACGTGATGAAGCGCGCGACCGTGATGTAGCCGATCACCAGCGCGACCAGCGACGCGACGATCGCCAGCGTGACGCCGGCATGGATCACCCCCGCAAGCGTCGAGCGATGCTCAGGCGCTTCGCCGGCTTGCGCGAGCGCGCTGCGCACGCGGTTCGCGCGCAGCAGCGATGCGCCGACGGTCAGCGCGACGACGAGCGACACGATCCCGCGGCCGAGCAGCGTGACGGACAGGCTGGTGTCGACGATCCGGTTGATCGATTCGAGCGTGCCGGACATCAGCAACAGCGCGGCCAGCACGCCGGGGAACGGCTTCATCGCGAGCGCGACCTGATCGGCGAGCGCCGGCAGCCGCCACGACGGATGCTTCGTACAGAGCAGCGCGCGGCCGAGGCCGGCGATCAGCGCGCAGGTCACTGCGAGCTTCGCGAACTGATCCCACAGATCGCTCATCGACGGCGTGAGCTCGTAATGCCGGGCGAGCGCGAGATAGAGAATCTGCACGGCAACGGCGGTCGCGAACAGCGTCGAGAACGCCGTCGACAGCGCGAGCGCGCTGCGGCGCAGCCGCGTGGGCGGCAGGCGGTTCAGGCAGACCCACGCGAGCCCGCGTTCGACGAGGCGGCGGCCGCCGAGCCATGCCGCGAGCGCCGCGATCAGCAGCAGCGTGGTGATCGCACGCTGCCCGGGCAGCCACGACGAGCGCAGCATGTCGCGCAGTTCATCGTTGAAATCCTCGAGCCGATGGACGTCGTCGGGCGACAGATGAAACAGCGGCAGCCAGAACTGCGCGCCGAAGATGCTGCCCGAACGGAATGCAAGCTGGTTGCGCAGCAGGCTGCGGTGCAGTTTCGCGAACTGATCGTTCAGGTTCGCGAGGTTGGCCTTCTGGTCGGCGGCCTGTTTCAGCGCGGCGTCGATCTGTGCCTTGCGCGCGTTCAGCGTCGCCCGCTGTTGCGCGACGGCGGGCGTTTCGGGCGATGCGCCCGGGGCCGGCGGCGGGCCGAGCACGTCGAGCTGCGCCTGGATCTGCGTGCGCTGCGGCGCGAGCTCGCTGCGCAGCTTGTCGACGTCGGCGCTCAGTTCCTGCGTCGCGTCGCCGAGCCCGTCGAGCTCCTTGCTGTTGCTCGCGTTCGACGTCTGCTGCTTGATGCGGTCCTGCTGGACCTGCATCTGCTTGAGTTGCGCAATTGCGTCGTTCAGCGAAATGGTCGGCACGGGCGCGCCGACACCGCTCGCGCCCGGCGCGGACGCGGCCGTCGGAAACGCCGACGCGGTCGCGATCGCTGCGAACTGCAGCAGCGCGAACAGTGCGAACCGGCGTGCGTAGAGGGAAAGTCGTTGTATGGACATGGAATGCTTACGTTTTGCTGACAATCCCGGGCGCCGAAAGGCGCCGGGAAGCCGGGAGTTGGCCCGGTAGCATGTTACCGGGGTGTGGCGGCGGCCATGACGGCGCTTGTGCGCAAGGGTGTGTCGCGCGCCGGGCGGCCTGCGGTGCCGTGCGACGGCGCGCAGCGCCCGTCCCGCGGGGCTCGCGCCGGCGTCGGCTGCGCGGCTGCGGCGGCGCAGCG
>NZ_JAPVQY010000068.1 GCF_027257875.1 Burkholderia sp. IMCC1007
CGGCGCCGCCCGAGCGGCCGATGCCGGCGCCGCGTCCGGCGCGCCCGCGCGTCGCGGTGCCGCCCGCCGGCGAACGGATGTCGATGGCGTTCGCGCTGCAGACGCTCGCCGACGTACGCGACGCACACGACATCGTCGTCGAGGAGGCGCCGAGCGCGCGGCCGGTGATGCACGCGCATCTGCCGTTCACGCGCAGCGGCACGTTCTACACGATGGACAGCGGCGGGCTCGGCTACGGGATGCCGGCCGCGGTCGGCGTCGCGCTCGCGCGGCCGGGGCAGCGCGTGATCGCGCTGATCGGCGACGGGTCGAGCCTGTATTCGATCCAGGCGTTGTGGAGCGCCGCGCAGCTGAAGTTGCCGATCACGTTCGTGATCCTGAACAATCGGCGCTACGCGGCGCTGCAGGAATTCGCGCCGGTGTTCGGCTTCGGCCCCGACGATCCGGTGCAGGGCACCGATCTGCCCGACCTGGATTTCGTCGCGCTCGCGCAAGGGATGGGCTGCCACGGCATCCGCGCGGCCGATGCCGCGCGCCTGCACGACACGTTGACCGACGCGCTGCGCGCCACCGCGCCCGTCGTCGTCGAAATCGAAGTTGCGTGACGCGCGGCGCGCGTCGTTTCGGAGATTCCATGCAAACCGTATCGATGTTGATCGGCGGCGCACGCCGCGATTCGTCCAGCGGCGCGACGTTCGTGCGCCGCAACCCGCTCGACGGCGACATTGCGTCGACCGCCCCCGCGTGCACGCTCGACGATGCACGCGCGGCGGCCGACGCAGCGGCTCACGCGTTTCCCGACTGGGCGGCACTCGGCCCGGGCGCGCGCCGCGCACTGCTGCTGAAGGCCGCTGCCGCACTCGAAGGGAAGCACGATCAGTTCGTCGCCGCGATGGCGGCCGAAACCGGCGCGTCGGCGCTGTGGGCCGGCTTCAACGTGCACCTGGCCGCGAGCGGGCTCGTCGAGGCCGCGTCGCTGACCACGCAGATCGGCGGCGAGCTGATTCCGTCCGACGTGCCCGGCTCGCTCGCGATGGGCGTGCGGCAGCCGGCCGGCGTCGTGCTCGGCATCGCGCCGTGGAATGCGCCGGTGATCCTCGCGACGCGCGCGCTCGCGCTGCCGCTCGCGTGCGGCAACACGGTCGTGCTGAAGGGCTCGGAACTGTGTCCGGTCACGCATGGGCTGATCGTCGAGGCGCTGCAGGAGGCCGGGTTGCCGCCCGGCGTCGTCAACTTCGTGACGAACGCGCCCGACGATGCGGGCGCCGTCGTCGATGCACTGATCGCGCATCCGGCCGTGCGCCGCGTGAACTTCACCGGATCGACGCGCGTCGGGCGGATCGTCGCCGAAGCATGCGCGCGCCATCTGAAACCGGCGGTACTCGAACTCGGCGGCAAGGCGCCGTTCGTCGTGCTCGACGATGCCGATCTCGACGCGGCGGTGGCAGCGGCCGCATTCGGCGCGTTCGCGAATTCCGGGCAGATCTGCATGTCGACCGAACGGATCGTCGTCGACGCGTCGATCGCCGATGCGTTCGTCGCGAAGCTCGCCGACAAGGCGGCGTCGCTGCCGGTCGGCGACCCGCGCCGCGGGCCCGTGGTGCTCGGTTCGCTGATCGACATGAAGGCCGTCGAGCGCTGCAATGCGCTGATCGACGACGCGCTCGCGCACGGTGCGACGCTCGTGTGCGGCGGCAAGTCGGACAGCACGCTGTTCCCGGCGACGCTGCTCGACCACGTGACGCCGGCGATGCGCATCTACGCGGAAGAATCGTTCGGCCCGGTGAAGGGCATCGTGCGCGTCGACGGCGAGGAGGCCGCAATCCGCTGCGCGAACGACAACGCATTCGGGCTGGCGTCGGCGGTGTTCAGCCGCGACGTCGCGCGCGCGCTGCGCGTTGCGGCACGCATCGAATCGGGCATTTGCCACGTGAACGGTCCGACCGTGCACGACGAGGCGCAGATGCCGTTCGGCGGCGTGAAGGACAGCGGCTTCGGCCATTTCGGCGGCACGGCCGGCATCGCCGCGTTCACGGACCTGCGCTGGATCACCGTGCAGACCGCGCCGCGTCACTATCCGTTCTGAGAGGCTTGCGACCATGAGGATTGCGATTCTTGGCGCGGGCGCAATGGGCTCGCTGTTCGGCGGCTTGCTGGCCGAGCGCGGCGCGGCCGTCACGTTGATCGACGTGAACGAAGCGCATCTCGACGCGATTCGTCGCGACGGTCTGCGCATCGACGACGATCGCGGCGAACGGCGCATTCGCACGCTGCAGGCCGTGCGGCCGGAAGCCGCGAATGCGGACGCGGCCGCCGCGCCCGACACACCGTTCGACCTGGTGATCGTTTTCACGAAATCGCTGCATACGCGCGCGGCGCTCGACGGCGTGCGCGCAGTGCTGAGCCCGCATACGTTCGTGCTGACGCTGCAGAACGGGCTCGGCAACGTCGAGACGCTGAACGCGTTCGTGCCGCTCGAACGCATTTTGGTCGGCGTGACGACGTGGCCGGCCGACGTCGCCGGGCCCGGGCATGTGCGCTCGCACGGCACCGGCACGATCCGCATGATGACGGCCGATGGCGCGGCGCGCCCGTTCGCGGCGACGGTGGCCGCCGCATTGTCGGGTGCCGGGCTCGCGTGTTCGCTCGATGCGGACGTGTGGGCCGCGATCTGGGAGAAGGTCGCGTTCAACGCGGCGCTCAACACGCTGTGCGCGGCGACGGGCTGCACCGTCGACCAGCTCGGCAATCATCACGACGGGCCGCGGCTCGCGCTCGCGATCGCTGCCGAGGCCGCGGCCGTCGCGCGCGCGAAGGGCATTGCGGTCGACGGCGAACGCATCGCGCGCAACGTCGAGCATGCGATCCGCGACCATCGCGGCCACCGGCCGTCGATGCTGCAGGACGTGCTCGCGGGCCGTCGCACGGAGATCGACGCGATCAGCGGCAGGGTCGTCGCGGCCGCGCGCGAGACGGGCGTCGCGGTCCCGCATACCGACGCGCTGCTCGCGCTGGTCAGGCTGATCGACGCGCGGCTCGACTGAGCAGCGGGCCGCTCGCAGGTTCGCGGCGTGCGGCAACACGCATGCGCCGCGCGCGGGAGGACCGTGCTCGACCGACACGGACTGGACAGGAAAGCTGAAAGCTGAACGAGGCCGGCGCATCGACGCCGACCGCGCAGCACGAGATTCGGGCACGCGCGTGCGCGCCAGCCCGGGCAACTGGAGACGCCATGAAACGCATCGAATGCCGTTGTCTTGCCGCGCGCCGTTCGCGCACATCGCCGCCGCCGCGCGGCGCACGGGAGGTCGCATGAGCACGCGCGACGGATTGCCGCCACCATCGGTCGACATCGGCGCGACCCTCGACGACGGGCCGTTTACGACGATGCAGCGCTACGTGGTGCTGCTCGCCGCGCTCGCGATCGTGCTCGACGGCTTCGACGGCCAGCTGATCGGCTTCGCGATTCCGGTGCTGATCCGCGAATGGGGCATCACGCGCGGCGCATTCGCGCCCGCGGTGGCGGCCGGACTGATCGGCATGGGCATCGGCAGCGCGTGCGCGGGGCTCGTCGCGGACCGCTTCGGCCGCCGCCAGGCCGTGATCGGCAGCGTGTTCCTGTTCGGCGTCGCGACCTGCGCGATCGGCTTCGCGCCGAACGTCGCCGCGATCGCGATACTGCGCTTCTGCGCGGGGCTCGGAATTGGCGGCGCGCTGCCGACGGCCACGACGATGACGGCCGAATACACACCCGCGCGGCGCCGCACGATGATGGTCACGGCGACGATCGTGTGCGTGCCGCTCGGCGGGATGCTGGCCGGGTTGTTCGCGCACGAGGTGCTGCCGCGCTACGGCTGGCGCGGGCTGTTCTTCGCGGGCGGCGCGCTGCCGCTCGTGCTCGGCTTCGTGCTCGTGCGCGCGCTGCCGGAATCGCCGCGCTATCTGGCACGCCGCCCCGCGCGCTGGCCGGAACTCGGCGCGCTGCTCGCGCGCATGCAGCGGCCGGTCGCGCCCGGCACCGTGTTCACCGATCTGCGCGATGCGCGTGCGCCCGGTGCGCGGGGCGGCTTCGGCGCGCTGTTCGCCGGCGGCCAGGCGCGCGACACGATCGCGCTGTGGTGTGCGTTCTTCATGTGTCTGCTGGCGGTGTACGCGGCATTCAGCTGGTTGCCGACGATGCTGGCCGCAAGCGGGCTCAGCGTATCGGTCGCGGGCGCGGGGCTCACCGCGTACAACCTCGGCGGCGTGATCGGCGCGCTGCTGTGCGCATGGGCGATCGCGCATGCCGGTTCGCGCTGGCCGCTCGCGCTGTGCAGCATCGGCGGCGCGGTGAGCGCGGCCTGGCTGATGGGCGTCGATGCGGGGCGTCACACCGGCTGGCTGATCGTCGGGCTCGGCCTGCATGGACTGTTCGTCAACGCGGTGCAGTCGACGATGTATGCGCTTTGCGCGTACATCTATCCGACGGCGGTGCGCGCGACCGGCACCGCGAGCGCGCTCGCGTTCGGCCGGCTCGGCGCGATCCTCAGCGCGTTCGCCGGTGCGATCGTGATCACCACGGGCGGTGCGAATGCGTACCTGACGATGCTGGCCGCCGCGATGGGCGTGGTGTGCGTCGCGCTGCTCGCGGTGCGGCGGCACATTCCGCGGCTGTCGCGTGCGGCTGCGCAGCCGTGCGAAGGCGAAGGCGAAGGCGAAGAACTCGCCCGCCCGTCGTCGTGACGTGCGGGCGCATGGCGTGCGTTACAGCGTGGTCCGCACGTGCCACAGCTCGGGGAACAGCACGACGTCGAGCATCTTGCGCAGATACGGCGCGCCGCTCGTGCCGCCCGTGCCTTGCTTGAAGCCGATGATGCGCTCGACGGTCGTCACGTGACGGAAGCGCCACTGGCGGAACGCATCCTCGAGATCGACGAGTTCCTCGGCCATCTCGTACAGCTCCCAGTGCTGCTGCGGATGACGATAGACCTCGAGCCACGCGGCTTCGACCGTCTCGTCGTGACGCATCGGCTGCGTCCAGTCGCGCTCGAGCCGCTCGGGCGCGATCGCGAAGCCGCGTCGCGCGAGCAGGCGCACGACTTCGTCGTAGAACGACGGCGCCTCGAGCGTCGCACGCACCTGTTCGAGGATGTCGGGCCGGTGCGCGTGCGGCTGCAGCATCTGCGCGTTCTTGTTGCCGAGCAGGAATTCGAGCTGCCGGTACTGGTACGACTGGAAGCCCGACGACTGGCCGAGATACGGCCGCATCGCCGAGTATTCCGACGGCGTCATCGTCGACAGCACGTTCCACGCCTGCACGAGCTGCTCGAGAATGCGCGACACGCGCGCGAGCATCTTGAACGCGGGCGGCAGCGCATCGTCGCGCACGGCATGGAGCGCGCCGCGCAGTTCGAACAGCGCGAGCTTCATCCACAGCTCGCTCGTCTGATGCTGGATGATGAACAGCATCTCGTTGTGATCGGGCGACAGCGGATGCTGCGCATCGAGGATCGAATTCAGCGACAGGTAGTCGCCGTAGCTCATCGACTTCGAAAAATCGAGCTGCGCGTCGTGCCAGCCGGCTTGCGCGGTGGCATCGCCCGGCACGTGCGGCGCTTCGTGGGTGGCGCGTGCGCCCGAGAACGGGCAGCCGGCCCGCGCATCGTCGCCGGGTGGCTGCATATGACCAGAATTCACGACTTTCTCCAGAATTGAATGACGGGGGCGCGGCGCGCAGTCCGCATGTAATTGCGGCGCGCGCCGGGCGACGCCGATCAGGTCACCGCGCCGCGTTCGGCGAATTCGGGTGCCTTCCACGCGTCGGTGGCGAGGATGTCGCGCAGCGTCTCGACCGCATCCCACACGTCGGCGAAGCGCGTGTAGAGCGGCGTGAAGCCGAAGCGCAGCACGTACGGCTCGCGGTAGTCGCCGATCACGCCGCGCGCGATCAGCGCCTGCATCACCTCGTAGCCGTGCGGATGCTCGAAGCTCGCCTGCGAGCCGCGCTGGTGATGTGCGCGCGGCGTGACGAGTTTCAGCGACAGGCCCGCGCAGCGCGCTTCGACGAGCGCGATGAACGCGTCGGTCAGCGCGAGCGACTTGCGGCGGATCGTATGCATGTCGGTCTGCAGGAACACGTCGAGCCCGCATTCGACCATCGACATCGACACGATCGGCTGCGTGCCGCACAGGAAGCGCGCGATGCCCGGGTCGGGCGCGAAGCCCGGCTGCATCGCGAACGGCGCGCGGTGGCCCCACCAGCCCGACAGCGGCTGCGAGAAATGCGCGAGATGGCGCTGCGGTACCCACACGAACGCGGGCGAGCCGGGGCCGCCGTTCAGGTACTTGTACGTGCAGCCGACCGCGCCGTCCGCGCGTGCGCCGTTCAGGTCGACCGGCACCGCGCCGGCCGAGTGCGCGAGATCCCACAGCATCAGCGCGCCCGCGTCGTGCACCAGTTGCGTGACGGCCGGCATGTCGTGCATGTAGCCGGTGCGGTAGTTCACGTGCGTGATCATCGCGATGGCCGTGTCCGCGCCGAGTGCGTCGGGCAGGTCCGACGGATCGTCGATCAGGCGCAGTTCGTAGTCGCCGCCGAGTTGCTCGATCAGCCCCTGTGCGATGTACAGGTCGGTCGGGAAGTTCGAGCGTTCCGACACGATCACGCGGCGCTCGGGCGCGCGCTCGGCCTGATGGCGCAGCATCGCGGACAGCAGCTTGAACAGGTTGATCGAGATGGTGTCGGTCACGACCGTTTCGCCGGGCGCGCCGCCGATCAGCGTCGCGAGCTTGTCGCCGAGGCGGCGCGGCAGCGCGAACCAGCCGGCGGTGTTCCAGCTGCGGATCAGGCCTTCGCCCCATTCGGCGCCGATCACCTGCTGCGCACGGGCGGCCGACGCGCGCGGCTGCGCGCCGAGCGAGTTGCCGTCGAGGTAGATCACGCCGTCGGGCAGCGCGAACTGGTCGCGCAGTGCGGCGAGCGGGTCGTCGCGGTCGAGGGCGAGCGCGTCTTCACGGGTCTTGATCATGATGTCGGGTCAGTGGTTCGGGTAATCAGGAGGAGCGGCCGGGCAGCGTACGCAGCACCGCGCGCACCGGGCTTGCGTCGAGCGTCGCGAACTTCAGCGGCAGCGCGATCAGTTCGTAGTCGCCGGCCGGCACGTCGTCGAGCACGATCCCTTCGAGGATTGCCATCCGGTGCGCGCGCACGCGGTGATGCGCGTCCATGGTCTTCGATTCCTGCGGGTCGAGCGATGGCGTGTCGATGCCGATCAGCTTCACGCCGTGCGCAGCGAGCAGGTCGACGGTCGCGGGCGCGACCGCGCAGAAATCGCTGTCCCATTGCTCGACGCTGGCGCGCTTGTACGTGCGCAGCAGCACGCGCGGCGGCACGCCGTCGAGCGCGGCCGCGATATCGGCCGGCTGCACGACCAGCGATGCGCCGATGCAGTGGATCACGCGGCACGGGCCGAGATAGGTGTCGAGCGGCACCGCGCCGATCGGCGCGCCGTCGGCGTCGTAGTGCAGCGGCGCGTCGCAGTGCGCGCCGGTATGCGGCGACAGCGTCAGGCGGGCGACGTTGACCGGCGAGCCGGCCTCCATGCGCCACACGCGTTCGACGGCGACCGGCGTGTCGCCCGGCCACACGGGGGTGGCGGGGCTGATCGGCGGCGAGATGTCCCAGAGAGTGTCCATGGCTTGACGAAGCGGTGAATCGATCCTTCGAATGATAGGTGGACGCTCGCAGAAAGTGCTTGCGAAATAAACATGGACAATCCGCCGGATTGGCAGATAATTCGACTCAGAGGGAAAACGGGGACCAAAAATGCACGCGATCACGCTCGATGCGACCGACTGCCGGATTCTGGCGGTCCTGCAGGAAGAGGGCAGAATCAGCAATCTCGATCTGGCGGAGCGGATCTCGCTGTCGCCGTCGGCCTGTTTGCGCCGGATGCGCCTGCTGGAGGACCAGGGCGTGATCGAGCACTACCGCGCATGCCTGAGCCGGGAGAAGCTCGGCTTCGAGCTCGAGGCGTTCGTTCAGGTATCGATGCGCAACGAGGAAAACCAGTGGCACGAGCGCTTCGCGGAAGCGCTGCGCGAGTGGCCGGAGGTGGTCGGCGCGTTCGTCGTGACGGGCGAGAGCCACTATCTGCTGCGCGTGCTCGCGCACAACCTCAAGCACTATTCGGATTTCGTGCTGAACCGGCTCTACAAGGCGCCGGGCGTGATGGACATCCGCTCGAACATCGTGCTGCAGACATTGAAGGACGAGGCGGGCGCGCCGGTCGGGCTGGCGCGCACCGGGGCGATCAAAGCGATGTGAGCCCGTGGAAGGCGCCGCCGTGGAACACGAGCGGCGGCGCGTCGTCGGTTTCGGCCCGCACGCCGCAGCGCTCCACTTCGCCGACGAAGATCACGTGGTCGCCTTCGTCGTAGCGGCTGCGGTTGTGGCATTCGAACCACGCGAGCGCGCCGTCGAGCACCGGCATGCCCGAGTTGCCGGCCATGTGCGCGATCCCTTCGAAACGATCGCCCTTGTAGGTCGAGAACCGCTTGCACAGCTCCAGTTGCGACGCCGCGAGCACGTTCACCACGTAATGGCTGTTGCTGCGGAACACCGGCGTCGACGCCGATTTGTGCGCGAGGCTCCACAGCACGAGCGGCGGGTCGAGCGACACCGAGTTGAACGAGCTCGCGGTGATGCCGATCAGTTGCCCGGACGGCGCACGCGTCGTGATGACCGTGACGCCGGTCGCGAACTGGCCGAGCGCCTGGCGAAATGCGGCCGAGTCGAAATCCGGTGGCGTGGGATGGTTCATCGGGCGGCCATCCGGGACGAAACGGGCGGGCGCGGCGCACGGCGAATCCGGCGGGCGCGGCGGACGAAAGGCGGCAAGGCCGCGGCGGTCGATTGGGATGTGGTGCGCATGCCCGGATTTTAGCGGAATCGGCGCGGCCGGGCCCGTGCGGGCGGCGCATCGCGGCGCGAGCGTGAGGTAGCGAACACGGCCGCGCGGCGCCGAAATGGCGCGCCAACGCCGATTCCGCCGCGTTTCATTGCGCGCGGCCGCAGGCAGCGCGGTCGCGGAGGCACCGTGCCGCGTGGCTACCGTGCCGCTGCCAGCCCGAGCGACAGCGCGCCCGTCACGATCAGGCTCGATGCCCACACGGCATCGAGGTTGAACCAGCTCCGCGCGACGAATTTCAGCCCGAGATAGCGATAGACGAGCCACGCGAGCACGCCGCCCGTCGCGATCATCGCGGCCGCATGCACGGCCGCGACGACGAGCGCCATGCCGAGATGCGCGTCGACGAGCGTCGCGGCCGCGCGATGGCCGGCGTCCCGGGCGTCCCCGTCGAGTCCGCAGAGGCCGAGATAGATCGGCACGAGCATCAGCCCGGCGCCGTGCGCGATCGCGACCGCGAACGACCACAGCCCGAGCCGCGCCGGTGCGATCCGCGCGAGCGCACGCGGATGGCGGCGCCGGATCAGCAGCAGCGCGCCGAAGCCGATCACGAGCGCGCTCGCGCCGATCCGGATCGCCGACTGCCACGCGAGCAGCGCGGCGAGCAGCCCGAACGGCAGCATCACCATGAACACCGCGAGCGCGTGGCCGAGCGCCAGATAGCCGAGCGCCGCAACGAGTGCGCCGCCGCGGCGCGTCATCAGCGCGTTCGACACGGCCAGCGGCCAGCCCATCGCCGGATTCAGCCCGTGATAGACGCCGCTTGCGAGTACCGCCGCCCACAGCGCGAGCGGCGCGGAGAGCGCCGCGTTCAACGCTTGACCGACGGATAGCAGAACGAGTCGGTCGAGCAGTCGCCGCCTTCGAGCCGGATCTGGTGCGCGCGATAGCCGTCGGGGAAGTCGACCCAGTAGTCGTCGGCGAGCGTGAGCCCGCCGTCCGGCCCCGCATGCGCGAGCACCTGCGCGGCCGGCACGCCGTCCGGGTAGAACTGGTCGTCCCACGTCGAGTACAGCGAGTTGGTCCAGTACACGCGCCGGCCGTCACGGCTGATTTCGACCATCTGCGGGCCGCCCGCGAACGCGCGGCCGTTCGAGTGCGGTGCCCGGCGCACGATCCCGCCGATCCGTACCGAGCCCGCGAGCACCGGCCGATGCGGATCCGACACGTCGTACTGGCGCATCTCGCCGGTGCCCCAGCACGATACGTACAGGAAGCGATCGTCGAGCGACAGGTCGATGTCGGTCACGAGCGGCGGCACCGCGCCGAAGCCTTTGAGCAGCGGCGGCAGCTCGTCGGCCGCGGCCGGCTCGGGCGGAATCGTCGCGGTTTTCTTCACATGGAACTGGCCGTCTTCGCGCCACCAGGTCCAGATCGACCCTTCGAGATTGGTCGTGTCGACCACGACGCCGACGAACCCGTACTCGCGCACCGGATCGTGCGCGGGCCGCACTTCCAGCGCCATCTGGTGGTGCGCGCCGAGATCGATCGTCTGCACGTTGCGCCGCGCGCGCAGGTCCCAGAAATGCAGGCGGTGCCCGTACTTGTTCGCGAGCAGATCCTCGGGGACGATCCCGTTCTCGAATTGCGGCGGCAGCGCCCATTCGCTCGACACCATGTAGTCGCGCGGCAGGTTCCACCAGAAGTCGTAATGCTTGTCCTGCGGGCCGCGGTCGATCTCCCAGCGGCCGAGCACGTCGAAGGTCTCGCAATCCATGATGAAGATGCCGGGCGCGCCATCGGTGCCGTCCTTGCCCGCGCCGCCGAGCGTGCTCACGTAGATGCCCTCGGGGCCGCAATGCACGGTGTGCGGCCGCGAATAGCCCGTCTTCGCGAAGATCTCGTCGGGCTCGATGATCTTGTGGATGCGCGCCTGCGTCGGATGCGGCTTCGTGTCGATCACGTAGATGCGCGACGAGCGCAGCCCCGGGATGATCAGGAAGCGTCGCTCGAGAAACGCGTGGCCGGTGAGCGGCGACAGCGACGACGAACACGCATTCCAGCCGAAGTGGTGAAACTCGTCGCCGGTGTTCGGCATCGTCACCGTGTGGACGATTTTTCCGTAGGTCGCGGAGCCCGGCTTCACGTCGATCACGGCGAGCGCGTCGGGGCTGGAAAAATCGGGGCTCAGCAACAACGTATAGGCAAACTCTTCCGCCGGCGCCTGCATCGCAAGTTCCGGCGAAGCGTGAAAGGTCGGGTCGGGCCGCATGCTCATCGGGGTGCCTCTGTCGGTTGGGTCGGGTCGTTGGCGCACGGCCGTTCGCTGCGGTGCGCGGGGGTGTAGGCGTTGCGCGGCGCGCGCGTCGGCGCGACGCGCGTTGACGTGCATCAGGTCGGGAAAGCGGGTGGGCGCGAGGGCCCGGATCGCTGCGCATGGCAGCGCGAGGATGCAGGTGAAGCGGCGGCGCGCGGTGCGCCGACGGACGGGCTCGCGATGCGGGCGATCTCTGCTAAGGCGTGCATATCGATGTTCCGGCGGATGATGGGTACATCAGGAGCGGGCAGGCATCGGACGCTGCGTGCAGCCGGACGGTGTGCCGTCAAGGCGACGCGTGACTGAGTGTAGAAGTGTAGACGAGAAACGCGCGGCCGGTCGTGCGTGGCGAGCATGCGGTTCTGCCGGATTCGCACGCGAGTGCGATACTTGAACGCGTGCCGCTTCGCCCCGTGCCAACGGGCGGCGGCGAGACGAACAGGCGGCGGCGCGCACGCGCGCGCGTGCCGCCGCTGTCATCAACGAGGGACTGACTTCATGGGGAACGACATGCTTGAAACCGCAACTGTGGGCGGCGGGTGTTTCTGGTGCACGGAGGCCGTGTTTCTCGACGTCGACGGCGTGACGGCCGTCCAGTCGGGCTATGCGGGCGGCCATACGCGCAACCCCGGCTATCGCGACGTGTGCGAAGGCGACACCGGCCACGCGGAGGTCGTGAACGTGACGTTCGATCCGGCCCGCATCGGCTATCGCGAGATCCTCGAGATCTTCTTCGCGACGCACGATCCGACCCAGCTGAACCGGCAGGGCAACGACGTCGGCACGCAGTACCGTTCGGTCGTGTTCACGCATTCGGATGCGCAGCGCGACATCGCGCTCGACGTGATCCGCGAGCTGGAGCGCGAACAGGTGTTCGGGCAGCCGATCGTCACGCAGGTCGTGCCGCTCGACGACAACTACTGGCCGGCCGAGGACTATCACCAGAACTATTACGCGCGCAATCCGGGGCAGGGCTACTGCTCGGTCGTGATCGGGCCGAAGCTCGCGAAATTCCGCCAGAAATTCTCGCACCGGCTGAAGTCGCTGCGCGGCGCATGAGCGGCCGGTGAGCGGCGGCTAAGCGGGCACGAAGCGGCCGACGAAGCGGCCGACGAAGCGGCCAATAAGCAGCCACTGAGCGGCGACCAAGCGCCCACGAAGCGCCCCCTAAGCGGCGCCTGATACCACCGCCGCCTCGTTGCGCCAGTGCGCGCACGCGGCGGCGATCTCGCGCGCGAGCGCGACGCACGACAGCGGCGCGGAGCCCTCCGCCTTGTTGTTGATCGTGATGATCACCGGCTGTCCGGCCAGCGCGTAGCGCGCGGCCAGTTCGGCGAGCGCCGAGCGCGTGGCCGGATCCTCGTCGACGAGCTTGTCGAACGGCTCGTACTTCGCTTTCGCCTGCTCGTACTTGAATCCGCCGTGCAGGCTCCAGCGCACGATCAGCGGCCCCGGCGCATCGCCGTCGAGCAGCGCGAGCGCGGCCGCCTGGCGCAGCGGGTCGGGCATCCGTGCGTGCAGGCCGACGCAGTAGCGCACGCCGAGCGTCGCGAGCGCACGGATGAAGCGCGGCGTCAGCAGGCTCGCGTCGCGAATCTCGATCGCGTAGCGCGTGCCGTCGGCGCCCGCTGCGAGCGGCGGCAGCGCCGCAAAGAACGCCGACAGCCGGTCGATCAGCGCGGCCGGGTCGGCGAGCAGCTGATCGGGCATCGGCGAGAACTGGAACACGAGCACGCCGGCCTTGTTGCCGAGCCCATCGACGCACGGCTGCACGAATTCCGTCGTCGCGAGCTGCGCGTCGAGAAAGGTCGGGTTCGGCCCCGACGGCTCGCCGCGACGTCCGCGCACCACCGCATCGGTCACCGATGCCGGCGCTTTCACGACGAAGCGGAAATCGTCCGGCACCTGTTGCGCGTAGCGCAGGTAGTCGGCCACCGACAGCGGACCGTAGAACGACCGGTCCAGGCTCACGCTTCTCAGCAGCGGATGCGCGCCGTACGCCGCGAGCCCTTCGCGCGACAGCTTCGTCTGCGCGAAGTCGCCGTCGTAGACGATGCCGTTCCAGCCGGGGAAGAACCACGACGACGTGCCGAGCCGCACGTTCGGCGGCAGCGCGGCCGCCGCGTCGGCAACCTCCGCGGAGATCGGCGCGGGCGGCACGCCGCGCGGGCGCCGGCCTTTCTTCGGCGGCGCGGCGGGCAGGGATGGTTCGTCCCACAGCATGCCGGAGGCGGGCGCGGGTGCTTCGTCCGGGGCGGACGGGCGCTGCGCTGCGCGGCGGATGCGGGCAGGCGGCTGCGCGTCGTCGCCTTCGTCGGCCGTCACGTGTTCGCTGCGGCCTGCAGCGTCGGCGCCGGGCGCAGCCGCGCGTGCGTCGTCGGGCGGCCCGCCGAATAGGCCGAACAGGTCGAACTGCCCTTCGGCGTGCGACCCGTCAGTGTCGTCGCGCTGCTGTCGTTGCGCCGGCGTGTTGCGCCGCGTGCTGCCGTCACCCATGCATGCCCAGCGTCGAATGCCGCCTAGCGCGGCAGCGGGTTTTCGTACATATAGCGCCGCGACCACGGCAGCGTTTTCGCGCTGCGGCCGGCCTTGCGGCACACGATCTGGAAGATCGACACGTCGTCGTGCTCGAACGCATACGCGCAGCCGGCAAGATACACGCGCCAGATGCGGAATTTTTCGTCGTCGACGAGTGCGCGCGCCCGGTCCGCCTTCGCCTCGAAGTTCTCGGTCCAGATCTCGAGCGTGCGCGCATAGTGTCGCCGCAGGCTTTCGATGTCAATCGCCTCGAGCCCGCCGCGCTGCGCCGCTTCGAGCGCGAGGCTGATGTGCGGCAGCTCGCCGTCCGGGAACACGTAGCGATCGATGAACTCGCCGCCGCCGAGCGCCGTCTCGCCGCTTTCCGCGTCGGTCGACGTGATCCCGTGATTCATCGCGATGCCGTCGTCGGTCAGCAGGTCGTGCACGCGCGAGAAATAGAGCGGCAGGTTCTTGCGGCCGACGTGCTCGAACATCCCGACGCTCGTGATCCGGTCGAACTGGCCCTCGATCTCGCGATAGTCCTGCAGCCGGATCTCGATCTTGTCCTCGAGCCCCGCGGCCTTCACGCGGGCGGTCGCCAGATCGAACTGGTTCTGCGACAGCGTCACGCCGAGGCACGTCGCGCCGAACTTCTGCGCGGCGCGCAGCACGAGCGCGCCCCAGCCACAGCCGATGTCGAGCAGGCGCTGGCCGGGCTCGAGCCGGATCTTGGTCAGGATGTGGTCGATCTTCTTGATCTGCGCGGTCGCGAGATCTTCGTCGCCGTTCTCGAAGTACGCACACGAGTACACCATGTTCTCGTCGAGCCACAGCTGGTAGAACTCGTTCGACACGTCGTAGTGATACTGGATCGCCTTCTTGTCGGTGCTCTTCGTGTGATTGAAGTAGCGCCGCACGCGCGCGAGCTTGTTCGCGTTGGTGACCGTGTTGCGCGCGAGCGAATAGCTGATGTTGATGATGTCCGACAGCCTGCCTTCGATGTCGATCTTGCCCTTCACGTATGCCTCGCCGAGGTTGTCGAGGCTGGGTTCGAGCAACAGCGGCAACGCCGACGCGCTGTTGACCTTCAGCGTGACCTGCGGCGCGCTGAAGGTGCCGAAATCGAGTTGTTCGCCGTTCCATAGCACGAGGCGCGCAGGGATGTTCGCCTTTGCCCGTACTTCGTCCGCCCACTGTGCCAGCTTCTTTTCCCAGAACATTTGGATTCTCCGTTTGTTCGTTGGATCGAATACAGCCAAGTATCTTGACCGGCGCCCGCCTTGCTGCGCGGGCGCCCGGATGCAACACGAGACACGGCCGGCACGCGCCGGCGCCGCCGCCGCCGCCGGCTTACGGCGACAGTCGCGAGATCGTCCAGCCCGACGCGGCGGTGGCGTCGCGCGTATAGAGCAGGCGATCGTGCAGCCGCGACGGGCGCCCCTGCCAGAACTCGATCGCGTCGGGCACGACGCGATAGCCGCCCCAGTGCGGCGGGCGCGGCGGGTTCTCGCCGTAGCGCTCGGCCACCTCTTTCTCGCGCGCTTCGAGCGTCGCGCGGCTGTCGATCACCGCGCTCTGCTCGGAAGCCCACGCACCGATGCGCGAGCCGAGCGGGCGCGACGCGAAATAGCGGTCGCTTTCCTCGGCGCTGGTTTTCTCGATGCGGCCCTCGATGCGCACCTGTCGCTCGAGCTCGATCCAGTAGAACAGCAGCGCCGCTTGCGGATGGGCGGCGAGGTCGCGGCCCTTGCGGCTTTCGTAATTGGTAAAGAAGACGAACCCGCGTTCGTCGACACCCTTGATGAGCACAATTCGGGCCGACGGCCGGCCGTCGTCGCCGACGGTGGCGAGCGTCATCGTGTTGGGCTCGGGAAGTTTGGCGGCGAGCGCCTCCTTGAACCAGCGATCGAACTGGGCGAAGGGGTCGGGGGCGGCATCGGCTTCGTCGAGCGAAGCACGCGAATAGTTGATGCGAAGATCGGCGAGAGTCGTCATGTTATGCAAACGCTTCAATCTGGGGCCAGTATAGCGAACGCTGGAGAATCGTGCGTGCACAGTGGCGCGTACGGGCGGGGATCTCAGGCAGAATAGAGGGCTGCTCGACTTACGTTTTCCTTGCTGATATGTCCGCTGCCGACGCTGCCCCGCCCAGTTCCTCTGATCTTACCCCGACCCCGACAATCCAGCTTGACGTGGATCGCGAGCGCCGTTTCGGCGGCATCGCGCGACTGTACGGCGCGCCCGCGCTCGCCGCGTTCGAGCGCGCACGCGTCGCCGTGATCGGGATCGGCGGCGTCGGTTCGTGGACGGCCGAAGCGCTCGCCCGCAGCGCGATCGGCACGCTGACGCTGATCGATCTCGACAACGTCGCCGAAAGCAACACGAACCGGCAGATCCACGCGCTCGACGGCAACTACGGCAAGCCGAAGGTCGACGCGATGGCCGAGCGGATCGCGCTGATCGATCCCGCCTGCCGCGTGAACCGGATTGAGGATTTCGCGGAACCCGACAATTTCGATGCGCTGCTGGGCGGTGGTTTCGACTACGTGATCGACGCGATCGACAGCGTGCGCACGAAGGTCGCGCTGATCGCATGGTGCGTCGCGAAAGGGCAGCCGCTCGTCACGGTCGGCGGCGCGGGCGGCCAGCTCGACCCGACGCGCATCCGCATCGACGATCTGGCGCTGACGATCCAGGATCCGCTGCTGTCGAAGGTGCGCGCGCAGTTGCGCAAGCAGCACGGCTTTCCGCGCGGGCCGAAGGCGCGCTTCAAGGTGAGCGCCGTGTATTCCGACGAGCCGCTGATCTATCCGGAAGCCGCGGCGTGCGACATCGAGGACGGCGCGGAGCCATCCACGGCCGCGCATGTCGCGGGGCTCAACTGTGCGGGGTTCGGTTCGAGCGTGTGCGTGACCGCGAGCTTCGGCTTCGCGGCCGCCGCGCATGCGCTGCGCGCGATCGCGGCGCGGGCCGCGGGCTGAGCGGCCGCGCGTCGAATCTTTCGACGCGCAGGAATGCTGCGGCGCGTCACGCGCGCCGCGTGCGATGTGGCGAGTCAGCCGGGCCGTTGCAGCCCGGCCGGCCGTGCGTCAGTTGAGCGCCATGCTCAGCTTGCGCCGCCATGCAGCGACGAGTTCGGGGCGATCGCCCGCCAGTTCGAACACCGAAATCATCGTGCGGCGGCCGAGATCGTCGCCGTACGCGCGGTCGCGCATCACGATTTCCAGCAATTGCTCGAGTGCGCCTTCGTAGTCCCGCCGTGCGATCAGGCTCTGCGCGAGGTCGAAGCGCGCTTCGAGATCGGCGGGGTTCGCGTCGATGCGGGCTTCGAGCGCGTCGGTCGGCGGCAGGTCGGCCGTCGCGTCGAGCGCGTCGAAACGGGTCTTGATCGCCTGGTAGCGCGGATCGCCGCCCTGCACGGTCTGCGGCGACAGGCGCTCGGCCTCGGCCCGCGCGAGGTCCACCTGGTTGTTCGCGAGCAGCAGCTCGATCAGGTCGAGCCGTGCTTCGTCGAAGCCCGGGTTCAGCGCGAGCGCCGCTTCGAGGTGTGTGACCGCATCGTCGTAGCGCGACTCGGCGATCGCGTATTGTGCGGCGCGGCGTTCGGCTTCGTCGGGCGCGGGCAGCAGCCGGTCGAGGAACGCACGCAACTGGCCTTCCGGCAGCACGCCGACGAACTGATCGACCGGGCGCCCGTCGGCGAACGCGATCACGTGCGGGATGCTGCGCGTCTGGAAGTGCGCGGCGAGCTCCTGGTTTTCGTCGACGTTCACCTTCACGAGCTTCCAGCGGCCTTCGTAGTCGGCTTCGAGCTTCTCGAGCAGCGGGCCGAGCGTCTTGCAGGGGCCGCACCACGGCGCCCAGAAGTCGACCAGCACGGGCGTATCCAGCGACGCCTCGATGACGTCTTTCTCGAAAGTGGCAAGCGTGGTGTCCATGTCGTTCTCTTCCGTTCGAATGTCGTCAGGATGGGGGCAGCACGCCCCTTTTTCAACGCGGCTTCGATTCGGGCAGCGGAATCCACTCGGTTTCGCCCGGCACCTTGCCCATTTCCTGGTTCGTCCACGCCTGTTTCGCGCGCTCGATCGCGTCGCGGCTGCTCGCGACGAAATTCCATTCGATGAAGCGTTCGCCGTCGATCTTGTCGCCGCCGAGCAGCATCGCGCGTGCGCCGCTGGCGCTCGCGAGCGTGACCGTCGTGCCCGGCGCGAGCACGGCCATCTGCTCGGCCGGCACCGGCGTGCCGTCGATCGTCAGGTCGCCGTCGACCACGTAGACCGCGCGCTCCTGGTGCGACGCGTCGAGCTCGACGCGCCCGCCGGCCGCGAACTCGGCGGCGACGTACAGCGTGCGCGAGAACGTCGTGACGGGCGAATGCAGGCCGAACGCGTCGCCGGCGATCACGGTCAGCGCCACGCCGTTCTCGTTGCGCGTGGGCAGCGTGTCGGCCGCATGGTGTTCGAACGACGGTTCGGTGGTCTCGTGCGCGAGCGGCAGCGCGACCCAGGTCTGGATTCCATGCACCGTGTGGCCGTTCGCGCGCTGCGCGTCGGGCGTGCGCTCCGAGTGGACGATGCCGCGGCCCGCCGTCATCCAGTTCACGTCGCCCGGCACGATTTCCTGCAGCGAGCCGAGGCTGTCGCGGTGCAGGATCGCGCCGTCGAACAGGTAGGTGACGGTCGCGAGCCCGATATGCGGATGCGGGCGCACGTCGAGGCCGGTACCGGCCGGCAGCGTCGCGGGGCCCATGTGATCGAAGAAGATGAACGGACCGACGAGGCGCGCGGCGAGCGCGGGCAGCGTGCGGCGCACCTGCAGGTTGCCGATGTCGCGGATGTGCGGCTTCAGCACGGCTTTGATCGAATCGGTCATGGCGGGTCTCGTGAGGGCGCGGGGATGCCGGTCATTGTACTGGCCGCGCGGCACCCACGCGCAACGGTGCGGCGCACGCGTGGGCCGGCGAGCGCGGCCCGCGCGGCGATCGTCGGATTGCTGCGCCGCCACGCGTGCAGCCGATTCCATGCGCGCGGTGCAGGTATCGGGCGGCCCGCGCGGCGAAACCCGGTAGACTGGCCGGCTTCAAACGAGCATTCGATGATCGAGGAGACGCCGATGATGGCCCCGAAGGACTTGCTGCTCGCGCTGATCGTGATCCTCGCGTGGGGCGTGAACTTCGTCGTGATCAAGGTCGGCCTGCACGGCATGCCGCCGATGCTGCTCGGCGCGCTGCGCTTCACGCTCGCCGCGGTGCCCGCGGTGTTCTTCGTGCGCCGCCCGCAGATTCCGTGGCGCATGCTGATCCTGTACGGCGCGACGATCCAGCTCGGCCAGTTCGTGTTCCTGTTCACCGGCATGTACGTCGGCATGCCGGCCGGCCTCGCGTCGCTCGTGCTGCAGTCGCAGGCGTTCTTCACGCTCGTGTTCGCGATGCTGTTCCTCGGCGAGCGGCTGCGCGTGCGGAACCTGCTCGGCCTCGCGATCGCCGCGGCCGGGCTCGTCGTGATCGCGGTGCAGGGCGATGGCGCGATGACGCTCGCGGGCTTCCTGCTGACCCTCTGCTCGGCCGCGATGTGGGCGTTCGGCAATATCGTCACGAAGAAGGTCGGCCGTGCGAACCTCGTGTCGCTCGTCGTGTGGGCAAGCCTCGTGCCGCCGGTACCGTTCTTCCTGCTGTCGCTGTGGTTCGAAGGGCCGCGGCGGATCGAAGCCGCGCTCGTCGGCCTGAACGGCGCGTCGATCTTCGCGGTCGTCTATCTCGCGTTCGTCGCGACGCTCGTCGGCTACGGCTTGTGGAGCCGGCTGATGTCGCGCTATCCGGCCGCGCAGGTCGCGCAATTCTCGCTGCTGGTGCCGATCGTCGGGCTCGCGTCGTCGGCGCTGTTTCTCGACGAACACCTGACGCGCGCGCAACTGATCGGCGCCGCGCTCGTGATGGGCGGGCTCGCGGTGAACGTGTTCGGCGGGAAGCTGATGCGCCGTTTCGCGGCGTCGTGACGCGCCGGCACGCAGCGCGTGCCGGCGGCGGGGGAAGGCTGGCCGTCAGGCCATCCGGTTCTTCGCGAGCGGCGGATTCGCGGCGAAATAACGCTTGATGCCGCGGAAGATCGCGTCGGCCATCTGGTCGCGATAGCTGTCGTCGTTCAGCCGGCTTTCCTCTTCCGGATTGCTGATGAACGCAGTCTCGACGAGGATCGACGGAATGTCCGGCGCCTTCAGCACCGCGAACCCGGCCTGCTCGACCGAGCCCTTGTGCAGCTTGTTGATGCCGCCGACTTCCTTCAGCACGTAGCCGCCGTAGCGCAGCGAGTCGCGGATCTGCGCGGTGGTGGACATGTCGAACAGCGCGCGGCTGACGGCCGCGTCCTGTGTCTTGATGTTGATGCCGCCGATCAGGTCGGACGAGTTCTCCTTGTTCGCGAGCCAGCGCGCCGCGGCGCTCGACGCACCGTGGTCGGACAGCGCGAACACCGACGAGCCGCGCGCGGACGGCGTCGTGAACGCGTCCGCATGGATCGACACGAACAGATCCGCGCCGACGCGGCGCGCCTTCTGCACGCGCACGTTCAGCGGCACGAAGAAGTCGGCGTCGCGCGTCATCATCGCGCGCATGTTCGGCGCGCCGTCGATCTTCGCACGCAGCTTCTTCGCGATGTCGAGCGCGATGTGCTTCTCGTACGTGCCGCCGCCGCCGATCGCACCTGGATCCTCGCCGCCGTGGCCCGGATCGATCGCGACCGTCAGCAGGCGCACGGTGCCGCCCTTGCCGGATTTCGGCGCGGTGAACTTGTAGGCATCGGTGTCGTCGTCGCCGTCGTCGCGGCGCGCGATGACGGGCGGCGGCTTGACGGCCGGCTTCGCGGGCGCCGCAGGCGTGGCGGCGGCCGGCGGCGTGCGCGGCGTGGCCGGCGTGTTCTGCGCGAAACGCTGGAAGAACGCGTCGCTGTTGTCGTTGCCCGCTACGGGCGGCGGGGGCGTGCCCGGGCCGGCCAGCGTGGACGGCGGCTGCATCTGCTGCGCGCGCGCGGTGTCGTTGAGCGCCTGTTCCTTGCGTTCCGTCTGCGCGATCAGGTCGGACAGCGGATCGGGCGCGACGGCCGGATACAGGTCGAACACGAGCCGGTACTTGTAGGTGCCCACCGGCGGCAGCGTGAACACCTGCGGCTTCACCGAACCCTTCAGGTCGAACACCATCCGCACGACGTGCGGCTGATACTGGCCGACGCGCACCGACTGGATCTGTGGATCGTTCGGCGCGATCTTCGACACGAGGTCGCGCAGTGCCTGATCGAGATCGAGGCCGCTCAGGTCGACGACGAGCCGGTCGGGGCCCTGCAACAGGTGTTGGCTGTTCTGCAGTGGTTGATCGGATTCGATCGTGACGCGCGTGTAATCGCGTGCGGGCCACACACGCACGCCGAGCACCGACGACGCATGCGCGAGCCGCGGCGCGACGAGACCGAGCACCAGCGACGACGCGCCCGCGCGCAGGATCTGACGGCGCCGCCAGTTGTGCGTCGCGGTGGCCGCCGATTCGATCGAGCGGAACGGTTTGATCAACATCTTTCGAGACATGCCTTTCCTGAAGCGCTGTACGCCCGCATGGTGAGGGCGCGGCCGTCGCCATCCACGTCGAGCGAGAAAACCAGATCGGGCACGCCGAGCAGTGTGCCCGCCTGTTGCGGCCATTCGACGAGACAGATCGCGCTGGAATTGAAATATTCGCGAAAGCCCGCGTCGGACCATTCGGCCGGATCGTTGAATCGATACAGATCGAAGTGATAGACCTCAAGTTCCCCGTCGTCGCGCGCGAATGCGTACGGTTCGACGAGCGTGTAGGTCGGGCTGCGTACGCGCCCGGTGTGGCCGAGGCCGCGCAGGAGCGCGCGCACGACGGTCGTCTTGCCCGCGCCGAGATCGCCGACCAGCTGGATCTGCAGCCCGTTGAACGCATGGGCGTGGGCGAGTTCGCTGCGCGCCGCGTCGAGTGCGTGCGCGAAACGGGCGCCGAAGGCCTCGGTCGCCGCTTCGTCGGCGAGTGCGATCACGCGCTCCGCGAGCGGGGCGGGCAGCGTGTCTGCATGAGGCGTATGGGGCGTGGCTGGCATTCTCGTAAAATAGTGCGATGAACCGATTACCGGAACTCGCCGCATCCGACAGGCCTTCGACTCGTGCCGAAGGCGCGGCGCCGTGCGCGCTCGATGATGCGGCGTTGACTGCGCTCGCCGCTCGCATCAGGGCGTGGGGGCGCGAATTGGGTTTCGGGGCGATCGGCATCAGCGATACCGATCTCTCGGATACCGAAGCAGGCCTCGCCGCCTGGCTGGAAGCCGGGTACCACGGCGAAATGGATTATATGGCGAAACACGGAATGAAACGCGCGCGGCCGGCCGAACTTGTGGCCGGTACGCGACGCGTGATCTCCGCGCGGCTCGCCTATTTGCCGGCCGAAACGCTCGCCGCCGACGCGCCCGATGCGCGATCCGGCACGCTCGCGCCGCACGACTGGCGTGCACGCGAGCGCGCGCGGCTCGACGATCCGCAGGCGGCCGTCGTGTCGATCTATGCGCGCGGCCGCGACTATCACAAGGTGCTGCGCAACCGGCTGCAGACGCTCGCGGAGCGCATCGAGCGCGAGATCGGCGCGTTCGGCTATCGCGTGTTCACCGATTCGGCGCCGGTGCTCGAGGTCGAACTCGCGCAGAAGGCGGGTGTCGGCTGGCGCGGCAAGCACACGCTGTTGCTGCAGCGCGACGCCGGTTCGCTGTTCTTCCTCGGCGAGATCTACGTCGACGTGCCGCTGCCGACCGACGCGCACACGGCGCCCGACACCGCGCCCGAGACGCCCGGCGCGCACTGCGGCAGCTGCACGCGCTGCATCGGCGCGTGTCCGACCGGCGCGATCGTCGAGCCGTATCGCGTCGATGCGCGCCGCTGCATCTCGTATCTGACGATCGAATTGAAAGGCAGCATCCCCGAGCCGCTGCGGCCGCTGATCGGCAATCGCGTGTACGGCTGCGATGACTGTCAGCTCGTGTGCCCGTGGAACAAGTTCGCGCAGGCCGCGCCCGTCGCCGATTTCGACGTGCGGCACGGGCTCGATCGCGCGACGCTCGTCGAGCTGTTCGAGTGGGATGCCGACACCTTCGATACGCGGATGCAAGGCAGCGCCATCCGCCGCATCGGTTATGAAAGCTGGCTGCGCAATCTCGCGGTCGGGCTCGGCAATGCGCTGCGCGCGCCGGCGGATCGGCTCGCATCGGACGCGCGCGACGCGATCGTCGCCGCGCTGCGGGCCCGTGCCGACGACCCGTCGCCCGTCGTGCGCGAGCATGTCGAATGGGCGCTGCGTGCCGCATGAAGACGGCGTAAAGTGTCGGCGGCGCGCGGCGGCGCCGCATGTGTCACAGGTGAGGAGAGGGTCATGTTCAACGCAGTCATCGACGCACCGTTCGGCAAGGTCGGGATTCGCACCGATGCCGCGGTGGTGCGCGAGATCGTCTATCTGCCCGAGTCGATGAAGTCGGTCGATCCGGACTCGCCGCTCGCGAAGCGCGCGGTCCAGCAGATCGAACGTTATTTCGAGCGTGCGTCGGCGCGCTTCGACCTGCCGCTCGCGGAAGTCGGCAGCGCGTTCCAGCATCGCGTGTGGGACGTGATCAGCGACATTCCGCCGGGCACGGTGCTGACCTACGGGCAGGTCGCGAAGCGCATCGGCAGCGCGCCGCGCGCGGTCGGCCAGGCGTGCGGCGCGAACTATTTTCCGCTCGTGATTCCTTGCCATCGCGTCGTCGCGGCGGGCGGCCTCGGCGGCTTCGCGAATCACGACGACGACGGCTATTACCAGAAAGTGAAGCGCTGGCTGCTGGCGCACGAAGGCGTGCCGTACTGATGAGCGAACCGCTGCTTTCCCCCGACGCAGGCGCGGGCGACGACGCGGCCGCGGCATCGCCCGCGCTGCTGGCGAGCCGCGCGTCGATCGACGTGTTCTGCGATGCGCTGTGGCTCGAGCACGGGCTCGCGCGCAATACGCTCGACGCGTACCGACGCGATCTGATCCTGTTTTCCCAATGGCTTGCCGCGACGCACGACGTGCCGCTCGATGCGGCCGACGAAGGGATGGTGACCGGCTATATCTCCGCGCGCAGCGACGGCAAGGCGACGTCGTCGAACCGCCGTTTGTCGGTGTTCCGTCGCTATTACGGCTGGGCCGTGCGCGAACATCATGCGAGCGCCGATCCGACGCTGCGGATCACGTCGGCGAAGCAGGCCGCGCGCTTTCCGTCGACGTTGTCCGAGGCGCAGGTGGAGGCGCTGCTCGGCGCGCCCGACATCGGCACGCCGCTCGGGCTGCGCGATCGCACGATGCTCGAGCTGATGTACGCGAGCGGGCTGCGCGTGAGCGAGCTCGTCACGCTGAAGACGGTCGAGGTCGGCCTCAACGAGGGCGTCGTGCGCGTGATGGGCAAGGGCTCGAAGGAGCGGCTCGTGCCGTTCGGCGAAGTCGCGCACGGCTGGATCGAGCGCTACCTGCGCGACGCGCGGCCGGCGCTGCTCGGTGCGCGCGCGGCCGACGCACTGTTCGTGACCGCGCGCGGCGACGGGATGACGCGCCAGCAGTTCTGGAACATCATCAAGCGCCATGCGCAGCGCGCCGACGTGCGTGCGCACCTGTCGCCGCACACGTTGCGCCACGCGTTCGCGACGCACCTGCTGAACCACGGTGCCGACCTGCGCGTCGTGCAGTTGCTGCTGGGCCACAGCGACATCTCGACCACGCAGATCTACACGCACGTCGCGCGCGAGCGGCTCAGGACGCTGCACGCGCAACACCATCCGCGCGGCTGATCCGCTGCGTGTCGGGCGATTCGCGCGCGGGTACGCAAGTTGCGCGTTACGCGAGTTCGCGCAGCTTGTGCTTGAGCACCTTGCCGGTCGACGCGGCCGGCAGCGCATCGAGCACGCGAATCTGCGCAGGGCGCTTGTACGGCGCGAGCCGTTCCGCGCACCATGCGTGCAGCGCGGCCTCGGTCGCTGCCGCGCCCGGCATCAGCTCGACGAACGCGAGCACTTCCTCGTTGCCCTCGACCGCACGGCCGATGACGGCCGCCTGCACGACGTCCGGATGCGCGTTCAGCACCTGTTCGACTTCGACCGGATACACGTTGAAGCCCGAGCGGATGATCAGCTCCTTGCTGCGGCCGGCGATCGTCACCGCGCCGTCCGCTCCCTGCCGGGCGAGATCGCCGGTGCTCAGCCAGCCGTCGGGCGACACGGCCGCGCGCGTCGCGTCGGCGTTGCGGTAATAACCGAGCATCACGTTCGGCCCGCGCACGCGGATTTCGCCCACTTCGCCCGGCGGCACGTCGGTGCCGTCCGGTGCGACGATCCGCATTTCCACGCCCGGAATCGGCACGCCGACCGAGCAGTCGGTGCGCGGCGCGTCGAGCGGCGTCTGCGTGATCGTCGGGCTGCTTTCCGTCATCCCGTAGCCGTTGTGCAGCGGCACGCCGTACACGCGCTCGACGCGCGCCTTCAGGCCGGCATCGAGCGGCGAGCCGCCCGAATACGCGAAGCGCAGCCGCGGCGCGCGCCACGCGTGAGCGTGCGTATGCAGATGCTCGAGCAGCTTTGCGTGCATCGCGGGCACGCCCTGGAAGATCGTCACGCCTTCGTCGGCGAGCGCGACGCGCACGGTCTCCGGCGCGAAGCGCGGCGCGAGCCGCAGCGTCGCGCCTGCATACAGGCTGCCGAGGCACACCGATGCGAGCCCGTACACGTGCGACACGGGCAGCACCGTGTACACGACGTCGTCGGGCGACACGCGGCGCAGCGTGCTCGACGTCGCCGCGATGAACAGCAGGTTGCGATGCGACAGCATCACGCCTTTCGGCGCACCCGTGGTGCCGGTCGTGTAGATCAGCGCCGCGCATTGGGCGGCGCCGTCGGCCGCCACGGGCTCGTCGGGGGCGTTCGGGTCGAGCCGGTGCGACCACGCGCCGATGTCGATCGACAGTGCGTCGGCCGGCGTCGCGTCGTAGCGCGCCGCGTGCGCGCGCGCATCGGGCGACGCTTCCGTCGCGAAGGCCAGCAGTTTCGGCTGCGCATGCGCGGCGATCGCATCGAGTTCGCCTGCCGACAGCCGCGCGTTCGTCATCAGCGCCCATGCGTCGACGCGGGCGGCCGCGAACAGCAGCACGATCTGCGCGACGCTGTTTTCGGCCACGATCATCACGCGGTCGCCGCCGCGCACGCCGAGGCTCGCGAGCCGCTCGGCCGCCGCGTCGACGGCCCGCGCCAGCTCGCCGTACGACAGGCGGCGCGCGTCCTCGATCAGCGCCGGATGCGCGGGCGCGCGCGCGGCCCAGCGGGCGGGCACGTCGGCGATGCGATCGGGCAACGCGGCGAGCAGGGCCGCGACGTCGAGCGGCGCGGATGAGCGGTCAGACGAGGTCATGGCGTCTCCAGTGGAAGGGCCGGGCGGCGGCACGGCGATATTTGCGAACGATCGTGCCATGGCGGCGCGTCCGCCACAATCGGCCAATCGGGCAATAACGCGTCGCACGCGCCGCAATGATGGCGCGTCGCGGGGCGAGCGTTGCGCCGGTGCCGGAGGGGCTGCGAGCAGGGGCCGCGAGTATACCGCCGCAGCGCCGCGCATTCGCGCGAGCGCATGACGGACGATCGTGCAATGGCGCCCGCCCATCGGTCGTTCGCCATTAAAATGCCGCCATGAGCAAATCCAGACACGTGTCCGAGACACCCGCGACCCAGCTGCTGCGCCGCCACGGCGTCGCGTTCGGCGAGCATCCGTACGAATACGTCGAGCACGGCGGCACCGGCGAATCGGCGCGCCAGCTCGGCGTCGACGAACACAGCGTCGTGAAGACGCTCGTGATGGAGGACGAGCACGCGAAGCCGCTGATCGTGCTGATGCACGGCGATCGCACGGTATCGACCAAGAACCTCGCGCGGCAGATCGGCGCGAAGCGCATCGAGCCGTGCAAGCCCGACGTCGCGAACCGCCACTCCGGCTATCTGGTCGGCGGCACGTCGCCGTTCGGCACGCGCAAGACGATGCCCGTGTATGTCGAATCGACGATTCTCGAATTGCCGACGATCTACCTGAACGGCGGCCGCCGCGGCTATCTCGTGAGCCTCGCGCCCGCGGTGCTCACCGCGCTGCTCGGTGCGACGCCCGTGCAGTGCGCGAGCGTCGACTGAGGGTTTCACCTTCGTGGCAGGCCGTGCTCGTTCGGTAGAATGAGCGCCGTTTCGGCTGGTCGGCCCGCGTGGCCGGCCGCCACGGCCTGCCGGCGGTGCGTCGCGACGGCGCCTGCCGCAACCGGCCGGCACGCCGTGTCCGGCCGTCCCTTCACCGATACGTTGAAAGAAGAGTTCTCCGCATGCAGATCCTGCTCGCCGCACTTGTTGCCTACCTGATCGGTTCGGTGTCGTTCGCCGTCGTCGTCAGCGCCGCAATGGGCCTGGCCGATCCCCGTTCGTACGGGTCGAAGAATCCCGGCGCGACCAACGTGCTGCGCAGCGGCAACAAGAAGGCCGCGATCCTGACGCTCGTCGGCGACGCGTTCAAGGGCTGGATCGCCGTCTGGCTCGCGCGGCGCTTCGGGCTGCCCGACGTCGCCATCGCGTGGGTCGCGATCGCCGTGTTCCTCGGCCACCTGTACCCGGTGTTCTTCCGCTTCCAGGGCGGCAAGGGCGTCGCGACCGCGGCCGGCGTGCTGCTCGCCGTGCACCCGGCGCTGGGGCTCGCGACCGCGCTGACCTGGCTGATCATCGCGTTCTTCTTCCGCTATTCGTCGCTCGCGGCGCTGGTGGCGGCCGTGTTCGCGCCGCTGTTCGACGTGTTCCTGTTCGGCATGCCGCGCCACAACCCGGTCGCATGGGCCGTGCTCGCGATGAGCGTGCTGCTCGTGTGGCGTCACCGCGGCAACATCTCGAAGCTGCTCGCGGGGCAGGAAAGCCGGATCGGCGACAAGAAGAAGGCAGCGGCCGACGGCGGCGCGCAGGACGGCGGGAAAGCCTGAGGGAAGGGGTGACTGCTGCCGCCCGCCGGGGCGCCTCGCATGCGCGGGGCCCGGCGGCGCGGTGTGACGGGTCGATCGTTGCGGCCGACCGCGCGGTCAGTCGCGGAAGTTGTTGAAGTCGAGCGGGGTGTCGGTCACGTCCTTGCGCAGCATCGCGATCACGCTCTGCAGATCGTCGCGCTTCGTGCCGGCCACGCGCACCGCGTCGCCCTGGATGCTCGCCTGCACCTTGATCTTGCTGTCTTTCACGAGCCTGACGATCTTCTTCGCGAGGTCGCCCGTCACGCCTTTCTTCACCGTGACGATCTGCTTGACCTTGTCGCCGCCGATCTTCTCGACCTTGCCGTAGTCGAGGAAGCGCACGTCGACGTTGCGCTTGGCCAGCTTGTTGATCAGCACGTCCTTGACCTGGCCGAGCTTGAAGTCGTCGTCGGCGAACAGCGTGAGCTCGCGCTCCTTCTGCTCGACGCGCGCGTCGGAGCCCTTGAAGTCGAAGCGCGTCGAAATTTCCTTGTTCGACTGCTCGATGGCGTTCTTCACTTCGATCATGTTCGCTTCGGAAACGACGTCGAACGATGGCATGGCATTCTCCCTTGAGATGCGGGCGCCCGGCTCGCGCGCGGGCACTCGCTATAATTGCGGACTGTTTGCCATTTTACCGATGCCCCTTCGTTTGCCCAAGGCCGGCCGTATGCCTGCCGGGCGGACGTGACCGCGAATGCCGATGCTTCCTGACGATTCCGCCCTGTCGCTGCTCCCCGACCATCCGCTCGCCGCGCACAACACGTTCGGCATCGACGCGCGCGCGCGCTTCGCCGCCCGCATCACGGATGCGGCGCAGTTCGCGGCGCTGCATCGCGACCCGCGCGTCGCGAACCTGCCGCAACTCGTGCTCGGCGGCGGCAGCAATATCGTGTTCACGCGCGATTTCGACGGCGTCGTGCTGCTCGACGAGATCGCCGGCCGTCGCGTCGTGCGCGAAGACGACGACGCGTGGTACGTCGAGGCCGGTGGCGGCGAGACGTGGCATGCGTTCGTCGCATGGACGCTCGAACACGGGATGCCGGGCCTCGAGAATCTCGCGCTGATTCCGGGCACCGTCGGCGCCGCGCCGATCCAGAACATCGGCGCGTACGGCCTCGAGATGAAGACGTATTTCGACTCGCTGGTCGCCGTCGAGCTCGTGACCGGGCGCAGCGAGCGTTTCGACGCCGCGTGCTGCGCATTCGGTTATCGGGACAGTTTCTTCAAGCGGGACGGGCGCGGCCGCTTCGCGATCGTCGCGGTGACGTTCCGGCTGCCGAAGCAATGGACGCCGCGGCTCGGCTACGCGGACGTCACGCGCGAACTCGCTGCGCGCGGCATTGCGGCCGACGCGGCGACGCCGCGCGACGTGTTCGACGCGGTCGTCGCGATCCGTCGCGCGAAGCTGCCCGATCCGCTCGTGCTCGGCAACGCCGGCAGCTTCTTCAAGAATCCGGTGATCGACGCCGCGCAGTTCGATGCGCTGCGCGCACGCGCGCCGGACGTCGTGTCGTATCCGCAGCCCGACGGGCACGTGAAGCTCGCGGCCGGCTGGCTGATCGACCGCTGCGGCTGGAAAGGGCGCGCGCTCGGCGCCGCGGCCGTGCACGACCGGCAGGCGCTCGTGCTGGTCAATCGCGGCGGCGCGACGGGCGCCGACGTGCTCGCGCTGGCGCGTGCGATCCAGGACGACGTGCACACGCGTTTCGGCGTCGAGCTCGAGCCGGAACCGGTCTGCCTGTAACGCGGGCTTTCATTCGGCGCTTGCGTTCCCCGCTTCCATTCCTCGCTTTTATTTCCGTTGTGCCGACACAAACAAAAAGCGCCGATCAACGATCGGCGCTTTTTTTCGGTTGCCGCCGGATTGCGGCGGCAGCGCGCGTGCTGCGCTCAGTGCTTGAGGCGGCCGAGCAGCAGGAACTCCATCAGCGCCTTCTGCACGTGCAGGCGGTTTTCCGCTTCGTCCCACACGACGCTTTGCGGGCCGTCGATCACACCGGCCGTCACTTCCTCGCCGCGGTGCGCGGGCAGGCAGTGCATGAAGAGGGCATCCGGATTCGCATGGCCCATCATTTCCTCGTCGACGCACCAGTCGGCGAACGCCTGCTTGCGTGCTTCGTTCTCGGCTTCGAAGCCCATGCTCGTCCACACGTCGGTCGTCACGAGATCGGCGCCCTTGCATGCTTCGTTCGGATCGTCGAATACCTCGTAGAACGGCGCGCTGTCCGGCGACACCAGCTTCATGTCGAGCGCATAGCCCGGCGGCGTCGACAGGCGCAGCTTGAAGCCGAGGATCTGCGCGGCTTCGATCCACGTGTACAGCATGTTGTTCGCGTCGCCGACCCACGCGACCGTCTTGCCGGCGATCGGGCCGCGGTGCTCGTAGTACGTGAAGATGTCGGCGAGCACCTGGCACGGGTGGTATTCGTTCGTCAGGCCGTTGATTACCGGCACGCGGGAATTCTGCGCGAAGCGCGTGATCACGTCCTGCTCGAACGTGCGGATCATGATGATGTCGACCATCCGCGAGATGACCTGCGCGGAATCCTCGACGGGCTCGCCGCGGCCGAGCTGCGTGTCGCGCGTGCTCATGAAGACCGCGTGGCCGCCGAGCTGGAAGATCCCGGCCTCGAACGACAGCCGCGTGCGCGTCGAGCTCTTCTCGAAGATCATCGCGAGCGTGCGGTCGTGCAGCGGGTGATAGGTCTCGTAGTTCTTGAACTTGCGCTTCAGGATACCCGTGCGTTCGAGCACGTACTCGTAGTCTTCCAGCGAGAAATCCTTGAACTGCAGGTAGTGACGAATGGTTTTGGCGGTCATGAAACGAAATACGGCGGGTCTCACCCGGCAGCGAGGCCGGACGGCGCCGCCGTCGGGTGTGAATAACTCAAAGCAGCATAAAGGATTTTCTGTGCTTTGACGAGCCACGACGAAAACCGGGGCGCGATCTGAGCCGGTCGGGCTCGGGTGCCGGAAGGTGTCGGAAGAGGGCCCGCGAGACGACGCGCGATGCCGCGCTGCGGTATAATCCGAAAGTTTTCTCCAGCCCGGCAGGCAAGCCGTTTCGCGCTCTGCCGGACACAAGCCGTGCGCTGCACAAAACCGGTGCGGCGCGCCGGTGGCGCGCATCGAAGGCCTGTCTTTTCGGGTATCGGCGCGCTTGCGCCGCCGTCCACTCCAGCTTTGTGTTCGCGTATCCAGGCGCTGTCGCCTGGGCATCGCCGGGCCGTCACTTGGGTAACCACATGGCTGAAACCCCCCCGACCGAATTCTTCATCCAGGGCATCACGAAAGACGGGAAAAAGTTTCGCCCGAGCGACTGGTCGGAGCGTCTGGCCGGCGTGATGGCCTGTTTCGGGCCCGGTGCGAGCGGGCCGAACGCACGCCTGAAATATTCGCTGTACGTGCGCCCGACCATGATCGGCGACCTGAAATGCGTGATCCTCGATTCCCGGCTGCGCGACGTCGAGCCGATGGCATTCGATTTCGTGCTGAATTTCGCGAAGGACAACAACCTCGTGGTCACCGAGGCGTGCGAACTGCCGGACTACAACGAGAAGAAGTGAGTGCGGCGGGCGAGGGCGCTTCGCGCGTGCAGCGCGCGCCCGACGCCCGGCCGGCATGAGGTCCGGACGACGCGCAGCAAAAAGCCCGCCTAGGCGGGCTTTTTTGCGATCGCAGGAAACAGGAGCGCCCGCCGAAGCGGGCACGCCGGAATTACGCTGCTGCCTGCAGACCCTTGACGGCTGCGGCGAGGCGGCTCTTGCTGCGAGCGGCCTTGTTCTTGTGAACGATCTTCTTGTCGGCGATCGTGTCGATCGTCTTCACGGCAGCCTTGAACAGCTCGGCAGCCTTTGCCTGGTCGCCGGCTTCAACAGCCTTGCGGACCGACTTGATCGCGGTACGGAATTTCGAGCGCAGCGCCGAGTTGTGCGAATTTGCCTTCGCGGCTTGGCGGGCGCGCTTGCGTGCTTGTGCGGAGTTAGCCATGACGGTTCCTTATCCTGTCCTTTTTCCAGAGCTTGGAGCCTGACGGCCAAGCGCTGCTTTTCGATCCGTCCCCTGAGAGCGATTGCCCAGGGGCGCATAAAAAACGGTGATTTTAACCGAGGCCGAGACATGAAAACGACAGGCGCCGTGCATGTACAGGCTCAGAAACCGGCAATTATAGCAACAAAATCAAGAGCGTGGCAAGTTCAACGTGACATCGGCCGGATGCGGCGCCGGCGGCGCGCGCGCTTTTCGGCATCCGTCCGCGCCGGGTCGCGCAACGTCCGTATAATGAGCGCCCCATGAATCTATTCCGAGCCCTGCTGACGGTCAGCGGCTTCACGCTGCTGTCGCGCGTGACCGGACTGGCCCGCGAAACGCTGATCGCCCGTGCGTTCGGCGCCAGTCAATACACCGACGCGTTCTACGTCGCCTTCCGTATCCCGAACCTGCTGCGCCGCCTGTCCGCCGAAGGCGCGTTCTCGCAGGCGTTCGTGCCGATCCTTGCCGAGTTCAAGAACCAGCAAGGGCACGATGCGACCAAGGCGCTCGTCGATGCGATGTCGACCGTGCTCGCCTGGGCACTCGCCGTGCTGTCGGTCGTCGGGATCGCCGGCGCGTCGTGGGTCGTGTTCGCGGTCGCGTCCGGCCTGCACACCGACGGGCAGGCGTTCCCGCTCGCGGTCACGATGACGCGGATCATGTTCCCGTACATCGTGTTCATTTCGCTGACGACGCTCGCGTCCGGCGTGCTGAACACCTACAAGAGCTTCTCGCTGCCCGCGTTCGCGCCGGTGCTGCTGAACGTCGCGTTCATCGCCGCGGCCGTGTTCGTCGCGCCGCACCTGAAGGTGCCGGTCTATGCGCTCGCGTGGGCCGTGATCGTCGGCGGCGTGCTGCAGTTCCTCGTGCAGCTGCCGGGCCTGAAGAAGATCGACATGGTGCCGCTGATCGGCGTGAACCCGTTGCGCGCGCTGCGTCATCCGGGCGTGAAGCGCGTGCTCGCGAAGATGGTGCCGGCGACGTTCGCGGTGTCCGTCGCGCAATTGTCGCTGATCATCAACACCAACATCGCGTCGCGGCTCGGGCAGGGCGCGGTGTCGTGGATCAATTACGCCGACCGCCTGATGGAATTCCCGACCGCGCTGCTCGGCGTCGCGCTCGGCACGATCCTGCTGCCGAGCCTGTCGAAGGCGCACGTCGACGCCGATTCGCACGAATATTCGGCGCTGCTCGACTGGGGGCTGCGCGTCACGTTCCTGCTCGCGGCGCCGAGCGCGCTCGCGCTGTTCTTCTTCGCGACGCCGCTGACCGCGACCCTCTTCAACTACGGCAAGTTCGACGCGCATACCGTCACGATGGTCGCGCGCGCGCTCGCGACCTACGGGATCGGCCTCGTCGGCATCATCCTGATCAAGATCCTCGCGCCGGGCTTCTATGCAAAGCAGGACATCAAGACGCCGGTTAAGATCGCGATCGGCGTGCTGATCGTCACGCAGCTGTCGAACTACGTGTTCGTGCCGCTGATCGGTCACGCGGGCCTCACGCTGAGCATCGGCGTCGGTGCGTGCCTGAATTCGCTGCTGCTGTTTCTCGGGCTGCGCAAGCGCGGCATCTACCAGCCGTCGCCGGGCTGGCTGCGCTTCTTCGTGCAGCTCGTCGGCGCGGCGCTGGTGCTTGCAGGCCTGATGCACTGGTGCGCGATCAACTTCGACTGGACCGGCATGCGTACGCAGCCGCTTGACCGGATTGCGCTGATGACCGCGTGCCTCGTGCTGTTCGCTGCACTATATTTCGGTATGTTGTGGGTGATGGGCTTCAAATACGCTTACTTCAGAAGGCGCGCCAAGTGACGACCGCAATGACCCGCGTCCTCGACTACTTCAGCACGCTCGTGGCGGACGACGACAGTCTGCCCGTCACGGAAGCCGCGCTGTCGCTGGCGCAGGACGCGTATCCCGACCTCGACCTGCAGGGCACGCTCGCCGAACTCGACATGCTGGCCGCGCGGCTGCGCCGCCGGCTCACCGACGATGCGGACCTGAAGGCGCGCGTCGCCGCGCTCAACGAGTTCTTCTTTCGCGAACTCGGCTTCGCGTGCAATCACAACGACTACTACGACCCCGATAACAGCCACCTGAACGCGGTGCTGAAGCGGCGGCGCGGGATTCCGATTTCGCTGTCGGTGCTGTATCTGGAACTCGCGGAGCAGGTCGGCGTGCCGGCGCGCGGTGTATCGTTCCCCGGCCATTTCCTGCTGCGTGTGACGCTGCCGGACGGCGACCTGATCATCGACCCGACCAACGGTCACTCGCTGTCCGAAGCCGAGATGGTCGAGATGCTGGAGCCGTATGTCGCGCGTGCGGCCGGCGCGGTCGACAGCGCGTTGCGCGCGCTGCTGCAGCCGGCCACGAGCCGCGAGATCATCGCGCGGATGCTGCGCAACCTGAAGACGATCTATCTGCAGACGGAACGCTGGCAGCGGCTGCTCGCGGTGCAGCAGCGGCTCGTGATCCTGCTGCCCGAACAACTCGACGAAGTGCGCGATCGCGGTTTCGCGTACGCGCGGCTCGATTACCTGCGCCCGGCGCTCGAGGATCTCGAGCAGTATCTCGGCGAACGGCCGGATGCGGAGGATGCAACGGTCGTCGAGTCGCAGGTGACGGAATTGCGGCAGCGGATGCTGCGCGACGACGACGACTGAGCCACGCGCGGCCGTGCCGCAACCGGTAACCGTCAACCGGCAGCCAGCGGCCAGGACGAAAACGCCCGCATTGCGGGCGTTTCGCATTCGCACCGGTTCGCGCGTTACTTCGGCTGCATCCGGATCGCGCCGTCGAGGCGGATCACTTCGCCGTTGAGCATCGGGTTCTCGACGATCTGACGCACCAGCATCGCGTATTCGTCCGGTTTGCCGAGCCGCGGCGGGAACGGCACCATCGCGCCGAGCGCGTCCTGCACGTCCTTGGGCATGCCGAGCAGCATCGGCGTCTCGAACAGCCCCGGCGCGATGGTCATCACGCGGATGCCGTGGCGCGACAGGTCGCGCGCGATCGGCAGCGTCATACCCGCGACGCCGGCCTTCGATCCTGCATAGGCGGCCTGCCCGATCTGCCCGTCGTATGCGGCGACCGACGCGGTGCTGACGATCACGCCACGTTCGCCTGCATCGTTCGGCGCGGTCGCGGCCATCGCGGCGGCCGCGAGCCGGATCATGTTGAAGGTGCCGACCAGATTCACGCTGATCGTCTTCGCGAACACGTCGAGCGGATGCGCGCCGTCCTTGCCGACGGTTTTCGCGGCGGGCGCGATGCCCGCGCAGTTCACGAGGCCGCGCAGCGTGCCCGCGTGCGTGGCGGCATCGACGGCCGCCTGCGCGTCGGCCTCGCCGGACACGTCGCAGCGCACGAATACGCCGCCCAGTTCGTTCGCGAGCGCCGTGCCGGCCGCCTCGTTCAGGTCGGCGAGCACCACCTTGCCGCCCGCCTGCGCGAGCATGCGCGCCGTTCCCGCGCCGAGGCCCGATGCGCCGCCGGTGATCAGAAAGACGTTGCCGCGAATCTCCATGACAGTCTCCTTGGTGGGCCGATGCCGGTCGATCGGCTGAAAGCCGGTACGCGCCGGTGTCCGGCACGGATGCATGCGGACGATTGTACGGGGCGTCATCGCGCGGCGGCCAGACAAGCGCGGTCGTGCGAATCGCGGCCGGGCGAAAAAAAGCCGCCCGGGAAGGGCGGCTTGCGGGTGCGCGACGCAGTGCTTACTTCAGTGCGTCGAATGCGCGCTCGCGGATTTCGTCGACGGTGCCGAGGCCCGAGATCTTCCGATACTGCGGCGCCTTCAGGCCGTTTTCCTCGCCGCGCTGTGCCCAGTCGCCGTAGTACGTGATCAGCGGCTTGGTTTGCGCTTCGTACACTTCGAGACGTTTTTTAACGGTTTCTTCCTTGTCGTCGTCGCGCTGGATCAGCGGTTCGCCCGTCACGTCGTCCTTGCCCTCGACCTTCGGCGGGTTGAACTTCACGTGATACGTGCGGCCCGATGCCGGGTGCGTGCGGCGGCCGCTCATGCGCTCGACGATTTCCGAGAACGGCACGTCGATTTCGAGCACGTAGTCGATCGCGACGCCCGCTTCCTTCATCGCGTCAGCCTGCGCGATCGTGCGCGGAAAGCCGTCGAACAGGTAGCCGTTCGCGCAATCCGATTCCTTCAGGCGCTCTTTCACGAGGCCGATGATCAGCGCGTCCGGCACGAGCTTGCCGGCGTCCATGTAGCCCTTCGCCTCGACGCCGAGCGGCGAGCCGGCCTTGACGGCCGCGCGCAGCATGTCACCCGTCGAGATTTGCGGGATGCCGAACTTTTCCTTGATGAAGTTTGCCTGGGTGCCCTTTCCCGCGCCGGGCGCGCCCAACAGGATCAAACGCATGGTGATATCTCCGGTATGTAGATTCGTATGGCGAGACGCAAAGGCGTCGACGACGACGTGCGCGGCGCTTGCCTGGTGCGCGGCGAACCGGTCTGATGCGGCGCGTCGTCGTGAGCGACGCGCGGCTGCCGGACAGGACCGCGGCGGGGGCAAGCGAGGGCGCGCGGGTCGCGGACGGCTCGCACAATCGCTTGATTATGCCATGGGTTATTTTGAAGTCGGCTGAAAAAGGGCCTGCACGCGCGCGAGATCGGCCGGCGTGTCGACTCCGGCTGCCGGCGCCTCCTCGGTGATGAGCACGGCGATGCGCTCGCCGTGCCACATCGCGCGCAGCTGTTCGAGCTGCTCGGCCTGCTCGATCGGCGCCTGCGCGAGCGACGGATACGTGCGCAGGAAACGCGCGCGATACGCATACAGGCCGATGTGGCGGTAGACCGGGAAAGCCGGTGCAGGCATGGCCGCGACGTCCGGCCAGTGCGACACGTATGCATCGCGGCTCCACGGAATCGGCGCGCGCGAGAAGTACATCGCGACGTCGCGCGCGTCGAGCGCGACCTTCACGACGTTCGGGTTGAACACGTCGGCCGCGTCGTGGATCGGATGGGCCGCCGTCGCGATCGCGCAGTCCGGATGGGCCGCGAGGTGCGACGCTACGTCGCGCACCAGCGCCGGGTCGATCAGCGGCTCGTCGCCCTGTACGTTCACGACGACGGTGTCGTCGCTCCACCCGAAGGTCGCCGCGACTTCCGCGAGCCGGTCGGTGCCGGACGGGTGGTCGGCGCGCGTCAGCACCGCTTCGAAGCCGTGATCGCGCGCCGCGTCGAGCACGCGTTGCGCGTCCGACGCGACGAGCACCTGCTGCGCGCCGGCCTCGCGCGCGCGCTCGGCGACGCGCACGACCATCGGCTTGCCGCCGAGATCGGCGAGCGGCTTGTTCGGCAGGCGCGTCGACGCGAGCCGGGCAGGAATGACGGCGATGAAGGGCTGCGGATGAGTCATCGGGGTTCGGCGGTGAGAAGGGCGGGGCGGGCGGCGCCGCGGAAGCGGGCCGCCCGGAACAGCACGGCGCGCGGCCGCGGACGGGCCGCGATCGTGCGCCGGTTCAGCGGCGCGGCGGCTTAGCTGCCGGCGGGGCCGGCCGGATCGACCGGCGTGCCTTCGACGGTCTGGCGCGCTTCGTCGACGAGCATCACGGGGATGCCGTCGCGGATCGGGTAGGCGACCTTGTCCGCGTTGCAGATCAGCTCCTGCGCGGCGCGGTCATAGTGGAGCGGGCCTTTGCAGATAGGGCACACAAGGATTTCAAGCAGGCGAGCGTCCACGGAGTTTCTCCACAACGAGGGCAATGAGGCGAGGATCGAGCGCGGCTTCGACGGGGACGACCCACAGCCGAGCGTCGCGCCAGGAAGCGCCCAATTTTACTGCATCCTTCTCGGTGATCAGGATCGCGTCGACCGCGTCGTCGACGAACGGATTGTCGGTGAACGCGTAATGGTCGGGCAGCGCGCGCGTCGCCGGCGCGAGGCCGGCCGCGCGCAGCGTCGCGAAGAAGCGCTCCGGCGCGCCGATGCCGGCCGCGGCGAGCACGCGCTCGTTCGCGAACTGCGACAGCGGGCGGCGCAGCGTCGGCTGGTCGAGGTGCCAGGCGGCGCCCGGCGTCAGCGCGAGCGCATACGTGTCGGGCCACGGCGGCAGCGCGCCGCTGTACGGATCGTTGACGAGGGTCGCGTCGCGGTGGCGCGACAGCGGCTCGCGCAGCGGGCCGGCCGGCAGCAGGAAGCCGTTGCCGCCGAGCCGGTGGTCGAACACGACGAGCTCGACGGTGCGCGCGAGGCGATAGTGCTGCAGGCCGTCGTCGCTGACGATCACGTCGACGTCCGGATGCGCGGCGCGCAGCGCCTGCGCGGCCGCGACGCGATCGGGGCACACCCACACCGGCGCGCCGGTGCGGCGCGCGATCAGCAACGGTTCGTCGCCGGCCGCGCCCGGGCGCGACGCGGGCGTGACGGCGGTCGGCGCCTTCACGTTCGCGCCGTAGCCGCGCGACACGACGCCGGGCGTGAAGCCGGCGGCGCGCAGCGCATCGACGAGCGCGATCACGGTCGGGGTCTTGCCGGTGCCGCCGACGGTCACGTTGCCGACCACGACGACCGGCACGCCGACGTCGACCGGTTGTTTCCAGCCCTGCGCATAGGCGGTGCGCCGCAGCGCCGCGCACAGGCCGAATACGCACGCGAACGGCGTGAGCGCCCACGCGAGCGCGCCGCGCCGCTGCCATTCGCGTGTCAGGTGCGCTTCGAGCCGCGCGAGCGGGCCGCCGGGCGCGCTCATCGGGCCGGGCGCGGCGCGTCGGGCGCCGCGGCGTGGGACGGATTCGTCAAGGCGGATTCTCCGTTGGGCGGCGCATGCCGCAAGGTCTTCGGAAGGCGGCACTCTAGCGCGTCGCACGCGGGCGCGGCAAGCGCGGCCGGGCCGCAGGCTCGACGGGGCCGGATCGGCGCGGCCTGTGGATAACTCTGTGAAAAACTGCCGGGGCGTTCGCGCTGAACGTCCGCCCGGCGGGCATCGAATCGGAGATGTATCCTTTCGTAAGGTTCAAAAATTCATAAAAATCAATGCGTTACTTTAAATCATCTGGTTTTTTACGCGCGTTTTAAGGGATTTTGGCGGACGATTGCCAGAATGTGGACACATTCCGCGCTGCGCGGCGCAGACGGCCGGCGCTGGACGCCGCGCGCGTGTCGGACTATCGTGTCGCCGCCAGCATTCATCCGACCGCCCATGTCCTTCGACTCCCCTTTTTCCGCTCCCGGCGCCACTCGCGGCGGCGACGAAGTGATTCCCGTTTCGGCGCTCAACCGTGCCATTTCGACGATGCTCGAGCGCTCGTTTCCGCTGCTGTGGATTTCGGGCGAAGTGTCGAATTTCACGCGCGCCGCGAGCGGCCACTGGTATTTCTCGATCAAGGACCAGCAGGCGCAGATGCGCTGCGTGATGTTCCGCGGTCGCGCGCAGTACGCCGAATTCACGCCGCGCGAAGGCGACCGGATCGAGGTACGCGCGGTCGTCACGATGTACGAGCCGCGCGGCGAAGTGCAGCTCAACGTCGAGGCCGTGCGGCGCACCGGGCAGGGGCGCCTGTACGAGGCGTTCCTGCGCCTGAAGGCGCAGCTCGAAGCCGAAGGGCTGTTCGCGCCCGAGCGCAAGCGCCCGTTGCCGACTCACCCGCGCGCGATCGGCATCGTCACGTCGCTGCAGGCCGCCGCGTTGCGCGACGTGCTGACCACGCTCGCGCGCCGCGCGCCGCACATTCCGGTGATCGTCTATCCGGCGCCCGTGCAGGGCGCGGGCTCGGCCGAGAAGCTCGTGGCGGCCGTGCAGGCCGCGAACGCGCGGCGCGAGGTCGACGTGCTGCTCGTCTGCCGCGGCGGCGGCTCGATCGAGGATCTGTGGTCGTTCAACGACGAAGCGCTCGCGCGTACGATCGCCGCGAGCGAGTTGCCGGTGGTCAGCGGCGTCGGCCACGAAACCGATTTCACGATCGCGGACTTCGCGGCCGACCTGCGCGCGCCGACCCCGACCGGCGCGGCGGAGCTCGCGAGTCCGCAGCGCGCACTGCTGCTGCGCGAGGTCGCCGACCGGCAGCGCGCGCTCGCGCGCTGCCTCGAGCGCGGGCTCGAGCAACGCGCGCAGCAGCTCGACTGGCTCGCGCGGCGGCTCGTCAGCCCCGCCGAACGGTTGAAGCGGCAGCGCACGCACGTCGAGCAGCTGGCGGTGCGGCTGGCGTCGGCGGCGTCGCGGCCGGTGCG
>NZ_JAPVQY010000069.1 GCF_027257875.1 Burkholderia sp. IMCC1007
GCCTCGAACTCGCGATCGCGCGCGGCGCGCTCGGCGAAGGGTTCGCCGCGCCTGCCGCGCGCGCAAGCGGCACGCTCGCCGCGCTGTCGGGCGGCGGCGACGTCGAACTGTACGAACTCGGCGAGCCGGGCGCGGAGCCGCGGCTCGCGTCGGTCGGCCCCGCCGATGGCCCGCTGCTGCCGGGTGCGCAGCCGCTGCCGTTCGACGCATTCGCGCGGCGCGCGCTGGGCGAGCGCCTGGATCTGTGCCAGTTCGAATTCGAATCGCAGCCGTGGCGCTTCGACCGCGCGACGGCCAAGCGCCTGCGCGTGCCGATCGCCCTCGCCGCGACGACGCTCGGCGTCGCCGTGATCGGGATGAACCTGTACTGGTGGAAGCTGTCGCGCGAACGCGATGCGCTGTCCGCGCAGATCACCGAGACGCTGCTGTCCGCATTCCCGAAGACGACGACGGTGCTCGATCCGCCCGCGCAGATGCAGCGCCAGCTCGACCAGCTGCGCGTCGCGGCGGGCGAGCTGTCGCCGAACGATTTTCTCGCGCTGTCGAGCGCGCTGTCGCGTTCGATGGGCCCGCTGCCGCTGAACGGGATCGCGTCGCTCGATTATCACGACCGGCGGCTCGACGTCGGCTTCAAGCCGGAGGTCAAGGTGGACCCCGATTTCCCGCAGCGTCTCGCACGCAACGGGTTGGCCGGCGAAGTCGACAGCAGCACCGGCAAATGGACGATCCGGAGCCGCTCATGAAGACCGAACAACTGAACCAGACGCTCGCGCAGTTCTGGGGCGAGCGCACGCAGCGCGAAAGGACGCTGCTGGGCTGGGGCGGCGCCGTGCTCGTCATCGCGATCGCGTATTCGGTGCTGTGGGCGCCCGCGCAGGAAGGCAGCGCGCGGATCCGCAACGCGCTGCCGACGATGCGTCGCGAGCTCGCGGAGATGACCGCGCAGGCCAACGAGGCGAAGTCGCTGGCCGCCGCCGCGCAAGGCGTCGCGCCGACCGGCCTCGCGCTGAAGGACGCGCTCACCGCGTCGCTGTCCGATCACGGGCTGCAGGGTGCGCAGACGCAGGTCGTCGGCAACGGCGTGCAGATCCAGATGAAGAACGTGCCGTTCCCGGTGTGGACGCAGTGGCTCGACGACGCGCGCCGGCAGTTCAAGGTGCAGGTCGGCGAAGCGCACGTCACCGGGCTGAAGGAAGACGGCCAGGTCGACCTGACGGCCGTGATGCAACCCTCGATGCAGAAATGACGCAGTGGATGAAACCAGCAGCGGCCGGCCGATGAGGCCGGGGATCAGGCGGCTCGTCGCCGCATTGCCGTGGGTGGCGGCAGGCGGGCTCGCGGCGGCCGTGACGCTCGTCGCGCTCGCGCCGGCCGCATGGATCGCGCCGCAGTTCGCGCGCGCGACCGGCGGCCACGTGAATCTCGTCGATCCGGACGGATCGCTGTGGCATGGCTCGGGCACGCTGATGCTCGCGCCGGGCGCCGACCAGAGTGCGGCCACGCTGCTGCCGGGCCGCGTCGAATGGACGACGCGCTTCTGGCCGCTCCTGACCGGCCGCGTGCAGATGCGCATGCGGCAAACCGACGCGATGCCCGATGCGGTCACGCTCGACGCGACGTGGCGCGGCGCAGTGCTGTCGGCGGGCACGATGGCCGTGCCCGCGTCGCTGCTCGCCGGGCTCGGCACGCCGTTCAACACGCTCGACCTGCAGGGCGACGTGCGGCTCGGCTGGACCGACTGGCGCCTGCTCGGCAACAACGCGTACGGCCAGCTGACGGTGACGATCGATTCGATGAGTTCGCGCGTGTCGCGCGTGAAGCCGCTCGGGTCGTACCGTGCGGTGCTGCAGGCGAAGGGAACGGGTGCCGATCTCGACCTGTCGACGACGCAGGGGCCGCTGTTCCTCGACGGACACGGCAGCTTCGGCCCCGGCCAGGGATCGTTCCGCGGCACCGCGCACGCGGCGCCGGAGCAGCAGGCGAACCTCGCCGGGCTGCTGAACCTGCTCGGCCATCCGATCGGCAACAACCAGGTGTCGCTGATCTTCGGCGACGCGATGCGCTGACGCGCGCAGCGGCGTCGCTCCTTTCCGTTCCTGCGCCTACTTCTGCGCGAGCGGCGCGGTGGCCGCCGGTGCGGTCGCGGCCGGCGCCGCCGCACCCGACGCCGGTGCCGGCGCGGCCATGTCGCCCGTTTCGCGCGTCATCTCCGACGTATTCCAGCCGCCGCCGAGCGCCTTCACGAGCCCGACCGACGACACCATCCGCTGGCCGGAGATCGTCGCCAGCTTCTGCTGCGCGGTAAACGCCGTGGTCTGCGCGGTCAGCACGTTCAGGTACGCGACCGTGCCGGCCTTGTACTGGTTCGTGACGATCGCGAGCGCGTGCTCGGCGCTGTCGACGGCCTGCCGCTGCACGTCCACTTCCTGCGCGAGGATGCGTTGCGACGCGAGGTTGTCCTCGACGTCCTGGAACGCGGTGAGCACCGCGAGGCGATACGCGGCGACGTTCTCGTCGTAGGTTGCGCGGGCGGCCTCCGTCTGCGCGGCGCGCAGGCCCGCGTCGAACAGCGTCGCGGCGAGCTGCGGGCCGACCGTCCAGAACCGTGCGGGCAGCGTGAACAGCTGCGACCACACCGAACTCTCGAAGCCGCCGCTTGCCGACAGCGTGAGCGTCGGGAAGAACGCGGAAATCGCGACGCCGATCTGCTCGTTCGCGGCGGCCGCGCGGCGCTCGGCCGCCGCGACGTCGGGCCGGCGCTCGAGGATCGCGGACGGCACGTCGACCGGCGTGATCGGCGGTTCGGCCGTGAGCGGGTTCGGCGGCAGCGAGAACGTGGACGCCGGTTCGCCGATCAGCGTCGCGATCGCATGCTCGTACTGCGCGCGCGCGACGCCGTTTTCGATCGCCGCCGCCTGCGCGCTCTGCAGCTGCGTCTGCGCCTGGATCACGTCCGCGCGCGCGGCCACGCCCTGCGCGTACTGGTTCTGCGTGAGCTTCAGCGATTCGCCGTACGACTTCACGGTGTCGTCGAGCAGCTTCTGCAGCGCATCGGACGTGCGCAGCTGGAAATAGGTTTGCGCGAGCAGCGCCTGCTGCGACAGCCGCGCGTTCGCGAGCTCGGCCGCGGCGGCCGCTTCGCCGGCGCGCTGCGCGCTCACGGTGCGGCTCACCTTGCCCCACAGGTCCGGCTCCCAGCTCGCGTCGAGGCCGACGCTGTAACTGTTGCTGATCGACCCGCCACTGCCGAAATTCGACGACGTGCCCGACGACGCCGACGCGCGCCCCGACCGGGAGCGCGACGCCGACGCGCTCAGCCCGACGGTCGGGAAATATGCGGCGCGCGCCTCGGTGACGAGCGCACGGGCCTGCCGGTACGCGGCGGCCGATTGCGCGATGGTCTGGTTCGATGCGTTGAGCTTGTCGATCAGCGCGTCGAGCTGCGGATCGTTGTAGACGGTCCACCATGGGCCGCGGTCGGTGCGATCGGCGGGCTGCGCGACCTTCCAGCCGGCCGGCGCTTCCTTGTATGCGGCCGGGATCGACGTGTCGGGGCGATGATAGTCGGGCCCGACGGCGCAGCCGGCGAGCAGCACGGCCGTCGCAACGGCGACGGCGGCGCTCAGCGGGCGAAGGGCGCGCGGGAGGGAGGCGTACGGCATCGTGGTTTTCCTGTCTGGGCGCGACGACGGCCAAGCGGCGTCGCGCGATGCGGTCGTCGTGCCGCTGGCGGACAAATGGTAACTGACGGCGGAGTGGCCGCGCAGCCCTAAGGGTACGGTGCGCAACGGCCCGAATGTGTTACCGCCGCGGCCGGCCGGTTTACGGGCCATTACGGATCGCTTGCGGGCGGCGACAGCGGCAGACGCCGGCAAGCGGCGGGCACGGCGACGGGCCGCGCATCGCGCGGCCGGCGTTCAGTCAGGATGGCGGGAGCGGCGTGATGCGGGTGGCGTCAGTGGCAGCGCACGGGCACCGGGACGGATTCGGCGGCTGACCGCCATGATGACGGCTCCGCGGCCGACGGCTGGCTCGTGCGGCGGGCGGCGGCCTTCGCATTGCGCTGCCGGCGATGATCGAACCATGCGAACCCGAGCGCCGCGAGCGATCCTCCCGGCAGCACCAGCATCGTCACGTACAGCGCGATTTTCCAGCCGCGGTGCGGCCCGGAAAACACATGATGAGTGGTATCGGTCAGATTGCGGCGCAGCGCGCCGGCGGCATTTTTCAGGAACAGCATCGCGAACATCCTCGGGGGCCCGGCAGCGCGGGCGAAGCGGTCAGAACATAGTCTCCGGCAGTGCAACATGCACGTCGTAACTGGTTGACTGAAATAATATTGACTAAGCAATCATTTTTCAAGATACTGGGCGCGTTTTGACCTGAAACGCACTGTTGCTGCGCGCGCAATCGCATGAACGGCGGCCTCTACGATCCCGACACCATCGCACTGGAAACGAGCCTCGGTTATTACCTGACCAAGGCCCGGCAGGCGCTCGTCGAGCGGATGGACCGCGCGCTCGAGCCGTTCGACCTCACCGCGCAGCAGATCGGCGTGATCCTGCTGTTGTCGCGCGGCTACGCGCGCACGCCGTTCGAGCTGTCGCGCAAGATGTCGTACGACAGCGGATCGATGACGCGGATGCTCGACCGCCTCGAGCGCAAGGGCCTCGTTGCACGCTCGCGCAGCGAACAGGACCGCCGGATGATCGAGCTGACGCTCACCGAGCGCGGGGCCGACGCGGCCCGCGCGCTGCCGTCGCTGATCGCCACCGCGCTGAACGCGCAGCTCGCCGGCTTCTCGGCCGACGAACTCGCGACGCTCATCGGCCTGCTGCAACGCTTCATCGCGAACGGGCCCGGCGACGTCGGCTGCCCGTCCCCCGTCGATCCCGATCGCTGAGCGCACGGAGAGACGATGTCTAGGTTAAATATTCGCTTATTTCTCTGTCTGGGCAGAAGATGACGCGGCATGTGGTCGTTCGCTCCCCTGTCACCCTGATCCATCCGGACGGGCCGCGCGGTATCGCGCGCCCGTGCGCTGTGCCGGCGCGTTCCGCGCGCCGCGTCTAGGAGATTCCGATGTCCGCCACCACGGCATCCGCCGCGCCGCCCGCCGCCGAACCCGCACCGCTCACCGGCGGCGCGCTCGCGCTGCTCACCGTCGGGCTCGCGCTCGGCACCTTCATGGAAGTGCTGGACACGTCGATCGCGAACGTCGCGGTGCCGACCATCTCGGGCAGCCTCGGCGTCGCGACGAGCGAAGGCACGTGGGTGATCTCGTCGTATTCGGTCGCATCCGCGATCGCGGTGCCGCTCACCGGCTGGCTCGCGCGGCGGGTCGGCGAGGTGCGCCTCTTCACGCTGTCGGTGCTCGCGTTCACGATCGCGTCGGCGCTGTGCGGCCTCGCATCGAACTTCGAGACGCTGATCGCGTTCCGGCTGCTGCAGGGTCTCGTGTCGGGCCCGATGGTGCCGCTGTCGCAGACGATCCTGATGCGCAGCTATCCGCCCGCGAAACGCGGGCTCGCGCTCGGGCTATGGGCGATGACGGTGATCGTCGCGCCGATTTTCGGCCCGCTGCTGGGCGGCTGGATCAGCGACAACTACACGTGGCCGTGGATTTTCTACATCAACCTGCCGATCGGCATCTTCTCCGCGGCCTGCGCGTACTTCCTGCTGCGCGGCCGCGAGACGAAGACGACGAAACAGCGCATCGACGCGATCGGCCTTGCGCTGCTCGTGATCGGCGTGTCGTGCCTGCAGATGATGCTCGACCTCGGCAAGGACCGCGACTGGTTCAACTCGACCTTCATCGTCGCGCTCGCGCTGATCGCGGTCGTGTCGCTCGCGTTCATGCTCGTGTGGGAGGCGACCGAGAAGGAGCCGGTGGTCGACCTGTCGCTGTTCAAGGACCGCAACTTCGCACTCGGCGCGCTGATCATCTCGTTCGGTTTCATGGCGTTCTTCGGCTCGGTCGTGATCTTCCCGCTGTGGCTGCAGACGGTGATGGGCTACACGGCCGGCAAGGCCGGCCTCGCGACCGCGCCGGTCGGGCTGCTCGCGCTCGTGCTGTCGCCGCTGATCGGGCGCAACATGCACCGGCTCGACCTGCGGATGGTCGCGTGCTTCGCGTTCATCGTGTTCGCGATCGTGTCGGTCTGGAACTCGACGTTCACGCTCGACGTGCCGTTCAACCACGTGATCCTGCCGCGGCTCGTGCAAGGGATCGGCGTCGCGTGTTTCTTCGTGCCGATGACGACGATCACGCTGTCGAGCATCCCGGACGAACGGCTCGCGAGCGCGTCGGGGCTGTCGAACTTCCTGCGCACGCTGTCGGGCGCGATCGGCACCGCGGCCAGCTCGACGTTCTGGGAGAACGACGCGATCTACCACCACGCGCGGCTGTCGGAATCGGTGAGCGTCTACGCGCAGAACACGACCGACTACCAGGGCGCGCTCGCGCAGCTCGGCATCGTCGGGCAGACGGCCAATGCGCAGCTCAACCAGCTCGTCACGCAGCAGGGCTTCATGATGGCGACCAACGACTTCTTCCACCTGTCGGCCGGCGTGTTCATCGTGCTGGCCGCGCTCGTGTGGATCACGAAGCCGAGGAAGGGGGCGGGGCCCGCGATGGGGCATTGAACGCGGAGACCGGGCGGTAGCCGCCGGATCGGTTGCCGGGCACGTCTGACTTCCGTCCGCGTCGCGCGCCTCACTCCCGCGCGCGCAATCCCCCGAACGCGAGATCGTCGCCCGACGCGATCGGCAGCGTCGCCCGCGCGACCTCGAGCCACGCCCGCGCCGCGTGCGACAGATACCCCTTCTTCAGCCAGCCCAGCGCGATCGCCCATGTGATCTCCGGCTCGACGATCGGCCGGCACGTGAACTGCCCCGCATCCAGCCGCCGGCAGTACGGCTCCGGCAGCAGCGCGATGCCGACGCCCGCGTGCACCAGCGCGGCCATGAAATCCCAGTGGCCGCTGCGGCTCACGATCGACGGCGTGAAGCCGACCTGCCGGCACGCATCGAGCACCGCGTCGTGCAGCGCGAGGCTTTCCGCGTAGAACACGAACGACTCGCGCGCCAGATCGGCGAGCGGCACGGCCGCGTGATCCTCCCAGCGCGACTCGCGCGGCGCGACGAGCCACAGTGGTGCATGCACCATCGGCAGCCGGTCGAACGTGCCGGGGTCGACGGGCTCCAGCAGCCCGCCGAGCTCCAGCTCGCCCGACATCAGCGCGGCCTCGATCATCCGCGCGCCCTGCTCGAACAGCTTCAGCTCGATGTTCGGATAGCGCTGCTTGTACGCGGCGATGATCGGCGTGAACAACGATCCGCCGAGCGGCGGGATGCCGATCGTCAGCTCGCCGCGCCCGAGCGTGCCGAGATCCTTCAGCTCCGATTGCAGCTGGGCCTGCGCGGCGAGCACGTCCTGGCCGCGCTGGAACACGATCCGCCCCGCATCGGTCAGCACCATCTGCCGGCCGTCGCGCAGCAGCAGCGGCGAGCCGATCTCGTCCTCGAGCGCCTTCACCATCTTGCTGATGGTCGGCTGCGTGACGAACAGCCGGTCGGCGGCCGCGGTGAAACTCTGCTGACGGACCACCTCGACGAAGTACCGCAGCGCGCGCAATTCCATCGATCACTCCCCACATTGGTGCGGCAAGCCGCGACTGAATTCCGAATCGGAATGACAAGGATAGAGACAAGTCATTTTATTTATGGTTAGGGGAAACCCTATACTTGCGCCATTGACAGAATCGTCTGTATGGAGCCCGCAATGAACACGCCGACCGCCACTGCCGCCGCCCGCCCCGCTGCTTCCGGCAACGTTACGCGTACGGGCCGGATCGTGCTGCAGGCCACCGCGCTCGGCGTGCTGTGGATGGCGGTCGACTGGGCCGTGCGCGCGGTCGGGCTGCCCGTGCCGTCCGGCGTGATCGGCCTCGCGGTGCTGCTCGCGCTGCTGTTTTCGGGCCGCGTCGCGCCGGCATGGGTGAAGGACGGCGCGAACTGGCTGCTGTCCGACATGCTGCTGTTCTTCGTGCCGGCCGCCGTCGCGGCGGTCCAGTACGGCGGCCTGTTCCGCGAGGACGGCTGGCGCATCGCGCTGGTCATGCTGGCCGGCACCGCATTCGTGATGGTCGCGGTGGCCGTTGCGGTCGACCTCGCCGCGAAGCTCGAACGCCGGCTCGCCGCGCAGCGTGTGTTCGCCGAACGCCGCCGCGCGCGCCTCGCCACCGTGTCCGCCCACTGACCCGGAGCCTGCGATGTTCGCGCCGCTGTCGAACCTGTCCGCCGATCACGTGAATACCGCGATCTCCGTCGGCTGCTTCGTGCTGACGGTCGCGCTGTATTTCGCATCGAAGCGGCTCTACGCATACAAGAAGACGCTGCTGTTCTCGCCGCTCGTGTTCGTGCCGGGCGTGCTGGTGCTGCTCGTGCTGCTGACCGGCACCCCGTATTCGGTCTACTTCCGCGACACGCGCTGGCTGATGTGGCTGCTCGGCCCGGCGACGATCGCGTTCGCGGTGCCGATCTACGAGTATCGCGACCTGATCCGCCGCCACTGGCTGTCGCTGTCGGTCGGCGTCGCGGTCGGGATCGGCGCGGGCGTGTGCGGATCGCTGCTGCTCGCGAAGCTGCTGCACCTGTCGCCGGAGCTGCAGCGCTCGCTGATGACGCGTTCCGTGTCGACCCCGTTTGCGCTCGCCGTGTCCGACAAGATCCACGCGCCGAAGGATCTCACCGCGCTGTTCGTGATCGCGACCGGCATCTGCGGGATGCTGCTCGGCGAAATCGTGCTCGCGCTGGTGCCGATGCGCACGCGGCTCGCGCGCGGTGCGCTGTTCGGCGCGGCCGCCCATGGCGTGGGCACCGCGAAGGCGCGCGAGATCGGCAGCGAGGAAGGCGTCGTGTCGAGCCTCACGATGATGATCGCGGGCGTCGCGATGGTGCTGATCGCGCCGCTGCTGTCGTTGCTGCCGATCTGACGATGTACGAGCGGGCGCCGCAGCCCGCCCCGGCCCGCCGCTTCGCTTCGCGGCCCGCGCACCCGCCGGCCGCGCCCCGTTCCACGCGGCCGCTTCCGCGCCGCTGCCACCCTGCATCGAGCCGGCACCCGGCCGACAATCGGCTGAGATAGCCGCAAATCCCCCCTCTTTTCCGCCCATCGCGTCCGGCCCGGATGCCGAACAATGCATGCTACGAGATATCACGCACGCATTCACATGGCCACCACGACCGCAAACCCGACTGCCGACAAGCCGGCTTCATCGGGCAAGTTCAAGCGCATCGCGCTCATCGCCGCCATCGCGGTGGGCGCGGCCGCCGCTGCCGCCGCCGGCATGTACGTGTTCATGAGCAAGGCAGACGTCGGCCATCCGGGCACGCACGCCGCGCCGGCGCCGCTCGCCGCGCCGGTGTTCTTCCCGCTCGACCCGCTGACCGTGAACCTGCAGTCGGACGACGGCGTGCAGCACTACCTGCGCGTCGGCCTGTCGCTGAAGCTCACCGACCCGAAGGCGCAGGAGCAGCTGACCGCGCGGATGCCGGAAATCCGCAGCCGGATCCTGCTCGCGCTGTCGAACAAGCGTCCCGAGGAGCTCGCGACGCCGGACGGCAAGCGTGCGCTCGCGAAGGAACTGCGGGAGCTGATCGGGCAACCGACGCAGCCGGGCAACGAGCGCGCGAAGGTCGACGACGTGCTGTTCACCGAATTCGTCGTCCAGTAACGCGGCCGAAAAAGGAGCGCGCATGGGCCACCAGGAGTTCATGTCCCAGGAGGAGGTCGATGCCCTCCTCAAGGGCGTCACGGGCGAAACCGATACAGTCGACGAGCAGCGCGACACGTCGGGCGTCCGCCCCTACGACATCGCGACGCAGGAGCGGATCGTCCGCGGCCGGATGCCCGGCCTCGAGATCATCAACGACCGCTTCGCGCGGCTATTGCGGATCGGCATCTTCAACTTCATGCGGCGCACGGCGGAAATTTCCGTGAGCCAGGTGAAGGTGCAGAAGTACAGCGAGTTCACCCGCAACCTGCCGATTCCGACGAACCTGAACCTCGTGCACGTGAAGCCGCTGCGCGGCACGTCGCTGTTCGTGTTCGATCCGAACCTCGTGTTCTTCGTCGTCGACAACCTGTTCGGCGGCGACGGGCGGTTTCACACCCGCGTCGAGGGCCGCGATTTCACGGCGACCGAGCAGCGGATCATCGGCAAGCTGCTGAACCTCGTGTTCGAGCAGTACGCGAACGCGTGGAAGAGCGTGCGGCCGCTGCAGTTCGAATTCGTGCGCTCGGAGATGCACACGCAGTTCGCGAACGTCGCGACGCCGAACGAGATCGTGATCGTCACGCAGTTCTCGATCGAGTTCGGGCCGACCGGCGGCACGCTGCACATCTGCATGCCGTACTCGATGATCGAGCCGATCCGCGACGTGCTGAGCTCGCCGATCCAGGGCGAGGCGCTCGAAGTCGACCGCCGCTGGGTGCGCGTGCTGTCGCAGCAGGTGCAGGCCGCCGAGGTCGAGCTGAGCGCGGACCTCGCCGAGATCGCGACGAACTTCGAGAAGATCCTGAACCTGCGTACGGGCGACGTGCTGCCGCTGGAGATCGCGGACACGATCGTCGCGAAGGTCGACGGCGTGCCGGTGATGGAATGCGGTTACGGCATTTTCAATGGTCAATATGCGTTGCGCGTGCAGAAGATGATCAGCGCGGGCGACACGATGAAGGAAGGTGGATATGAGTGAGCTGAACCAGACGCCCGAACTCGACCCGCAGGCGCTCGCCGACGCGGCACTCGCGGAATCGGCTGCCGCCGCGCAGGCGGACCCTGGCATGGACGACTGGGCCGCCGCGCTCGCCGAGCAGAACCAGCAGCCGGTGCAGGCGGGCGCGACGGGCGCCGGCGTGTTCCAGCCGCTGTCGAAGGCCGCGCCGAGCTCGACGCACAACGACATCGAGATGATTCTCGACATCCCGGTCAAGATGACCGTCGAGCTCGGCCGCACGAAGATCGCGATCCGCAACCTGCTGCAGCTCGCGCAGGGGTCGGTCGTCGAGCTCGACGGCCTCGCCGGCGAGCCGATGGACGTGCTCGTGAACGGCTGCCTGATCGCGCAGGGCGAAGTGGTCGTCGTCAACGACAAGTTCGGGATCCGGCTGACCGACATCATCACGCCGGCCGAACGCATCCGGAAGCTGAATCGATGAACGCAGCAAAGCCCGGCCGCCGCGTGTGGGGCGCGAGCGCGGCGGCGGCCGTGGCCGTCGCCGCGTCGCTCGCCGGTACGCCGGCCGGCGCCGCCGACATGAACGCGGTGAACCGCGCCGGCGCGATCGCGTCGGGCGTCGTCGTCGGTTCGGCCGCGCCGTCGCTCGGCATCGGCGCGGTGCTGCAGACGCTCGTCGGGCTCGCGGTCGTGATCGGCCTCGTGTTCGGCTGCGCGTGGCTCGCGCGCCGCTTCGGGTTCCAGCCCGCGCGGCGGGGCGGCCCGCTGAAGGTCGTGTCGAGCGTCGGGCTCGGCGCGAAGGAAAGCGCGACGATCGTCGAGATCGGCGACACCTGGCTCGTGCTCGGCGTCGCGCCGGGCAACGTGCGGCTGCTGCATACGCTGCCGGCCGGCTCGGCGGCGCTGACGGCGGCGTCCGCCGCACCCGATGCCCCCGCCGGCGCCGCATCGGCAGACCGCGGGCTGCCCGGCACGTTCGGCGCGCGCTTTCGCGACGCGCTCGCGGGCGAAGCCGCGAAACGTCTCGGGCGCGGCAAAGACCGCTGAGATCCCGCCGTGCCCTCTCTCCGTTCCTGCATTTCGATGAAACACGCATTCCTGCGCCGCGCGGCGCGCTTCGCGCCCGTGCTGATCCTCGGCCTCGCCCCCGCGCTCGCGTGCGCGCAGGCGGCCGGCCTGCCCGCGTTCAACACGAGCCCGGGCCCGAACGGCGGCACCACCTATTCGCTGAGCGTGCAGACGATGCTGCTGCTCACGATGCTGTCGTTCCTGCCGGCGATGCTGCTGATGATGACGAGCTTCACGCGCATCATCATCGTGCTGTCGCTGCTGCGCCAGGCGCTCGGCACCGCGACGACGCCGCCGAACCAGGTGCTGGTCGGCCTCGCGATGTTCCTCACCTTCTTCGTGATGTCGCCGGTGCTCGACAAGGCGTATACCGACGGCTACAAGCCGTTCTCCGACGGCGGGCTGCCGATGGAGCAGGCCGTGCAGCGGGGCGTCGCGCCGTTCAAGACCTTCATGCTGAAGCAGACCCGCGAGACCGATCTCGCGCTGTTCGCGAAGATCTCGAAGGCCGCGCCGATGCAGGGCCCGGAAGACGTGCCGCTGTCGCTGCTGGTGCCGGCGTTCGTCACGAGCGAGCTGAAGACCGGCTTCCAGATCGGCTTCACGATCTTCATTCCGTTCCTGATCATCGACATGGTCGTCGCGAGCGTGCTGATGTCGATGGGGATGATGATGGTGTCGCCATCCACCGTGTCGCTGCCGTTCAAGCTGATGCTGTTCGTGCTGGTCGATGGCTGGCAGCTGCTGATCAGCTCGCTCGCGCAGAGTTTCATGTGAGCGGCGGAGGAATCGCGCGATGACACCCGAACAAGTGATGACGCTCGCGCACCAGGCGATGATGGTCGGCCTGCTGCTCGCCGCGCCGCTGCTGCTGGTCGCGCTCGCGGTCGGCCTCGTCGTGAGCCTGTTCCAGGCCGCGACGCAGATCAACGAATCGACGCTGTCGTTCATCCCGAAGCTGCTCGCGGTGGCCGCGACGCTCGTGATCGCCGGCCCGTGGATGCTGACGACGATGCTCGACTACCTGCGGCAGACGCTGCTGCACGTCGCGACGCTCGGCGCCGGCTGACCGGCGCGCCAGGCCCGCTTCCCCGGCGATGTTCTCGGTTACCTACGCGCAGCTCAACGGCTGGCTGACCGCCTTCCTGTGGCCGTTCGTGCGGATCCTCGCGCTCGTCGCGACGGCCCCCGTCGTCGGTCACGCGTCGGTGCCGGTGCGCGTGAAGATCGGCGTGGCCGCGTTCATCGCGCTGGTCGTCGCGCCGACGCTCGGTGCGATGCCCGGTGTCACCGTGTTTTCCGCGCAGGGCATCTGGATCATCGTCACGCAGTTCCTGATCGGCGCGGCGATGGGCTTCACGATGCAGATCGTGTTCGCGGCCGTCGAGGCGGCCGGCGACTTCATCGGGCTGTCGATGGGGCTCGGCTTCGCGACCTTCTTCGACCCGCACACGAGCGGCGCGACACCGGCGATGGGCCGGTTCCTGAACGCGATCGCGATGCTCGCGTTCCTCGCGGTGGACGGCCACCTGCAGGTGTTCGCGGCGCTCGCCGCGTCGTTCCAGTCGCTGCCGGTGTCCGCCGGCCTGCTGCACGCGCCCGGCTGGCGCACGCTCACCGCGTTCGGCGCGACCGTGTTCGAGATGGGGCTGCTGCTCGCGCTGCCGGTGGTCGCGGCGCTGCTGATCGCGAACCTCGCGCTCGGGATCCTGAACCGGGCGGCGCCGCAGATCGGCATCTTCCAGATCGGCTTTCCGGTGACGATGCTGGTCGGACTGTTGCTCGTGCAACTGATGATCCCGAACCTCGTGCCGTTCGTGTCGCACCTGTTCGACATGGGGCTCGATGCGATGGGGCGGGTGCTGCTGGGGTGGCGCTGACACTGACGCGGCAATACTCGTCGGGCGCGGCAGGGTTTTCGCGCTGCATGCTCGTTTTTCGAACGTGTCTGATTGCGTTGGGCGTTCGCGAAAAATACGCTGACGGACTCATCCAACGGAACGAGCCTCGTCGAGGGCCGATCATCCAGCATGCTCTACACGGGTACAGAAGCAGCACACGTATGGCGTGGTCGCGCGCCAGTATCTCCTGCCTGGTTCGAAATTCGGCCATCGACTCTGCCAATTCATGCGGAGCCGCTGTTCGACAGTCGATTGGACGCCATCATCGGATACCGTGCGGAAACCGGTGGTGTCGCATGTATCTACGATCTCGACGGCACGTGCATTTCGGTCACCGAGAAGCCGCTCGAAGCGCCGCTCATCGATCCGGTCGATGCGATTTTCATTGTCGGTGCCGTGTGGCGATCCGGTGCCCGTGCGATGGCGAAGATCGGTGGGTATGGTATTCACGCGATCATCGGTCGGTCCGCATTATCCGGCCTCAGAACCCGCTTCGCTGCGTCGTCAGGCAAGCAACTGCGCTTCGCCGCCATTCCGCTCGCACATATGCAAGAGCCTTGGCGCTTCGTGCCGGTTCACATTCTTCGACTTGCCATTCGTCATGGCAAACGCATGCCGGATCCCAAAGGACACCGTGGCATCTTCCAGTACACTGCACCGATGACGCACCGAGGTGTTCGCTATCAACTCGACGTCGTCGTTCGGGAAAGCGATTACACGGTGCTGCATTTCGTCTACAAGCGTTAGCCAATATGACCGGGATCATCGTTCGTGCCACGCCGCTCGCTGCGCCGGCGACCGCCCGCATGCAGTGGGATGAGGACAGCTTCACGCTCTCCTGCGATATTCGCCATGCGCCGGATGATCGGCCGGCACGGCCGTCCGTTCTCCGCGACCGACTTGACGACCAGTTTGGCCTGCAGCCCGAAACCCGTCACGTCATCACCGCCGGCAGCTTGACGCTCACGCTCGACGACGCGGGCCGCTTGTGTTCGTTCGACTTCTATACCAACGCCGATCGCTGGCAAAAAGCCGATCCGCCGCCGCCGATTCCCGTTTCGCCGCATACGCCGAGCTTCAGCGCCGCGTTTGACGCGCTCGGCCGTGCGAGCGTCCGCGAACCGGCGGTCGCCTATGACAGCGCGGCACGCTGCCTCTCCCTAATCTGGCAAGACGATGCGTCGATCAGATACGCGATCGCACCGAATCTGTCGGTTGCCGCCACGCCGGACGGGAATCTGGCCCGCATCGACCTTGGCGGCATCGCACCGCTTTAACAAACCGCCCGCTTCCCACGCCCCCTTCGCGCCCCGCACCGGCTCGCCGCCCGGAAATTGCTGGAAAACCCCTAAACGAATCGCTACCCCGCGAAAGGTAGCGGAAGGTTTCGCGTCCCTATACTCGGTGCTGACGATGCAGCAAGCATCGCGCCATACGAATACAACGAAGGAGACGACCCGATGCGACCCATCCTGCGCACCCTCGCCGTTGCAGCCAGCCTCAGCTGCGCGCTCGCCGCTCACCCCGCTTTCGCCGACGACGGCAAGATCACGATCATGGTCGGCGGGATCGCGAAGCTGATCTACCTGCCCGCGCGGCTCACGCAGGAGCTCGGCAACTTCAAGGCCGAAGGGCTCGACGTCGAGCTGCTGTCGCAGCCGGCCGGCGTCGATGCCGAGAACGAGCTTCTGGCGGGCGCCGTGCAGGGCGTCGTCGGCTTCTACGACCACACCATCGACCTGCAGAGCAAGGGCAAGGACGTGAAGGCGATCGCCGTGTTCGGCCAGGTGCCGGGCGAGGTCGAGATGGTGTCGACCAAGGCCGCGCCGACCTTCAAGTCGATGGCCGACGCGAAGGGCAAGACGCTCGGCGTGACGGGCCTCGGCTCGTCGACGAGCTTCCTCACGCAATACCTCGCGCTGCAGCACGGGGTGCCGTCGACGCAGTACACGATGCTGCCGGTCGGCGCCGACGCGAGCTTCATCGCCGCGATCAAACAGGGCCGCATCGACGCGGGCATGACGACCGAGCCGACGGTATCCGCGCTCGAGAAGATGGGCGACGCGAAGGTGCTGGTCGACCTGCGCACGCTGGAAGGCACGCGCGCGGCGCTCGGCGGCACCTACCCGGCCGCGAGCCTGTACGTGCAGTCGGCCTGGGCCGATTCGCACAAGGCCGAAGCCACCAAGCTCGCGCACGCGTTCGCGAAGACGATGCAGTTCATCCACACGCACAGCGCCGACGAGATCGCCGCGAAGATGCCGGCCGACTACCAGAAGGACAAGGCGCTGTACGTGTCCGCGCTGAAAGCGTCGCTGCCGATGTACACCGCCGACGCGAAGATGCCGGCCGACGGCCCGGCGACCGTGCTGAAGGTGCTGTCGGCGTTCAACCCGTCGGTGAAGGGCAAGCACATCGACCTGGCGCGCACCTACACCAACGATTTCGTGAACGCGAAGTAAGCTGCAGCGCCGGCGGCGGCGATCCCGCCGCCGAGCGTGCCCCGTTCCGGCCCGGTTGACCGGCCCGGCGGCGCCACGACGCGACGCCCTCCTCACCCGCAGGACGAATGCAATGAACCAGGCAGTTTCCCCGAGCACACCGGCGATCGAGTTTCGCAATGTGTCGTGCCGCTTCATTTCGCCGGAAGGCAAGGCCACTGTCGCGCTGCGCGACTTCAGCATGAGCGTCGCACGCGGCGAGTTCATCGCGATCGTCGGGCCGACCGGCTGCGGCAAGTCGACGACGCTGAACCTGATCACCGGGCTGCTCAAGCCCGCGGCCGGCGAAGTGCGCGTGATGGGCCGCCCGGTCGACGGGATCGACCCGCGCATCGGCTTCGTGTTCCAGGCCGACGCCGTGTTCCCGTGGCGCAACGTGATCGACAACGTCGCGGCCGGCCCGCTGTTCCGCGGCCGCTCGAAAGACGTCGCGTACGCGCAGGCCGAAGAATGGATCCGCAAGGTCGGCCTCGACAAGTTCACGAAGCACTACCCGCACCAACTCTCCGGCGGGATGAGGAAGCGCGTCGCGCTCGCGCAGACCTTCATCAACCAGCCGGAAATCCTGCTGATGGACGAGCCGTTCTCCGCGCTCGACATGCAGACCCGCACGCTGATGCAGGACGAGCTGCTGCAGCTGTGGTCGGCGAACAAGGGCTCGGTCGTGTTCGTCACGCACGATCTCGAGGAGGCGATCGCGCTGGCCGATCGCGTGTTCGTGCTGACCGCACGCCCCGCGACGCTCAAGCGCGTGTACGAGATCGACCTGCCGCGCCCGCGCGTCATGTCGGACGTGCGCTACGACGCGCGCTTCATCGAGATTTCCAAGGACATCTGGCACGACCTGCGCGAAGAAGTGCAGATCGGCTGACGCATACGCCGCACGCAAGCCACGGCAAGCCATGGCAACAAACAGCAAGGACAGGAGCATGACCGACATGACGCTTCCCCCCACCGCCATCCCGGCGACGTCGCTCGAGGACGAGTCGCGCGCCGCTCAAACCCGGCTGCGCCGCCGCCGGCAACTGATCATCGGCCTGCGGATCGCCGTGCTCGTCGTCGTGCTGGGCGGCTGGGAGCTCGCCGCACGCCTGAAGTGGATCGATCCGTTCTTCTTCTCGCAGCCGACGCTGATCTTCGCGCAGATCCAGGACTGGTTCGTCAACGGCACGTCGCAAGGGCCGCTGCTCACGCAGGTCTGGGTGACCCTCGAGGAGACCACGATCGGCTTCCTGATCGGCTCGGTCGCCGGCGTGATCTGCGGGATCGTGCTCGGCCGCAACAAGCTGATGGCCGACGTGTTCGGCCTGTACATCCAGATCGCGAACTCGATTCCGCGCGTCGTGCTCGGCTCGGTGTTCGTGATCGCCCTGGGCCTCGGGATGGCGTCGAAGATCGCGCTGGCCGTCGTGATGGTGTTCTTCGTCGTGTTCGGCAACGCGTTCCAGGGCGTGCGCGAAGCCGACCGCTACCTGATCGCGAACGCGCAGATCCTCGGCGCATCGCGCCGGCAGATCACCACGTCGGTCGTGATCCCGTCCGCGCTGAGCTGGATTCTCGCGAGCCTGCACGTGAGCTTCGGCTTCGCGCTGGTCGGTGCGGTCGTAGGCGAATTCCTGGGTTCCAAGCAGGGCATCGGCCTGCTAATCTCCACCGCCCAGGGCGCGTTCAACGCGAGCGGCGTGTTCGCGGCGATGATCGTGCTGGCCGTGGTCGCGCTGGCCGCCGACTACCTGCTGACCTGGCTCGAGAAGCGCTTGCTGAAGTGGCGCCCGGCCGCGTTCTGAGCGCTGCCCGCATCGGATGACACGCCCGAACCGCGCCGGCCGCCCCGGCGCGGTTCGGCATTGAGGAGAAGGAATGGCGCACAGCCTGCGCGGGCGGCTCCTGTGGTGGCTGCTGCTGCCGCTCGCGGCTTTCGTGCTGATCGCGGGCGCGATGTCGTACGACACCGCGCGGCGCACGGCCGGGCTCGTGCAGGACAGCGCGCTCGTCGCGTCCGCGCGCACCATCGGCGAGGACGTCGAATGGCGCAACGGCATGCCGGCCGCGGACGTGCCGCCCGCCGCGCTGGAGATCTTCGAATCGCCGTCGCGCGATTCGGTGTTCTACAAGGTGATCGACGGCCATGGCCGGCTGCTCGCGGGCAATCCGACGCTCGACGTACCCGCGCAGCACGGCGTCGAGCCGACGCTGTACGACACGTCGCTCGACGGCGTGCGGCTGCGCGCGGTGGCCTACGACCGCCAGCTATACGACGAGGGACAGGTCGAGCCGGTCACGGTGATCGTCGCGAAGACGACGCGTTCGCGCGACGCGATGATCGCGACGATCTGGCGCCCGCAGCTCGTGCGCCTGTCGCTGATGCTGGTCCTCGCGATCGTGCTCGTCTATCTCGGCCTCACGCTCGAGCTGCGGCCGCTGATGAAGCTGAAGGACGACGTCGCCGATCGCGGGCCGATGGAGCTCGAGCCGATCCGCCCCGAGCGGCTGCAGCACGAGTTGCGGCCGATCGTCGACGCGATCAACCAGTGCATCGCGCGGCTGAACACGCATACGGCCACGCAGCGCCGCTTCATCGCCGACGCCGCGCATCAGTTGCGCACGCCGATCGCGGTGCTCGACACGCAGATCCAGTACGCGCAGCAGCGCGAGCGCGACGATCCGGAGCTCGCGTCGGTGCTCGACAGCATGCAGCGCAGCAGCCGCAAGATGGCCGACGTGACCGACAAGCTGCTGCTGCTCGCGCATGCGGAGGCGACGCCGTCGACGCTGCTCACGCATCGCGTCGATCTCGCGGCCGTGGTGTCGAGCGTGCTGGAGGAGACGATCGTGCTCGCGCAGCGGCGCGACATCGATCTCGGCGCGGATCTCGGCGAGCGGCTCGACGTCGCGGGCAGCGACAGCCTGCTGACCGCGCTGGTGATGAACCTCGTCGACAATGCGGTGCGTTACACGCAGCCGGGCGGCTGCGTGACCGTTGCCGCGCAACGCCACGGCGACACGATCGTGCTCGACGTGATCGACAACGGCCCGGGCATTCCGGCCGAAGCGCGGCCGCACGTGTTCAAGCGGTTCTACCGCGTGTCGGCCGACACCGAAGGCTCGGGCCTGGGCCTCGCGATCGTGCGCGAGATTGCGCAGGCGCACGGCGGCAGCGCGTCGCTCGCGCCGGGGCCGGGCAATCGCGGTATCGTCGTGACCGTGCGGCTGCCCGCCTATGATTGAAAACGTGATGCCGTCATGAAACTTCTATTGGTCGAAGACAACGCCGAACTCGCGCACTGGATCGTGAACCTGCTGCGCGGCGAGGATTTCGCGGTCGACTGCGTCGGCGACGGCGAGCGTGCCGATACCGTGCTGAAGACCGAGCGCTACGACGCGGTGCTGCTCGACATGCGGCTGCCCGGCATCAGCGGCAAGGAGGTGCTCGCGCGGCTGCGGCGCCGCAACGACAACGTGCCGGTGCTGATGCTGACCGCGCACGGCTCGGTCGACGACAAGGTCGACTGCTTCGGCGCGGGCGCCGACGACTACGTGGTCAAGCCGTTCGAATCGCGCGAACTGGTGGCGCGGATCCGCGCGCTGATCCGCCGGCAGGCCGGCGTCGGCACGACCCAGCTCGTGTGCGGCGATCTCGTCTACGCGTTCGGCACGCGCGAATTCCGCTGCGGCGACGCGGTGCTCGCGCTGCGCCGCCGCGAACACGCGATCCTCGAGACGCTGATGCTGCAGCAGAACAAGACGGTGTCGAAGGCGCGGCTGATGGACAGCGTATTCGCGCTCGACGACGAGCCGAGCGCCGATGCGATCGACATCTACATCCATCGGCTGCGCAAGCATCTGGCCGGCAGCACGGCCGAGATCATCACGCTGCGCGGGCTCGGCTACATCCTGCGCGCGAAGAGCGTGCAGGAATGACGCGGCGCGCTCCCCGCCTTCGCGAATCCATTCGCACGACAAATCGTTCCTGAAAACCCGGCGGCCGGCCGTCCAGCCGGCGTCCGTTCGCCTGCCCGATCCCGCGATGATTGCGCGTTCGGTGTTTTCACCGATCCGATTCTTTCCTCCGGGAAAGCGGCGTGAAGGATTGCACCCTCTACGATGCTATGCGTCGGCCCTCTCGCTGGGGCCGCCAGGAGTCGGCATACATTACGTAGTGCCAACGACAAGATTTCAATGCGGCAGCTCGGAGGAGACGATCTTGAAACGAAAAACCCTTGCCCTTTCCATCGCGGCGGCAGGCCTGTGCGCCGGCCAGGCACATGCGCAATCGAGCGTGCAGCTCTACGGCCTGATGGACCTGAGCTTTCCGACCTACCGGACTCACGCCGATGCGAACGGCAATCACGTGATCGGGATGGGCAACGAAGGCGAACCGTGGTTCAGCGGCAGCCGCTGGGGCCTGCGCGGAGCCGAAGACATCGGCGGCGGCACGAAGATCATCTTCCGCCTCGAAAGCGAATTCGTCGTCGCGAACGGCCAGATGGAAGACGAAGGCCAGATCTTCGACCGCGACGCATGGGTGGGCGTCGAGGACGAGCGCTTCGGCAAGCTGACGGCCGGCTTCCAGAACACGATCGCGCGCGACGCATCGGCGATCTACGGCGACGCGTACGGCTCCGCGAAGCTGACGACCGAGGAAGGCGGCTGGACCAACTCGAACAACTTCAAGCAGATGATCTTCTACGCGGCCGGCCCGACCGGCACGCGCTACAACAACGGCGTCGCGTGGAAGAAGCTGTTCAGCAACGGCATCTTCGCGAGCGCCGGCTACCAGTTCAGCAACTCGACCTCGTTCGCCACCGGCTCCGCGTACCAGGCCGCGCTCGGCTACAACGGCGGACCATTCGCCGTGTCGGGCTTCTATAACCACGTGAACCACAACGGCTTCAGGAACCAGACGTTCTCGGTGGGCGGCGACTACACGTTCAGCATCGTGCGCCTGAACGCCGGCTACTTCCGCTACAACGGCGACCAGGGCCCGCTCGGCCAGCGTCACGACGATTCGTGGACGGTGTCGATGAAGATCGCGCCGAAGGGCCCGCTCGACTACGAGCTCGGCTACCAGCAGATGCGGATCAAGAACGCCGCGAACAACGCGGACGGCTTCACGCCGAATGCGAACCTCGGTGCGTTCAGCCTGACCAACGGCGTCGCCAACGGCTTCAAGGAGACGATCTACGGGTCGGTGTTCTATCACCTGAGCAAGCGCACCGAGGTGTACCTGGCCGGCGACTACATGAAGCTGCACGGCGGCTACACGGTGTCGTCGACGTTCGGCGCGAAGAACCAGCTCGAACTGACGTCGGGCATCCGGACGCGCTTCTGACCTGACGCGGTCACCCGGGCGGGGCCCGTCGGGCCCTGCCGCACCCTCCATCCGGGATTTCTCCATGCGGGGCACGCCGGCGCCGGGCGCCGAACGTGCCCTTTTTTTCGTCGTTGCCGCGGCGGCGCGAAGGGCCCGCGACGCGGCCGTCGGCCGCCCGTGCGACAACCGGCCCGAACCCGCTTGCGGCCCGTCCGGCGGGCGATCGCGGCCGATGCGCGCCCGCTCGGCTCACATCGGCCCTTGACCTGCGCCGACCGACTCGCTAGCGTTTCGGGTTTGCCCGGGTGGCCATTGCCGCCGGAGCCGTGAGTGCGCCCGACGTCCTGGCGCACGCGGCCGGGTTCCGATGGAAAAAACGATGCAGAAACTCGATGCGGCGAGCCCGCAGGCGATGTCGACGGATTTCACCGCCGACAACGTCGCGCGCCTGAAGGCGCTGTTCCCCGAACTCGTGACCGAAGGCCCGGACGGCGCGTCGGTTGACGTCGACGTGCTGAAGGCGCTGGTCGGCGAACGCACGGTCGGCGACGCCGAAGAGCGCTACGGCTTTCACTGGCACGGCAAGCGCAGCGCGCGCCAGGCCGCGCTCACGCCGTCGACGGGCACGCTGCGCCCGTGCCCCGGCGACAGCGTCGCGTGGGACGACACGCGCCATCTCGTGATCGAGGGCGACAACCTCGACGTAATGAAGCTGCTGCACAAGAGCTACGCGGGCAAGGTGAAGCTCGTCTACATCGACCCGCCGTACAACACCGGCAGCGACTTCGTCTATCCGGACGACTTCAGCGACAGCATCCGCCACTACCTGGCGATGACGGGCCAGACCGACGCCGGCGTGAAGCGCAGCACCAACACCGAGGCGAACGGCCGGTTCCATACCGACTGGCTGAACATGATGTATCCGCGCCTGAAGCTCGCGCACGCGCTGCTGTCCGACGAAGGGCTGATCGCCGTGCACATCGACGAGCACGAAGTGCATGCGCTCGTGCTGATGCTGCGCGAGATCTTCGGCGAGGAGAACGAGCTCGGTGTGGCCGTTTGGGACAAGCGCAATCCGAAGGGCGACGCGCGCGGCGTCGCGTACCAGCACGAATCGCTGGTGCTGTTCGCGCGCAACGCCGAGACGCTGCTCGAGCAGGCGCCGCTCAAGCGCCCGAAGCGCAACGCGCAGCGCATGCTCGACGCCGCGCACGACGCGATGTACCGCAGCGGCAACGCGAAGGACGCGCAGAAGGCATACCGCGCGTGGATGAAGGCGCAGACCAACCTGTCCGGCGGCGAAGTGATGTACGACCGGCTGTCGGAAGATGGCCGCGTGTACCGCCTCGTGTCGATGGCGTGGCCGAACAAGAAGAAGGCGCCGGACGAGTATTTCACGCCGCTGATCCACCCGGTCACCGGCAAGCCGTGCGCGATGCCGGCGCGCGGCTGGCGCAATCCGCCCGCGACGATGCAGGCGCTGATCGAGCGCGGCCAGATCGAATTCGGCCCGGATGAAACCACGCAGCCGCAGCGGATCTACTACCTCGACGAGAACATGTACGAGAACGTGCCGTCGGTGCTGCCGTTCGCCGGCTCCGACGACGCGCTGCTCAAGACGCTCGGGATCCCGTTCGACCTGCCGAAGCCGGTCGACTTCGCGGCCGCCGTGATCGGCTGGTGCACGCGCGGCGACGACATCGTGCTCGACTGCTTCGCCGGCTCCGGTTCGACCGGCCATGCGGTGATGCAGGTGAACGCGACCGACGGCGGCGCGCGCCGCTACATCCTCGTACAGCTGCCCGAGGCGCTCGACCGCCGCGACAAGACGCAGGCCGCCGCCGCCGATTTCTGCGCGAAGCTGAAGAAGCCGCTGACGCTCGCCGAAATCACGAAGGAACGCCTGCGCCGCGCCGCGCAGCAGGTCGCGCGCGACTATCCGGAAAGCTATGGCGATCTCGGTTTCCGCGTGTACCGGCTCGACACGACCAACGTGATCGAGTGGGACCCGCGCCGCGACGACTTCGACCATGCGCTCTTCGCATCCGTCGAACACGTGAAGACCGGCCGCACCGAGGACGACCTGCTCGCCGAGCTCACGTTGAAGCTCGGCCTCGACCTGTGCACGCCGGTCGAGCATCACCAGGTGGCCGGCAAGACGGTGCACCTGATCGGCCGCGCGATCGTCGCGTGCTTCGATGCGCGCGTTTCGCGCGACGACGCGGGCCCGCTCGCCGACGGCATCGTCGACCTGCTGGACGCGACCGGCGCGTCGCGCGACGTCACGTGCCTGTTCCGCGACAGCGGCTTCGTCGACGACGTCGCGAAGCTCAATCTCGCCGCGCTGCTCGAACAGCACGGCGTGAAGCGCGTGCGGAGCCTGTGATGCGGCTGCATTTCGAAGCGGATCTCGACTACCAGCGCGAGGCGATCGACGCCGTCTGCGACCTGTTTCGCGGCCAGGAATCGTATCGCGGCGACTTCAGCGTGCTCGCGAACGCCGCGCCCGGCACGACCGCCGCCGCACAAGGCTCGCTCGGTTTCGCGGTATCGGAGCAAGGCGTCGGCAACCGGCTGTCGCTGACCGACGACGCGCTCGCGCGCAATCTCGCCGACGTGCAACTGCGCGGCGGCCTGCCGCCGTCCGGCCTGCCCGGCTCGCGCGACTTCACCGTCGAGATGGAGACCGGCACCGGCAAGACCTACGTGTACCTGCGCACGATCTTCGAGCTGAACCGCCGCTACGGCTTCACGAAATTCGTGATCGTCGTGCCGTCGATCGCGATCAAGGAAGGCGTGCACAAGACGCTGTCGATCACCGAGGATCACTTCCGCGCGCTGTATGCAGGCGTGCCGTACGACTACTTCCTGTACGACTCCGCGAAGCTCGGCCAGGTGCGCCACTTCGCGGCGAGCGCGGCGATCCAGATCATGGTGATGACGGTCGCCGCGATCAACAAGAAAGAGATCAACAACCTCTACAAGGACAGCGAGAAGACCGGCGGCGAGAAGCCGATCGACCTGATCCGCGCGACGCGGCCGATCGTGATCGTCGACGAGCCGCAAAGCGTCGACGGCGGCCTCGAAGGGCGCGGGCGCGAAGCGCTCGCCGCGATGGCACCGCTCTGCACGCTGCGCTATTCGGCCACGCACGTCGATCGCCACCACATGGTGTACCGGCTCGATGCGGTCGACGCGTACGAGCGCAAGCTCGTCAAGCAGATCGAGATCGCGTCGGCGATCGTCGAGGATGCGCACAACAAGCCGTACGTGCGGCTCGTCGGCGTGTCGAACCGGCGCGGCGCGATCAGCGCGCGCGTCGAGCTCGACGTCGCGACCGCGGCCGGCGTGAAGCGCCAGATCGTGTCGGCGACCGACGGTGACGATCTCGAGCGGCTGACCAAGCGCGCGCTGTATGCGGGGCTGCGGATCGGCGAAGTGCATGCGGTGAAGGGCGCCGAATACGTCGAGCTGCGTCATCCGGAAGGCGAGGCGTTCCTGTCGCTCGGCGAGGCGTTCGGCGACATCGACACGCTCGCCGTGCAGCGCGAGATGATCCGCCGCACGATTCGCGAGCATCTCGACAAGGAGCTGCGCCTGGCCGAACGCGGCGTGAAGGTGCTGTCGCTGTTCTTCGTCGATTCGGTCGAGCGCTATCGCCGCTACGACGAGAACGGCGTGCCCGTGAAGGGCGACTACGCGCTGATCTTCGAAGAGGAATATGCGCGCGCGGCGCGCGTGCCGGCCTACCGTGCGCTGTTCGACGGCGTCGACATCGCGCTCGAGGTCGAACGCGCGCACAACGGCTACTTCTCGATCGACCGCAAGGGTGGCTGGACCGACACGAGCGAGAGCAGCGCCGCCGCCCGCGAGAACGCGGAGCGCGCATACGGCCTCATCATGCGCGAGAAGGAAGCGCTGCTGTCGTTCGACACGCCGCTGAAGTTCATCTTCTCGCACTCCGCGCTGAAGGAAGGCTGGGACAACCCGAACGTGTTCCAGATCTGCACGCTGCGCGACATCCAGACCGAACGCGAACGCCGTCAGACGCTCGGCCGCGGGCTGCGCCTCGCTGTCGACCAGGACGGCGAGCGCGTGCGCGATCCGGGCGTGAACACGCTTACCGTGATCGCGACCGAGCGCTACGAGTCGTTCGCCGAGAACCTGCAGAAGGAAATCGAAGCCGACACCGGCATCCGTTTCGGGATCGTCGAGGAACACCAGTTCGCGGCGCTGCCGGTGCAGGAAGGCGACGGCCCCGCGCATGCGCTCGGCATCGAGCTGTCGCGCGTGCTGTGGACGCATCTGCACGAGCAGGGCTACGTCGACGCGCAGGGCAAGGTGCTCGACCGGCTGAAGGATGCGCTGCGCCAGAGCGCGCTCGTGTTGCCCGAAGCGTTCGAGACGCTGCGTGCGCCCATCGTCGCGACGCTGCGCAAGTTGTCGGGCCGCTTCGCGGTGCGCAATGCGGACGAGCGCCGCGCGATCGCATTGCGGCGCGACGCGTCGGGCAAGGCGGTCGTGTTCGGCGACGACTTCCGCGCGCTGTGGGACCGCATCCGCCATCGCACCGTGTACAGCGTCGAGTTCGACAACGCGAAGCTCGTGCGCGACTGCACGGCCGCACTGCGCAGCGCGCCGGACATCGCGCGCGCGCGGCTGCAATGGCGCAAGGCCGAGATCGACATCGGCAAGGCCGGCATCGAAGCGATCGAAGTGGGCGGCGCGGGCACCGTGCTGATCGACGAAGGCGAGCTGCCGCTGCCCGATCTGCTCACCGAGCTGCAGGACCGCACGCAGCTCACGCGCCGCTCGCTCGCGACGATCCTCGCCGACAGCGGCCGGCTCGACGATTTCCGCGTGAATCCGCAGCAGTTCATCACGCTCGCGGCCGATGCGATCAATCGCTGCAAGCGGCTCGCGCTGGTGGCGGGCATCGCGTATCGCAAGCTCGGCGAGCGCCACGTGCATGCGCTCGAATCGTTCGAGAGCGAGGCGCTGACCGGCTATCTGCGCAACCTGCGGCCCGATGCTCGGAAGTCGATCCACGAGGCCGTCGTGTGCGAAACCGATGCGGAACGCGCATTCGCCGACGCGCTGGAAGCGCACGACGGCGTGAAGCTGTATGCGAAGCTGCCCGCGTGGTTCCGCGTGCCGACGCCGCTCGGCAGCTATCACCCGGACTGGGCCGTGCTCGCGGAGCAGGACGGCGGCGAGCGGCTGTACTTCGTCGTCGATACGCCGAATGCGGACGGCGATGTGTCGAGCGAGCACGAGCGTGCGAAGCTCGCGTGCGGCGAAGCGCATTTCCGTGCGCTGGTGGACGGCGACGGTGCGGCGCGCTTCGTGCGGGTCAGGCAGGCCGACGCACTGTTCGAACCCGCGGCGCGGCGGGCCGGCGCCGGGCGGTAAGACGATGGGCGGCGACGAGCCGCCCTTTTTATTGGCAGGATCGACCTTTGTCGATGGTGGTCAGTACCCCCGCGTCGCTCTTTCCATCCGCGTGAAAGCAAGCCGTATTCTCGCGTGCGTGCGACGCCGTTACAGCTGGTTGCAAATCGGGTCGGCACGATGTTTTCGCTGGCCGGCCACGTTGCGTTTTCACCATGAAAAAAGGGCGCCGAAGCGCCCTTCTCCTGCATTCACCGGCTGCGCTTACAGCGTGCGGCCGAACGCGTTGCGACGCGAATGATGCGTGGACGTCGACGCATGCGCGGTATGGCCATGCGCGTGCGTGTGACCCCGGCCCGGCTGTGCGCCGGCTCGGTCGGCGATCGTGTCCGAGCGGTCCGCCGCGCGCGACAGGCCCTTGTCGCGGTCGCCCGCATGCATGCCGTTCGAGTTGCTCAGGGCCTGGCCGCTCATGTGGCCGCCGGACATGCCGCCCGCGTTGCCGCCCGACCCGCCCGCGCCATGACCACCACCGTTGCCCCCGCCGTTGCCGCCGGCCGCCGCATAGGCCGACACCGAGCCGAGCGCGAGCAGCGCGGCCGTCAGGACCGACAGATATCGTTGCTGTTTCATCTTGTGCTCCCTCGAGCGCGTTTGTGTGACTGCATTCTATGAACGCGCAAAATTCGCGCCGCACGACGTTGTAAATGATCGTAACAACGGATGCGGGGTGCATTCGCAGGAACGATCCGGAACAGGCATGAACACGGGAACGACGCACCGGAGCGACGCCACGGCATCGCCCCGGTGACGAGGTCGCTTACTGCGCGGGCTGCCCGCCCTGCGCCGCAGCCTTGTGCTGCGCGGCCTGTTCTTGCGCGTGCTTCTTCGCCATGTGACGGCCGACGATACAGCCGCCGACCGCGCCGACCACGGCGTGGTGCCCCGCATAGTGGCCGGCCACACCGCCGACCACCGCACCCTTCATGCAGCCCGCCGCGTGCGCGCTGCCGATCGTTGCGAGCGCAACCATAGTGGCGGCGGCACCCAGCCTGACGGATCGAACGGGCATCATGTTTTCACTCTCCTGTTGGGCGATCAACCGGGCCGCTTAGTCCCAGCGGCCGCCACGCCAGCCGCCGCGATCTCGCCATTCGTGCTCGCGCCATTCATGCCGGCGCCATTCGCGTTCGCGCCATTCACGCTGACGCCAGCCGTCGCCGCGCCAACCGTCGTCGCGATAGCCGACCGGCGCATACACGACCGGCGGAGGCGGCGCCACGTAGACGGGCGCCGGCGCCGTGTAGACGCCCGGCACGCCGATGCCGACCGCCAGGTCGACGTGGGCCGATGCGACGCCCGACGCCGCCAGCGCCGCTACACCGAGAACTGCACCGAGAATAAGTTTCTTGCTCATTTCGCGACTCCCTGCACGTATCGTGCGTCATGTGACTACGGTTCGGAGTGTAGGCACCGCACACTGACACAGGTGAAACCGGTATGCGAGACAGGTAACGGACGTTTACGGGCACCCGCAAAGCCTTGCGGGACAAGGAAGAGGCCGTGCTCGAAACACCATTGCAGCGATGCATCGGGCCGGTAGAAACGGGAATTTCCGGCACCAAGCCGGGCGGGCGGAGCAAACAAGCGAACCGCCCGCCCCTTCGCGACGCGAGCGATTCGCAACCGCACACGTTACGCGCGGATATCGTCGACGCTGCGCAGCCAGTGCACGCTGAACAGGTTGTCCGCGTCGGTCCACACGGTATCGGGCTCGAACCCGGCGCGGCGCGCGATCGCATGGAAGCCGTCGATCGTGAACTTATGCGAGTTCTCGGTGTGAATGCGCTCGCCGGCCTCGAAGCGGAACGCGTGGCCGCGCACGTGCACCGTCTGCGCGATGTCGCTGACCAGATGCATCTCGATGCGCTGCCGCTCGGCGTCGTAGAACGCGCAATGCGAGAACGCGTCGACATCGAAATCCGCGCCGAGCTCGGCGTTCGCACGCACCAGCAGGTTCAGGTTGAACTGCGCTGTCACGCCCTGCGCGTCGTTGTACGCGTGATGCAGCGTGCGCGCGTCCTTCACGAGATCCGCGCCGACCAGCAGCCCACCGCCGCGCAACAGGCGCGCCGCATCGCGCAGGAATGCGTCGGCCTCCTCCGGCGAGAAGTTGCCGATCGTCGAGCCCGGGAAGAAGCCGATGCGCCGCCGCGGCGTCTCGGTCAGCTCGGCCAGTTGCTCGGCCTTCGTGTAGTCCGCCGCGATCGGCGCGACGTCGAGCCACGGATACGCGTTACGCAGCCGCGCGGCCGCGCCGTGCAGATAGTCGGCCGAAATGTCGATCGGTACGTAGCGCGCCGGCGCGTTCGCGTAGTTGTCCGCGCATGCGTCCAGCAGCACGCGGATCTTCTCGAGCGAACCCGCGCCGAATTCGACGATGTCCGCATGCGGGCCGACACGCTGCACGATCTCGGCCGCGCGATCGCGCAGGATGCCGAGCTCGGTGCGAGTCGGGTAGTACTCGGGCAGTTCGCAGATGCGGTCGAACAGCGCGGAGCCGGCCGCATCGTAGAAGTATTTCGGCGGGATGCTGCGCGGCGTGCGCGACAGTCCGTCGATCAGGTCGCGCTCGAACGCGCTCGGCCGCGAATCGCGGGCGGGTTGCAGGCCACCTCTCGTGGCCCTGAGGTCAGGCGTCTCGCGCAAGTCGCACCCCCATGAATTGCCAGCGCGCGGCCGGCGGAAAGAAATTGCGGTACGTCGGCCGTGCGTGCCCCGGCGGCGTCGCGATGCTGCTGCCGCGCAGGACCTGCTGGCCGACCATGAACTTGCCGTTGTACTCGGCCGCGACACCCGCGAGCGGCCGAAAGCCCGGATACGGCTCGTAGGACGAACGTGTCCACTGCCAGACGTGCCCGAGCATCTGCTGAATGCCGTCCAGGCCGAAGGCGGCCTCCCATTCGAATTCGGTCGGCAGGCGTGCGCCCGCCCATTCCGCGTACGCGGCCGCTTCGTAGAAGCTCACGTGACACACCGGCGCATCGGGTGCGAACGATTCCACGCCGTGCACGCCGAACGTGCGCCATGCGCGCGCGGTGCCGTCACCGGCGCCGGCACCGGCACCGGCACCGGCACCGTCGTGATCGTCCGGGATCCAGTACGCGGGCGCTTGCCACCCTTCCCGCTGCACCGTTGCCCAGCCGTCGGACAGCCAGTATTCGGGACGCGCGTAGCCGCCATCCGCGATGAACGCGGCGAATTCCGCATTCGTCACGAGACGGTTCGCGATCTCGCAAGGCTGCACGAGTGCCGTGTGACGCGGCCGTTCGTTGTCGAACGAGAATGCGTCGCCGTCGTGGCCGATCTCGACGAGCCCGCCCGCCTGATGCAGCCAGCGCAACGGGCCTGCGTCGCCCGCGGCCAGCGCCGCGTGCGTATCGGCGCCGTTGCGCGGCCGGAACGCCGGTTTCAGCGGATTGCACGAGAACGCGTGCAGCATGTCCGTGACGAGCAGTTCCTGGTGCTGCTGCTCGTGATGCAGGCCGAGCTCGATCTCGGGCGCGATCGCTGCGAGCAACGTCGGGGCGGCGCTCGCGAGCGCGTGCAGCATCGCCGCGTCGACGTGCTGCCGGTATGCATGCACTTCACCCAGCGACGGACGCGTGAGCAGCCCGCGCTGCGGGCGCGGATGGCGCGGGCCGAGCGCTTCGTAATAGGAATTGAAGAGGAACTGGAACGCGTCGTCGAACGGCGCGTAGCCGGGCACGCGGCGCATCAGCACGACGGTTTCGAAGAACCAGGTCGTATGCGCGAGATGCCATTTCACCGGACTCGCGTCGGGCATCGACTGCACGGCCTGATCTTCGGCGGACAGCGTCGCGGTCAATGCGACGCTATGGGCGCGCACGTCCTGGTAACGGCGCTGAAGCTGGGATGCAAGGAGGCTCATCGGTTCACCGTCCACGTCGCGATTCGCTGCGTTGCGTTGCCGGAAAAAGGAAAGCCTTGCGCTGGGATGCGCGCGGCTGACGTGCGACCTTCGGTGCTGCGTCGTCGGGCAACCGGCGCGCGCGCCGGGCCGCTGATGCGGCGTCACTACGTCTGCCCGTGCAGAACAGTATGGTCCAGAAATGTGACCGTCGCGAATCGGATTTAGGGTGAAACAAAACAGAAAGAAAATTGAAAGTATCTGCCATGAGGCGCGCCGGTGTGACGAATGGCCGGACGCGCATGCGCGGCGGGGCTGCGCCGAGGGTCGCAACGCGCATGCCCGCCGGTTGCGCTGCTGACGGCAGGTGACATTCGCGCCGCGCCCGTGAAAGCCGCGCGATGCGGCTTCGTCCGACGAACGCAGTCATGCCGTCGATGTCGGCCGCCGTGATCCACATAGGGTGATCGCGGCCGTCGACGCGCTGCTCAACCGCTCTGCCCTTCGCGCAGGACCAAACTTTTCTCGTGGCTTTGAAAATTTTTTGCGTCGATGTCACACGCGCGGGGTGCTCGCTCGTCATATCACCGGAACCCACACGAAAGGAGAAGGCACCATGACTGCGAAACTCAATCCGTTTGCCGCCGCGCCCGCGCTGATGAAGAGCTGGATGACCGTGTCGGCCGCCGCTGCCGGGAGCCTCGAGCCGACGTTGATCGAGCTGGTCAAGATCCGCGCGTCGCAGATCAACGCGTGCGCGAACTGCCTTAACATGCACACCGTCGAGGCGCGCGAGCAAGGCGAGACCGAGCAGCGCATCAACCTGCTGGCCGCGTGGCGCGAAGCGCCCTGCTACACCGACCGCGAACGCGCGGCGCTCGGCTGGACCGATGCGCTCACGCGGCTGTCGGAAGGCCATGGCGCGCGCGACGCCGCGTATGCCGCGCTGAACGATCACTTCAGCCAGGAGGAACAGGTGAAACTCACGCTGATGATCAACGTGATCAACGGCTGGAACCGGCTTGCCGTCGGCTTCGGGCTGTGGATCGATCCGGCAGAAGCGAAGGCCGCTGCCGCGAAGATGGTGGGCTGATGACGAGCGTCGATCCGGCTGCAGGCAGCGCCGAGGACCGGGCCGACGCGGCGGCGAGCTTCGATCCGCTGCGTCGCACGCTGATCCGTGTCGCGTACCGGATGCTCGGTTCCGTCGCGGATGCCGAGGACATGGTGCAGGACGCATTCATCCGCTGGATGGACGTCGATCGGACCGAGGTGCGCGTGCCCGAGGCGTTTCTACGCCGGATGGTGATGCGCATGTGTCTCGACCAGCTGAAGTCGGCACGACACCAGCGCGAGACCTATATCGGCCCGTGGCTGCCCGAGCCGCTTGTCGACGAAGATGAACAGGAGGACGTCACGCTGCCGCTGATGCTCGCGCTTGAACGGCTGTCGCCGCTCGAACGCGCGGCGTTCCTGCTGCACGACGTGTTCGGCCTCGAGTTCGACGAGATCGCGGCCACCCTCCAGCGTGAGCCGGCTGCGTGCCGGCAGCTCGCCGCGCGGGCGCGCACACATGTGCGCGATGCGCGACCGCGGTTTCACGTCGAGAAGCAGCGCGGAATCGAGTTGGCCGAGGCGTTCTTCGCGGCGTCGCGCAGCGGCGACATGCGCGCGCTCGGCGCGATGCTCGCCGAGGATGTGAGCCTGCATTCGGACGGCGGCGGCAAGCGTACGGCCGCGGGCAAGCCGGTGTTCGGCTTCGAGCGCGTGATGAAGGTGCACGAATACCTGGCCCGGCTGTTTGCCACGCACGCGTCGAAGCTCGTGCGGGCCGGCTTCATCAACGGGTTGCCGGGGTTCGTCACGCTGGAAGCCGACGGCGAACTGCAGACCACGGCGCTCGAGATCGACGACGGGAAGATCATCGCGATCTATGTCGTACGCAATCCTGACAAATTGAAGCACCTGCATTGAGTGGAGTGCGGTGCCGTTCGGGGAACCTGCAACGCATCGGGGCTGCATGCGTTGTTTCGGCCGCAAAAAGAAAAACGCCACGCGATGTTGCCGCGTGGCGTTTGTATGTTTGGCGAGCCGGATTGCCTGTAGGCAATTCGCGCTGCCGGACCCCTTCATTTTGTTCGTTGGTAGGCTCGATTGGATTCGAACCAACGACCCCCACCATGTCAAGGTGGTGCTCTAACCAACTGAGCTACGAGCCTAAGAAGCCGCGAATTATAGAGAGGGTTTTGGAGGAGCACAAGCCCCTTCGTGAAAATTTTTTGAATCGGCTGCGTGCGGGCGCTGGCGATCGATGTTGCGCGGCGCGGCCGCGGACGTCGGCTTCACGTCTTCGCGTCACAGCAAAACGTGTCGACGCGCTGTGAGGTTATCCACATTCGCCTCTGGATAACCGTCCGGGAAGCCTCTGAATTCACAGTGGAACGATTGAGGATATGTCGGGCGGCCGGCGAATCGACGAAAAGTTGTTCTGTGCTCCACAGAGCTTTTCGTCTGCATTGCCTGTGGTTATGCATTCCGCTTCGGGCTGAAAATTCAGCAGGTTACGGAGGTTATCCACTGTGAGGCGGCGCGCTTGTTAACTATCACTACGTATATATACGAACTACGTTAACACCTTTGGATAAGCACAGTCCGTCGACTGTGATCCGGGCGGGATATGCACCGCGTGCGACGGATGGACAACCGGATCGGCAGGCTGTGAGGCCTGCGGTCGATCGGTGAAGGCCTGGTCTGTAGAATCGCGGGCATTCGCGATCCGACGAGCAGCCGACATGACGTTCGCAATCCCGGTTGACTGGCAAGGAGGCGCGGTGTGCGCTGACCGCGCGCGTGTCGAGGTCGGTAACGGCAGACGCTTGAGTGAAGATGTCCTGCGCCTGTGTCCATCGTCCGTGCAGATATCGCCGAACGGAACGATGCGATGCGTTATCGCGTCTCGGAGCTGATCGCCTTCGGTGGCCGCACAGGCGAATGCCTGGTCTACATGGCCGAAGGACGGCTGACGAGCAACGCGATCCTGTTGGACGCGATTCGCTTCCTCGATGCGAGCAAGCATCACAAAGTCGAAGATCGTCCGGTCGATTGCGAAGTCGCGCGCGCTGACGGTGGTAAGCAGGCATCTCACAGCGGCGCGCCTCGAATCGTGCTCATGGGGAGCCACGGTGTTTCGCCACGATCCCGTGCGAGGTGCTTTGAGTTTCGAGTCGCGATCTCGTGACGACTGAATCATCTGAGCAAAAGCGATGACGTATCAGGTGATGAAGACGTCGCCGGGTATCGCCGCACGCATCCCGCCACGACGGTAGTTCGATCCTGGCGAACTCATTAGGGGCTCGCTCGATCGCGCTGACGCGCAAGCCGCGGGCGCATTGCAATGGCTGTGGGCAACCACCGCAAATCCGAGCGAAAACGCTGTGACACGCTCACAGCCCGCGTGCATCGGCCGTTTCGCGATACACGCAGATCCGACGCGTTCCGCTATTCGTACCGCGCTTCATGTTGAAAAGTTTGTTGATAATCCTGCACCGGAATCAATCAAAAGCCTGTGCAACAAGCGCGTGAGTGTTCCGAGCGCCGATGATTTCATCGCGCCGCGAGGCCCATATGGCGGGGCTTTGAGCGTTTTGAAGCGGTGAGGCGATCAACGTGCGGCCAACCGACCACAGTAACGTTCGAAATGTGGATATCCCGCGGGCAAATTCACTCGAAACGCTGTGGCAGGCAAAGGTGAGGGCGCGGATGCTCGTTCAAAACATCGGCTTGCCTATCTGATGTGGACAAGCGGCTCAGAATCAACTTCAAACGCTGTGCGCTCGAACGGTGAGCGGGGCACGCCGATCGCCGGCAGCCCCTTACAACGACGCCTGCAGGCGGCCGTTCGGCGAGGCCGCGCATCGTATCACTTACGTCTGCGCGTCAAGCGCCTGCACAACCGCCTTCTCCCCAAGACTATCCGCCGGCCCGACCACCGCAAAATTCATCCCGCGCGCGGATCCATACCGCGCCAGCAACGCGCCATCCACGCGTTGCCCGGCCGGCAGCAGCCGGTGTTCCGATTCCGCCGGCCGTAGATAGAAGCTCAGCGTCCGCCCCGTATCGTCCTGATAGAGCACCATTGCGGCCGTGGCTCCGCTGTCCGTCGTAAACAACCGTCCGCCGACCGGCCTGAACCCCGCCGTGCTCAAATCCGGCAGCTTCGCCGACGCGCCGACGCGCCTGGTGAGCCACCCCTGCAAATCTCCCGCACCGGTCGGCCGGTAATCCACCTTCGCCGTCTGATCGACCACCATCATCCGGTAAGCCTCGATCGCGTCGCTCATCGGCGCGATGGGCGGCGCTGCGTTCCACCCGCGTGCCTGCCACCCGCCGAAAGTCCCCAGCCCGATGCAGAGCACGAACGAAGCCGCCATCGCGAACCGCATCCGCGTGCGCTCCGCCCGCCGCGCCCGAATCGCGGCCGGGTCGAGCGCAGAATTCTCGCTGGGCATCCGCACGCTCTCCAGCGCGGCGCGCAACCGCTGCGCATCCTGCTGCCATTGCTTCACCTGTTCCGCGGTCTCCGGATGCAGCGCGAGATATCGTTCGACCGCGGCGCGCGCATCGTCGTCGAGCTGGCCGTCGACATAGGCCTGGAGATCGTGTTCGTCTGGGCGGAGGTCGTTCATTTCATCAATCGAAGGGAAGGAGCGGGAAGCTCGCCGTCGCTGAGCTGGCGCAGCGCCCGGCGCGCGCGGGAGAGTCGCGACATCACCGTGCCGATCGGCACGTCGAGCAAGTCAGCGACTTCCTGATACGTGAAGCCCTCGACCGCGACGAGCAGCAGCAGGCTGCGCTGCTCTTCGGACAGATGGCCGAACGCTTCGAGCGTCGCACGCGCGGCCACCTCGCGTTCGGCGGACGGCCAGTGCGGCTCGTCGTCGGTGCGGATCCGGCCCAGCAGCCACGCATAGCGTTTCGCGCTGCGTTTGCCGTCGAGAAACTGCCGGTAAAGGATCGTGAAGAGCCAGCTGCGCAACGATGCGTCTTCGCGGCGGCTCGCCCAGCGCGACAGCGCGCGCTCGAGCGTCGACTGGACGAGATCGTCGGCCGCATGGACGTCGCGCGCCAGCCAGAGCGCGAAGCGCCGCAGCCGGGGGATGAGTTCGCGCAATGCGTCGTCGTCGAGGGCGTTTGAGGGCATGGCCGGGCCGTAGCCGAAAGGCGTGGAGATGCTGCGTAGGACGCCGGTCGGCGCCGCTTATTCCGTCAGCATACGAAAAGTTTCTTCATGGAATAAAGCGGCGCGGGTGGCGTCCTACGTGTGTTCGACAATGATCTGACGATCGGGAGTGCATCCATGAAGCAATCATCCTCTTCTTCGCCGCCGCGCGAGCCCGGCCGCGGGTGGTGGCGCTGGGCCGTGATCGGCGGCGCGGTGGCCGGCGTGGCCGTGGCGTTCGGGTATGTCGGCGGCTGGCTCGCGCCGGCGCGCCTGACCCCGCACCGGCTCGTCGACGCGCTGCAGACGGCCGGCGGCGAGCATCCGGGCTTTCGGCGCAATCACGCGAAGGGCGTGTGCGTGACCGGTTACTTCGAAGGCAACGGCGCCGCGAGCGCGTATTCGGTCGCGCCGTTCTTCAAGGCGGTGCGCACGCCGGTGGTCGGCCGGTTCGCGCTGCCGGGCGGCAATCCGTATGCGCCCGACAGCAGCGTGCCGATCCGCAGCCTCGCGCTGAAGCTCACCGCGCCCGATGGCCAGCAATGGCGGACCGGGATGAACGCGATGCCGGTGTTTCCGGTGGCGACGCCGAAGGCGTTCTATGCGCAGTTGCTCGCGACGAAGCCGGATCCGGCGACGGGCAAGCCCGATCCGGCGAAGGTGAAGGCATTTTTCGGCACGCATCCGGAGACGGCCGCCTTCCGCGAATGGGTGAAGGGTGCGAAGCCCAGCGCGAGCTACGTCACCGAAAGCTATTACGGGCTTAACGCGTTTTACTTCGTCGACGCGGCGGGCAAGCGCCAGGCGGTGAGGTGGCGCGTCGTGCCGGAGCAGACGGCCGGCGCCGCGGACGTCGCGACGGCCGCCGATCCGAACGTGTTGCAGAAGGACGTGACGCGGCGCATCGCGGACGGTGCGCAGAAGTGGAAGCTGCTCGTCACGCTGGCGGAGCCCGGCGACCCGGTGGACGACGCGACGAAAGTCTGGCCCGCGCAGCGGATGACGATCGATGCGGGCACGCTCGTGCTCGATCGCGTGGAGCCGCAGGACAGCGGGCCGTGCCGCGACGTGAATTACGACCCGACGGTGTTGCCGCAGGGGATCCAGGTGTCGGGGGATCCGTTGCTGGCGGCGCGGTCGGCGGCGTATGCGGATTCGTATCTGCGCAGGACGAGTGAAGAGGCCGGCGTGGCCGGTGCGGCGCGATTGAGTGCGGAGGGACGATGATGAAGTCTGCTACGACGTTTGGCTTGCCGGCGAGGCTGCTGCATTGGGTGATGGCCGCGATGGTTCTCACGATGCTGTTCGTCGGCGTGGGGATGGTGGCGTCGGTTTCCCGACGGCATGATTTCCTGGTGGCGCTGCACAAGCCATTGGGGATCGCCGTGCTGGTGCTGGTTTGTGTGCGGATCGTGGTGCGGCTTTCCTCGAAGCCGCCGGCGCTGCCTGCCGATTTGCCTTGGTGGCAGAAGGTTGCCGCGCATGGCTCGCATCTGGTGCTGTATGTGCTGATGCTCGCGATGCCGCTGATCGGGTGGGCGATGTTGTCGGCGGGCGGATATCCGGTGACTTTGGGGGGCGGCGTGCAGTTGCCGGCGCTGATTTCCGCTGATCCAGTGGCGTTTGCCTGGCTCCGGGTCGCGCATCGGGTGTTGGCCTACCTGTTCTTCGCGACGTTCCTCGCGCACTTTGCCGCTGCGCTGTATCACGGGTTGATCCGGCGGGACGGGGTGGTGAGGGCGATGGTGGGGAGGTGAGCGGCGGAGCGCTGCGCTCGATGCGGCGGAGTTGCTCACGGACTACCGAGGGCGGTTCTGCCGTATCGCTTCCATGATCACCGGGGGCGGCTCAACGGACTTCGTTAAGCCTTTTCAAAATAATTTCACAAAAGGCTTGCGGAGACGGAGGCGGGTGCTTAGAATCACGCCTCTTTCGCGCTAACGGAAACACGGCGCGGGAGGGAAGAAGGGAAGCGGTGCGGTCGAGGTTGCTGTCGAGCCTTGGCGCACAAGGAGTTGAACCCCAACCGTCGCAACGAAGTAGTTAAAAAAGTTGTTGACGAGTTGAAAAAGACGGTTCATAATTTCGCTTCTCTGCTGCTGAAAACGCAGCGCTGCTGAGAAACACGAAGTTCCTCGCAGACATGCTCTTTAAAAATTAACAGCCGATAAGTGTGGGCGCTTGATGGCAGCGAGCTGATCCTCGGATCA
>NZ_JAPVQY010000007.1 GCF_027257875.1 Burkholderia sp. IMCC1007
CCTGCGGTGCCGTGCGACGGCGCGCAGCGCCCGTCCCGCGGGGCTCGCGCCGGCGTCGGCTGCGCGGCTGCGGCGGCGCAGCGCGAGGCCGGCGAGGCTTACAGAACCGACAGAAGGTTACGCAATTTACATATTCTCCGGCGCGAAACCGGGGTGTCCGAACCGGTTCGCCACCTGACGCCGCTCGCGCGGCGTGCCGGTACAATGCAGCGATTCGCCCGACGGCGGCCCGCAGGCTGCCGGACAACAACATACGACACGATCAGGAGACTCGAGCAAGATGGTTTCAACGGACAGCTTTTCACGGGCCGCCGCCGTGTCCTCTTCCATCGACGCCGGCTCGATTTCAGCCCGCCTCGATCGCCTGCCGCCGACCCGCAGCGTCTGGAAGCTCGTCGTGCTGCTGAGCCTCGGCTTCTTCTTCGAACTCTACGATCTGCTGTACAGCGGCTACGTCGCGCCCGGCCTCGTGAAAAGCGGGATCCTGTCCGCGACGACGCACGGCCTGTTCGGCACGACGGGCGTCGCGAGCTTCATCGCCGCGCTGTTCGCCGGCCTCTTCATCGGCACGATCGGATGCGGTTTCCTCGCGGACCGCTTCGGCCGTCGCGCGATCTTCACGTGGTCGCTGCTGTGGTACACGGCCGCCAACGTCGTGATGGCGTTCCAGGACACGGCGGGCGGGCTGAACTTCTGGCGCTTCGTCGTCGGGCTCGGGCTCGGCGTCGAGATGGTGACGATCGGCACGTACATCTCCGAACTCGTGCCGAAGCAGATTCGCGGTCGTGCGTTCGCGTGCGAGCAGGCGGTCGGCTTCGTCGCGGTGCCGGTGGTCGCGTTCCTCGCGTACCTGCTCGTGCCGCACGCGCCGCTCGGCCTCGACGGCTGGCGCTGGGTCGTGCTGATCGGCGCGCACGGCGCGCTGTTCGTGTGGTGGATTCGCCGCGAGCTGCCGGAGAGCCCGCGCTGGCTCGCGCAGCAAGGCCGTGTCGACGAAGCCGACCGCGTGATGCGCGCGCTGGAGGCGAAGGTCGAAGCCGAATACGGCCGCCCGTTGCCGCCGCCCGCGCCGGCCGAGCCGGTGCCGCCGCGCGGCAGCTTCCGCGACATGTGGGTGCAGCCGTATCGCAGCCGCACGATCATGATGACGATCTTCAACGTGTTCCAGACGGTCGGCTTCTACGGCTTCGCGAACTGGGTGCCGACGCTGCTGATCAAGCAGGGCATCACGATCACGTCGAGCCTGATGTATTCGAGCGTGATCGCGCTCGCGGCGCCGCTCGGTCCGCTGATCGGCCTCGTGATCGCCGACCGCTTCGAGCGCAAGTCGGTGATCGTCGCGATGGCGGCGGCGATCGTCGTTTGCGGGCTGCTGTTCAGCCAGACGACGGTGGGCGCGTTCCTGATCGTGCTCGGCATCGGCCTCACGCTCGCGAGCAACATCATGTCGTACAGCTTCCATGCGTACCAGGCCGAACTGTTCCCGACGTCGATCCGTGCGCGCGCGGTCGGTTTCGTCTACTCGTGGAGCCGCTTCTCGGCGATCTTCTCGTCGTTCGTGATCGCGGCCGTGCTGAAAGGCTTCGGCACGTTCGGCGTGTTCGCGTTCATCGCCGGCGCGATGGTAATCGTGATGGCCGCGATCGGCCTGATGGGGCCGCGCACCAGAGGCATCGCGCTCGAGGCCATTTCGAAGTAGGTGTCGACGGCATCACGCGTGCCGCATGCGGGGCGGCGCGCGCTGTTTGGCGGCTGGCGCAACGGAAACGAATGAGCCTGCCACGCGGCGACGCAGCAAGTCGCAACGAGTTGAAACAAAGCGTGACCAAGCGCAAAACCGCCGCGAAACCAGGGGTTCGGCCCTGCCGGATGCGGCCTGCGCGAGTAGAATGAAAGATCTGACGACTCATTAGCCCATCGGACCGATCGCACCGCATCCGCGAACGGCTCCACCGCGAAGAGGCGTCGGCGTCGGGAATTCGCAAGGACTCCGGCGCGTCGATGGCTCGCGCGGCAGATACGCCGTTCGCCTTTGCGCGGCGGCCGAATCGGCCGATGGCTTCGATCTCCATGATGCTTTCCGATCTGACGCGGTGGCTGCCCAAGCCGCGTTGCCGTTCCCTCGCAGTCGCCACGTGGCTCGCTGCCGCACTCCCGATTTCCGTTCTTGTCGATCGGCCTGCGTTCGCTGCGTCCGACGTGCCGTCGTCCGCTGCTACGTCCTCCTCAGTAAACGCATCGGCAGCGTCGCCCGCGCATGCGCCGTCGGGCGCATCGTCTGCTTCCGCACCTTCCGCGGCACATCATGCAACGCCGGCGAGCGGGGCATCGGGCGTGTCCGCGGCATCGGCAGCATCTGCCGCAGCGCCTGAATCGGCGGCATCCGCCACGTCCGCGAGCGAAGCCGAGGCGGCCGCACCGACGCCGCCGCGCCGCCATCCGCCGCTGTCGGCCGACGAAGCGAAAGACGCAACCGCGCGTGCCGTCGACATGCGCAAGCGCTTCACGCAGGAAGTCACGCGACGCCTGAACGTGCCCGCGACCGAGCAGCGCGCGTACGGCGTGCGGCTTCAGAAGGCACTCGCCGATGCGAATCTCGGCGACCTGGCGGGCGAGTACGTCGTGCTGGTCGACCGCGCGCCGAACGTGCAGGCACTGTTCATCTACTTCCGCGCGACGCCGTCCAACGGGTGGATGCTCGTCGGCGCGTCGCCGGTCGCCACCGGCTGGCCGGGCCAGTACGATCACTTCCTGACGCCGCTCGGCGTGTTCGATCATTCGCCCGACCACATGGACTTCCGCGCGGAAGGCACGACGAACGACAACGGCATTCGCGGCTACGGCAAGCGCGACATGCGCATCTTCGACTTCGGCTGGGTGGACGGCGAGCGTGGCTGGGGCAAGGGCGGCAAGTCGCCGATGCGCTTCCAGATGCATGCGACCGACCCCGATCGTCTCGAGCCGCTGCTCGGTATCCGGCACTCGAAAGGCTGCGTGCGGATCCCGGCTTCGCTGAACACGTTCCTCGACCAGCACGGGATTCTCGACGACGACTACCAGGCGCGCGTCGAGGCCGGCAAGTCGCTGTGGGTGCTGCGTCACGACCGCGACATCTCGCCGATCGCCGGCCGCTACCTGGTCGTGATCGACAGCGCGCGCAAGACCCGCCCGGCATGGTCGCCGGCGCCGGGGCGCAACGCATGGTCGAAGTTGCCGAAGAACGGCGACACGGCGGACTGACGACAGCCGGTCCGCCGGCGCGGGAGGCGTCTCGATGAGAATAAATCCGTTTTATTGATATATAAGTAAACCAAACTTTTATTATCCGATCCGGGTTCGTATAGTCGTGTCCAGTTTCGCGGAACCCTGCCGCGCCTGGACTCTCACCGACCCTACGACCCGCATGAAAACTCTTCACAAGCTCGCGCCGCTCGCGATGCTCGGCGCCTTCGCGACCCATGCCTGCGCACAAAGCAGCGTCACGCTGTACGGCCTCATCTCGGCAGGCGTCGGGTACGCGACCAACCAGGGCGGCAAGAACGCCTGGCAGGCGCTGTCCGGCACGAACCAGAACCCGCGCTGGGGACTGAAGGGCAAGGAGGATCTCGGGCAGGGGCTGTCCGCGATCTTCCAGCTCGAGAACGGCTTCAACGTGATGACGGGCACGGCCGCGCAGAACGGCCGCGAGTTCGGGCGCATGGCGTACGTCGGGCTGGCCGACCGCACCTACGGGTCGCTGACGTTCGGCCGCCAGTACGACGCGATCCACGACTACATCGGGCCCGTGATCATCGCGAGCAACGGCGTGAACATCGGCGACAACGACAACGGCTACAACGACATCCGCGTGCAGAACTCGGTGAAGTACGTGAGCCCCGTGTATTACGGGCTGAAGTTCACCGCGCTGTACGGCTTCAGCAACGCGACGGGCTTCGCGAACAACCGCGCATACAGCTTCGGCCTCGGCTACGAGCGCGGCCCGCTGCGCTGGAGCGCGGTCTATGCGCAGTACAACCATCCGTACAGCAGCACGAACCCGGACGGCGCGATCGCGAACGACTATGCATCGCCGCTGCTGATCTTCGCGTGGCGTGAACATCGTCTACACGATGACGCCGCAACTCTTTCTCGGCGCCGCGTACGCATTCACGAACGGCAAGTACGGCGTGATCGACAAGCGGCCGAAATGGCACCAGGTGAACCTGCAGGCCGATTACTTCCTGTCGAAACGCACCGACGTCGCGCTGACGGTGATCGCGCAACAGGCGGCCGGCGACGCCGATCACGCGCAGATCTTCGCGTACGCGCGCTCGACCGGCACGCGCCAGATGATGGCGACGCTCGGCGTCCGGCACGTCTTCTGAGAGCCCCGACCATGACTCATCCGATCGCATCCCGCCGCACGTTCCTGAAACTGTCCGCCGCGCTGGCCGGCACCGCGCTGCTGCCCGAAACCGGCGCGTTCGCGGCCGGCGGCGACGCCGCGCGCCGTACGGTGATCATCGACACCGACCCGGGGCAGGACGACGCCATCGCGATCCTGTTTGCGCTGGGCGCACCGGACCGTCTCGACGTGCGCGCGCTGACGACCGTGGCCGGCAACGTGCCGCTCGACCTTACCGAACGCAACGCGCGGATCATCCGCGACTGGGCCGGCCGCACGAAGACGCTGCCGATCTATGCGGGCTGCCCGCGCCCGCTGGTGCGCGAGCTCGTGACGGCCGCGAACGTGCACGGCAAGACGGGCCTCGAAGGCGTCGAGCTGCACGAACCGCGCGCGCCGCTCGCGGCCGGCCAAGCGGTGTCGTACCTCGTCGACACGCTGAGCCATGCCGCGCCGAACAGCGTGACGCTGTGCGCGCTCGGCCCGCTGACGAACATCGCGACCGCGCTGGTCGAAGCGCCGCAGATCCGCGGCGCGCTGCGCGAAATCGTGCTGATGGGCGGCGCGTTCTTCGAGCGCGGCAACATCACGCCGGCCGCCGAGTTCAACATCTACGTCGATCCGCAAGCGGCCGACGTCGTGTTCGCCAGCGGCGTGCCGATCGTCGTGCTGCCGCGCGACGTCGCGGTGAAGGCGCCGATCACGCCGGCGCGCGTCGCACCGTTTCGTGCGCTCGGCACCCGCTGCGGCGCGATCGTCGCGGACATCATGGCGGCCGAGCTCGCGTACAACAAGAAGCGGCGCGGGGCCGAGGACGCGCCGATGTACGACCCGACGGCGGTCGGCTATCTCGTCGATCCGACGCTGTTCACCGGACGCAAGGTGAACGTCGTCGTCGAGACGGCCGGGCAGTGGACGCTGGGCGAAACGGTGGTCGACTGGAACGGCCGCAGCGGCCGCGCGGCGAATGCAACGTGGATCAACGAAGTCGACGCGGACCGTTTCTACGCGACGCTCGTCGAACGCATCGCGAAGCTGCCCTGAACGTTGCGACGCGCGGTGCGGCGAACCGGCTCAGATGTGCTGCTCGATCCATTCGCGGCAGGTGCGCACGTGCGGGCCGCGATCGTCGGCGGCGAGCGAGATCAGCGAGATCGCGCGCGTGACGCGCGGCTTCTCGATGCGCAGCGCGACGAGTTCGGGATCGTGCAGATGCATCGTATAGAGGCTCGGCAGCACGGCGGTCGCGAGGCCGTTGCGCGCAAGCGCATACAGCGGCTCGGTGTACTCCATCCGGTACGCGACGTTCAGGCGCAGCTTCTCGGCGCCGCCGGTGCGATGCAGCGATTCGCTGACGCTGCCGCGCACGAACACGGCCAGTTCGCGATCGACGAGCTTCGCCCACGTGACGCTCTTCGCGTTCGCGAGCGGATCGTCGCGTCGCACGACGATCACGATCTCGTCTTCGAACAGCTGCTGGTAGTGCAGCGTGCCGTCGTCGCCGTCGGGTTCACGCACGCCGATGCCGAGATCGGCGACGCCGTCGCGCACGGCTTCGACGAGCGCGCTGTTCGGCAAGTCGGTGAGCGTGAAGCGCAGGGTGGAATGCGTGCCGCGCAGCGCGTTGAGCGCGGGCAGCAGGCGGCCGGCGACCGACGGAATGAACGCGATGCGTACGGTCTGGATGCGTTCGCCGATGAGCCGCGTCATGTCGTCGAAGGTGCCGCGCGCCTGGTTCAGCAGGCGCTCGGCGAGCGGCAGCACGGCTTCGCCCGCGGCGGTCAGCGTCAGCCGGTGCGCGGAGCGCGCGAACAGGCGGCCGCCGAGCAGGAACTCGATCTGGCGGATCGACGCGGTCAGCGCGGGCTGCGTGAGCGACAGTGCCTGCGCGGCTTGCGTGAAGCTGCGCGCATGCGCAAGGACGACGAAGTGCTGGACCTGCCGCAGCGTGAGTGCGGGCAGCAGCGACGAGCGATCGGACGACATCGGAACAGTACGGTCGGGAGGCGGTACGCGGCAGTATAAGACCGCGCCGTGCGAACCGACACAGGACAATAACCGGAATCACAGGAGAACCACCATGTCAGCGACTGACACGATGCCGGCGCGTACGCCGGCCAACTGGCTCGAACGGCGCTTCGCGCTCGCCGCGCGCGGCACGAGCGTGCGCACCGAGACGATCGCGGGCATCACGTCGTTCCTCGCGGCGGCGTACCTGCTCGTCGTGATCCCGTCGCTGCTCGCGACGGGCGGAATGGAGCGCGGCGCGGCAACCACCGCGACGATCATCGTGTTCGTGCTGTTCACGACGCTGATGGGGCTCTACGCGAACCTGCCGTTCCTCGTCGGCCCCGGCATCGGCGGCTCGGTGATCATCGGCGTGACGCTCGCGACGACCGAACACGTCGGCTGGCAGACGGGTCTCGGCATCGCGTGCGTATCGGGCGTGCTGTTCTTCCTGCTGACGATCTTCGGCGCGCGCGGCGTCGTGATGCGGCTGATTCCGGTGCAGATCAAGCTCGGGCTCGGCGCGTCGATCGGCCTGTTCGTGACGATGCTCGGATTGCGCAATGCGGGGATGGTCGTCGCGAACGCGAAGACCAACGCGTTCGCACTCGGCGATTTCTCGCGGCCGGGCGCGCTCGTCGCGCTGATCGGACTCGCGGTCGCGATCGTGCTGCAGGCACGCAAGGTGCCCGGCGCGATCCTGATCGCGATTCTCGTTGCGGCCGCGGCCGGCGTGCCGCTGGGCGTCACGCATCTGCCGGCGTCGTTCGTGTCGCTGCCGCACAGCATCGCGCCGATCGCGTTCAAGCTCGACATTCGCAGCGCGTTGACGCTTGCGGCCGCGCCGTACCTGTTCGCGTTCTTCGCGGCGGAATTCTTCTCGACGCTCGGCACCGCGCTCGCGGTCGGCGCGAAGGCGAACCTGCTCGACGAACAGGGCAACCTGCCCAACATCAACCGGCCGTTTCTGGTCGACTCGCTCGCCGCGACGCTCGGCCCCGTGTTCGGCATTCCCGCGCTGACCGCGTTGATCGAGTCGGCGGCCGGCGTCGAGGCCGGCGGCCGCAGCGGGCTGTCGTCGCTGGCCGCGGCCGTGCTGTTCGCCGCGATGCTGCTGTTCGTGCCGGTCGCGCTCGCGATTCCGAAGGAGGCGACCGCGCCGGCGCTGATCCTGATCGGCCTGTCGATGTTCGCGACCATCCGCCATACGCACTTCGACGACTTCACCGATGCGCTGCCGGTGATGTCGATGGTGCTGCTCACGCTGATGTCGAACAGTTTCGGCACCGGCATCGCCGGTGGGCTGCTGTGCTACGTGCTCGTCAAGCTGCTGGCCGGCCGCTGGCGCGATGTGTCGTGGGGGCTCGTCGTGCTCGCGCTGCCGCTCGGCTATTACTTCTGGACCGTCGTGAAGCCGCACTGAGAGACGGCTCTCACGACGCATCGGCACTACCGCAAAAAGAGACTGACATGAAGGCAACACCAGGGAACGTCCCGGCCGCGCGCACGGGCATCGAGATCACGCCGGCCCATCGGGCCTTCTTCCACGCGCTGCCGAAGGTCGAGCTGCATTGCCACCTGCTCGGCGCGGTGCGGCACGACACGTTCGTCGCGCTCGCGCAGCGCAGCGGCGCACCGATCGAGCGCGCGGAGATCGACGCGTTCTATGCGCGCGGCGAGAAGCCCGTCGGCGTGCTGCACGTGCTGCGCGCGCTCGACAAGTACTTGCTCACGCGCGCCGACGATCTGCGCCGCATCGCATACGAGTATCTGGAGGACGCGGCCGCACACAACGTTCGGCATGCAGAATTCTTCTGGAATCCGACCGGCACGGTGCGCGTGTCGGGTATCCCGTATGCAGACGCGCAGGCGGCGATCGTGACGGCGATTCACGATGCCGCGCGCGACTTCGGGATCGGTGCATGCCTGATCCCGAGCATCGATCGCGAGCAGGATCCGGACGAAGCGGTCGCGATCGTCGAATGGATGAAGGCGAATCGCGCGGAGGAAGTCGCGGGGATCGGCATCGACTATCGCGAGAACGATCGGCCGCCGGAACTGTTCTGGAAGGCGTATCGCGACGCGCGCGCGGCGGGCTTTCGCACGACCGCGCATGCGGGAGAGTTCGGGATGCCGTGGCGTAACGTCGAAACGGCCGTCGACCTGCTGCACGTCGATCGTATCGATCACGGCTATACGATCGTCGACAACCCGGCGCTGTGCGCGCGCTACGCGGAGCGCGGGATCGTCTTCACCGTCGTGCCGACGAACTCGTACTACCTGCGCACGCTACCGCCGGAGCAATGGGCGGAACTGCACCCGATGCGCAAGATGCCGGGGTTCGGGTTGAAGATCCATCCGAACACCGACGATCCGACGCTGCACAAGGTGAACCCTTCGGAGGCGTGGGAGCTGATGTTCAGCCACTTCGGCTTCACGGTCGCGGACCTGAAGCAATTCATGCTGAACGGGATCGACGGCGCGTGGGTCGGCGACGCGACGAAGGCCGCGTGGCGCGCCGCGTGGGCGCCGGAATTCGACGCGCTGGCCGCGACGCTCGCGGCGGGCTGAGCGCGCGCTGCGTTCGGCAACCGCCGGCCGGCGTGATGCGCAGGCCGGCCGGCTTCACGATGATCCGAATCAGCGGAAGAGCTTCAACCAGTCGAACAACCCGACGTGCGGGCGCCGCTTCGGCGCGGGCGCCGGCGCGCTGCGCGGCCGGAAGTCCGGCGAGAACTGCACATGCGGATCGATCGCGCGCGCGCGCAGCGCAGCATCGTAGAACGACCCGACGATCGGCAATGCGCTGTGCGCGCCCGCACCCCAGTAGTCGCTGCGCAGCGTCACGCTGCCGTCGTCGAAGCCGACCCACGCGCCGGCCACCAGTTGCGGATGCATCAGGATGAACCAGCCGTCGGTGTTGTCCTGCGTCGTGCCGGTCTTGCCCGCGACGTCGACGCGAATGCCGTAGCGCGAGCGGATGTCGGCACCCGTCCCGTAGTCGACGACACCGCGCATCACGTCCACCAGCGTCTGGGCCGCGGCCACCGGCAGCGCGCGTTCGGGCGGCGCGCTGCCGAATGTGGCGAGCACCTTGCCGTCGCGATCCTCGATGCGCGTGATCATCTGCGGCGCGACGTACACGCCGCGGTTCGCGATGGTCCCGTACGCGGACACCATCTCCTTCAGCGTGACGGGGCTCGTGCCGAGCGCGAGCGACGGCACCGCGTCGAGCGGGCTCTCGCGCACGCCCATCGCGCGCGCGAGCTGCGCGACCCGCGCCGCGCCTACGCGCTGCATCACTTGCGCGGTGATGCGGTTGCGCGACAGGGCCAGCGCGTCGCGCAGCGTCATCGGCGCGTCGGTCGGCGGCTCGGCATCGGTCGGACGCCACACCGCGTGCGCATCGACCGGGATCGCGACGGGGCGATCGACGAACGTATCGCCGGGCCGCATCCCGTCCGCGAACGCGGCGGCATAGACGAACGGCTTGAACGTCGAGCCCGGCTGGCGCCGCGACTGCACGACGTGATCGAACGGCTCGCTGCCGAAATCGGGGCTGCCGACCCACGCGCGAATCGCGCCGTTGCGCGGATCGATCGCGACGAAGCCGGCCTGCACCTGCGTCTTGCGCTCGCACAGCGCGCGCATGAACGTGCGATCCGCGCCGAGCTGCCTGAGCGCCGCCGCGTCGGCGAGCCCCGCGTCGTGCGCCGCGCGATACTCGGGCGTCTGCCGGATGAAGCCGCGGAACACGTCGTTGTGCAGCCCGCAGCCGGACGGGTTGCGCCATGCGTCGTCGGCGATCGCCTGCAGCCGTTCGGTCTGCCGGGTCAGCGCTTGCGTCGCCATGTCCTGCAGCCGCGCATCGAGCGTGGTGTGCACGACGAGGCCGTCCGAGTAGAGGTCGTAGTTGTTGCGGTCGGCCCATGCGATCAGCCACTTGCGCAGCTGCACCGCGAAGTGCGGCGCCGGGCCCGGCTGCGCGGTCTGCGGCTCGAAGTCGACGCGCAGCGGCCGGCGCTGCAATTGCGCGAGCTGCCGCGGCGACAGCATCCCCATCGCGGCCATCCGGTCGAGCACGATGTTGCGGCGCTGGACCGCGCGCTCCGGATTCAGCACCGGGTTGTAGTAGCTGTTGCCCTTCAGCATCCCGACGAGCGTCGCGCTCTCGACGATGTCGAGCTGGTCGGCCGATTTGCCGAAGTAGGTGCGCGCGGCCATTTCGACGCCGTACGCGTTGTACAGGAACGGCACGGTGTTCAGGTAGGTCTCGAGGATCTCGTCCTTGCTGTACACCGTCTCGATCTTGAACGCGGTGATCAGCTCCTTCACCTTGCGCGTGAGCGTCGGCGCGCGGCCGACTTCGTCCGGATACAGGTTGCGCGCGAGTTGCTGCGTGATCGTCGAGCCGCCCTGGCGACTGCCCGAGAACGTATGGAGCCCGGCCGCGAGCGTGCGGCGCCAGTCGATGCCGTGATGCGCGTAGAAGCGGTGGTCCTCGGTCGCAATCAGCGCATCGACCATGTGCGGCGAGATCTGCTTGAGCGGCACCCATTCGCGATTGACGGACCGGAACTCGGCGATCAGCTGGCCGTCGGCCGACAGCACGCGCGCCGGGCGGTCGATGCGCGCCTTGCGGATGTCGCCGATGCTCGGCGTGAACGGCACGAACGCGAGCAGGACCAGCAGGCCGAGCAGCGGAATCGCGGCGAGCGTCAGTGTGATGCCGCGGCGCGTCGGATGGCGCAGGCGATGCCACGCGTCGGCGCTCAGCGCGCGGGCGCCGTCACGGCAGCGAAGCCACAGATTGCGAAGGAACGGCACGAAGCGATTCACGGCGGGAGGAGCGCGAGCGGAGAAGGCGCGATCCTAGCAAACCGGGCGGTGCCGGCTGTGGCGAAAAGGCCGGTTTTCTTGCAGGATTTACAGACGATTACGTTTGTTGCCTGCACACAATCTTTCCGCGCACGTGCCGCCCGCGATTCCTCGGATCAATGGCCGGCGGCCGCCGCGCCCACCACGTCCGCGAGCCGCTGCGCGGCCGCCTCCATCCGCGCGCGATCGAAGCCGCCGAAACCGAGCACGAGCCCCGGCCGCGCGGTGCCCGGCGCGAACATCGGCGACACCGCGCGCACCGCGACGCCCGCTTGCGCGGCGCGCGCGACCACGTCGAGATCGTCGATCCCTTCGGCGAGCCACAGCACCACGTGCATCCCTTGGTCGCCCGGCTGCACCCATGCGCGTTCGCGCGGCAGCCGCGCGCCGAGCGTGTCGATCAGCAGCGCGCGCTGCTCCGCGTAGACGCCGCGCACGCGACGAATGTGCCGGTCGAGATGCCCTTCGGCGATGAATGCGGCGAGCACGTGCTGATCGGCGGTCGGCGCATGGCGATCCATCAGCGCGCGCGCACCGCAGAATGCGGGCACGAGATCGTCGGGCGCGATCACGTAGCCGAGCCGCAGCGACGGAAACAGGATCTTGCTGAACGTGCCGAGATACACCACGCGCTCGGGATCGAGCCCTTGCAGCGACGGGAACGGATAGCCTTCGTAGCGCAGCTCGCTGTCGTAGTCGTCTTCGACCACCCACGCGCGCTGCGCTCGCGCCCAGCCGAGCAGCGCGTTGCGCCGCGCCATGCTCATCGGCATCCCTAGCGGATACTGGTGCGACGGCGTGACGAACGCGGCGCGCGCATCCGGCGCGAGCCGGATGCCGGCTTCGACGTCGATGCCGTCGGCGTCGACCGGCACGCGGACCATCGCGTCGCGCGCGCCGGTGCTCTCCAGCAGCGCGGTGATGCCGCGATAGGCGGGATTCTCGACCCACGCGCGATCGTCCGGGCCGAGCAGGACCTGGCGCGCGAGGTGCAGGCCCTGCTGCGTGCCGGTCGTGATCACGACCTGGTCGGCGCTGCAGCGTACCGAGCGCGAGCGGCGCACGTAGTCGGCGACCGCTTCGCGCAGCGGCAGCGCGCCCTGCGGGTCGGCATAGCCGGACGGCGCCCCGGCGCCGCGCGCGCGCAGGCGGTTGCCGAGCCGGCGCCAGATGTCGTCGGGCGCGGTGAGCCCGGCCGGCACCGAGATCGCGAACGGCACGGCCGGCAGCGGCTGGAACTCGCGGGCGATCCGCGCGAACGTCGCGGCGGGCTCGGGCAGGGCGGTGTGGGCGGCGGGTTCAGGGTGGTCAGCGCGTTCGGCACGGTCGGCACGGTCGGCACGTTGGGCACGTTCGGCGCGGTCGGCACGATCGGCACGTTGGGCACGTTCGGCGCGTTCGGCGCGTTCGACACGTTCGACACGTTCAGCGAGTTCGGCGAGATCAGCGAGTTCGACACGTTTACGCGGTGCGGGTGGCCGATCGGCCAGCGCGTTCGCGACCTGCGTGCCGCGGCCGCCGCGCGACTCCAGGAAGCCTTCGGCGACGAGTTGCGCATACGCATCGACGACGGTGCCGCGCGCCACCTGCAGCGACGCCGCGAGCAGCCGCGTGGACGGCAACGCGTCGCCGGGCAGCACGTCGCCGCGCCGCACGGCGTCCCGCAACGCCTGCGCAAGCTGGCGGCTGAGGTCGCCGGCCGCGCGGTCGAGCGCGCCGAGCGACGGGATTTCGACGATCCGGGCGGTTCTTGCCATGATTCTGGTCTACTGAAATTGTTCTAAACCGGCTCTACAGCATAAACCAGTTAGAGATCACAATCAGCGCATGACGCGCCGCCTGCCGGCCCGTTTCTTCCAACCCTGCCTGACCGTGGAGCCGCCATGTATGTCCCCGCCGATTTCGCCGAATCCCGCCCCGAGGTGCTGCGCGAGCTGATCGTCCAGCATCCGTTCGGCAGCCTGATCACGCACGGCAAGAGCGGGCTCGACGCGAACCATCTCCCGTTCGAACTGCTGCCGGGCGACGGCGGGCTCGGCGAGCTGCATGCGCACGTGTCCCGCGAGAATCCGGTCTGGCAGGACGTCGCGAACGGCGACGAGGTGCTGGTGATTTTCCGCGCCGGCGACGCGTATATCTCGCCGACCTGGTATCCGAGCAAGCACGTCGCGCATCGGCAGGTGCCGACGTGGAACTACAGGGTCGTGCATGCGTACGGCCGCATCACGGTGCGCGATGACGAGAAGTTCGTGCGCGGCGTGGTCGCGCGGCTGACGCGCACGCACGAGGCGTCGCAGCCGGTGCCGTGGAAGATGGCCGATGCGCCGAAGGACTATCTCGACGCGATGCTGCAGGCGATCGTCGGGCTGCAGATTGAAATCACGCGATTCGTCGGCAAGCGCAAGCTCGGGCAGAACAAGTCGGTCGACGATATTCGCGGCGCGGGTGACGGGCTGATCGCCGACGGCAACGTGGCGATCGGCGAAGCGATGCTCGCGGAGGCCGACGCGAAGCGCGGGTGAGCCGGGCGCCATGCGTCGTGAATGGGAATGATTCGCGCGCGGGGCGCAACCCGCGCAACCCGCGCCTGCCGCGCGTTACTGCGTGCGCGGCGTCCCGCCGGTTGCTCCGCCAGCCTGCGCCAGCGCGCCGCGAATCGCCGCCTCCGTCTTGTCGTAGCCGCCTTCGCCATAGCGCGTATAGACGACTTTCCCGTTCGCATCGATCAGGTACAACGCGGGCCAGTACTGGTTTCCATACGCGCGCCACGTGTCGTAGCGGTTGTCCTGCGCGACCGGATACTGTATGCCGAAGCGCTTGAGCGCATCGGCGACGTTCTTCGGATCGCGCTCGAACGGATACTCGGGCGTATGCACGCCGACCACGACGAGCCCCTGGTCGCGATACTTCCGGTACCAGTCGTTGACGTACGGAATCGTGTGAATGCAGTTGATGCACGAGTAAGTCCAGAAATCGACCAGCACGACCTTGCCGCGCAACTGGTCGAGCTTGAGCGGCGCGCTGTTGTGCCACCGGTCGATGCCGGTGAAGTCGGGTGCCGGCGTGCCGGCCAGCGAGGTCGTCATCCCCGCGTCGTCGCGGGTGCCGGCGAACGCGGCGATCCCGGCCGTGGCGGCGAGGGCGATGACGAGGGCGGCAGTCTTGAGTCGGGGCAGCATGGCGTTTCTCCGGTTCGGCCGGCCGCCGCGCGATTGCGTCGGCCGGGCGGGTTTCGACAGCCCTCATTGGGCCGCGCCGACGTATCTGCGATGTGTCCGGCGAGCCGCGCGCGTGCAACGTTGTGTGTCGTCACGACGGTGCGATACATTGGGATACAAACACGTGCCTGCGCTGCGGTATAAAAGCGGACATCGCCTGCCGCCACATCACGACACCGACCCCGAGCCCGAGTCATGGACAAGATCGACCACGTACTGATCGTCGACGACGATCGCGCGATTCGCGAACTCATCGCGGACTACCTGGAGAAGAACGGCATGCGCGTGTCGCTCGCCGCGAACGGCCGCGACATGCGCAACGTGCTCGACGACGGCGCGCCCGACCTGATCGTGCTCGACCTGATGCTGCCCGGCGAGGACGGCCTCACGCTGTGCCGCGATCTGCGCGCCGGCAAGTTCCGCACGGTGCCGGTGCTGATGCTCACCGCGCGCAGCGAGGAAACCGACCGCATCGTCGGCCTCGAGATGGGCGCCGACGACTATCTCGCGAAGCCGTTCGCGGTGCGCGAGCTGCTTGCGCGGATCCGCTCGGTGCTGCGGCGCGCGCGCATGCTGCCGCCCGGCATGCAGGTGACGGAGACGACCGGGATGCTCGCGTTCGGCGAATGGCGGCTCGATACGACGGGGCGGCACCTGCTCGATGCCGAAGGCACGCTGGTCGCATTGAGCGGCGCCGAATACAGGCTGCTGCGCGTGTTCCTCGACAATCCGCAGCGCGTGCTCACGCGCGACCAGTTGCTCAACCTCACGCAGGGGCGGCAGTCCGATCCGTTCGACCGGTCGATCGATCTGCTCGTGAGCCGGCTGCGCCAGCGGCTGCGCGATGGCGCGCGCGAGCCGCGCTACATCAAGACGCTGCGCAACGAGGGCTACGTGTTCTCGGCGGCCGTGACCGAGGCCGAGGGCGACGCATGAGCGCGCGTGCGCTGCTGCGCTGGCCGCGCTCGCTGTTCGCGCGGCTCGCGCTGATCCTGTGCGTGGGCCTCGCGCTCGCGCAGACGCTGTCGTTCTGGCTCACCGTGACCGAGCGCGACCAGGCGACCACCAACCTGATGATGGGCTACATCGAGCGCGAGGTCGCCAGCTCGGTCGCGCTGCTCGACCATCTGCCGCCCGATCAGCGCGCGGCGTGGCTGCCGCGCCTCGCGCGGCGCAGCTATGCGTTCATCCTCGGGCCCGGCGAGACGGGCACGCCGCCGGAAGCGCGGCTGTCGGCGCGCGTCGAGCGCTCAATCTCGGACGGCATCGGCGGCGACTACCCGCTGACCGCGAATTCGATCCCCGGCGACCGCGAACATCTGCAGGTGCATCTGCGGCTGACCGACGGGTCGCCGCTGACGATCGACATTCATCCGATGTCGACGGTGCCGCTGTCGGGCTGGCTGCCGGCCGTGCTCGCGGTGCAGCTCGCAGTGCTGGCCGCGTGCTGCTGGCTTGCGGTGCGGCTCGCGACGCGGCCGCTGAACCAGCTCGCGCAGGCCGCCGACGCGCTCGGCCCCGACCTGAAGGGTGAGCGTCTGAACGAAGACGGGCCGTCCGAAGTCGCGCGCGCGGCGCGCGCGTTCAACGCGATGCAGGACCGCATCGCGCAGTACATGGCCGAGCGCATGCAGATTCTCGCGTCGATCTCGCACGACCTGCAGACGCCGATCACGCGGATGCGGCTGCGTGTCGACGTGATGGACGACGACGTGCAAGGCGGGAAGCTGCGCCAGGATCTGCTCGAGATGGAGCATCTGGTGAAGGAGGGCGTCGCGTATGCGCGCACGCTGCACGGCACCGAGGAGGCCGCGCGCCGCATCGATCTCGATGCGCTGCTCGACAGCATCGTGTGCGACTACACGGACGCGGGGCAGGACGTCGCGCTGCAGAGCGGCGGCCCGCTCGCGCTGACGACGCGGCCGAAGGCGCTGCGCCGGATCGTCGGCAACCTCGTCGACAACGCGCTGAAGTTCGCGGGCGCGGCCGAGATCGCCGTGGAGTCGGCGCCGGGCGGCGGCGCGGTCATCGCGGTGCGCGATCGCGGGCCCGGCATTCCGGACGATCAGCTCGACGCGGTGTTCGAACCGTTCCGCCGCGTGGAGACGTCGCGCAATCGCGAGACGGGCGGCACGGGGCTCGGCCTCGCGATCGCACGACAGCTCGCGCTGGCGATGGGCGGCACGCTCACGCTGAGCAACCGGCAGGACGGCGGCGGGCTGGAAGCGCGGTTGACGCTCGTGAACGCGGCGTGACGCATCGCTGCGGGCGTCGAAGTCACGCCCGCGGCTGCGCCCCCACGCTGATGTTCATCGCTGCAAATGCGCGTCGACCAGCGGCGCGAGCGTGTCGGCATGGACGGCCGCGAGATCGTGCCGGCCGCCCGGCACGACGTGCAGCCGCGCGTCGGGAAGCCGGTCGCGCAGGCGCTCGCCGGCCGCGACCGGGCTGATCGGATCGTCGTCGCCCCACAGCAGCAGCGTCGGCCGCGCGATGCGGCCGATGTCGTCCGACAGGTCGGCCCGGAACGTCATGAACCAGTCGGGCAGCTGCGGGTTCGCTTCCGCAAAACCGGTGCGCCAGTCCAGCGCGCCGAGCCCCTGCATGTCGAGACCGCCGGACGTGACCGTCAACACCAGATGCGTGACGCGTTCGGCGCGCTCGAGCGCCGCGCGCATCGCGATCACGCCGCCCATCGATTGCGCGATCACGGCGGTCGGCCGGTCGATCGCGGCCAGCACGTGACGCACGAGGCCGTCGAAGTCGTCGACGGCCGGATCGCGCGGCGTGTCGCCGAAGCCCGGGTACGCGACGATCCGCCGCGCGGCCGGATGCGCGAGGCGGCTCGCGAGCGGTTGCCAGAAGGCGGTGCTGCCCGATGCGCCGGGCAGGAAGAGCAGTTGCGACGGAACGGGCATGGCGGGGCGGGTTTCCGTTGAATGAAGCGGGATGACGGGCGAGGCGGGTGCCGATGCGTCAGCACCGGCCGGTGCGCAGCGCGACGGTCCAGTCGTCGCGGCCGTGCGCTGCCGCGGTGGCCGCGGCCGTGTGCCAGTCGTATTCGACCGCATGGAATTCGGCGTGCCAGCCGGACGGCGTGCGCGACACCATCGCATAGCGCGCGTGCGGCGAGCCGGTTTCGATTCGATGCGGATGCGGGAGATCGTCGGTGTACGCCTGCAGCCCGACGCTGCCCGGGTTGACGATCAGCCGGCCGTCGTCGAGCTTCGCCACGCGCGGCAGATGCGTGTGGCCGCACAGGATCAGCGACGCGGATGCGTCGCCCGCGCGCTGCGCGATTTCATCGCGCGTCGCCGCGCGGCAGCCGTCGGGCGTGACCGTTTCGAGGAAATAGATCAGGTCGCTCGTGGGCGTGCCGTGCACCAGCAGCACGTCGTCGCCGAGCGTCAGGCGTTCGGGCAGCGCGGCGATCCATTGGCGATGATCGTCGCGGAGCGTGTCGTGCGCCCAGCGGTCGGACAGCCGCATCGATTCGCGCTCGCCGGTCAGCAGCTGCCGTTCGTGATTGCCCTTGATGGTCGGCAGGTCGAGCGCGATCAGGCGGTCGGCGGTTTCGGCAGGGTGCAGCGCGCCCGATACGATGTCGCCGAGATTGACGATCAGGTCGGCGCCGCGGCGGCGCACGTCGGCGAGCACGGCGTCGAGCGCGGCAAGGTTGCCGTGGATGTCGGACAGTGCGGCGATTTTCATGGCGGCAAGTCGATGGGGGAACGGCGATTGTCGCCAATTCGGCGCGTGGCGTCCAATTGCTTCACGGCATCGGCGCGTGATGCCGCGGGGCGGCACGTCAGTCGGTCGCGAGCCGCGCGTACATCGCGAAATCGCCCGGCGTGCCGCGCACCATCTTGTATGCGCGCAGCAGCCCTTCGTAGCGGTAGCCGCACTTCTGCAGCACGCGCGCGGAGCCCGCGTTGCTGGCCAGCACGACGGCCTGCATGCGCATGAAGCCGCCTTCAGCGAACGCCCACGCGGTGACGGCTTCGCACACCGCGCTCGCGATGCCGCGCCCCCAGTGAGACGGCGCGAGGTCGTACGCAATCTCCGCCGAGCGGTTCACGGTGGACACCGTATGCAGCCCGACCGTCCCGGCGAGCGCGCCCGAAGCGGTGTCGACGATCGCGAGACGCCGGATCGAATCCGGATCGGCCGATTCGATGTTGTCGAACATCGGCAGCAGATCGTCGGGCGAGCGCAGGTTCCAGCTCGTGTGGCGGAAAACGTCGGGATTCGACAGGTACGCGTACCACGCGTCGAGATCCGCGCGTTCGAGTTGCCTGAGCGACAGGCCGGGGATTCCGGCGCGCGGCGGTGTGGCGATTCTCATCAGTTGCTCCGAGAAACCCCGTCCTTCAGGACGGGGAGGAAAGGAGTGCAGTTGACAGGCAGCTTCTTCCACGGGTTAGGATCACCTGCATGATCCTTGTCTATCGCTACCGGGTGAAATCGCTCAACGGACTGCTCAACAAGCAGAGCCGCGCGGTGAACTACGTCTGGAACTTCTGCAACGACACGCAGAAGCACGCGCTCAAGTGGGGCAAGAAGTGCCCTACAGGATTCGACCTGAACGTGCTGACGACCGGCAGCAGCAAGGAACTCGGTATTCACTCCGGCACGGTCAACGCGACTTGCGAGCAATATGCGAAGTCGCGCAGTCAGCACCGACGCCCGTACCTGCGTTATCGCGGCCGGAAATCGCTCGGCTGGGTGCCGCTGAAGGGCCGAGACCTGAAGCGCGAGGGCGACGCGTTTCGCTTTGCCGGCAACACCTTTCGCGTGTTCAACAGCCGGCCGCTTCCCGAAGGCAAGATCAAGGACGGGACCAACTTTGCGCAGGATGCGCGTGGCAACTGGTTTCTCAACATCGTGATCGAGATGCCCGATGTTCAGGCCCGCCCGATCCGTTCCGGCGTCGGCATCGATCTCGGCCTGAAAGACTTCGCCACACTTTCGACCGGCGAGAAGCTGCCCAATGACCAATTCGGTCGACGAGCGGCGGAAAAGCTGGCGAAAGCGCAACGGGCGCGAAAGCACAAGCGGCATATCGCGAAGCTGTACGCCAAGGTCGCGAATGCCCGTGCCGATTTCCAGCATAAGCTCGCGCTCGATCTGGTGCGGCGTTTCGATTACATCGCGGTCGGCAACGTGTCGGCCGTCAAACTTGCCAGAACCAGGATGGCGAAGAGCGTCTACGACGCATCCTGGTCGTCCTTCCGGAACAAGCTCCGCTACAAAGCGATCGCGCACGGGGCCACGTTCGAGGAAGTCGACGAAAGCGGTTCCACCCAGTCTTGTTCGGCGTGCGGGTCGAAAGACAGCACGACGCGGCCGAAAGGTATCGCGGGACTGCGAATAAGAGCATGGGCCTGCAGTGACTGTGGTGTCGACCATGATCGAGATACCAACGCTGCGTTGAACATTCTCCGATGCGGACGTGCATCGCCAGGTGTGGGAATCCTCTCCCTTTAGGGAGATGAGGACGTCAAGCATGAAGAAGCTCCCGGTGGACGGCGCGCAGCCGATTATCGTCCGCGTCGCCCCGCGCTGTACAGGCACGGCATGCGCGTGGCGGCTACGCCTCCGACTATCTCAATTTCGACAAGAAACTGTTGTCATTATTCCGCTTTGGAACGCAACCGGTTCCAACTACCATACCGGCCGCAGCGGGCATGCCCGCCGCGTCGTCGCGCGCGGACGTCGCCGGCCTCGCACCGCCGGCGGATGTCGGCGCCCGTGCGCGCTACTCGCAACAGCCAGCCAGAACAACGGGTTCACCGCCCGGAGACATACAACATGAACAAGCAACTGATCGCAGCGCCGCTGCTGCTCTCGCTCGCGGGTGTCGCTGCCGCGCAAAGCTCCGTCACGCTGTACGGCATCGTCGACGCGGGCGTCACCTATCGCAGCAACGAACGGGTCGGCACGGCGGGCGCGTACACCGGGCATTCGAGCGTCGGGCTCTCGACCGGCAACCTGTCCGGCAGCCGCTGGGGCATCAAGGGTTCCGAGGATCTCGGCGGCGGGATGCGCGCGCTGTTCGTGCTCGAGAACGGCTTCGACGTCACCAACGGCACGTCGGGCCAGGGCGGCCGCCAGTTCGGCCGCCAGGCGTTCGTCGGCGTCGGCAGCGACCGCTACGGCACGATCACGCTCGGCCGCCAGTACACGTCGCTCGACGACTTCGTGAGCCCGGTCGGCCCGTCGTCGTTCATCGGCGGCTTCGGCGCGCACCCGGGCGACATCGACGATCTCGACCAGACGGCGCGGGTCGACAGCTCGATCAAGTACACGAGCGCGAACTACGCGGGCTTCACGTTCGGCGCGCTGTACGGCTTCGGCAGCCAGCCGGGCAGCATGAAGCAGCGCAACACGTGGAGCGTCGGCGCGGCGTACGCGGCGGGGCCGCTGCGCGTGGGCGTCGGCTACGAGCGTTCGGACAACAGCAAGACGGGCGCGACCGACCCGACGGCCGGCAAGTGGCAGAGCACCGACGACGGGCTGTTCAACTCGTCGATCAACGAAGGCTATGCGAGCGCGCAGTCGCAGCAGGTCATCGCGACCGGCGCGACGTACGACTTCGGCCCGGCCGTCGTCGGCGTGAACTACAGCAACGTGCAGTACCGCAGCGGCGCGCAGTCGCTGTTCAGCGGCCATGCGACCTTCAACATCGCGGGCGTGTTCACGCGCTGGAACGTGCGGCCGCAGACGCAACTGTTCGCCGGCTACAGCTACACGCGCGGCAGCAGCGTCGACGGCATCGACGACCGCGCGCAGTATCACAACGTCACGCTCGGCGCGGTCTACGACCTGTCGAAGCGCACCAGCGTGTACCTGCTCGGCGCATACCAGCACGCGTCGGGCACGACGCTCGACGCGCTCGGCCATCCGGTGGCCGCGACCGCGTCGGCGTCCGACAAGGCGAACGGCCACTCGTCCGACTCGCGGTCGCAGGCGATCGTGAGCCTCGGGCTGCGCCAGAAGTTCTGACGCCACGCGCGCGACCGGCGGGCCGCCCGAGAAGCGGGCAGCCGGTCGCGCGGCGCGTCTCTATACTGTCGCCTTCCTTTCCCGGAGGCGACATGACCCGTACCCATTCCGCGAGCTGCCTGTGCGGCGCCGTCACCGTCACGCTGCAAGGCGAGCCGGCTGCGCGTGCGAATTGCCACTGCGCGACGTGCCGCGACTTCTACGGCACGCCGATGCTGTCCGCGACCGCATGGCAGCCGGAGCAGGTGTCCGTCACGGGCGGCGACGCGACGTTTCCGCATCCGTCGAAGTCGATGTCGCGCACGTGGTGCGCGGCATGCGGCGAGATCGTGTTCGGCACGAACCGGCTCGGCATGCGCGTCGTGCCGAACAGCGTCGCCGCGCGTGCGCATGGCGGGCAACTGCCCGATGAACTGCAGCCGACGATGCACCTGTTCTACCGGCAGCGCGTGATCGACGTCGTCGACGCGCTGCCCAAGTATCTCGACGGCTGGGATGGCCCGACGCTCGACAGCGCAAACTGATCGGCACCGGCCGCACGCGCCGGCCGGCGTGCGGCTGTGATTGCTCGCTTGCGGGCGTCTCTTCGGTAGCCGTCCGCCGCTAGCCGCGCGCCGCATACGCGGCACATTCGTCGTCGGCCAGCGCCTCGCGACACGCATCGCGTTACTTCACCTCTTCACGATTTCCACGGCCATGCGGCACGCGTCGTGCGCTTTCGGCCGCGCCATGCCGAACGAGTCCCACATTATTTTTCTTCTTTCATTTCAATTTCGATTGGTGATCATCGAACCGATTTGAAGGCAATGAAAAAGCAATGCGTATTTTAAGAAAAAATGACATGCGTGCATTGAATGATTCGGAAGAAAATTCCGGGAAATACAGGCTCCCGACGTGCCGTCAGACGACGTGCGACGGCGCCGTTCGCGGTATTGCACTGCAGCGTCGAAAAGACATTGAGCGGTAAAAGAACGTAGCGGGTAATTCGCGGTGGAATTGAGGCGGATTTTGCAGAAATCACCAACGTTTCATATGCGGCGAATTACAGTATCAAGAAACGATCGCCCGGGAGCATCATTCATGTTAGCGAAACAAATTCGCGCAGTATTGCTTGGAATATGCATTGCCATGCTGGCATCGGTCGGTCATGCGCAGACGTCGTACTCGACCGACTGGCTCGCCAACACGTTCGGCACGCTGAGCATGCACGTCGGCAACGGCGCACGCTCGCTGTGGGTTGCCCCCGAGGGGGTGATCTATACGGCGTCGCGGTGGGACGAGAACGCGGGCGGCGTCGCGATCTACCAGAACGGGCAGACGCTCGGCACGATCGGCATCCACGACGAATTCCAGGGCGGCGCGATCACCGGCAACGCGACGTCGCTGTTCGTCGCGCTCGGCTACAACCGCACGTTCGGCAGCGGCTCGGTGGGCCGCTACAACCGCGGCACGAACCGGCGCGACCTGCGCATTCCGGTCAGCACGTGGACGGGCATCCAGTACGCCGACGTGATCACCGGCCTCGCGACGGCCGGCAACCTGCTGTATGCGAGCGACTTCTACGGCAACCGCGTGCGCGTCTATACCACCGACGGCGTATGGCAGCGCGACATCGGCGTAGCGGGGCCGGGCGCGCTGGCGCTCGATGCGTCGGGCAACCTGTGGGTCGCGCGCAAGAGCGCCGCGGTGGTCGCGCAGTTCAGCCCGACCGGCGCGGCGATGAGCACGATCCAGATGGCGGCCGACGCGCGGCCGGCGTCGCTGTACTTCGATGCGCCGAGCGGCCAGTTGCTGGTGGGCGACGAAGGGCCCGACATGAACATCAAGATGTACACGCTCGTCGGCCAGCCCGCGCAGGTCGGCACGTTCGGCGTGCAGGGCGGCTATCTCGACACGACCTCGGGCATCAAGGGGCAGGTGGGCGACAAGCGCTTCACGCGCGTCGCGGGCATCGGCAAGGATGCGGCCGGCAACCTGTACGTGCTGAACAACGCGTGGGGCGGCGGCTGGGATCTCGGGCGCAACGGCAGCACCGACCTTCACTCGTACAGCCCGACCGGCGCGCTGCAATGGAAGCTGCAGGCGCTGAACTTCGAGGCGATCGCCGCGCCGGATCCGCTGACCGACGGCGCGTTCTTCTACAGCGGCAACAACGTGTACACGGGCACATCGGGCGGTACGTTCGTCGCGAACACGATCGACCCGTTCCGCTATCCGAAGGATCCGCGCCTCGACATGAAGGACTACCAGCGCGGCCAGCACTTCGGGCAGCTCGCGATGGTGAACGGCAACCGGCTGCTCGTCGCGACCGGGCAGAATCCGGGCAACTACAACGTCTATCACTTCAACAGTGCAAACGGCTACATCGCGATTCCGGACGGTTCGATCCCCGGCAAGCCGTTCAACACGAACCTGCAGGTGACGGCCGGCTTCATGCTCGACGACAACGGCGACGTGTGGGCCGGGCTCGATCGCACCAACAACATCTCGCACTATCCGCTGACGGGCTTCGATGCGACCGGCAAGCCGTCATGGGGCAAGCCGGTGCAGATCCCGATTCCGCGCACGGTGCTGCCGCTCACGCGGATCATCTACCAGGCCGACAGCGACACGATGATCCTCGCGCAGGGCATCTCGGGCAGTTGGGACTGGACCGCGATGAACGGGCACATCGAGGTCTATCACGGCTGGAAGGGCGGCAACATGAGCGCACCGAACCCGGTGATCAACCTGACGAGCGCGAACCCGAAGTCGATCGCCGCGGCCGGCCACTATCTGTTCGTCGGCTACGTGCACACGGTGCCGAACATCGACGTCTACGACCTGAACACCGGCAACCTCGTCACGACGCTGACGAACTCGAACACGTCGGCGATGGACGTCGGCAACGACGTCGACTCGATGTACGGTGTGCGCGCGTACCGGCGCTCGTCCGGCGAGTACGTGATCACGAAGGACAACTACAACGGGTCGAGCATCGTCGTGTATCGCTGGCATCCGTGACCAATCCGTGACCACGCGGGCCGCGCCGCACGCGCGTCACGGCGCGCCGAGCACGCGGCCGTTCACCTCGCGCCCGTACATCGAGTCGGGCGTGTCGTGGAACTTCGCGCGGGTGTCCTGCACCGTGCCGGTGAAGCGCGGGTCCTGCGGGCGCTCCTGGCTGTCCATGAAGGTCGCGACGTCCCACGCCTGCTGATCGGTCAGCGTGCCGCCGAGCCCGAGCGGCATGTTGGCCTTGATGAAGCCGGCGGCGTTGCGGATGTCGCCCATCCCCGCTCCCCAGTTGAACGAGCGCGCGCCCCACAGCGGCGGGAACGCCGGCTGGCCGCCGCTCGATTGACCCTGGCCGTCCGCGCCGTGACACAGCGCGCAGTGTTGCGCGTAGACGGCGGCGCCGCGCGCGTAATCGGCCTTCTGCGCGGGCGGCGGCAGTTTCGGGAAGCCTTGCCCCGGCAGCTTCGTGCCGACCGGCGCGCCTTTCGCGAGCCAGTACGAATAGGTTTCGAGCGCGACGAGGATCGGGTCGCCGGCCGGCGGCGCCTTGCCGTTCATGCTGTAGCGAAAGCATCCTTGCAGGCGTTCGGCGAACGTGTTCACGTGGCCGTTCTTGATGCGGTAGGCCGGATACAGCAGGTACGCGGCCCACATCGGGCTCGAATCGGGCCGGCGGCCCGCGTCGAGGTGGCAGCTCGCGCAGGTCAGCTTGTTGCCGACGTACTTGCCCGCGTATTGGGGCGTGTGGAGGAAGATCTGTTCGCCGAGCTTCACGGTCTTGCCGAAGTCGTCGGCGGGAAGCGTGGATTCGGCCGGCGGCGTGAACGGCTTCGCCGTGGCAGCGGGCACGGCGGCCGCCGCTGGTGCGGACGCGGTCGGCGTGTCCTGCGGCGCGGCCGCGCATGCGAGCGCGGGCATCCAGGCCGCGCCGAGCAGCGCGGCGCGGGCGCGGCGGATCAGCTGCGTGCGGTCGATCATGGCTTGTCTCCGTTCGTGGCGCCCGCGCGCGCATAGTAGGCGGCCACCGCGTCGATATCGGCATCGGACAGCTTGCCGGCGATCATCGGCATCAGCGCCATCGGCCCGGGCGCGCGCGTGCCGTGCTTCCACGCGTTCAACTGGCCGGCGATGTACGCGGCGGGCTGGCCGACGAGCGGCGGAAACGCGGTGCCCACGCCGAGGCCGCCCGCGCCGTGGCATTGTGCGCACGCGGGCAGGCCGTCCGACCAGCGCCCGCGCGTCGCGAGCCATGCGCCGGTGTTCGCCGGATCGATCGATGCGGTGCCGGCTGCGATCGCAGTCGGCGCGGGCAGGTTCGCGAAATACGTGGAGACCGCGTCGCGCTCGTGCGCCGACAGCAGTTTCGCGAGCGGCTGCATCACGGGGTTCTGGCGGCTGCCGTCGGCGAACGCGGCCAGTTGCGCGGACAGGTACGCGGCATTCGTGCCGGCGAGCCGCGGAAAGCCCGCGGCCGCATTGCCTTCGCCCTGCGCGCCGTGGCAGCCGATGCATGCGGCCACGCCGGTGGTCGAGCCCTGGGTCGCGAGCGTCTTGCCGAGCGTCGCGTCGTCCGCGTACGCGCGGCCGGCCAGCAGCGCCGCGGCGGCGAGCAGCAGCGGTGCGAACCGGCGTCGCGGTGTGTCGAACGAATCGTTCACGTGTCCCCTCCTTGTTGTCTTGTGGCGCGCGCAACAGTGCCGCAGCGCGTCACTCCGCGTCAGGCGCGTCGGGCCGCGGCTGCTGCGGCTGCTGCGGCGCGAGAGGCGGCATCGCTGCGTTCGTGTCATAGCGGCCGAAGCCGCAGCGCTCGATATCCGCAACGCGTGCGGCGACGGGATGAACGCGAGTCACGCAAGCGCGGCTTCCCGGTGCGGCGCGTTCCTGACCATCGCCCACGCATAGATCGCCGTCGTATTGTGCGCGGATGGAGTGTCGATGTGCATCAGCGGATGCCCGACGTGTTACTGGAAGGCCGCCTCCGATTGCCACGCCATGCCGGCGTCTGCGCGGCACTGCGTCAGGAGCAGCGTGGTTTCTCGAGAAGGCCGCTTCCGATTGCCACGGCACACCGAGGCCCGCACGGCGCCTGCATAGGAACGGCGCGGTTTCGCATGAGGGATGTGCGCGAGTTCGGTCGTGCGCGTCGCGCAGCTTGTCGTCGTGGCTGGTGTGCGCGAGCGCATCGCCGCCGGCCTTGGCGAGCGATGCGCGAATCTTCGAACGTGGCGCCGCGCTGCGCGGTACAACGGCGCGACGTCAGTGCGCGGTGCGCTCGCGCAGCACTTCCGACGGCCGTGTGTTGCGCACGAACACGCCGGCCAGCACCGCGCCCGCGAGCGCGATCGCGCCGGCCAGCACGAACGCGGACGCGAACGAGCCGCTGCGATCGACGATGAAACCCGTCACGGCCGGCCCGATCACGCCCGACAGGCTGCCCATGCAATGCAGGAAGCCGCTGACGCCGCCAACGCGGGCCGGATGCACGACGTCCTGCACGATCGCCCAGTAGATCGCGCCCGTCACGTACAGGAAGAACAGCGATACCGACATCAGCGCGACCGCGCCCTGCGTCGACTGCACGGCGCCCGCGACGGCCACGCACGCGCCCGCGCCGAGCAGGCAGGTGACGAGCACGATCCGGCGCGACAGCAGCAGGTTGCCGGTGACACGGTAGAGCGCGTCCGAGATCGCGCCGCCGCATGCGAGGCCGACCGTGCCCACGAGCCACGGCACGATGGTGGCCACGCTCATCTCCTTGATGTTCAGGTGGTGCGCGCGCACGAGGTAGCTCGGGAACCAGCTCAGGAAGAAGAACAGCACGTAGTTGTAGCTGAAGAACGCGGCGGCCGTCGCGAGGATGCGTGGCTGGCGCACGTAGTGCGACAGCGTGTGCGCCGGGGCCGCCGCGTCGACGGCCGACGGCGCGTGAGCCGACATCGCGTCGGCCGAGCCCGATGCCGCGTTGACCGGCGTGGCGGGACGGTCCGACGTCGACATCATCCACACGACGACCCATGCGAGCCCGATCGCGCAGACGATCCAGAACGCGGGCCGCCAGCCGAATTGCGCGGCCAGCAGACCGACGATCGGGCCGGCGATTGCGCCGCCGAGCGGCGAGCCGGCGCTGAGCAGCCCCATCGCGGTGGCGGCGGCGTCGCGCGGCAGCCAGTTGTTGACCATCTTGTTCGCGGCCGAGCACAGCGGCCCTTCGGCCATCCCGAACAGCAGCCGCACGATCAGCAGGCTCACGAAGCCGACGGTCAGCGCGGTCATCCCGCAGAACACCGACCACAGCCCGACCGACAGCACATACACGAGCTTCGGCCCGAGCCGGTCGGACGCGAGCCCGCCGATGAAGTTGAACAGCGCGTAGCCGATGAAGAACGTGCTGAACACGAGGCCCATCTGCACGGCATTGATGCCGAGATCGGTCTGCACGATCGGCGCGACGATCGACAGCGCAACGCGGTCGAGATAGTTGATGCCGTACACCATGAACAGCAGGAACACCGTGAACCAAGCCTGCGACTTCTGCTTCATCTCCGTCTCCTTCGTGCCGGTGGGCCGGCCATCATGTTCGTGTCTCGTCGATCGTTCGCCGCGTCGCGGACGACGTCGGCGGGCAAGGGTATTGCGCGGTGCGCGCGGCGGCGGCGAACCTGGCGCGCAGTCGTTAGTCGTTCAGCGCGCGTGCAGCGGTGCGAGCAGGGCGTCGGTGCCGCGCGCGCGCAGCGTCGCCAGATGCGCACCGACACGGGCGATCAGCGCGTCCGGCCACGCAACGTCAGCGGCGAGCGCGGGACTGCCGAGCGCCGCCCGAACCGCGCCGGCGGCATCGCCGGCCGCCGACAGCGTCGCGCCGAGCGTCGCCGCGCCCGGATCGCTGATCGTGAGCGCGCGGCCCGCTTCGTCGCGCGCGGTGGCGACGTAGTGCAGCCACAGCGCCAGCGCGCGTTCCAGATACGGTCGTTCGATGCCGGCCGCCGCGCTTTCGCCAAGCGCGGGCAGCCAGCGCAGCGGCACCTTCTGCGTGCCGTCCATCGCGATCTGTTCAGTGCGATGCGCGAGCATCGGATTGCGAAAGCGCTGCACGAGCGTCGCGCAATAGCCGTGCGCGTCGTAGCCCGACGGCACGTCGACGGTCGCGAGCAGGTCGTGCGTCATCACGCCGTCGACGAGCGCCGCGATGGCGGGATCGGCCATCGCGTCGGATACGGTCGCGCGTCCGCGCAACTGCCCCGCATAGGCGATCGCCGAATGCGAGCCGTTCAGCAGCCGCAGCTTCATCGTTTCGTACGGCCGCACGTCGGCGGCCAGGTGCGCGCCGGCGTCTTCCCAGCGCGGGCGCGGCCCGGCGAAGCGATCCTCGAGCACCCATTGCGAGAACGGCTCGCAGACGATTGCGGCCGCGTCGCGCGCACCGAGATGCGCTTGCGCCCAATCGAGCGATTCGGGCGTGGCGGCCGGCACGATCCGGTCGACCATGCTGTTCGGGAATGCGACGTCGTCGCGGATGCGCCGCGCGAGCGCGCCGTCGACGTGTTCCGCGTAGTCGATCAGCAGCGCGCGCAGCGTGTCGCCGTTCGACGTCATGTTGTCGCAGCAGACGATGGTCAGCGGCGCATGCGCAGGCCGCATGCGCAGGCCGGCGGCGATCACGCCGAGCGCGGTGCGCGGCGCGTCCGGCGTCGCGAGATCCTGCTTCAGAGCGGGGTCGTCGAGATCGAGACCGCCGCCGGGGCGGCGGCAATAGCCTTTTTCCGTCACGGTCAGGCTGACGATTGTCACGGCCGGATCGGCGATCAGCGCCAGCAGCGCGGGCAGCGAATCGGGCGCGAACAGCGCGCCGTGCACCGCGCCGACGATGCGCGTGTGGGCACCGTCGCCGTCGCGCTCGGTCACCGTGTACAGATGATCCTGCGCGGCGAGCAGGTCGACCGTATGGCGCCGCCGCAGTTCGACGCCCACGATCCCCCAGCGCAGGTCGCCTTGTTCCAGCACCGTCTCGGTATGAAGAGCCTGGTGCGCGCGATGAAACGCGCCGAGGCCGAGATGGACGATGCCCGTGCGGACCGCGTGCCGGTCATAACGGGGGCGGCGCGTGCCGGGCGGCGCGGTGAGCAGGAAATCGGGGGCGGACGGCATGACGGTCGGAGCGGGTTCGTACCATGGTAGATAAGTGAGTCCGTGCAGGTTATTTCGAGTTTGTCTGCGAAGTTATCGGTGTAAACGCTAGATCGCCCGACGCGGATCGCTTCTGTACCATGGTAGATGTTGATATCGCGTTAGACGAAGCCACCACCATGAGCGAAACGGCAGCACTGGAAGAAGAGGACGTCGTCGTCACGGCGTTGCAGGGGTTCTCGCTGGACGAGAGCCGCTCGTATACGGAGCAGGTGCACGCGCTGCTGCGCCACGCGATCGTGCGCGGCGCACTGCCGCCGCGCACTGCGCTGTCGGAGGCGGTGATTTCCACGACGATCAAGGTCAGCCGTACGCCGGTGCGCGAGGCATTCGCGCAGCTCGCCGACGAGCGGCTCGTGCAGATCATCCGGAAGGTCGGCACGCTAGTCGCGCCGATTCCGGTGTCGATCCTCGAGGAAGGGCGCTTCGCGCGCAGCACGCTCGAATGCGCGAATCATGTCGAGCTCGCGCAGAAGATCACGCCGGCGCAGCTCGCGGAGCTGTCGCGGATCATCGACGCGCAGCGCGAGGCCGTGGCCGCCGGCGACGTCGAAGCGTTCTTCGATCTCGACGAGGCGATGCACGGCCGGATGTTCGCGTTCGCGGGCCGGCCGCACGTGTGGGAAATGCTGCAGCCGATGAAGCGCCAGTTCGACCGCGTGCGCTGGCTGCTGCTCGATCGCGTCGAGGATCACGCGCGCCGCGCGCTGCAGGAGCACGAGCAGATCCTCGCGCACATCGCGTCGCGCAACATGGCGCTGCTCGGCGCGTCGGTCGCGTCGCACGTCGACCGGATCGGCTCGCATCTGCCCGAAGTGCGCAGCCGCACGCCTCATTACTTTGTCGACTGAAACGCCCGCTGGAGGAGCGCAGTGAAAATCGAACGCTTGCAGACCATCGTCACGTGTCCGGGCCGGAACTTCGTGACGGTAAAGATCGTGACCGACGAAGGCGTGGTCGGCCTCGGCGACGCGACGCTCAACGGGCGCGAGCTCGCGGTGCGCGCCTATCTGGAAGACCACGTGTTTCCGTGCGTCGTCGGCCGCGATCCGCGCAACATCGAGGACATCTGGCAGTACCTGTATCGCGGCGCGTACTGGCGGCGCGGGCCCGTGACGATGACGGCGATCGCCGCGATCGACATGGCGCTGTGGGACATCAAGGGCAAGCTGGCGGGCATGCCGGTCTATCAGCTGCTCGGCGGCAAGAGCCGCGACGGCCTGATGGTCTACGGCCATGCGAACGGGCGCGATCATGAAGAGGCGGTCGACGCGGTGCGCGCGCACATCGAGGCCGGCTACCGCGCGATTCGCGTGCAGTCGGGCGTGCCGGGGCTCGACAAGGTGTACGGCGTCGGCAAGACGGCCGGCGCGTACGAGCCGGCCGAGAAGGGGCTGCCGCCCGAGGAGCCGTGGGACACCGCGCTCTATCTGCGGCACACGCCGGAGCTGTTCCGCAAGGTGCGCGACGCGGTGGGCGATGCGCCGCACCTGCTGCACGACGCGCATCACCGGCTCACGCCGATCGAGGCCGCGCGCCTCGGCCGCGATCTCGAGCCGCATCGGCTGTTCTGGCTGGAGGATGCGACGCCCGCGGAGAACCAGGACGCGTTCCGGCTGATCCGCCAGCACACGACGACGCCGCTCGCGGTCGGCGAGGTGTTCAACTCGATCTGGGATTGCAAGGACCTGATCCGCGACCAGCTGATCGACTACATCCGCGCGACCATCGTGCACGCGGGCGGCATCACGCACGTGCGGCGCATTGCCGATTATGCGGCGATGTACCAGGTGCGCACCGGGTTCCACGGCGCGACCGACCTGTCACCCGTGTGCATGGCGGCGGCCGTGAACTTCGGGCTGTGGGCGCCGAACTTCGGCATCCAGGAACTGATGCCGCACAGCCCGTTGACCGATGAAGTGTTTCCGCACAGCTACCGATTCGAGGACGGCTATCTGGTGATGGACGACGTGCCGGGCCTCGGCGTCGACATCGACGAGACGCTGGCCGCGAAATATCCGTACGAGCGCGCGTACCTGCCGGTCGCCCGGCTGCGCGACGGCTCGATGTGGAACTGGTAAGCGGCGAAGATCCGAAGGAGAGAACCGAAATGTTGAGCGTCGTTGTCGATCGTCCGAACAGCATGGGCGTGCGCGAAGTGCCGCTGCCCGCGCCCGCCGCCGGCGAAGTGCGCGTGAAGGTGCGCTATGCGGGCATCTGCGGGTCGGACCTGCATATCTTTCACGGCAAGAACCCGTTCGTGTCGTACCCGCGCATCATCGGCCACGAGTTCGTCGGCACGATCGACGCGGTTGGCGCGGGCGTCGACGCCGCGCGGCTTGGCGAGACCGTCGCGGTCGATCCGGTGATCAGCTGCGGGCATTGCCACGCGTGCACGATCGGCCGGCGCAACGTATGCCGGCACCTGACCGTGCTCGGCGTGCATCGCGACGGCGGCTTCAGCCAGTACACGTGCGTGCCGGCCGGTAATGCGTACCGGATTCCGGAGGCGATCGCCGATACCTGCGCGGCGATCGTCGAGCCGTTCGCGGTGGCCGCGAACGCGACGTCGCGCACCGCCGTGCTGCCGGGCGACGTCGCGCTGATCTACGGCGCCGGTACGGTCGGGCTGACGATCCTGCAGGTGCTCAAGCGCGTGTACGGCATTCGCGCGTTCATCACCGACCGGCTCGACGCGCGGCTGCAGCTCGCACGCAAGTGCGGCGCGGCGCAGGACGAGCTCATCAACACGAGCGTCGAATCGCTGCCCGACGCGCTGGAAAAGCGCGGCGTCGACGGCGGCCCGACGCTGATTTTCGATGCGGTGTGCCATCCGTCGATTCTCGAGGAAGCCGTGCGGATCGCCGCGCCGGCGGGCCGGATCGGCGTGCTCGGGTTTTCGTCGGAACCTTCGGCGATCGTGCAGGCGGAGCTGACGAAGAAGGAGCTGACGCTCGCCGCGTCGCGACTGAACTGCGCGATGTTCCCGCAGGTGATCGACTGGATTGCCCGCGGGCTGCTCGAGCCCGAACACATCGTCACGCACAAGGTGGGCTTTCGCGACGTCGTGCACGCGTTCGAGATGGCCGAGCGCGATCCCGAGAACAGCTGCAAGATCCTGCTCGATTTCGCGGGCGGCTGATACCGCTTCCATCCCCTTTCGGTTCGCCGGCCGCGGCGTGTCGCGCGCGCTGCCGCGCCACGGGGGGCGTCAGAACGACACCGTCGTCGTCAGCGTGACGAGCCGCGGCTCGCCGACCGCGATGATCAGGTTGCTGTTGCTCGACGGATAGTAGGTCTTGTCGAGCAGGTTCTTCACGTTCAGCTGGATGCGCGTCGGGAACTTGCCGATCGTCGTTTCGTAGGCCGCGAACGCATCGACGGTCACGTAGCCGGGCAGCGTGAAGCTGTTCGCGGCGTCGCCGGGCCGTGCGCCGACGAGCCGCGCACCGCCGCCGAAGCGCCAGCGTCCGGGCAGGTTCGCGATGGCCGTGTCGTACACCGCGAACAGGCTGCCGGTGTGGCGCGCGACGTTGGCGAGCGGCGTGTTGCTGTCGCGGTCGTTCGCGTTCGTGTACGCATAGCTGCCGATCAGGCTCAGGTGGCGCGTGATCTGCCCTGCAACATCGAGTTCGATCCCGCGCGAGCGCGCGGTGCCGATCGTCGACGTGATGTCGCCGACGGTCACGGCGACGTTGCGCTTGTCGATCTGGTACGCGGCGAGCGTGCCGGTGATGCCGGGCTTCACGCTGAACTTCAGGCCGGCTTCGAGCACGCGGCCGAATTCCGGCGCGAGCGGCGACGTGACATTCGACGCGACGTTCGTCTTGAACGAGCGGCTCACGTTCGCATACGCGGTGAGCGACGGCGTGAGCGCATACGCGAGCCCAAACTGCGGCAGCCACACGTTGCCGTGCGAGCGGTCGGCGAACACGAATGGCCGGCCCATCCCCGATTCCTGCTGCCAGTCTTCCCAGCGCAGCCCGGCGACCGCGGTCAGCCGGTCGGTGAGCTTCACCGAGTCCTGCACGATCAGCGAGTACGTGTGCACCTTCGAAAGCGAATCGCTTTGCTTCGCACTCGCCGTGCCGCCCGGTGCGAGCAGGCCGTAGACGGGATCGTACAGATCGAAGCCCTTCGTCGCGGCGCCGCGGATCGTGTCGCCGCGGAAGCTGCGCTGCCGTTCGTACTCGCCGCCGACGTACAGCGCATGGTTCATCCCCGCGAGCGTCAGGTTGCCGAGCAGGCCGAGCGTCGCGATCTGGTCGGAGTCGTTGCGCCCGAGGTTCGCGTCGGACGAGCGCGACAGCGCGCCAGTCGTACTGTTGAAGGCGGTCGCGCGCGTGATGTACTGATCGTAGCGGTCGCGGCCCCAGCCGTAGGTCGCGCGCATGCGCCACGCATCGGAGAAGCGGTGCTCGATGCGTGCGCGCAGCGTTTCCTGGATCCCGCTGCTTTGCGCCCACGCTTCCTCGTAGCGGCGATAGCGCAGTGTGTCGTCGGGGCGGCCGTTCACGAGCACGGTGCCGCGATCGAACGGCGTCGTGTAGTCGACGTACTGGTAGCTGACGTCGATCGACGTGTTCGCGTCGTGCCACGACAGCGCGGGCGCGATCAGCGCGTCGCGTTCGCGGCCGAAGCTGCGCCAGTAGCGGCTCGTGTCGTATTCGCCGGTGAGCCGGAACGCGAGCGTGCCGCCCGCGACCTGGCCCGGCTTGCCGAGCGGGCCCGTCAGGTCGAACTGCGCGCTGCCGCCGCCGTGGCTCGTGCGCGACGCCGAGACCGAACCGCCGAACGCGTCTTCCGGCTTGCGCGTGACGAGATTGATCACGCCGCCCGGATCCTGCATCCCGTATAGCAGCGAAGCCGGGCCCTTCAGCACTTCGACGCGGTCGATCGTCGCGAGATAGCTGTGCAGCACCGGCGTGCGCACGCCGTCGACCAGCACGGAGCCGTCGTTGTTCGAGCCGAAGCCGCGCTTGATGAACGCGTCGCGCGTGCCGCCGAGCGTGTTGGTCTGCGTGACGCCGCTGATGTTGCCGAGCACGTCGTCGAGCGAGCGCGCCTGCTGGTCCTGCATCACGCTGCTGCTGACCACCGCGACCGATTGCGGAATGTCCTTGATCGCTCGTTCGTCGCCGCCGGCGACGCTGCTGGTGCGCGGCTGATAGCCGACGGTCGGGTCCGCGGTCGCCGACGCGCTGACGCTGATCGCCGGCAGTTCGCGCTCGATGGGCGGCAGTGCTGGCGTGGATGCGGGCGTGGCCGATGCTGCCGCCGCGTCAGCGGCGGTGGACGCGCGATCGTCGGCGGCAGCATGCGCGCCGCTTGCGACGCAAAGGGTGATCAGGGCAGGCAGGCTCGTGCGCCACGGACGCAAGGTCCGGGCGCGGCGGGGCAGTCGACGGGATGGCATGAATCGGTGAGTGACGGAGTGCTAAGAGTCTGGTCGCGGGCCGCAGCGGTTTCGCCATGGCAGGGTCCGGATGATATATTTAATGAGAATCATTTGCAATTGTAATAAGGCGTGATCCGGAACGCGGGCGGCGATTTGCCGGGGCCGCGTCGGTCTGCTACCGTAGCGCCCAAAATCAGAAGCAGTGAAATTCAATGAGAGCCGGGGGCCGCACCATGTCATCTACCTGTCCCGTCGCGTGCAGCGCGACGCCGCGCACCGCAGCCGACCATGCGGGTGGTGAAGTGATCGCAGCCGTATTCCACGATTCGAACGAATAAAGCCACGCGTCGCGCGTGCATGTCGCGCTGCGTCGGGCAGCCGGCGCAGCGTCGCCTTCAATCACTTCAACCACCACGTTTTGACGGGAGACCACCCCATGAAAAAGATTTCCGCGCCGTTTGCGGCGGCCGCGCTCGCGGCATGTGCGATGCTGGCCGGGGTTCAGCAGCGCGTTCATGCCGCGCCGGCGGCCGAGCCCGCGATCGATGCGCACTACGCGTCCGTGATCGAGGCCTACACGCGGGACATGAACACCGCGAAGACGAAATACGACGGCAAGCGCCTCGCATTCGTCGGCGCGCTGATCCGGATGGGCAGCGACCCGGGCGGCACGTACTTCGGTGCGGTGGCGACCGACGGCGCGCTGTTCGACACGGACTTCGACGTGACCGACCAGGAGGCGCTGAAGCCGAAATTCCCCGGCGGCGAGATCAAGCCGTTCACGGCATCCGCGAATTTCCGCTTCAGTTGCTTGAACGACGGCTATATCGACGCGCCGGTGCTGCCGGCGTTGAAGCTCGTGCATTGCCGGCTCGCCGATTGACGTAGCGCCGTGGCCGGCGCTCAGAACTTCTGCTGGATGCCGGCCATCACGCCGAGCTGGTTCATCCCGGTGCCGACCGTCCCGCCGGCGGCGACCGCGTTCGCAGCCAGCTTGCTGTTGAACATGTAGCCCACCGACGTATAGACGGTCGTCCGCTTCGACAGGAAGTAGTTCGCGCGGCCGACGAGCAGCGTGCCGTTCGAGCCTTCGCTGTTCTCGCGGCGCTGCAGGTAGCGCACGCCCTGAAGGTCGAGCGCGAGGTACGGCGTCGCGTAATACGTGCCGCCGGCGAACATGATGTCGGCCTGCAGGTGTTCGGCCGCGGCGAGGTTGCGGCGGATCCACCCGGCGCCCAGTTTCGCGGGGCCGATCTTCACGTAGCCGGCGACGATGTCGCGCGTGTCGGTGTAGGCCGGATTGTTCAGCGGCGCGAGCGCACCGCTACCGCCGCGCATCACGTCGTGCGACGCGGCGAGCCCGAAATTGCTCGCGTCGTACGCGATCATCGCCGTGTATTGGCGGCACGCGACGAAGTCGCCCGCCACCTGGCCCGCGCAACCCGTGGCCGACGGTCCTGCCGGCCCCGCCGCGTCGCGGCCGAAGCTGTACGTCGCGCCGAGCGTCAAGCCGTGGAACGTGCCCTTGTAGCCGATCGCATTGTCGCTGCGCGCATTCGGCAGGTACGAGTCGAAATCCGCCATCGAATGAAGCGACGGGCCGATCACGTCGGCGTTGGTCAGCACGATCATCGACATGTTCATCTGGCGGCCGAGGGTCAGCGCGCCGAACGGGCTGTTCACGCCCACATTCGCCTGCCGCCCGAACAGACGCCCGCCGTAGTTCAGCGCGCCGCTGCCGGGCTGGAAGCCGTTCTCGAGCACGAAGAAGGCCTGGTAGCCGCCGCCGAGATCCTCCGTGCCTTTCACGCCCCAGCGTGACGGCACTTCGCCGGTCAGCGTCGGCATCCCGGTGAACGACCCGCCGTGTGCGGCGTTGTTGTAGTAGGACACGCCGGTGTCGATGATCCCGTACAGCGTGACGCTGCTTTGTGCGCAAGCAGGGCCGGCCAGGGCCAGCGTCAGCGCCGTCGAGCATGCGACGCCCAGTTTCTTTTTCATTGCCGTCTCCAAACAGTGTATGTAGACATGCTTATCGATTTTTTATCGTGCCACCCGGTGACGCCGGAGTGACGCCGGGGCGCCGACGGGTGTCGGCGAGACCACGGCCGCCGTGCGTTACGACATGGCCGGATCGCGTTGCGCGCGCAACGCGCGGGTGGGCCCGGCGGCCACGGCGACGGCGATCGCCGCACCGGCCATCGGCACGAGGAACGCGAGATACAGATGCGACACGGACCAGCCGTCGTCCAGCAGCGCGCCGACCGTCATCGGCGACAGGATCGCGCCGAGGCGGCCGATGCCGACCGCGAGGCCGATGCCGGTCGTGCGGATTTCGGCGGGATAGGGTGTCGGCGACAGCGCATACATGCCGGCCACGCACGCGTTGATGACGGCGCCGAGAAATACCCCGGCCGTCAACCCGATGCCGAGCGAACCGGTATTCGCGCCGAACACGACCATCAGTGCGCCGCCCAGCAGCAGCGAGGCGCCGAGCAGGTTGCGCAGGCCGATGCGGGTCGACAGCAGGCTGAACAGCGACGCGCCCGCGATGCCGCCGAGATTGAGCAGCACGCCGCCGGTCACGCCCTGCGATGCCGACAGTCCGGCCTGGACCAGCAGTTTCGGTGTCCAGCTCACGACGAAATAGAAGCTGCCCATCACGAGAAAGAACGCGATCCACAGCGCGATCGCGCGGCGCGTGAGCGGCGGGCGCAGCACCGCCGTCCAGCTCGACGCGGGCGCTGCGGCGTCGCTGGACGATGCAACGGCCGGCAGCACGTCGATCGGTGCGCGTTTCATCCTGGCGAGGATGCGGTTGATTTTCCGCAGCGCGTCGTGCGGGCGTTTCGCGAGCAGGAAGTCGAGCGATTCCGGCAGCAGCGCGAGCACCATCGGGATCGCCACCAAGGTGAGGATGCCGCCGAACGCGAACACGCTGCGCCATCCCCATGTCGACAGCAGGTAGCCGGCCACGACGCCGCCCGCGGTGGCGCCGATCGCATAGCCGGTCGACTGCATGCCGATCGCGGCGCTGCGCCATTTGTTCGATGCGTACTCGCCGCTGATGACGGTCAGGCTCGCGAGCATCCCGCCGATGCCGAGCCCCGTGTACGCCCGCGCGACGGCGAGCTGCAGCGTGCTATGCGTGGCGGCGCACGCGAGCATTCCGGTCGAGATCAGGACGAGGCAGAGCAGGATGATCCTGCGGCGGCCGACGCGGTCGGCAAGCGGGGCGATCAGCACCGAGCCGATGCCCATGCCGGCGAGGCCGGCACTGAGCAGCAGGCCGATTTCCTTGCCGCTCAGTTTCCACTCGGCCGCCAGATGCGGCGCGGCAAACGCGATGGCCAGCACATCGAAACCGTCGAGCATGTTCAGCACGACGCAGGCGGTCACCGCCATCGTCTGGAACGCACTCATCGGGGACACGTCAATCGTATTGCGGATATTTGCACTCACGTCAAAGACCCTTTATTAAAATAGTATGACTAATTAAACGGAGTTGAATCGAAGCCGGCGGTGTCGAACGGATGAAAGATTGAGGATGGATGGGCGGCCGCGATGCCGGACGCTGTCCGCGGCCGTTGCCGGTTATGCGCGCGCCGGCGCGACGCTTACGCGGGTTCGGTTTGCTGCAGAAGGCGCTCGATCACGCGCCGCGCGCGATTCGGGCCCGCGTCGACATGGATGTCGATCTGCCGGCCGCCTGGAAACCGCAGCTGGTTCCGGTATTGCGCTTCGATCACGGTCTTGTCCTCGTCGAACGTCGCGGCCGATTGCTCGATGACCGTTTGCGCGACACGCTCGACGTCGTGCTGTGGATTGGTCGCAACGGTCCAGAAGTAGTGCGTGGTCGCGTCGGTCTCGGGCGTGATGCCGTGAAAGCCGCGCATGTGGAAGCCGCCGCGCGACGGATCGAGCAGGTCGCCGGTGCCGGCGTCCATCGCGCCCGTCCAGATCCGGATATGCGACACGTGGAATTCGATCTCCTGCCAGCGATCGACGCGACCGGCGAACGGCCATGCGGCCGTATAGGTTGGCGGCGGTTCGGAGTCGGGCATCCGGCGGATCAGCGATACCGTGTCGCCGTCGCCACTGACGCGGGTGTCCGCGCCCATGTGCAGCGGCGCGTTGCCGCCGATCGTTTTCAGATGCACATAGCCGAGATGGCTCAGGTCCATCAGGTTGTCGTGAATGAGCTGATACGGCGCGTCGTAGTGGTAGCGGCCGCCGCCGAAGCGATAGTTCGGGTCCGTGTGGAACGGGTAGCGCGGCGGCGCGCAGGTGGGTTGCGCGTGCGGATCGGCGCCGATCCAGATCCACACGATGGCGTCCTGCTCCTGCACCGGATACGACGCCACGCATGCCTTTGCAGGAATCCGGTCCTGGCCGGGAATCTCGACACAGGCGCCGTCGCGGTTGAACAGCAGCCCGTGATAGCCGCAGCGCAGGCCGCGCGGTTCGAGCGAGCCGCACGACAGCGGCAGCGACTTGTGGCAGCAGCGATCCTCCAGCGCGCCGATTGCGCCGGACGGCAGCCGGAACAGCACGATCGGCCGGCCGAGCAGCGTGCGCGCGACGGGTGTTTCGGTCAGTTCGGATGAAAGTGCCGCGACCCACCATCGGTCGACCGGAAACTTAGTAGTGTTGATGAGTGAGCCGGCGTGTTGTTCCATTGTTCGTCTCCAATATCGTGTTGTGCCGCCGCGCGTCGAGCGGCCTGTCTACAGGTCGAGTACCAGCATGTCGGTTCTGGATCGCGAGCAGCAGGGCATGAACTGGTCGCCGGCCGCTTTTTCTTCGTCGGTCAGATACGAATCGCGATGATCGGGCTCGCCTTGCAGCACGCGCGTCATGCACGTGCCGCATACGCCTTGCTCGCACGACGTCAGCACGTCGACGCCGTTTGCGGCCAGTGCCGCGACGACGGTGCATGCGGCAGGCACGTCGATCACCTGGCCGCTGCTCGCGATGCGAACCTGGAACGCGCGATCGGTGTCGGACGATTCGACCGCGCCGCCGAAGAATTCGTAGTGCAGCCGCTCGTCGGCCCAGTTGCGTGCGCGGGCTTCGGCCAGCACCGCATCCATGAAGCCGCGCGGGCCGCACACGTACAGATGCGTGCCAGCCGGCGCCGCGGCGAGCACGGCGGCGAGGTCGAAGCGTTGCGCGGGGTTGCCGTCGTCGACGTGGAAGTGGGCGCGATCGCGGAACCCGGCGGCGTTGATCCGTTCGACGAACGCCATGCGATCGGTCGAGCGCGCGCAGTAATGCAGGTCGAACGCGATGCCGGACGAAAACAGCCGTTCCGCCATGCACAGAATCGGCGTGATGCCGATCCCGCCCGCGAGCAGCAGGTGATGCGGCACGTTCGGTGCGAGCGGGAAGTGGTTGCGCGGCATCCCGATCTTCACGGTATCGCCTTGCCGGACTTCGTCGTGAATGGCGCGCGAGCCGCCGCGCCCGTCGGCATCGCGCAGCACCGCGATCTGATAGCGGTCGCCGTGTTCGGGGTGATTGCACAGCGAGTACTGGCGCACGAGCCCGCCCGGCAAGTGCACGTCGATATGGGCGCCCGCATCGAAGCGCGGCAGCGGCGAACCGTCTTCGCTGACGAATTCGAATCCGCAGATGTCGCGCGCTTCCTGCCACTTGCGGGCGACCCGGACGGTCAACGTCGCGGTGCTCATGATGCCTCCCTCACCGGCGTGACCGGAATCACGGGCCGTTGCGGGCTCGACGCGCGTTCGGCGGCGAGCAGCCGGTCGATCACCTTGCGCGACAGCACGCCGCCGGCGTCGATGTTGAGCTTCAGCAGCGTGCGATCGGGCCAATGCTCGAGATTGCGCTGCTGGCGCTCGAGCATCTCGAGATCCTCGGCGAAGATCTTGCCCTGGCCTTCGCGGATCTCGGCGGTCAGCGCGGGATCGTCGGGCCGGAAGTTGCGCGCCATCCCCCAGAAGTACCAGATCGACGTGTCGGTCTCGGGCGTGATGAAGTCGACCACGATCGACGACGCTTTCCTGTTCGCCGGCGCATCGTACCCGCCGTGGCCCGCATGCGCGACGCCGACTTCGATCATCACGTGGCTCGGCGGCGTGAAGCGACAGATCTGCCAGCGATCGACCGGCACGTCGTCGGCGAGGCCGTTGCCGCGCAGCGCCATCTGCCAGAACGGCGGCGGCATCACGTTCTGCATGAAGCGGCTCGTGACGACTTCGTCGCCGTTGGCGGTCGTCTTCGGCGGCGCTTCGTCGATTTCCTTCTGGCCGATGCTCGACGCATGCACGTAGGTCTCGTGCGTGAGGTCCATCAGGTTGTCGATCATCAGCCGGTAGTCGCAGCGGATGTGATACAGCCCGCCGCCGTGCGCCCAGGCCGGATCCTCGGCCCACGCCAGCGCGGGCAGCTTCGCGGGATCGGCTTCGGACGCATCGCCGGGCCACACCCAGATGAATCCGTATCGTTCCACCACCGGAAAGCTGCGAATCGGCGGAAACCCGCCGACGCGCTGGCCCGGCATGCCGGCCGTCTTGCCGTTGCAGCCCATTTCGAGACCGTGATAGCCGCACACGAGCACGCCGTCGCGCACGAACCCGAGCGACAGCGGCGCGCCGCGGTGCGGGCAGAAGTCCTCGAGCGCGGCCACCTGGCCGTCGGCCGCGCGATACAACACCATCGATTCGTTGCAGATCTTGCGGCCCAACGGCTTGCCGTCGATTTCGTCGGGCGTGGCCGCCACATACCAAGCGTTCTTGAGAAACACGTTCGTCGTCTCCTTGAGGTTGGCGCTGCGGCGCCTCTTCATTCCGTGTACTGAATGAGATTCAGTGTACTCATCGAGATTGGCGTGGGCAAGCCGGGCGGTATACTGGTTTTCCCGGGAAATGGCGCGAGGCAGCGCCATGCCGTCGGCGCACGCAACCGGCGTGCGCGGCCTATGTCATCGACTCATTCATGGAAAAAACGAATCCCGCCGACCTGCCGGCTTTCCCGCTCGATCTGTACGACGAACCCGGGCACCTGATCCGGCGCGCGCACCAGATCGCGGTTGCGATGTTCTACGAGAAGCTGGGCCGGGACGTGACGCCGGTGCAGTACGCGGTCCTGCGGATGCTCTACGAGTGTCCGGGGCTCGACCAGGTGACGCTCGCGCAGCGGGTTGCGCTCGATACGTCGACCACCGCGGATCTCGCGGTGCGGCTCGAGGCGAAAGGATTGATCGTGCGCGAAGTGCTGCCGCGGCGTCAGCGGCGGCTGCTGTTGACGCCGGCGGGCGTCGAGCTGCTCACGCACCTGATTCCGTCGGTGAAGGAATTGCGGGCCGGGCTGTTCGACGGAATGGGCGAGGACGATGCGCAGGAACTGGTGCGGCTGCTGCGCAAGTTCGTGCATCTGAACAACGAGCAGAGCCGCGCGCCGCTGCGGGTCGGCGAGGATTCGTAGCGGTTCCTGATTCCCGCGCGACGGCGCAGAAGCCGCGGCGCGGCGGCGGCGGGCGTGCTGCGCGCCCCTGCCTGCGTCACGCGTGACGTGTCACGTCACGCACGCGGCGCTTCTCCTTCCAATCGCCGCACCGCTTCCGCGACTTCATTCCTGAAGCGCACCAGCGCCGCCTGCTCGGGCGCGGGCGGCTGCACGGCCGCCCACAGCATGTCGATCAGCTGCGTGGCCGTCGTTTCCGTATCGAGCTTGCGGTGCCCGAGGATCGCATCCCACAGCACGTGCTCGATCGGCCCGAACACCATCGAGCGCAGCAGGCTCAGCGGCATGTCGCGGCGCACCTGCCCGGCCGCCTGGCCGCGCGCGAGCACGTCCATCAGCGGCGCCGTGTAGCGGCGCTGCAGCGCGGTGAGCTCGTCGCTCAGCGCATGCTGCTTCGCACGTCCTTCCGACAGCACCAGCGCGCACAGCCCCGTGCCATTCACCAGCATCAGCCGCAAGTGCGTGCGCACGATGAACGCGAACTGCTGCTGCACCGACGCCTCGAGCGGCATCCCGTGTTCGAACGCGGCAATGATTTCGTCATACCAATCCGCGATCACGCGCGCGCACAGCTCGCGCTTGCCGCGGAAATAGCTGAACACCGTGGCCTCCGACACGCCGACGCGCTGCGCGATCTCGGCGGCCGTCGCATGCTCGTAACCCTTCTCGGCGAACACTTCCCGACCGGCGCGGAGGATGTCCTGCACGCGCTGCTGGGACTTGCGCCCGGCGGGGGCGCGCGACGAGTCGGCGCGGTCGGCTTTGGCGGTGGCGGTCATGGTGTCGGCGGTAGCGGCTGTCATGCCGCGATGATATCTGAGTATCACTCAAAAAACTATTGACGGCCGACCGGACGAGGCGCGAAACTGTGCAAAATTTCCGCTGCATTGGCTTAATGAATCGACGCATTGATCCGATTTGAGCGAAACTCAGAAATCGGCGCGTGCGACCCACTTTCTGGAACACGGAGGAGACATGATCAACCTGCCCGGCGTGCAATTCATGCTCGGTGAAGACATCGAGATGCTGCGCGACGCCGTCGCGACGTTTGCGGCGAAGGAAATCACGCCGCGCGCGGCGGAGGTCGACCGCACCGACCAGTTCCCGATGGATCTGTGGAAGAAGTTCGGCGATCTCGGCGTGCTCGGCATGACCGTCGCCGAGGAATACGGCGGCGCGAACATGGGCTACACCGCGCACATGGTCGCGATGGAGGAGATCTCGCGCGCATCGGCGTCGATCGGCCTGTCGTACGGCGCGCACTCGAACCTGTGCGTGAACCAGATTCACCGCAACGGCACCGAAGCGCAGAAACAGAAATACCTGCCGAAGCTCGTGTCGGGCGAACACATCGGCGCGCTCGCGATGAGCGAGCCGAACGCCGGCTCCGACGTCGTCAGCATGAAGCTGCGCGCGGACAAGCGCGGCGACCGCTACGTGCTGAACGGCACGAAGATGTGGATCACCAACGGCCCCGACTGCGACACGCTGGTGGTCTACGCGAAGACGGACGTCGAAGCGAATTCGCGCGGCATCACCGCATTCATCGTCGAGAAGGGGATGAAGGGCTTCTCGGTCGCGCAGAAGCTCGACAAGCTCGGCATGCGCGGGTCGCACACGGGCGAGCTCGTGTTCCAGGACGTCGAAGTGCCCGAAGAGAACATCCTCGGCCAGCTCAACGGTGGCGTGAAGGTGCTGATGAGCGGCCTCGACTACGAGCGTGCGGTGCTGTCGGGTGGGCCGACGGGCATCATGGCCGCGTGTCTCGACGCGGTCGTGCCGTATATCCACGACCGCAAGCAGTTCGGCCAGGCGATCGGCGAATTCCAGCTGATCCAGGGCAAGGTCGCCGACATGTACACCACGTTCCAGGCGTGCCGCGCGTATCTGTACGCGGTCGGCCGCCATCTCGACTCGGCGGGCAGCGACCATATTCGCCAGGTACGCAAGGACTGCGCGGGCGTGATCCTCTACACGGCCGAAAAGGCGACGTGGATGGCCGGCGAGGCGATCCAGATCCTCGGCGGCAACGGCTACATCAACGAATACCCGGTCGGCCGCCTGTGGCGCGATGCGAAGCTGTACGAGATCGGCGCCGGCACGAGCGAGATCCGCCGGATGCTGATCGGCCGCGAGCTGTTCGCGGAAACGATGTAACGCCCCACGTCACGCGAACGGAGCCCCGTCGATGCCGATCATCGAATCGAAACTGAATCCGCGTTCGGAAGAATTCCGCGCGAACGCCGCGGCGCTGGAGGCGGTCGTCGCCGACCTGCGCGCGAAGATCGAACAGCTCGCGCAAGGCGGCGGCCAGGCCGCGCGCGACAAGCACCTGTCGCGCGGCAAGCTGCTGCCGCGCGACCGGATCGCGCAACTGCTCGACCCCGGTGCGCCGTTCCTCGAGCTGTCGCAGCTCGCGGCGAACGGCATGTACAACGACGACGCGCCGGGCGCGGGCGTGATCACCGGCATCGGCCGGATCGCGGGCCGCGAATGCATGATCGTGTGCAACGACGCGACGGTCAAAGGCGGCACGTACTACCCGATGACCGTGAAGAAGCACGTGCGCGCGCAGGAAATCGCCGCGGAAAACCGGCTGCCGTGCGTGTACCTCGTCGATTCGGGCGGCGCGAACCTGCCGAACCAGGACGACGTGTTTCCCGATCGCGATCACTTCGGCCGCATCTTCTTCAACCAGGCGACGATGTCGGCTGCCGGCATCGCGCAGATCGCCGTCGTGATGGGCTCGTGCACGGCCGGCGGCGCGTATGTGCCGGCGATGAGCGACGAGTCGATCATCGTGAAGAACCAGGGCACGATTTTCCTCGGCGGCCCGCCGCTCGTGAAGGCCGCGACCGGCGAGGAAGTGAGCGCGGAGGATCTCGGCGGCGGCGACGTGCACACGCGACTGTCGGGCGTGGTCGACCATCTCGCGCAGAACGACGCGCATGCGCTGTCGATCGCGCGCAACATCGTCGATCATCTCGCGCCGAAGATCGCATCGCCGGTGGCGCTGCGCGAACCGAAGCCGCCGCGCTACGACGCGAAGAGCCTGTACGGCGTGATTCCCGTCGATACGCGCAAGCCGTTCGACGTGCGCGAGGTGATCGCGCGCATCGTCGACGATTCCGAATTCGACGAATTCAAGGCGCGCTTCGGCACGACGCTCGTCACGGGCTTCGCGCACATCTGGGGCCATCCGGTCGGGATCATCGCGAACAACGGCATTCTGTTCTCCGAATCGGCCGTGAAGGGCGCGCATTTCATCGAGCTGTGCTGCCAGCGCAAGATTCCGCTCGTGTTCCTGCAGAACATCACGGGTTTCATGGTCGGCCGCAAGTACGAGAACGAAGGCATCGCGCGTCACGGCGCGAAGATGGTGACGGCCGTGTCGAACGCGAAGGTGCCGAAGTTCACGGTGATCATCGGCGGCTCGTTCGGCGCCGGCAACTACGGGATGTGCGGCCGCGCGTTCGGTCCGCGCTTCCTGTGGATGTGGCCGAACGCGCGGATCTCGGTGATGGGCGGCGAGCAGGCCGCGTCGGTGCTCGCGACCGTGCGTCGCGACGGCATCGAGGCGAAGGGCGGTGCGTGGTCGGCCGAGGAAGAAGATGCGTTCAAGCAGCCGATCCGCGACCAGTACGAGCGCCAGGGGCATCCGTACTACGCGAGCGCGCGGCTGTGGGACGACGGCGTGATCGACCCCGCGCAGACGCGCGACGTGCTCGGGCTCGGCCTCGCCGCGTCGATGAACGCGCCGATCGACGACACGCGCTTCGGCGTGTTCCGCATGTAACGGCCGGGAGGACTCATCGATGCGATACGAAACGATCAAGGTAAGCGAAGCCGGCCGCGTGGCGACCGTCACGCTCGCACGCCCCGACGTGCGCAACGCGTTCAACGAGACGACGATCGCCGAGCTGACCACCGCGTTCGAGTGGCTCGACGCGCACGAAGGCGTGCGCGCGATCGTGCTCGCCGCGGAAGGCCCGGCGTTCTGCGCGGGGGCGGACCTGAACTGGATGAAGAAGATGGCCGGTTACTCGGACGACGAGAACCGCGCCGACGCGCGCAAGCTCGCGCGCATGCTCGAGGCGATCCACCGCTGCGGCAAGCCGGTGATCGCGCGCGTGCACGGCGACGCGTATGCGGGCGGCGTGGGCCTCGTCGCGGCGGCCGATATCGCGATCGCGGCCGACGGCGCGAAGTTCTGCCTGTCCGAAGCGCGGCTCGGGTTGATTCCCGCGACGATCGCGCCGTACGTCGTGCGCGCGATGGGCGAACGCGCCGCGCGCCGCTACTTCACGACGGCCGAAGTGTTCGACAGCACACGCGCCGCAGCGCTCGGCTTCATTCACGACGCGGTGCCGGCCGACGCGCTCGACGACACGGTCGCGAAGCTGGCCGCGGCGCTCGTCGCGAACGGCCCCGACGCGGTGAAGGCGTGCAAGCGGCTCGTCGCGGACGTGGCCGGCCGGCCGCTCGACGCGACGCTGATCGAGCAGACCGCCGACTGGATCGCGCGGACCCGCGCAGGCGCGGAAGCGCGCGAAGGGATCGCATCGTTCCTCGAAAAGCGCACGCCTTCGTGGCGTGACTGATGGCGTGCCAATAACTTTCCGGACGATACCGAAGCCATGTTCGACAAGATTCTGATCGCCAACCGCGGTGAAATCGCGTGCCGCGTCGCCGCGACCTGCAAACGTCTCGGGATCGCGAGCGTTGCCGTCTATTCCGACGCGGATGCGCACGCGAAACATGTCGCCGCATGCGACGAAGCCGTGCATATCGGCGGCTCGGCGGCAGCGGACAGCTACCTGCGCATCGAGCGCATCATCGAGGCCGCGCGCGCCACCGGCGCGCAGGCCATTCACCCCGGCTACGGCTTTCTGTCGGAGAACGAAGATTTCGCGCACGCGTGCGAAGCGGCCGGCATCACGTTCATCGGGCCGCCGGTCGACGCGATCGCGGCGATGGGCTCGAAGGCGGCCGCGAAGGCGCTGATGCACGCGGCCGCGGTGCCGCTCGTGCCCGGCTATCACGGCGACGACCAGGATGCGGCCAACCTGCATCGCGAGGCCGACGAGATCGGCTACCCGGTGCTGCTGAAGGCGAGCGCGGGCGGCGGCGGCAAGGGGATGCGCGTGGTCGAGCGCTCCGAGGACTTCCTTGCGGCGCTCGCATCGTGCCAGCGCGAGGCCGCGAGCAGCTTCGGCAACGACCGCGTGCTGATCGAGAAATACCTGACGCGGCCGCGTCACGTCGAAGTGCAGGTGTTCGGCGACACGCACGGCAACACCGTCTATCTGTTCGATCGCGACTGCTCGGTGCAGCGCCGTCACCAGAAGGTGCTCGAGGAAGCGCCGGCGCCGGGTCTGCACGAGGACGTGCGCGAGGCGATGGGCGAAGCGGCCGTCGCGGCCGCGCGCGCGGTGAATTACGTCGGCGCGGGCACCGTCGAATTCATCATGACGGGCGAAGCGTTCTACTTCATGGAGATGAACACGCGGCTGCAGGTCGAGCATCCGGTCACCGAGATGGTCACGGGGCTCGACCTCGTCGAGTGGCAACTGCGCGTCGCAGCGGGCGAGCCGCTGCCGCTGAAGCAGGACGAGTTGCGCGTGCAGGGTCATGCGATCGAAGCGCGTCTTTACGCGGAGAACCCGGCGCGCGGCTTCCTGCCGTCGACGGGCACGCTGAAGCACCTGCGGCTGCCGCAAGGCGTCGAGTTCGCGATCGGCGCGCCGGTGCGCGTCGACAGCGGCGTGCGCGAAGGCGATGCGATCACGCCGTTCTACGATCCGATGATCGCGAAGCTGATCGTGCACGGCGCGGACCGCGAGGAAGCGCTGGGCCGGATGCTGCGTGCGCTGCGCGCATGCGAAGTGGTCGGCCTGCACACCAATGCCGCGTTCCTGCAGCGGATCGTTACTTGCGCGCCGTTCGCGATCGCCGATCTCGACACGGGGCTGATCGAGCGCAATCACGATGCGCTGTTCGCGCCGCAACAGCCGCCGCGCGCGACGCTCGCGCTGGCCTGCGCGGCATTGCTCGCACGCGAACGCGACGCGGCTGCGCGGGAGGGGGCGTCGCCGTGGTGTTCGCTGCCGGACTGGCGGCTGAACGGCGGCTATCGCCGCACGCTCGACTGGCATGCGCTCGAACGCGAAGCCGACGTGACGGTGACTTACGACGACGACGGCAACGGCGCGGGCATCGCGGTCGGCGATGCGGCCGCGCAACCGTTCGCGTGGGTGCGCGGCGCGACGCCGGTCGACTTCGACGTGACGCTCGGCGGCGTGCGCAGCAGCGGCCGCGTGTATGCGGACGGCGACAGTTTCCACGTGTTCACGCAGGGCATGGCCGAGACGCTCGAATGGCGCAACGACCTGGCGCACGCGGGCGATGTCGAGCATGGCGGCGGCCGCCTGACCGCGCCGATGCCCGGCAAGGTCATCGCGGTGCTGGTCGAGCCGGGGCAGAAGGTCGACGCCGGCGCGCCGCTGATCGTGATGGAAGCGATGAAGATGGAGCACACGATCGGCGCGCCGGGCGCGGGAGTCGTCGCGGAAGTGCTGTACGGCGTCGGCGATCAGGTTGCGGACGGTGCGCAGTTGCTGGTGATGGCGGAAGGCTGAGCGTTGTATGCGCGTGAGGGCCGTTGCCGGCTCTCACGCACGGGCCATCGTGCCCCGTATTATCCAAGCGTGCCGGACACCACTGCGCCAGAAGTTTTGTGCCTTCCAGGGTATCGAGAAAGGTGTTGCCCTATCAACTCAAGTACAAAATTCTGCCAACGGTAACGTCATTCAAGCGTCTCCTGCTGCTCGCGTACAATGGCTTCGTCAAGCAGGAGGATCGCTTTTGATGGACGGTCGTCTGATAGAGATGGTGCGGGATGAGGCCGATTCGCCACTATGGGGCGAGCTCGAGATTACCGAGGACACGGATCTCTGCATCGATCTTGAAATTTCCGACAGGGCCATGTTGAGATTGATGCGGAGATTTTCGGAAACGTTTGGTGTTGATATTTCCGATTTCGATATTGATTATTATTACCCTTCCCGGAAACTGGGATTGGGTCGATTCTTGATGGCGGTATTCAGGTCGCGATTCAGCGCCGACGCCAGGGACAAAATACTGGAACGTCCGCTCACCATCAAAATGATGGAGGCGGCGATTGAAACCGGGCGGTGGGCGATGTAACCACTCGAAAAACCGGCCAGGCATCGCCCGGTTCGTTGCGGGCCATCCATGTCAGTGCCCCGGCACGCCGTCCGCTGAAACGGCGCGCTGTTCCCGCTGTGCGCCGCCCCACGCGCCACACCGGCTCCTTCGAATCTCCCGCGCCGCCGCCGATGACCGCCCCGGCCTTTCTATCGACGGCGCACCTGCCATTTCCACACCCACGCGGGCATCTGCATGCACGCCGGCCCCTGTCGCGCGACACTCTCGTGTAACACGTCAAACTTAGCATCTCGGCGTCGATATGACCGACGCGGCTTCGCGTCCGCGTCACGTCATCCCATCCACGGAGAACCGTTATGCGAAAGTCGGCCCTGCGGCCTTTGGCGGTCGCCGGCGTGCTCACGCTGATCGCACTCCTTAGCGCCTGCAACGACGACCTGACCGCCACCCCTGCGCCAGTCGCGCAGCAGAAGGCCGCATGCGGCGGCGGCACGGTCGCGACCGCGCAACTGCACTGCCCGCCGGGCTTCACCGCACCCGCTTCGTCGCCCGCATCCTGATACCGGCCGATTCCACCAGAAATCCAATCACGAGCACTCAGCATGGCCATCCATTCGCGACGCGATTTTCTGAAGTTCTCCGCCGGCCTCGCCGGTGCGACCGCCGCCACCGCGCTGCTTCCCGAGTCGATCCGCAAGGCGCTTGCGATCGAGCCGAATACCGTGACGGGCACGATCCGGGATGTCGAGCACATCGTCGTGTTCATGCAGGAAAACCGCTCGTTCGACCACTACCTCGGCCACCTGAGCGGCGTGCGCGGCTATAACGACCGCTTCCCGGTCACGCTGCCGAACGGCAAGCCGGTCTGGTTCCAGCCGCGACAGGAAGACCACGCGAGCGTGATCGCGCCGTTCCGCTACGACACCACCGACCCGGGCGTCAACGCCCAGTGCATCGGCGGGCTGCCGCATACGTGGGCGACGACGCACGGCGCGATCGACAACGGCCGCGCGGATCAGTGGGCGGTGCAGAAGTCCAACATGACGATGGGCTACCACGTCCGCGACGATATCCCGTTCCACTACGCGCTCGCGGATGCATTCACCGTGTGCGACAACTACTTCTGCTCGATTCCGGGCAACACGCATCCGAACCGGATGTACCTGATGACGGGCATGGTCGATCCGCTCGGCACGGGCGGCGGCCCGCTGCTCGACAACACCGACTACATCGACAACCAGTTCGACAAGATCCAGTTGCCGCCCTTCAGCTGGACGACCTACCCGGAGCGGCTGGAGAAGGCCGGCATCTCGTGGCAGGTCTACCAGCAGGGCACCGGGTTCGACAACTTCACCGGCAACTACGGCACGAACATGCTGGCGTGCTTCAGCAACTTCGTGAACGCGCCGGCCGGTTCGTCGTTGCAGGCGCGCGGGATGAGCACGCGAGCCATCACGCAGCTGAAGGCCGACGTGCAGGCGAATGCGCTGCCGCAGGTATCGTGGCTGCTGCCGCCCGCCGCGTATTCCGAGCATCCGAAGTTCACGCCGCTGTACGGCGCGTACTACCTGTCGACGATCCTCGATGCGCTGACGTCCAACCCCGAGGTGTGGAGCAAGACCGTCCTGCTCGTCATGTACGACGAGAACGACGGCTTCTTCGATCACGTCGTGCCGCCGTCGGCGCCGACGCTGCCGGGTTCCGGCATGAGCACCGTCGACGTGTCGCTCGAGCGGCACGACCACGTGACGGCGACGCAAGCCGGCACGTATACGGCCGACAACCTGCCGTACGGGCTCGGCCCGCGGGTGCCGATGTTCGTCGTGTCGCCGTGGTCGAAGGGCGGCTTCGTCTGCTCGCAGGTCTTCGATCACACGTCGGTGCTGCAATTCATCGAGAAGCGTTTCGGCGTGATGGAAACGAACATCTCGCCGTGGCGCCGCGCGATCTGCGGCGATCTCACGTCGGCGCTCGACTTCTCGAAGTCGGATACCGCGTTGCCGACGCTGCCGAGCACGCAGTCGTATGTCGCGCAGGCCGACCTGCAGTGTTCGCGCGCGTCGTCGCAGACGGCGCCGGCCAGCACCGCGCAGCAGGTCGTGCCGGCGCAGGAGCCGGGCACGCGGCCGGCGCGCGCGCTGCCGTACGAGCTGCACGTCACCGGCCAGCTCCAGGCGCAAGGCTACGCGCTGACGTTTGCGAATACCGGCACGCAGGGCGCGCACTTCTGGGTCTATACAGGCGATCCGACCGCGATGCCGCGCCGCTATACGGTCGAAGCGGGCAAGCAGCTGACCGATACGTGGGCGCTCGACGCGAGCGGCAACTACGTCGTGAGCGTGTGGGGCCCCAACGGCTATTTCCGGCGCTTCGCGGGCTCGGCGGCAGCAGACGCCGCCGCGAAGCCGGAAATCACGCCGTGCTACGACGTCGCCAACGGCGACGTATACGTGACGATCGCGAATGCCGGCGCCAGCGCGCTCACGGTCACGGCGACCGACGTCGCGTACGGCGGGGCGCCGCGCACGCTGACGGTTCCGGCGGGACAGCGCGTCGAGGCGCACTGGGACCTGTCGTGCAGCAGTCGCTGGTACGACCTGCAGTTCGCGGTAGCAGGCAATGCGGGCTGGGTGCGCCGCATCGCGGGGCACGTCGAAACCGGCAAGACCAGCATCACCGATCCCGCCGCCGTCGCGCCGACGATCAACGCGATCTGACGGCAACCGGCGTGCGCCGGCCGGTCGAAGCCGGCCAGACAGCGACGTGCAAAAGGGCGCCGATGCGCTGCTGCTCTGAAGAAATGGTGCGGTTGAAAAGAAACCGTCGAACCGGGGGATTCGACGGTTTTTAAAGGCACGAATTTGACGGCTCCGAGGGAAGGCCGCCGAAAATAATTTTATAGGTTAACAAGTCGAAGGTACTGTTAAATATCTTGCTGAGGCGAACTGTCATATAATTCTGTCCGATATTGTCGGTGGAATTAAGGCTGATTTCTCTTTAGATATTGGTAATATCGTTTGAAACGGCGCGATTAAAGTTCGGCTCGATCGAACTGCGTGGGCAATGTGGCTGAAAGTCATGTCTGGTGGGCTCCATGTCGACTGCCAAGGCGGCGTCATCGATGGTTATTCGTCACATCAAATGCGTTCGCTTTTTGAATGCCTGTCGAGAATAAATAATCGGATCGTCATTTGGGGCGATTAATAAGCTGAATCGGCCTGAAATTCCAGGCGGTTTTGTGTAACCTGTCGCACTGTCGGCAGGGTGTCGGTGTGGTGTATTTTCCCTGTTTGAAGTTCGTTGACGATATCGGATTTGACGGCGCGCCGAAATCAAAAGTACGCTCCCGGAAAAGATCGAAACAACAGGATGGGCCGGGGTAGGCGGTGGAACATGTCGTTGTCGGCTTGCTCCACATGTATCTTGAGCGCGGGCCGCCATCGGCGGCCCGACATTTGCCGGAGCGCCGGATGACCACGGTCGAACCTCGCCCTGGGGCGAACAGGGAAGCGTATCGGGACGAGATCGATCTCGTATTCGGTGCCGCTGACGATCACCCCGACCTCGCGTCGATACGCAGTTTCGTCGAAAGCCGGCTCGGGTTTGCGCGCGAGCCGGTGTGCCGGGCCGATCTGTCGGGCGGCGTGCTGTATCACGAATGCCTCGCGCGGTTGCGGTCGGGCGCGCGCAATACGCTGCCGCCGCTCGCATTCCTGCCACGTCTCGAATCGCTCGGGCTGATGCGCTGGTTCGACCGGCTCGTGGTCGACCGGATCATCGACGCGTTGCACGCCGATCCGAAAGCCGTGTACGGCTGCAATATCGCGGCGGCGAGCGCCGTCGTCGACGACGCGTGGCTGGCCGTCATCAGGCGGCTCGAGCGCGAGCCGTCGCTCGCGGCGCGGCTCGTCGTCGAAATCACCGAGACGGGGCCGCTGGACCCCGTCACGGGCCGCTCGTTCGTGAATCGGTTCAGGCGGGCCGGATGCCGCGTCGCCATCGACGATTTCGGCGTCGGCTTCAGCGCGCTGAACAGCGTGGTGATCGGCAATCCCGATATCGTGAAGCTCGACCGATCGGTGCTGTCGCTGATCAAGCGCAACACGATCGGGCGCTACCAGTTTCGCCGGCTGATCGCGTTTGCGCACGAGAGCGCGCGGCACGTCGTCGTCGAAGGCGTGGAGACCGAGGCTGACCGGCAGATCATCCTGGATTCCGGCGTCGCGTGGGCGCAGGGCGTCCGGTTTTCATGGCGCTCGCCGGCCGTCGCATGACGTCGCGGCGCACCGGTATCGGGCCATCCTGGATCGCGGAGGGGCGGGCATGGCGCACTTGAAAGCCCGGCCTGGAGCGGGCCCGCAGGCGGCCGACGGGCGCGCGCTCGTCGCGATCGCCGAACTCGCCGACATGCTGCGGCAGCTCGGTGCGGACGCAGCCGATGCGCGGTTCGACGTCGCGCCGTTGCTCGACGGCCTGAACGCCGTTGCGCATCGTATTCAGCGGATGAAGCCGCTCGACGCCGAGCGCCGCGAACTCGCGGCGCGGCACTATTACGCCGGCGTGATCGCGGGCGCGTGCGGCGACGATTCGGCGATCGCGCGCGGCGTGTCGGGCAGCGTGGCGCGCCACGCCGGCCGCGTCAGCCGCCAGGCGAACCGCTGTTTCGCGGCGCTTGCGCGAGTCGGCCGCCGGCATGGCCTGGCGTTCGCCGCGCACCACGGCGGCCCGTGCCGGCCTGGCGCACCGCTGCGCGCGTGATGTCCGGCTCACGCTGATAACCGGCTCACTCCGATAGCAGGCTCACCCCGCAACGCTCCGTCGGTGGAACCGAAAATCGACGCGCCGCAGCGTTATTTCCGCAGAAAGCGCAGCGCGAGGCGCGCCATGCGCGGGACGAACATCGGGCGCAGCAGCCGCTTGTCGTACCCGGCCATGCGCCGGTCGTTCTCGCTGAGGCACAGCTGGATCAGCTCGCGCGGGTTCAGCGACTCGCCGATATCGGCGGTGCCCGTCGCGGGGAAGTTCGCGTCGCGCGCGACGCCATCGGTGTCGATGCCGCGCGCGATGCCGATGCGCTCCCGGATCAGGGCCGCCCATACGGCCGCCACGCGCGCGAAGAACCAGGGCCGGCGCCACCACGGCAAATTGCGCCAGTACCACGCGTACCAGTTCACGAAGAACAGGATGTGCCGGCCTTCCTCCTGGATCACGGGTTCGAAGGTTTCGACGAGTTCGGACGGGAAATAACCGGAGCGTTGGGCGGAGCGGAACAGTCCGAACGCGAAGAAGCTGTCGATGCACTCGCTGAAGCCGGTCATCATCCACGACCATTCGGGATCCGTCGGCGCCGGATACGGCGGCTCGGGCGCGAGCTCGATGCCGTATGCCTGCACCAGCTTCGACAGGACGACCTTGTGGCGTGCCTCCTCGCCGCCGTCCATCTCGAGCGCCCGGCGCAGCAGCGGATCGTCGACGGTCGCGGCGAAGGTGGCGACGCGGATTGACGCGCGGCCTTCGGTCTGCACGGCGATGTCCCAGATCGGCAGCGACGTCAGTCGTTTGAGCGCGTCGGGTTGGAGCGCGGGCCAGTCGATGACCGCCGGTTTGTACGGGTTGTGTGTGTCGAGCAGCATGCGGCAGAACATCTGCCTGTGCGCATCGGAACCGATCCTGACCGGACCCTGGCTGTCGAAGGTCCAGTTGCGCATGGCGTGATCTGCCGCTGCATGCTCTTCGTGCAGCGTGTCGGACATGGCTGTTGTTACGCGATTACGGAATGAAAGATTCTTGCATAGCTTCCATAAACGCGTATTTTCGCGTGCTGTCGAGCTGCCGTGCTGCCGCAGAACGTTCAGGCCTGCGTGTCGACCCAGAGGCGGCCCCACCGGGACGCATACGCGAGCGCGTGTTCCTCTTCGAAGAAGAAGTCGATTGCGTCGAACGAGACGGCGCGCGGCGACGGGCCGCCGGTGGCCTTCTCGATCGTCAGGTTCGCGGCGAACAGCCCATTCGGCAGCCGGGCGGCGGCGGGGGCTACTTCGTAGCCCTTGTAGCGGATCGTGCGGTTCATGGCATGCGCGCAGAGGGTTCGGGCTTTCAGCGTACGAAAACCGGCAGCCCGCGTGAACCAATCTTTCGGCCAATGCAAATTCCGTGGCGGGCCGAATCGTTATCGGTGCGGCGGCGGGGTTCGATGGAACGGAAGGCGTGCGCGCGGCTCGCGCCGGGCTTCGGGACGCGCGCCGCCCGCCGCCGGCGAGCGTGATCGGCCGGGGCGGGCGGCGGGAAGGCGGCGATCAGTGGTTGGCGATCTTCAGCACGGGCGCGAGCGCGTCGACCGACGCGGCATGCGTGGCCGCGCGATGCGACGCGAACGCGAGCGCGAATTCGGCGGCTTGCGCGCCGACCGTCTCGAGCTGCGCGACGACCTTCGGGTCCGAGCAGCTGTCGGCGCTGTCGAAGCGCGTTTCGAGCGTGTTCACGGTGGCGCCGAACGGCGTCGGCCAGCCGCGCAGCGCGTGGACGATCGAGCGCAGCGACGTGAGCACGGTGCCGGCGGCCTGCCAGCCGTACGCGGTGACGATCAGGCCGACGGCGCGGCCGTCGAGATACGGACGGTCGTCGGCGCGCAGTTCCTCGAGCGTGTCGAGGGCGTTCTTCACGAGGCCGGACACGCCGCCGTGATAGCCGGGCGTCGCGATGATGATCGCGTCGGCTTCGCGCACGGTGTCGATCAGCTCGCGCTGCGCGTCGGTGAGCGTTTTGTGTTCGGGGGCGTAGTGCGGCAGCGTATGCAGGAACGGGCCGTCGAACAGGCGCGTGCGTGCGCCGGCGGCTTGTGCGCCGCGCAGCGCGAACGACAGTGCGCGCTCGGTCGACGACGCGGCTCGGGTGGTGCCGCCGATGCCGACGACGAACGGGCGGCGGTGTTGATCGAATGCAGTCAAGGGGCGCTCCTAAGATGGCTTGCCCGGCTAAGCACAGGCTTAAAACCAGATGGTAACGACCCTGTCGCCACTCTGAAAACGACTTTTCGTTCTATCGATATGCCGTGCGCGCAGGTCGCGCGTGCGCGCGGCGCCGCAGATGGATAGCAGAAATGCTTGGTTGGGACGGCGTGCCATGCTCGCTAAGATGGACTCGTCTCCTCCATGATGTCTCTACTGACATGGGTTGGCCCCGCCGCGCGGATGCAGGCGGGGCTTTTTTTCGTCTGTCGCCGGTGTGCGGTGCGTGGTGCGTGGTGCGACTTCGTCGACGCGTCAGCCGAACACCGGGCGGAAGAAGCTGCGTTCGTAGCTGACGATGCAGCGCGTTTCCTCCGCATAGCGGAACGCCGCCTGGCAGGCCGGATCGTCTTTCGAACGTTCGCGGTAGCGCTCGTATTCGGCGAGGCTCGGAAACGAGAACATCGCGAGCGCGATATTGCTCGCGCCTTCTGACGGCAGGTAGTAGCCGTGATGCGTGCCACCGAATTGCTCGACGAGCGGGATCCACATCTTGCCGTAGGTCTCGAACTGCTCGAGTTTGTATGGATCGATGACGTAGCGAAGGAAGCAGGTGACCATGGGCGCTCGCGGTGCGATGAAGGAACAGCGAGTCTGGATTGCGTCGCGTGGCGTGTCAACGCCGGTCGGCACGCTCCTAGACTTCGGTCATTCGAACCACGGAGCACTGCGATGTCGATTTCCCGGAACGCGATCGCCGAACGTTCACCCGACGCGCCGCCCGTGATGCGCACCGACCCCGCTCGCCGCGCAGCGCGGGCGGTGCAGGTCGCCGGCTTCGCGGCTCGGTGGGCAGCGTATCGTCATTGCGCGTGCGCGCGTGGCGCGTGCCATCGCGGCGGCGGGACCCGACAGGCGGCTGCGCCGCGGCGTGCGTTCCGCAGCGATGGGCGTGGCACGCGCGGCGAGTTGCCGGTCGTCGCCGTGGCGCCCGCGTCAGCATGGTCGGGTCGCGACCCGCCAGGCGTGCATCATGCGGGATCGTTTCGCCATGCTCGCGTTGTGATGCGCTATCACTCGTCGCGATTGCGCGCGCCGCCATCGGTGTCGCCGCCACTTCGTGCGAGACGCCACGCGATCGTCCCCAGCACGCCGACCGCGACGACCAGCGCGCTCCACAGCACGTAACGGCGGGTTGCGTCCGTATCGGCGACGGCCTGATCCGGCGATGCCGGTGATGCCGCCAACGCCGCGCTCACGCGTGCGGGCCGGACTTCCGGCGCCATGCCGACCAGCAGCGCATCGCGGCTCACCGCCGACGACAGCAGTGCCGCATTGCCGACGCCGAGCGTGAATGGCGGCGTGCCGCGCGCGACGAAGGTCAGCGCGGCCGGATGCCAGCCGACCGAGACGGCCGGCTGGCCGCCGCCGAGGCCGCCGTTGCGCATGTCGACGACGATCCGCCATGCGCGGTCCGTGTCGGCGGGGAATTCGAGCGGCGGATTGCGCTGTTCGCCGCCCTTGCCCTGCAGGCGGAACAGCACGGCGCCGGCAACGTCGCGCCACGGCGCCTGTGCGTCGGGGCGGCTCTGCAGCGTTGCGCGCGCAACGGTATTCGGCTGCGGCAGGTCGATCCGCACGCGGTCGACCGGATAGGCGCCGTCGGTATCGAACAGGTATTCGCCGCGCGCGCTGCCGGCGCGCACGTGCGTGGCGTCGCGCCATTGGCGCGGCACGGCCGCCGCGTCCGCCGAGCGTGCATCGCGCGGATGCGTCTCGACGTCGACCGACCCGATCGCGGGCGCGCCGTCGAGCCAGTCGAGCCGCAGGTAGCGCGGCCCCGCGCCTTCGAGCGCGATGCGTTCCTGCACCAGCATGTCGCCGCCGCGCCCGACCTTCAGCAGTTGCGTGCTGCCGAGCGCACGCCAGCTGCGCAGGTCGTCGCTGGCAGCGACGGCGACGCGCCCCTGGTAGCTGTCGTCGTTCACACGCACGAGCAGCGCGTCGATTTCGCCGTTCGCATGCGACAGGTCGACGAGATCGGACCCATGCCGCGCGCGGGCCGGCGCGGTGGCGGCCGCGCGCAGCGAGCCGTCCGGGGCGACCGACACGCCGAGCGGCGCGTGGCTGTCGTCGGTGCGGGCCGGCGGCAGCGGGAACCATTGCACGGGCGTTCGCGACGGCGCCACCGCGGCCGCGACGGGCGCATCGAGCGAATACGGCACGGGCTCGCCCGCGCTGTTGAAGATGCGCACGTCGCCGAGATCGTCGCGCCGGCTGCCCGCATAGACGGCCTGCGGCACGGTGAGCTGGTAATACGCGGCGCTGCCGTCGAGATCGAGCGAGAAGCGATGTGCGACGCGTTCGGCGCCCGACGTGCCGTCGGCCGCCGCGAACGACGTCAGCAGGCTCAGGCCGAGCAGGGCTGCGAGTCGTTTCATGGTTGGGGCTCGTTGCGTTGCGCCGCGGCCTTCGGCGGCAGCGGCGAGAAGTAACCGATCAACAGCAGCAGCACGCCGATGCCGATGAACGACACGATGCGCTCGATGCCGGCGACGTGCGACAGGTCGAACAGGAACAGCTTGATCACCGTGAGCGCGAGCAGCGCGGCGCCGACGAACCACAGCGCACGCAACCCGCGACGCGTCGCCCAGATCATCGTCGCGAGCGCGCAGACCGTCCAGTACACGGACACCGACGCCTGCACGAGCGTCGATTCCGCCATCGCATCGAACGCGTACGGCACGCCGGTCCAGTGATGCAGCGTGCGCAACAGGATCGCGTTCAGCCACAGGAATGCGGTCGCGCCGGCCGCGCCGAGCAGCTCGACGCGATAGTCGTCGAACGACCAGCCGAGCTTGCGTGTCCGCACGAACCACGACGCGGCGAGCGCATAGACGACCACGAGCACGAGATCGAGCGGATTGAGCAGCGGGATGCGCGCCCAGCTGCCGCCGTCCTGCGTGAAGTTCGCGTAGAAGGTCCAGGCCCACATCACGACGATCAGCGGCAGCGCCGCGAGCCCGCACACACGCGCGATGCCGTCGCGGCGCACGAGCCACATGCCGGCGAACGCGAACAGGCTCCAGCCGACCATGAACACCTGCTGGATGCCGAACGACGACAGCACGGTGTCGATGTCGTAGCCGAAGTGGAAGCGCTGATGCAGTGTGCGCAGCAGCAGCGCGTTGAACCACAGGAACACGGTCGCGAGCGCGGCAAGGTCGATCGCGAGCGGCTGCCACGTGACGCCGAGCGCTTTCAGGCGGCGCAGCCACGTCGGGCACGCGACGAAGATCAGCAGTTGCGCGACGTCGAGCGGATTGAGCAGCGGTAGCCAGAACAGCGGCGACGCGTCGCCGTCGCTCGTCACGCTGACGATGCTCCACAGCCACAGCAGCGCGGCGAGCGGTGCGGCGCCCCAGACCTGATAGGCGCGCGGGAATGCGGCAATCGGCCAGCGCACGCGCGTGCCGGGGCCGGCCACCAGCAGGAGCAGCGCGCCGAAGCCGTATGCCCATGCGCTCCAGCTCCACGCGCCTTCGGGGACGAACGCGCGCAGCCGCCAGAAGCCTTCGAGCGAGAACAGCCCGCACAGCGTCCAGAACATCAGCGTATGCAGCGGCGCGCTCACGCCGGCGGGAATGGCCGTCGCGCCGGCCGAGGTCACGGCCGACGTGCCGGCGGCCGCCGTATCGCGCGACTGACGCCACAGCAGCGCATAGCATGCGACGACGGCGATCGGCCATGCGAACGCGCCCATGCCCGACAGCGGCGCTTCGTGCGCGTCGAACGCGCGCAGCGCGAGCAGCGCCAGCACCGGCGTGAGCGCGAGCGCCGGCCACTCGGCGATCGGCCACGCGAGCTTGCGGCGCGCGACGTGCGCGAGCCACGCGGTGCCGGCCGCGAACAGCGCGGTGGTGTCGACGACGAAGCGGTCCGCATGCAGGTCGACGTGACGGCTCGCATAGACGAGGATCTCGTGCAGCCCGCCGCTCACCCACCACAGCAGCCCCCACGCCGCGGCGGCCGCGCCGACCTCCGGCATCCATGCGCGCCACGCGCGCGCCTCGTCGCGCCCGTGCAGCCACCAGCCCGTGAACAGCCCGGCGAGCGCGATCAGCAGCATCGCGATATACGGGCTGTTGAGCACCGGCAACGCGTTTGCGTCGACCGGCGCGAGCATGCTCGTGAAGAATGCGCCGGCCGCGGCGACCTGCATCAGCAGCCCGAAGCCGAACGGCGCGAGGCGCTTCTCTCGCACGCCCACCCACACGATGGCCGCGCCTTCGATCGCCCATGCGGCGCTCGTCGTCGGGCCCGAGAACGCGAGCGGCACCGCCAGCGTCGCGAAGATCACCGCGAGCGCGAGCATCGCTTCGAACAGCAGCTCGAGGCGGTCGCGGCGCCGCGCGAGCCATGCGGCGACGGCAACGTAGAATGCCGACAGCGCGACGGCGCTCCACGCGAGGCCGAACGGCATGTCCTTCACGAGCGACGCCTGCAGCGCGGTCGCGACGATCGGGGTGCCGAACACGAGCGTGCCGTCCACATAGTGACGCAGCGCGAGTTCGCGTTTGACGGCATAGAGCAGCGCGATGCCGACATACATCAGGAAGAACAGGATCAGGAACGGCTCGGTGCTCGCGAACAGCGCCGGGCGGTAGGCCGTCACGCCCCACGCGGAGCCGATCGTGAACGTGAACACGAAGCCGAGGAGGTTCAGCGGGCGCCATGCCTTGAACCACGCGATCGCGAAGATGCCGGTGTTCAGCAGCCCGTAGTAGCTGAACAGCGCGACGTGGCTGCCGTGGCCGGTCGACAGCAGCACCGGCGCGAGAAAGCCGCCCGCGCTGCCCATGAACGCGAGCGGCAACGCGTTCTGTTTCACCGCGAGGAAGGCGCTGAGCGCACACACCGCGACCATCAGCGGGAACGCCGCGCCGACGGGCAGCAGCGGGTAGAGCTTGGTCGCGGCGAAGATCGTCAGATACAGGATGCCGATGCCGCCGCCTTGCAGCACGAGGCCGTACGCGGCGCGGCGTGCGCGCACGCGCCAGCCGATCGCGAGCAGCGCGGCCGCGGCGAGCGCGGTGCCTGCGAGGCGGAATTCGATCGGCAGCAGGTTGTTGTCGGCCGCGTACTTGAGCAGGAACGCGACGCCGAAGAACAGCACGATGATCCCGACGCGCACGACCGTGTTGCCGCCGAGCAGCCAGTCGCGCGCCGCGCGGAACGCACGTTCGACGATGTCGGGTTCGTGCGGCGTCAGCGGCGCGGATGGGGCGGGTGGGGCAGTCGCGGCAGCACGCGCGGTCGTTGCGGGCGCATCGATCGGTGCGCGGGCAGCAGCGTCGGCGTCGTGCGTGCGCGGCGTGGCGACCGCAGGCGCGGGAGCCGGGGTGGAGGTTGAAGATGGCGCACTCGCACTCGCACTCGCACTCGCACTCGAGCTCGCGGCGGCAGGCTGCGTCGACGGTCGTGGCGGGATCGACGCGGCGGGTGGCGTGACGACGGCGGCCGAAGACGCCGCTGACGGCGCTTGCGCGGCGCTGCTGCCGGTCGCTGCCGCGCCGGCCTTCGCACCGGCGAACTGACCGCGCAGCACGTCGAGCTCGCGCGTGAGCGTGTCGACCGTCGCTTCGAGACGCGCGACGCGATCGGCGAGGGTCGCGGGCGGCTGCGGTGGCGTCGTCGTTGCCGCGATGGCGAAGGCGTCGCGCGCGGTGTCGCTGTCCCTGCGCTTGCGTTGCAGCAGCGCGTGGCCGACACAGAACCCGACCGCCGCACCGAGCAGCGCGCCGCTGGCGGCCGAAAAATCCCCGAACAATGCGGCGATACCGCCCACGATGAAGCCGATTGCGGCAAAAGCCCAATTCATCGCCTTGCTCCCTCTCTCATTTCGTTATCGTGCGTCGATCGTGATACGGCCCGATCAAGGCTGTTTCGGCATGGCCGGCAGGCGAACCGGCATGCGCGCACCCCGGCGCAGTGACGGCGCACGCAACGCGTCGCGACGTCGCGATCAGTGTGGTTGCCGGCAATGTATCACAGCGGCCATGCGGGATTTTCTGGGTTGCGGACCGGCCGCCAAACGTGGCTGTTCGCCCGTTGCGGCGCGCGGTTTTACGTACGGTCATGCTTTTTGTCCGCGTTCGACCGCGATGCGGTCCGATCGGACGTGAAATTGTCGCAAAGCGACGCGCGGCAAACGCGCTTTGACGCAAAACATCATCGGCCGCACGTCGCGCTGCTGCGCACAACACCCGCGCGTGACGCCCGTCGTTGCTGGGCCTGCGGGTATTGCGTCGCCGCAATCGGGTGGTGCCCCGCGCGGCGGCCCGCCTGGCGGGGCTATCGGCCGTGTCGTATTTGCGCAAGCGTTTGTCGTAATTCGTCGGCAGGTCGGGGTTTTTTCTGGCAACTATGTAGGCACGCTATGACTCGCGTGAGTCCCCGCTACACGAGGAGAAGGTTTCGATGGATGCCCCCAAGGTCGTGGTCGAAGGTCTGTGCAAGGTGTTTGGAAGCAACCCGCAGCAGGCGCTCGACATGCTCGCCGCCGGCTCGACGAAGGACGAAGTGCTCAAGCGTACCGGTCAGGTCGTCGGTGTGCACAACGTATCGTTCGACGTGCAGGAAGGCGAAATATTCGTGCTGATGGGCCTGTCGGGCTCCGGCAAGTCCACGTTGATCCGCCTCGTGAACCGGCTGGTCGATCCCAGCGCCGGCAAGGTGCTGATCGACGGGCTCGACGTCGCGTCGGCACGCCGCTCGGCGCTGACCGCGCTGCGCCGCAAGGACATGAGCATGGTGTTCCAGTCGTTCGCGCTGATGCCGCATCGCACCGTGGTGTCCAATGCCGCGTTCGGCCTCGAGGTCGCAGGCGTCGGCAGGAAGGAACGCGAGCGCCGTGCCATGGAAGTGCTCGAGCAGGTCGGTCTCGCCCCGTTCGCGAACAAGCTGCCGTCCGAGCTGTCGGGCGGGATGCAGCAGCGCGTCGGCCTCGCCCGCGCGCTGGCCGTGAACCCGTCGCTGATGATCATGGACGAGGCGTTCTCCGCACTCGATCCGCTCAAGCGCCGGGAAATGCAGGACGTGCTGCTGCAACTGCAGAAGGAACAGCGCCGCACGATCATGTTCGTGTCGCACGACCTCGAAGAGGCGCTGCGCATCGGCAACCGCATCGCGATCATGGAAGGCGGCAAGCTCGTGCAGGTCGGCACGCCGCAGGACATCATCGCGAATCCGGCAGACGATTACGTGCGCGCGTTCTTCGACGGCATCGACACCAGCCGCTACCTGACGGCCGGCGACCTGATGCAGACGGGCGCGGTGCCGATCGTGTCGAAGTGCGATGCCGCGAACGTCGCGGCCACGCTGAACGGCAGTGCCGACTACGCGTTCGTGCTCGACGCCGCACGCAAGATCCGCGGCTTCGTCACGCGCGAGGCGATCGGGCAGGACACGCCGTCCGTGCGCCCGATCGAAAGCATCCGCCGCGATGCGTCGCTCGAGCACGTCGTCGCGCGCGTGGTCGCGAGCCCGAATGCGCTGCCCGTCGTCGACGACGACGGTTGCTACTGCGGCTCGGTCGACCGAGCACTCATCCTGAAGGCCATCACGCGTTCGCGAGGTTCCCATGTCTGAAATGATTCCGCTCGGTAGCTGGGTCGACCAGTCCGTTCACTACCTGCTCGACCATGACGCGGCGACGTTCGATGCGATCGGCCGCGCGATCGAGGGGCTTGCCGCCTTCGTCGAACACGGCCTGCAGGCGATCCCGATGTGGCTGATGATGGCGCTCTTCATCGGCGTCGGTCTGTGGCGGGTAGGCTGGCGCTTCGCGTTGTTCACCACGCTGTCGCTGCTGCTGATCTTCGCGACGGGCTTCTGGGATCAGACGGTCATCACGCTCGGCCTCACGCTGTCGTCGACGATCATCAGCCTCGTGCTCGGCGTTCCGCTCGGCATCTGGGCCGCGAAGAGCAAGTGGGTCGCCGCGATCGTGCGTCCGATCCTCGACCTGATGCAGACGATGCCGGCCTTCGTCTACCTGATTCCGGCCGCGATGCTGTTCGGTCTCGGCCGCGTGCCGGGGATCCTGTCGACCGTGATCTTCGCGATGCCGCCGGCCGTGCGCCTGACGAGCCTCGGTATCCGTCACGTGAACCGCGAGATCGTCGAAGCCGGCCAGGCATTCGGCTGCACGCCGTGGCAACTGCTGTACAAGGTGCAGTTCCCGAACGCGCTGCCGTCGATCATGCAGGGCGTGAACCAGACGATCATGATGGCGCTGTCGATGGTGATCATCGCGTCGATGGTTGGTGCGGGCGGCCTCGGCAACGACGTGCTCGCCAGCATCCAGCGTCTCGACATCGGCCTCGGTTTCGAAAGCGGTCTGTCGGTCGTGTTGCTCGCGATCATCCTCGACCGCATTACCGAAAGCTTCGGCCGTGCGCCGGGCACCGCGAAAGCACCGCTGTTCTCGGGCCTGAAGCAACTGCTCCGCAGCAAGGCAACGCCCGTGCAAGCGTGACCTGCCGGCGGCCGGCCAGTCTTCCGGCCGCCTTCCCCGATTCGATACCGGCTTCCGCGGCATCCGCCGCGGGGCTGGTTGCCTGCAACCTGCTCAACCCGTTCGCCAGGAGCCCGATGTGACGTCCGCCGCTGCCGTTGCGCCCGCCGCCTGCGTTTCACCGGTTTCGTCCCTCGCCCATTTCGGCTTCCTGACGCTGCCGAATTTCTCGATGATCGCGTTCTCGAGCGCCGTCGAAGTGCTTCGGATGGCGAACTACGTCGGACGCGCCGATCATTACCGGTGGTCGATCTACTCGCTCGACGGGGCGCCCGTGCATGCCAGCAACGGCATCGCGGTGCGGCCGACCCAGGCGCTCGACTACACGAGCCTGCCCGACGTGATGATCGTGTGCGGCGGCATTCGCATCCGCGACGTGGTCGACGACGGCGCGCGAGACACGCTCGCGGCGCTCGCCGAACGCGGGCTGCCGCTCGGCGGCATCTGCACGGGCGCGTATGCGCTGATGTCGGGCGGGCTGCTCGACGGCTACCGCTGCACCGTGCACTGGGAGAACCTGTCGTCGCTGCACGCGGAGTTTCCGAACGTCGGCTTCGCCGACGAGCTGTTCGTGGTCGACCGTGACCGGCTGACCTGCACCGGCGGCACCGCGCCGCTCGACCTGATGCTGAACCTCGTCGGGATGCGCTTCGGCCAGCAGCTCGCCGCGCAGGTGTCCGAGCAGTTCATTCTCGAACGCATCCGCAGCTCGACCGACACGCAGCCGATTCCGGTCGATGCGCGGGTGGGCTTCTCGCGCGCCGAGCTGATCGAGGTCGTGCGGCTGATGGAAGCGAACATCGAGGAGCCGCTGTCGCTCGAGGAACTCGCGCGGCTCGTGCGCCTGTCGCAGCGGCACCTGCAGCGGATGTTCAAGGTGTACCTGAACGTGTCGCCGACCCACTATTACCTGACGCTGCGCCTGAAGCGCGCGCGCGACCTGCTGCGCACGACCGACGCGTCGATCGCGCGCGTGACGACGACCTGCGGATTCCATTCGCCGTGTCACTTCAGCAAGGCATACCGCGCGCAGTTCGGCCACGCGCCGAGCTACGAGCGCCGGCTGCCCGGGCGCTGAGACTGCCGCGCGAACCTGTTCGGTCCGCGACGCCGCCGGGATCGCGGCGCGCGGCTTCTATAAACGATCCCGCATCCAAGCCAACGACGTCACCTTGAGGAGAAGACAAATGAAGCGCCTATTGATCGCAGCGGTGTGCGGGATGGGGATAGCCGCGCCGACGTCGGCCGTTTATGCGGCCGACCCGCCCGTGTGCAAGAACGTGCGCTTCGCGGATGTCGGCTGGACCGATATCGCGGCCACCACGGGCCTCGCGGCGACGATGCTGCAGGGCCTCGGCTACGCGCCGACCAAGACGATCGCATCGGTGCCGATCACGTTCGCGGGCATCAAGAGCAAGCAGATCGACGTGTTCCTCGGCTACTGGTCGCCGACGATGGACCCGATCATCCAGCCGTTCACGAAGGCCGGCACGATCAAGGTGCTCGCGACGCCCAACCTGACCGGCGCGAAATACACGCTGGCCGTGCCCGACTATGTTTACCAGGGCGGCCTGAAGTCGTTCGCCGACATCCAGAAGTACGCGGACAAGCTGAACGGCAAGGTCTACGGGATCGAGCCGGGCAACGACGGCAACATGCTGATCAAGAAGATGATCGACACCAACCAGTTCGGTCTCGGCAAGTTCAAGCTGGTCGAGTCGAGCGAGGCCGGGATGCTGGTCGAGGTGAACCGCGCGATCCGCGACAAGCAGTGGATCGTGTTCCTTGGGTGGGAACCGCATCCGATGAACGTGCAGATGAAGATCGACTACCTGACCGGCGGCGACGACGTGTTCGGCCCGAACTACGGCGAAGCGAAGGTGCTGACGGCCACGCCGCCCGACTACGCGCAGCGCTGCCCGAACGTCGCGAAGTTCGTGTCGAACCTGCAGTTCACGACGTCGATCGAGAACCACGTGATGGTGCCGATCATGAACAAGGAAGACCCGAACAAGGCGGCCGCCGCGTGGCTGAAGGCGAACCCGCAATCGCTCGACAAGTGGCTGGCCGGCGTGACGACGCTGGACGGCAAGCCGGGCCTGCCGGCCGTGAAGGCGTATCTCGGCGTGCATTGAGCGGCCGGGTTGCGGCTGCGTGACGGCTTGCGTCGCCGGCCGTAACGCATCGAAGTGCCGATGCGGATCGCGAGGGCCGGGGCGGGATGATTTCCTGCCCCGGCCCTCGCGCATTTTGCATGCCGAATTCCGATCGGCGCGCTGTGCCGCGGCGCGCGCGGTAGCGGCGATCAGCGGCCGTGCGAATCGGCTTCGCTCAGCGCCCGCCTTTTCCGCTCGGCGCCCGGCGCGCAGCCGAAGGTCTCCCGATCATTCCTGCCGAAGCTCGGACCGAAGCGAAGTGCGGATCACGACCCCTTGGTCGCCGCCGGCACGTCGAACACGCGATCGAACGCCCACTGGAACACGAACGCGTAGCAGAAGAAGAACGCGAACAGCCCGACGTCGACGACGAACGCGTCGAGCCACGAGATGTCGAGCCACCACGACACGACCGGCACGAGAATGAAGATCAGCCCGCCTTCGAAACCGGTCGCATGCAGGATCCGCCGCCCTAGCGTGCGCGCGGGTTGCCGGCGCAACGCTTCCCAGCGCTCGAACAGCGCGTTGAAGATGATGTTCCACAGCATCGCGATCGCCGACATCGTCACCGACAGCGCGCCCGAGTAGACGAGGTCGTGCTTGAACAGCATTGCGATCACGGGCGAGATGCAGGAAATGGCGATCGCTTCGTAGAGCACCGCCTGCGTGATCCTGCGCGATAGGCCTTGCACGTCGTGGCTCCGGGTCGAAGGTTGCGGCCGCGGCACCGTACCGCGACGTCCCGCCACGCTACCCGCGTTGCGCACCCGCATCAATTCACCTAATCTCACGCGGATTGAATCGAATTCAACCGGCCGGCCGCGGCCCGCGAGGCTCCGTGTTCTCCAGAATCCCCCTGACCGCATTGCGCGTATTCGAGTCGTCGGCGCGGCTCGGCACGTTCAAGGCGGCCGCCGACGAACTGTCCGTGACGCCGGCCGCCGTGTCGCATCAGATCAAGTCGCTCGAAAGCCGGCTCGGCGTGCTGCTGTTCGCGCGCGGCGCGAGCGGCGTGCGGCTCACGGAAGAGGGCGAGCGCCTGTTTCGCGCGTGCCACGACGCGTTGCTCGGATTGAGCCGCGGGCTCGACGCGCTGCGGCCCGCGGAGACCGGCGAGCGCACGCTGGTGCTGACGACCACGCCCGCGTTTGCCGCGATGTGGCTGATCCCGCGCCTCGGCCGGTTCCGTCGCGTCGATCCGCAACTGCACATCAAGGTCGAAACCGGCAATGCGCTCGTCGATCTCGAACGCGATGCGAAGATCGATCTCGCGATTCGCGCGACGTCGCGCACGTTCGCGGCGCTGCACGAGATCGCACTGATCGACGAGTATTTCGGCGCGTACGCGGCGCACGACTTCGACATCGCGCGCACGGACGAGCGGATCGATCTGATCGAGACCGCGTGGGCTACGCCGTTGCCCGTGTCGATCGACTGGCCGTCGTGGTGTCGCGCGGCCGGGCGCGAAGCGTGGCTCGAGCGCGCGCTGTTCCGCCACTTCGACGACGAGCATTACGCGCTGCAGGCCGTGCTGCACGGGCAGGGTATCGGGCTGCTCAGCTCCGTGCTGGTCGCCGAACATGTCGAGCGCGGCGCGCTCACGGCGATCGATCCGTCGGTGCGGCTTGCCGGCGCGCGGTTCGTCGCGCTGTGCCGGCCGGGGCGCGAACGCGACCCGCAAGTGAAGCGATTTCTCGACTGGCTCGAAGCGGAAATCGCGCACACGCGCGCGGCCGTCGCGCGGATCGCGGCCGACGGGCGATGAACGCGTTGCGGCCCGTCGGTCAGTCCGCCGGCTGTTCTGTCCCGTTGACCGCGGCGATGATGTGCGCGCCGAGCGTGCGGGCCGGCGAAACGATGTCCGCGTGCACGGCGCGCAGCGCGTTCAGCGGCATTGACGGCGCGACGCAGTCGGACGGATCCTGCACGATCACGAAGCCGCCATGCGACTGGATCGCGGCCGCGCCCGCCGCACCGTCTCTCAGGTAGCCGGTCAGGACGACGGCGACGACTCCCGACCCATATCCGAGCGCCGCCGAGCGAAACAGCGGATCGGCAGCGGGCCGTGTAAAGTTTTCCTTGGGTGCCGACGTGAGTTGCGCGCGCCCGTGCGCGAGCACCAGGTGCCGGTCGGGCGGGGCCAGATAGACGACCGAGCGCCGGATCGGCTCGTTGCAGTACGGGTGGCGGACGGGCAGGCGGCAACCGTGTGAGAGCGTGGCCGGAAGCGTGTTCCGATTGGGGCCGGTGTGCAGAACGATCAGGATTGCCGCGTCCAGGCCCGCCGGAAGCGCGGGCAAGACCTGCTGAAGCACGGCCAAGCCGCCGGCCGATCCGGCAACGACGACGATGTTTCGACTTTGCATCTGGCCTCCCGACGCCGAGGTGGCGTGTGACGTGATCGGCGCACAACTTGTGCCGCCGCTCGTGCGAAGGCGCGAATCGTGCAGAGGGGCGGAGATGCGGACGGAGCGGATATACAATATCCGGTACCGGAGATATTTTCGAAATGAGCGAGAGACCCAGGGCTGACGAGCCGGCCACCGCGCCGCACGTCGCCGACGACCACGGCCGCTTCCCGATCGTGGGCATCGGCGCCTCCGCCGGCGGCATACAGGCCCTCCTGAACTTCTTCAGCAACGCGCCGGCGGATACCGGGATGGCATTCGTCGTCATCCTGCATCTGTCGCCGAAGCACGAGAGCAATGCCGATCAGGTGCTGCAGCGCGCAACGAAGATGCCGGTCGTGCAGGTGACCGAATCCACGCGTATCGAGCCCGACCACGTCTACATCATCTCGCCGTCGAACGAGCTTTCGATCGACGGCGGCAATCTGCATGTCAGCCGCCAGGAGCGCCCGCAGGTCCGGCCCGTCGCGATCGACCTGTTCTTCCGCAGCCTTGCCGAAGCGCATCGCGAGCGTGCCGTCAGCATCGTGCTGTCGGGCACCGGCAGCGACGGTTCGGTGGGCATCGGACACATCAAGGAGCACGCCGGCATCACGATCGCGCAATCGCCGGAAGAAGCCCAGTATCAGGAAATGCCGCAAAGCGCGATTGCGACCGGCCAGGTCGACTTCGTGCTGCCAGTCGCCGAGATGCCGCAGAAGTTGATCGGGCTCGAACGGAACGCGCGCGCGATCCAGATGCCGAAAGGGAACGGCAACGAGTCGGCGGACGACCCGAACGGCACGGGCATGTCGGTCGATACGGAGAAGGCGTTGCGCGACATCCTGTCGATGCTGCGCACGCGAACCGGCAACGATTTTCGCCATTACAAGCGGGCCACGGTCCTGCGGCGCATCGAGCGGCGCCTGCAGGTGAACGGGCTGACCACGCTGGTGGAATACCAGCGTTTCCTGCAAGCGCATCTCGACGAAACCAACGCGTTGCTGAAGGACATGCTGATCGGCGTGACCAACTTCTTTCGCGATCGCAGCGCGTTCGACGCGTTCGAATCGGAAATCGTCGGGCGGATCTTCGAGAACAAGACGAGCGACGATCAGATCCGCGGCTGGGTGGCAGGCTGCTCGACCGGCGAGGAAGTCTATTCGCTCGGCATGATCCTGCTCGAATATGTGGATCATCATCCGAACCTGCCGTCGATTCAACTGTTCGGCAGCGACATCGACGAGCGTGCGATCGGCGTCGCGCGCGTCGGCGCGTATCCGGAATCGATCCTCGCGGATGTGTCGGCCACGCGCCTGCGCCAGTTCTTCACGAAGGACCACGGCCGCTATCACGTGATCAAGCCGTTGCGCGAGAAGGTGCTGTTCGCGACGCACAACGTGCTGCGTGACCCGCCGTTCTCGCGGCTCGATTTCATTTCATGCCGCAACCTGCTCATCTATCTCGATCGCGATGCGCAGCGCCACGTGTTGCAGACGTTCCATTTCGCGCTGCAATCCGGCGGTTACCTGTTCCTCGGCAACTCGGAATCCGCCGAAGTCGCGGACGACCTCTTCATGCCGATCGACGCGAAGCACCGCGTCTATCGCGCGAAACAGGGCACCGCGACGCTTCGTCCGCCGCCGCCGGCGTTGCCGGCCATGCAGTACGGCACGCCGTTCGGCGCCGTCGCGCACGACGACGTGACGGTCCAGCGGCCGCAGTTCGCGTATGCGAGCCTGCACCAGCGCGCGCTCGAACGATACGGCGCGCCGAGCCTCGTCGTCGACCACAACTACGACATCGTGCACATGGCCGAGCTGGCGGGGCGGTATCTGCGCTACGTCGGCGGCGAACCGTCGCACAATCTCGTCACGCTGGTGCGCCCCGAGCTCCGGTTGCAACTGCGCACCGCGTTGTTCCAGGCGCTGCAGGGCGGCCGCCCGGTCACTGCGCAGCAGGTCGAGTTGCCGATGGGCGACATGGTGTCGCGCGTGAACATGTCGGTGCGGCCGTTCCGCGACGATCAGCTCGGCAGCGTGTTCATGCTGGTGGTGTTCGAAGAGGAAACCGACGTTCGCGCGGAAGTGCGGCGGACCGATGACGCGAACTGCAACAACGCGGTGCTGACGCAGCTCGAAAACGAGCTCCATCGGACGAAGCAGCAACTGCAGTCGACGATCGAGCAGGCGGACGTGTCGACGGAAGAGCTGAAGGCGTCGAACGAAGAGCTGCAGGCGATCAACGAAGAACTGCGATCCGCCACCGAGGAACTCGAGACCAGCAAGGAAGAGCTGCAATCGGTGAACGAGGAGCTCATCACCGTCAACGGCGAGTTGCAGGCGAAGGTCGAGGAAACCGCGAAGGCGAACGACGACCTGCAGAACCTGATCGCATCGACCGGCATCGCGACGATCTTCATGGATCGCGCGATGCGCGTGAAGCGCTTCACGCCGGCCGCGGTCGGCCTGTTCAACCTGATTTCGACCGATGTCGGCCGTTCGCTGCTGGACATCACGCATCGCCTGAACTATCCGGAGCTGGCGGCGGATGCCGTCGCCGCGTTCGAATCGCTGCGGCTGATCGAGCGCGAGGTGGGCAGTGCCGACGGCAACTGGTATCTGGCGCGGCTGCTGCCTTACCGCACGTCGGACGACCGGATCGACGGCGCGGTGCTGACGCTGACCGACGTCACGGAGCGGCGCCGTGCGGAAGCGAAGCTGCGCGCGAACGAGGCGCGGCTGCAGCTCGCGGCCGAGAGCACGAGCGATTTCGCGATCATCGTCCAGAACATGGACGGCACGATCGTCACGTGGAACAAGGGGGCGGAGCGCGTGTTCGGCTATGCCGAGAGCGAGGTGATCGGCCAGCCGATCGACATGATCTATTTGCCGGAAGACGTCGGGTACAGCGCGATCGAGCGCGACGAGGCGCAGCGGCTCGGGCGCTCCGACGACGAACGGTGGTACCGGCGCAAGGACGGCGCGAAGATTTATTGCGGTGGCGAAGTGACGTTCATCAACGACGACACGTTCAAGGGCTACGCGAAAATCGCGCGGGATCTCACCGAGCGCAAGAGCATCGAGAAGCGCCAGTTCGACCAGCTGCTCAGCGAACGCTCGATGCGCGAGAAGACCGAGGAAGCCAACCGGGCCAAGGACGAGTTCTTTGCGGTGCTGTCGCACGAGCTGAAGAATCCGCTCAACCTGATCCACGTGAAGGCCGAGCTGCTGTCGCTGGCGCCGGAAACCCGCGACCTCGATCTCGTCAAGGATGCCGTCAGCGCGATCCAGCGTTCCGTGATGAGCCGGGCGAAGATCATCGACGACCTGCTGGACATGTCGCGCGCACGCACCGGCAAGCTGACGCTGGACCACGTTCCGACCGACCTCGCCGCGTTGCTGCAGGGGCTCGTCGTCGCATGCCGGCCGGAGGCGTCGAGTCGCGACATCACGGTCACGCTGGAGGGCGCATCGGCGCCCGTCGTCGTGGAAGCGGACCCGGTGCGCGTCGAGCAGATCGTGTGGAACCTGCTCAGCAACGCACTGAAATTCACGCCGGCCGGCGGCGCGGTGAAGTTGACCCTCGCGCGCGAAACCGAGTACGTGCGCATCGACGTGGCCGACACCGGAAGCGGCATCGCGCCGGATTTCCTGCCGAAGATCTTCGACATGTTCAGCCAGGCGAGCGTCGCGCGCAGTCGCTCGACCGCCGGCCTCGGGATCGGTTTGTCGCTCGTCAAGCAGCTCGCCGAGATGCACGGCGGGCGGATCGAAGCGCATTCCGACGGGGTCGGGCGCGGCAGCCTGCTCCAGTTCCGGCTGCCGATCGCGCCGTCGAGCGCGTTGGGCGACGGCAACGGGCCGCGGCCGACGGACATCGTGCTCGAAGGCATGCGCGTGCTGGTCGTCGACGATTCCGAGGACATGCTGAGCGCGTTCTGCAAGGTCCTGCAGTTCGAAGGCGCGATCGTCACGAGCGAAGGCAGCGCGAAGGCAGCGATCGACGCGGCCAGGAACGGCCATTTCGATCTCGTGCTGTCCGACATCGCGATGCCCGGCATGGACGGCTATCAGCTGATCAAGGTGCTGCGGACCTTCCCGTCGATGGCGGACGTGCCGGCGATCGCGCTGACCGGCTTCGGCCGCGCGCACGACAAGACCGAGGCGCGCGCGGCGGGATACGACGGGCATCTGACGAAGCCCGTTGCGGTGCGTGCGCTGAAGGACGAGATCGCGCGCGTGATGTCGCATCGCTCGGGCGGCCGGTCGGTTGCGTGACGGCCGGTTCGGCCGTGAGGTCGCGCATCGTCGCGCTGAATCGCGCTGACGGCGCGCGCTAAACCGGTATCGACCGTCCGCGTATCCGGATGCCGAGCCGCACGACCCCGATCACCGCATTCGACAGCCACGTCAGCAGCCGCGGCATCCCGCGTCGGCGGATATCGAGCAGCAGCACGATCCGCACCCGGTCGCTGTCGTTCCATACCTCGTGCGTGAACGTGTCGTCCCACAACAGGAAGCGCCCTTCGTCGAGCCGGTATTCGTGTCCGTCGACCTTCAGCACCGCGGCGGGCGAGCCGTCCGCGCGCTTCGGCATCGACAGCACCAGATAGCCGCGCAGGATGCCGCGGAACGGCCCGCGATGCGGCGGGATGTGCTTGCCCGGCGCGAGGAACGACAGCGATGCGGACAACACGTCGGGCGACGCCGCGACGATCGACGCGATGGTCGGGCAGCGCGACAGGTTGCGCGGAAACGGCTGGCCATACGCCTGCATGATGAACATCCGCCAGTCGCGTGCATCGTTGGCCGAGATGTCGTACTGCTCGCGCATGATCTCGTGAAAGCGCGGGATGCGCGGCATGTCGCGCGCGACGGCGAACGCCTCCGCCTGGATGTCGGGCCACGCGCGGATGAAACGCTCGGCATCGGGGAATGCGGCCGTGTCGAGCACCGCGCCGCCATCGATATGGCGGTCGTAAAGCGTGCGAAGCCAGGCGGCTGCATAGTCGTAAGCGACGGACATGATCGAAGGGCGATCCGCAGGATGTCGTCAGTCTGCCCCACGCGCGGTGGCGGCTGCGTTACGTCAGGTTACGCCGGCTGACGAACGAATGACAGCAGGATGAACGTGCGGCACCGATGGCCCGAAAACGGGGAGGCATCGTGAACACCGCTGCGGCGTACCCGGGAATAAACCCGCGTCCGGCGTCGTCATACGGGATGTAGCACATCGTCTCGTTGACCTCGAAGGAGTGGACCATGAACAGGCAGTGGATGAAGGCCGCCACGGTGGCGGCAATGGCTTTCGCGGGCGTCGCGACGCACGCGTCGGCACAGGCGCTGACACGCGCGCAGGTCAGGCAGGAACTGATCGACGCCGAACGACACGGGCTGAGCGTCGTGACCGACACGTCGTATCCGGACGTGAGCCCGCTGTTCCGGCGGCAGGTCGAACGGATGCCGCAGCAGCAGGCCGAGGACGCGCTCGGAAGCGAGCCGGCAGCGAATTCCGATGCCGGGCGGCGGGCGGTGACGCCATCGCGTCCGGGCTCGGCCGCGTGCGTCGGCCCTGAGAGCTTCTGCACCCCTTATTTCGGAAGCTGACGCATCAGCCCGCGTCGCCGGGCTCGATGCTCATAGCAGTTGATCGATACGGAAATGGATGGAGTTCATCATGAAGACATATATCGCACTACTGATGATGATCGGCGCGGTTGCCGGTCAGTCTGCGTTCGCGCAGTCGTCCGCGCCGCTCACGCGCGCGCAGGTTCGCGAAGAACTGATTCGTCTGGAAGCGGCCGGGTACGATCCGTCGAAGGGCGACGACGGCGAATATCCCGCGGACATCCAGGCTGCGCAGGCGCGGGTCGCGGCGCAGGAGCAGGCGAGGACGGCGGCGGCCGGCGCGCGTGCCGTCACCGACGGCATGCCGCCGCAGGCTGGAAACTAGGTGCGCACGAGAACGACGGGCGCACCGTTTCATGCATGCGGCGCGGATCTCACCACGGCATCATGCGCTGCATCACGCCGTCGCGCAGCACGAAACGATGCGCGAGTGCGGCGGCCACGTGCACGCAGATGCCGCCGAACAGCACCCATGCGAGGATGCCGTGCACGTCGCCCATCGCGTGACCGAATCCGGAGCCGGCCGCGGACAGCGCCGGCAACGGCACGATCCCGAGCAGCGTCACGCTCCATGCGCGCGACGATGCGTTGATCCAGCCGAGCAGCGGCACCGCGATCAGCAACGCGTAGAGCGCGACGTGCGTCGCACCGGACAGCGCGCGCATCACGGGCGACAGGTCGTCGGCGGGCGGACGGTGCGTCACGCGCCAGAGCACCCGGCACGCCATGGCCGCGAGCAGAGCGGTGCCGACGATCAGGTGTGCGGCGATCAGGCCGACCGGTTGCGTGTCGCGATGCACGTCGGGCATCGTCCAGCCGATCGCATATTGCGCGACGATCAACGCCACGATCAGCCAGTGGAGAAGGCGCGCCACGGCGTCGTATCGGGCAGGTCCGGACATGAAAACTCCTGACGGATGGCGGGGAGGGTATCGTGGGGCGGATTCTACGGTGGAATCCTTAACGAAACGTTAAGCCCTCGGCGTGGCGTGGCGTGGCGTGGCGTGCGATCGGTCGGCGCACGCTCGGGCCGGTGCGCGGGCCGGCACGGTCATCCAATGCATCGTGCTGATGTCGTTGCTGGCGTTATGCATACCGCACGCATCTTTCACCACGATGACGCTTCGCGTACGGGCCGTCGTCGCGATCGCGACGGCGATCCTGTCGGCCCGTAAGGTATCCGACGCGGCGCTTACGGCCGCGCGCGTGCGGCGACGTGTGCGTAAGTGGGATCGATCGTCGCACGCTAGCCGTGTCATCTGATTGCGCGTACCGTGCGTGGGTCATCCGCTACATCCGGTTCGACGGCAACCGTTTCGACCGCATGTGTGGATGAGTCCGTGCGCGCGGTGCCGGTCCCGGCGTCGCGGTCGTACGGGCAACCACGGGGACGAAGCATGGTCTTGCTGCATATGGCGCACGCGCTGGCCTGGACAATGTCGATCGCTTGCGGGCTCGGCGCAGTGCTGGGCATGACGTACACGATCGTGGCCAGCGTGCTGGTCGGCCGATTCTTTTCCCGCGCGGCGGCGATGCCGCGCGATTTTCCGGGTGTCACCATCGCGAAGCCGTTGCACGGCGACGAGTGGCAGCTCGTACAGCATCTTGAAAGCTTCTTCGTCCAGGATTATCCGGGGCCGGTGCAGCACCTGTTCGGCGTGCACGATGCGGACGACGCCGCGCTCGACGCCGTCGAGACGCTGCGCGCGCGCTATCCGGACGCGAACATCACGGTCGTCGCCGACGCGCGGCTGTACGGGCCGAACCGGAAGATCGGCAACCTCGTCAACATGCTCGAACGCGCGGAGCACTCGGTGCTCTGTCTCGCCGACAGCGACGTGCTGGTCGAGCGCGACTATCTGCGCGCCGCCGTCGGTGCGTTGCAGGAACCGGAGGTCGGGATCGTGACGAGCGTGTATCGCGGCGTCGCGTCGCCGGGCTTCTGGCCGCGTGTCGCGGCCGCGATGACGAACTACCATTTTCTGCCGGGCGTGATCACCGGGCTTTTCATCGGTCGCGCGCGTCCATGCTTCGGCCAGACGATCGCGATCACGCGCACGATGCTCGAACGCATCGGCGGCCTCGCGCGCTTCGCCCATCACCTGGCGGAGGATCACGCGCTCGGCGAAGCGGTGCGGCAGGCCGGCGCGCGGGTCGTCGTTCCGCCGTTCGTGGTCGGGCACGCGTGCGTCGAGGACACGTTCGCGACGCTGTATGCGCACGAACTGCGCTGGAGTCGCACCATCCGCGCGGCGGACCGGACCGGGCATGCCGGTTCGGTGCTGATGCATCCGCTGCCGCTCGCGCTGCTGGCGCTGCTGCTGTCCGGCGGCGCGCCGGCCGCGTGCGGGCTGACGGCGGCGGCCCTCGCCGCGCGCGTGCTGCTGATGATGAAAACCGGGCGTGCGACCGGTGTGGGCGTGAGCGGCGCCGTGTGGTTGCCGTTCGTCGATCTGCTGCAGTTCGCGGTGTTCGTGTCGAGCTTCTTCTCATCGCACGTGATCTGGCGCGGCACGCGGTTTCGCGTCGATCGCGAGGGCTTGCTGTCGCCGGCGGGGAAATCATGACGCACGACACGCACTCCGGCGACGACGGCGCGCGCGCGACGTCCGTGCGCGGCGACGCACGGCTGCGGCATGCGGGCCGCCTGGCCGCGCTCGCGGGGCTCGCGATCGCGGTATGGCTGATCTGGCGCGAGCATCCGCTCGATGTCCTGCGCCGCCTGGAGGCGGCCGGTGCCGGGCTGCTGGTTGTCGCGCTCGCGCACATCCTGCCGATGCTCGCGAATGCGTGGGACTGGCGGATGCTGATCCGCTGCCGGCGCCGGCCGTCGTTCGCGACGATGCTGAAGATCGTGTGGATCCGCGAATCCATCAACGGGTTGCTGCCGGTCGCGCGGATCGGCGGCGAAATCGTGTCGTTCAGCCTGCTGCGGCAGGCCGGCGTGCGGCCGGCAACGGCCGTCGCGAGCCTCGTCGCCGACATGCAGCTCACGCTGATCAGCCAGCTGGTGTTCGCGCTGGTCGCGATCGGCTACGTGCTCGAGCGCGTGTCGTCCGATGCCGCGCGCGTGGCGGCGCAGCTCGCCATCGGGATGGCGGCGCTGGTGCCGGTGCTCCTGCTGTTCGCGCTGGTGCAGCATGCGCGGCCGTTCGAGCGGGCGATGCGCGCGCTCAACCGCATCACGAGCGGGAAGGTCTATGCGCTGGTCGGCGAATCGGCGCGCACCGATCAGTCGATCCGGATGATCTGGAGAAAGACGGGGATCGTCGTCCGCTATCTGGGGATCTGGCAGACGCTGCAGTTTGCCGGATATGCGCTGGAAATCTGGCTCGCGCTGCGGTTTCTCGGCACCGATGCGACCTTCGCGCAGGCGCTCGCGATCGAGGCGCTGATCCAGCTGCTGAGCAGCATCGCGTTCCTGATGCCGGGCGGGCTCGGCGTGCAGGAGGGCGGCTTCGTGCTGATCGGCGGGCTGCTCGGGTTCGACGCGCCGACCTGCCTCGCGCTGGCCGGCGCGCGGCGCGTGCGCGACCTGCTGTTCTATCTGCCGGGGCTGCTCGCGTGGCAGCACGCGGTAGGCGCGGCACGCCCGCCGGGCGGCGCGAAACCCGCGTCGATGCGGATCGGGGAATCCGCCGGGCGGCGCTGAGCGGCGTGGCCCGGCCCGGCGTCGCTGCCTGCCGACGGCGGCCCGTTACGGGGCCGCGCGGCAGGCGCGACCGTCAACGGCCTTCGTCGGCGATATGACTGCGGATCACGTCCGCGAACGACGTATCGCCCTTCAGCCCGAGCGCTTCGGCGCGCGTCGTGTCCCAGCGGCCCGGCCAGCTGCCGACGATTCTCTCGACGCGCTCGTCCGGTGCATGGCGGATCAGCTTCACGACGTCGTCGCCGGCTACTTCGCGCAGCGCCGCGATCATCTCGTCGACCGACACCGACAGGCCCGGCAGGTTGATCACGCGCTTGTTGCCGAGCTTCGCGCTGTCGATCTCGCAGCCCGCGACGAGCGCTTCGATCGCGCCGCGCGGCGACAGCAGCCACAGCCGTGTCGACCCAGGCACCGGGCACACGCTTTCCTCGCCATTGAGCGGCTCGCGGATGATGCCGCTCGCGAACGACGATGCGGCCGCGTTCGGGCGGCCCGGCCGCACGCTGATGGTCGGCAGGCGCAGCACGCGGCCGTCGACGAAGCCGCGCCGCGCGTAGTCGCACAGCAGCAGCTCGGCGATCGCCTTCTCCGCGCCGTACGACGATTGCGGGTTCAGCGCGGTATCGTCCTGCACGACGTCGGGCAGCACGCCGCCATAGACGGCAACCGAGCTCGTGAACACGACGCGCGGCCGGTGGCCGCGTGCGCGGCACACTTCGAGCAGCGTGCGCGATGCATCGAGGTTGATCCGCATGCCGAGATCGAAATCGGCTTCGGCCTGCCCGCTGACGATTGCCGCGAGGTGGAAGATCGCGTTCGTCTGCGTGTCGATTGCGCTTTCGAGCACCGCGCGATCGGCGATGTCGCCGACGATCGACGTCACGCGCGCGTCGCCGAAATCGCTGCCCTTGACGACGTCGAGCAGCACCAGCTCGTCGATCTTCTCGATGCGGCCGTCGGGGCCGGTCAGTTCGCCGCGCTCGAGCAGCTTGCGGGCGAGACGCTGGCCGAGAAAGCCGGCACCGCCGGTGATCAGTACTTTCATGTTCTTCATCCTCTAAGGAATGCTTGCGTTACAGGTACGGCTTGATCCAGCCGAGGCCTTCGGACGTACCGGCCTTCGGCCGATACTCGCAGCCGATCCAGCCGTCGTAGCCCAGCGCGTCGATCACCGAGAACAAGTACGGGTAGTTCAGCTCGCCGAGATCCGGCTCGTGACGCTCGGGCACGCCGGCGATCTGGATGTGGCCGATGCCCGCGAAATCGCGCTTGAGCTTCATCGCGAGGTCACCCTCGACGATCTGGCAGTGATAGCAGTCGAACTGCACCTTCAGGTTCGGCGCGCCGACTTCCGCGCAGATCTCGTGCGCGTCGTCCTGACGGCTCAGGAAATAGCCGGGCATGTCGCGCTGGTTGATCGGCTCGATCAGGATCGTGATGCCGTGCGCGGCGGCCGCCTGCGCCGCATGCCGCAGGTTCGACAGGTAGGTGTCGCGATGGCGGGCGCGATCGGCACCCGGCGGCACCATGCCGGCCATCACGTGCAGTTTCTTGTTGCCGATGACTCGCGCATAGTCGAGCGCCTGGTCGATGCCGCGACGGAATTCGTCCTCGCGGCCCGGCAGCGATGCAATGCCGCGCTCGCCGGCGGCCCAGTCGCCGGGCGGCGCGTTGAACAGCGCCTGTTCGAGGTTGTGCGCGTCGAGGCGCGCGCGGATGTCTTCGGCGGCGAAGTCGTACGGGAACAGGTACTCGACGGCCTTGAAGCCGTCGTGGGCGGCAGCGGCGAAGCGTTCGAGGAACGCGTGCTCCGTGTACATCATCGAGAGGTTGGCGGCGAAGCGGGGCATGGCAGCGGGTCCTGTGAATGAATGGGGCGGGGCATCGCGCCCCGCGTCGAATGATGAATCGGCCAGCGGCGGATCAGCGGTTCACGAGTTTCGCGGGCGTGAGCCACACGGCGATCGCGCCGATCACGAGCATCCCCGCGAGCACATACATGCCGGAGGCGGTGCTGTGCGTGGCGTCCTTCAGGTAGCCGATCACGTACGGGCTCGCGAAGCCGGCGAGGTTGCCGACCGAATTGATGATCGCGATCCCGGCGGCGGCAGCGGAGCCCGCGAGGAACGCGGTCGGCAGCGACCAGAACAGCGGTGCGCAGGTCAGCACGCCGCCCGCCGCGAGCGACAGGAACACGATCGACACCGCCGTATTGTGCGAGTACGACGCGGCGACCGCAAATCCGACCGCGCCCATCAGCGCCGGCACGATCAGATGCCAGCGGCGTTCGCGGCGCTTGTCCGCGCTGTGGCCGAACAGGTTCATCACGACGATCGCGACGACGAACGGAATCGCCGACAGCAGGCCGATCTGCAGCGTATCGGTGATGCCGGTCGATTTGACGAGCGTCGGCATCCAGAACGTCAGGCCGTACTGGCCGGTGACGAACGCGAAGTAGATCAGCGACATCCACCACATGCGCGGGTCGGCGAACACGGCCTTCAGCGAATGGCCGTGCTGCTGCTGTTCCTGCGGCTGCGCGGCGATTTCCGTTTCGAGCAGCTGCTTCTCGCGCTCGTCGAGCCACTTTGCGCTGCGGATGTTGTTGTCGAGATAGAGGATCGTCGCGATGCCGACGAGCACGGCCGGCACGGCTTCGATCATGAACATCCATTGCCAGCCGTGAAAGCCCGAGCCGCCGTGAAAGCGCTCCATGATCCAGCCCGACAGCGGGTTGCCGAAGATGCCCGACACCGGAATCGCCGACATGAACACCGCGATGATCTTCGCGCGGCGATGCGACGGGAACCAGTACGTGAGATACAGGATCACGCCCGGATAGAAGCCGGCTTCCGCCAGACCGAGCAGAAAGCGCAGCACGTAGAACTGCGTCGGCGTCTTCACGAACGCGAACACCGCCGACAGCAGCCCCCACGTGATCATGATCCGCGCGATCCAGATCCGCGCGCCGATGCGGTGCATCAGCAGGTTGCTTGGCAGTTCGAACAGAAAGTAGCCAAGGAAGAAGATGCCGGCGCCAAGGCCGAACACGGTTTCGCTGAACGCGAGATCCTGCGACATCTGCAGCTTCGCGAAGCCGACGTTCACGCGGTCGAGATAGGCGACCACGTAGCAGAGCATCAGGAACGGCACGATGCGCCAGAACACTTTTTTGTAGGCGCGGTCGAGTTCGGCCGATTGGGCTGGCGCGATGGGCGAGCGGCTTGCGGCCGCGTCGAGAGCAGTCATTGTCGTCTCCTGGACTATCGTGTGCCGGCGGCGCGTACGCCGCCGGATCGTGTGTGCTGTCGCAAGGGCCCGCGCACACGGCGGGCATCGAAATCGGTTTGCAGTCCTGCGTGATGCATGCGCGAACCGCGTGCGACGCGTGGTGTTACCAGCGCGCGCCGAAGGTCTGGCGCAGTTCGTCGAGCGCCGCGTCGGACAGCGGCTCGGGCTTCGGGTTCGTCATCAGCCACAGCCGCGCGGTTTCCTCGAGCTCCTCGAGCGCATATGACGCGTGCGACACCGACGGCCCCCACATCACCGGGCCGAGGCGATCGAGCAGCACGCCGCGCACCTGGTCGGCGAGCGCGGCGACTTCGGCCGCGACGGCCGGGTCGCCCGGGCGGCGATAGCGGATCAGCGGGATGTGGCCGACCTTCATCACGTAGTACGGCGTGATCGGCGGCAGCACGTCGGTGTCGCGCCACACGCCCGCGAGCGTCAGCGCGACGAGGTGCGTCGAGTGCGTGTGCACGGTGCCGTTTGCTTCGGCGTTGCGCGCATAGATGCCGCGATGCAGCGCGAGCGTCTTCGACGGCTTGCCGCCCGATACGGGCTGGCCGTCGGTGCCGACCTTCGCGATGTCGTTGGGGTCGAGGCGGCCGAGGCAGGCGTCGGTCGGCGTGATCAGCCAGCCGTCGGTCAGACGCGCGCTGATGTTGCCGGCGCTGCCGACCGCATGGCCGCGCGCATACAGGCTCGCGCCGACGACGCAGATTTCTTCGCGCAGTTTCGCTTCGACGCTCATCATGCGGCTCCGTCCAGCGCGCGCAGCGCCTTGTCGAAAAAGTCCACCGTGCCGAAGTTGCCGGATTTCAGCGCGAGGCCGAGCGGCTGCGCGTCGATGGTGGCGGTGGCCGGCACGCCCGGATCGATCTGCGCGCCGATCTGCAGCGACTCCACGTCGAGCGCCTGCACGACCGCGCCGGACGTCTCGCCGCCGGCCACGACGAACTTGCGCACGCCGAGTTCGCGCAACCCGCGGGCGATCGCCGCGAGCGTGCTTTCGACGAGATGGCCGGCCGCTTCGACGCCGAGCGCCTGCTGGACGGCCTTCACTTCGTCCGGGGTTGCCGTTGCATAGATCAGCACCGGCTGCGGCAGGTGCGAGCGCGCGAAGGCCAGTGCTTCGTCGACGACGGGTTCGCCGCGCGAGGCCGCGAGCGGATCGATCCGGAAGCTCGGCCGGCTGTCGCGCCACGCGGCGACCTGCGCGTTGGTTGCCTTCGACGCGCTGCCGGCGAGCACCGCCGACAACCCGTCGATGCGCGGCAGCGATGCCGCGTTGTCGCGCTGCGGCAGCAACCCCGCGCGGCGGAAATTCTCCGGCAGGCCGAGCGCGATGCCCGAGCCGCCGGTGACGAGCGGCAGGCCCGCGCACGCTTCGCCGAGCACGTAGAGGTCGCGGTCCGACAGCGCATCGGCGATCGCGAAGCGTGCGCCTTCCGCGCGCAGCTGCTCGATCCGTGCACGCACGGCGGCCGCGCCCTGCGCGATCGTGTCGTAGCGGATCAGGCCGACCGGCGACTTCGTTTGCCGCTGCAGCACGCGCACGAGGTTCGCGTCCTTCATCGGCGTGAGCGGGTGGTTCTCCATCCCCGATTCGTTCAGCAGCACGTCGTCGACGAACAGATGCCCGCGGAAGATCGTGCGGCCGTTCTCGGGAAACGCCGGGCACGCGATCGTGAAGCCGCCGTCGGTTGCATCGAGCAGCGCGTCGGCCACCGGCCCGATGTTGCCCGCGTCGGTCGAGTCGAATGTCGAGCAGTACTTGAAGAAGAACTGGCGGCATCCTTGCGCGCGCAACCATTCGTAAGCGGCGAGCGATTGCGCGACGGCGTCGGCGGCGGGAACCGTGCGCGACTTCAGCGCGACGACGATCGCGTCGGCGTCGATGGCCGTGTCGGCAGCGGCACCGTCGGCGGGCACGCCGATCGTCTGCACGGTGCGCATGCCGCTCTTGACGAGCATGTTCGCGAGATCGGTCGCGCCGGTGAAATCGTCGGCGATGCAGCCGAGCAGGGGACGGGAAGCGGAAGCGGTCATGGCAGGCACGTCGTTCGAATCAGCGGGCGGGCGGCAGCGTGATGCCGGGGAAAGTCTTGATCACGGCGGAATCGTCCTCGCCGCCGTGGCCGGCGCTCGACGCGCTCATGAACATCTGGTGCGCCGTGGCCGACAGCGGCAGCGGGAACTTGCTGCGGCGTGCGGTATCGAGCACGAGGCCGAGATCCTTCACGAAGATGTCGACGGCCGACAGCGGCGTGTAGTCGCCGTTCAGGATGTGCGGCACGCGGTTCTCGAACATCCACGAATTGCCGGCGCTGTGCGTGATCACGTCGTACAGCGCGTCGGCATCGACGCCTTCGCGCAGGCCCAGCGCCATCGCTTCGGCGGCCGCCGCGATATGCACGCCGGCCAGCAGCTGGTTGATGATCTTCACCTTCGAGCCGATGCCGTGCGTGTCGCCGAGCCGATAGACCTTGCCGGCGATCGCGCCGAGCACGTCGTCGCAGCCCGCATACGCGGCGGCGGGGCCCGACGTCATCATCGTCATCTCGCCCGACGCCGCGCGCGCGGCGCCGCCGGACACCGGCGCGTCGAGCATCTGCAGGCCCGCGGCCTCGATGCGCGCGCCGAGCGCCACGGCGAAGTCGGGCGCGACGGTCGCGCTCGCAATCACGACGCCGCCCGGCTTCATCGCCGCGACCGCGCCGTGTTCACCGAACAGCACGGTTTCCGTTTGCGCGGCATTGACGACGAGCGTGACGACGACGTCGCACTGCGCGCCGAGTTCGGCCGGCGTCGTGCAGGCCACGCCGCCTTCGGCCGCGAACGCGTGCAGCACGGTGTCGCGCACGTCGCATGCGTGTACGCGAAAGCCTGCGCGCAGCAGCGAGCGGGCGACGCCGAGGCCCATCGCACCGAGGCCGATGACTCCAACATTTCGTGACATGGTCAACCTTGATCGATTCGGGAGAGGTTCGTGATATCGGCGGCGCACGCGCGCCGCCGGCTTCAGCAGATGCCGGCTTCCGCCAGACGGCGGGCCGCGTTGTACATATGGGTGCGCGCCGCATTGCGTGCCGCCATCGGGTCGCGTGCGCGAATCGCGTCGGCGATCGCCGCGTGTTCGTCGCGCACCTGGCGCGAGAAATCCTCGCGCGTCGCTTCGTTGCTGCGCGTCACCTTCACGCCGGCCTCGAGATACTGGTTCAGGAACTGCAGCGTCTTCAGGAAATACGGGTTGCCGGTGACGGCCGCGATCGTGCGATGGAACGCGACGTCTTCCGCGACGCCGTCGCGGCCTTCGGCCACTGCATCGTCGATCCGGCGCAGCGCGTCGTCGATGTCGGCCATGTCGTCGTCGGTGTGGTGCAGCGCGGCTTCGGCCGCGACCTCAGCCTCGATCGCCCGGCGCACCGCGAGCAGATGCGGCAGCGAGCTTGCTTCGACCGCTTCCGCGTAGTCGATCCGCAGCGGCCGGATCGCGCCGTGCTGGTTCACGAACACGCCGCTGCCCTGGCGCGGCTCGACCACGCCTTCGTTCTTCAGCCGCGAGATCGCCTCGCGGATCACGGTGCGGCTCACGCCGAATTCCTGCGCGAGCACGGCTTCGGTCGGCAGCTTGCCGCTGGCCAGGAAACTGCCGGCTTCGATCTGCTTGAGCAGTTGCTGCGCGACATGGTCGCTCATCGCACGGGCGGGAATTTTCTCGAACATGACGCTCTGGTTTGTAAGGTGATGTGGTCATCATACAAATTTGGATGTGGGCCGACATCCGTGATAACCCTCGGCTAACACGCATCAACGTCGCTCAAGTTGATTGGAACCGGTTCCATTTCGACGGAAAAGACGGCGAACGCGTGCAGCTTTGGCGCGCGATCGGCGACGGGAAAGATGGGTTGCGGGTGCGTCGCGCTTCAGTCGGCGATGTCTTCGACAGGATCGATCGCGACGGGCGCAGCGATTTCGGCGACATCTCCGCCGCGTTCGCGATAGGTCGCCGGCGGCACGCCGAACTGCTTGCGGAACTCACGCCCGAGGTGCGACGCGTCGGCGAACCCGCAGCTCGACGCGATATCGGCGACGGTGCGATCCGAGCTGGTCAGCAGCCACGCGGCCGTGCGCAGCCGCACCTGTTTCGCGAACGCCTGCGGGCTCTTGCCCGTCTCGGCCTTGAACAGGCGCTCGAGCTGGCGCGTCGACATGTCGAGCTTGGCCGCGAGCTCCTCGAGCGGCAGCGCGCGCCCGACGTGCTGTTCCATCAGAAGAATCGCGCGCTTGACCTTCGGGTGCGTGGCGGGCTCGAGCCCGGGCGGATGCGGTTGCGGCGCATTGCCTTTCTGCATCTCGCCGACGAGCAGGATGCGCAGCGCCTTCTGCACCGTCGCATGGTCGAAGTGGCGCAGCAGGATCGCGGCGGCGACGTCGATCGACGCGCGGCCGCCCGAGCACGTGATCCGGCGCCGGTCGATCACGAACAGCCGGTCGGCGATCAGCAGGTCGGCATCGGCATTCGGGAAGCGCTCGATGAAATCCCAGTAGTGGAACCAGCTCACGCAGGTGCGGTAGCCGTCGAGCACGTCGGCGCGCATCAGCGTGAACACACCCGTGCAGATGCCGACGACCGTCGCGCCGCCCGCCGCCGCGCGGCGGATGAACTGCAGCGTTTCGGGGCCGGCTTGCGGCCCCGAATGCAGCAGCCCGCCCACCACGACCACGTAGTCGAACGGCTCGGCCGCATCGAAGGTTTCCCACGGCGTGATCTGGATCCCGCAGCTCGCGCGCACCGGCGCGAGGGTTTCGCCGATCACGCTCCACGCGCAGCGCACGGGCTTGCTGTAGTCGCCGTCGTCGGCCGACAGCCGCAGCATGTCGACGAAACCCGAGAACGCGGTCAGCGTGAAATTCGGCAGCAGCACGATGCCGAAGCGGATGCGCTGCGGCGCGGGTTCGGCGAGGGGGGAAGCGGGTACGTCGGGTGTCATCGCGGTAAATCTCGTCACGCCGGGCAGGCGCGTCTCACTCGTTTCACTCTGTTTGGGGGCACGGCTGCCGGCGTGCGCACGCGCCGGCCGACTTGTGCTTTTGCGTCGCGAACCATCGTCAAAACGTACTTTCGGTCCGTCCTTTTCCGGGCTTGGCGGCGGTATCCCACGCCGATGCCGTTTTTGTTCTATCGGCCAATTTTACGCTTTGATGTACTGATGCCAACGACATTTCACGTACGCCCACCCAGAGGAAGCCAGATGAACGTCAGCGCGTTCGACCTGTTCAAGATCGGCATCGGCCCGTCCAGTTCGCATACGGTCGGCCCGATGATCGCCGCTTGCCGCTTCGCGTCGCACATCGAGGACGCGAACCTGCTCGGTTTCGTGCGCCGCGTGCGGGTCGAACTATACGGCTCGCTCGGTGCAACGGGCAAGGGCCACGGCACCGACAAGGCCGTATTGCTCGGCCTGGAGGGCCATCTGCCCGACACGATCGATCCGGACCTGATCGAGCCGCGGCTCGCGGCGATCCGCGCGGAGAAGTCGCTGGCGCTGCTCGGCAAGCAGACGGTCCGCTTCGACGAGAAGGAAAACATCGGCTTCTATCGCAAGCTGATGAGCGGCACGAGCATCGTGCATCCGAACGGGATGCGCTTCCAGGCGTTCGACGAGCACGGCCAGCTGCTCGTCGAGAAAGAGTATTACTCGGTCGGCGGCGGCTTCGTCGTGAACCGCGACGGCGATCGCGTGAACGGCGTGCGCGCGGCGGCCGAAGTGCCGTACCCGTTCCGCACCGGCGACGACCTGATGCGCCAGTGCCGCGAACACGGGCTGTCGATCGCCGAACTGATGCTGCGCAACGAAAGCGCGCTGCGTCCGGCCGACGAAGTGCGCGCCGGGCTGCTCGCGATCTGGCGCACGATGGCCGCATGCGTCGAGCGCGGCTGCAAGGTCGAGGGCGACCTGCCGGGCCCGATGCGCGTGAAGCGCCGCGCGGCCGAACTGAACGCCCGCCTGCGTGCGCGTTCGGAAGAGTCGCTGCGCGATCCGCTGTCGATGCTCGACTGGGTCAACCTGTATGCGATGGCCGTCAACGAAGAGAACGCCGCGGGCGGCCGCGTCGTCACCGCGCCCACCAACGGCGCGGCCGGCGTGATTCCCGCCGTGCTGCACTACTACGTGAAGTTCGTGCCGGGCTCGAGCGAGGCCGGGATCATCGAATTCCTGCTGACGGCCGCGGCGATCGGGATCATCTACAAGGAAACCGCATCGATCTCCGGTGCGGAAGTCGGTTGCCAGGGCGAAGTGGGCGTCGCGTGCTCGATGGCCGCCGCCGCGCTCGCCGCGGTGATGGGCGGCACGCCCGACCAGGTCGAGAACGCCGCCGAGATCGGCATGGAGCACAACCTCGGCATGACCTGCGATCCCGTCGGCGGGCTCGTGCAGATTCCGTGCATCGAGCGCAACGCGATGGGCGCGATCAAGGCGCTGAACGCATCGCGGATGGCGCTCAAGGGTAACGGCCAGCACTACGTATCGCTCGATTCGGTGATCAAGACGATGCGCGAGACGGGTGCCGACATGAAGACGAAATACAAGGAAACGTCGCGCGGCGGTCTTGCCGTGAACGTCATCGAATGCTAACGAAGGATCACTAACATGAGCCGCTACTCGATATTCAGCCTGTTCCGCAACGGCCTCTCGTATCACGAGAACTGGGAAAAGCAGTGGAAGAGCCCGGAACCGAAGAAGGAATACGACGTCGTGATCGTCGGCGGCGGCGGCCACGGCCTCGCGACCGCGTATTACCTCGCGAAGGAGCACGGGATCACGAACGTCGCGATCCTCGAGAAAGGCTGGATCGGCGGCGGCAACACCGCGCGCAACACGACGATCGTGCGCTCGAACTACCTGTGGGACGAGTCGGCCGCGCTGTACGAGAAGGCGATGAAGCTGTGGGAAGGGCTGTCGCAGGATCTCAACTACAACGTGATGTTCAGCCAGCGCGGCGTGATGAACCTCGCGCACACGCTGCAGGACGTGCGTGACACCGAGCGTCGCGTGAACGCGAACCGGCTGAACGGCGTCGACGCCGAATTCCTGACGCCCGCGCAGATCAAGGAAATCGAGCCGACGATCAACCTGAACAGCCGCTACCCGGTGCTCGGCGCATCGATCCAGCGCCGTGCGGGTGTCGCACGTCACGACGCGGTGGCCTGGGGCTTCGCGCGCGGCGCGGATCGCGCCGGCGTCGACATCATCCAGAACTGCCAGGTCACGGGCATTCGTCGCGAAGGCGGCGCGGTGGTCGGCGTCGACACGGTGAAGGGTTTCATCAAGGCGAAGAAGGTCGCGGTGGTCGCGGCCGGCAACACGACGACGCTCGCCGACATGGCCGGCGTGCGTCTGCCGATCGAAAGCCACCCGCTGCAGGCGCTGGTGTCCGAGCCGATCAAGCCGGTGGTCAACTCGGTGATCATGTCGAACGCGGTGCACGCGTACATCAGCCAGTCCGACAAGGGCGACCTCGTGATCGGCGCGGGCATCGACCAGTACACGGGCTTCGGCCAGCGCGGCAGCTTCCACATCATCGAAAGCACGCTGCAGGCGATCGTCGAGATGTTCCCGGTGTTCTCGCGCGTGCGGATGAACCGCCAGTGGGGCGGCATCGTCGACGTGTCGCCGGACGCGTGCCCGATCATCACCAAGACCGACGTGAAGGGCCTGTATTTCAACTGCGGCTGGGGCACCGGCGGCTTCAAGGCGACGCCGGGCTCGGGCTGGGTGTTCGCGCACACGATCGCCCGCGACGAACCGCATCCGCTGAACGCGCCGTTTGCACTCGACCGCTTCTACACCGGTCACCTGATCGACGAGCACGGCGCTGCCGCCGTCGCGCACTAACCCCGCACTGAAGGAGAAAGAAACATGTTGCTGATCGAATGTCCGTGGTGCGGGCCGCGCGCCGAATCCGAGTTCACGTGCGGCGGTGAAGCCGACATCGTGCGCCCGGTGGCGAACGAGACCATGACCGACCGCGAATGGGGCGAGTACGTGTTCATGCGCGAGAACAAGCGCGGGCTGCACAAGGAGCAATGGCTGCACACGCAGGGCTGCCGCCGCTGGTTCAAGGTCACGCGCGACACGGTGACCTACGATATCAAGGGCTACGAAAAGTTCGGTGGAGCATCTGCCGGCAACGCACACGAAGAGGGCACGAGCAAATGAGCCAGAAAGACCGCCTCGGCACCGGTGGCCGCATCAATCGCGCGATTCCGTTGACGTTCACGTTCAACGGCCGCACGTATCAGGGCTTCCAGGGCGACACGCTCGCGTCCGCGCTGCTCGCCAACGGCGTGCATTTCGTCGCGCGCAGCTTCAAGTACCACCGTCCGCGCGGGATCGTGACGGCGGACGTGGCAGAACCGAATGCCGTCGTGCAGCTCGAGTCCGGTCCGTACACCGTGCCGAACGCGCGCGCGACCGAGATCGAGCTGTACCAGGGCCTCGTCGCGACGAGCGTGAACGCCGAACCGTCGCTCGAGAACGACAAGTACGCGATCAATCAGAAGCTGTCGCGCTTCATGCCGGCGGGCTTCTACTACAAGACGTTCATGTGGCCGCGCAACATGTGGCCGAAGTACGAAGAGAAGATCCGCGAGGCCGCCGGCCTCGGCAAGGCGCCTGAAGTGCTCGACGCCGATCGCTACGACAAGTGTTACGCGCACTGCGACGTGCTCGTGGTCGGCGGTGGCCCGTCGGGCCTCGCCGCCGCGCACGCGGCCGCCACGGCCGGCGCGCGCGTGATCCTCGTCGACGACCAGCGCGAACTCGGCGGCAGCCTGCTGTCGTGCCGCGCGGAGATCGACGCGAAGCCCGCGCTGCAATGGGTCGAGAAGATCGAGGCCGAGCTGCGCAAGCTGCCCGACGTGACGATCCTGTCGCGCAGCACCGCGTTCGGCTACCAGGACCACAACCTCGTGACGGTCACGCAACGCCTGACCGATCACCAGCCGGTGTCGATGCGCAAGGGCACGCGCGAACTGCTGTGGAAGGTCCGCGCGAAGCGCGTGATCCTCGCGACCGGTGCGCACGAGCGGCCGATCGTGTTCGGCAACAACGACCTGCCGGGCGTGATGCTCGCGGGCGCGGTGTCCACCTACATCCATCGCTTCGGCGTGCTGCCGGGCCGCAACGCGGTCGTGTTCACGAACAACGATCGTGCGTACCAGACCGCGCTCGACCTGAAGGCATGCGGCGCGAAGGTGACGGTCGTCGATTCGCGCGCATCGTCGAACGGTGCGTTGCCGGCGGCGGCCAAGCGGCAGGGCGTGACGGTGATGAGCGGTGCGGTCGTCACGGCCGCTTCGGGCAAGTGGCGCGTATCGTCGGTCGACGTCGCGTCCTACTCGAACGGCAAGACGGGCGGCAAGACGCAGTCGCTGCCGTGCGACCTCGTCGCGATGTCGGGCGGCTTCAGCCCGGTGCTGCACCTGTTCGCGCAATCGGGCGGCAAGGCATGCTGGAACGACGAGAAGGCATGCTTCCTGCCGGGCAAGCCCGTGCAGGCGGAGGCGAGCGTCGGTGCGGCCGCGGGCGAGTTCGGTCTCGCCCGTGCACTGCGGCTCGCGCTCGACGCGGGCGCCGAAGCGGCGAAGGCCGCCGGCTACACGGCCGCGCAGCGCCCCGTCGCGCCGCAGGTCGCCGAAACCGTCGAAGGCCCGCTGCAGCCGTTGTGGCTGGTCGGCAGCCGCGAGGCCGCGGCACGCGGGCCGAAGCAGTTCGTCGACTTCCAGAACGACGTGGCGGCCGCCGACATCCTGCTCGCCGCGCGCGAAGGTTTCGAGTCGGTCGAGCACGTGAAGCGCTACACGGCGATGGGCTTCGGCACCGATCAAGGCAAGCTCGGCAACATCAACGGGATGGCGATCCTCGCGCAGGCGCTCGGCAAGACGATTCCGGAAACGGGCACGACCACGTTCCGCCCGAACTACACGCCCGTGTCGTTCGGTACGTTCGCGGGCCGCGAAACCGGCGACTTCCTCGATCCGATCCGCAAGACGGCCGTGCATGAATGGCACGTCGAGCACGGCGCGATGTTCGAAGACGTCGGCAACTGGAAGCGGCCCTGGTATTTCCCGAAGAAGGGCGAGGATCTCCATGCGGCCGTGAAGCGCGAATGCCTCGCGGTGCGCAACAGCGTCGGCATCCTCGATGCGTCGACGCTCGGCAAGATCGACATCCAGGGTCCGGACGCGGTGAAGCTGCTGAACTGGATGTACACGAACCCGTGGAACAAGCTCGAAGTGGGCAAGTGCCGCTACGGGCTGATGCTCGACGAGAACGGGATGGTGTTCGACGATGGCGTGACCGTGCGCCTTGCCGACCAGCATTTCATGATGACGACCACCACCGGCGGCGCGGCGCGCGTGCTGACGTGGCTCGAGCGCTGGCTGCAGACCGAATGGCCCGACATGAAGGTGCGGCTCGCGTCCGTCACCGACCACTGGGCGACGTTCGCGGTGGTCGGCCCGAAGAGCCGCAAGGTCGTGCAGAAGGTGTGCCAGGACATCGACTTCGGCAACGAAGCGTTCCCGTTCATGAGCTACCGCAACGGCACCGTCGCAGGCGCGAAGGCGCGCGTGATGCGGATCAGCTTCTCGGGCGAGCTGGCGTACGAAGTGAACGTGCCGGCCAACGCGGGCCGCGCGGTGTGGGAAGCGCTGATGGCAGCCGGTGCCGAGTTCGACATCACGCCGTACGGCACGGAAACGATGCACGTGCTGCGCGCGGAGAAGGGCTACATCATCGTCGGTCAGGATACCGACGGGTCGATCACGCCGTACGACCTCGGAATGGGCGGCGTCGTCGCGAAGTCGAAGGACTTCCTCGGCAAGCGCTCGCTGTCGCGCTCGGATACGTCGAAGGAAGGCCGCAAGCAGTTCGTCGGCCTGCTGACGGAAGACGAACAGTTCGTGCTGCCGGAAGGCGCGCAGATCATCGCGAAGGACACCCAGGTGTCCGCCACCGAGCCGACGCCGATGATCGGCCACGTGACGTCGAGTTATTACAGCCCGATCCTGAAGCGCTCGATCGCGCTCGCGGTGGTGAAGGGCGGCCTGAACAAGATGGGCGAGAGCGTCGTGATTCCGCTGGCCAACGGCAAGCGCATCGTCGCGAAGATCTCGAGCCCGGTTTTCTACGATACCGAAGGGGTGCGTCAGCATGTGGAATGAAACCAGAAACCAGACGCAGGTGGCGGGTGCGGGCGGCGTGACGCTTGAATCGCCGTTCGTCGGCGCGGCCGACGTGCTGAAGCTGCACCAGGCGCGCGCATCGAAGAAGTTCACGCTGCGCGAGCGGCCGTTCCTCGATCTCGTCAACGTGCGCGGCGAGCTGAGCGATCCGGCCTTCGTCGCCGCGTTCGAGCGCGTGGTCGGCTGCCGGCCGCCCGCCGAGCCGAACACGGTCGCGCGCGGCGCGGAGTACGACGTGTTGTGGCTCGGTCCGGACGAGTGGCTGGTGCGCTCGAACGGGCCGGTGCAGGCCGGCGTGCTCGAGGGCGTGCTCGCGGAAGCCGTACAGGGTCTGTATGCGGCGGCCGTCGACGTCGGCAGCGGCTACACGGTGGTGGAAATCAGCGGCGAACGCGTGCGTGACGTGATTGCGCGCGGCTGCCCGCTCGATCTGCATCCGCGCGTGTTCAAGCCGGGCCAGTGCGCGCAGTCGCACTACTTCAAGTCGCCGATCACGCTGATCCCGACCGGCGACGAGTCGTTCGAGATCGTCCTGCGTCGCAGCTTCGCCGACTATTTCGTGCGCATCATGCTCGACGCCGCGGCGCCGCTCGCATCATGAAGCCGTTCGACGAACCGTTCGTGGCGATCGAATCGCCGCGCCTGCGCGGGCGCGGCTGGAGCGTGTTCGTCGACGAATTGAAGGTGCCCGCGCGAATCGGCATTCACGCGCACGAGCACGAGGCGCCTCAGCCGATCGTGATCGATGCGCGGCTCGGATACCGCTGCGAGCCGAGCGAGCAGGGCGAGTGGATCGACTACGACGGCTATTGCACGCGTCTCGCGTCGTTCCTGTCGCACAAGCCGCATACGCGGCTGCTCGAAACGCTGGTTGCCGACATCGCGGTGCTGTCGTTTCGCGAATGGCCGGCGCTGGAGTCGCTGACGCTGTCGGTGTACAAGCCGAAGATCCGGCCGGGCACGAAGCGCGTGGGTGTGTCGCTCGACTGGACACGCGGGGATTACCTGCGGTGGACGGGGGCGGCGGGGCAACTGTAATCGGAGGAGCCGGATCAAGGGGAGAGGAAGGCGATCCGGCGACCCAGCGAGCGCGGCGGCACAGATGTGCCGCCGCGCTCGTTTATAGTTCCTGAAATATGCGAATTACGAGCCGCGGCCGGCCAGTGGTCCGTTTGTTTCTGAAATATGAGAACAATTGCGGATTCCGCCGACGAGTCTCCATAATTCCGATATTCCCGTAACTATGCCGCCGACCCCCAGTCGATGGCGCTTTGTTCCTGAAATCCCGGAATTATGGCCCGCACCTTACCGCAACCCGTCGCGACACCCGACCCACTCGCACTGGATCTCGCCGCCTTGGGGGCGCTCGTGCGCAACCGGCGCGCACAAATCCAGATGCGGATCGACGATGCGGCCGACATGCTCGGGGTCTCGAAGGACGTGCTGTCACGCCTCGAAAACGGCCGCGCGGTGAGTCTCGACAAGCTGTTCAAGGTGCTGGACGGCTTCGGCCTGAATTTGCTCGTCGTGCCGAAACGCGACGTTCAGGCCGCGCGCAACGCAGTGCGCGATCACGCCGCGGTAAGTGCGGCACCGCCGGGCTCGTCCGGTTCGACCGGCGGCGCGTGATGATCCATCGCCACGGGTGATGTGCGTCGTGCCCTGCTCAGGGCGGCGCGTCCAGCTGCGCTTTCCAATTCTTCAGGATGCGCACGCGCGCGTCGCTGAAATGGACCCGACAGGCGCTTACTTCGCGTTGCGGATCGCGGCGGGCGCCGCAGTTGACGAATCGCTGACCGGCACCATACGCGCTTTGCCGGCGCCCGCGTTGTGCGTGCCGTCTTCGGCGTCGAGCACGAACCGGAACGTGTCGACGCGCTGCATCACCTTCGCCGCATACGCATTGGATCCGCCATAGTTCCTCAGCCCGGCCTGTACATTGCCGCCGGCCGCCCGCACATAGCCCGACAGGATCGCGGAACCGGCGTCGACGTTGACGTTCGGCTCGGTCAGATCCTTCACGTTGCGCAGCAGCCCGCGGTGCGCGGTGGGCACGACCTGCATCAGGCCGGTCGCGCCGTGCTGGCCGCGCGCTTTCTCCTGGAAGCGCGATTCGATCGAAATGATGGCGTAAACGAGTGCCGGAGGCAGCGAATATTTCGTCGCAGTGACGCTCACGATATCGGCGAGCTTCGCGGCCCGTTCCTTTGCGACGCCGAATTTCTTCGTCAGGTACGACGTGATGCGGCGGTTTGCTTCATTCGGCTGATCGTCGGCGATCGGTGCGGACGCATCGATCGGCGCGGACGCGACTGCGTCGGGCGCGGGCGCCGGCACCACGGCCGCCTGTTGCGCGGAGGCCTGCTGCGCAATGCCGAGCGAAAGCACGATCAGCCAGAAAAACCGTCGTCGCATGGTGGAGGGCAGGGGAATGGGAGGCGCATAGTATATCGACCAATCACGGCTTGCGTTCGAGCACGGCTTCGAATGAAAGCGCGGTGTAGGCTTGTGACGTGCCGGGCCGCGTCGAGCCAGGCATCGCGCGCGATCGTTGCGCAAACACGCATCGGAGTCCGGACGAACCGGCATCGCCGGATTTCCGCGCGGTTTCCGCTTTCGCGCACGAGGCCGTTAACCGGTCCTTTTTACGTGTGCCGCGCGCTCGCCATTCGCGCAAGCGCGCCGATCGCATCGCTCACCAGCACCGCGAGCAGCCCGACGATCACGCCGCCCTGCAGCACGAACGCGGTGTTCGACGTCTGCAGCCCCGCGATGATCACGTCGCCGAGCCCGCGCGCGGCGACCGTCGAGCCGATCGTCGCGGTGCCCAGATTGATCACGACCGCGAGCCGGATGCCGTTCACGATCACCGGAAACGCGAGCGGCAGTTCAACGGACACCAGTTGCTGCCAGCCGCTCATCCCCATCCCGCGCGCGGCGTCGACGACGTCGCGCGGCACGTCCTCGAGCCCCGCGATCGTGCTCTCGAAAATCGGCAGGAGCCCGTACAGAACGAGTGCGATCAGCACGGGCTTCAGTCCGAAGCCGACGGCCGGCACCGCGAGTGCGAGCACGGCGACCGGCGGAAAGGTCTGGCCGATGTCGACGACGCTGCGCGCGACCGGCAGAAAATCCGCACCGGACGGCCGCGTGACGGCGATGCCGGCCGCGACCGCGACGATCGTGCCGATCAGGCTCGACAGCGCGACGGTGCCGAGATGCGCGAGCGTGAGGTCGAGCAGGCTCGCGCGATCGTAGATGACCGGCGCGCCGTTGTCCGCGAACGGCGCGAACACGCCCTGCAGCCATGCGGGGCGCAACAGCAGCACGAGCAGCAGCGCAAGTGCAGCCGCGCGCGCCGCATAGGCGGGCAGCCGCCGCGGCAGAGGCGACCGTGCGGCGTGCGCCGTCATGCGGGCTTCCTCGCATGTGCGCGGATCGCGTCGAGCGTGATGCGGCGCGTGCCGCGCCCGTGGCCGTCGTCGACCGGCAGTGCGTCGGCCCCGCGCCACAGCAGTTCGGACACCGCATCGCGCAGCGTACGCGTCGCGGCGATCGGTTCGCCGTCAGCGTGGCCGGGTTCGGCCACCGCGTCGATCGGCGTCAGCGCGAGCAGGCGCAGCGGCCGGTCGACGCCCGCGACGAGCTGTTCGACGACGCCTTCCGCCGGCTTGCCGAGAATCTCGGCGGGCGACGCGACCTGCAGCAGCCGGCCGCCGTCCATCACCGCGATCGTGTCGCCGAGCTTCAGCGCTTCCTCGATGTCGTGCGTGACGATCACGACCGTGATGCCGAGGCGGCGCTGCAGCGCGTACAGATCGTCCTGCGCCTTGTTGCGGATGATCGGGTCGAGCGCGCCGAACGGCTCGTCCATCAGCAGCATCGCGGGCTCCGCCGCGAGCGCGCGCGCGACGCCGACGCGCTGCTGCTGGCCGCCCGACAGCTCGTGCGGCAGCTTGTTCGCGAATTCGGCCGGCGCGAGGTGAAACAGTTCGAGCAATTCGCGCACGCGCGCGTCGATGCGCTGCGTCGGCCAGCCGAGCAGCCGCGGGACGGTCGCGATGTTGCGCGCGACGCTCCAGTGCGGAAACAGCCCGTGCCCCTGGATCACGTAGCCGATGCGGCGCCGCAGATGCTCGGGCGGCACGCTCGCGGTGTCCGCGCCGTCGATGCGGATCGTGCCGCTCGTCGGCGCGATCAGCCGGTTGATCATCCGCAGCAACGTCGACTTGCCGCTGCCCGATGCGCCGACGAGCGCGGTGATCGTGCCTTGCTGCATCGTCAGCGACACATCGTCGACGGCGACGATGTCGCCGAAGCGTTTGCCGATGCGTTCGATCTCGATCATGCGGACCGTCCCTTCGCGAGCGTGGTCGCGGCTTCGAACACGACGGCGGCCGTCAGCGCGAGCGCGATCGTCGGAATCGCGCCGAGCAGCACGAGATCGGCGGCCGACTGCCCGATCCCCTGGAAGATGAAGGTGCCGAACCCGCCGCCGCCGATCAGCGCGGCGACCGCGGTCAGCCCGATGTTCTGCACCAGCACGATGCGCACGCCGCTCAGGATCACCGGTAGCGCGAGCACGAGGTCGACGCGCAGCAGCCGCTGCGCGCGCGTCATGCCCATCGCGCGCGCCGCTTCGCTCACGTGCTCCGGCACCTGTGCGAGCCCGACCACGACGCTCGACGCGATCGGCAGCAGCGAATAGAGGAACAGCGCGAGCGCGGCCGGCGCAACGCCGATCCCGCGGATGCCGAGCGCGGCCGCGAGCGGCACGTGCGCGGCGAGCAGGCCGAGCGGCGCCATCATCAGCCCGTACATCGCGATGCTCGGGACCGTCTGCACGACATTGAGCACCGGCATCACGACGGTGCGCACCGGCGCGATGCGTGCGCATGCGATGCCGAGCGGCAGGCCCGCGACGAGCGCGGCCGCGACCGAGCCGCCCGCGAGCGACACGTGGCGCATCGCTTCGCGCCAGAAGTCGTCGTTGCGCACCGCGTATTCGCGCATCACGGACAGGCCGTCCCACCAGCCGCTCGCAAGCGGCAGCGAAATCGCCGCGATCGCGACGACGAGCGCGGCGAGCCGCCGCCACGGGCCGAACGCGAGGCGCGCGAGCGCGTCCGCGACGAGCACGGCCCATGCGAACAACAGCAGCCACACGCCTGCGGCGGGCGACACGCGTGCGAGCATGTCGTCGGGCGCGACGATGTGCGCGGCCGCCGCGCCGACCGCATACGCAAGCGTCGCGAGCCACGCGCAGCCGGCCGCGAGTCGCGATGCGGGGCGGCTCGCCGTCATCGCCCACAGCGCGCCGACGATCCACAGCGCGGCGAGCGCTGCCCCCTGCACCGCGGGCAGCGCGGCGAACACCGACAGCCCGGTGCCGGCCGCGATGCGGTTCGGGCGCAGCACCATGAACGGCAGGCCGAACACCGCGGCGATCGTCAGCAGGCCGATCAGGATGCCGACCTTGTCGAGCGTCACGCGCCGCGCGGACACCGCCGCGCGATCGGTCATTGAATGAAGCCCTTCGACTTCAGGTAGCTTTTGGCCACGCCGGCCGCGGGTTCGCCGTTGATCTGGATGCGCGCGTTCAACGTCTGCAGCGTCTTCAGGTCGAGGCTCGCGAACACGGGCTTCAGATAGTCGGCGATTTGCGGATGCGCCTTCAGCACGGCTTCGCGAATCACGGGCGTCGGCGCATAGACGGGCTGCACGTGCTTGTCGTCGTCGAGCACGACGAGGCCGCTCGATGCGATGCCGCCGTCGGTGCCGTACACCATCGCCGCGTTCACGCCGTCGGTCTGGTTCGCGGCCGCCTTGATCGTCGCGGCCGTGTCGCCGCCCGACAGCACGACGAGCTGGTCGGGCTTCAGCTTGAAGCCGTAGGCCTTCTCGAACGACGGCAGCGCGGACGCGCTGTTCACGAATTCGGCCGACGCGGCGAGCTTCACCTTGCCGCCGCTCGAGGTCCACTTGCCGAAGTCGGAGAAGGTCTTCAGATGCTGCGACTGCGCAACCGGCGCGAGCACGGCGACGCCCCACGTGTTGTTCGCGGGCGCCGGTGCGAGCCAGACGAGATGGTTGGCCGCGTAGTCGAGCTTCTTCGCGGTGTCGTAGCCCTGCGCCGCGTTCTTCCATACAGGGTCGTCGGCCTTGTTGAAGAAGAACGCGGCGTTGCCGGTGTATTCGGGATAGATGTCGATCTCGCCGCTCGTGAGCGCCTTGCGCACGATCGGCGTCGCGCCGAGCGCGATCTTTTCGGTGACGGGGATGCCGTGGGCCTTCAGCACCTGGGCGATGACGTTGCCGAGCAGGTTGCCTTCGGTGTCGATCTTCGACGACACCACGACGGGCGTGTCGGCGTGCGCGCCGGGTGCAACGACAGCGGCGGCGAACGCGAGGCCCAGTATCCGGGCGGGCAGGGCGAGCTTCATCGGGCCAATCTCCAGAACGGGGACGTACGCCGAAAGTTACTTGACTGAGTCGGCTTTGGCAAACCGCTTGAGGCGGCGCGTCCACAGCGCGCGTGGGGGTAACCCGCGCGCGTCACGCGCCGTTGTTACACTGGAGCGCATTGCCGCCTGCGGACATTTCCCGACATGAAACCCGAGTTGCTGGTCCTCATCGCGTTGCGCGGCGACGCGCATCGCCAGATCGCCGCGTCGTACGACGTCCACTATGCGCCGACCGCCGACGAACGCGAACGCGCGATCGCCGAACACGGCGGCGCCGTTCGCGCGGTGCTGACCAACGGCAGCACGGGCCTGACCGCCGCCGACATCGATCGCCTGCCGCAACTCACGTTCGTCAGCGCGCTCGGCGCGGGCTACGAGCACATCGACGTCGCGCACGCGAAGGCGCGCGGCATCACCGTGGTCACGGGCGCGGGCACCAACGACGATTGCGTTGCCGATCACGCGTTTGCGCTGCTGCTCGCCGCCGTGCGCGGCGTGGTGCGGCTCGATGCGGCGACGCGCGACGGCGTGTGGCGCGATGCGCTGCCGATGCCGCCGAACGTGTCGGGCAAGAAGCTCGGGATCGTCGGCCTCGGCAAGATCGGCGAGAAATGCGCGCGTCGCGCGGCCGGCTTCGACATCGAGATTGGCTATCACAACCGTTCCGCCAAGCCCGTGCCGTACCGCTTCTTCGACCGGCTCGACGCGCTCGCGCAGTGGGCCGATTTCCTGATCGTCGCGACGCCCGGCGGCGCCGGTACGCGCCATCTGATCGACCGCGCGGTGCTCGATGCGCTCGGGCCCGGCGGGTTTCTCGTCAACGTGTCGCGCGGCAGCGTTGTCGATACCGCTGCTTTGGCGGATGCGTTGCGCGAGCGGCGCATCGCGGGCGCCGGGCTCGACGTGTACGAAGGCGAACCGGCGCCGCCGCGCGCGCTGATCGAACTCGACAACATCGTGCTGACACCGCACATGGGCGGCTGGTCGCCGGAGGCGTTCGATCGCTCGGTCCAGCAGTTTCTCGACAACGCCGCGCGGCACTTCGCCGGGGAGCCGGTGCTGACGCCGGTGTAAGCGCGGGGCGAGCGCGTCGCGGCTCGCGCAGGTGTGTCGGGGACGCGCGCGATCTGGCGCGCATTTGTCGCGGCCGGCCCGCGAAGATAAGACGATTGTGGCGCTTGCGCCTATTCGTCGCGCAGCGCTTCGGCCGGCCGCACGCGTGCGGCACGCCAGCTCGGGTACAGCGTCGCGACGCACGACATCAGGAATGCGGCCGCGGCGATCGCGATCACGTCGGCCGGCACGAGTTTCGACGGCAGCGCGCTGAGGAAATACACGGACGGCGTCAGGAAGTGGATGCCGAGCAGTCGCTCGAGCGCCGGCAGCACCGTCGGGATGCTCGCCGCGATCGCGCAGCCGAGCGCGACGCCCGCCAGCGTGCCGGCGAGGCCGATCGTCATCCCCTGGACCGCGAAGATCTTCGTGATCGATACGGGCGGCGCGCCGAGCGTGCGCAGGATCGCGATGTCGCCTTGCTTCTGCGTGACGGTCATCACGAGCGACGACACGAGATTGAACGCGGCGACCGCGACGATCAGCATCAGGATCAGCGACAGCATGCGCTTTTGCAGCCGCTCGGCCTCGAACCACGTGCGGTTCTGCTGCGTCCAGTCGCGGATATACAAACTGCCGGACAGCGTATGCGCCAGCGCCTGCGCGACTTCCGGCGCGCGCTGCAGATCGTCGATGCGCAAGCGCAAGCCGGTCGGCGCGGTCACGTTCGACAGTGTCTGTGCGTCGCGCAGATGGATGTAGGCAAGCGCGCTGTCGTACTGGTAATGGCCCGACTCGAACGTGCCGACCACCGTGAACTGACGGAATCGCGGCAGCGCGTCGTCGATGCGCGTGGCTCGGCCCGGCGCGAAGAACGTGACGCGATCGCCGACCTTCACGTGCAATGCATCGGCCAGCGCGGCGCCGAGCACGATGCCCATGCCGCCCGGCACGAGCGCATCGAGGCGCCCGGTCTTCAGCTGGCGCACGACGTCGGACACGCGCGGCTCCAGCACCGGATCGATGCCGCGCAGCGCGACGCCCGTCACGTTACCGGCGTTGGTCAGCAGCGCCTGCGTATCCACATAGGGCGCGACGGCGCGAACCGTCGCGTTTTGCAACGATTCATGGGCGGTCAGCCGCCAGTCGGGCAGCGCGCCGGACGGCGCAAAGATTTCCACGTGCGCGAGCACCGACAGCATCCGGTCGCGCACCTCGGTGCGAAAGCCGTTCATGACCGACAGCACGACGATCAGCGCGGCGACGCCGAGCGCGATGCCGGCCATCGCGGCGCCCGCGATGAACGACACGAAGCCGTCGCCGGCCGTGCGACGGCCGCCGCGCGCATAGCGCAGCCCGATCTGCCATTCGAACGGGAGTTTCACAGCGGTTCCTTTCGATCTGATTCGAGTCACGACGAGCCGCGCATTCTAGCGAACGCCGGGCGGTCGCGCGCAGAGGTTGGCCTGTCGTGATGTGCGGCAGATCGATCGGGCCCGCTCGTTCGCGCCGTCATCCCAACTCGAACGACGTCACGCCGAACACGCGCTCGATCGCAATCGCGGGCGCGTGCTGCGTGTACATCCGCGCGGTTTCGAACACGCTCGTCATGCCGTGCCGTTCCGCCAGCGCGACGGCCGCAGGGTTCGTTTCCGGTACGTCGAGCACGATCGTCTCGCCGGGCATGCGCGCCGCCAGCGCATGAAACAGCCCGGTCGCGACGTCTGCATCGTCGGCGAAGAGCGGGCCGATCTTGCAGCCCGTGTGGCAGCGGCGCACGACACCGTATCCGGCGACGCGGCCTGCGTCGAGCGCCGCGAGCGCGACGGCGTCGGGCTGGGCGATCCACGCGGAGACGAAGCGCTCGCGCGCGGCGGGGAAACACTGGCGATCGTACGCAAGCAACTGCTCGAACGGCACGTCGGCCGCTGCCGCCACCTGCGCGCATCCGATGCCGGTTACGTGCCCCTGATAGCGAATGTTGCGGTACGCGATGCGGAAGCCTGACTTCCCGTAGTCAGCCTGCCGGGCAACGACGCCGTCGAGGCCGACGTTGCGATCGCCAAGGTAGCGCATGCCGTGCCGCCAGATTCGCATGCCGAGGCCTCGGCCGCGATACGCGGGTTTGACGATGTACAGGCCGAGGAAGCCAAAGTGTGCGTCGTACGCGACGGTGGCGACGCACGCGACCGGTTCGCCGCGCAACACGCCGACGAAGAAGCCGGCCGGATCCGCCTGCCTGAAACACTGCGCGTCGTGCCGCCCGGGGTTCCAGCCTTCCGCGGCCGCCCATTCGACCGACATGGCGACGTCGTCCGCCGACATGGTGCGCACGATGAAGTCTTCGTCTCGATCCACGGTTCGCCCCCGGGGCTGCTGACCGAACCATCATAGTCCCGGCGACGGGCATCGGCATGGTCGTTTCGCGCGGTTGACGGTGCGCGAATTGCCGGTCGATGCGGGCGGTGCTGCGTGCCCGCTGCACCATCACCCGTCGTCCGCCTTCGCCTGCAGATCCTTCAATCCCTGGATCACCACGAGCAGCGCGCGGCCGTGCTCGTCCGAGCCGTCCCACGCGTCGACGATCGCGTCGCGCAGCAGGTCGTTGTAGCGGCGGCGCGCTGGCCCGGTATCGACACCATAGAAACTGCATAGCTTGTTGAATGGCGCGCTGCGCCGCAGCCGGTGCCCGTTCGACAACCGCAAACGCGACACGGTCGGCTGGCTCACGCCGGAAAGCCGCGCGATTTCGCTGGACGAGCGCGTGTCCGCCATCAGACGGCGCAACAGGTCTTGAACAGGAAAATCGTGGTCCGGGGCTTCCATGCGATGCATTATACCTATACAGTTACGGTTGTTGAATGGGCTTGCTGTCACCAGCGAGGCTGTATTCCGAGAAAGTTGATGACACTGAAACACCTCCCTCCCACGTTCTGCTGGACGAAGATCGGTACCGAGTCCGGCGAGGAACTGCCGACCGTCGTGCTCCGCAAGGAGTGGGAGCGGCGGCTCGGAGGCGGGCGTTTTCTGTGGGGCATCAACCAGCCGCTCGGCAGCAGCGCGCAAGTCGCCGCGCATCGCACGGGCTCGCTGCTCGCGCTGTTTTCGCCGGTCGCGTCGCGCACGCGGCCGGGCGAACGCAAGCGCGAAGACGCACTGCTGTGGAATGCATGGGTCGACGCAAGCGGCCAGGTGCGGCCGCTGCCGCCGCACACGTTCATCGCGAGCCGCTCGACGCTGCCGTCGGGCCGGCGTCGCGAACAGCACTACGCGCTGGTGTGCGCATCGTCCACCGCGCTGACGGTCGGCACGCAACTGCGCGTGTTCCCGGATCACCTGCGCAGCGTGAGCACGGGCAAGCCGCTCGGCGTCGCGCAGGGCGCGGCCGTGGTCGACTGCATCGGGCGTGCAAAGGAACAAACGGGAAAGAGCTATCCGCTCGCGCTGTCGGTCGAGCTCGAGGCACCGTATTTTGTGCGGCTCGCGCAGCCGTGCGTGCTGAAGGCGCGCGATCTCGCCGATGTGAACAAGGCGACACGCGCCGGCGATTTCGATCGCTTCGTCGAACTGGTTGCGCGCCTGCGCGGCCGTTCACCGACGGACGCCGTGCGCGGCGTCACGCGCGATCTGTTCGACGTGCCGCCGATCGAAACGGCGGCCGCCTATGTCGCGCCCGCGCATGTGGCGCGGTTGCGCAGTCGTCCCGCTACCGAGCATCCGCGCGAACCCACCGGCGATCTGTTCGATCTGTCGCCCGGTGAAGCGGCGGCGTTCGGCGGCTTGACGCATCCGCGCATCGGGCGCGCGTGACGTTTGCGCCGCCGAGTGCGGCGCGTGACATCGGCAGCGAAGCGTATGCGCATGCAACGCACGCGCTGGTGCGGCCATCGTCACGGCGCGCGCAAGAATTTGTTGCAATCTCGCCATAGCGGATCCGCGAACCCCGAGCGACAATCGGCTCGAAGCACGCTGTGCGGCGGTCGATGCGTTCACGCCGTCGACATGCGCGCGACGCACACTGAGCGTCGGCTTGCTTCACACAGCAACCCTGAGGGAGAAGTGTCGATGTCGACCCACATCTGTTCGCAGGAAGCCCGGGCCGCGCAACGCTTCGTCGAAGCGACGCGCAATGTCGATCAGGCGTTTCGCGCCCTGCGCGGCGAAAGCGACGACGACATCTCGTCGGCGGAATATGCACGCGCGATGTCGCGCCTCGATCGCGCGCTCGACGAACTGGCGCAAGCGCAGGAATTTTTCGATCGCGTGGTGAGCGCCGACGCGGCGCGCGGCAACTGAGTTCGCGGCCGCCGCCGTCTTCGTTTTTCCTTTTCTGTTTTTCGCCGCGTCGCTCGACGCGCACGGCACCCGCTCACGCGCTTGCCGGACCACACCGTCCGGCCCGTCAGTCGTTCGTTCTTCACGCGCTTGCAATCGCGATCGCCGCATCATGCCGGCGGGCAGCGCGCATCCCGCTTCACTCTCCCGACGTCAAACCTTCCGTCCTTCGACGGGGTAGCCGGGATCCGTATAACCATGCGTCGACACGTGCCCAGGCGGCACCAGCGCATCGACGAAGCGCTCGTCGTCGGGGCCGAGTTCGAGCGCCAGCGCATCGACGTAGCTGTCCCAGTGCGCTTCGGTGCGCGGCCCCGCGATCGTCGAGCTGACGATCCGGTTCTTCATCACCCACGCGAGCGCGAACGCGACCGACGTCGTGCCGCGCGCAGCCGCATGCGCGGCCACCTGCTGCGCGATGTGCAGCGACTCCGGCCGCCATTCCGTCTGCTGGATGCGCCGGTCGCCGCGGCCCGCGCGCGAATCGGCGGGCGGCTGCGCATCGACCGCATACTTGCCGGTCAGCACGCCGCGCGCGAGCGGGCTGTACGGCACGACGCCGATCCCGTAATGCGCGGCGGCCGGAAGCTGTTCGACCTCGGCCGTGCGATCGACGAGGTTGTACAGCGGTTCGCTCGCAACCGGCCGGTCGATGCCGAGCTGATCCGCGAGTCGCACGATCTCGGCAATGCGCCAGCCCTTGAAGTTCGACAGCCCGATGTAGCGCACCTTGCCTTGCCGGATCAGGTCGGCCACCGCGCGCATCGCTTCGTCGAGCGGCGCGTCGGTCAGCGCGCGATGGAAATAGAGGATATCGATGTAATCGGTACCGAGCCGCTTCAGGCTTGCGTCGACCGATTCGAAGATCCACTTGCGCGACTGGCCCTGGCGGTTCGGCCCCGCGTCCGGTCCGGCCGGATAGCCGAATTTCGTCGCGACGACCCAGCTGTCGCGATGCCGCGCGATCGCGCGGCCGACGATTTCTTCCGAGCGTCCGGCGTGATAGACGTCGGCCGTGTCGATGAAGTTGACGCCCTGGTCGAACGCCTTGTCGATGATGCGCACCGACGTCGCTTCGTCGGTTTCGCCACCAAACATCATCGCGCCGACACACAGCGGCGACACCTTGAGCGCGCTGCGCCCGAGATAGCGGTAATCCATATGCAGACTCCATGCGGGCGTGCGCCCGCGTCGGTTCAAGTCGGTTGAATGAGAAGGTGCCGGCCGTGCGTTGCGCTCACACGCCCGCTTCGTCGAAGACGCGTTGCGCGATCGGCAGCGCCGAGCTTGCGGTCGGCCAGCCCGAGTAGAACGCGAGGTGGGTGATCGCCTCGATCAGCTCGTCGCGCGTGAGGCCGTTGTCGAGCGCTTTCTTCAGATGGAACGGCAGCTCGTTCACGCGATACAGCGCAATGAGGCTCGCGACGGTGATCAGGCTGCGATCGCGCGGCGACAGGCCGGGGCGCTGCCACACGTCGCCGAACAGCACGTCGTCCGTGTAATCGGCGAGGGCCGGCGCGATGGCGCCGAACGCGCGGCGCGCGGGAGAAGTCGGTTCGGACATCGATGGCTCCGGGTCACGTTGAAGACATCGACGATGGTAGTCACCGATACGCTTAGCGATAATCCCCAATAATTCGCATGCACTTATCGCGCGGGTTCATGAGTGAGCCGGATGGCGCAGCGCGTCGACGATCAGCGCGAGCGCGCGCGACGACTGCCGCCGGCTCGCGTAGTACAGGTGATGACCGGGAAACGTCGGACACCAGTCGTCGAGCACGCTGACGAGGCGGCCGGCATCGACATGCGGCGCCGCGAGTTCGGCCGGCACGTACGCGAGGCCGTAGCCGGCGAGCGCCGCGTCGAGCATTTCGTAGGTGCCGTTGAACGTGACCTGGCCGTCGACGCGCACTTGCAGTGCGTCGTCGCCGCGCGCGAGTTCCCATGCGTACAGCGCGCCGTGGGTCGGCAGCCGCAGGTTGATGCAGTCGTGCGCGACGAGATCCTGCGGCGTCGCGGGCCGCTCGCGTTGCGCGAAATACGCGGGCGCGCCGACGATCGCCATTTTCAGGTCGGGCGAGATGCGCACCGCGATCATGTCCTTCGCGACCTGGTCGCCGAGCCGCACGCCGATGTCGAAGCGTTCCGCGACGATGTCGGACAGCCCGTAGTCGGTCACGAACTCGACCTTCAGGTCGCGATAGTCGCGCAGCATCGGCGACAGCTTCGGCCACAGCACCGTGCGGATCACGTAGTCGGTCGCGTTGATGCGCACCGTGCCGGCCGGCTTGTCGCGCAGCTCGGCGAGCGCGGACAGTTCGGCCTCGATTTCGTCGAAGCGCGGCGCGAGGTTCAGCAGCAGGCGCTCGCCGGCTTCGGTCGGCGACACGCTGCGCGTCGTGCGCGTGAGCAGCCGCACGCCGAGACGCGTCTCGAGCGAGCGGATCGTATGGCTGAGTGCGGATTGCGATACGCCGAGCCGGGCGGCCGCGCGCGTGAAGCTGCGCTCGCGTGCGACGGCGATGAAGGCAAGCAGGTCCGCAAAGTTGTCGCGCGGCATGGAGGAACGTGGGTGGTCGATGCCAGCGCATCGTACCATCGGGTTCGCCGCGCCGCGCCTAGCTGCGTGATGCGAAGGGCTGCGCCGTGCCCGTCAGCCCGCGCGTGTCATGCCCGGCGCATGGGGCGCGGGGTGGTACGCATAGCCGCCGTGCTGGAACGACATCGCGAAGAACCGCATCTGGTAGTGGATCGCATGCGCCCAGTAGTCCCACGTATGGCCGCCCGGCCGCTCCGCATAGTCGTGCGGCACGCCGAGCGCGACGAGCCGTTCGTGCAGCGTGCGGTTCGAGCCGACGAACGAGTCGTCGCGGCCGCAGTCGATCGTCATGTCGAGGTGCGCGCGGACGAACGCGCGCGCGCTTGCGATGATCGCACTGCGATTCCAGAACGACGGATGGCGGACCGGGTCGCCGAACACGTGGTCGATGCCCGGCTCGTCCTCGCAGCAGCGCGGGTCGACCGCGCCGCTGATGCTGCCGACCGCGCCGAACGTGTCGGGCCGGTCGAGCGCGATGCGCAGCGCGCCGAAGCCGCCCATGCTGAGCCCGGTGATCGCGCGGGCGCCCTTGGTCGCGATCGTCCTGAAGTGCATGTCGACATAGGACACGACTTCGTCGCCGACGAAGGTTTCGTAGCGGCTGCCGGAGTCGAACGGGCTGTCGATGTACCAGCTTTCGTGTCCGCCGTCGGGCATCACGAGGATCACGTGATAGCGATCGGCCAGCGCGGCGATCTGCGTGTTCGCGGTCCAGTCGGTGTGGTCGCCGCCCGAGCCGTGCAGCAGGTAGACGACCGGAAAGCGTTCGACGCCGCGTTCAGGGCCGTGGCGCAGGCGCGCGTAGTCGTCCGGCAGCACGACGGTTGCCTTGAGCGTCTCGTTCATCGCCGCGCTCGGGATCGCGATGACCCGCGCCTGAAAGGCGAGGGCCGGGCCCGCGACAGCGAGCAGCAGGAGTAGCCAGAACGCGCGTACCAGGTTCATGGAGCCTCGCATGGGTCGTTTTCGTTTGGCAGTCGGGCATCGGGAAAACCCTGTTAGGCGACTCTAGCAATCGCGCCTTTCAGCCATATTTCGGCGAAACATACGAGTTGTCAGGTGGCCGGCGCGGCGGGGCCGCTGCACGCGTCAGCCGAGACAGCGCACGAGTGCGCACCACATCGGGGGTAACGTATCGAGGTGATGCGCGACCCGCGCGACGCGTCGTCGAACGGTTTGTTCCGACGATTGACCGGGCTACCGCCGCTGCCGCCGCTCCGCGCCGCGACGCGGCCGGCCGCGCCCACTTACGCGTTACGCTTGCCCTCCATCTCCGCGCGCAGCCGCGCTTCCTGTTCCTGCAGCTCCGGCGTGAATTCCGCGCCGAAGTCTTCCGGCGAGAAGATCTGGCGGATCTCGATGTCCGACTCCGTCGGCATCGGGTTCGGGCAGCGCTTGACCCATTCGACGGCTTCTTCCATCGACTTCACCTGCCACACCCAGTAGCCGGCGATCAGTTCCTTGGTCTCGGCGAACGGGCCGTCGATGACGGTCCGCTCGTTGCCGGAGAAATGCACGCGCTTGCCGCGCGAACTCGGGTGCAGCCCTTCGCCGGCGAGCATCACGCCGGCCTTCACGAGTTCTTCGTTGTACTGGCCCATCGCGGCCAGCAGGGCGGTATCGGGCATCGCGCCCGATTCGGAAGAGGCCGTTGCCTTGACGATCACCATGACGCGCATTGTTGCTGCTCCTTGAACGGGAAAGGGGATGGCGGCCGGCCGTGCGGACCGCAAAACGACCGGTTACGACACTACGACGCGTGACGATCGCGTCAATCGACATCGGCTGCGAAAAAAATTTCGAAGGTGGATGACGGGGCGGCCGGCGCTCGTCGACATGCCCGGTTGGCCGAGCGCCGCGCACACCAGCGCGCGGATCGGCCGCTCACGCCGCCTTGACGTGCGCATCGAGCACGCTGCGTATCCGCGTCGCGAGTTCGTCGCGGCGGTACGGCTTGCTGAGCAGCATGATGCCGGGGTCGAGCCGTCCTGCATGGAAAATCTCGTCGCGCGTGTAGCCGGACGTGAACAGCACCGGCAACGGCGGCGTGCGCAGCGCCGCGCGCCGCGCGAGTTCGCCGCCCTTGATGCGGCCCGGCATGATCACGTCGGTAAACAGCAGGTCGATCTCCATGCCGCTGTCGAGCATCCGCAGCGCGGCTTCGCCGTCGGATGCCGTGATGACCTTGTAGCCGAGCTGCGCGAGCATCTCGACGACCGTCAGGCGCACGTCCGTATCGTCCTCGACGACGAGGATCGTCTCGCGGCCGCGCACCGGATCGTGCTGCGGCGCGCGCGCCGGCTCGGCCGCGCAGACATCGTGGCAGCGCGGGAGCACGAGGCGCACGGTGGTGCCCTGGCCCGGCGTGCTGTCGATCGACATATGGCCGCCGCTTTGCTTGACGAAACCGAACACCATGCTGAGCCCGAGCCCGGTGCCTTCGCCGTCCGGCTTGGTCGTGAAGAACGGTTCGAACACGCGTTCGAGCACGTCCGCCGTCATCCCGCTGCCGGTGTCGGTGATCTCGAACGTCACGTAGTCGCCCGCCGGCAACGACGGACCGGGCGTGCCGGCGGCCGGCTCCGATTGCGTGCTGTTGTACGCGGCGATCGTCAGCGTGCCTTCGCCGCGCATCGCGTCGCGCGCGTTGATCGCGAGGTTGAGCAGCGCGTTTTCGAGCAGATGCCGATCGGCGAGCACGTTGCCGACGTCGGGTGCCAGCGCGGGAACGATGCGCACGGTTTCGCCGAGCGCGCGGCGCAGCATCTCGCTCATCCCGTCGATCAGCCGGCGCGGATTCAGTACCGTCGGCGACAACGGCTGGCGTCGCGCGAACGCGAGCAGGTGCGACGCCAGTTGCGCGCCGCGCCGCACCGCGTTGTTCGCGCTTTCGATCCGCGGCTGCGCACTCGCGGATTCGCCGAGCTCGACGGCGAGGATCTGCAGGTTGCCGCTGATCACCTGCAGCACGTTGTTGAAGTCGTGTGCGATGCCGCCGGTCAGGCTGCCGATCGCTTCCATCTTCTGCGCGTGGCGCAACTGTTCCTCGATCGCCGCGCGCTCGCCGATCGCGTCGGCCACGCGCTGTTCGAGCGTTTCGGTCAGCCGGCGCAGCGCATCGTTCGATTCCTGCAGCGCGGTTTCAGCGTGCTGGCGATGGCGCGTGGCGAGCACGCGTTCGGTCGTCTCGATCACCACGGCGAGCACGCCGCCCGGCGCGCCGTCGTCGTCGGGCAGCGGGCTGTAGTGCAGGTCCATCCACACGTCTTCCGGGTGGCCGCTGCGCAGCAGCACGAGCTCCTTGTCGCGATAGGACAGCGTGCCGCCGGCGAGGCAGACGTTCATCACGTTGCGGTTGAAATCGGCGACCTCGGGCCAGCCGAGTTCGACCGGCGTGCCGAGCAGATACGGATGGCGGCCGCCGGCGAACCCGGCGTATGCGTCGTTGTAGATCATGTAGCCGGGCCGGCCCCACAACATCACCAGCGGCAGCGGTGACGCGAGCACGGTGCGCACTGCCGCGACGAGGCTCGCCGACCAGCCGTCGAGCGGCCCGAGGTCGGTGCACGACCAGTCGAAGGCGGCGATGCGCCGCGCCATTTCTCCTCGCCAGCCCGGACAATCGTGGTGCTGCGCGAACAACTCGACATGCATGGAATCGCTCCGATTAGAACATGGCGGCGCCGGACGGGTGCGGCGAGTCGCGTAAGCCAGTCCATTCTAGTGCAGATCGATGGTGCGCCGCGCAAGAGCCCCGGTCCAAAACTGGTATGCTGACCTGCATCACGTTCGTGCGGAGGGCGCCATGGCAGCGAAGGAAGTGTCGAAGAAGAAGTACCTGAAGATTCTGAACAAACGTTTGCGCGCGGAGCCGGGCGCGCCGGCCGGCGCGTCGTTCGTGTTCTTTCCGATCGGCGCGAAGGCCAAGCATGCGACGGGCGTGGTGTCCGGCGAGCCGCACAGCAAGCGCGAGCTCGCGGTGATGGCCTCGATCCAGAGCAAGGCGGCCGACGAATTCATCGTCACGGGCGCCTGAGCGCGCCAGCCGCCCGCGGGCGGCGCGCTTGCGCTATGCGGCCGCGGCCGCTTCGCAGTGGGCGATCACCCCGGCGATCACGCGCGGAATGTCGTGCGTGATCGCCGGGCCGTGCATCGGCAGGATGATGTCGAGGTCGAGCGCCTGGATGCGGCGCAGTGCGCTCGCCATGTGCGCGAGCGACGGCAGGTAGTCCGAGCGTGTGATCGCATCGAGGATCTCGGGCAGCGGGTCGTCCGTTTGCTCGTTGCCGAAGCGCATCAGGATGTCCGACGATAGCAAGGCCTTGTACGCCGGCAGATACACGACGAGCGCATCCCATTGATGCACGTGCGTCGTGAAGACGGGCACGACGTCGATGCCCGACAGCGTCGTCGGCACGCCATCCTTCAGCGGAATCGCGCGCACGCCGAACACGTCGGCGAGCCCCCATGTACACATCGGATGACCGTACGCGACCAGCGCCGAATTGGCCGCGAGGAAATCGGGCAGCGCGCCCATTTCGTCGGCCTCGAAATGCGGAACGATCACGCTGCTCACCATCGACGGCGCGATGCCGACGGCGTCGAGCGCCGCACTCAGTTGCGTGAAGTTCGCGCGGGTGCCGGTTTCGACACACAGCACGTCGCCGTGCGGCGAGCGGATGAAGAACTGGCTGAAGGTCAGGTTCAGCGTATCGACGAAGGTCGTGGCGCGAAACAGGCCGTCGCGGACGGTATCGATTCGGGAAGCGCTCATCGGGGATCCTCACGCAGGGAGTGGGGCCGTGCGGCCCGCGCCTGTCGGGCGGCGGGGGGCAGCGGCCGATCTTCCGATCCAGTCTAGCAGCGCCCGTCCGGTTCCGCGAACCGGGCTGCAGCATCCGCGACTGCGCGCACCCGCGTCAGTTCTTCAACTTGTAGCCGGTGCGGAACATCCACGCGACGATCGCGAGCAGGATCGCCAGGAACAGCGTGGTCGCGGCGAGGCTGATCCATACGTGCACGTCGGCCAGCCCGTAGAACGACCAGCGGAAGCCGCTGATCAGGTACACGATCGGGTTGAACAGCGTGACGATGCGCCACGCGGGCGGCAGCATGTCGACCGAGTAGAAGCTGCCGCCGAGGAACGTGAGCGGCGTGATGATCAGGAGCGGCACGAGCTGCAGCTTTTCGAAGCTGTCGGCCCAGATGCCGATCACGAAGCCGAACAGGCTGAACGTGATCGACGTCAGCACGAGGAACAGCACCATCCAGAACGGATGCAGGATATGCAGCGGCACGAACAGGCCGGCGGTGGCGAGGATGATCAGCCCGAGCAGCAGCGACTTCGACGCGGCCGCGCCCACGTACGCGATCACGATTTCCCAGTACGACACCGGCGCGGACAGGATCTCGTAGATCGTGCCCGTGAAGCGCGGGAAGTAGATGCCGAACGACGCGTTCGAGATGCTTTGCGACAGCAGCGACAGCATCACGAGGCCCGGCACGATGAACGACCCGTAGCCGATCCCGTTCACGTCGCTGATGCGCGAGCCGATCGCCGAGCCGAACACGACGAAGTACAGCGACGTCGAGATCACCGGCGCGATGATGCTCTGCATCAGCGTACGGCGCGTGCGGGCCATTTCGGCGCGGTAGATCGCGCGGATGCCGTGGAGATTCCAGTTGGCCATGTGCGTTACGCCCCTTGTGCGCCGTTGCGGCGGTTGTCGATCAGGCTCACGAAAATATCCTCGAGCGAGCTCTGTGTCGTATGCAGGTCGCGAAAGCCGATGCCGGCCGTGCCGAGCGCGTTGATCAGCTTCGCGATGCTCGCGTCGTCGCGCTGCGAGTCGTATGTGTAGACGAGCGCGGTGCCGTCGTCCGCGCGTTCGAGCCCGAACGGCGCGAGCTCGCCCGGCACGGCTGCCAGCGGATGTTCGAGCTGCACGGTCAACTGCTTCTTGCCGAGCTTGCGCATCAGCTCGCGCTTTTCCTCGACGAGCACGAGCTCGCCGCCGAGGATGATGCCGATCCGGTCGGCCATCTCCTCGGCTTCCTCGATGTAGTGCGTGGTGAGCAGGATCGTCACGCCGCTTTCACGCAGCGAGTCGACGAGCTTCCACATGTCGCGGCGCAACTCGACGTCGACGCCGGCCGTCGGCTCGTCGAGGAACAGGATGCGCGGTTCGTGCGACAGCGCCTTCGCGATCATCACGCGGCGCTTCATCCCGCCCGACAGCGTCATCAGCTTGTTGTCGCGCTTGTCCCACAGCGACAGCGCCTTCAGCGTCTTCTCGATGTACGCGGGATCGGGCGCCTTGCCGAACAGGCCGCGGCTGAACGACACGGTCGCCCACACGGTTTCGAACGCGTCGGTCGTCAGTTCCTGCGGCACGAGGCCGATCATCTCGCGCGCGGCGCGATAGTGATCGCGGATGTCGTGGCCGCCGACCGTCACGCGGCCTTCGGTCGGCGTGACGATCCCGCAGATGGAGCCGATCAGCGTGGTCTTGCCCGCGCCGTTCGGCCCGAGCAGCGCGAAGATCTCGCCGGGGCGGATGTCGAGGGTCACGTGCTTCAGCGCCTGGAAGCCGGACGCGTAAGTCTTGGAGAGGTCGGAAACGGAAAGGATCGGTTGCATGCTCACGGATGGCACGGCCGGTCGGCCCGACGCTGCGCGCCGCGCGTGCCCGGCGCCGCCGCTGCGAAGCGGCCGGCTGCGGGTGCGGCATGGCGAGCGTGCGTCATGTCGAACGGCGTTGTGGTGCGGGATCGCAGGACCGCCATATTAGCAATCGGTAGATGGAAATGCATTCTGGTGGAAAGGTCGAGCGATGTCGGTGCCGGATTTGCGTCCAATGTATGCACGTTGCTCAATAGCGCCGCGCTTTATTTGAGATGTGCGAACAATAAGTATTGTTTTCTGCAACGCGGACGTCGATCGCGCGTTCGCGCGACGGCACGACAGCGGCGCGGCGAACTGTGCCGCCCACACACCGCCGCGCCGTACCGGGACGCCGCGCGCGGCGCTCGCGATAATGCGTTTCTTTCACGTATGCGGAGCGGTGCGCATGTCTCTGGTCGATTTCAAGTCCGTTGCGGCCGCGCAGGCCGTCGCCTGGAAGTCCACGGTCGTCGGTGAAGTCGGGGCGGCCAGGATCAAGGTGTTGCGCATGGATGCGCAGCCGTACGAAGCGGAAGTGCACGACTACAACGAAGGGCTGCTCGTGCTCGACGGCCGGCTGATGCTTGAGGTCGACGCGCAAACGATCGTGGTCGAGGCCGGCCAGATGTATCTCGCGCTCGCCGGCACGCGCCACGCGGTGCTGCCGGGCAGCCACGGCACGCTGGTGATCGTCGACGTGTGACGTTGCGCCGCCGCATGGCGGCCGGCCGCCGCGGGCCGGCCCATCGGGTTGCGCGCCGGTCGGCCGCAATCGTTCAAACGCGCGTTATACCGCCCGGGTATTTGTCTGAGCAAAGAAAATGAAGGCCGTTTGAAAAACTGTCAAGGGGCCTGCAATCGCCAGGATCGCGCGGCGCGACCCGTTTGGAACTCTGCATCCATTTACTTGTGCGGATCGTCCGCTCATAGTCTCGACAAACGACGCATCACGATAACGAATCAAGCGTACGTATGGAGACCACTTCATGAGACGCCTATCCGAGGGGCCAGCCGGACTGCCGTTTTCCTGTTTTTCGTCTGACGCCGGCGCGACGCGAGTTGCGCGCGAGCGTCATCGCATTGCGTCGTCGCTGTAGCGACGCGCCTATTCCGTTTCGAGTTCCCCGATGGCGCCGTGCCGCATGACGGCGCGCTCGGAGCGCGCTTGCCTGCCGCGGCGGTTCTGATCGCATTGGATTCCTATGAATGTAAAGCATTGGATGGCCGCGGCATCGCTCGCGCCCGTGCTTGCTGCCGGCGGCGGCGACGGCGACCCGCCGCCCGCTGCGCCTGCCCGGGTCGTTCACGTCGCCGGGCACGAGCCTGACGGTCAACAATGCCGATACGGTCGGCCTCACGCTCACGCACTTCTTCACCGATCACATCGCGGTGACGTCGGTGCTCGGCGTGCCGCCCGAGTTCACGCTGACCGGGCACGGCGTGATCCGGCCGCCGGGCCCGGCCGGCGCGCTCGGCAGCGTCAACATGGACGATCCGTCGAACCAGCCGGCCGTGAAGAACGCGCGCCAATGGAGCCCGACAATCATTCTGCAGTACTACTTCAATGCACCGAACGGCGAAGTTCCGACCGTTCGTCGGGATCGGCGTGGCGTACAGCTGGTTCAGCAACATCGAACTGAACGGCAACTTCGCGAAGGACATCAACGAGAACCTCGGCAGCGTGCTCGCGGCCGGCGCCGGCAAGCCGGGGCCGACGTCGGTGGAGGGCAAGGCATCGTCGTCGTTCACGCCGGTCTACAACATCGGCGCCAGCTATGCGATCGACAAGCACAGGGCGCTCACGGCGACGCTGACCTATATGCCGCTGAAAACCTACTCGTCGCTCGTGATCAGTGCGGCGGACGGCACGACGCTCGCCACCACCCGTACACGGCTGAAGGCCGATCCGCTGATCTCGTTCATCGGGATTTCCTACAAGTTCTGAGTCGTCCGGCGTGCAGCATGCGCTGCCGGCTTCCAGCGATGGGCCGGGCGGGGCGATCCGGCCGGCGCGTCGCGTTCCTGGCGGTGTGCCGCCATTTGTGAAGAGAGGGGGCAGTTCAAATGAGCATTCGCAAAATCGTATCGCTTGTTGCTGCAGTGGCATTCACCGCGGTGTCGGCCGCGCCTGCTTTCGCCGTGACCGTGACGCGCGCCGACGGTCTGGCCATGAATCCGAACGGGGAGCCGTTCTCCGCGACGGGCCTCACGACGCTCAGCAAGGGGGCGATCAACGCGGCCTGCAACGCGACGTTCAACGGCACGATCTCGTCGACGGGCATCGTCAACATCACGTCGACGACGTTCACCGGCGGCGCGACGTGCGGCCTGATCAGCGGCAGCGCGAGCAGCGCGTCGCCGTGGACGGGGCAGGTCGACAGCGCGACGCAATTGTCGATCAACAACGCGAAGGTGACCGTGACGCTGCTCGGCGCATGCGGGCCCAGCAAGGTGGTCACGACGTGGAGCGATCCGAACTCGTCGCTCACGTTCAACAATGCGGTGCTGGCGCCGGACTGCACGGTCAGCGGCACGGTTGCCACGTCGCCGAAGTTCCACGTGCAGTAAACATGAACATCGCGGATCGAAGCGGGTCCGCCGCACGCGACGGCCGTGGGGTACGGGTTCATCCGATCTGGCACAACATCACGAACGACCTGGAGCACGTCGACGCTGAGCGGTTGCGGCAACAGGTCAAAAATGGATAAGCCGAAAGTGAAAACGCCGCTGACGGCGATCGTCAGCGGCGTTTGCTGCGGCGCCGGCCGGGCGGGGCGCCCGGACAGTCAGACCGTCTCCCGCTGACGCACCGCCTTCGCGACGTTGCGCGCTGGTGCCCCGCTCGCGACGAAATACGACACGTTCGAAACACGCAAGCGGCTTCCGCCCGAGGATCTTGTCGACGATCGCTATCGTCGACCGGCGCATCGTTTCACTTCATCCAGGCTCATCGCCCGCGTCGCTACTGGCTCGTTTGCCGTTGGGCACTGCTTAACTCGACAAGACACTCCACTTTCGGATTCGTCCAATAGACATCGAGTTCGCAATAGTCAATCGTTGCTGCTTGGCATTCAGCGAGCAACCCGACTATGGCTATCCAATCCGACCTGCGCTTTACCTTTGCTGTTGGCGACGAACCGTTCGAGGTTGTCGAGTTCACGCTGCATGAGGGGTTGGCCGAGACCTTCGTGTTGGAGGTCGAACTGGCCAGCGGCAACGCCGCGATCGACTTCGGTCAGGTGCTCGACCACAACGGCCTGCTGACGATCTGGCAAGGCGCCCGGCCGGTGCGCTACGTGCATGGCACGGTGTCGTCGTTCGAGCAGGGGGACACCGGCTTCCGGCGCACGCGTTACTCGGCCGTGATGGAACCGGGTCTGGCGCGCTTGAAGCTTTCGTCGGACTGGCGCATCTTCCAGACGCTCAACGTCACGGAAATCGCGAGCGCAGTGCTCAAGGCGCACGGTCTGACGTTGGACTATGAGCAGCGCATCACCAACGAACATTTGCCGCGCGAGTATTGCGTACAAGCCGGTGACACCGATTACGATTTCGTTGAACGCATCCTGCACGAGGAAGGCTTCCTCTATGCGTTCCAGCATCGCGTCGACGGTCATGCATATCGTGCTGCCGGCGGGTACGCCCATGTACGCGGTCAATCCTCGCACCGAGACCCGAAACTACGTTGTGCGTGCGTTCGATTCCACCTTCGGTGCGCGCAACGACACGCTCGGAAGCGTCGCGCAGCGCTTCCATACCACCCCGGAGCGTATCCTTGCCGTCAACGGCAAGAAGGCGAAGGATGCCGGAACGTGGTGGCCACGGGTAATCGGCTCTGAGCAAAGTGCTTTGAGAAAGCCCGCACCTACCGTAGCGCAGCGCACCATCCGTGTTCCGGCGGTTTATGGTGCTGCGGCCACGACGCCGCCCAATGACCTTACCCCGGACGTATGGGCGCGGTGGACCGTACAACCCATCGGTCGCACGAAGGCTCCGCTCATCATCTCCCTGAGCGAAGCACGCGGCACCATCACCTTGACCACACGCAATGCCGACGGTGAACGCATCGGTAGCGAGCCTGAGCCCGAAGGCGCGTACAAGCTCTACAAGACGGCGACGGACACGTACCCCGGCTGCCCCAGTGCCGGCTACGAAATGCTGCGTTTCGGTCGAATCCTGGGGCCCGATGCGCCAGCCGCGACGGATCTGCATGAGAGCCGCCTACCGCATTTCCGCAAGGTCGCCGTTGACGCGAACGCACGTGCCTTCGTTGACCTGAATCACGCAGGTGTCAAAGTTTACAGCGATGCCGACTTTCCCCATTGGTTGGGCTGGACCTTTATCGATGACGACACCGACGGCAATAGTCGTTGCGACTCGATGCAGCTGCTTGACCTGATCGAGCCCAAGGCGTCTACGCCTCGCCCGGGCGAGAGCGCGCCCGGTACTACCGTCGTGATCGATGCCGCTACGGCACACCGTGGTCGGTTGATGCTCGCCTATGCCAAGACGCAGACGGGCGAATTGCGGGATCGACTTACTTACTGCGTGGTCAAGATGCCGACTGAATGGGCGCGGGACGATTTCGATAAGCGTTGGGGTTGGCTGCGAGGCACCGAAGGGGCGAATCCGGTTAAAAATATTGTGTTTCCGATAAACCTTGACGAACCGGCGTATGAACGGCTTAAGCGCCATCATCAGGCTTTGGCGTTTTGGGAAGAGGCGGTGGAGGGAGGATTGACGCTGAAAGCGGAGCATTATCATTTTCATCCGATGCAGTTTATTGACACATTGAGGCGGTGTAGTTGGCGCAGTACACGCGAATTGGTACAAACATTGCCTCGACGTTCCTCCCGAAATGCTGGAGGAACGACCGCGTGGACAACTGCTTGGGAGCGCTGGACTCGGGGCTATAGTGGCAACGGCTTTATGCCGCCAAACATGCACATCTTCATCAACCACATGTGGTTGAAGTATGGGTTTGTCACGCCACTACGACAAGCTCATTTTTTGGCGCAAATATACAAGGAGAGCGGGGCGTTTAAATCGACTGCTGAGAGCGGTGACGAGCGTTACTTTCGAACTATGTACGAGGTTCTAACGCCAATTGAGGCTGGGGAGGATTATGATAATAAGAAACCTTGGCTGCAAGCTATGGGGTTTCTAAGAGGGCGAGATCGTCCGACTTATGTCTCACAACGTCCAGGAGAAGTTCAAGAAAAAGCACAACGCTTGGGGAACACTCAGCTTGGTGATGGCCCCCGTTTTCGGGGGCGTGGGTTGATTCATCTCACTGGTCGCAATAGCTATCAAGCTTATGAGGTATTTCGCAATCTGAATTTCTCAAAAGATCCCAACTCCCTTCTCTTGTCAACCGATCCCGCTGTAGCAGCGGACTCCGCCGGGTACTTTTGGACAAGCAAGGTGATGGTGTCACCAAACACTGGGGCTCTCCGTAGTGGTATGAATATCCATCGCCGAGCTGACCTGGGTATGGGTGATAGCAACGTGTCAGCAATCACGACTCCGGTGAATGGTGACAGTACTGGCTTATTGGAGCGCCAAGAATTCTTTAGATACGCATATTTTATTTTGAGTGACGATCCAAATATGCCGAAGACCTCCACATTAAACAGGCAATTAGAAGGGTGACCTTCGGAAGGCTGGCATATCTCAAATCGAGAATTGAATGGTTTTTTTGGAGGAGGGTATGGCTTGTTCGAGGAAGTATCTTGCGTGCTTTCTGACGCTAGTTTTTTCCTTTTTTTCTAGAGATTCTTTTTCGAAGGATCATGGTTCGACGCAAAGCCATGGCTTTTACGAAAAATGTGGAATATCTCTCTCTTTCCCGAAAATTCTTGACTCGGTTGTTAATTACCAAATCAATCCGTGTTTGGATTCATATATTGGAAAAAATGGCGCGACGTTGCCGCTTGGCATGTTTCTCGGGGGAGGGCAGAATCCCAGTGCCCTCGAAAACCTACCAATGCTACATATCTACAGGCGAAACCTCGATATTGCCATGGCTTCATCCAATGGCAGCGGCATACGCGGTACGGAAAAAGGAGTGGTGAGCTCGACAACTAGTTCCGTTGAGAGAGAGTGCGGGTTATCCAGAAGGACAACCATATCGAAGATTCGCGGATCGAATTGGCGCGGGTGGATTGCCGAGGATTTTTATAAAAAAAATACTAGCTTTGAATCGCCTCCGGAATATTGTGAGACTTTTGATGAAAAAAATAGATGTATTAGATTAATTATCGGAAATAATAAAGAAACGATAACGATGGCTCAGTATTGCTTCGTGCGTCGACATGAAGATTTCGATCTTGACGCTGGCCTGAGTTATGGAATTTTTATGGAGGTGGTAAATTCAATAAAACTCCTTGATGAGTAAAGTAGTGGTGAGTTGACTCCTTCTTGGGTAGCGGGTAGCCATTCAATTGAAGTCACAGTGATCGAGGCGTACTACCTGACGTTCGATACGTCGACGCTGATGGGCGATACCGTGGTGCGTTACTGGCCCAATGCCTTCAGCGATCCCGAAATGAAATTCGAGGTGACAAACTGATGTTCGGCAAAAACAAGAAGAATCCCTTGAGTTTCGAGGCGGGCATCGCGCGGTGGCTGAAGCGATCGGATCAGGCGCCGATGCAATCGATCCACGATCAGAACAGGGAACCGATCAAACGCGCATTTGACCAGAAAGGGGCGTCACCGCGAGTACGGACCGGGATAGAGCAGACTTCACGTGGATCTCGGTCATGTCCATTGTCGGTATCGCCCCCTTCAGTCAAACGGTCTCCGGCTGCCGCACCGCCTTCGCGACATTGCGCGCCATCGCGCCATTGGCGACGAAGTAAGGCACGTCGACACGCGCGAGCGGCGCGCGGCCGCGGATCTTGTCCGCGATTTTCTCCGCGATCATGATCGTCGGCGCGTTCAGGTTGCCGGTCGTGATGATCGGCATGATCGACGCATCGACCACGCGCAACCCTTCCAGCCCGTGCACGCGACCTTCTTCGTCGACCACGGCCATGTCGTCATAACCCATCTTGCACGAGCACGACGGATGGAACGCGGTTTCCGCGCGCGCCCGCACGAACGCGTCGAGTTCCTTGTCGCTCTTGCAGTCGGCGCCCGGGTTCAGCTCGCGGCCGCGATAGCGATCGAGCGCGGGCTGCCGCATGATCTCGCGCGTCGCGCGGATCGCATCGCGGAACTCGCGCCAGTCGAGCGCTTCGGCCATGTAGTTGAACAGAATGCTCGGATGATCGTTCGGATCGCGCGAGCGCAGCTTCACGCGGCCGCGGCTCGGCGAGCGCATCGAGCCGACGTGCGCCTGGAAGCCGTGCATCTCGATCGCGTTCGAGCCGTTGTAGTTGATCGCCACCGGCAGGAAGTGATACTGGATGTTCGGCCACAGGTCGTCGTCGCGCGTGCGGATGAAGCCGCCCGCCTCGAAGTGGTTGCTCGCGCCGAGGCCCGTGCCGTTCAGCATCCATTCGAGGCCGATCTTCGGCTGGTTCCACCACTTGAGCGCCGGGTACAGCGACACCGGCTCCTTGCACTCGTACTGGATGTACATCTCCAGGTGATCCTGCAGGTTCTGGCCGACGCCGGGCAGATCGAGCACGACCGGAATGTCGAGCGCCTTCAGCCATGCGCCGGGGCCGACGCCCGAGCGCTGCAGCAGTTGCGGCGACGCGATCGCGCCGCTGCACACGAGCACTTCGCGGCGCGCATGCGCGGTCGCGCGCTCGCTGCCGCGCAGGTACGTGACGCCCGACGCGCGCTTGCCGTCGAACAGGATGCGATCGGCGAGCGCGTGCGTGACGATCTCGAGGTTCGATCGCACCTTCGCCTGGTCGAGGTAGCCGCGCGCGGTGCTCGCGCGCCGGCCCTTCGGCGTGACGGTGCGGTCCATCGGGCCGAAGCCTTCCTGCTGGTAACCGTTCAGGTCGTCGGTGCGCGGATAGCCGGCCTGCACGCCCGCGTCGACCATCGCCTCGAACAGCGGGTTCACGCCCGGCTTGCTGGTCGTGACCGACACGGGGCCGCTGCCGCCGTGATAGTCGTTCGGGCCGACGTCGCGCGTCTCGGCTTTCTTGAAGTACGGCAGGCAGTCGAGATAGGTCCAGTTCTCGAGGCCCTTGTGCGTCGACCAGTTGTCGTAGTCGAGCGCGTTGCCGCGGATGTAGCACATCCCGTTGATCAGCGACGAGCCGCCGAGCCCCTTGCCGCGGCCGCACTCCATCCGGCGGTTGTCCATGTGCGGCTCGGGGTCGGTCTCGTACGCCCAGTTGTAGCGGCGGCCCTGCAGCGGGTAGGCCAGCGCCGCCGGCATCTGCGTGCGGAAGTCGAAGCGGTAGTCGGGGCCGCCCGCTTCGAGCAGCAGCACCGTGACGTCCGGATCTTCCGTCAGGCGCGTTGCGAGCACGTTGCCCGCGGAACCGGCGCCGCAGATGATGTAGTCGTATTCGCGTGTCGTCATGACGGATCTCCTTGTCTTAGAACACCGGGTTGTAGCGGCCGAGCTCGACCTGCACCGACTTGATTCGAGTGTAGTGCTCGAGCGTCGTGATGCCGTTCTCGCGTCCGACACCGGATTGCTTGTATCCGCCAACCGGCATCTCGGCCGGCGATTCGCCCCACGTGTTGATCCAGCAGATGCCGGCTTCGAGGCGATGTATCGTGCGGTGCGCGCGCGACAGGTTCTCGGTCACGACGCCCGCCGCGAGCCCGTAGTGCGTGTCGTTCGCGCGCGCGATTACTTCGTCCTCCGATTCGAAATCGAGGATGCTCATCACCGGCCCGAAAATCTCTTCGCGCACGATCTTCATGTCGTCGCGGCAGTCGCCAAACACGGTCGGCGCGACGTACTGGCCGCTGCCGAAGTGGCCGTCGGTCAGGCGCGTGCCGCCCGCGAGCAGCTTCGCGCCTTCGGCCTTGCCGCTTTCGATGAAGCCGAGCACCTTGTCGAGCTGCGCGGCGGAGACGAGCGGGCCGAAGTTGGTGTCGGCATCGGTCGGCTTGCCGACGCGGATGCGCTTCACGCGCTCGAGCACCTTCTGCGTGAATGCGTCCTTGATCGAGCGGTGCACGAACACGCGCGTGCCGTTCGTGCAGACCTGGCCCGAGCTGAAGAAGTTGGCGGTCACCGCGATGTCGGCCGCGCGATCGAGATCGGCATCGTCGAACACGATCAGCGGCGACTTGCCGCCGAGCTCCATCGTCACTTCCTTCAGCGACGACGCGCCGGCGAGCGACATCACCTTCTTGCCGGTCTCGACGCCGCCGGTGAACGACACCTTCGCGATGTCCGGGTGGCCGGTGAGCAGCGCGCCGACCGAGCCGTCGCCCTGCACGACGTTGAACACGCCGGCCGGCACGCCGGCTTCCGTATAGATTTCCGCGAGCTTCAGCGCGGTGAGCGGCGTGACTTCGCTCGGCTTGAACACCATCGCGTTGCCGGCCGCGAGCGCGGGCGCCGTCTTCCAGCACGCGATCTGGATCGGGTAGTTCCATGCGCCGATGCCCGCGCACACGCCGAGCGGCTCGCGGCGCGTGTACACGAACGACTCGGCGCGCAGCGGCACCTGCAGCCCTTCGATCGCGGTCGCGAGGCCCGCGTAGTACTCGATCACGTCCGCGCCGGTGACGATGTCGACCGCGAGCGTCTCGCCGATCGGCTTGCCGGTGTCGCGCGTCTCGATCGCCGCGAGTTCGTCGTTGCGTTCGCGCAGCAGATCGACCGCGCGGCGCAGGATGCGCGAGCGCTGCATCGCGGTCATCGCGGCCCATTCGCGCTGGCCTTCCTGGGCGGACGCGACCGCGCGGTCGACGTCGGCCGCGCTCGCCTGCTGCACCTGCGCGAGCAGCTCGCCGGTGGCGGGATCGAAGGTGTCGAAAGTCTTGCCGCTAGTGGCGTCGACGTAACCGCCGCCGATGTAGAGGCGCTGCAAACCGTATACGGACATGAGGATCTCCTTGAGGGCGACTGCGTCGCGCGTCAGTCGGACGCGAGCAGCAGGTCGATGTAATCGTGGGCGAGCTTCAACGCGGCTCGGGTGTCGATCGGGCCGCCGGCGAGCGCGCCGCGCAGCCACAGGCCGTCGATCAGCGCGGCGAGGCCGCTGGCGGCTTCGCGCGCTTTCGTGCGCGGCAACGCCTTCGCGAATTCGGCGCACAGATTCGAATGCAGGCGCCGCGTGTTCACGTGCTGCAGGCGCTTGAGCATCGGGTCGTGCATGCTCTGCGACCAGAACGCGAGCCATGTTTTCATCACGGGCGCGCTGACCTGCGTGTCGTCGAAGTTCGCGGCGACGACCGCGCGCAGCCGGGACCGCGGATCCTTGCGTGCGGCGACGCGGCGGCGCGTGGTGGCCGACCACAGATCGCGCAGCACGTGCCGCATCGTGGCTTCGAGCAGGCCGTCCTTGTCGCCGAAGTAATGGCTGACGATGCCCGTCGAGATGTTCGCGCGCTGCGCGACCGATGCGAGCGTCGTGCCGGGCAGGCCGGCTTCGTCGATCGAGCGCAGCGTCGCGTCGATCAGCTGTGCGCGACGAATCTCCCGCATTCCGACTTTCGGCATCGCGACTCCCTTCGCCCGGACGGGCCGTTCCTGGAAGTCGAGAGCTTAGCGGTTTTTTATTGACCGTTCAATCAATAAAAAAATAGGGGTCCGACGGCGAATCGTCGCGCTACGGATGCGGACGAGGCTGCCTGACACAGTTGTGCAGGTGCAGGAAAACCGTTTGAAAGATGGTTAAATAAATTGAAATTTGTTTAAAGCGATTTTCGGAAAAGCGGTGTAATCGTCGCTAAAGTTTATGGATTCGATTTATTACGCGTCGAAAGAATGTCGAGGTATGTGAGATTCAGTGGGATACGAAAATTCACGCCTCCGATGGCAGTCCGGCTAATTTCTGAAAAATCGTTTCAATCGAGCGATTTAAATTATGTATGTTGTTGAATTCAAACGATGTATTTGTCTGGTCGGCCTGTCGGAAAGGATTTGCGCAAACGATTGCGATCGCTTTTCGGTTGATCTCGCATACCATAAAAAACACCAAAAAGATTTGAATCGCTCGTATTTCCCCCTGAAGTAGAGGGGTTCGTTGGGACGACTTGAGTAAGCAATATTGCCCGTATTAGTATGGCGCCGCACTACAAGGAATGAATCGGCGATGCGCGCATTGACCGCGCTGCGTCGGCCATGCGCGCGCTCGACGATCGCACACGGCCGGCGCCACCCATTGCGCACCTGCAGCATGCCGCGACGCCGAGACGCCGCATCCACCGGAGAACGACGATGCCGACCGAAAAACACGTGGTCCCGCTGCCGAATGGTCTGAAGGTCTACGTCGAACGGAATGTATTCGATCCGTCCTTCGACACGGCGATGCTCGTCAACGGCGCGCTCGCGACCACCGCGTCGTTCGGGCAGACGGTCCAGTATCTCGGCGAGCGCATGAACACGATCTGCTTCGATCTGCCGTATGCGGGGCAGTCGCGCCAGCACAATCCCGGCTGCTTCATCCTGACGAAGGACGACGAAGCCGCGATCCTCCAGCATCTGGTCGAGCGCTTCGCGCCCGCGTTCCTCGTGTCGGTGTCGTGGGGCGGCGTCGCATCGCTGTTCGCGCTCGCGCGCGGCTGCCCGAGCGTGCGGCGCGCAGCGATCTGCTCGTTCTCGCCGTTCCTGAACGACGCGATGGTCGATTACGTGACGCGTGCACGCGACCACATCGCGGCCGGCGAGAACCTGAAGGCCGCGCAGCTGCTGAACGATACGGTCGGTCGCTACCTGCCGCGCATCATGAAGCTGTACAACTACCGGTATCTGACGCGCCTGCCGCGCGACGAGCAGGACCAGGTCGCGTTCCACGTCGACCAGATCCTGTCGCTGCAGCCCGAGCGCTACTTCAGCGAATTCTCGAACATCGGCTGCGAGCTGCTGTTCGTGAACGGCGAACGCGACGAGTACACGACGCCGGCCGACGTCCGCCAGCTTGCCGCGCACGTGCCGCGTGCGCGCTTCACGACCATTCCCGACGCCGGCCACTTCCTCGACATCGAAGGCCGCACGCAGCGCGAGACCACGCGTGCGGCGCTGCTCGACTTCTTCTGCGATGCGTCGCCAGCCGCCGCAGGCATCGCGCTCGGCGCCGCGCGCGCATGCGTGTCCGCACCGATGCCGGCGATGTCGTGACGCAGCACGTCGCGTATCGGGCACTCCGGGCGCATCCGAATTCTCATCCATACGAGGCAGGCCAGCCGTGAATATCGTTCAGAGCATCGCCATCGTCGTTCCGTGGGCCGCGTGGCTCGCGTACTGGATCGCCACGTCGCAGGGCGTCAAGGCGACCGTGCGCAAGGAGGCGTCGCGCTCGCGCACGCTGCAGTCGATTCCGCTGATCGTCGGCGGCGCGCTGATCATCCTGCCCGATCCGTCGTGGCAGGCGCTCGTGCCCGACTGGCAGCGCTTCGGGCTGCAGGCGCAGTGCGGGCTCGCGGTGCTGGTCGCGGGGCTGCTGTTCTCGGTGTGGGCGCGGCTGCACCTCGGCACCAACTGGAGCGTGTCGGTCACGCTGAAGGAAGACCACGAACTCGTGCGCACGGGGCCGTATGCGCTCGTGCGCCACCCGATCTACACCGGCTGCCTGATCGCGCTGGTCGGCGCCGCGCTGATCGGCGGCGAATGGCGCGGCGCGATCGGCGTGCTGCTCGTGTTCGCGTCGCTCGCGTACAAGGTGCGCGTCGAGGAGAGCTGGCTGACCGGGTATTTCGGGCCGGCGTATGCGCAGTACCGCCGCGAGGTCGCGGCGCTGATCCCCGGTTTCTACTGACACCCGCGAGGCGCGCGATGGCGAAGATGATCGTGACCGCGATCGGCTCGGCGGGCGACGTGCATCCGTTGCTCGGCGTCGCGCGCACGCTCGCCGCGCGCGGTCACGACGTCGTGTTCTGCACGCATGCGCCGTTCGAGGCGGCCGTGCGCCGCTGCGGGTTCGCGTTCGTGCCGGTCGGCACCGCGGCGGAATACGACGCGGCGATGGCGAACCCCGCGCTGTGGGATCCGCGCACGTCGTTCCGCACGCTGTGGCAGGTGATCGCGCCGACGCTGCGCCCGCATTACGACGCGCTGCGCGCGCTGACCGATGCCGACACGGTGCTGGTCGGCACGCTGTGGGCGTTCTCCGCGCGCTTCATGCAGGAACTGCACGGCACGCCGTACGTGTCGGTGCAGGTGTCGCCGTCGACGCTGCTGTCCGCGCATGCGCCGCCGACTCACCCGCGCCTGACGATTCCCGCGCGCTGGCCGTTGCCGGTGAAATCGGCGCTGATGACGCTGATCGAGCGGCAGGTGCTCGACCGCGTGTGCGGCCCGGCGCTCGACGCGGTGCGCCGCGAACTCGGGCTCGCGCCCGCGCGGCGCGTGCTCGGCCGCTGGCTGCATTCGACCGACGGCGTGCTGTGCTTGTTTCCCCGGTGGTTCGCGCCGCCGCAGCCCGACTGGCCGTCGAACCATCTGCAAAGCGGTTTTCCGTTGTTCAACGATATTGCGACCTCCGATGATGATGTGGCACTCGATGCGTTTCTCGCGGCCGGCGAAGCCCCGGTCGTGTTTACGGCCGGGTCGACGCTCGTCGATCACGCGGCCTATGCGCGCGCGGTGGCGGACGCGCTGCGCGCGACCGGCGCGCGCGGGATCCTGCTGACGCCGCACGATGCGGTGCAGGACGGCCACCGGCTGCTCGTGCGCCGCTTCGTGCCGATGCGCACGCTGCTGCCGCGTTGCCGCGCGCTCGTGCATCACGGCGGGATCGGCACCGCGGCGCTCGCGTGCGAAGCCGGCATCGTGCAGGTCGTCACGCCGTTCGCGCACGATCAGTTCGACAACGCGCAACGCGTCGTCGCGAACGGCTGCGGCGTGCGCATCGACGGCCCGCTCGACGGCGCACGGCTCGGTGCGGCGCTCGCGCGCGTGCTCGACGAACCCGCGTTCGCGGTGCATGCCGAGCGTACGCGCGCGCTGCTCGCGGCCGCGCCGGACGGCTGCGACGCGGCCGCCGCTTTCATCGAACGCTTCGTGCCGAAGCGCGGGCGGGTGGCCACGCGGGCCGATGTCGCGGTGGCCGGCGCATGAGCGCCGCGTCGCCGCTTCACGACGGGCCCGTCACGCCGTCCGCGTTCGACGCGCCGGCGCCGGCGCCCGCCGCGCAGCCGGTGCGCGGCATCCGGCTCGCGCTGCTGACGTTCGCGCTGTCGCTCGCGACCTTCATCGAGGTGCTCGACTCGACCGTGACCAACGTCGCGGTGCCGGCGATCTCCGGCAGTCTCGGCGTATCGAACAGCCAGGGCACGTGGGTGATCAGCTCGTATTCGGTCGCGGCCGCGATTGCGGTGCCGCTCACCGGCTGGCTCGCGCGCCGCGTCGGCGAACTGCGGCTGTTCGTCGGCGCGGTGCTGCTGTTTACGCTGACGTCGTTGCTGTGCGGGCTCGCGCGCGACCTGCACGTGCTCGTGATCTGCCGCGCGCTGCAGGGGCTGTGTTCGGGGCCGATGGTGCCGCTGTCGCAGACGATCCTGCTGCGCACATTTCCGCCGGACAAGCGCACCGTCGCGCTCGCGCTGTGGGCGATGACGGTGCTGCTCGCACCGATCTTCGGGCCGGTGGTCGGCGGCTGGATCGTCGACAACTTCTCGTGGCCGTGGATCTTCCTGATCAATTTGCCGATCGGGCTGTTCTCGTTCGCGGTGTGCACCGCGATGCTGCGCCCCGACGCGCAGCGCGGCGCGGCCGGCCCGATCGACGTGCCGGGCATCGTGCTGCTCGTGATCGGCGTCGGCTCGCTGCAGGCGATGCTCGATCTCGGCCACGACCGCGGCTGGTTCGATTCGCCGCTGATCGTCACGCTCGCGGTCGTCGCGGCGCTCGCGATCGTGTCGCTGCTGATCTGGGAAGCGGGCGAAGCGCATCCGGTGGTCGACCTGAGCCTGTTTCGCGACCGCACGTTCTCGTTCTGCGTGCTGATCATCTCGCTCGGGATGATGAGCTTCTCGGTGGTCGGCGTCGTTTTCCCGCTGTGGATGCAGGCGGTGATGGGCTACAACGCGTTTCATGCGGGGCTCGCGACCGCATCGCTCGGCGTGCTCGCGCTCGTTTTCTCGATCCTCGTCGGGCTGCATGCGCACCGCTTCGACGCGCGCGTGCTCGCGACGTTCGGCTTCCTGGTATTCGCGGCCGTGCTCGCCTGGGATGCGCATTTCACGCTGAAGATGACGTTCGCGCAGATCGCCGCGCCGGGGTTGATCCAGGGGATCGGGCTGCCGTGCTTCTTCATTCCGCTGACCGCGGCGACGCTGTCGCGCATCCCGGACGACCGGCTCGCCGCCGCGTCGAGCCTGTCGAATTTCCTGCGCACGCTGTCGGCCGCGTTCGGCACCGCGATGAGCGTGACGCTGTGGGACAACCGCGCGACCTATCACTACGACGTCGTGTCGCAATCGGTCACGCACGCATCGGCGAATACGCAGCGTTTCGTGCACACGCTGAACGCGATGGGCGTGGACGGCGTGCGCGAGCTGACGACGCTGCATCAGGTCGTGATGCAGCAGGCCTACATGATGGCGACGGGCGACATGTTCTGGATGGCGAGCATGACCTGTCTCGTGCTCGCCGCGATGATGTGGCTCACGCGGCCCAGACGCGGCGCGGCCGCTTCGTTCGGACATTGAGGAAACCCGCATGACGACACTCGGCGCACTCGTGATCCTGTATCACCCGACCGACGCACAACTCGCGGCGCTCGGCGCATGGCGGCATGCGTGCGACACGCTGCTCGTCGTCGACAACACGCCGACGCCCGATGCGCGGGCCCGTGAACTGTGCGCGCGCAAAGGCATCGCGCTGCTGCATCACGGCAATCGCGGCGGTATCGCCGGCGCGTACAACGTGGGGCTCGCCGCGCTGTTTCGCGAGAACGTCGACGCGGTCGCGCTGTTCGACCAGGATTCGTCGGTGCCGGCCGCGTATTTCCCGACGATGGGTGACATCTGCGCGGGGCTTGCCGGGCGCGCGTTCCTCGCCGGCCCGCGCATCTTCGACGAGAACGCGCGCAGCTTCCTGCCCGAACTCGCGACGAACGGCATCGGCTTGCGCCGGCTGCGCATCGAGCCGGGCATGCCGCTGCAGCGCTGCGCGTTCCTGATCTCGTCCGGCTGCGTGGTGTCGCGTGCCGCGTTCGACACACTCGGCCGCTTCGACGAGACGCTCTTCATCGATCACGTCGACACCGAGTACAGCTTCCGCGCGCTCGCGCACAACGTGCCGCTCTATGTGGTGCCGTCGCTGGTGTTGTCGCATCGAATCGGCGCGAAACAGCGCCATGCGTTCGGCCCTTTCGAAATGACGTCGATGAATCACGCGTGGCAACGGCGCTACTACAGCGCGCGCAATGCGGTGCAGCTCGCGATGCAGTACGGGTTGCGCTTTCCGGTGGCGATCGTGCCGAACCTGCTGACCGTGTGGCAGATCGTGCAGATCGCGCTCGTCGAGCACGACAAGCGCGACAAGCTCGCCGGCATCCTGTTGGGCATCGCGGACGGCTTGTTCGGCCGGCTCGGCCCGCTCGAGCGCACGCGGCCGCGGCTGGCCGCGCGTGCGCAGCGCATCCAGCAGGGGTGACGCGCGCGATGGAACGCATCACGAAAGCCGCAGAGCCGGCACGCGGCACGCAACGCGCCTGGACGATTCTGGCGGCCGCCGCGCTGCTCGCGCTCGGCGGCTGCGTGCCGTCCGGATTCCTGCCGTCGCTGTCGCTGCGCGCGCCGGCCGCCGACGCGCTGGCACACACGGCGGGCCCCGGCGCGAACGACGCATGGCCCGCGCCCGACTGGGTGAAGCAACTGGAGGATCCGCAGCTCGACGACCTGGTGGCGGAGGCGTCGCGGAACAACCCGGATCTGCAGGTTGCACAGGCGCGGCTGCGCATGGCGCAGGCGCAGCTTCAGCAGTTCGATTCGCTGACCGGGCTCACGGGCACCGCGGGCGCGACGGTCAGCCGCGCGCGGATGCCGAAGCCGGGCGACATCGCCGACGTGACGGCAGGCGGCTATCGCGTGCCGGTGGAGATCTTCGGCGATCCGGTCGTGTCGCCGTCGTCGGTGTTCGTCGGTTTGAACTACCAGCTCGACCTGTGGGGCAAGAACGGCGCGGCGACCAGGAGCCTGATGTCGCTGCGCGACGCGGCGGGTGTCGAGGCCGAGCAGGTGCGGCTCACGCTCGCGGTCGCGATCGTCACCGTGTATTGCCAGCTCGACCAGGCGTACGCGGTGCGCGAGCTGCTGCAACAGAAGCTGAAGATCAGCCAGCGCGTGACGGCCGTGCTGCGCGAGCGCACCGCGCGCGGCCTCGACAACGCGTACGACGCGAGCGACGCATCGATCAAGCGCAGCCGCCTGCTCGAACAGATCGCGTTGAACGACGAGCAGATCAAGCTCGCGCAACTGCAGCTCGGCGTGCTGTCGGGCCGCGGCCCCGAGCGCGGCCTCGCGCTGCAGCGGCCGCGCGTCGGGGCGTTTCCGGGCGGCGTGCTGCCCGCGCGGCTGCCGGCCGATCTGCTCGGCCGCCGGCCGGACATCGTCGCCGCGCGGCTGCGTGTGGAAGCCGCGTTCGCGAATGCCGATTCGACGCGCGCGCAGTTCTATCCGGACGTGAACCTCGTCGCGCTCGGCGGCGTGTTCGCGCTCACGCCCGCGTCGATGTTCTCGCGCGACGCACTCGCGGGCTCCGTCGGCCCCGCGATCTCGCTGCCGATCTTCGATCGCGGCCGGCTGAAGGCCAAGCTCGGCGCGGACGTCGCGCAGGCCGACGTCGCGATCGGGCTGTACAACAAGACGGTCGACGACGCGCTCGGGCAGGTTGCGCAGATCGTCACGTCGCTGCAGACGTCGCGCACGCTCGTCGCGCAGCAGCAGGATGCGGTCGCGGCCGCGCTGAAGATCGTGCAGATCGCGGCCGACCGGCATCGGCGCGGCGTGCTGATGCAGAAGGACGTCGATGTCGCCGATCTGACGCTGATCGACGAGCGCGCGCAGTTGATCGCGTTGCAAGGGCGGCAGCGGACGTTGCACGTCGGCCTCGTCGGCGCGCTCGGCGGCGGATTCGATGCGGGCGCAACGATGGCTGTTGCATCGGCGTCGGCGTCGGCGTCGGCGTCGGCACCGGCGACGCGTGCCGCGCACGGTGCGCGGACGAAGCGCGCCGTGACGACGAATGCCGCTGCGCGCAACGCACCGGGTACAGCGGCGGAAACGTCGCGCGCGGTTGCTATCGGCACCGCACTGCCTGTTGCGCCACTCGACCCGCCGCCGATCGTCCGACCGCCGCGCGGTGCGGTTGCCGATACCCCGAGCGCGAATGCGTCGGCGCGCGGTACGGCCGTCGCCGTCTCCACCAACGCACCCGCGATACCCGTGTTCCAGCATGACCGCCTGATCGTTACGCAAAGCGACTGATGCACCACGACAACCTTCATACCGCCGCACCGCCGGCCGCTCTGAACGACCCGGCAGTCGACGCGCGCCGCGCGACCCGTCGCAAGCGCTTCACGCTGTTCTTCGCGGCGGTGCTGCTGGCCGCGCTCGTCTGGATCGCGTTCTGGCTGTTGCGCGACCGCTATTACGAAGACACCGACGACGCGTACGTTGCCGGCAGCATCGTGCAGGTCGCCGCGCAGACGCCCGGCACCGTGACCGACGTGCTAGTCGGCGATACGCAGGCCGTGCGCGCCGGGCAGCCGCTCGTGCGGCTCGACGATACGGAAGCCTCCGTCGCGTTCGCGCAGGCGAAGGCGCAGCTCGTGCAGGCCGTGCGGCAGGTCGCGAACGCGAAGATCTCGAACACGATGTACGTCGAGGCCGTGAACGCGCGCCAGGCCGACCTGTCGCTCGCGCAGCGCGCGCTCGCCGCGCGCTCGGGCGCATCGGTCGAGATCGTCGCGCCGGAGGAGCTGGCGCGCGCCCGCGCGGCGGTCGCCGGCGCTCAGGCGAATCTCGCGGCCGCTCGGGCGCAGCTCGAAGCCGCGCGCGCGCTCGGCAGCAAGCTGCCCGTCGACGAAAGCCCGGCCGTCGTGCAGGCGGCCGCGCAATTCAAGCTCGCGTACCGGAACCTGAAGCGCACGACGATCGTCGCGCCGGTCGACGGCACGATCGGCCAGCGTTCGGTGCAGGTCGGCCAGCAGGTCGGCCCTGGCGTGCCGCTGATGTCCGTCGTGCAGTTGAATCAGTTGTGGGTCGAGGCGAACTTCAAGGAAGGGCAGATCCGGCACATGCGCGTCGGCCAGCCGGTCGACGTGGTGTCCGACCTGTACGGGTCCCGCGTCGTCTATCGCGGCCGCGTACAGGGCTTCTCGGCCGGTACCGGCAGTGCCTTTTCGATGCTGCCGTCGCAGAACGCGGCCGGCAACTGGATCAAGGTCGTGCAGCGCGTGCCGGTCGTGATCGCGCTCGATCCGCGCGACCTGGCCGCGCATCCGTTGCGCGTCGGGCTGTCGATGCGCGCAACGGTCGACACGCGCAACCGCGACGGGCACGCGCTCGACAGCGAGCCGCCGACGCCGGCCGTCGGCACGCGCGTGCATGACGGCGTCGCGCGCGATGCGGACGCGGCGGCCGCTGCGATCGTACGCGAGAATCAGGGCGGGTAACGCGTGCCGGCCCGCGGCGCGGGCCGAGCGCGACGATCGGCCGGGCTGGGCGGCCGCGCGTTCCGCCTGGTGGCATTTCGTCTGCTTACCGCCCCCGACTTTCGTCTTTCCGCCATCGATGTCGGCGTCGATCAAACGCATGTCGCGTTTGAGACATCGGCGCCCCTGCCTCCGGGACTACTCTCGAACAGCACGTTGCGTGCGCGCCGCATCGGCGCGCAGCCGCGCCATCCAACGAGACATGGAGACAATACGATGAGCAGCAATCGAGGTGTCGTCTATCTTGGGCCGGGCCAGGTCGAAGTCCAGAAAATCGATTATCCGAAGATGGTCGACCCGAGCGGCCGTGCGATCGGCCACGGCGTGATCCTGAAAGTGGTCAGCACGAACATCTGCGGCTCCGACCAGCACATGGTGCGCGGCCGTACGACCGCACCGGTCGGCCTCGTGCTCGGTCACGAGATCACGGGCGAAGTGGTGGAAGTGGGCCGCGACGTCGAGACGCTGAAGCTCGGCGATCTCGTGTCGGTACCGTTCAACGTCGCGTGCGGCCGCTGCGCGATGTGCAAGGACACGCATACGGGCGTGTGCCTGAACGTGAACCCGTCGCGTGCCGGCGGCGCGTACGGCTACGTCGACATGGGCGGCTGGATCGGCGGCCAGGCCGAGTACGTGCTCGTGCCGTACGCCGATTTCAACCTGCTGAAATTCCCGGACCGCGACCAGGCGATGGCGAAGATCCGCGACCTGACCTGCCTGTCCGACATTCTGCCGACCGGTTATCACGGCGCGGTGAGCGCGGGCGTGAAGCCCGGCTCGACGGTCTACATCGCGGGCGCGGGCCCGGTCGGGATGGCGGCGGCCGCGTCGGCGCGCCTGCTCGGCGCGGCGGTGACGATCGTCGGCGACATGAACGCGGAACGCCTCGCGCATGCACGTGCGATGGGCTTCGAGACGGTCGACCTGTCGAAGGACGCGTCGCTCGGCGAGCAGATCGAGCAGATCCTCGGCGTGCCGGAGATTGACTGCGCGGTCGACTGCGTCGGCTTCGAGGCGCACGGCCACGGTTCGTCGGGCCACTCGGAGGAAGCGCCCGCGACGGTGCTGAACTCGCTGATGGAAATCACGCGCCCGGCCGGCGCGATCGGCATCCCGGGCCTGTACGTGACGGACGATCCGGGCGCGAAGGACAAGGCGGCGCAGCACGGCAGCCTGAGCATCCGCTTCGGCCTCGGCTGGGCGAAGTCGCATTCGTTCTTCACGGGTCAGACGCCGGTGCTGAAGTACAACCGCAACCTGATGCAGGCCATCCTGTTCGACCGTCTGCCGATCGCGAAGATCGTCAACGTCGAAGTGATCTCGCTCGATCAGGCGCCGGAAGGCTACAAGAAGTTCGACGGCGGCGCGCCGCGCAAATTCGTGATCGATCCGCACGGTTTGCTGGCAGCCTGACGCACGAACAGCGCAATGAAGCGGGCGGCGCCGGAGACGGCGCCGCCCGTTTTTGCTGTGCGGCAACGCGAGTCGCCGCCGCCGCTGCGCGTGCCGATCGCGATCGCAGCGGCCCGGCGTTTGCTGCGATAATCATCGCCCGATCCCCACCCTCTATCGCCGTCCGGCGGCGACCACACGGATGGCCAAGTCACTTCCTCTCGCCGCGCTGCACACGTTCGTCGAAGTGGCCCGATGCGGCAGCATGAGGCAGGCGGCCGACCTGCTGTGCCTTTCGCCGGGCGCGGTCAGCCAGCACGTCCGCAATCTCGAGGACCGGCTCGCGGTGCGCCTGTTCGAGCGCACCGGCCGCGAACTCGAGCTGACCGGCACGGGCCGCGCGCTGTTCGACCAGCTCGCCGGCGGGTTCAACGAGATCGAAGCCGCGTGGGCGAACGTTCATGGCGCGAACCGACGCGTCGTGCGGCTCGCCGTGACGACCACCGCGTCGTTCGCGAACACGTGGCTCGTGCAGCGCCTCGGCTCGTTCAACGCCGAATATCCCGAAATCGAAATCACCGTCGAGACCCGCGCGCAGCTGGTCGACCTGCGGCGCGACTACGTCGACGTCGCGATCCGCCACGGGCTGGGCCGTTATCCGGGGCACGCGGCGTTTCGCATCTGGACGCCCGAGATGTGGCCGGTCTGCAGCCCGCAACTGCTCGACGCCGCCCGCCCGATCCACACGCCGGCCGATTGCCTCGCGTATCCGCTGCTGCAGGATGCCGATCGCGCCGACTGGGCGCTGTGGCTGCGCACACAGGGGATCGAGGATGCGCGTACGCAGCGCGGCGCGAGCTTCAGCGAGGACGCGTTACTCATCAAGGCGGCCGTCGCCGGGCAGGGCATCGCGCTGGTCCGCGACATCTATGCACGCGACGAAGTCGCGGCGGGGCGGCTGGTGCGCGTGCTGGCGCAGCCGTGGCCGACCGAATTGTCCTATTACGTCGTATGCAGCGAAGCGCGTCAGCACGAGTGGAAGATCGCCGCGTTCCGCGAGTGGCTCGCGCGCGAAATGGGCGAGCCCGACGACGACTCGCGCGACCTATTGGCGTGACCGGCGCACGACGCCTGCCGCGAACCCCTTGATCTTGCCGGTCGCGAGCGCGGTGCCGAGCAGGATGATCGCGCACCCGACGATCGTCTGCACGGTAATCGTCTCGTGCAGGAAGATCGCGCCCCATACCACGCCGAAGATCGGGATCAGGAACGTGACCGACGCCGCGTATTGCGCGCCGGCGCTGCGGATCAGCCCGAAATACAGCAGGTACGCGACGGCCGTGCAGATCGCGCCGAGCAGCACCACGGCGATCCATGCCGATGCGGGAACCGGCGCGTGCGGCCACATCGGCACCGCCAGCGGCACGAGCACGATCGCCGCGAACAGCTGGCTGCCGAACGCCGACACGAACGGCCGCACGTTCGCCAGTTTGCGCTTCGAGTAATGCGCGGCGAATCCGTACGACAGCGTCGCGAGCATCGCGGCCGCGATCGCGCGCGGGGCGCCGGGCGTGCCGGCGCCGATCGCGGAGCCGGCCAGCACGACGACCCCGGCGAAGCCGACCGCGAGGCCGACTGCCTGCGGCTTCGTCAGCGGCGCGCGCAGCCACACGTACGCGACGAGCGCGGTCCACAACGGTGTCGTGGCGTTCAGGATCGAATCGGTGCCGGCGGACACGAACAGCGCCGCATAGGTCAGCAGGCAGAACGGCAGCGCCGAGTTGGCGATGCCGACGACGAACAGCGGCGCGGCATGCGTGCGGAATTCGCGTCGTGCATCCGCGCTGCGCAACACCGGCAGCAACAGCACGGCGGCGATCGCCACCCGCAGCGCGATCAGCGGCACGGCGCCGAACGACGGCGCACCCATGCGCATGAACAGAAACGACGCGCCCCAGATGGCTGCCAGGGTCACGAGCTGTAGTGCATTCATCGACGAACTCCGTTCAATGGGTCGGATAACCCATTGAACGTCACGCGTGCGTCGCGATGCAAACCCGGTTTCGTGACGGCCGGTTTAGAAAAACGAATCGGCGCGGATGGGCACCGCGTGCTGTGTGGCTCAGTGTCCGTGATAGAGCATCGCCATTTGCGTCTCGCTCGCCGCCGCTCGCCGCCCATGACGCGTATGCGCGCTCACGCGGCGGATCGGATGCGTGCGCCGTACGGGGTTGGTGCCGCCTTTCCACTCGGCGACGCGAATGCCGGCCGCGCGTGCGCCGCCGGCGCGTGTACCGCCAGCGTGTGCGCCGCCCGGCGGGCGAGCCGCAGGCGCGTTGTGCGCGAGCATCGTTGGCGCGTGCCTGCCCGCGTCGGAGCGGTGCGACGGGGTGGCGGCGACCTGTGCGTCGTCGTCCGGATGCGCTGCATAAACGGGCGAAACGGGCGAAACGGGTGCGGCCACGACCGGCAACGTGGGCACGTCCGGGGCCTGCACGCTTGCGTCGACCGTCGTCGGGACCGGTGCGGCCGGGCCGCGACAGACGGGATCCGCCTTGCACATCTGGTCGAACGTCACGTAGCCGCCCACCATCAGCACGACGGTCAGGATGCTCAGCAGCGGCGCGCTCGACGCGCGCGGCCGCTTGAATGCCGCGCTGCGAACCGCCGCGGCGACGCGCGACGACCACGTCGGGACAGGCCGCCCGGCGTGCGCGGCGTGCGCGTCGTCGGTCCGCTCGCGCAGCGGATCGAACGGCCATCCGCTTTCGCCGCACACGGGGCAACGTTCGCGGGCACGGAACGCCATGAAGCCGCAGTGTCGGCAGCGCTGGCTAACGGCATCGCGTGGCTCGGCACGCAGGTTCAGCGCGCCGCGTACGGTGTCGCGGGCGCGGACTTTCCGGTTGGGCAGGACTTGCATGATCGTTGCTACCTCGTTCGTTGCCGTTGCGCGAGCGTCCCGATGGTCTGCATCGCGTTCTCGACGGCGGGAGTCCACGGCCGGCCGTAGTTCAGCCGGACATAACGCCGAAACGCGCCCGTCGACGAAAAAATCGGGCCGGGCGCGAGGCTGACGCCGTTGTCCATCGCATCACCGAACAGCCGCAGCGCGTCAACGCGCGGCGGCAGTTCGATCCACAAGAAATAGCCGCCGCTTGGCGCGAACACTTCGGTGCCGGGCGGGAAGTACGCGCGCACCGCCGCCAGCATCTGCGCCTGGTGCGCGGCGAGATTGCGCCGCAGCCGGCGCAGGAAGCGGTCGTACCCGCCGCTGCGCAGGTAGCTGGAGAGGGCCAGCTGCGCGGGCACGTCGGCAGCGGGCGCGGCCGCGTTCTTCACCGCGTGCACCTGCCTTGCATAGCGGCCTGCCGCGACCCAGCCGACCCGGAACCCAGGCGCGAGGCACTTCGAGAACGATCCGCAATGGAGCACGCGCCCGCTGTCGTCGTACAGCTTCGCGGGGCGTGTGGGCGTCGGGCCGAAATGCAGTTCGCCGAACACGTCGTCCTCGATCAGCGGCACGTCGTGCGACGCGAGCAGGTCGATCAACGCGCGCTTGCGCTCGTCGGACAGCGTCGCGCCGGTCGGGTTGTGAAACGACGTCATGAACCAGCACGCGCGCACCGGATGCATGGCGAGCGCGTCGGCGAGCGCATCGAGATCGAGACCGGTGCGCGGATCGACCGGGATTTCGACGGCCTTCAGATGCAGCCGCTGCACGGCCTGCAGCACTGCGGGGAAGGCCGGGCGTTCGATCGCGATGATGTCGCCGGGGCGCGTGAGCGCCTGCGCGCACAGCGTCAGCGCTTCGGACGCGCCGGTCGTGATGACGATTTCTTCCATCGGCAGCGACCCGCCCGCGTTCAGGTAGCGGCGCGCGATCTGGCGTCGCAGTGCTTCATGGCCGGGCGGCAATCCGGCCAGCAGTTTCGCGCGGTCCATGCCGCGGGCCGCCGCCGCCACATACCGCCACAGGCTGCTCATCGGAAACAGCGTATAGCTGGCGAATGCGGAGCCGAGCGGCACGATGTCGTCGCACTTGAGCGAGTCGACCAGCCGGAACAGCGCTTCTTCCTTGACGGTCTCCGCTACGGCCGGCTTGCGCGGCACGTCGTCGGCCGACCGCACGCGGTCGTCATGGACATTCGCAACGAAATAGCCGGAACGCGCGCGCGCAGTGATCAGGCCCTCGCTTTCGAGCGTGTAGTACGCGCGAAACACGGTGGAAGGACTTACTCGGTAAGCGCGGCATGCCGAACGCACGGTCGGGATGCGTGCTCCGGCGGCGAGGTCGCCGCGCCGGATCGCATCGGCAATCGTCTGTGCGAGCTCCGCGTATCGCTTCATGCCTGCCCTCCGGCCGACCGCGGCCGTCGCTGAAAAAAGATTAGCACGGCCCGCGCCGCGTTCAATCCCACCCCCCATCGCTGATACGCCTGTCGCTGATCCGCAAATTCTCAGACCATTCTGAGTCTTTTCTTCAGACAACCGAACGGGCATGCTGCGCAAGTTTCGTTCCCGACGTGTTCGCACGTTCATTGCCGACGCTCGGGCAAGTTTCATTCCCGATGCCTGATCGATACGGAATTCCATGCAATCCGAAGCCGGATCAGTGACACCGCGCAGCGTGTGCGGGCCTTGTCTGCGGCGTCTTCACCTTTATCCGGAAGCAACCAGCGTGAAATCGAAGTTTTTGGCCGCGAGCCTCGTGGCCGGCGTTACCCTCCCCCTGTTCAGCGGCACCGCAGCGGCAGCCTGCATCAGCAATCCCCCGACTCAGTCGAACGCGTCATTCCCCGCGGCACTCACCGGCAAACTCGTCTATCACAGCTACGTCAAGTACGGTGACGGCACGAGCCAGTTGTTCCTGTACGATTTTTCCGCCCGTACGCTCACGCAACTGAGCAAGAGCGCGTGGGGCATCACCGATCCGATGAACGGCGTGTTCAGCCCCGACGGCAAGTGGCTGGCGTTCATGGGTATCAGCAACGGCGCATGGAACCTGTTCATGCTGCAGCTCGGTGCCGGCACGCCGCCCGTCAACCTGACGCACAGCACGGGCGCGACGCGCAACGAGGATCCGAAGTTCAGCACCGACGGCAAGACGCTCGTGTTCAAGCAGAACGGCGACGTGAAGCAGGGCACGCTGTCGTACACGAGCGCGGGCCCGGTATTCACGTCGGTCGTGAGCCTGACCAACGCGCCGGCCGGCGCGGAGTACTCGATGCCGTTCCTCGCGCCGGACGCGAGCGCCGTGTATTACGCGACCGGCACCGGCGCGAACATGGGGCTGATGAAGCGCACGATCGCGACCGGCCAGACCGCCACGTTCGATCATCCGGCCGGGTTGCAGACCTACTATCCGATCGTGCGCGGCGACGGCATGGTGTTCTACGCGCGCTGGAAGGACACGGGCGGTGCCGATCAGATCTATGCGAAGACCGCGGATCCCGCATCGACGCCGAACGCGCTGCCGATCAACGACTGCGTCAGCAACAACTCGGATCCGGCACCGGTGAGCGGTACGAACTACGTGTTCTTCTCGTCGACGACGGCGGGCGGCTACCAGCTCTACGTCGGCGACGTGACGACCGGCCAGCGCTGGAGCCTGTCGCAGTTCGGCGTGAACGCGGATGCGACCAAGGCGAAGCTCGGCTCGAGCTACTACGGCGGGCCGGCTGCTGCACAGCCGACGCTGCTGTCGCAGGGGCGTCCGGCTAGCGCATCGGCGAGCTACAACACATCGTTGACGGCGGACAAGGCGTTCGACGGCAACACGACGAGCACGCGTTGGGATTCGCCTGAAGGTACCGGCGTCGATCCGCAGTGGATCTCCGTCGATCTCGGTGCGGTGAAGAAGATCAGCAGCGTCGATCTCTACTGGGATGCGGGCGCGCTCGTCTACCAGATCCAGACGTCGAACGACAACGCGAACTGGACCACCGTCTACTCGACGAACAACGGCGTGTCGTACGGTCACGTGACGCTGCCGAACCTGAATGCGCAGGGGCGCTACGTGCGGATGCTCGGCACGAAGCGCGCGACGCAGTGGGGGTATTCGCTCGACGAAATGCAGGTGTGGGGATCGTAAGAGGCGCTTTTCACGATCTGTGCATGGTGTCGGCTTCGGTGACGAGGCCGACGCAGGCGACGATGCGGGAAGGGAGAGGGCAGGACGGCCCGTTTTGTGCGGGCCGGTCTGTGCACGATGGACTGTCAGTGCTTCCTGGGTATCGGGTTCAGGTTCGGGCAGCAGTGATCGGGGCAACCCGGGCCGAACGTGATCTCGACCCGCCTCCCTGTATCGTCGAACTCACTCGCGGGAAACGGCAGCTCGTAGATTCGAGCGATGATGGAATTCCGTTCGCCTCGAATCGAAAATTGATCCAACGCAGCCTTGACGTTTGCGGCACGTCTTTCAGCAAGCGCTTTCGGATCTTTCTCTGCCGGTTCTGCCAATCCGACAACCGACACTACATCGACAATGGAAAAGCGGTTGCGCATGCCGGTCGACCACACTGACAGCTTCGCCAGCTCGGCGACGGACAGGTCGCTTGAATCCTTGTCGAATCGAACGTCAAAGTCCCAGCCGGGCAAGTTCGACGGACCGTCACAGGCCCATGCGGTATGTGCGCAACTCAACGTGACTGCGATCGCAGTCAGGAATTTAGTCAATGTCAACGACGTGTCCCGCAATGCTGTCGGCACCCGGAAAAGAGTACTCGCATACGCAGATGCTCCATTCCCAGTCGTCACTCGATGGCTTTACTTCGCGGCGTCACGCGCGGGTCATCACACATCCAAGCGCAGCTGCCCTTGCATAGTGGTGTCAATTCCACAACCATTTGATGAACGTCGATAGTGCCGTCCGGCTGCTTTACGACCATTTCATCTGTAAAGGTCTTCTTGTCGATCAAGGTGTTTTCGGCGCGGATGCCAAGCTGCTGTAAATACGATTTCGCATTTTCGGCGCGTTCGTCTTTCAAATTGTCAACGTTTGCTTCATTGATATAGGCACCGGCAATTAAGATTGCTTGAATTGTCACATCAGGCCATTTTTTTTGCTTCAATAACGCTGCTTGCTATTGCTATTCTGTCTGAGTTTGAAAACTCGGTCGTGTTGAATGGAAATTGTACCTGTACTTCTTCGCCTATCGTACATGCAGTCGCCGCGCCGGGAAGAATTGCTATCAGCCCGAAAAGGCAAACCATAAAACCGGATTTGAGTGAAATTCTGCGCGTCATTTAATTATCTTGTCAAAGGTCGAGATGTATGCGCTGATGACGAGTGAAGAAAAATACGGACAATCGGCTCGCTCTTTTTCTGTCATAGGCTCGGAAAACCTCATGTGTGGACGAGCTATGAACGGTCGCCGGAAAGGATCGGCGTGTCTATCGGACGAGTATGATTTTTAGTTTGGATTCCGACGAAAGACGAGATGCCTGACGATCAGCAATGTCGCGGAGAGGGGGGATCACTTGATCTCGGATCGCGCTGCACTTTGCGCATGAGGCGCGACGACCCAACGTACGCATGCAAATGCAAGGTCACATGGTTGCGCATATCGCCGCGCCGGGCGACAGCGGACGACATCGCATGATGGACGCGGAATTTCCGCTATAGGTAATTGCAGGATGCGGACAGGCAGCACTGTTCGCCGCAACGCCCCAGATCTCCGGCGAACGTGACGGAAGCGCACGGGCAAACGGTGATTGGCCGCCACAGCGGCACTGTCGTCAGATGAAGTGGCTCGAGAGCACGAGCCGGACGCTAACGCTTCTGCATGGCGCATGCGACCACGCGTGCAGCAGGTTCAAGGCCGCGTGATTTTTAACCGCGCCGCACCACCCACCCGTCACGCATGAATCACCCGCGCAGGAAACCCCGCCCCCGCGCCCGCCGCACTCGGCGCGAGCGGGGCGACCTGCTTGCGGCGTTCGCGCGTCGGCGCAACGCCGAACGCATCGCGGTAGCTCTTGCTGAAGTGGCACGCCGACTGGAACCCGCACGCCATCGTGATATGCATGATCGACATGTCGGTCTGCAGCAGCAACTCGCGCGCGCGGCGCAGCCGCAGCGTCAGGTAATAGTGCGTGGGCGTCATCCCGAGATGCTCGCGGAACAGTCGCTGCAACTGACGCTGCGACATGTTCGCCAGCCGCGCGAGCTCTTCGCGCGACAGCGGCTCCTCGATGTTGTTCTCCATCAGCGAGATCACTTCGAACAACGACTTGTTCGCCGAGCCCAGACGCGCGACGAGCGGCATCCGTTGTTGCGCGCTCGTGTCGCGCACGTGTTCGACGATGAACTGCTCGGCGATCTGCGTGACGCGCGCGGTGCCCACGCGCGCGGCGATCAGGTTCAGCATCATGTCGAGCGGCGCGACGCCGCCCGTGCACGTGATGCGGTCGCGATCGACCACGAACAGTTCCTTCAGGAAGCGCGTGTCCGGAAACTCTTCCTTCAGCGCCGACATGTTTTCCCAGTGGATCGCGCACGCATAGCCCGCGAGCAGCCCCGACTTCGCCAGCGCATAGGTGCCCGTGCACAGGCTGCCGAGCGGCATGCCCTGGCGCGCAAAACGGCGCAGGGTCGACAGGTGGGCAGGTGTCGTCGCGCGCTGCACGTCGACACCGCCGCAGACGAAGACGATATCCGGTTGCCCGACGCAGTCGGCCGGCCCCGTGTCGACCGTAAGACCGTTGCTCGCCGTCACCGGGCCGCCGTCCGGGCTGATCACGGACCAGCGGTAGAGCGGCTGTCCGCTCAGGTAGTTCGCCATCCGAAGCACCTCGATCGCATTGGTGAACGCGATCATCGTGAAATTCGGTAAAGGCATGAACGCGAAGTGGGACAGCGACGCTGTGCGGTCGGGCGACATGGGGGCGTTCCTTGAATCTCTAATAGCTTTCGGCCCGACGCACGGATCGGGCTGCCGTATTGTGTGAGCGAGCGCAACAAGCGTGCCATACGGCTAAACCCTAGCTCCATACGTTGTATGGGCATCAGGTCGATGTTGCACTGCACCGTAAATGGGCCGCGCTGCACCCCGGGCGCGCGCCGCAGCACCGACGAAGTGCCTGTCCATAGGTGAACCGCGAGGGCCGGTTCGGTTGGTCATCCGAAAAAGCACGAGCGGTCACTTGTACAAAACGGACGTGCATGGCGGAAAAGGCAAAGAACGCGTCTAAATTCATCAATCCGTCGAAAATCCGAACGACAAGAATAGAGCCGTCGGCAGCCTTGCTCTGGACTCGGTGGAAACCCAGGTACGGCGGGCCTCGAGCTTCGGTTTTCCGCCCTTCATTCTTGTCACGGACGCACTATGTCGAACCCCCAGCCTTTCTTCTCGCAGCCCCTTGCCGAGCGCGATGCGCCGGTGCGCAGCGCCATCCTGAAGGAGCTCGAGCGCCAGCAGTCGCAAGTCGAGCTGATCGCGTCGGAAAACATCGTGTCGCGCGCGGTGCTGGAAGCCCAGGGTTCGGTGCTGACCAACAAGTATGCGGAAGGCTATCCGGGCAAGCGTTACTACGGCGGCTGCGAATTCGCGGACGAAGTCGAGGCGCTGGCGATCGAGCGCGTGAAGCAGATCTTCAACGCCGGCTACGCGAACGTGCAGCCGCACTCGGGCGCGCAGGCGAACGGCTCGGTAATGCTCGCGCTGGCCAAGCCGGGCGACACGGTGCTCGGCATGTCGCTGGACGCCGGCGGCCACCTGACGCACGGCGCGAAGCCGGCGCTGTCGGGCAAGTGGTTCAACGCGGTCCAGTACGGCGTGAACCGCGACACGCTGCGCATCGACTACGACCAGGTCGAAGCGCTGGCCCACGAGCACAAGCCGAACCTGATCATCGCCGGCTTCTCGGCGTACCCGCGCGCACTGGACTTCGCGCGCTTCCGTGCGATCGCCGACAGCGTCGGCGCGAAGCTGATGGTCGACATGGCGCACATCGCGGGCGTGATCGCCGCGGGCCGCCATGCGAACCCGGTCGAGCACGCGCACGTCGTCACATCTACCACGCACAAGACGCTGCGCGGCCCGCGCGGCGGCTTCGTGCTGACCAACGACGAAGAGATCGCGAAGAAGATCAACTCGGCGGTGTTCCCCGGCCTGCAGGGCGGCCCGCTGATGCACGTGATCGCCGGCAAGGCCGTCGCGTTCGGCGAAGTGCTGCATGCGGACTTCAAGGCCTACATCGACAACGTGCTCGCGAACGCACAGGCGCTCGGCGAAGTGCTGAAGGCGGGCGGCGTGGATCTCGTCACCGGCGGCACCGACAACCACCTGCTGCTGGTCGACCTGCGCCCGAAGGGCCTGAAGGGCGCGCCGGTCGAACAGGCGCTGGAGCGTGCGGGCATCACCTGCAACAAGAACGGCATCCCGTTCGACACCGAGAAGCCGACGGTCACGTCGGGCATTCGCCTCGGCACGCCGGCCGGCACGACGCGCGGCTTCGGCGTCGCGGAGTTCCGCGAAATCGGCCGCCTGATTCTCGAAGTGTTCGACGCGCTGCGCGCGAACCCGGAAGGCGACCCTGCGACCGAACAACGCGTGCGCCGCGAGATTTTCGCGCTTTGCGAGCGCTTCCCGATTTACTGATCGACGACCCCCACAAAAGCAGAGACTGGAGCGAGAGGCAGATATGAGCACGCTGCATCAGGACAGCATCATCATCGACGGACTGAACATTTCGAAGTTCGAGAAGCCGGTGTTCGAAGACATGCGCAAGGGCGGCATCACCGCCGCGAACTGCACGGTGTCGGTGTGGGAGAACTTCACCAAGACCGTCGACAACATCGGCGTGATGAAGAAGAAGATCCGCGACAACGGCGAACTGCTGACGCTGGTGCGCACGACGGACGACATCTTCCGCGCGAAGAAGGAAGGCAAGACCGGGATCATCCTCGGCTTCCAGAACGCGCATGCGTTCGAGGACAACCTCGGCTACATCGAGGCGTTCGCCGACATGGGCGTGCGCGTCGTGCAGCTTTGCTACAACACGCAGAACCTGGTCGGCACGGGCTGCTACGAGCGCGACGGCGGCCTGTCGGACTTCGGCCGCGAAGTAATCACCGAGATGAACCGCGTCGGCATCATGGTCGACCTGTCGCACGTGGGCGGCAACACGTCGTCCGAAGCGATCGCGTTCTCGAAGAAGCCGGTGTGCTACTCGCACTGCCTGCCGTCGGGCCTGAAGGAGCATCCGCGCAACAAGAGCGACGCGCAGCTGAAGGAAATCGCCGACGCCGGCGGCTTCGTCGGCGTGACGATGTTCGCGCCGTTCCTGAAGCGCGGCATCGAAGCGAACATCGACGACTACATCGAGGCGATCGACTACGTCGTGAACCTGATCGGCGAAGACGCGGTCGGCATCGGCACGGACTTCACGCAGGATTTCGCGAAGGAATTCTTCGACATGCTCACGCATGACAAGGGCCGCTATCGCCAGCTGACGAACTTCGGCAAGGTGATCAACCCGGACGGCATCCGCACGATCGGCGAATTCCCGAACCTGACCGCGGCGATGGAACGCCACGGCTGGAAGGAGTCGCGCATCCGCAAGATCATGGGCGAGAACTGGGTGCGCGTGTTCAAGGACGTGTGGGGCGCATAAGCGCGCGCCGAGCCGAACCGCCACAGCATTCAACACTAGAAAAATCGGGACGTGCCAGCGCTTGCCGCGCGGGCACGCGGACGATGTCGCGCCTGCGCATGAGCCGCGCGGCCACTTTCCTCACGGAGTCACAACGATGCAACCGCAACTGCCGATCAACGTCGATCCCGATACCGGCGTCTGGACCACCGACGCGCTGCCGATGCTGTACGTGCCGCGTCACTTCTTCACGAACAACCACGTCGCGGTCGAGGAAGCGCTCGGCGCCGAAGCGTATGCGGAGATCCTCTACAAGGCCGGCTACAAGTCCGCGTACCACTGGTGCGACAAGGAAGCAAAGCAGCACGGCCTGACCGGCATGGCCGTGTTCGAGCACTACCTGAAGCGCCTGTCGCAACGCGGCTGGGGCCTGTTCTCGATCATCGAAGCCGATCCGGCCAGCGCGCACGCACGGATCGAACTGCGCCACTCGTCGTTCGTGCTCCAGCAGCCGGGCAAGGAAGGCAAGCTCTGCTACATGTTCGCGGGCTGGTTCGCCGGCGCGATGGACTGGGTCAACGACACGACGCCGGAAGGCAAGGGCGCGCCGCGCTCGCAGTCGAAGGAAGTGCAGTGCGCGGCCGAGCACCACGATCACTGCGTCTTCGAAGTGTCGCCGATCGCGCACTGATGCACTGACGTCACGACACTGCAATACAACAACACCCGCAACACGAGATATTCGAACGCCAGAGGTCGCCTGCGATGCGTTATCCCCACCTGTTCAAACCCATGCAGCTGAACCAGTTGACGCTGCGCAACCGGATCGTCAGCACCGCGCACGCCGAGGTGTATGCCGAGCCGGGCGGCCTGCCGGGCGACCGCTATATCCGGTACTACGAAGAGAAGGCGAAGGGTGGCGTCGGCCTGGCGATCTGCGGCGGCTCGAGCCCCGTGTCGATCGACAGCCCGCAGGGCTGGTGGAAGTCGGTGAACCTGTCGAACGACAAGATCATCGATCCGCTCACGCGCCTGGCCGATGCGATGCACAAGCACGGCGCGAAGATCATGATCCAGGCGACGCACATGGGCCGCCGCTCGTCGTTCCACGGCGAGCACTGGCCGCACCTGATGTCGCCGTCGGGCGTGCGCGAGCCGGTGCACCGCGGTAACGCGAAGATCATCGAGATCGAGGAAATCCGCCGCATCATCGGCGACTTCGCGGCGGCTGCGAAGCGCGTGAAGGCGGCCGGTATGGACGGCATCGAAATCTCCGCCGCGCACCAGCACCTGATCGATCAGTTCTGGAGCAAGCGTTCGAACCACCGCACCGACGAATGGGGCGGCAGCCTCGAGAACCGTCTGCGCTTCGGCATCGAGGTGCTGACGGCCGTGCGCGAGGCGGTGGGCAAGGACTTCTGCGTCGGCCTGCGCATGTGCGGCGACGAATTCCATGAAGACGGCCTCGACCACGAAGCGCTGAAGGAAATCGCGCAGGCGATGTCGGAAACGGGCCTGATCGACTACCTGAGCGTGGTCGGCTCGGGCGGCGACACGCACAACACGATCGCCAACTGCATGCCGCCGATGGCACTGCCGCCGGAGCCGTTTGTGCACCTCGCGGCCGGCATCAAGTCGGTGGTGAAGATTCCGGTCATGCACGCGCAGAGCATTCGCGACGCGGGCCAGGCCGAGCGCCTGCTCGCGAACGGCATGATCGACCTGGTCGGCATGACGCGCGCGCAGATCGCCGATCCGCACATGGTGATCAAGATCCGCGACGGCCGCGAAGACGAAATCAAGCAGTGCGTCGGCGCGAACTACTGCATCGACCGCCAGTACAACGGCCTCGACGTGCTGTGCATCCAGAACGCGGCGACGTCGCGCGAAGCGACGATGCCGCACATCATCGAGAAGTCGCGCGGTCCGAAGCGCAAGGTCGTGGTGGTCGGCGCGGGCCCGGCAGGGCTCGAGGCCGCACGCGTCGCGAAGCTGCGCGGCCACGACGTCGTGCTGTTCGAGAAGAATGCGGAAGTGGGCGGCCAGGTGATGATCGCCGCGAAGGCGCCGCAGCGCGAACAGATGTCGGGGATCATCCGCTGGTTCGACATGGAAACCAAGCGCCTGGGCGTCGATCGCCGCCTCGGCGTGGCCGCCGACGAGAAGATGATCATGGCCGAGAAGCCGGACATCGTCGTGCTCGCCACCGGCGGGTCGAGCTTCACGTGGCAGGTGCCGGCATGGGGCGTGGCCGAAGGGTTGGCCGTCAGCTCGTGGGACATCCTGACCGGCAAGGTCGAGCCGAAGCAGAACGTGCTGCTGTTCGACGGCGTGAGCACGCATGCGGGCGCGGGCGTGGCCGACTTCATGGCGAGCCGCGGCTCGAAGGTCGAGGTGGTGACGCCCGACGTGAAGGTGGCCGACGATTGCGGCGGCACGACGTTCCCGATCTTCTACCGCCGCCTGTACGCGCTCGGCGTGATCCCGACGCCGAACTATATGCTCGATCGCGTGTACGAAGAGGACGGCAAGAAGATCGCCGTGCTGCGCAACGAATACACCGAGGAGCTGGAAGAACGTGCGGTCGACCAGGTCGTGATCGAGAACGGTTCGTCGCCGAACGACGAGCTGTACTGGAAGCTCAAGCCTGAATCGGTGAACCGCGGCCAGATCGATCCGCACACGCTGTTCGCGGCGGAGCCGCAGCCGTGCCTGTCGGAAGAACTCGGCAACGGCCGCTACCTGCTGTTCCGTGTCGGCGACTGCATCTCGATGCACAACGTCCACGGTGCGATCTACGACTCGCTGCGTCTCGTGAAGGATTTCTAAACATGAATCCGGCTTTCCTCATTACCGCACTGCTGTGGCTGTCGGTGGCGGGGCTCGCGTTCGCGGTCGCGAAGCGCTCGTCCTACTGGCGTCTCGGGCGCGCCACCGCGCCCGGCTCGTTCGGCGTCGCGAACCTGTTCGCGATTCCGAAACGCTACTTCGTCGACCTGCACCACGTCGTGGCTCGCGATCCGTACATCGCGAAGACCCACGTCGCGACGGCGGGCGGCGCGATCGCCGCGCTTGCGCTGGTGTTCGTCAACTACGGCCTCGCGATCTACTCGCCGTGGCTCGACAAGCTGATCTTCCTCGCGGCGCTCGCGATGCTCGTCGGCGTGGTGTTCGTGTGGCGCCGCCGCGCGGCGAAGGACGTGCCCGCACGCCTGTCGCGCGGCCCGTGGAATGCGCTGCCGTGGCTGCTCGGTTCGTTCGCGCTCGGCCTCGTGCTGTTCATGGTGGTGCCGACGCGTGCGATGTCGGGCGGGTTCGCGGTGCTCTGCGCGCTGCTGATCGGCGCCGGCGCATTCACGATGACCGTCGGTGCCGCGAAGGGCGGCCCGATGAAGCATGCGATCGCCGGCCTGCTGCACCTCGCGTTCCACCCGCGCCAGGAGCGCTTCGCGGCCACCCGCGACGCGTTCACCGGTAACGGCACGGCCACGCCGCCGACCGCGCTGAAGCTGCCGGACATCGCGCACGAGGAGTACGGCGTCGCGAAGCCCGTCGAATTCCGCTGGAACCAGCTGCTGAGCTTCGACGCATGCGTGCAGTGCGGCAAGTGCGAAGCCGCGTGCCCCGCGTTCGCGTCGGGCCAGCCGCTGAACCCGAAGAAACTGATCCAGGATCTCGTCGTCGGGATGGCGGGCGGCACCGATGCCGCGTACGCCGGCAGCCCGACGCCGGGCCTCGCGGTCGGCCAGCATCGCGGCGAGCCGAACGGCCCGATCGTGTCCGGCCTGATCGAGGAGCAGACGTTGTGGTCGTGCACGACCTGCCGCGCGTGCGTGCAGGAGTGCCCGATGCTGATCGAGCACGTCGACGCGATCGTCGACATGCGCCGCAACCGCACGCTGGTGCACGGCACGGTGCCGGGCAAGGGCCAGGAAGTGCTCGCGAACCTGCGCGAGACCGGCACGATGGGCGGCTACGACACGGCCGCACGCTACGACTGGTCGGTCGACCTGAACGCGCCCGTCGCGCAACCCGGCAAGCCGGTCGACGTGCTGTTCGTCGCGGGCGAAGGCGCGTTCGACATGCGCTACCAGCGCACGCTGCGTGCGTTCGTCAAGGTGCTGAACAAGGCCGGCGTCGACTACGCGGTGCTCGGCTCGACCGAGACCGATACCGGCGACGTGGCCCGCCGCCTCGGCGACGAAGCGACGTTCCAGCAGATGGCGAAGCGCCTGATCGGCACGCTCGGCACGCTGTCGTACAAGCAGATCGTGACGGCCGACCCGCACGTGATGCACAGCCTGCGCAACGAATACCGCGCGCTCGGGCTGCGCGTGACGGTCAAGCATCACACGACGTACATGGCGGAGCTGGCCGACAGCGGCAAGATCGCGCCGAAGGCCGTCGAAGCGCTGCGCGAGAAGCGCACCACGTATCACGACCCGTGCTACCTCGGCCGCTACAACGGCGAAACGGAATCGCCGCGCAAGCTGCTGAAGACGATCGGCATCCAGGTCGTCGAGATGGAGCGCAACGGCATGCGCGGCCGCTGCTGCGGCGGTGGCGGCGGTGCGCCGCTGACCGACATCCCGGGCAAGCAGCGGATTCCCGACATCCGTATCGCCGACGCGCGCGAGATCGGCGCGGACGTGGTCGCGGTCGGTTGCCCGAACTGCACGGCGATGCTCGAAGGCGTCGTGGGCCCGCGCCCCGACGTGCTCGACGTGGCCGAACTCGTTGCCGCTTCGCTGGAGTGAATCGATGAACACGATCAAACGAATCGATCCGCGCCGGCCGTTCATCATCACGGCCGAGGGCCTGAAGCGCATCACGCTCGGCGAGGAAGGCAGCGCCGATGCGAACGCCGCGCAGTGGTCCGCGCACGGTCACGGCGCGGCGGCGGCGAAGCCGCGCCGCGCGGTGCAGGACCCGAAGCACGTGATGCTGGTGGTGGCGCACACCGAGCGCGGCGCGCTCGACGATCACACGCGGCAGGCGATCGCCGCCGCCGCGGTGCTGGCCGACGCGCAGACGGAAGTCGCGCTGCTGGCGTTCGGCGAACTGAAGGACGACGCCGCGGAACTCGGCGTCGACAAGCTGATCGAGCTGGCCGACTTCGACCGTCGCGCGTTCGCGCCTGAAAGCGAATTGCAAGCGTTGCTGGCATGCGCGGCGGCGCTCGCGCCGAAGCACGTGTTCGTGCCCGACAACGCGACCGGCGACGGCGACCTCGGCCGGCGTTATGCGGCAGCGGCCGGCGCGAGCGTCGCGACCCATGTGGTCGAGATCGACGCGAAGCATGTCGGCGCGTATGCGCAAGCCGGGCGGGCGTTCGCGACGCGCGGGCTGCCCGACGTGATCCTGCTCGCGCAGAACGCGGTCGAAGCGAAACTGCCGTTCGTCGGCGCGGGCGAGCGCCTGGCCGCCGACTTCATCCGCCCGGCCGGCGACGCGGCGCAGACGTACCGCGATCTCGGCCTCGAGGAAATCGATGCGGCGCAGGTCGCGCTCGAGGAAGCCGACTTCATCGTGTCGGCCGGCAACGGCGTGTCCGACATCGGGGCGTTCGAGCGGCTGGCCGGTGCGTTCGGCGCGGCGATCGGCGCGAGCCGCGTCGCCGTCGACAACGGTCATTTCACGCGCGACAAGCAGGTGGGCGCGACCGGCAAGACGGTCGAGGCGAGCGTGTACATCGCGTTCGGCATCTCCGGCGCGGTGCAGCATCTGCAGGGGATCAAGGACTGCCGCCACGTGATCGCCGTGAACCTCGATGGCAGCGCGCCGATCGCGAAGCGCGCGAACCTGACGGTAGTGGGCGACGCGCAGGCAACCATCGCCGCGCTGATCGAACAGGTGCAGGCCGCGCGCGCGTCGCGCGGACAATCGCCGGCCGCGGTCGGCAGCCGTGAAACGGAAGGAGTCGCAGCATGAACGCCCCCCGCCAGTTGCAACGCATCGCGGTGCTCGTGTCCGTGGGCCGGCACCCCGTCAGCGGCACCGCGCGCTACAGCCGCAACGACGCGGCCGCGCTCGAAGTGGGCCGCCAGCTCGCGGAGAAGCATCAAGCGAAGCTCGACGTGATCCATGCGGGCGACCCCGCGAATGAAGCGCTCGCTGAATACCTCGCACTCGGCGCACGGCAGGTCGAAGTGCTGGCCTGCCGCGACAGCGACGATGTCGCGCATGCGCTCGCCGCGCGCGTCGAAGGCTATGACCTGGTACTGACCGGCACCCGCGCCGAGGGCGCGTACGACACCGGGATGCTGCCGTATCGCGTCGCCGCGGCGCTCGGCTATCCGCTCGTCGGCTCGGCCGTCGACGTGACGGTCGAAGGCGGCCGCGCGACCGTGCGGCAATTCCTGCCGAAAGGGCTGCGGCGGCGCGTCGACGCGGCGCTGCCGGCCGTCGTCGCGGTGCATCCGCTCGCCAACGCGCAGCCGCGCTATGCGTACGCGCGGCTGCGGGCCGGCGCGATCCGCCCGGCGCTCACGGCGACCGGCGCGGATGCCGACGCCGCGGCATGGCGGGTCGGTCCGATCGAGCGTAAACCCGTAAAGCTCGTGGCTGCCGAGAAGCGCTCCGGGCATGCGCGGATGCTGTCCGCGACGACGACCGAAAGCCGCGGCGGCAACGTCGTAAATGAAGGGAGTTCAGTCGAAAAAGCACAAGTGATCCTCGCGTATTTGCGCGAGCATCAACTCATCGACTACTGATTTTGATGCCTGTCGGCAACAACACTGGGACGCAAGGAATCCGGAGCAAACGATGAAAGTATCGGCAGACATTCGCGCACTGATCGAACGCCGCAAGGAAGGCTACAGCCTCGAGGCGCCGTTCTACACGAGCGAGGAGATCTTCGCCCTCGACATGGAGGCGATTTTCCGGCAGCACTGGATCCAGGTAGCGGTCGAACCGGACATTCCCGAGCCGGGCGACTACGTGACCGTGGAACTGGGCAGCGACTCGATCCTGATCGTGCGCGACGACGACATGGAAATCCGCGGGTTCCACAACGTATGCCGTCACCGCGGCGCGCGCTTGTGCAACGAGGACAAAGGCTCGGTCGGCAACATCGTGTGCCCGTACCACAGCTGGACCTACAACCTGACGGGTCAGCTGATGTTCGCCGAGCACATGGGCGAGAAGTTCGACCGCTGCAAGCACAGCCTGAAGTCGGTGCACGTGCAGAACCTGGCGGGCCTGATCTTCGTGTGCCTCGCCGACGAGCCGCCCGCCGACTTCGCGCAATTGCGCGCCGAGATGGAGCCGTACCTGCTGCCGCACGATCTGCCGAATACGAAGATCGCCGCACAGATCGACATCATCGAGGAAGGCAACTGGAAGCTCACGATGGAGAACAACCGCGAGTGCTATCACTGCGTCGCGAACCATCCGGAGCTGACGATCTCGCTGTACGAATACGGCTTCGGCTACCAGCGTTCCGACGCGAACGCCGAGGGCATGGACGCATTCGCGGAAACCTGCGTGCGTCGCGGCAAGGAGTGGGCCGAGATGGGCCTGCCGTCCGCCGAAATCGAAAAGCTGGACGACGTGACGGGTTTCCGCACGCAGCGCCTGCCGCTCGACCGTCACGGCGAATCGCAGACGCTCGATGCGAAGGTCGCGTCGAAGAAGCTGCTCGGCAAGTTCGACCAGGCCGACCTCGGTGGCCTGTCGTTCTGGACGCAGCCGAACTCGTGGCACCACTTCATGAGCGATCACATCGTGACGTTCTCGGTGATTCCGCTGTCGGCCGGCAAGACGCTCGTGCGTACCAAGTGGCTCGTGCACAAGGACGCGAAGGAAGGCATCGACTACGACGTGAAGAACCTCACGGCCGTGTGGAACGCAACCAACGACCAGGATCGCGCGCTCGTCGAATTCTCGCAGCGCGGCGCGACCAGCAGCGCCTACGAGCCGGGCCCGTATTCGCCGTTCACGGAAGGTCTCGTCGAAAAATTCTCGGCCTGGTATATCGGCCGGCTCGCCGAAAAAACCGGCGCGTAGTACTCAGCAGCGGACAAGCGGAGCAAGACATGATGCGAGATGCGGCCAATTTCGAGCCGGCAGAAAGCCGGGTGACGCACCCGGCTTTCTGGAGTGCCCTTCCCGAGCGCTGGACGAGCGACGTCGAGGAAACGCTGGTGTGCTGCCACGTGCGGCAGGAAACCCACGACGTGAAGAGTTTCTTCTTCCGTTCGCCGCAAGGTCGTACGTTCTCGTTCGAGCCCGGGCAATTCATCACGCTCGAGCTCGACATCGACGGCGAGACGATCAACCGGTGCTACACGATCTCGTCGTCGCCGGCGCGGCCGCACACGATCTCGATCACGGTCAAGCGCGTGCCGGGCGGCAAGGTGTCGAACTGGCTGCACGACAACCTGCAGCCGGGCGCGTCGGTTCGCGTGCTCGGCCCGGCCGGCGAATTCACGTGTGCGCGGCATCCGGCGCGCAAGTACCTGTTCCTGTCGGCAGGCTCGGGCGTCACGCCGCTGATGTCGATGAGCCGCGCGCACCATGATCTCGCGGAAGATCGCGACATCCTGTTCGTGCACAGCGCGCGCACGCCGGACGACATCATCTTCGCGCGCGAGCTCGACCTGATCGCATCGAACCATACGAACTTCCGCACGTCATTCGTCGTCGAGCGCGTCGGTGCGCGCACCAACTGGCCGGGCGTCACGGGCTTCCTGACGCTGCCGCTGCTCAAGCTGATCGCACCGGACTTCATGGAGCGCGAGATTTTCACGTGCGGCCCCGCGCCGTACATGAAGGCCGTGCGCGACCTGCTCGACGAAGCCGGTTTCGACCGCAAGCAGTATCACGAGGAGAGCTTCTCGTTCGAAACGCTCGCGCAGACCGCGAGCGACGAAGTGCTCGCCGAACTCGTGCCGGCGGCCGATGGCGTCGACGCTGCGACCAAGCAATACACGGTCAGCTTCGCGAAGAGCAATCGCGAGATCTCGTGCGGCTCGGAGCAGCACGTGCTCGACGCGGCACGCCAGTCGGGCGTGCGGCTTCCCGCTTCGTGCACGCAGGGCATGTGCGGCACCTGCAAGGTGAAGCTCGTGTCGGGGCAGGTGGAGATGAAGCACAACGGCGGTATCCGCCAGCGCGAGATCGATCAGGGGATGGTGCTGCTGTGCTGCAGCAAGCCGCTGTCCGATCTCGTCGTCGACAAGTAAAAAAAGACGCGCCATCGGTCGGCCCGGAGGCGTCGCCTCCGGACAAGCATCCGTCGTAAACCGACCGGATCGCCGAATTGTGGTTGAAGAACCTAGAGAGACACCGCGCGGTGAGCGCATATCAAGGAGATCGACCATGAAACTGTTCGGAAAACTGTTGTATACCGGCGCACTGTCGGCAATGGTGGCGTTGAGCGCATCGGCACTCGCCGACACGAAACCGACGTTGAAGATCGGCTACGTCGAAGGCTGGGACGACAGCGTCGCCACGTCGAACGTCGCCGCGCGCGTGATCGAGAAGAAGCTCGGCTACGAGGTGAAGCTCGTGCCGGTCGCGGCCGGCATCATGTGGCAGGGCGTGGCACGCGGCGACCTCGATGCGACGCTGTCCGCATGGCTGCCGGTCACGCACGGCTCGTACTGGGGCGAATACAAGTCGAAGGTCGTCGATCTTGGCGCGAACTTTCCTGACGCGAAGATCGGCCTGATCGTTCCCGACTACGTGAAGGCGAAGAGCATCGACGATCTGAACGCGGAGAAGAGCGACTTCGGTGGCCGCATCGTCGGCATCGATGCGGGCGCGGGCGTGATGCGCAAGACCGACGAAGCGATCAAGAACTACGGCCTGAACTACACGCTGATGCCGAGCTCGGGCGGTGCGATGACGGCCGAACTGTCGCGCTCGGTCGGCGCGAGCAAGCCGGTGATCGTGACGGGCTGGGCGCCGCACTGGATGTTCGCGAAGTGGAAGCTGCGCTTCCTCGAGGATCCGAAGAAGGTGTACGGCGGCGCCGAGCATGTCGACAGCGTCGTGAATCCGGGCCTCGAAACCAAGGCGAAGCCGGTCGTCGCATTCCTGAAGAAATTCCAGTGGAAGCCGGGTGAAATCGACAGCGTGATGCTGGCGATCCAGAACGGCTCGAAGCCGGAAGCCGCCGCCGATGCATGGATTGCAGCGCATGCGGACCGCGTGAATTCGTGGACTGAAGGCGCTCAATAAGCATCGCGACATACGTCGCACGAAACATCATAAAAATACGCCGGGAGTGACACGCAGGAATCCGAAATAATCAGGATGTAATGCGGCCATATCCCGGCTTTCTTTTACTGATTCTGCAAAAAAGCGCGTAAGTTGTTACACTACGCCACTTGTGCGGAGTCATCTCAGGAGGAATTGGATGAGTCAGGCAGGACTGCGTGCGAATCGCACCAGTGATGTTGGAACAACCATCTCACATGATTCGACGGGCCATACGCTGCATCGTGGCCTGACTTGGAAGGATGCATTCTGGGTGACGAGCGGCGTGCCGGCTGGCGTGCTGTTCACGATCGGCGGCGTATGCGCGACGGTCGGCCAACCCGCGTGGGCGATCTGGATCGCCGCGATCACGATGGGGCTGATCCAGAGCGCGACTTATGCGGAAATATCGGGGCTATTTCCCCATAAATCGGGCGGCGCGTCGGTGTATGGCGCAATTGGCTGGGTGCGTTACAGCAAGCTGATTGCCCCGGTTTCCGTGTGGTGCAACTGGCTCGCGTGGTCGCCGATGCTTGCGCTCGGTTGCGGCCTCGCGGCGAGCTATGCGCTCACGAGTCTCTTTCCCGCCAATGCGGCGGTGCTGCACTGGCAGTTCAAGATCGCGGATCTCGGTTTCATCAAGCCGGGTCTGTCTCTGCGAATCAACGCGACATTCATCATCGCGACGATTCTGCTTCTCATCACGTTCAAGCTTCAGCACAGCGGTGCGTCGAAGGCTGCACGCACGCAGCGCATTCTCGGCATTGCGTCGCTCACGCCGTTGCTGATCGTCGGCATCGTGCCGTTCATCACCGGCGACGTGCCGATGTCGAACCTGCTTCCGCTGCTGCCGCTCGGTCACGACGCGCACGGCAATCTCACGACCGCGACGTTCGGCTCGTGGAACGGGCAGGGCGTCACGATGGCGCTCGGCGCGATGTTCATGGCCGGCTGGGCGTCGTACGGTTTCGAGACGGCCGTCTGCTACACGCGCGAATTCCGCGATCCGCGCCGCGACACCGCGAAGGCGATCTTCTGGTCGGGCGCGCTGTGTCTCGTCGTGATGACGCTCGTGCCGATGGCGTTCCAGGGCGCGCTCGGCACGCAGGCGATGCTCGATCCGGCGATCGGCGACGGCACCGGCGTCGCGGCCGCGATGGCGAAGATCGTCGGCGGCGGCGCGTGGGTCGCGAATGCGGTCGTCGTGATGCTGATGCTGTCGATCCTGCTGATCGTGATGACGTCGATGATGGGCTCGTCGCGCACGCTGTACCAGGCATCGGTCGACGGCTGGCTGCCGAAGTACCTGTCGCACGTGAACGAGCACGGCTCGCCCACGCGCGCGATGTGGACCGACCTCGGCTTCAACCTCGTGTTGCTGATGATGTCGGACTACATGACGGTGCTGTCGATCTCGAACGTCTGCTACATGTTGTTCGTATTCCTGAACCTTCAGTCCGGCTGGATCCACCGGATGGATCGCGGCAACTGGGATCGGCCGTTCCGCTGCCCGACGTGGCTGCTCGTCGCCGGCTCGATCTGCGGCTATGCGAACCTCGTCTACGTCGGCGCGGGTGCGAACCTGCAGGGCGAAGGCACGCTGCGCAACGGGCTGATCGCGATGCTGCTGATCGTGCCGGTGTTCCTGTTCCGCCACTACTGGCAGGATCGCGGCCGTTTCCCCGCGCAGATGCAGCGCGACATGGAACTCGAAGTGCCGAAGCGCGCGATGTGGCTGAGTTTGATGCCGTATGCGGCGCTGGTTGGCGCGGCGCTCACGATCTGGTTGTCGTATTACTTCGCGTGGGTGAAGTAAGCGCGTGACGCTTCGCGCGGCGAACCCGGACACCGCACCCGGGCCGTCGCGCGACGCGACGAACTGCATGAAAAAAAACCGACCGGCTGATTGCCGGTCGGTTTTTTTGTGGGCGGCTGGCCGAACCGACGCGCTTACGGAAACACCACCGTCCGATCGCCGTTCAGGAACACCCGCCGCTCGATGAACGCCTTCACCGCCCGTGCGAGCGTGATCGATTCGACGTCACGCCCGACCGCGAGCAGTTGCTCCGGCCGCAGCGCGTGATCGACCCGCTCGACCACCTGCTCGATGATCGGGCCTTCGTCGAGATCGTCGGTCACGAAGTGCGCGGTCGCGCCGATCAGCTTCACGCCGCGCGCATGCGCCTGGTGATACGGCTTCGCGCCCTTGAAGCCCGGCAGGAACGAGTGATGGATATTGATCGCGCGGTTCGCGAGCTTCGCGCTCGTTTCCTGCGACAGCACCTGCATGTAGCGCGCGAGGATCACGAGTTCGGCGCCGCTCGACTCGAAGAAGTCGAGCCACTGCGCTTCCTGCTGCGCCTTGGTGTCGGCCGTGATCGGGAAGTGCCGGAACGGCAGCCCGTGCTGCGTCGCCAGTGGTTCGAAGTCCGGATGGTTCGACACGATGCCGACGATGTCCATCTTCAGCTCGCCCATCCGCCAGCGGAACAGCAGATCCGCGAGGCAGTGCTCGAGCTTCGACACCATGATCAGCACCTTCGGGCGCGCGTTCACGTCGTGGATCGCCCATTGCGCAGCGCCTTCGGCGTCGCCGCCGAGCGTGGCCGCGATCGGCCCGAACTCCTGGCGCAGCGCGTCGATCTGCAGCGTCTCATCCGTCGGATGAAACACGCAGCGCACGAAGAAGTGATTGCTGAGATCGTCGTCGAACACGTTCAGCGCATCGACGTAGCAGCGATGGCGTTCGAGAAAGCCGACGACGGCGGCGACCTGGCCGGCCGCGCTCGGGCACGACAGCGTCAGGACGAATTGATCGGGGCGTGAGTCGGCGGTCATGAGAATCCTCGGGTGTCATGGGGCGCGAGCCCGCGCGGGGCGCAGCGGGGCGCCGCGCGACGCGGGTAGCGGGAGACTCAAGTAAATCAGGACGATTTTTGCGCGGATAGAACCAACGCGCCGTGTGGCTGGTATCGGTACGCCAGCAGGGGCGCACGGCGCGCCGCGGGTGATGCGGCGGTGTTCACGCCGCCGGGCGGCCCGTCACGCCGGCGCGCACGCGTCGAGGAGCCAGCGGCGGAACACGTGGGTGGCGTCCGGCTCGGGCCGCTGCGGCGGCCGCACCAGGAAGTAGCCGCGCGACGTCACGACCGGCGCGTCGACGAGCTTCACCAGTTGCCCGGACGCGACGAGCTCGTCGACGAGCGGCGACCAGCCGAGCGCGACGCCCTCGCCGAGCAGCGCCGCATGGATCACCAGCGCATAGCTGTTGAACGTCACGCCGCGCGCGGCGGCCAGCGTATCGACGCCGTGCGCGTCGAACCAGCCGGCCCACGACAGCCAGCGCTCGGGGCGCGTCGGCTGCACGTGCAGCAGCGGCAGCGCATGCAGGTGGTCGGGCCGCGCGACATGCGGATGCGCGGCGCGAAACGCCGGCGAGCAGACGGGCGTGACCGATTCCGGAAAGAGCCGCGCGGCCGTGCACGACGGCCAGTGGCCGTCGCCGAACAGGATCGCGATGTCGGCATGGTCGCGCTGCGCGTCGTAATCCTGCGACGTGACGACCCGCACGTCGACGTCCGGCATCACGTGCTTCAGGCCGGCCAGGCGCGGCATCAGCCAGTAGGTGGCGAACCCGAAATCCGTGACGATCGTGAGCGCGCCGTGCTCGCGGCGCGCGCGCAGCGTCGCGGTCGCGCCGCGCAGCGTGTCGAGGCTCTGCCGCACCGCTTCGTACAGGCACTGGCCGTCGGTCGTCAGCGTGACGCCGCGCGGGCTGCGCTCGAACAGAGGCACGCCGAGCTCCGCCTCCAGCTGGAACACCTGCTGGCTCACGGCCGGCTGCGTCGAGCCCAGCTCGCGCGCGGCGGCCGTGAAGCTCGCGAGACGGGCGGCCGATTCGAACGCGCGCAGCGCCTGCATCGACGGTAACGCTTCGGATCTCGACATAAGTCTCTCTAATGGCCCCATAAGGGGAGGATATCTTCCCGCGCGAATTCGGGCGGGCGATAGTGCTTCGGACGGCGCGCCAGCGCTGCGCCAGGCCTTCCGCGATTCTGCCAGTCGCGGCAGGCGCGCGCGGCACTTTCTGCAGGCCGTGTCCGTCATGTCGACTGCATCGCTGCTCATGCTGCGCGACATTCCGTTCGAACACCGATTTCTCCACGACCGCCGATGACGAACCCGACTCCCAACATCCTGATCCTGATGGCCGACCAGCTCACGCCGTTCGCGTTGCCGGCCTACGGCAACCGCGTCGCGCGCACGCCGACGCTCGACCGGCTGGCCGCGCAAGGCGTGGTGTTCGACGCCGCATATTGCGCGAGCCCGCTATGCGCGCCGTCGCGCTTCTCGCTTTTGACCGGCAAGCTGCCGTCGGGTATCGGCGCCTACGATAACGCCGCCGAATTGCCGGCGCAAACGCTGACGTTCGCGCACTACCTGCGCGCGGGCGGCTACCGGACGATGCTGTCCGGCAAGATGCACTTCTGCGGCCCCGACCAGCTGCACGGCTTCGAGGAGCGGCTCACGACCGACATCTATCCGGCCGACTTCGGCTGGGTGCCGGACTGGGATCGGCCCACCGAGCGGCCGAGCTGGTATCACAACATGAGCTCGGTGCTCGACGCCGGCCCGTGCGTGCGCACGAACCAGCTCGACTTCGACGACGAAGTCACGTTCGCGGCCAAGCAGAAGCTGTATGACGTCGCGCGCGAGCGGGCGGCCGGGCACGACGAGCGGCCGTTCTGCATGGTCGTGTCGCTGACGCATCCGCACGATCCATATGCGATCACGCGCGAATACTGGGATCTGTACAGCGACGACGAAATCGACATGCCGGCCGTGCGGCTCGATGCCGCCGAAAGCGACCCGCATTCGCAGCGGCTGCGCTTCGTCTGCGAAAACGACCGCACCCCGCCGACCGACGCGCAGATCCGTGCCGCGCGCCATGCGTACTACGGCGCGACGTCCTACGTCGATGCGCAGTTCGGCAGCGTGCTGGGCGCGCTCGAGCAATGCGGGTTCGCCGACGACACGATCGTGATCGTCACGTCGGACCACGGCGACATGCTCGGCGAGCGCGGGCTCTGGTACAAGATGACGTTCTTCGAAGGCGGCTGCCGCGTGCCGCTGATCGTCCACGCGCCGAACCGCTTCGACGCGGCGCGCGTGCGCGGGCCCGTGTCGCACGTCGACCTGCTGCCGACGCTCGTCGATCTGGCCGGCGCCGCACCGGCCGGCGGCTGGCCCGATGCAGTGGACGGCGCGAGCCTCGTGCCGCATCTGCATGGCAAGCCCGCGCACGACGTCGCGCTCGGCGAATACCTCGCGGAAGGGGCGGTCGCACCCGTCGTGATGATCCGCCGCGGCGACTGGAAGTACGTGCATTGCCCGGCCGATCCCGACCAGCTCTACAACCTCGCTCACGATCCGCGCGAGCGCACCAACCTGGCCGGGACGCCCGAAGCCGCCGACCTGCTCGCCGCATTCCGTTCCGAGGCCGCGCAGCGCTGGAACCTGCGCGAGCTCGATGCGCAGGTGCGCGCCAGCCAGCGGCGGCGCCGTTTCCATTACGCCGCGACGACGCAGGGCCGCATCCAGGCGTGGGACTGGCAGCCGTTCACCGATGCGACCCAGCGCTACATGCGCAATCACATCGAACTCGACACGCTCGAAGCGATGGCGCGCTTTCCGCGCGTCGGGCGCTGAACGTACCGCATCGCGGACATTGACGAACGACGGAGGAAGCGAATCATGAAACGACAGTGCAATGCAGCAATCCGAAGCATCGGCGCGGTATTCGCCGCAGCGGCCTGCGTGATGGCGACACAGCCGGCGCACGCCGCCGACCCGCAGACATGCCGCGACGTGAAGATGGCGGCGCCCGGCTGGACCGACATCGACGCGACCAACGCGATGGCCGGCGTCGTGCTGAAGGCGCTCGGCTACCGGCAGGACGTCGCGAACCTGTCGGTGCCGATCACGTACCAGGGGTTGAAGAAAGGGCAGGTCGACGTGTTCCTCGGCAACTGGATGCCCGCGCAGGCGCCGCTCGTGAAGCCGTTCGTCGACGAGAAATCGATCGACGTGCTGCACGCGAACCTGAGCGGCGCGAAGTTCACGCTTGCGGTGCCCGACTACGTCGCGGCCGCCGGCGTGCACACGTTCGCCGATCTCGCGCGCTACGCGGACCGCTTCGGCGACAAGATCTACGGGATCGAGCCCGGCGCGCCCGCGAACCAGAACATCAAGCGGATGCTGGCCGACCATGCGCTCGGTTCGGCGAACTGGTCGCTGGTCGAATCGAGCGAGACGGGGATGCTCACGCAGGTCGAGCGCGCCGTGCGCGACAAGCGCTGGATCGTGTTTCTCGCGTGGGAGCCGCATCTGATGAACACGAAGTTCCACCTGACCTACCTGTCGGGTGGCGACGCGTACTTCGGGCCGAACTACGGCGGCGCGACCGTCAACACCGTGACGCGTTCGGGCTTTGCCGGCCAGTGCGCGAACCTCGCGCGGCTGTTCCGGCAGATGACGTTCTCCGTCGACGTCGAGAACAAGATGATCGCCGACATGCTCGAGAACAAGTCGTCGCCTTCCGTCGCGGCGCAGCGTGCGCTGAAGGCCGACCCCACGCTCGTCGAGGGCTGGCTCGACGGCGTGACCACCGCGTCCGGCACACCCGCGCTGCCGGCCGTGCGCGCGGCGCTCGACGGCCACTGAGCTCGTCCGGGCGGCCGGCTTTTTTGCCCGGCTGCCCGTCTCCGTGTTTTCCCGAGCAGTCGCATCGAGACCATTTGGTGTCGCCTTCAGACGGGTGACCCGAAATATGGGTTTGTATTTTTCGCCAATGGCTGCGTTATTGCAAAAACAGAAATGCCGAAGCCATCGGACGTACTGCATTCGAATCAGCCGGCGTATTGCGGCGCGCGCCAGGCCACGGTTCTTTCCATTGAACGGTTCAGGGAGGGTGGGCGAGAATGAAGCAAAAGAAAGTTGCCGTAGCTGCCGCGCTGGTTTGCGCGGCCTGTATTCCCGCCATCGGCCACGCGCAGAGCAGCGTGACGCTGTACGGGATTCTCGACGCGGGCATCACGTACGTGAACAATACGGGCGGTTCGCACGTGGTCAAGTTCGACGACGGCGTCGCGTACGGGAACCGCTTCGGCCTGAAGGGCACGGAAGATCTCGGCGGCGGACTGAAGGCCGTCTTCGCGCTCGAGAGCGGTTTCCACCTCGGCAACGGGCAGCTCGGCTTCGGCGGTGCGGAGTTCGGGCGTCAGGCTTACGTCGGTCTGCAGAACAACTGGGGCACGCTGTCGTTCGGCAACCAGCTCGACATCACCAACGAGCTCGTGTCGATCTACAACATCTCCGCATGGGGCAGCGGCTATGCGATCCACCAGGGCGACTTCGACCGCTTCAACGGCGACCGCCTCCCGAACTCGGTGAAATTCCTGTCGAACGACCTGAGCGGCTTCAAGTTCGGCGCGATGTACTCGTTCGGCAACGTCGCCGGCAACTTCCACCGCAACAGCGCATGGAGCGCGGGCGCGAGCTTCACGCAGGGCGACTTCTCGGTCGGCGCCGCGTACACGCGCCTGAACAACCCGAATGGCATCTATGCGTTCGACCCGTACGCGATGATCGGCACGCATACGTTCCTCGGCCAGCAGACCGTCACCGTCGATCCGGCGACCGGCGCGCGCACCGACCTGTTCTCGAACACGGCGATGGACGTCGACAGCCAGGGGACGTTCGGCATCGGCACGAGCTACACGATCGGCAAGCTGTCGCTCGACGCGAACTTCTCGTACACGACGATCAAGGGCTTCGGCCAGTCGTCGCACATGCAGGTGTATGAAGGCGGTGGCCTGTACCAGTTCACGCCGGCGCTGAGCTTCATCGCGGGCTATCAGCACACGCGCTTCGAAGGCCACCACTGGAACCAGGGCACGGCCGGCCTGCATTACCTGCTGTCGAAGCGCACCGACGTGTATATCTCGGGCGATTACCTGCGCGCGTCGCAGGGCGTCGATGCGGTCATCGGTTATAGCTTCACGCCGTCGACGACGCAGACGCAAGCCGACGTGCGGATCGGCATGCGGCATTCGTTCTGAACGGGGTGGTGCGGTAGATATTTCGATGTCTTCAGCGAGGTCTCTCTTTGGCGCGAACTGCGGTTCGCGCTTTTTTTTGTTGTTTGTGGAATTGTGCGGGACAGCGGGGAGGAATGCCGGCGGTCGGAAGTCCTCACGACAATTCCCGGTCGAGGGGCCGTTCACGGTTGTAGCGAGCACCGCCCCTAGTCAACTACAGCAGAGCGCGCGTCGGGCTGCATTCGGCCATTATCAGCCATTCACAACCGGCACCCAGGTCAGTCACCGATGGGAATGCATCATGTCAACCGAGTAGAAGCACCGCGTCAGACTGTTTATCCAGCGTTTCTGGCAGCCGACCAGTGCGTGCATGACCTGCATGCCGGGGAGCAGGGGAAATGTCATGAGCCTCGCGCGCTGGACTATTGCATTTCATACAGGACTGCTTGCTAGACTCTCGCCGTACTGCTGACTTTCACGCCTTTGGCGAAACTCTACGCGCATCGATACGGCAATGCGCTGATCGTTGGCGTCCTGACAACGTTGGGCGACGCGTACTCACACACGAGTCACTACCGCATCCCCTATGTCGAGCACATCGTGACGGATGCAATTTCAGGTCTCTTGACGCTTGCGATCTCGTAGATCTTGACCTGTGTGTGGCGCGATCCGTCTTAGCAGCAAACGAAGAAACGGACGCGGCCAGTCCACTGCATCCGGGTCCTGAAATTAAAAACTGGCCGCGCGAGCGGCTGCGTCCGCAGTTTGCCTACTTGACACCGTCCCGTTAATTGGCTCGGGCGAAAAATCCATTACGGACACGGTGTTCGCGTTTACGCACCTCCGGATCAACGTGGCTTTACAGGGTTATTACGATTCGCTATCGTCCTTACCTAGTAAATCTACGAGCCTCGACCCAAGAGCCGCCCGACAGGCTCCGGTCGCTAATCCGTTGGGGAGCGGACATGCTAAGAGACCATCTGATTGGAGACCTCTACGAGGCCGCCATCCGGCAAGATGATTTCCTGGAAGTCCTGCAGCGCACTACAGAGGCGATCGGCGCGACGTGGTTCCATATGTTCAGTTGGGATTCGGAGAACAACCGCCCCGGGCTCTCGGTGTATTCACCAGGGATCGACTGGGACCCGATCATCACGCTCTACGAGCAATACTATGGTGCGCTGGACCCGAGACGGAGCTTGGTGGAGCGAGCGCCCGCCGGCACGCTCGTCGCCTGCCAGGATCACATCAGCGAGCGTGACGTAGCGCAAAGCGAGTTCTACCAGGACTACCAGATCCCGACCGCAGGGCTGCGCTATCTTCTGGGAGCCCGCCTTACCCGACCAGGCAGCAGCGACACCCTCCTGGGCCTGCTGCGCGCCGCCGGGCGGACTCCGTACTCGGACGAAGACCGGGAGACTGCCGCCAGCCTGATCCCACACCTGCACCGAACGATCAATCTTTGGCAGGATGCCAACGCACTGCACCGGGACGCCGCGCTGGGGACTGAACTCATGGAGCAACTGGGCCTTGCCGTCTTCGCGCTCGACAAGGATGGGCGCCTCGTGTTTTCCAATCAGGCTGGGGAGGCGATGCTGAAAGCCGGCACTGCGCTCAGGCTCAGGTACGGTCGACTGGCAGCGCCACACGCTCCGGAGAATGACGCACTGCTCGCGGCGATCCTTCGGGTTGCGCGATCCAGACACGGGGAAAGCCTGGCGCTGCGAAACGCCACCGGAGCCAGTCACGACCTGTTCATGAGTATTGCCGCCATTCCGGGGCAATCGCTGACCACTTTCGGCTCCGCATCGGTCCTGATTTCGGCAAGGATGCGTGGAAACGGGCCGCCTGTCACCGCCAAGCAGTTGCAGCAGGCTTTTGGTTTGACGCCAGCGGAAGCGGCCGTGGCGGAGGCGCTGATCGAAGGCACGCCGCCGGAGGATTATGCGGACACCAAAGGGGTCTCACCCAACACGGTCAGATACCAGGTGCGGGCCATTCTTGCAAAGACCGACGCTCGATCGCAGGTCAAAGCCGTGAGCACGATGTTATCGGTACTCTCACAACACAAGGTCAATTGACTGGCGCGGGCACAGCGGCGCTCCGATGACCGAGCCTGTTGCTGCATGGTATTTCAAAGCAGACAGGGTTGTTCGCAGCAACCGCGTTGCCGAACGCATCGCCGATACCGGGCTTGTCGGAAAAACGGATCGGTCGTTGAAGCTCGCTCGCGTGGGCGGCCGCTCTATGGCAGGTGTGTTCGATACCGTGAAACGGTCTGTTGTTTCACTATCAATATTGATGATGCGGACATTCTGGCTCCACTCGCATACTTTCCCCGGCTGCACAGGTTGTTTGCTGCGCATGCCGAAACCAAAAACAGCGGACGGGAAGGCGCTACGGGTCGTTCAGATCCGGGCGCGGGATACCTTAAGGAGCCAGAAAAATGAAAGCAGAACTGCTTGCCGTGGCTGTCGCTGCGGCTACCTTGACGGCTTGTGGCGGTGGCGAGAACAGTGGGGCGGCTACGACTACCTCGACGACGAAGATCAGCGGCACCGCGGCGACGGGTGCGGCACTGGCGGGAGCCACCGTTCAAGCCAAATGCGCGACGGGGGCGGGTACGGCCACGACTGCCGCGGATGGCACTTTCACTGTTGATATTCCGAACGCCGTGCGCCCGTGCGTGCTGAGCGTCCAGGCTCCGAACGGGACGGTGATGCACTCGGTCGTGGATGCGGGCTCCGGCACAGCTGCGGTTGCGAATATCACGCCTCTGACCGAGCTCGTTACGGCGGCCATCGCAGGCGGTAGCACTACTGATTTTTTCAATACTTTCGACACGACCGCGCAAGGCAAGCTGACCTCCGATGGCGTCACCAGCGCGGTCTCGGCAGTCAGCCTCACGCTTAGCGGCATTGTCGATCTGGGTGCGGCGAACCCCATTTCGGACACGCTTGTCGCAGCAACCGGCAGCACTGCCGGCAACGCCATGGACCAGGCCATCGACAAACTCGGTGCCGCGATGGCCGCGTCCGGCACGACCCTGGAAGATCTATCCACGGCAGTCGCGGCGAATCCCGGCGGCAATTCGACCGGCCCGATTCAAACTATCCTGCAACCTTCGGCGGCGTCCTGCGCCAGCTTTCGTAGCGGCAAGTACTTCAGTATCAATACGGCCGACAACTCGATCGAGTCGGTGACAGTGGACGCCGCAAAGCTCAACGTGACCTATCAGCGCGATGGCGCGGTCGATACGCTTACGGCTGATTCCAGTCAGGCGTGCCGCTTCCTCAATTCGGATAGTCAGTACGGCTATGACATGGTCGTCGGCAAGGGCGGGATCGCGCTCTTGCGCGACGTGCGTGGCGCCTCCACGTACGCAAGGTTCCTGGTACCGGCGCAAAAGATCTCCACGGACCAAAAGGCGGGAAATTGGGTGGGTCTTACCTACGCGACCAATGCCAACAGCGCCGGCAATCTGGTACCGAGTCGCGTCAACATGACGCTCGGCGCCGACGGCAAGGTCACGGCCGGCAGCCGCTGCTATGCCGGCATCCCTTGCTACGTCTGGACGGACGCTGATTTCCCGGTCTTCACCGAAGGGGCGGACGGTCTGGCAAGCACGCCTTCCAACGGTGGCACCGGGTATGCGATCACTTTTGTCGGCACCGATGGCCACGTCTCCATGTTCTGGACGCGTCCTGGTGGCTTCACGGTTGCTACCAAGGCCTATACCATGACGCTGCCGACCGTCGGCACGACGAATGCATATTGGGACTTGACGATGAATCGGAGCGGCGCAATGGGTGCCTTCGAGGCTTACAGCAATAGGATCGACTCTGTCGACACCACCGCGAACTCCTATACCCGGACGCGTATCGAGGATGGGCGCGTGGATACCTGGACCATCAACGATCCCGTCGTTGGCCTGCGGCATCGGGCCGCTGCCACGAACGTCAACGAATCGATCGGCCTGAGAATCGCCGCTGCGGGACTTTCCGCATCGATCAGCGCCGATGCCGCGCAAAACTTCTACAACCTGAGTATGGACCGTCCCTAAGCTGTCGAGCCTCTCGCCGAGAGGCTTTCCCCTCGGCCTGGCTTTGGGCCCCTCGCCTCGTGCGAGGGGTTTTTTGCGAGATTCGCATCGAATCCGGCCGGCTACGGAATTCACCTTCGGCAAATTGTTGATCGGACCGACACTTGCTCGGAGTCCTACAGGACAGCCCGTCGAGGAGTCGCCGTCTAGCCGGACGGGGCGTTGTGACCATCTGCCCGGCAAATCCGTGCAATCCGATGCAGCGGCAGGGTCGGCCGATCACCTGGCCGAGCGAATGTGAAGGCGGATGACCGTTGGACTCGGATAGCCGCCATCGAGTTGCGGAAGACTCGAACGGCGCAGAAGGGTCGGCAAGAGACATCCCCAATAATCCACGAAGAACCGTTTTTTCCCGCAACGCCGTGCGATGACCTGCGTCCACGCCTGAAGCGGGCTCTCGTCCTCCGCACCGGCCGCCTGCCGGCCTTCCGCCCTTGGCGATATCATCCCGCTTTGGCCGCATCGCGCGATCATCGATCACCGGCCACCCTTCGATAACGCCTTCCCGATGACCACCCCAATACCCGAATCCAGCTCCCCATCGCAGTTACCCGCCAACCTGTTCCGCCACGCACCCTTCCAGCGTTTCTGGGGTACGCGCGTGATGTCGTCGCTGGCATTCCAGATCCTCTCGATCGCGATCGGCTGGTACGTGTATACGCTCACCCACAGCGCATTCGCGCTCGGCCTCGTCGGCCTCGCGCAGTTCGTGCCGATGTTCGCGCTGACGCTCGTCGTCGGGCAGGTGGCCGACCGCTACGACCGGCGCCGTATCGCGACGATCTGCCAGAGCGTCGAGGCGGTGGCCGCCGGCGTGTTCCTGCTCGGCGCGGCGAAAGGGTGGCTGGCGGCACCGGGTGTCTATGCGCTCGCGGCGATCGTCGGCACCGCGCGCGCGTTCGAATCGCCGTCGGTGTCGTCGCTGCTGCCGGCCGTCGTGCCGCGCAGCGACCTGCCGCGCGCGACCGCGTTGTCGACGTCCGCGAACCAGGCCGCGCAGATTCTCGGGCCCGCGTTTGGCGGGTTGCTGTACGGCCTCGGCGCGCCGGTTGCATTCGGCACGAGCGTCGTCGCGTTCGCGATCGCGGCGATGCTGAGCGGCACGATCCCGCTGCGTAGCGCGCCGCCCGCGCGCGAGCCTGTCACGCTGCGCTCGGTGTTCTCGGGCATCGCGTTCATCCGCCGCGAGCCGGCGATCCTCGGCGCGCTGTCGCTCGACCTGTTCGCGGTGCTGTTCGGCGGCGCGACCGCGCTGCTGCCGATCTACGCACGCGACATCCTGCAGGTAGGGCCGTGGGGGCTCGGCGCATTGCGCGCGGCGCCCGCGGTCGGCGCGCTCGCGGGCACGCTGTGGCTCACGCGCTTTCCGTTGAAGGGGCGGCCCGGCCGCGCGATGTTCGGCGGCGTGGTCGCGTTCGGCATCGCGACGATCGTGTTCGGGCTGTCGCGGCATTTCGTGCTGTCGCTCGTCGCGCTGGCGGCGCTCGGCGCATCGGACGTGGTGAGCGTCGTCGTGCGCCTGTCGCTCGTGCAGCTGAGAACGCCGGACGACATGCTCGGGCGCGTGAGCGCGGTCAACTCGCTGTTCATCGGCACGTCGAACCAGCTCGGCGAATTCGAATCGGGCGTGACGGCCGCGTGGTGGGGCGCGCCGGCCGCGATCGTCGTCGGCGGCGCGGCGACGATCGCCGTCGCGCTCACGTGGATGCGGCTCTTTCCTCAGTTGACCAACATGAAGTCGCTCGAACGCGACGCTTGAAGGGCGTCATGCGTCATCTGCCGTGCGTCACGCGTCCGGCGTCACGCGCACGGCCGTGCCGTAGCAGATGACTTCGGTCACGCCCGCCCCGATCTCGGTCGAGTCGTAGCGCATCGCGACGATCGCGTTCGCGCCGAGCTTGCGCGCATCGGCGAGCATCTTGTCGAAGGCTTGCTGGCGCGCCTTCTCGCACAGCGACGTATACAACGTGATGTTGCCACCGAACAGCGTTTGCAGCCCCGCGCCGAACGAGCCGACGATCGAACGCGAACGCACGATGATGCCCTGCGCGACGCCGAGCGAGCGGACGGTCGCATGGCCGGGCAGGTCGAATGCGGTCGTGACGCGCTCGGGCGAGAGCTCGTCGACGGAGCGGGAGAAATCCTTCATGGCGGTTCACCGTGTTGCGGAAGTGAGCGAACGGCGATTCTAGCCGGAACGGCACACGCGCCCGCACGGGCACGCGGGCGCGGTCGGTTTCCGGGAAGGAGGCTCGATCGCCGCAGTATGGCGCGCCGGCTTGCACGCCAAATCGGCGACATTCAGCGCGTCGGCCGGCGGTCGCTGCGCGGGCTCACGCCGAACCGCGAACGGTACGTGCGCGAGAAATGCGACGGCGATTCGAACCCGCACGCGACGCACACGGACGTGATGCTCATGTCGGTCTGCTGCAGCAGCTCGCGCGCGCGATCGAGACGCAGGTTCAGGTAGAAGCGCGTCGGCGTGTCGTTCAGCGTCGCGCTGAACAGCCGTTCGAGCTGGCGCCGCGTGATCGACACGTCCTGCGCGAGCGCATCGGAGCCGAGCGGATTCTCCATGTGCCGCTGCATCGTGCCGATCACCTGGATCAGCTTGCGGTTGTGCACGCCGTAGCGCGCGGCGATCTCGAGCCGCTGGCTGTCCGAGCGCTGCCGGATGCGGCTCACGACGAACTGCTCGGAAATCGCCGCAGCGAGCTCGGCGCCGTGCCGCCGGCCGATCAGGTCGAGCATCATGTCGATCGACGCGGTGCCGCCCGCGCACGTGATGCGCCGGTCGTCGATCTCGAACAGTTCCTGCGTCGCGTTGAGCCGCGGGTAGCGTTCGCGGAACGCGGCGAGTGCTTCCCAGTGCAGCGTGAGCGTTTGCGACGGCTCGAACAGCCCGGCTTCCGCGAGCACGAAGCTGCCGGTGTCGATGCCGCCGAGCGTCGCGCCGTGCCGGTTCTGGCGGCGCAGCCAGTCGGCGAGCGCGCGGTCGTAGCACACGAGCGGATCGAAGCCGGCGACGACGAACACGGTCTCGACCTGCGCGACGTCCGCGCATGCGGCTTCGGCCGCGACCGGGATCCCGTTGCTCGCGGCCACGGGCGCGCCGTCCGCGCTGATGACGTGCCAGCGGTACAGCTCGCTGCGAAAGCGGTTCGCGACGCGCAACGGCTCGACCGCGGACATGAAGCCGAGCGCGGAGAAGCCGGGCAGCAACAGGAAGTGGAAATCCTCTGGCATCGGAGCGTGGGGGTGGAATCGGGGTAGTTGTCGCGTGCCGCGCGATGCGGCTCGGCGCGGCACGCGGTCCGGCACGCGGTCCGGCAGGCGCACACACCGCGCCCGGCTCGCGCGAGCCGAACGTTCAACACCGGATTATCGCGGGTTTTGCCGACGCTCAGCGCGTTTTCGAGCGACGCGCCGACCGGCGTGCGGTGGTCGAAGGCAGTTCGCCGAACTGCGCCTTGTACGCGTTCGCGAAATGCCCGAGGTGGATGAAGCCCCAGCGCGCGGCCGCTTCGCTGATCGGCAGATCGGCTTGCCGCGTGTCGAGCAGCAGGCGGCGCACCTGCGACAGGCGCAGCGAGCGCGTGTAGTTCAGCGGGCTCGTCTGCGCGACCGACTGAAAGCTGTTCTGCATCGTGCGCCGGCTCACGCGCAGTTGCGTGCACAGGCTGAGGATGTCGACGGGCGCTTCCGGGTGCTCGATCACGTAGTCGTGCACGCGGCGCACGATGTCGGCGTGGCACGCGTGCGTGAGGCGGTTGGACGGCTCGGGCATCCGGTACGTGAGGAGATCGACGAGCACGTTCGCGACGGCGCCGCGCAGGTCGCACTGCGCACGCGCGGCATCGAACGTATCGGGCCCCGTCAGCACGCGTTCGAGCAGCGTCGCGAGCTGCACGCTCGCGCGTTCGCGCGCGGCGACCGGCACGTCGACGACACCGCGCCGCAGCGCGCGTTCGTCCACCCGCACGTCGGCCGCGTCCTCGATCTGCTGCATCAGCTCGGGGTCGACGACCACGCCCATCAGCGACATGTCGTCGGGAGAATGGAGTTCGAACGGCGAGCCGCCGCGCGCCATCACGACCGTGCCGCGGTCGATGCGCGCATCGCCGAACGCGAAGGTGCCGGAGCCGGTGAGCGGCATCCCGAACACCGTATGGCCGGACGGCAATTGTCCACGCTGGATGGTGCGCACGTTCGCCGCTTCCTGGAACAGTTGCACGCCGTCGAGTTCGACGTGCTTGACCGCGCTGCGATACGAGCCAGCGCCGATCTGGTCGTAACGTTGATCCCAGCCGCGCAACGCCTCGGCATGCCGGTCTGCGTCGTCGAACATCTGGTGAAACACGAGCACGGCGCCTCCGGCGATCGTTCGGACGGCGCAAGAATAAACCGACCACACGGTCGGCGCAATACGGACGAGCGCTATTCGGCAGGGGTTTTTCAGGGGCCGGAAGGGGAGCGTTTCCCGTGGCTTTCAGGCGCTTTTCCAATATCCCGAATCGGCACGCACGCGTTGCCGGTCCTGGTGCTGAGCGGATTTATTGTCGAACTACAGTCGCCCCACATAACGTGATTCCCAACTGGAGGCGACATGAGGACAAGGCGACGAACCGCGGCATGCGCGGCGACGCTAGCGTGCGCGGCGGCGTGGGCCGGCAGCGCGTACGCGACGGAAAAGCCCGAGGAACTGGTCGTACAGAAGATGCCGCCGTGGCATCCGCACGAGGTGTACGTCGTCGATATCGCGATGCCCAACATGACCGACGGGCGCATCTACGTGTACGACGCCGACGCGAAAAAGCTGCTCGGCCAGATCGACGGCGGCTTCGCGCCCGGCCTCGCGATCTCGCCCGACCACAAGACGAGCTTCATCGCGACGACGTATTTCTCGCGCGGCTCGCACGGCACGCGCACCGACGTCGTCGAGATGACGGACAACACGACGCTCGATCACACGGGCGAGATCGTGATTCCGGCGAAGCACGGGCAGCACGTGCCGTCGCCGTACAACACCGCGTTCAGCGCCGACGGCAAGCGGCTGTATGTGGCGAACATCACGCCGGCCGCGTCGGTGACGGTAATCGATGCGGTATCGAAGAAGGTGCTGTCGGAAATCGATACCGCGGCGTGCGTGCTCGCATATCCGTCGGGCAACGACCGCTTCACCGCGCTGTGCGAAAGCGGCAAGGCGCTGACCATCACGCTCGACGCGAACGGCAAGGAAGTGAAGCGCACGATGTCGGATGCGTTCATCGACGTCGACCAGGATCCGGCCTTCGTGAACGCGTCGCGCTACGACGGCGGCTATCTGTTCACGACGTATCACGGCAACGTGCGCAGCGCGACTTTCAGCGGTGACAAGGCGACGTTCGGCAAGTCGTGGTCGCTCCTGACGGGCGCGGAGCGCGCCGAAGGCTGGCGCCCCGGCGGCATGCAGCAGACGGCCGTGCAGGCGAAGCAGCACCGCTACTACGTGCTGATGCACAAGGGCAGCGACGGCTCGCACAAGGATCCCGGCACGCAGGTGTGGGTGTACGACCTGAAGACGAAGCAGCGCGTCGCGCGCTGGGATCTCGCGCAGCAGAAGGTCGATCCGCTCGTATCGATCCAGGTCAGCGACGACGACAAGCCGTTGTTCTACGGATTGACCGGCACGTCGGATCTCGTCGTGATGGACGCGCGCACCGGCAAGCTGCAGCACGTCGAGAAGCAGATCGGCAGTACGTCTACGCTGCTCGTGAACCCGTGAGGCCGCGATGACGCTCGATCCCGTACTCGCCACCAGCGCGCAGGCCGGCGCGGCCGTCGTCGTGCTGCTCGGCGCCTTCGCGAAGATGCGCCGGCCCGCTGCATTCCGGCACGCGCTCGCCGGCTATCGACTGCTGCCCGATGCGCTCACCGCGCCGGCGGCATTCACGATTCCGCTCGCGGAAGCGCTGTGCGCGGCCGCGCTGCTGTTTCCCGACACGCGCACGGCCGGTGCGCTCGGCTTGATCGCGTTGCTGCTCGTGTTCGCTGCCGGCATGACGATCAACATCGTGCGCGGCCATACCGACATCGATTGCGGTTGCTCCGGCTTCGCGTCAGCACGCGCGGATGCGCCACGCGGCATCGGCTGGCTGCACGTCGCGCGCGTGCTGCTGCTCGTCGCGCTGGCCGCGACCGCGCTCGTCGATCCGGGCGGCCGTGCCGTCGTGTGGTTCGACTACCTGACGCTGTTTTCTTGCGTATTGCTGATCGTTTGCGCGCTGCTCACCGTCGACGTGCTGCTCGCGAACGTACCGCGCCTTTCCCACCTGAGGAATTCATGATGCAAACCGCTCTCACCGTTTCCACCGCCTTGCTGTGGGTTGCCGTGCTCGCGCTCGGCGCGATCTGTCTCGCGCTCGTTCGGCAGATCGGCATCCTGTACGAACGCATCATGCCCGCCGGCGCGCTGATGATCGACAAGGGGCCGGCAGTCGGCGCGATCGCGCCGATGTTCGAGCTGACCGACATTCGCGGCGCGCAGGTGAAGGTCGGCGGCATCGATGCGTCGGGCAAGGCGACGCTGCTGTTCTTCCTGTCGCCGACGTGCCCGGTCTGCAAGAAGCTGCTGCCGCTGTTGCCGTCGCTGCAGGCAAGCGAATCGACGCCGGTGAACATCGTGCTCGCGAGCGACGGCGATCTCGACGAACACACGCGCTTTGCGCAGAAGCACAACCTCGCGCGCTTCCCGTACGTGCTGTCGCAGGAGCTCGGTCTCGCGTACCAGATCGGCAAGCTGCCGTACGCGGTGCTGCTCGACGAAGCCGGCACCGTGCGCGCGAAGGGCCTCGTCAATACCCGCGAGCATCTCGAGAGCCTGTTCGAAGCGAAGGAGCGTGGCGTCGCGTCGCTGCAGCAGTTCGTGCACGGCGATCACGACCACGGCGGCCACGAAACGCACGCGAAGCACGCGCAGCACGCGTGAGCGGTCGACTCTCTTTCAACGTCAATGGAGAACAACGACATGGGCCTGTTTGATTCATGGTTCGAACGGTCGGCGCGCGGCGTCGCGCAGCACAGTTCGCGGCGCAGCGCGATGGCGAAGCTCGGCAAGGTGCTGGTGGGATCGGCGATACTGCCGCTCCTGCCCGTCGATCGCACCGCGTATGCGGCCGACGCGGCGTCCGGCGCATCGGCGGCATCCGGCGCCGCCGCGTCGGGCGCGAGCGACGATCCGACGAGCTGCGATTACTGGAAGTACTGCGCGATCGACGGCTGGCTGTGCAGCTGCTGCGGCGGCACGTCGAGCAGTTGCCCGCCGGGCACGACACCGTCGCCGATCACGTGGATCGGTACCTGCCGAAATCCGCACGACGGTTCGGACTACATCGTGTCGTACAACGATTGCTGCGGCAAGACGTCCTGCGGCAAATGCTTCTGCAATCGCAACGAGCGCGAGAAGCCGCTGTACAAGCTGTCGTTGAACAACGACATCAACTGGTGCATGGCGAACGGCAATTCGAATTACCACTGTTCGGTTTCGGTCCTGCTGGGGGCGGCAAAGCAATGAAAGTGAAGCAAGCTGGAAAGATCGTGGTCGCATGCATGGCGGCGGCCGGCGCGTTGTTGGTGCTGCCGGGCGTGGCCGCTGCGCAGCAGGCCGTCCATTACCCCGCGGGCAAGAGCCTGTTCGACGCGCAGTGCGCGGTGTGTCATCAGGTGGGCGGCAAGGGGCAGGACGGCCTTGCGCCGCCGCTGACCGAGTATCCGGGCAAGTACGCAACGGCCGACGCGGGCCGTGCGCAACTCGTCGCGACGCTGTTGCACGGGATGTTCGGCGAAATCAAGGTGCACGACAAGCGCTACAACTTCAAGATGCCGTCGTTCGCAAGTGCGAGCGATGACGACATCGCGAACGTGCTCAACTACGTCGTGTTCGATCTGAACGACAAGCATGGCGACGCGAAGCCGTTCACCGCGGCCGATATCCGCGCGGCGCGTGCGAAGGAGATGGACGGTACGGCCGTTCACGCGCAACGCGCGGTCGTGACGAAGGGGCTGGGGTTGTGAATGCCGGTCGCGTTCGACGCCGTGGCGTGCGTGCGGCCGCGTGGTGGATCGGCTCGTTCAACTCGCGCTGCCTGTCGTCGATGCTCGTCGTAGCCGCCGCATGCGCGATTGCCGTTCCCGCGCATGCCGACGGCGTGACCGACGCGACGCTCGCGCGGCAGCACTGGGTGCTCAACTGCATGGGCTGCCACACGGCGACGGGCGGTGGCATTCCCGGCAAGGTGCCGCCGCTCGCGAATTCGCTCGGTTACTTCACGCATCTGCCGGCCGGGCGCGAGTACGTGATGCGCCTGCCCGGCGCGTCGAACTCGGCGCTGTCGGATCAGGATCTCGCCGACGTGCTCAACTGGGTGCTCACGACGATGAACCGCGATGCGCTGCCGCGCGATTTCAAGCCTTATACGGCGGCCGAGATCGCCGCGCATCGGCGGCCGGCGTTTTCCGATGTCGCGACCGTGCGTGCCGGCCTGGTCCGCGCGCTGCATGAGCGCGGGATCGACGGTGTGTCGGAGCGGTATTGATCGAGGGTTGCAACGCAGCGTCGGAACGAAGCGTGACCGATTTCGAAGAGCGTGACGGCGCGGTGTTCCCGCGTGGTCACGCACGAATGAGCACGACGCCGAAGATCAAGCAGGTCGCGCCGGCGATGCGGAACGCGCTGAACTGATGTTGCATCACCGATGCCGACGCCCGCATGCGCGATGGTTATATCGCGCCATCGATGTCAGCCCTTCGATGTCATCCTCGTGCCGATTCAGTGCGGCGGCGACAGGCGTTTGAAGCGCTTCCAGCGCTTCTTCAATGGCTGATGATCGGCTGCGACGCGCGCTGCCAGAAAGCCGCGAGCAAAACTCGCGCCCGGCGCGGTGTCGGGTGCCGTACGAGGCAGGGTCTTCAGAAACCGCTCCGCGACAACGGCGTCGTTGCGCCACCCGAGATCGTCCTGAAGCGCGGTCAGCGCGTCGACATACGATCGGACCGCGCGCTTGCTGCACAGCGACGCAAAAAATTCCGTCGCGTATCGGACCTTCTTCGCCGCGATGCGGGCACGGTGACGACGGTGATCGTCCAGATCGGCCAGCCGCTTGCCGCGTTTGATCAGCTTGCGGTGCCGGCGGCGCAGGACATCCTCGGCAAACGGTTTCGCGGGCCGCATGATCGCGTCGCGCTGTTCATCCGACATCTCGTCTCGCCAACCCTTTCGGTTCAACCATGAGGCAAGCTGCAACGCGAGCCGCGTGTAGCGCACCGACTCGACCGCGGCCGCCGCGCGCTGCCGGTTGTCGACGGCAATGTGCTCGCACGCGTCGCGGACCGCACGGATCTCGTCCGGCGAGCCGTTCGTGCCGGCATGGTCGAGCGTCGTTCCCGCAAGCACCTCCCAGTCACGCGCCGCGCCGAGTTCGGACGCAATCCAGCGCAGCTCGTCGTCAAGGCCGGCAAACGCGGGAATCGCCTTCTCGAACAGGTCGAGCGCCGAACGCAAGCGACGCAGCCCGACACGCATCTGATGGACACTCGACGGATCATCGCCGGACTGGACGCCGCGCTCGTTGGCGTGCACCTGGTCGAGGCAATTGCGCGCGATCGCGCAGAAGGCGGATTCGATCGAATCGCGTTTCGTCAATTGCACCCGTTGCGCCTTGACGGCCTGGCGGTGTTCGTCGACGAGCAAGCCGTAGCCGAGATCGGCCTTGCTGTCGCGATCGATGCGCAATGGCGCCATCTCCAGCAGTTCCAGTGCGATGCCGTACAGGCTTTCAGGTCGACCGTGTTTCAGCTCCAGTTCGACGGCGGCGATCGGGAGCGATTTCGATCCCGCGTCGATCGTCCCCTTGTCGAGCGCAACCTCGATTTCATCGCCGGACGGCAAGTGCAGCGGTATAACCGTACGCGTGATCCGCGTGACGAACACGGGCTGGAGCCGCGATGCCGTCGCGTCGTCGCGAATCAGCCTGCCCAAATCGTCATCCGCGGGAATCTCGGCCTGCAGCAGCGTCAGATCGGGGACGTCGCCGTCGACGGACATCTCGAACTCATCCCTGTCGAACAGGCCGGCCTGTGTCGATCCTTCCCGCTTCAACGTCTGGATCCTGTCGTTGCCGACCGCGCGTACTCGCAGCGAAGCCGCGCAGCGGTGAAATGCATGCGCAGCCGTATCGAAGTATGTGCTCGTTAGCAGTTGACGTGCCTGTGCGCCGTCGGCGTGCGCGAGCAATGGTGCGCGACGAATCTTGTCCAGATCCCTGCCGGAAACCCGTAGCTTCAACTCTCGTTCCATACCGCCTCCGATGTCGCGCATGACTATCAGACTACACCGGATCGACGAGGTTGCCGACGCCGGCCGAGTCACGCGTGCGCGTCGATCGCATGCGCGCACCGGGCGCGACTTCGTGCGCCGAATCGTCCCCTTTCCGTTGCACGCGCACACGCACGCGCTCGCCGGCGATGGCGATGCGTTCTCACCCCGGGGCTTCGTCTTCCCAGTCGTGCCACTCGATCCGATGCGTTTTCAGATACCCGCTTACCGCCTCGCCGATCGTCGGAAAGAAGTTGTCGTCGCCGAACATGCTCAACATCCCGTAATGCTTGAGGCTATCCTTCACGGGGCCTTTCAGTTCCGCGAAGATCAGCCTGACCTGCCGCGCCGCCAGCTCGCCGTGCAGCCGTTCGAGTACATCGGCGGCCGTGAGATCGATATCGGTCACGGGCTCCGCTGCGATGACGATCCAGCGCGCCGGCTCGGGCGACTCGTCGACGGCACGCAGCACGCGCTCGCGAAAGATCTCACCATTGGCGAAAAAGAGCGGGGCATCCCAGCGCAGCAGCACGAGCCCGGGCACGCGCCGCGCTTCCGGATGGCGCGACACGTCGTGATAGCCCTTCCTGCCGTCGACCCGTCCGAGGACGGCGTCGTAAGGCCGCCACGCGCGCCACAGAAACGCCAGCACGGTGAGCAGAAGCGCGAGTGCAATGCCGTTCACGACACCGAGGCCCGCGACGCCGGCGAAGCACGCCACCGCCAGCACGAACTCGATTTTGCGCAGCCGATAAAGCCGTACGATGCCGCGCACCTCGATCATGTTGATGCATGCCGCAATCACGACGGCGGCCAGTGCGGATTGCGGCGTGTGCGACAGCGCGTGCGGCGCGAACAGGAGCAGCGCGGCAACGACGGCGGCAGCCACCACACCCGTCGCCTGCGTCTTCGCGCCCGCCGCCTCCGCGACGGGCGTGCGGGAACTGCTCGCGCTCACCGCGAACCCTTGCACCAGGCCGGCGGCGAGGTTCGACAGCCCGAGCGCGATGCATTCCTGGTTCCGGTCCACGCGCGTGTCGTTGCGCAATTCGTAGGTACGGGACAGCACGCTGATGTCCGTGAACGAAACGAGCGCGATCGCCGCTGCGCTGCCCGCGAGATGCAGCCAGTCGGCGACGCTCACTTGCGGGATGCGCGGCACGGGCAGCCCTTGCGGAACTGCGCCGACAGTCGCGACGCCGGCGCGCCGGGACAGATCGAACCACATCACCGCCACCGTCGCGGCCGCCACGGCGAGCAGCACGCCCGGCACCTTGGGCCAGAGTCGCTTGCAGACGAGTATCAGCACGAGTGCGGCGAGGCCGAGTGCGAGCGACGTCGCATTGACCTTCGACGCCGCGATGCCTTCGACGACGTCGCGCACCTGCTCGACGAACGATTCGCCCTTGCCCTTGTACCCAAGCAGCTTGGGCAACTGTCCGATGCTGATCGTCAGCATGATGCCGTTCAGAAAACCGTACCGGATGGGCAGCGACAGAAGCTCGGTGACGAATCCGAGCCTGAGCGCGCCGACCGCGATGCAGATCGCGCCCGACAGCACCGCGAGCGCGCCGGCCAGGGCCAGTGCTTGCGCGGCGTTGCCGTGCGCGACCGGCACGATGCTGGCGGCGATCAACGCGACCAGCGCGGAGTCGGGGCCGAGCACGAGGATGCGGCTCGGGCCGAACAGCGCATACGCCAGCATCGCGGCGAACGATGCATAGAGCCCGTTGACGGCGGGCAGGCCGGCCGCTTCGGAGTACGCCATGCCGGCGGGCACGAGGACGGCACTGAGCGCGACGCCGGCGAGCAGATCGTGCGGCAGCCACGGCAATCGATAGCCACGCACGACGGCGAGTCCGTTGATCCACCGCAGCGGGCCGGCGGCGGGCTGGCGGGGCGGTTGGGCCGTGTGCCGGCGGGCACGGCTTTTGATGTTCATCGCAGGGCATCAAGAAATCCGGGCGAATCGTTCGCCACGTCCGCCCGTGCCGTTCAGATTACGTTCGCATGTCGTCGGAGCGCAAGCGCGGTTTCACGATGTTGCGTTTCGACGCGCCGGCCTCGAACCCGCGGGCGCGCCGGGCGCCGACGCGATCGTTCAGGACCGCCTCCGCGCCCGGCATGCGTCGCGCTGCGTTCAGATCTGCTGCTGGCCGCCGTCGACGAACAGTTCGATCCCGTTCACGAAGCTCGCGTCGTCCGACGCGAGGAACAGCGCCGCCCCTGCGATCTCCTCCGGCTCGCCGAGGCGCCCCATCGGGATCAGCGAAGCCAGGTAATCGGCGAGACCTTGCCGTTGCGCATCGTCCTGACCGGCGAGGTCGAGCAGGCCCGGCGTGCGGGTCGCGCCCGGGCTGATGGTGTTCACGCGGATGCGGCGTTCCTTCAGATCGAGAATCCAGCTGCGTGCAAACGCGCGCACCGCCGCCTTCGAAGCCGAATACACGCTGAATGCCGCGGTGCCCGCGCTGCCGGCCGTCGAGCCGGCGAGGATCACCGATGCGCCGTCGGCGAGCAGCGGCAGCGCCTTTTGCACCGTGAACAGCACGGCTTTCACGTTGCGGTTGAAGGTGTCGTCGAAGTGCGCTTCCGTGATGCTGCCGAACGGCAGCATCGACCCGCCGCCGGCGTTCGCGAACAGCACGTCGAGGCGCCCCTGTTCTTCGTTGATCTGCGCATACAGCGCGTCGAGTTCGTCAAGCTTCGTGGAGTCGACGCGCACGCCCGTCGCGTTGCCGCCCGCTGCGCGGATCGCGTCGACCGCGGCAGCGAGTTCGGCCTGACGGCGGCCGGTGATGTACACGTGTGCGCCCTCGGCGGCGAAGCGCTGTGCGGTGGCGAGGCCGATGCCGCTGGTTGCGCCGGTGACGAGTGCGATCTTGTTGTCGAGCTTGCGTGCCATGGTGTTGCTCCTTTGGTTCGGTACGTGGATGACGGTGTTCGGTGTCGCGTGCTGCGATGTAAGGAGAATATCGACGCAGCCTTCTTTTCGAAATAGAATTGATCGCAATCAAACGTTGCAAAAATGAAAAGATGAGGGGAAATGGCCAAGCTGCCTGACTTCGAAGGGCTCGCGATGTTCGCGAAGGTTGCCGAGGAGGGCTCGTTCGCGGCCGCGGCGCGCACGATGGGCGTGTCCGTGGCGACGGTTTCGCGCGGCGTCGCGCGCCTGGAAGACCGCCTCGGCGGCAGGCTGTTCAACCGGACTTCGCGGCAACTCGCGCTCACCGAATTCGGCAGGACGATCTGTGAAAAGGCCGGCGAGGTGTACCGCCACGCTGAAGAAGCCGAAAACACCGCGCGCGAGATGGCCGTGCAACCGCGCGGGCTCGTGCGCGTCGCCGTGCCGATGTCGTTCGGGTTGCGTTGGGTCGCACCGCTGCTGCCGGGTTTCTTTCATGCGTATCCGGAGGTGTCGATCGACCTGCATCTGTCGGATACTTCCGTCGACCTGATCGCGGACGGTTTCGATGCGGCATTGCGGATCGCCGCGTTGCCGGATTCATCGCTGGTCGCGCGGCGGTTGTGCGCGGTCACGCAATACGTGGTGGCGTCGCCGGACTATCTGAAGCGCGAAGGGCGGCCCGCGCATCCGCGCGAGCTGGCGGAGCGGCCGTGCCTGTCGTACGCGTTTCGTGCGCATAGCGATGTGTGGCGCTTCACGAACGACGCGGGCGACGAGGAGCCCGTCATGCCGAACGGTCCGCTGCGCGTGACGAATGCCGATGCGTTGCTGCCGACGCTGCTCGCGGGGCTGGCGATCGCCGAACTGCCCGAGTTCATCGCCGGCGAATACCTCGCCGATGGCCGTCTTGAAACGATCCTGACCGACTGGTCGCTGACGAACGGCGGCCTCTATTTCGTCACGCCGTCCGCGCGCGCACGTCCGGCGAAGGTGGCTGCACTGTCCGACTACTTCGCCGAACACCTGTCCGATCCGTCGTGGCGATGGCCGAAGTGACCGGTCGGCCGCGAGTCCGCCATCGGTTCGCCGGGCAGATGTGTCGTTCCGAACGTGTTGCACATCGGCTTCCCGTGCAAGGGCGCGGCTTGTGCGGTCATGCGCATGCCGCGCACCGCGCATCTCAGGTCGATTTCGTGGGCGTCGATCATCGTCGAAGCAGCCCACGGATCTGCCGCGACGGCGCGCTCTATTTGGTCCCGCAATCGTCCGCCGCGCGGAACGCGGCCCGCACCTCGCTCACCGTCTGGTCAGGCGCCTGCAGATGCGGAAAGTGGCCGAGCCCCGACAGGATCGAGATCTTCATACCGTTACGGTTCGCGTACTCGATGCCCATTTCCTTCTTGATGTAGATATCCTTCTCGCCCCACACGACCTTCACGGGGACTTTCAGCTGCGCCATATTGGCTTCGAAGTAATCCTGGTCTCGCGTGAAACGCGCGTAGTAGTGGAAGAATGCATCCGCCGCCGTCACGTCGCCGTCCCACCCTTGCGCCATATCATCCGTGAATTTGCTCAATGGCTTCAGTGGGCCGATCGGCAGTAGCGAGAACGTCATCAGGTGCGCCTGTCCCAACGGCAATGCGTCCAGCATTTCATGGGCCTCGCCGACGTCGGTCACGTTCAGGATGAACGCCACCCCGGCGCGGTCTTGCAGCGAATACCACTGCTCGATCTTGCCCTCGAGATACAGCTGGGCCGTCTCGCGCGCTTCGATCGGAAGAATGGTTTGGACGCGTTGCATGTCCGTACCCGGCGGAAAGGTGCCAATCGCCAGTATCTTCGTGGTGGGCGTGGTTGGCATCGGTGCTGAATGGGCCATGGAGACTCCTGCGGTAGCGAGCAGCAAGAAGGCTGTCGTCAATTCAAGAAGAGGGCGTGTCATCATGCGACGCCGGGCGGGCCGGTGGCACGGATGCCGTGTGCAGCGCGGCGGCTTCCGATTCCGACAGATAGAAAGCGCGGAAGCGCTCATCGACGCGCTCGCGCATCGATGCCGAGAACAGCAGCGCTGCATCGAGCGGACGGTGATTGATGACGACGGGATCCGTCTGGCCCTGATCATTCATGTGAGCGACGACGACGGTCTCGATCGGCACGCCCCGGATGCTTGACCGATAGGATTCCAGATAAAGATGGCTTCCGACCATGCCCTTGTACGCATGCTGCTGGAATTCGTAGAGCGAGACCGCATGCTTGATCACGGAGAGAATGTCGGCTCGCCCGTCGATCGGGCGCTTCAGCACGGTGGCTTCCAGCGTCGCGTTGTCGGCGAGGGTCGCGAGCCACAGCGGCGGAGCGTCAGCGGGCGTCATCGCGAGGGCCGTGTCATTGAATTTCATGCTGGTTACTCCTTGCCCGCATTCGCTGCATCGAGCGCGGCTGCCAGCGCAATGCGCGCTTTCTGCCGGCGCCGCCGCGCAAGACGCTCGACGCCGGCGCCACGCTCGGCTTCGCCCGCGAGCAGCGCGTGGATATCGGGCAGCGTCCAGATCGCGCCGCGGGTGCCCCACGCGCCGTCCGGTATTTCGGTCGGGAAAACCCACACGCGCGGCGCGACATCGTCGAACGGGCGGTTTTCCGCGCGCGCCACGGCATCCGTGACGTTTCTGACGAGCGAGCGGCGCGATTCGTCGGTGTATTGTCCTTCGGGCACCGAAGGAATGATCCGGTAGCGCACCGTATCGGCACGCTCGCCGCCGATGTAGATCGCGGCCGGTCGGTGCAGGTGAACCACGGTGACGCGCTGAACCAGCGGGTTCGCGGGATCGTACCCTTCCGCCCGGATCAGGATGTCGGTCAGCTCCCTGACGAGGCGCGCCTCACCGTCGGGTGTCAATGCGTGTTCGGGCCACATGGCGTCGATCATCGGCATGGCGTACTCCTGTTTTCAGTTGATTGGATGTCGCCATCGTCGCGGTTTACTCGCACGCCAGAAAGTGGCAGCATCGCCACTATTCGAGGAAATTCGGACATGCCATGGCAATCATCCGCATCTGGGTCTACGACGGCATTCTCGCGTCCGGCGTCGCGGGCCCGGTGGACGTATTCAGTGCCGCGAACCAGTTCCATGCGCGCAGGGCGGCGCCGGGCACGCCATCCGCGCCGATGTTCGTATGGCGCGTGGAGTCGCTTGACGGGCTGCCCGTCAAGGCGGCGTCAGGTCAGATCATTCCTGTCGACGGCAAGATCGACCCGCGCAAACGCGCGGATGCGGTGCTGCTGACGGCGCCGTTCTTTTCGCAGATCGACGCGTTCATCGGACGTCGCGAGCAGTTGAATGAACTGACTTCCGCGCTCAGACGCCAACGCAAGGCAGGCGCGATGCTCGCCGCCTATTGCACAGCCAACTATCTGCTTGCCGAGGCAGGCCTGCTGGATGGCCGCGCTGCGACGACGCACTGGGCCAGAGCGGCGGATTTCGCGCGCCGCTATCCGCGTGTGGAGGTCCGCGCGAGCGAACTGCTGCTCGCGCAAGACGGAATCATCTCGGGCGGCTCCGTGACGTCCTATCTGAATCTCGCCGTGCACCTCGTCGAGGCATGCGCCGGTGAAGCGCTTGCGACGATGACCGCAAAGGCGCTATTGATCGACATGAACCGGACCTCGCAGGCGTCCTTTGCCACGCTTGTCGACGAACACGGCCATACCGATACGCTCGTCGCGCCCGCCCAGCAGCGGATGGAAGCGACCTTGCAGCAAGGATTCCGGCTCGGCGATCTGGCGGCATCGCTGGCCGTCAGCGAACGCACGCTCAATCGTCGGTTCAAGGAAGCCGTCGGGCTCGCGCCGTTGACGTATCTGCAGAATCTGAGGGTCGAGGTGGCGAAGCGTCTGCTGGAAACGCGGCCGATCGGGCTCGAAGACGTGAGTCAGCGCGTGGGGTATGGCGATGTGAGCACGTTCCGGCAGTTGTTCAAGCGCAAGACGGGGCTGTCGCCGAGCGAATATCAGCTGCAGTTTGCGCGTGCGGCGGCGAAGCGCACCGAAGCCGAGCCAGGCGATCGACGTGGTTGACGCATCGCGGCTGCCCGCAAATTGTCAGTTATCAGAGGCCTCACTGTCGACTCGAGCGACGGACTCCGCCCCGAGACGAAGCCACTGTTCAGGCCGGAATCGCCATCAGCGCGGGCAGCTTCGACACGTCGGGTTGTTCGTCGAGATCCCACAGCCAGTCCGTGACGCGGCGCGTCTGTGCCGAGCTCCAGTAGCCGCGCACGCATTTGCCGAACTTGGTTTCGAAATCCGTGCGCGTCATCGGGTGACGCGGGAAGCCCGGCAGGTCGTCGATCTCCCTCGAGAAACGGCGGCCGTCGTCGGTCACGGCAGTCACGCGGTTCGGCGCGTATTGCGGGTAGCGCGCGGTCAACTCCGGCGCCTCGACGACCGTGATCCGTTCGATCAACGCGCGCAGCTTCGGGTCGCGCAACGCCGCCGGCGTGTAGCTCACGGTCGTGATGTCGCCATCGATCATCGCGCGCGCGACGATGTACGGCAGGCTGTGATCGGCGGTCTCGCTCGTCTCCGGCGCCCACTTCTGCCGGTCCTTGCCGGCGGTGACGTAACCGACGCGCGTCGTCGCGACCTCGATGCTGCGGATGCGCGACACGTCGCCGATCTTCGCTGCGACGTCGATGGCCGCGGGGATGGCCGTCTGCGTGAGCCCCTGCGCCGGGTAGTACTTCACGATGCAGTCGTTGATGCGAAAGCGCCCGCCGCGTCCGCCGAAGCCGGCGGGGTCGAGCGCGAATGTGCCCGACACCTGCCGGAAGAATCCGGCGTTGCCTTCGAAGATCGGTGACGGCCCCGTCAAGCCGTCGCGCGCGAGCATCGTCGCGAAGATCGCGTTGCGTGCGGCATCCGCGTCGGCGAGCGCTTTCCAGTTCGACAGTTCCTGGATCCGTGTCTGGTTGAGCGCCACGTGGCCGTCGAGCGCGAGATTGACGGCCTGCACGAGCTGCGGCCGTGTCAGCCCCATCAGCTTGCCGCCGGCGAGCGCGACCGCCGGCAGGGTGTAGCACGTGTGATCCCAGCCGCGCGGGCTGATGGCGGCCGCATCCATCAACCGGCAGTTGATCTCGTACGCGAGCGCGATCGCGAGTATCAGGTCGCGGCCGCTGCTGCGCTGTGCCTCGGCCACCGCGAGACACGGCGCGACGTTGTCGCTCGGATGCCCGGTCTCCTTGCCGGCATAGGCGTCGTTCAGGTCGAAGTAGCGCAGTGCGGCGCCGTTCGCGAAGGCCGCAAGGTCGGCGCTCGTGCGGCGCGTGGTGCCGATGATCGTCGACGGCCCGCCGGTGGCCGCGAGCGCGACCTGTCTCGCGATGCGGACCGGGCCTTCGTCGTGAGCGGCGATCGCGCAGCCGAGCGCATCGAGGCAGTGCGACTTGACGGTCTCGATGGTGGCCGCGTCGAGGTCCGCGTAGCGAAGCGACGCGGCGTAGTCGGCGAGCTGGCCGGCAAGCGTGTCGGGCGAGCCGGCTGGCGTCGGGGCGGCCGCGGTCGCTGGCGCCGTTTGCGCGTGCGCGAGGCCGGGCAGGGCGGCCGCTGCGGCGGCGCCTGCGAAGGTCGACAGGAAGTGGCGTCGGTTCATGCTGAAAATACTCCGGGAATTGAGCGGGATAACGGAAGGACAAGACGAATGCCGGCTCGCGCTAGAACGCCTTGCGCATGCCGATCGCGAGGCCGAGCGAGCCGCCGCGATTGGCGGCGAGCGAATAGTTGAGAAAGTGGTAGTTGTAGTTGTCGAAGTCGAGCGCGGCGCGCCATGCGTAGCCGCTGGTCAGATAAAGCGTGGTCGACTTCGACACCGCATAGTTGAACTGCACGGTGATCTGCTTCGGATTGGCGGGGTCCGGGGCTGCCTGGCCCTGCGCGGGGTTCAGCTTGCCGAGGTCTTCGTAATAGAACGCGCCGATGACCTGCAGCACCGGCGTGATCTGGTAGCGCGTGCCGAGCCAGTAGAAATTGAAGCGCGTGACGACGCCGGGCGTGGTGACATTGCCGTTCGCATGGACGAGCCCCGCGATGAACTGCGCGGTGCCGAAGGTGTAAATGGCGGACGCCGCATAGCGTCGGAAGTGTGTGTAGTCGGCGGGTAGCGTGCCGTTGACGTTGTCGTACGCGGCGGCGAGCGACAGCGCCGCGCCGGTGTACTCGATGCCGATGCCCGACGCCGCGCCGCTGCGGAACGCGCCCGGCGTGCCGCCGAACGCGTAGTGCGCCTGCACCGCGACCGGCCCGAACGCGACGCGGTACTTCGCCATGTTGTTTTCGCGGAAGTTCACGCCGACGATCGCACCGGCAGGCTCGTAGATCGTCGAGTATGCGATGGTGGGCGAGTAGTGCTCCATGACGTCGAAGAGCGTCGTGTACTGGCGGCCGACGCGCAGCGTGCCCCAGGTGTCGTGCTGCAGCCCGACCCATGCGGAGCGGTCGAAGCCGCCCGAAGCCGAGCCGGACCCGTTGTTGATGTTGATCGAGCTTTCCAGCCGGAACACGGCCTGCCAGCCGCCGCCGAGATCCTCCGCACCCTTCAGCCCCCACCGCGAGCCGCTCTTGCCGCCCGAACCCATCCGCACGAGCGGCGCGGAACCGCCGGGCGCCGCCGCCTGCTGATGCGTCAGGTATTCCATATAGACGTCCGCGACGCCGTACAGCGTCAGGCTGCTCTGGGCGTTCGCGGCGGCGGATGCCATCCCGAGCCCGCACATCGCGAGCAGTTTTCCTTTCATTGCCTGTCTCCTGGCTACAGCTGTTGTTGTGTTAGTCGTGCGAATCGATGAAGCTGATCGGCGCCACGTTGCGCGACGTGCGCCGGTGGGTCTGCTGGGTCAGCCGCGCGACGCTACGTCGCGGTGCACGGCCAGCACGCGCCGTGCACGCTCGACGACTGGCGCGTCGATCATTTTTCCGTCGACGCGCAGCGCGCCGCGTCCTTCGGCGCGTGCTGACTCGTACGCATCGATCAGTGCCCGCGCCGCCTGCACGTCGTCGTGGGACGGCGCGAATGCGCGGTTCAGGCGCGGCACCTGCGCGGGATGGATGCAGGTCGCGCCCGCGAAGCCCATCGCCTTCGAGCGGCGCGCCATGTGTTCGAACGCGTCGAGATCGTCGAGCGCGTCCGGCGTGCCGACGAGGCCGAGCGGTAGCACGCCCGCCGCGCGCGCGGCGATCACCAGCAACTGCTTCGGGAGGTTGAGCACTTCCGGGCTCGCGTCGCTTTCGCAGTGCAGCGCGAAATCGCCGCCGCCGAGCATCATCGCCACGACGCGTGCCGACGCGCGCGCAATGCGGGCGCGCGCCTCGAAAGCGGCAGGGGTCTCGATCATCGCGATCACGCGGGTGGTGCGATGCGCGACGCCGTATTCGTTTTCCAGTTCACCGAGCAGCGCGTCGATGGCCTCGACGTGCGACGCGCCGAGCACCTTCGGTATCGCGACGGCATTCGCCCCGGCGGCAACGGCCGCCCGCAGGTCGGGCACCAGCAGTTGCAACGGACCGTTCACGCGCACGAGCACGTCGTTCCCGGCGTTCTTCAGCGTCGGCACGGCGGCAGCCAGCGCGCTGCGGGCGAGATCCTTCCGGTCGGCCGGCACGCTGTCCTCGAGATCCAGCAGCAGCGCGTCGGCGCCGCATCCGGCCGCTTTTTCGACGAAGCGCGGAACATGGGCCGGCACGTACAGCAGCGATCGCCACACCGGTTCGTTCTGGAGAGTGGTTTTCATCGTTTTCCGTAAAATGAAAGTCGCTTTCATTTTTATGCTGGCCAGCTGGACTCGTCAAGATCGATGTTTACCCTTGAAATATATGGGTCTCGACAACGGCGAAGCGCAATAGCGTCGACGATCCTTGTTGACACGAAGCGAGTGATCGACAAAAATGAAAGTGACTTTTGTTTTTGGTGGGTGTCCTGCCGTATCGGTCGCCCGCTGTTTCTCTTTGCGAGGTAGGTATGAATGCTCAGGCAGATGGCGGCGTGTCCGCCGTCAACCGCGCGCTGACGGCGCTGCTGGCGTTCGGCGATGCGCCGAACGGATTGATGCTCGCGCAGGTGAGCGAGGCGACGGGGCTCAACATGAGCACGTTGCTGCGGCTGTTCGAATCGCTCGAAATGTTCCAGTTCGTCAAGCGCATGCCCGACGGCCGCTACGTGCTCGGGCCCGCGACGTTCCACCTCGGCATGATGTATCGCGAATCGTTCCAGCTGCGCGAGCACGCCGTTCCGCTGCTGACGCGACTGTCCGCGGAAACCGGCGAGACGGCCGCGTTCTATGTCCGCGACGGCGACGAGCGCGTGTGCCTGTACCGCGCGTATGCGCAGCGTGCCGTGCACACCAATGTGCGCGAAGGCGACCGCTTCCCGCTCGACGTCGGCGCGGCCGGGCGCGTCCTGCTCGCGTTCTCGGGCACGCGCGGCGGCGATTACGACAAGGCCGCCGAGCAAGGCTATGCGGTGTCGATCGCGGAACGCGATCCGGAGAGCGCGGCGATCGCGTGTCCGGTGTTCGGCGTGGGCCGCTCGGTCGCCGGCGCGATTTCGTTGGGCGTGCCGCGCTACCGCTTCAACAAGAAGGTGCTCGCCGACTACCTGCCGCGCGTGCAGGCCGCGGCGAGCGAGCTCACGCATACGCTGGGCGGCGATCTGCCGGCGGCGGGCGCCGTGCCCGCGACGATCAGCCCGCAGGGCGAGTTGCACGAATAATTGACGAGGAGGCAGGAATGTTCGAACCCGCAGCACAATCCGGCACCGAAGCCGCGCGCCAGGCGGCGCGCATCGGTCCGCTTCACGACCATCAGTTCGACGCCGGCGCGCAGGGGCCGCTGGCGGGCGTACGCGTGATCGACCTGTCGCGCCTGATGGCCGGCAACATGTTGAGCGTGCAGCTCGCGGATTTCGGCGCCGACGTGATCAAGGTCGAGCCGGAGCAGGGAGATACGCTGCGTGCGGTCGGCGCCGGCGGCATCAGCACGAACTGGAAGGTATACGCGCGCAACAAGCGCAGCGTGTGCGTCGATCTGCGCACGCCCGAAGGCATCGAGATCGTCCTTGCGCTCGTGCGCGACGCGGACGTCTTCATCGAGAGCTTCAAGCCGGGCGTGCTCGAACAGATGGGCCTCGGCCCCGACGTGCTGCTGGCGGCACGCCCGAAGCTCGTGATCGCCCGCATTTCCGGCTGGGGGCAGACCGGCCCGTACCGTCACAAGCCGGGCTTCGGCACGCTCGCGGAAGGCTACGCCGGCTTTGCGGCCATCAACGGCTTTGCCGATCGCGAACCGGTGCTGCCGCCGATGTTCCTCGGCGACATGACGGCAGGCCTTTCCGGCGCGATCGCCGTGATGGTGGCGCTGTGGGCGCGCGATGCCAACGATGCGCCGGGCCAGGTCATCGACGTGTCGTTGTTCGAGCCGCTGCTTTCGATTCTTGGGCCGTCCGCGGCCAACTATGCACTGACCGGCACGATCAAGCCGCGCACCGGCAGCCGTTCGACCAACACGGCGCCGCGCAACGCGTATCGCACCCGCGACGACAAGTGGCTGTGCCTGTCGAGTTCGACGCAGACGATGGCGGAACGACTGTTCCGCGCGATCGGCCGGCCCGATCTGGTGGACGACCCGCGCTATCGCACCAACGTGTTGCGCGTGCAGCATGCGCAGGCGCTCGACGAGATCGTCGGCGAATTCATCGCCGCGCGCGATCTCGCCGAGAATCTCGCGTTCTTCGAGGAAACGGGTGTCACGGCCGGCCCGATCCATGATGTTAGCCAAATCGTTCAGGACCACTATGTGATAGAGCGCGAGGCCCTCGTGAATCTGCCCGATGACGATGTCGGCTCGCTGCCGATGCACAACATCGCGCCGCGTTTTTCGCATACGCCCGGCACGTTCCGGCGGCCTGCGCCGCGGCTCGGCGAACACAATCGCGAGATCCTCGCCCCGTTGCTCGGCGAGCACGCGTTCGCGCGTCTGGCCGAACGCGGGGTGATCTGCCACGGATGACGGCGAACGCCGCGCCCGCGCGATCCGCGACAACTAAAAGCAAGGAGACATTCGACATGAAGCCACGCTGGACACAGCGGCCGCCCGGCTCGAACTGGGGAGATTTCGGCGCCGACGACCAGAAGGGCCGCCTCAACTGGCTGACGCCGCAGAAGACGCTCGAGGGCGTGCGCGAAGTACGCGAAGGGCGGGTGTTTTCGCTCAGCCTGCCGCTCGACGTGCCGCGCGGCGGCGGCCTCAACGCGCGGCGGCGTCCGCCCGCGATCATGCCCGCGCTGCTGCACGAGCGGCCGTACTTCGGCTACCGCGCCGACGAGCAGGTTGCGCTTGCAACCGACGTCGTCTGCGACGACGCGTTCTGCATGCACTCGCAGTTCTCGACGCAATGGGATGCGCTGTCGCACGTCGGCGCGCTGTTCGACGCGGACGGCGACGGCGAAGCGGAGGCCGTGTTCTACAACGGCTACCGGATGGGCGAGCACGTGCGCGTGCCGGAGGCCGGTGCGCAAGTGGGCGGTGCGCACGCGCTCGGGATCGAGCACATGGCGTCGTGCGGCGTGCAGGGGCGTGGCGTGATGATCGACTTGCGCCATCATTTCGGCGATGCGCGCCGCAAGGTCGGCTACGCGGATCTGATGTCGGTGATGGAGGCCGACGGCGTCGTGGTCGAGCGCGGCGACATCGTTTGCCTGCATACCGGCTTTGCGCAGCTGCTGCTCGCCGAAGCGGCGACGCCGACGGCCGAGCGAACGGACGTGCAGCGCGCCTGCTGCGTGCTCGACGGAGACGATCCGCAATTGCTCGAGTGGATCGACGTGTCCGGGCTCGCGGCGCTCGTGGCTGACAACCATGCGGTCGAAGCGCGCCCGCAGCAACCGGGCCCGCGCGCGGTGCGCGGGCCGCTGATGCCGTTGCACGAACTCTGCCTGTTCAAGCTCGGCATCCATCTCGGCGAGCTGTGGCACCTGACGCCGCTCGCCGACTGGCTGCGCGCGCACGGCCGCAGCCGCTTCCTGCTGACCGCGCCGCCGCTGCATCTGCGCGGCCTCGTCGGCTCGCCGGTCAATCCGGTCGCCACGGTCTGAGCCGGCCTGTTGGCCTGGCTCGACATTCCATTCTTTGCGGAGACAGCATGTCCAATCCATACGCGCTTGCCGTGACGGCGCGCATCGACCGTTTGCCGCCGACGGCCACCATCTGGGGCCTCGTGCTGATGCTGAGCGTCGGCGGATTCTTCGAGGTCTACGATCTGTTTCAGATGACCTACCTGCCGGCCGGCCTCGTTCGCGACGGCATCTTCCACGTCGGCGCGAAGGGCCTGTTCGGCCTGTCCGATCAGGCGACGCTCGGCGCGGCCACGTTCATCGGCCTCTTCATCGGCGAAATCGGCGTTGCGCCGTTGGCCGACCGTTTTGGCCGGCGCACCGTCTTCACCGGGGCGCTGCTGCTCTATACGGCGGCGAGCCTCGCGATGTGCGCGCAGAACACCGCGGCGGGCATTCACCTGTGTCGGCTGATCGCCGGCATCGGCGTGGGTGCCGAGCTGATCGCGATCGGTGCGTTCCTCACGGAGCTCGTGCCGAAGGGCATGCGCGGCCGCGCGTTCGCCGTGTGCTTCGCGATCGGCTATCTCGCGATGCCGGTGCTCGCACTCGCGTCGTGGTTGCTGATGCCGCGCGCGCCGTTCGGCATCTCAGGCTGGCGCTGGATCATACTCGCGGGCGGCAGCGGCGCGGTGATCGTCTGGTGGCTGCAATCGTGGCTACCCGAGTCGCCGCGCTGGCTCGCGATGCGCGGCCGCACGGACGAAGCCGAATCGGTGTTGCAGACCATCGAGGCGCGCGTCGCGCGCGATCACGGCCAGCCGTTGCCCGACGTGCCGCCGGTCGTGACGATCGAAGCGGCGAACGCGCGTGCGGCGTCGATGTGGGATGCGCGTTATCGCGGCAGGACGCTGACGTTGATCGCGTTCAACGCGTGCCTGAGCATCGGCTTCTTCGGCTTCAGCCAGTGGCTGCCGAGCCTGCTGGCCGCGCAGGGCACACCCGTGACGAAGAGCCTGCTGTATGCGTTCGTGATTGCATTCGCGTATCCGGTGTCGCCGTTCGTCGCCGGCGCGATGGCCGATCGTATCGAGCGGAAGTGGCTGATCGTCGCGGCCGCGATCGGCGTCGCGCTGTTCGGCACGGCGTTCGCGCTGTCGTCGTCGGCCGCGGCGGTGATTGGCTTCGGAATCCTGATCACGTTCTGCAACACGACGCTCGCGAGCAATGCCACCGCCTATCAGGCGGAAGTCTTTCCGACCGCGATCCGCAGCCGCGCGCTCGGCTTCGTGCATTCGTTCGGGCGGTTGACCGGTGTGGCGAGCAGCTATGTCGTCGCGCTGATCCTCGAGCATGTGGGAGCGCCGGGCGTGTTCGTGCTGATCGGCGCCAGCATGGTGGTCGTGGTGCTGTCGATCGGCGTGTTCGGGCCGCGCACCAATCATCGCTCGCTCGATGAGATCGCGGCGGCGGATGGCCCGCAGGTGGGTGCAGCGGATGTGTATCGCGGGTCGGCGGTGCGCGCGAGGCAGCGGTAGGCGAGGAGGGCGGCGGTTCGATCAGGCTGCGCGCCGCGAGGGAGATACGGTAAGCCCGCCCATACTCAATGACCAGGACCATGTCTCACGAAATGCGGGAGTGGCCATGATGTGTCGATAGCCGGCTGCGGACGATTCCACGCGAGCGCCGGTCGCCGTTTATGCGCATGCTGCCGACGTGCGCGAGTAGCGACTGCTTACCGGTTGCGGAGCTTGACCGGCGGTCGGCGCAGCGATTCGTCATACGCGGGCAGTCGGTGTCGCGCACATGTTCGACTATGATGGGCGAGCGATGGGCGCCGAGTATGAGCGCTCAGCGGATGTTTCCAGTTCAACCTTCGTGTTTCGAATAGAGGACATTTCGATGGCTATCGTGCGAACCGGCCACCGGTACCGTGATACTGATTCGGGCAAAACGATCGACGTCTGGTTTCCAGCAGACGGAAGCGGAAAGAAGCGTAGCTGCCTCGCCGAAAAGGTCGGGCTCATTTCCGGCGATTTCGTTGAAGTGACGATCGACTCGCTCGATACCCCACCCGTTTCGACGGAGGATGCGTACCTGCGGCTACACCTGCTCTCCGAAAGATCGGTCAAGCCGAATGAAATCAATCTCGATGGCATCTTCGGACTGTTGCCCAATGTCGCGTGGACGTCCGCGGGCCCGGTGTTTCCCGGCAGCGTCGAGGATCTGCGGGATCGGGTCGCGTCCGAATATCATCACCTGACCGTACCGTCCGTCGACAAATTTCCGCGGATGTCGGATTACGTGGTGCCCGAAGGCGTGCGCATCGCCGATGCCGATCGCGTGAGGCTGGGCGCGCACCTGGCAAGCGGCACGACCGTGATGCACGAAGGTTTCGTCAACTTCAACGCGGGCACGCTCGGCCCGTCGATGGTCGAAGGCCGGGTGACGCCCGGTGTGACGGTCGGCAAGAATTCGGACGTCGGCGCAGGTTCATCGATCATGGGAACGCTGTCCGGCGGCGGTAAAACCCGCAATTCGATCGGGGAGCGCAGCCTGCTCGGTGCGAACGCCGGCATAGGCATTTCACTCGGTGACGAGTGTATTGTCGAAGCAGGCCTTTACGTGACGGCCGGTACGAAGGTGAAGATGCCCGACGGGCGCGTCGTGGCGGCGCGCCAGTTGTCGGGGCAGTCCGGCTTGCTGTTTCGCCGAAACAGCCAGACGGGTGCGGTCGAAGTGCTGCCCACCGATTCTTCCCGGTGGGGCGGGCTGAATACGAACTTGCATAGCAATGACTAGGTAGCGCTGGTCGCGCGACGATCGCGCGGGTGTGCGGCTCTTCGCATTGGGCTATCCAAGAAAATGGTTCTTCGTGGATTTCCGTGGGCGTCGCTTCCCGACCCACTGCCGTCATTCGCGCCTCCACCGCTGCGACGACCGCTTCCAAGACGCAATGGCCATTGCGGTCGACTCGCTCCCTATGTAGCATCTTCCGGCATGTCGACGACTTGGGCGCGGCGGGTTTCGGTACGGCAGGCGGAGTTGACAGCTTTCGCGCAGAGCAATCGCATGCTCGTCCCGCTCGAAGGCCGAGTGTTGGGCGTCGAGCAGTACATTTGGCTGAATCGATTCGCAAGTGCCTTGTTGGCTCGGTCGTTTGCCATATTCGTCAATCCGATGCGGGGGGATGCATGCACGGCCAACCATTTCTACCCGGAATTCCCGTCAATCATGTGCTTGACCGCCTCGCAAAAGCCGGAGGCAAAGAGATTGAATCCGGCAAGTTTTCGAGCCCGGAAAGCTCCGCGGCACTCGCAGTCAATTGTTTTGGCTGGTTCATTGAGCGACCTCACCAGCTGCCGCCATTGAAAGGCGTCGAGGACGCAGGCGTTCCGGAGCTGGTAGACATCGAATTTTGTGCGCGATTTCCCTGGGCGGGAGGGCGCCATCCTTGGCTCGACGCCATCGTGCAGACGCCCAGGTGTCTCATCGGAATCGAGAGCAAGCGTTTCGAGCCCTTCCGCGACGCGAAATCGGTCAGCCTGTCAGACGCCTATGATCGGCCCGTGTGGGGCGCCAATATGAAAGGTTATGAAAGGATGCGAGACCGATTGCGCTCCGGAGATGTGAGGTATGTGCACCTCGATGCCGCGCAACTGGTCAAACACGCGTTCGGTTTGGTGACCGAAGGCGGCCGACGCAACCGGGCACCCGCGTTGTTCTATGTATTCGCTGAACCCGCGGCGCGAGGCGGTCTTGCCATCGCACCGGATAACCTCGTCCGGCACCGGGACGAAATTGCCAGCTTTGCAGAAGCGGTTGCAGGTGACGCAGTGACGTTTCATTACGCGAGCTACAGGGAGTGGCTTGAAACCTGGTCTCTGCTTGAAAGCCAAATCGCGGCACATGGACAAGCAATCATCGATGCGTTCGAACCATGACAGGAACACGCGGAACGCATTGCATCGCCACCGCCGTTGAAATGGCGCGGGCCAAGCGCAGCCCGACGATGCAGTCACACCGCATAGGCGACAGGGGATGACGGGGGCCGACCCGTAAGCGCCGTTCGACGGCGCAGTGCTTTGACGACGGATCACGGGTCACAACAGTCGTTCCTTTCCTGCCTTGCCGTCTGCCGTGACATCGTTGTTTGTCGGGCTACAAGAACCCTTCTAGCGCGGCTTGCGAATCCGTCATGAAGACATCCGGGATTGCAGTCGAACTTGGATGCGGCGATCCAGCTTCAAAGTCTGGAGATCGCTAGATGGACCGCCAAAGTTAGCATCATCGCCGCTGCGAACGCGTCGAGCATCCGCCATGCGATAGCGCGAGCGAAGAGTGATCTGCAAGACCGGGCACCGTAAGTCAGCAATAAAAACCACGTCAGCGATGCCAGCACGGCACCGACTGCGAGCGATAGACGCGAGTCGGCCGGCCGGTTTGCGATGATCGAACCGAATACCAGCACCGTGTCGATCCAGGCATAGGGATTGAGTAAAGAAACGGCCGCCGTGGCGAGCAGAGTTCGACGGAGCGACTGACCAACCGCGGCTTCAATGTCATCGACACTCTTTCTGCGAATCGCGGAGCGCAGCGCGATCAGTCCATTGCATGCGAGATAGACGATTCCGCCAAGAAACGCGACGGATAGAAGGCTTGGGCTGCGTGACACCGCTGCAGCGAGACCTCGGGACCCGGCCGCAATCAAAAGTGCGTCACTTCCCGCGCAAACGCACGCAATGAGCAGGGGATAAGCACTCGGACGATCGCTTACCGATGGGACGACGAGTCCGCATCCAAGGCAATGCGTATTCGGGGTCAGGAGTCACAAACAGCGGGTGCCGGTAAGGTCCTGTCGTTGATATTGCCTATCGGCGTGCAAAGTGCGGGCCGAAGGGCAAACAGCCCCGGCGTGAAACATACATGAAACCGGGGCTGTCGGGTACGTCAATGCAGTTGTCGCTTTAGATCGGAAAGTTCCGAATGCATCGTACTTACTGCATTCATGATCTTGGCATCAAGACTGCCGGCCTGTTGGCAAGCGCGCTCTGCACGATCACCGATTCGTTCGAGATCGTCGACGCATTGCCGCATACGATCTTCATCGTTGGACGCCATGAGCTTCTTCGCCGATTTGCATTCCTTGTCCAACTCATCCACCCAGTTGATCAGGTCCTTTGGAATCGTCCTGTCGGCGTGACAGGTACGTGATGCCTCGCTCACGGTTTGCTGCAGATGGGTAAAGCGCTTTTGGATTTCACTGGCTTGCAACATGATGAACTCCTCCTTGAACGTCGGTTCCAGATGCGCTCAGGCAGCAGATAACTCCGGCGTTGCACGTGGTATCGCCAGTCGCTCGCTTCATTCGGCCAGGCGGCAACACTGCATTGCATCAAAACTGCAACCGAGCCCGCAGAACGTGTAAATTGTAGTGTAGGCCATTACCGCAGGGAGTAGTAATCCGGGCAGGCCGCCAGGATGCGACATCGGACACGCGGTGCAACAGTTCGAGCACTTGCACGCGGGTCCTGAAGCAAGGGCACTTTATGCGCTGATGCGATTGGTCGAGGGGCTTGATCCGTCCTTTCGGGAGTGATCGCAGCCGTGGTGGTCGCGCCCATGCGAGCGCGATTGGGCAAGCCCACCCCTAATCTGTGCTCGCGCTCGCAGATCATCAGCGGACCGAGTCGACCCGTTGCTGCCGGTCGACCGCTGGAGTTCCAATGGCGGGTATCAGATCGTTACCGTCATTCCATACGTTGTAGTAAAGCTGATCGGTATCCGCTGCGGGCCACATGCCCCTGGAGGAAGATTCGAACGGGAGAAACCTTTGGCATCGCTAGTCTGCAACGCAATGGGCGCGCTCTCCTGCCCCGCGGAACCGGGCCATGTCACGCGCGGGAGACGCTCCAAAATAGCGTGCGTATTCACGGCTGAATTGACTCGGGCTTTCATATCCCACGCTAAAACCGACGCCTGCGACATCTCCTTGTTGCGCTAAAAGTCGGGCGCGAGCGGTCTGGAGGCGGATTTGCTTTTGATATTGAAGCGGGCTCATGGCGGTTGCCGCCTTGAAATGGCGGTGGAAAGATACCGGGCTCATCCCTGCCAACGCGGCCAAGCGTTCGACCCGCACCGACTCCGAAAAGTTGGTGCGCAGCCATGTGATGGCACGGCTCACCTGCGAGAGGCGACTGTCCGCCTTGGCCATCTGACGGACCATGGGGCCACACGGGCTTTGCAGAATCCGCCAGAACACCTCGCGCCGGCTCATGGGCGCAAGGACTGCAATGTCCTCCGGCCGGTCGAGCAACCTGACCAATCTCCACATCGCATCAAGCAAATCGGGCCCAGCGTGGTTGACTTCCACGCCGGCGGCGCCCCCCTGAGGCATCATGGGCTCGGCGATCAAGCTCGCGAGCATGCCTAAGTCCAGGTCCAGCGTGACGGCGGAGTATGGCGCCTGTGTGACCTGTCCTGTCGCTGGCAGGTCCACGGAAACGGTTACGTAGTCGCCCGGTACGATGTCGAATATCCGGGCGCCGAGCACCGTCCGCTTTGCCCCACCGAGGATCAGGGCCAGAACCGGCCGGTGGACCACGTAGGTGACCACCGAGAGATCCGTCTCGACATAAAGCGTCAGCCCGCCAACAGCGGTTTCAGTCGGGCCTTCCTGGCCATGGCGCTCGACCAGCGCGCGAAGTTCATACAAGTGGTCCAAGCCTGCCTCCAGACGCCTCAGAGTGCACCCGCTCCGGAAACACCAATCGATAGGATTGTGCAAGAAATTGGCGGCATCGCGCTACCGCCGCGAACGGTCCCTGCGATTCAATGGAGCGTCCCAAACGCAGAATTGAACGAGGAAACCGTATGACGCATACCCCTCAAAAACCAATCGGGTCAGGCTTCGGCCCCGCCTCGACCGCCGACGAGGTCATCCGTGGCATCAATCTTACAGGCAGGACCGTCGTGGTAACCGGTGGCGCTTCAGGTATCGGAATCGAGACCGTTCGCGCATTCCGTTCCGCAGGCGCCGGGGTCATCGTGCCGGCCCGCGATACAGCCAAGGCCAAAGCAGCCCTCGCGACCATGCCTGACGTCATCGTTGAAGCTATGGACCTGCTGGAGCCTACAGCGATCGACCGATTCGCCAGTCGCGTTCTGTCGCTGACGGACAAGCTGGACATTCTTGTCAACAATGCTGGAGTCATGGCCGCACCGCTGACACGCGATGCGCGCGGCTACGAAATGCAGTTCGCGGCCAATCACCTCGGCCATTTCCAACTCACTTGCCGGCTATGGCCCGCACTCGTGCGTGCGGAGGGGGCTCGCGTCGTAGCGCTCAGCTCCTACGGACATCGCCGCGCCGGCATCGATTTTCGCGACCCTCATTTCGAGCGGCGTGAATACAACCGATGGGCAGCCTACGGCCAGGCCAAAACCGCGAACGCCTTGTTCGCCGTCGCGCTGGATTCAATCGGCCGCCACTGGAACGTGCGCGCATTCGCCGTCCATCCCGGTGGCATTGCCACCCCGCTAGCGCGCCACATGCTGCCCTCCGAGATCGAGGCGAGCCAGATCTTCGATGCGGAGGGCAAGCCGGTCATTGATCCGGAAAACAACAAGAAGACGCCCGAGCAGGGGGCCGCCACCTCGGTGTGGTGCGCGACGAGCCCCCAGCTAGCCGGCATGGGCGGCGTCTACTGCGCCGATTGCGACATCGCCATCGCGCTTCCCAGCGACGGGAGCGCTGAAATGCACGGCGTCACTCCCCGTGCCATCGACCCCATCTCCGCCGGCCGCTTGTGGCAGCTCAGCGAACAGCTAACGGGCGCGACGCTGGATTGAGCAAATCGATGCGACTCGGGACAACCAGTCGCGCTTATCACCAACCACTATGGCAACTTAGCCAGGAGAAAAAACATGCGAACAGTATCACTCGGGAGCCAAGGCATGGCGGTTAGCGCGCAAGGCCTTGGATGCATGGGAATGAGCACCACCTACGGGCCTAGCGACGAGCAGGAAGGCCTTGCAACCCTCACGCGAGCCCTCGACCTCGGTGTGACGTTCTTTGATACGGCGGAGGTCTACGGCCCATTCATGAACGAGGAGCTTCTCGGCAAGGCCTTTATAGGCAAGCGCGACAAGGTCATCCTGTCGACCAAGGCAGGATTCCGCTTCACCGAGCACGGCAAGATCGCCATGGAAGGTGAGAAGCCCTTGGTCACGGGCGATCCGTCGCATATCCGACAGTCGATCGAAGGATCGCTGCGTCGCCTGAGGACCGACGTCATCGACCTCGTCTACCTGCATCGCATCGATCCAGCAACGCCGATCGAAGTGACGATCGGCGCGCTGGCCGACCTCGTGCACGAAGGCAAGATCCGCTACCTCGGCCTTTCGGAGGCATCGGCAAAGACGATCCGGAAAGCCCACGCGGTTCATCCGCTCACGGCCGTCCAAATGGAATATTCCCTGTTCGAGCGTGGCGTCGAGCACAACGATGTGCTGGCGACCGTCCGAGAGCTGGGAATCGGTTTTGTCTCCTACTCGCCGCTCGGCCGTGGCTTCTTGACCGGTGCGCTGAAGAATCTGGATAACCTGCACCCGACCGACTTCCGCCGGTTCGATCCACGCTTCCTGGGAGAGAACCTCCAGTCCAATCTACTGTTGGTCGACCGCATCACCGAGCTCGCTGAAGCAAAGGGCGTCATGCCGTCGCAGCTCGCCCTTGCGTGGGTGACGAGTACCGGAACGGTGCCCATTCCGGGAACGCGACGCATCAGGTATCTCGAAGAGAACGTCGGCGCAGTCGCTATCACGCTGACCCAGGAGGAGATGAACGCCTTGGATGCAGCCGCTCCGTTCGGCGCTGCAGCTGGCGAGCGCTATTCGTCCGGAATGATGGCTACACTCGGTCACTAGGACACCCCATCAATCAGGCGCAAAGCCGTGTCGAAGGAGTTCAGTTCGTCGCGTCGCACCGCCCCTTAGCGCTCTGGCGCTCGGGGCCGCCGTAGCGTAGCTGGTTGTTATCGGGTGTTTGTCTTACGTGTAACGGCTCGTACCGGATTGTTGACCTGATTCAAGAATATCCAAACAGGTACAGTGACGGTGACTGCGCAATTCACCTTGCACCGCTTGTATGACACACCCGCATCGTCATCTTGCGTCCTGCAATCGTGACGGGTTTGTGTTCGTTTCGATTGAGCTTGCAACCCTTTACGGATCGACTAACATTTGGCGAAGGCACACTCGTCCAGCCGTTCGTCCGTTAGCCGAATCGACCAGGGAGAAGAAAATGCCACAAGAGATTGACTCACGTCGGCGTGGCTTCGCGTGCATGGCGGCCGGTGCGCTCGTTGCGGCGCAATTCGAAGTACTGCGATCCGCCCAGGCCCAGAATCCATCTTCGAAAACCCCATCGATTCCGCGAATCCACCCGGGCGCTCACACGTCGTTCACGTCGATCAAGCAGGTGAATGCGGGGCTCCTAAACATTGGCTACGCCGAGGTCGGTCCGGCGGACGGGCCACCCGTCATGCTTCTGCATGGCTGGCCGTATGACATACACAGCTTCGTCGACGTTGCACCGGCGCTCGGCGCGAGGGGATACCGGGTGATCGTCCCTTATCTGCGCGGTTACGGCACGACGTCCTTCCTGTCGGACCAGACCATGCGCAACGGTCAGCCAACGGCCGTCGCGCTCGACATCATCGCGCTGATGGATGCACTCAGCATCCAGAAGGCTGTCTTTGGCGCGTTCGACTGGGGCGCGCGTACCGCCGACATAATCGCAGTGCTGTGGCCGGAACGATGCAAGGCACTTGTTTCGGTGAGCGGCTACCTGATCGGCAATCAGGAGGCGGGAAAGAAGCCGCTGCCACCGGAGGGCGAGTTGCAGTGGTGGTATCAGTTCTATTTCGCAACGGATCGCGGGCGCGCGGGCTATGAGAAATACACACACGACTTCATCAAGCTCATCTGGAAGCAAGCCTCTCCGAAATGGAACTTTGACGACGCCACCTTCGAGCGAAGCGCACCGGCTTTCAAAAACCCCGACCACGTCGCGATCACGATTCACAACTATCGCTGGCGACAAGGTCTCGCCACGGGCGAGGCGAAATACGACGAATACGAGCAGCGGCTTGCGTCGGCGCCGCCAATCACCGTTCCCAGCATCACGATGGAGGGCGATGCCAACGGCGCCTTTCATGTGCCGCCGGGCGTCTACGCGCCGAAGTTCACGGGCAAATATGAACATCGCACGCTCACCGGCGGCATTGGCCACAATCTCCCGCAGGAGGCGCCGCGAGCGTTTGCGCAGGCGGTGATCGACGTCGACAGATTTTGACCCGGAAGACCGACGCCCGCCCTGAAGGCGGGCGTCGGTACACGTTTGCGGCTATCCTCGGCTACCTTTCGGGCGCGAGCCAATCGATTCGGCGATGAATTGCGATTTGCGATGCGGCCATACCGCGATGCGCCTACTGTGCGCGCATCGATACCGGCCTGTCTTGCAGGATCGCAAGCATCAGCGCCGCGAGGCCGCACACCGCAATGAGCGTCAGCAACGCGGCCCTGCCGATATTGACCAGCACCCAGCCGCCGATCGACGGGAAGCCAAACACGCCGATGAAATACGATGTGACGAACCACGTCAACGCGGCGCGACGGTGCATGTCTGCGGAATCGTTGACCGCCTGCGCCTGAATGACCGGATACACGAGACCGTACCCCGCGCCAAGCAATACCGCAGCCGCAGACTGAAACGATACGTGGTACGGCACGCCGAACATCGCGACGATGCCGAGCACCATCATCACGAGCAATCCCTTTGTCGCAACTTCCGGGCGCATGCTAACGACAAATCGCGAAAGCACCCAGCGGGCCGCGACCACCGTTATCGTGTACAGACTGAAGAAGGTGCCTGCGCGGGCCTGAGTGCCTTGCACGAGAGACATCTGGAACGTCATCAAGCCTGAGAACACGCAGGCGCCGAGCGCGATCATCGCAATCGGAAACATCGCACGGGTACGGGCGATTGCGCCAATGTCGCGCAGCCATCGTTCTCGCGCGGGAGATACGGGCAAGTGCGGAGAAAGTCGGCCGAATATCTCGAGTGTCAGCGACGCGATCACGCACAGTCCTCCAATGACATAGAGCGCGCCGCTAATCGACCAGTGCAGCGAGCGAATGGCGAAAGCGGCAAGCGCCGGACTTGCGCCAATACCCGCCATTTGAATTGTCGAAAAACGGAAAAACCACAATCCGCGATCCCTGTTGCTCGTTCGTTCGGCGAGCGACATTGGTGCGGCAAGATGGAACGTACCCCAGCCGAATCCGACGAGGAACCCGGGCAAAAGACCGACGATGCCTGCACGCCCGACGAGCGCAAACCCCGCGACGCCGGCACCGACACAGAGCGCCGCAATGGCGCTCATCCGCGTGGCGCCGATATGCTGCGAGAACCAGCCGACGAGCGGCACGCCGATAAACGTACCGCCCATCGCTCCGGCGAGGGCCACACCGGTATCGAGATCGCTTCCGCCGATCGACCCGAAGCGCATCGACAGCAAAAAGGTCGCCCCGTATCCACCTGCGGTAAGCAGGGTACCAACGAGAAAGAGCAACGCACTGTGTGGGCGCATGGCCTGAATCCGAGGGTACTGGTGGTACTGGTGTGCCAGTGACGGCCAGTGATCGCCAATAAAGTACCCAGGCCGAGTTGGGCTCCCCCGGATTTCTGGGTACGAAGCCGTTCGCGTGACAGGCACAACTGCCTGTCGGCTCCGCCCGGCCCGCAAAGGACGCATGCGGAGTGTTGGGCACTTTAACTCATCATGTCGCGCGGGGCGGTTTGCTTCCAACCTTGTTCCCCGAAACAAACGGATCGCCCCGGGAGTGCCCACCCTGCAATTTGCCGTAGTTGTCGGATTTGCAATATTGGAACTTTGGTCCAATACGAGTTCGGGAGCACGAGACTGCGTCCTGATCTCAGCGACTGCTTCTAAAACAGTAGCCGACACCTGAACGTCTGGAGGACGATGCGAGTGAATGCCCCTTCCTGGCCGGCTGCCGCCTGACGCGGCCGGCTGTATCCGCCCCCTAACACCCGTTGCTACTTGCAAGCGCGGGCCCTCGCCGACCGGCTCAGCCGTGAGCCCGTGAAGCGAGGGTGTCGGACGGAGGACCTCGTCGGGCTTTACGGCGCGTCAAAAGCCAGAAGACATACGCGGTCGAAGCGCCGGCAATCCATACGGGGAGAACGGAAATTGTCCATTCCGTCTGCCAGAAGGGAAGGCTCAGCGCTGGCAGTGAACTGGCAACCAATAGATAGCGGATTTGGTACCGGTTCATCCACTGAAGAATGGCTGCCAGCGGCAGCCCGTAAAACCAAGTGAAGACATAACCAACGGCCGTGCTGTTGATCGAGACGCCGATGAGTGACTGAAGCGGCGGCAGGCCCCACACCGAAGGGTAAAACCACTCATGCAGCACGAAGAACAGCCATCCGCTCGTGAACGGAATAATCAGTGGGGCGACAGCTGCAGCAACGAGATTGGCTAGAACATTCTTCACGATCTTCGTCCGGTGATGAGCCGTTGCACGCCGAGGACGGGGTGTCAGAGCCCAACGGCCACCCGTTTCCGACGATCCGAAAGCGTGGCTTTCCCTTGGCGGATCGGTTGCAGCGACTCGCGACTCCAACGACAAGCAATGCTCAAAGATCTCCGCGCGCTTCACCGGTTCCCAGCGCGGTCCGCTGGCGGTTGACTTCCGCCCAAAGCTCATCGCTGTCGTCCTCGCGCAGCACGACCATCCAGTCCAGTTGATCGTCGGTGACGCCGAAGTAGTCCAGGATTTCCCGCCGAACCGCGTCGATGAACTCCGCGTATTCCGGGGTTGCCTGCGCTTGCGCATGCAACGCGTCGTAGGCTGCATCGTCCGCGCCGCCGCCGTGTTCATCGATGTAGCGCGAGATCCACTGGTCTCGTTCGTGGTCGTAATCGGCCTCGGCGCGCATCGCTTGCACAGCCGTGTAGAAATCCAGTTCGGCAAACGCGGCGATCGCCGCCGTTGTCGCCTCGTCGAATTGAGTCGTCATTGCATCCCTCAAGTTGGTCATCGCACATCATCGCACGGGCCGCACCGGGGCAGGTACCGGACGCACCGACGTTGGCCCGTGAACCGCACGAAATGGCCGACTGCCGCTACACGGCACAGCCAGGTTTCACGCACTGCACAAAACCCCCAAAACCCGACCTCCCGTCGCTTTCGTTAGAATCGGTCGTCGTCCAAGCAAAAAACGCAGCTTTGCATGAGCGCAGCGGTGTCCACCACGAATCCCGCTCGCTCTCATTACATGGTTCATCCTTTACCGGAGGCGAACGTGCCAGGATTACTTCCCGATGTCGACCGAGACGGGCTGCTCGAATATTCGGTGGTGTACACCGATCGGTCGATCAATCATATGTCGCAGCGCTTTCAAGGTGTCATGCGCGACATTTCCGCCGCCCTGAAAAAGGTCTACAACGCGAAGGCGGTGGCGATCGTCCCGGGCAGCGGCACGTTCGGCATGGAAGCCGTCGCCCGCCAGTTCGCGACGAACAAGAAGTGCCTGGTCATCCGCAACGGCTGGTTCAGCTTCCGCTGGTCGCAGATTTTCGACATGGGCAGCATTCCGTCCGAATCGATCGTGCTGAAGGCGCGTCCCGTCGAATCGGGAAGGCAGTCCGCCTTTGCGCCGGCCCCGATCGACGAAGTCGTCGCGGCGATTCGCGAACACAAGCCGGATCTCGTCTTCGCGCCGCACGTCGAAACCGCGTCCGGGATGATGCTGCCCGACGGCTATATGCGCGCGGTGGCCGACGCCGTGCATGCGGTCGGCGGCATGTTCGTGCTGGATTGCATCGCGTCCGGCACGATCTGGGTCGACATGGAGGCGAGCGGCGTCGACGTGCTGATCAGCGCGCCGCAAAAGGGCTGGAGCGCATCGCCCGGCTGCGGGCTCGTGATGCTGAGCCCGCTCGCCCGCGAGCGTATCGATGCGACGACCAGCACGAGCTTCGCATGCGATCTGCGCAAGTGGCTGCAGATCATGGAAGCGTACGAGGACGGCGGCTTCGCGTATCACGCGACGATGCCTACGGACAGCCTCGCGACGCTGCGCGACGTCATCAAGGAAACGGAAGCGTACGGCCTCGACAAGGTGAGGGCGGAGCAGCTCGAACTCGGCACGCGCATCCGCGCGCTGCTGGCCGAAAAGGGTTTCAGGAGCGTCGCGGCGAAGGGCTTCGAAGCACCGGGCGTCGTGGTCTGCTACACGGACGATGACGACATCCGGTCCGGCAAGAAATTCGTCGACGTCGGCATGCAGATCGCGGCCGGCGTGCCGCTGCAATGCGACGAGCCGGCGGATTTCAAGACGTTCCGGATCGGCTTGTTCGGTCTCGACAAACTGAATGATGTCGATGCCGCGGTCGCGAGGTTTGCGAGCGCGCTGGAGCGTGTTCTATAGAACGTTTCTCTCTGAAAGAGAGAATGGCGGCGCATGAAGTGGCGAGCCGGGTTGTTCGGCGCCACTGAATGCGCCGCCTGCACTGTGTGACTCGGCGGCTTCCCAGAAAAGCGGCGAACGCGTTAAAGATCGAGCAGCAACGCTGGAAGTGCCGAACCGAACCCTTCCGGATCCGGCTATCCGCCGCTCGACGAACGACTTTGCCGCGAAGAATCGATCAGCCGGCCACGTTGCGATTCGCCTGGATCACCGTCAACGCGGTCATGTTGACGATCCGTCGCACGGTGGCGCTCGACGTCAGAATGTTGACCGGCGCATTCACGCCGAGCAGGAACGGCCCGACCGCGACGTTGCTGCCGGCCTCGGTCTTCAGCAGGTTATAGGCGATGTTCCCCGCATCGACGTTCGGACACACGAGCAGGTTCGCCGCGCCCTTCAGCGGCGACATCGGCAGCAGTCGCAAGCGCAGCGCTTCGTCGAGCGCACAATCGCCGTGCATCTCGCCATCCGCCTCGATATCCGGCGCCTGCGCGCGAATGATGTCCAGCGCCTTGCGCATCTTCACGCCCGACGCCGCGCTGCCCGACCCGAAGTTCGACCGCGACAGCAACGCAGCCTTCGGCGTCAGGTTCAGCCATTCCATCTGGCGCGCCGCGGCGATCGTGTATTCCGCGATCTGTTCCGCATCGGGGTTGTCGTTGATGTGCGTATCCACCAGCGCCACCGTGCGCTGATTCAGCAACAGGATGTTCATCGCCGCGTAGGTCGACGCATCGGGCTTCTTGCCGATCACTTCGTCGACGAAGCGCAGGTGATTGTGATACTCGCCGACGGTCCCGCAGATCATCCCGTCCGCGTCGCCGAGCCGCACCATCATCGCGCCGATCAGCGTCAGCCGACGCCGCATTTCGACGCGCGCCATCTCCTTCGAAATGCCGTCGCGGCAGCGCAGTTCCCAGTACGTCGTCCAGTATTGCGGGAAGCGTTCGTCGTATTCGGGATTGGTGACTTCGACGTCCTCGCCGAGCCGCAGGCGCAAGCCGAACCGCTCGATACGCGCGAGCAGCACTTCCGGACGGCCGACCAGGATCGGGCGCGCGAGCTTCTCGTCGACGATGACCTGCACCGCGCGCAGCACGCGCTCGTCTTCGCCTTCGGTGAACACGATGCGCGCGTTGCCGCCGTCACGCACGAGCTGACGCGCGGCCGCGAACAGCGGCTTCATGAACGCGCCCGAGTGATAGACGAACTGCTGCAACTGCTCGACGTATGCGTCGAGATCCGCGAGCGGGCGCGTCGCCACGCCGCCTTCGATCGCCGCCTTGGCCACGGCCGGGGCGATACGCACGATCAGGCGCGGATCGAACGGCTTCGGAATCAGGTATTGCGGACCGAACGACACTTCGTCGCCACCGTAGGCTGCCGCGACGATGTCGTTCTGCTCTTCCTGAGCAAGGCCGGCGATCGCGTGCACCGCGGCGATTTCCATTTCGCGGGTGATGGTGGTTGCGCCCACATCGAGTGCGCCGCGGAAGATGTACGGGAAGCACAGGACGTTGTTGACCTGGTTCGGGAAGTCCGAGCGGCCCGTCGCGATCACGACGTCGTCGCGCGTCGCATGCGCGAGTTCCGGGAAGATTTCCGGCGTCGGGTTGGCGAGCGCCAGAATCAGCGGACGCGGGCCCATCGCCTTCAGCATCTCGGCGCTCAGGATCCCGCCGACCGACAGCCCGAGGAACACGTCCGCGCCGCCGATCACATCGGCGAGCTTGCGCGCATCGGTTTCCTGCGCGAAGCGTTCCTTGGCCGGGTCCATCAGCGTGGTGCGGCCGCGATAGACGACGCCTTCGATATCGGTCGCCCATACGTTTTCGATCGGCAGCCCGAGGTCGACGAGCAGGTCGAGGCAGGCCAGTGCCGCGGCGCCGGCGCCCGACGTCACGACCTTCACTTCCTTGATCGACTTGCCGACCACCTTCAGCCCGTTGATGAACGCGGCGGCGACGGTAATCGCGGTGCCGTGCTGGTCGTCGTGGAAGACGGGGATCTTCATCCGCTCGCGCAGCTTGCGCTCGACGGTGAAGCATTCCGGCGCCTTGATGTCCTCGAGGTTGATCCCGCCGAACGTGGGTTCGAGGCCGGCGATGATGTCGACGAGCTTGTCCGGGTCGGTCTCGTTGATCTCGATGTCGAACACGTCGATGCCCGCGAACTTCTTGAACAGCACGGCCTTGCCTTCCATGACCGGCTTCGACGCGAGCGCGCCGATGTTGCCCAGACCCAGCACCGCGGTGCCGTTGGTGATGACGCCCACCAGATTCCCGCGGCTCGTGAAGCGGTGCGCGTTCAGCGGCTCGGCGGCGATCGACTCGCAGACGCTCGCGACGCCGGGCGTGTACGCGAGCGCGAGATCGCGCTGGGTCACGAGCGGCTTGCTGGCGACGACGGAGATCTTCCCCGGGGTCGGAAACTCGTGATAGTCGAACGCTGCCTGTTGCTGAGTCTCTGTCTGTTTCATGTTCTCGGGTCCGGGCGTGCGCGCCAGGCCAGTCCCGACGCGATCCATGAGATGTGATTCTAGGCAGCGGCTATAAGGAGATGATTTTGTTTTACTATCGGTCCATCACTTTTTTATGATGCATGGTTGACCAGGCAATGACATTCGACGCGAACGACGTGGTCAGGCGGCTCGGCGCCCGCCTGAAGATGCGCCACCTGATGCTGCTGCTGCAGATCCAACAGCACGGGTCGCTGACGCGCGTCGCGGAGCACATGGCCAGCAGCCAGCCGGCGGTGACGAACGCGCTGTCGGAGCTGGAAAGCATGTTCGGCACGCCGCTGTTCGAGCGTTCGTCGCGCGGCATGCGGCCGACCGCGCTGGGCGCGGTGGTGCTCGAGCGGGCCAAGGCGATGCTGAAGGATCTCGATCACCTCGCTCGCGAGATGGAGGCGGTCGCGGCCGGCCACGCGGCGCACCTGCATATCGGCGTGATCCCGTTCATTTCGGGCCAGATGCTGTCGGCGGCGCTCAAGCGGCTGCAATCGCGAATGGAGCGGCGCCTGACGGTGACGATCCACGAAGGCACCAGCGACCAGTTGCTGCTGCAACTGCGCGACCACAGCGTCGATCTCGTGATCGGGCGTGCGTCGTCGGCGGTCGATCTGGGGCAGGTGTCGTTCGAGGTGCTGTATCAGCAGCAGCCGCGGATGATCGCGAGCCGGCGGCTCGCCGCGAAACTGGCCCGCACGCGGCTCGACTGGGAGAAGCTGCACGCGCTGGACTGGATTCTCGGCGCGCCGCACACGCCGATGCGCGAGCAGGTGGCCGACCTGTTTCTGTCGGCGGGCATTGCGCCGCCGGTGCCGATCGTCGAAAGCTACTCGTCGAAGCTGATCGGCGAGATGATCGCGTCGAGCGACGAGGCCGTGTCGATCGTGCCGGCCGATATCGCGGAGGAACTGGTGCGCATCGCCGGCGTCGCGATCGTGCCTTACTCGCTGATCTGGACGCTGCCGCCGATCGCGCTGTTCACGCGCTCCGCCGAATCGCATTCGCCGGCGCGGGATCTGCTCGTTCAGGCGCTGCGCGAGATCTGCAAGGAGACCTATGTCGACGTGCCGCGATAGCGCTCGGTCGCCGGTGCGTGCGTGCCGTTACGCTCGCGCGCTCGCTGAACCGGACGCCGCATTCCATCCGCCCGCACTCCCGCTCCGGAGCGGCAACGCCCACGCCGCATCCGGACAAACCCGTCCCCGCCGACGGTCGTCTCAAACGCCCGTCACACAAGCCATAGCCCGTTCGTAGTGGTTTCCACCCATAGTCGCAAATAGTCAAGAACAGGTCGCCGCCGGTCGTCTTGCGACCAATATGGCTCGTTACTTTTACTCCCACGATGCAGGCCGGGACGCACTCCGCGCACCGTTGCACATCGGTCCAACCGGGAGAAACCATGAAGTCGACAAAGATCGCCGCGTTCGTCGCGGCCGTGCTGGCGACCGGCGCATTCGCGACCGTGGCGCAGGCCGAAACGGATGCCGCGACCTGCCGCAACGTACGCTTCGCGGATATCGGCTGGACCGACATCACGTCCACCACGGCGCTCGCGTCGACGGTGTTCGAAGGGCTCGGCTACAAGCCGACGACGACCATCGCGTCGGTGCCGATCTCGTTCGCCGGCCTGAAGAGCAAGCAGCTCGACGTGTCGCTCGGCTACTGGTGGCCGGTGCAGCAAAAGCAGCTTCAACCGTTCCTCGACAGCAAGTCGATCAACGTCGTCGAACCGCCGAACCTGTCGGGCGCGAAGGCGACGCTCGCGGTGCCGAGCTACGCATACCAGGCCGGCCTGAAGACCTTCGAGGACATCGCGAAACACCGCGCGGAGCTCGACGGCAAGATCTACGGGATCGAGCCGGGCAGCAGCGCGAACGCGACGATCCAGAAGATGATCGACACGAACCAGTACGGGCTCGGCGGCTTCAAGCTGGTCGAATCGAGCGAGGCGGGGATGCTCGTCACGGTCGAGCGCGCGATCCGCGAGAAGAAGTGGGTCGTGTTCCTCGGCTGGGAACCGCATCCGATGAACATCCAGATCAGCATGAACTACCTGTCCGGCGGCGACGCGTCGTTCGGTCCGAACTACGGCGAAGCGCGCGTGTACACGCTGACCGCGCCCGACTTCATCTCGCGCTGCCCGAATGCCGGCAAGCTGGTCGAGAACCTGCGTTTCTCGACGCAGCTCGAGAACCAGCTGATGCAGTCGGTGATGAACAAGACGAAACCGGCCGACGCCGCGAAGGCGTATCTGAAGAAGAATCCGCAGGTGCTCGACGCGTGGCTCGCCGGCGTCAAGACGTTCGACGGCAAGGACGGGTTGCCCGCCGTGAAGGCTTATCTCGGCCTGTAACGGCCCGTGCGCGCCGCATGTATGCGGCGCGCAGCGACGAATCATCTGCAGTACGACGGAAATCGAGCGACACCATTCGAATCAAGCGAGGGCTCACAGCATGAACCACGAAGTCATCATCACCTGCGCCGTTACCGGTGCGGGCGACACGGTCGGCAAGCATCCGGCGATTCCGGTCACGCCGAAGGAAATCGCGGCCGCCGCGATCGAAGCGGCGAAGGCCGGCGCGACGGTCGCGCACTGCCACGTGCGCGATCCGCAGACGGGCCGCGGCAGCCGCGATCCGAACCTGTACCGCGAGGTGGTCGATCGCATTCGCTCGGCCGACGTCGACGTGATCATCAACCTGACGGCCGGCATGGGCGGCGATCTGGAAATCGGCCCGGGCGAAGATCCGATGCGCTTCGGCAAGGGCACCGATCTCGTCGGCGGCCTCACGCGCCTCGCGCACGTCGAGGAACTGCTGCCGGAAATCTGCACGCTCGACTGCGGCACGCTGAATTTCGGCGACGGCGACTACATCTACGTGTCGACGCCCGCGCAACTGCGCGCCGGTGCGAAGCGCATCCAGGAGCTCGGCGTGAAGCCGGAGCTGGAAATCTTCGATACGGGCCATCTGTGGTTCGCGAAGCAATTGCTGAAGGAAGGACTGCTCGACGATCCGCCGCTGTTCCAGCTGTGCCTCGGCATTCCTTGGGGCGCGCCGGCCGACACCGGCACGATGAAGGCGATGGTCGACAACCTGCCGCCGGGCGCGCACTGGGCCGGCTTCGGGATCGGCCGCATGCAGATGCCGATGGTCGCGCAGGCGATGCTGCTCGGGGGCCACGTGCGCGTGGGTCTCGAAGACAACATCTGGCTCGATCGCGGCGTGCATGCGACCAACGGCACGCTCGTCGAGCGCGCACGGGAAATCATCGAACGGCTCGGCGGCCGCGTGCTGACGCCGGCCGAAGGGCGTCGCAAGCTCGGCCTGCCGACGCGCGGCGAGCGTCCGCTCGAACGCCGCGCGGTGACCGAATTCGCGTGAGCGTTTGCAACTGATCCAGCTTTATTGCGGCGGCGCGCGCACGAGCGCGGCCGCCGTCCGATTCCCCTGATTTGAAGGATGCGTTGACATGGCTTTGAAGACCGACATCAAGACGTTCGCCGCGATCGGCACCGGCGTGATCGGCAGCGGGTGGATTTGCCGTGCGCTCGCGCACGGCCTGGACGTGGTCGTATGGGATCCGGCGCCGGGCGCGGAAGCGCGGCTGCGCGCGAACGTCGCGAATGCATGGCCTGCGCTCGAGCGCGTCGGCCTCGCGCCGGGCGCCGACCCTGGGCGGCTGCGCTTCGCGTCGACGATCGAGGCCTGCGTCGCCGACGCCGACTTCATCCAGGAAAGCGCGCCGGAGCGCGAGACGCTGAAGCTCGAACTGCACGAACAGATCAGCCGCGCGGCGAAGCCCGACGCGATCATCGCGTCGTCGACGTCGGGGCTGCTGCCGACCGACTTCTACGCGCGGGCGACGCATCCGGAGCGCTGCGTGGTCGGCCATCCGTTCAATCCGGTCTACCTGCTGCCGCTCGTCGAGGTGCTCGGCGGCGCTCGCACGTCGCCGGAAGCCGTGGAAGCGGCGATGGAGATCTATCGCACGCTCGGCATGCGGCCGCTGCACGTGCGCAAGGAAGTGCCGGGCTTCATCGCGGACCGCTTGCTCGAAGCGTTGTGGCGCGAGGCGCTGCATCTCGTCAACGAAGGCGTCGCGACGACCGGCGAGATCGACGACGCGATCCGTTTCGGCGCGGGCATCCGCTGGTCGTTCATGGGCACGTTCCTGACCTACACGCTGGCCGGCGGCGACGCAGGCATGCGACACTTCATGCAGCAGTTCGGCCCCGCGCTCGAACTGCCGTGGACGAAGCTGGTCGCGCCGAAGCTCACCGACGAACTGATCGACAGCGTCGTCGAAGGCACGAGCGCGCAGCAAGGCACGCGCAGCATCAAGGAACTCGAGCGCTATCGCGACGAGTGCATTACCGAGGTGCTGAAGGCGATCGCCGCGGTGAAGGCGCGGCACGGGATGCGATTCGAGGACTGACAACATGACCGGCGATACCCCGCTGACGATCTACCGCGACGTCGTACGGCCCGAGTGGGTCGACTACAACGGCCATCTGCGCGATGCGTTCTATCTGCTGATCTTCAGCTTCGCGACCGATGCGCTGCTGGACCGCATCGGTCTCGACGACGCCGCGCGTCGCGAGCGGGGCCGCTCGGTCTATACGCTCGAAGCGCATGTGAACTATCTGCAGGAGATCAAGGAAGGCACGCACGTGCGCGTCGATGCGCGGATGTTCGCGCATGACGCGAAGCGGCTGCACCTGTATCTCGAACTGTTCGCGGACGGGCGCGACGGCGCGGTGTCGGCGAGCGAGCAGATGATGCTGCACGTCGACACGCGCGACGGCGCGAAATCGGCGCCGTTCGACGACGACGTCGCCGCGCGCGTGGCCGAGCTTCACGCGTTGCAGCGCGATTGCGCGGCGCCCGCGTATGCGGGCCGCGTGATCGGCCTGCCGCCGCGCCGTTGATTTCGCCGGCAGCGCGCCCGATGCTCGAACCGGAAATCGCCGCGTTCGTCGCGGCTGTCGATGCGGCGTATCCGGCCGATATCGCGGCGCGCTCGCCCGACGAACAGCGCCGCCTCTACGATCGCTTCGCCGCCGCATGGACGCCCGCCGCGTTGCCGGCCGGCGTCGTACAGCACGATGCGGTGTGGCACGCGCCGGACGGACGCGCGATCGCACTGCGGCGTCATGCGCGCGCGCACGGTGCGCCGCGTGGCACCGTGCTGTTCTTTCATGGCGGCGGCTTCGTCGTCGGCTCGCTCGACAGTCACACGCTGATCACCGCGCAACTCGCCGCCGACACGGGGCTGGCCGTGATCGCGGTCGACTACCGGCTCGCGCCCGAGCATTGCGTACCGGCCGCACTCGAGGATTGCCTGGCCGTCACGCGCGCCGCGCGCGACGCATCGCACTGGCCGTTCGACGCCTGCGCACGACCGCTGACGCTCGCGGGCGACAGCGCGGGCGGCAATCTCGCGGCAGCGGTCGCAACCGCGCTGCGCGATGCGAATGAAGGGAGCGTCGACGGCATCGCGCTCGTCTATCCGCTGCTCGGGCTCGAACCGCAATCACCCGCGCGCGAAACGGAAGCCCACGCGCCGATGCTGACGCTCGACGACGTGCATCGCTATCGCGCGTTGTACTGGGGTGACGTGGATGCGGATGCCCCCGCGTCGAACGACGATCCGCTGCTGCGTGCATCGGTGCCGCTTGCCGCATCGCGTTTCGACGCGTTGCCGCCCGTGCTCGCGATCGGCGCGGAGCACGATCCGCTGCGCGACGATGCGCGCGTGTACGTCGAACGGATTCGTGCGGCCGGCGGCGCCGCGCGTTACTGGATGGGGCAGGGGCTCGTGCACGGCTGCTGGCGCGCGCTCGGCACCAGCCCGCAGGTGGCGCGCATGCACCGGATGGTCGGCGCGTTCCTGCTTGCCCCTCGCGGATGACCGGGCGCTCACGCCCGATCGCCCTATTTCCCTGAATACGAAAAAGCGCCCGGACGCGATGCGCCCGGGCGAAGCCACCCGCTGCCGGGCGGCGGAGGTATGCGTTTCATGAAAAAAGACGAGCCCGCACAGCGGGCTCGTCCGGTTACAGCTTCATTGCGCGATGCGCGGTGCGCCCGCCGGGGGCGCGTCGGCTTACTGGCCGAAGAAGACCGAGTCGCGAGCGTTCGACGACGCTGCGGTAGCCGGGGCGCCCGAGTGGACGACCGGAGCCGGCTGTGCGCCGTAGCCGCTGGCGTCGGCACCATGAACGCGCGCTTCCGCCGACTGGATGTCGTTCGGGTAGTACGGGCTCGACAGGCCCGGCTTGTAGCCGGCTTGTTCGAGTTGAACCAGTTCGTTGCGGACTTGCGCGCGGGTCACGGTGCTTTGTGCGAAAGCGCTGAACGAAGCGGACAGGGCGACAGCGGCAACAACTGCGGAAACGAGCGATTTCATGATGACCTCCGGTGTTTTATTGGGTTCGCGTTCGACACCATGTCTGAAGCGATTGACTAAATCTTAGTCACCGGGGGCTTCAGGGTAAACGCTGAATTCGACGATAGATTGTTTCCTGGTTGGTAACAGTGGCGGCTTGAATCAGTCTTTCAACGCCCTTTCATTTCCGTCTGCGTAATAAGTCTGAAGAATGGCGGGCCGACGGCAAGCCGCTCAGCGTGCCCCGGCCGCTGCGTCGAACGGCTTCGCGAGCGGCCGCCCGGCGTGTGCGTCGGCGCTCAGGAAACGCACGCCCGTCGCGGTTTGCGACGTTTCCCACGGCAGCGCGGCCATGGCCACGTCGCGGGCCGCGCGCGGCACGCCGCGAAGCAGGGGAATTAGACCGGCGGTTCCAGGCAGGCCTGCGGGTTACGCAGCCGGCCTGCGCGCGGTCGGTGCGCGTTATCGGCCGCCGGCCATGCCGAGCACTTCGGCGGCAGAGATCATCGCGGCCGCATTCGCGGGTGCCGGGCGCTCGGCCGGGCGGAATACTTCGTCGCCGCGCTGGATGACCTGGCGCGACAGCGCGCAGGTGCCGGTGCGCTGCGCGAAGCGGCGGCGCCAGCGCTGTTCGCCGTAGTGACAGCGGCCGGGTTCGACCCAGCGGACGACGAGCAGCGTATCGGAACGTTCGAGAATTTCGACGTGGACGTCGGCGGGATCGAGCGCAGGCAGGGATTTAGAGGCCTTCATTTGCCGTTTCCTAAAGCTCGTGCGGTTTCGGCCTTGGCAGTGGATGTCACTACCCGATGGCGAATCCGTAGCGGTTTCCATGAGTGGTGCGCTAAATGTAAGCGTCTGTGACCGGAAAAAACATCCTGTCTGGCTCAAATTACCTTTTGCCGATTTAGAAACAATCAATCCGCATTTTCCTGGAAAAGGGCAGACAAAAACGCCCCGGACGCGTACGCCCGGGGCGGAAAATCGGCACGCGCCGCCGTGTCTGCTCGCTCAGTCACGTGGCCCATCGCGGGGGACGGAGTGCCCGCCGACGATCGCCGACGGGCGGGGTGCGGTGTGCCGGGAGGCGCGGTCCGGTTACTCGATGATCGCGCGCGCATCCGGTTGAGATCCTGACCGCCACATGACTTTTCTGTCAGGTTCGCGCCCACGCCGGCGTGGTATGGATCGCGGACACCGGCCGAAACGCCCGCCGGTATTGGCTTTGAGCGATCCGGCGGCGATCGTCCGGGGCGCGAATTACATCCCGATCGGTCGCGGCGAAGCCGATTCTCCCGCTCGGGAAAATACTGAATCGCGCGGCCGTGACAAATCCGGAATCTGTCCTATGATTGGTTGGACCTTTGGTCCTTTGTGCCAATCGGCCGGCTCGCCGGCTTCCATCGGAGAGGTGCGCATGAGATTGCAGGGCAAGCACGCGCTGGTCACGGCAGCCGGGCAGGGCATCGGGCGGGCGACCGCGTTGCGGTTCGCGAGCGAGGGCGCCGACGTGCTGGCGACCGACATCAACGAAGCCGCGCTCGCGCGGCTCGAGGCCGACGCCGAGCGCGCGGGCGCGCGGTTGACCACGCGGCGGCTCGACGTGACCGACGCGCACGACATCGCGGCACTCGCCGCGCAGGAGCGCGCCTTCGACGTGCTGTTCAATTGCGCCGGCTCCGTCCACCACGGTTCGATCCTCGATTGCGACGAAGACGCTTGGGCGTTCTCGCTGAACCTGAACGTCACGTCGATGTACCGGCTGATCCGCGCGCTGTTGCCGGCGATGCTCGAAGCGGGCGGCGCGTCGATCGTCAACATGGCGTCGGCTGCGTCGAGTGTGAAGGGCGTGCCGAACCGCTTCGTGTACGGCACGACCAAGGCCGCCGTGATCGGGCTGACCAAGGCGGTGGCCGCCGATTTCGTCGAGCGCGGCATCCGCTGCAACGCGATCTGCCCGGGCACGATCGAGTCGCCGTCGCTGGAGCAGCGGATCGCGGACCAGGCGCGCACGCGCCACGTGTCCGCCGACGAGGTGCGCCAGGTGTTCGTCGCGCGCCAGCCGATCGGCCGCATCGGCAGCGCGCACGAAGTGGCCGCGCTCGCGCTGTACCTCGCGTCCGACGAAGCGTCGTTCACGACCGGTGCGATCCATCTGATCGATGGCGGCTGGTCAAACTGACCTTTCAAACTCACAGAGCTCCCCACTACTTTCCGCTTCCGTTCGGACGACCCCATGAAACTGCTGAGATTTGGCGACAAACACCATGAGAAGCCGGGCCTGCTCGATGCGCAGGGCAAGATCCGCGACCTGTCGGGCGTGATCGACGACGTTGCCGGCGACGCGCTCACCCCGGCGTCGCTCGCGCGGCTGCGCGACATCCCGCCGTCGTCGCTGCCGCTCGTCGAAGGCACGCCGCGGCTCGGCGCGTGCGTCGGCCGCGTCGGCAAGTTCATCTGCATCGGGCTCAATTACTCCGACCACGCGGCCGAATCGGGCATGGAAGTGCCGAAGGAGCCGGTCGTATTCGGCAAATGGACGAGCGCGATCTCCGGGCCGAACGACGACGTCGAGATTCCGCGCGGCTCCGAGAAGACCGACTGGGAAGTCGAACTCGGCGTGGTGATCGGCCAGGGCGGCCGCTATATCGACGAAGCCGATGCGCTGTCGCACGTCGCCGGCTACTGCGTCGTGAACGACGTGTCGGAGCGCGAATACCAGCTCGAACGCGGCGGCACGTGGGACAAGGGCAAGGGCAACGACACGTTCGGCCCGCTTGGGCCCTGGCTCGTGACGGCCGACGAAGTGCCCGATCCGCACGCGCTGCGGCTGTGGCTCGAGGTGGACGGCCACCGCTACCAGAACGGCACGACCGCGACGATGGTGTTCCGCGTGCCGCACCTGATCAGCTACCTGAGCCGCTTCATGAGCCTGCAGCCGGGCGACGTGATCTCGACCGGCACGCCGCCGGGCGTTGGGCTCGGGCAGAAGCCGCCCGTCTATCTGCGCGCCGGGCAGTTGATCACGCTCGGCATCGACGGGCTCGGCGAGCAGCGCCAGCGCACCGTGCAGGCCTGATTCCCTTCAACGGAACGTTCGTCATGCCTATCATTCGATCGATGCGCGTCCTCGACGTGCGCTTCCCGACCTCGCGCCAGCTCGACGGCTCGGATGCGATGAATCCGGATCCCGACTATTCGGCCGCGTACGTCGTGCTCGAAACCGACCACGACGGGCTCGAAGGTCACGGGCTCACGTTCACCATCGGGCGCGGCAACGAAATCTGCTGCGCGGCGATCGACGCGATGCGTCATCTCGTCGTCGGCCTCGAGCTCGACTGGATCCGCGAGGACATGGGCCGCTTCTGGCGGCACGTGACGTCGGACAGCCAGCTGCGCTGGATCGGCCCCGACAAGGGCGCGATCCATCTGGCGACGGGCGCCGTCGTCAATGCGGTGTGGGACTTGTGGGCGAAGTCGGTCGGCAAGCCGCTGTGGCGGCTCGTCGCCGACATGAGCCCCGAAGAAATCGTGCGCGCGGTCGATTTCCGCTACCTGACCGACTGCCTGACGCAGGACGAAGCGCTCGACTTGCTGCGCCGGCAGGCGCCGACCAGGGCCGCGCGGATCGCGGCGCTCGAGCGCGACGGCTACCCGTGCTACACGACGTCCGCCGGCTGGCTCGGCTACAGCGACGACAAGCTGCGCCGGCTGTGCCGCGAAGCGGTGGACGCGGGCTTCGACTACGTGAAGCTGAAAGTCGGCGCGAACCTGGAGGACGACATCCGCCGCGTGACGATCGCGCGCGAGGTGATCGGCCCGGACCGCAAGCTGATGATCGACGCGAACCAGGTGTGGGAAGTCGGCGAGGCGATCGACTGGGTGCGCGCGCTCGCATTCGCGAAGCCGTGGTTCATCGAGGAGCCGACGAGCCCCGACGACGTCGAAGGGCATCGCAAGATCCGCGAGGCGATCGCGCCCGTGCAGGTCGCGACCGGCGAGATGTGCCAGAACCGCGTGCTGTTCAAGCAGTTCATCGAACGCGGCGCGATCGACGTCGTGCAGATCGACGCGTGCCGGCTCGGCGGCGTGAACGAGATTCTGGCGGTGCTGCTGCTCGCTGCGAAGTACGGGCTGCCGGTGTGTCCGCATGCGGGCGGCGTCGGGCTGTGCGAATACGTGCAGCATCTGTCGATGATCGACTACGTGTGCATTTCCGGCACGAAGGAAGGGCGCGTGACCGAATACGTCGATCACCTGCACGAGCATTTCGTCGAGCCGTGCGTCGTGCGCGGCGCGGCGTACCTGCCGCCGACGGCGCCCGGTTTTTCGATCGAGATGAAGCCCGCATCGCTCGAGCAGTATCGGTTCCGCGGCTGAAAGACGACGCAACACAAAGTACGACGAGGCACGACGAAGCACGACGTACGATGCGCCGCGCGAGGCCTGCGCGGCGACGACACCAACGACGGAGACGCGAAGTGGATCTGAATCTGCAAGACAAGGTCGCGATCGTGACCGGCGGTGCATCGGGCATCGGCGCCGCGATCTCGATGCGGCTCGCCGACGAACGCGCGATTCCGGTGGTGTTCGCGCGACACGCGCCGGACGACGCGTTCTGGCATGCGCTCACGCAGAAGCAGCCGCGCGCGGCGTGGGTGTCCGTCGAGCTGCAGGACGATGCGCAATGCCGCGACGCCGTCGCACAGACCGTCGCGCGTTTCGGCCGCATCGATGGCCTCGTCAACAACGCGGGCATCAACGACAGCGTCGGCCTCGACGCCGGGCGCGACGCGTTCGTCGCATCGCTCGAGCGCAACCTGATCCACTACTACGCGATGGCGCATTACTGCGTGCCGCACCTGAAGGCGACGCGCGGCGCGATCGTCAACATTTCGTCGAAGACGGCCGTGACCGGGCAAGGCAACACGAGCGGCTATTGCGCGTCGAAGGGCGCGCAACTCGCGTTGACGCGCGAATGGGCCGTCGCATTGCGCGGCGACGGCGTGCGCGTGAACGCGGTGATCCCGGCCGAGGTGATGACGCCGCTCTATCAGCACTGGATCGCCGGTTTCGACGATCCGGACGCGAAGCTGGCGGAAATCGCCGGCAAGGTGCCGCTCGGCAAGCGCTTCACGACGGCCGACGAGATCGCCGACACGGCCGTGTTCCTGCTGTCGGAACGCGCGTCGCACACGACGGGCCAGTGGCTGTTCGTCGACGGCGGCTATACGCATCTCGATCGTGCGATCGGCTGAGGACGGCGAGCCATGCAACCCGATCCGAACCCGACCGCCGCCGCCCTGCTGATCGCGTTGACCGGCGTGAGCAAGCGCTTTCCGGGCGTGCAGGCGCTCGACGATTGCCGCTTCGACCTGCGCGCCGGCGAAGTGCATGCGCTGATGGGCGAGAACGGCGCCGGCAAATCGACGCTGATGAAGATCCTCGCCGGCGTGTACCAGCGGGACGGCGGCGAGATCCGGATGGACGGCCGCGCGGTGGAGATCGACGATCCGCGTGCCGCGCAGGCGCTCGGCATCGGCATCATCCATCAGGAGCTGAACCTGATGAACCACCTTACCGTCGCGCAGAACATCTTCATCGGACGCGAGCCGCGCGGCCGCTTCGGCGTGTTCGTCGACGAAGAGAAACTCAACCGCGACGCGGCCGCGATCTTCGCGCGGATGCGGCTCGATCTCGATCCGCGCACGCCGGTCGGTCGGCTGACGGTCGCGAAGCAGCAGATGGTCGAGATCGCGAAGGCGCTGTCGTTCGATTCGCGCGTGCTGATCATGGACGAGCCGACCGCCGCGCTGAACGACGCGGAGATCGCCGAGCTGTTCCGCATCATCGGCGACCTGCGCGCGCACGGCGTCGGCATCGTCTACATCTCGCACAAGATGGACGAGCTGCGGCAGATCGCGGATCGCGTGACGGTGATGCGCGACGGCAAGTACGTCGCGACCGTGCCGATGGCGGGCACGTCGATGGACGCGATCATCGCGATGATGGTCGGCCGCGAGCTCGATACGACGTTCCGCACGCCGCCCGATACATCGCGCAACGACGTCGCGCTCGAGGTGCGCGGGCTGTCGCGCGGCCGCGCGATCCGCGACGTCGGCTTCACGCTGCGGCGCGGCGAGATCCTTGGCTTCGCGGGGCTGATGGGCGCGGGCCGCACCGAGGTCGCGCGCGCGGTATTCGGCGCGGACCCGGTCGATGCGGGCGAGATCCGCGTGCACGGCAAGACCGTGACGATCCGCACGCCGGCCGACGCGGTCCGGCATGGCATCGGTTATCTGTCGGAGGATCGCAAGCATTTCGGGCTCGCGGTCGGGATGGACGTGCAGAACAACATCGCGCTGTCGAGCATGCGCCGCTTCGTGCGGCGCGGCGCGTTTCTCGATGCCCGCGGGATGCGCGACACAGCGCAGTCGTATGTGCGACAGCTTGCGATCCGTACGCCGTCGGTGGGGCAGCCCGTGCGGCTGCTATCCGGCGGCAACCAGCAGAAGATCGTGATTGCGAAGTGGCTGCTGCGCGACTGCGACATCCTGTTCTTCGACGAGCCGACGCGCGGCATCGACGTCGGCGCGAAAAGCGAGATCTACAAGCTGCTCGACGCGCTCGCCGCCAGCGGCAAGGCGATCGTGATGATCTCGTCGGAGCTGCCCGAGGTGCTGCGCATGAGCCACCGGATTCTCGTGATGTGCGAAGGGCGCGTGACCGGCGAATTGCGCGCGGCCGACGCCACCCAGGAAAAGATCATGCAGCTCGCGACGCAGCGCGAGTCGACCGTGTTGTCCTGAATCAGACGCTCAGACGCCTACCCGACCATGTCCAACGATACGCATCCCGTTCCGCCTCTTGCCACCGGCGACACGACGGCCGCCGCATCGAGCCTGAAGTCGCGCTTCTTCAACCCGGCCGCGCGGCAGAAGCTGCTCGCGTTCGCGAGCCTCGTGCTGCTGATCGTGTTCTTCAGCTTCGCGTCGTCGAACTTCCTCGAAGTCGACAACCTCGTCGCGATCCTGCAGGCCACCGCGGTGAACGGCGTGCTTGCGGTGGCCTGCACGTACGTGATCATCACGTCGGGCATCGACCTGTCGGTCGGCACGCTGATGACGTTCTGCGCGGTGATGGCCGGCGTCGTGCTGACGAAGTGGGGGATGCCGCTGCCGCTCGGCATCCTGGCCGCGCTGTGCTTCGGCGCGTTGTCGGGCAGCGTGTCGGGCTTCGTGATCGCGAAGATGAAGGTGCCGCCGTTCATCGCGACGCTCGGGATGATGATGCTGCTCAAGGGGCTGTCGCTCGTGATCTCCGGCACGCGGCCGATCTACTTCAACGACACGCCGGGCTTCACGTCGATCGCGCAGGATTCGCTGATCGGCAACCTGGTTCCCGCGCTGCCGATCCCGAACGCGGTGCTGATCCTGTTCCTCGTCGCGGTCGGCGCATCGATCGTGCTGAACCGGACGATCTTCGGCCGCTACACGTTCGCGCTCGGCAGCAACGAGGAAGCGCTGCGGTTGTCCGGCGTGAACGTCGATGCGTGGAAGATCGCCGTCTACACGTTCAGCGGCGCGGTGTGCGGGATCGCCGGGCTGCTGATCGCGTCGCGGCTCAATTCCGCGCAGCCGGCGCTCGGGCAGGGCTACGAGCTCGATGCGATCGCGGCCGTCGTGATCGGCGGCACGTCGCTGTCGGGCGGCGCGGGCAGCATCGTCGGCACCATCATCGGCGCGTTCATCATGAGCGTGCTGACCAATGGCCTGCGCATCATGTCGGTCGCGCAGGAATGGCAGACGGTCGTCACCGGCGTGATCATCATCCTCGCCGTGTACGTGGACATCCTGCGCCGGCGTCGCCGCTGACGTCGACGCGCGGGCCTGCATGCATCTGCTTCACCGCCGGCCGGGCCGGCATTTCAGTCGATACCAACCAAGGAGACGCGAAGTGATCAGGAGCAAGGTGTTGAATGCGATCGTCGGGCTGACGTTCGCCGTCGGCGTCACGGCCGGCGCGCACGCGCAGGAAACCTACATCCCGCTGATCTCGAAGGGCTTCCAGCATCAGTTCTGGCAGGCCGTGAAAGCCGGCGCGACGCAGGCGGCGAAGGACTACAAGGTGAAGGTGACGTTCGAAGGCCCCGAAACCGAGGCGATGGTCGACAAGCAGATCGACATGTTGTCTGCCGCGATCGCGAAGAAGCCGGCCGCGCTCGGCTTCGCGGCACTCGACAGCAAGGCCGCGCTGCCGCTGCTGAAGAAGGCGCAGGCCGAGAAGATTCCGGTGATCGCGTTCGACTCGGGCGTCGACAGCGACATCCCGGTCACGACCGCCGCGACCAACAACAAGGCCGCCGCCGCGCTCGCCGCCGACAAGCTCGCCGCGCTGATCGGCGACGAAGGCGAGGTGGCCGTGGTCGCGCACGACCAGACGAGCCGCACCGGCATCGACCGCCGCGACGGTTTCCTCGAACGGATGAAGTCGGCGCACCCGAAGGTGCAGGTCGTGACCGTGCAGTACGGCGAAGGCGACCAGCTGAAGTCGACCGAGGTGACCAAGTCGATCCTGCAGGCGTATCCGAAGCTCAAGGGCTTGTTCGGGACCAACGAAGGCTCGGCGATCGGCGTGGTCAACGGCGTGCGGGAGATGAAGCGCAAGGTCGTGATCGTCGGCTACGATTCCGGCAAGCAGCAGAAGGACGCGATCCGCAGCGGGCTGATGGCCGGCGCGATCACGCAGAACCCGGTCGGAATCGGCTACAGGACCGTCGAGGCGGCCGTGAAGGCGGTCAAGGGCGAGAAGCTGCCGAAGGTCATCGATACCGGCTTCTACTGGTACGACAAGACCAACATCGGCGATCCGAAGATCGCGGCGGTGTTGTACGACTGAGCGTGGCGTGATGTCACGCGCGGGCAATGGCGGAAACGAGGACACCATGAGCCCAGTGCGTATCGATTCCCATCAGCACTTCTGGCGTTACCGCGCGGCCGACTATCCGTGGATCGGCCGCGGCATGGGCGTGCTCGCGCGAGACTACCTGCCCGACATGTTGTGGCCGCAACTGCATGCGCAAGCGCTCGGCGCGTCGATCGCGGTGCAGGCACGCGCCGGACGCGAGGAAACGGCGTTCCTGCTCGAGCTCGCCCGCGACGACGCGCACATCGCGGCCGTGGTCGGCTGGGAAGATCTGGGGGCGCCCGAGCTCGCCGAGCGCATCGCCGAATGGGCGAGCCCGAAGCTGCGTGGCTTTCGCCATCAGGTGCAGGACGAAGCCGACGTCGCCGCGTTCGTCGCGGATCCCGCGTTCAATCGTGGCATCGCGTGGTTGCAGGCGAACGGCTACGTGTACGACGTGCTCGTGTTCGAGCGTCAGTTGCGCGACGTGCGCGCGTTCTGCGCGCGGCACGATGCGCACTGGCTCGTGCTCGATCACGCCGGCAAGCCCGCGCTCGCCGAGTTCGAACGCGACGCTACCGCGCTCGCGCGCTGGCGTGCCGGATTGCGCGAGCTCGGTGCGCTGCCGCATGTCGTGTGCAAGCTGTCGGGGCTCGTGACCGAGACGGACTGGCGGCGCGGCCTGCGTGCGAAGGACATCCGGCACATCGAGCAGTGCCTCGATGCGGCGCTCGACGCATTCGGGCCACAGCGATTGATGTTCGGATCGGACTGGCCCGTGTGCCTGCTCGCGGCGTCGTATGACGAAGTGGCGTCGCTGGTCGAGCGCTGGGCCGCGGCGCGGCTGTCGACGGCCGAGCGCGGCGCATTGTGGGGTGGCACGGCCGCGCGTTGCTACGCGGTGCCGGGCGAGTCGAAACCCGGCATATAAAATAGGCGCGAACGGCCTGCCGCTTCATTCGGCAGACGGTTCGCAACGAAACCGCTCACCAGTATCAACGTATGTCCATCCAGCCGATTCAGAACCGCCGCCTGTACCAGCAGATCGCCGACAAGCTCACTGGCATGATCGAGTCCGGCGATTTTCCGCCGGGCAGTTATCTGCCGCCCGAGCGCGAACTGGCCGAACGGTTCGGCGTGTCGCGCACGTCGGTGCGCGAGGCGCTGATCGCGCTCGAAGTGAACGGGCTCGTCAGCGTGCGCGTCGGCGACGGCGTGAAGGTGCGCCAGCCCGACGCGGCTGCCGCGCCGGGGCCACGACGCGACACGAAGGTCGCGCCGTTCTCGATCGTCGAGATCGATCCGGAACTCGGCATCGCGCTCGACCTCGACACCGAAATTCCGCCGTTCGCGCTGTTGCAGGCACGCCGGCTGATCGAACCCGAAGCCGCATCGCTCGCCGCGCAGCACGGCTCGGACGCGCAGATCGAAGGGATACACGAGGCGTTCCTGCGCAACCAGGAAGACAACCGCAGCGGCTCGCTCACGCATCCGGGCGACCGGTTGTTCCATATCCGTATCGCGGAAGCGAGCGACAACCCCGCGTATGCGCTGATGATCAAGCAACTGCTCGCACACAAATACGACCTGATGTTCCAGCGCTTGCAGTCGCTGTACATGCCGAACGACATGCCGCATCGGTCGGAGCTCGAACACCGCGCGATCCTCGATGCGATCCGTGCGCGCGACCCGGAGGCCGCGCGCCGCGCGATGGCCGAGCATCTCGACGAGGTGATCCGGATCTTCGGCCGCGCGCTCGACTGAGCGCGCTTTCACGCGTGAGCGGTTCGGTTCAGAAGCGATCCGCGCGATACGGCGTCGGATCGGTGAACGGCGTTTCGCCCGTCATCATCTCGGCCAGCAGGCGGCCGGACACGGGGCCGAGCGTGAGCCCGTGATGGTTGTGCCCGAACGCGAACCACAGCCCGCGATGCGCGGGCGCGGGGCCGATCACCGGCCGCATGTCGGGCGTGCATGGGCGGAAGCCGAGCCACGGCTGCGGGTCGAGCCGTTCGCCGAAGCCGAACACCGGGCGCGCGACGCGTTCCGCGCGTTCGAGCTGCACGCCCGTCGGCGGCAGGCCGCGGCGCGCGATTTCCACGCCGGTCGTCAGCCGCAGGCCGCGCCGCATCGGCGCGATCACGTAGCCGTATTCGCGATCGACGATCGGCGCCGACGGCGTGCCGCGTTCGGACGGCGCGTAGTGCATGTGATAGCCGCGCTTCTCGCGCAGCGGAATCTTGTAGCCGAACTTGCCGAACACCGTGTCGGACCACGGGCCGAGCGCGACGACCACAGTCGGCGCGGCGACGCTGCCTTCGTCCGTCGCGACCTGCCAGCCCGGCGACAGTGCGTCGAGGCTCGCGGCGTCGCCGTTGAGCAGCGTGCCGCCGCCTTGCACGAACAGTTGCGCGTAGGTTTTGACGAGCGCGGACGGATCGACGACGCTCTTCGGATCGAGCCAGTGCAGCGCGCCGCAGAAACCCGGCGCGAGGCTCGGTTCCTGCGCGCGCAGTGCCGCGGCGTCGAGCGGCGTGATGCCGAGCCCGTGGCGGCGCGCGGTGAGCGCCGCATCGGCGACCGCGCGTTCGAACGCGGCCGGCGTGCGGAATGCTTCCATCCAGCCGCTCGCGCGGATCAGCTCCGCGGCGCCGGCGCGCGCGATCAGCGCGTCGTGCTCGACGATGCAGCGCTCGATCAGCGGCAGCATGTCGCGCGAGGCCGCCGCATGGCGCATCGGCGCAGATTCCCACCAGAAGCGCGCGAGCCACGGCGCGAATGCCGGCAGCGACGTGCTGTGCCAGTAGAGATCGGTCGAGCGGTTCAGCGCGTAGCGCATCAGCGTGAACGGGCTGCGTGGGAACGGATACGGCTCGACCGACGAGCGCTCGATCAGCCCCGCGTTGCCGAAGCTCGTGCCTTCGCCGGGCGGGCCGCGGTCGACGAGGGCGACCTTGCGGCCGCGATCCTGCAGGTGCAGCGCGGCGGAGACGCCGACGATGCCCGCGCCCAGAACGATTACGTCGAAGTCCATCGGTGTTGGAAAGCGGTCGATATAGGTTGCGGGCCGGCACTGTCGCCGGGGCGAGTGCCGGGGAAGGAGATGCCGACGAACGGCTTGTTGTTAGGATACTCGCGATGTCGTGCGAATCGCAAAATCAGGTGTGGCCTGCTGGGGCGTACTTCACGATTCGCGACAATTTGAACTTCGCCCCGGCGCAACGACTGGGGCAGGCGCCGCGTCGGTCGGCAATGGGCGACTGCGTCCCGTTCATGTAAGCCCATGATTTAGAATGGATTCGTGAGGCGATCGATGGCGGCGTTTCGGATTGGCGCCGAAGCAGGCGTTTTGCCGGCGTTGAATGCATCAGTCGCGACCGAGGGTACCCATCTATCATGCTCGTGGTGTTGTCCTCTTGAATTGATAGAGATACAGGGATGAAACGAGAACCCGTTGTAGGCGTGCAGCCTGAGGTGTTGCGTTGGGCGAGAGAAACGGTCGGACTGTCGATCGACGACGTCGCGACCATGCTTCGGACTTCGTCGAGCGAAGTCGCTGGCTGGGAGACGGGCACCGGGGCACCGACATACGCGCAGCTCGAGAAGCTTGCGTATCAGGTCTTCAAGAGACCGCTTGCGGTTTTTTTCCTTCCGTCGCCGCCTGAGGAAAAGGTACCGCAGCGGGAATTCCGCACACTTCCCGAAACGGACATGCGCTCGCTCGCCCGCGACACCTATCTGCAAATCCGGCAAGCGCATGCATTTCAGCTATCGCTCAAAGAGGTATTCAACGGGCGCAATCCCGCGGATGACTTGATCTGGAAATCCGTGACGCTTTCGTTGTCGGAACCCGTATCGACGCAAGCGGAGACGGTTCGTCTCTTGCTGGGTATCACGCTCGATGAGCAGACCTCGTGGCGTAACGACGATCTCGCTCTCAAACAGTGGCGGAAAGCTATTGAGGACGTGGGCGTCTTTGTCTTCAAGTCACCGTTCAAGCAGCGCGAGATTTCGGGCTTTTGCCTGATGGATGATGCATTTCCGATCATTTATCTCAACAACAGTACGACGAAGACACGTCAGATATTCAGTCTTTTGCACGAACTGGCGCACTTGCTCCTGAGCATGAACGGGTTGAGCAAACTCGATTCCGGCTATATCGATGCGCTTCCGCAGGCCGAGAGGGAAATCGAGCGATTCTGCAACGCCATTGCGGCGGAGGTGCTGATTCCGCGCGCAGCTTTCGACCGTCTCGTCGCAGGATGTCCCATCGACGTCGAGTCTGCGCCCGACGAATTGTTCGCCGAACTGGCCGGCTATTTCGGCGTGAGCCGGGAGGCGGTGCTGCGGCGATTGCTGGACCAGGGCCGAGTGAGTCAGACGTTCTATAAGCGCAAGGCAACGATCTGGTCAGCCCAACAGAGGGAGGCGAAGGGCGGAAGCTACTATGCGAATCAAGGCGCATATCTGAGTGATCGCTTTGCTCGGGAGGTCGTCGGCCGCCACTATCGGCATCAGATCACGCTTGACCAGGCAGCGGATTTTCTTGGTATCAAGCCAAAGAGTTTTGCCGGATTCGAAGAGCATGTTCTTCATGGAGCCGGTGCATGATCTATGTGTTCGACACCAGTTCCATTCGATCGCTGCAGCATTTCTATCCGCGTGTATTCAGAAGTATCTGGAAGGGTATCGAAAAGCTCGTGGGGCAGAGGCGATTGATTTCGACCAGAGAGGTGTTGAACGAGATCGAGCGACAGGCCGTCAGCGCAGATGTATTGACGTGGGTAAAAGGCAACCGATCATTGTTCACGACACCGAGCGCGGATGAACTGCGGTTTGTCGCTACGATTTTGCAGATCAAGCACTTTCAGGCGCTCATCGGACAACAGCAACGACTCAAGGGAACGCCCGTCGCTGATCCGTTCGTTATAGCCTGCGCCAAGATCTGCCAAGGAACGGTTGTGACTGAAGAGGGATGGCTGCATGAAGGCAACGGACTTGTGCCGAAACCGTATGCGGCGAAAATCCCCAACGTATGCGCGCATTTCGGGATTCCATGCATTGATCTCGAGGAATTCATGCACCAGCAGGATTGGCAGTTCTGAGCTGACAACCGTCAACTCATCCCGAACAACTTCCCCGAACGCGCAAGCACGCGCGTATCGGCACCCGCCATCCTCAGCGTTTTCCACACGACCGTCGACACCGTGTCGTAAGCCGCGATCCCCGTCGCCTGCTCGAATGAAGCGGCTAGATGCGCGGCACGCAAGTTAGTGCAGAACGTCGTGACGGCATCCGGCCGTGCCTGCGAGGTCTTGCGCATCAGCGCGGCGAACTGCGTATCCGGCACTTCCGCGAAGCTGTAGTTGTCGCGCAGCCCGAGGTGCTGTTGGCCCGTGCGTGACGGTCCGCGTCGGGCACGGTCGGGCGGGGCAGTGGAATGCGCAGGCTCCGGCATTCGGGGGGCGCGCGATCAGCGATTGGGCCGCACACGCATAAGCACAAGCCTACGCCCACGCACACGCCACGTTGCCGAAGCGCATCCCTTCGCTCGACGCGCAGCGTTCGACGCCGATGGCGCTAACCGAGTCTATCGCCCCACGCGGCCGAGAATTGCCGTGCCGCGCGAAAGCAAACCGCGTCGCCTCCCGGCGCACCGATCAACTGCACGCCGACCGGCAATTCGCCCGCCGAGAAGCACGGTGCGCTGACGACCGGCAGCCCCGCGAATGAAATCGGCTGCGTGAGCAGGCCGAGCGTTTTCGCGGGCTCGAGTGCGATCCCGTTGACCTCGACCGTCGCGTCGGTGAAGCGCGGCGCGGCATAGGGCGTCGCGGCCGCGAGCAGCAGGTCGTAGTGCGCGAACAGCGCTTCGATGCGCGCGCGCCAGGCGGCACGACAGGCAAGCGCGTTCCGATACGTGGCGTCGGACGTCGCAAGGCCGGCCGCAATGCGCGACCGCAGTCGTTCGGAGACGAGCGCCGCCGCCGCGCCGAGCAACCCACGATGGGCACGCGCCAGCTCCACATTCGAGATCTCGACCGCTGCTTCGCGCACGCGGGCGACTTCGTCGCTGGCGACGGGGACCGATTCGTCCGCGCGCAAGCAGGCCGCGGCACGCCGGACGGCGCGTTGCGCATTCGCATCGGCCTGTGTTTCGAAATCGCCGGTCAGTACCGCGACGCGAAGCGGGGCGGCCGGATCGCGAGCCGATCGCGCGCGCGGTGAAGACGCTTCGCACAGCGTGTCATACAGCACCGCCAGATCGTCGATATCGTTCGCGAACCCGCCGACGGTATCGAGCGATTCCGCATAGGGCACGCAGCCGGCGCGTGACAGTCGGCCTTCGCCGGGGCGAAACCCCCATACGCCGCACAGCGCTGCCGGTGCGCGGATCGAGCCGTTGGTATCGCTGCCGAGCGCGAGCGGCACGTATCCGGCGGCGACCGCGGCGGCCGAGCCGCTGGACGAACCGCCCGTCATGCGCGTTGGATCGGCCGGCAGACGCACCGCGCCATAGTGCGGATTCACACCGGTGGCGCCGCATGCGAGTTCGTCCATGTGCGTCGCGCCCACGGGGATCGCGCCGGCCGCGCACAGTCGCGTGACCGCCGCCGCATCGGCGGCCGCGTGAGACAGCGCCGCGCGCGCGGGCGATCCGGCGACCGTCGTGTAACCCGCCACGTCGATATTCCACTTCACGAGAAACGGCACGCCGGCCAGCGGGCCCGGATCGCGTCCGTCCCGCACGAGACGGTCGACGCGCAGCGCCTCGCGCCGTGCCCGTTCGTCGAACGTGTGTGCGCAGGCATTGATCGCGCCGTCGCGCGTGGCGATGTCGGCGAGCACGGCGTGCACGAGCGATACCGCACTCACACGCCCTGCACGAACCGCGACCGCCAGCGTCAGCGCGCTGCGCATCGAAGGTGCGGCGTTCATGTGCGGACCATGAGCCGGCGCGGAATCGACAGGATCAGCGCGGCTGCCGCGAACAGCGTGAAGGCGAGCACTGCGACGCCGAGCTCGGTGCTGCCCGTCAATCCGGTTGCATAGCCCATCAGCGTCGGGCCGACGAACCCCGCGACCGCCGCGCCGATGTTGACGAGCCCGGCGCCGCCCGCGGCCGCTTCGCCCGCGAGAATCCGCGACGGCAAGCTCCAGAACATCGCAAGCGTGCTCATGATGCCGGCCACGCCGACGGTCAGGCAGCCAACCGCGAGCACCGGATGCGCGTGCATCCCGAGGCTCGCGAGCAGCGCGACGCCGCCGATCGCGACGGGCAGCGCCGTATGCCAGCGCCGCTCGCCGGTTCGCACCGAATGCTGCGCGTTCGCGACCATCGCGACCGACGCAACGAGGTACGGGATCGCGCTGACGAGGCCGATTTCGAGGTTGCTCAGCGACCCGAGTGCCTTGATCATCGTCGGCATCCAGAACACGAGCCCGTAGTTGCCGACGTTGTAGAGGAACGATGTCGCGAACAGCAGCCACAGGGTCGGCTCGCGCAACGCGGCGCCGAGTTGGGTGCGCTTGCCGGCGGCTTCCTGCGCCATTTCCGCGCGAATCATGCGTTTTTCCGCGTCGGTCAGCCAGCTCGCATCGTCGATCCGCTCGGTCACGCGTACGAGCAGATACATGCCCAGCACGATGGCAGGCAGGCCTTCGATCAGGAACATCCACTGCCAGCCGCGCAGCCCGAAGCCGCCGTGCGTGGCGTCCATGATCCAGCCCGACAGCGGGCCGCCGACGATCACGCCGAGCGGCATCGCGAGAAACAGGAAGGCCATGACCTTCGCGAGCCGGTGCGACGGAAACCACACGCTGAAGTACGCGATCACGGCCGGAAAGAAGCTCGCCTCGGTGACGCCGAGCAGAAAGCGCAATGCATAGAAGCTCGCGGTGTCGCGGGTCGCCAGCGTCGCGACCGACACGACGCCCCACGTCAGCATCGAGCCGGCGAGACAGCGCTTCACGCCGATCCGCCGCACGAGCCAGCCGGCCGGCACCTGAAGCAGCAGGTAGCCGACGAAGAACAGGCCTGCGCCGACACCGTAGGCAGCGTCCGTGAGGCGCAGGTCCGCCACCATCTGCAGTTTCGCGAAGCCGACGTTGACGCGGTCGAGATAACCGAAGAAATAGCAGACCAGGATCAGCGGAATGATGCGTCGGCTCAGGCGCGCATAGAGCGCGTCGAGGCCGGGCGCGGCCGCATCCGTGTGCGGACTCGAGCCGGTTTGCATGCCGCGCGGCGTGGCGGCACCGTTGGAATTCGTCATGGTGACTCCGTGCAGGTTGACTCGGCGCGGCTGCCGCGACGACGCGAGCGCGCGATCGTGGGTAATCCTATATTTTCCGGCGCAGGGCGCGGCCGGGACGCGCACCGGTGTGCCGGCCGTCTTCGAGCACGGCACGCCCGTTGACGAACACGTGTGCGATGCCTTCGGGGCGAAGCGTCGGGTTCGCGAACGTCGCGCGGTCGATCACGCGTGCAGGATCGAACACGACGAGATCGGCGTAGTGACCGACCGCGAGCCGTCCGCGCTCGGCGATGCCGAACTGCTCGGCGGTGAGGCCCGTCATCTTGCGCACCGCGGTTTCTAGCGGGAACAGGCGGCGTTCGCGCGAGAATTCGCCGAGCACGCGCGGGAACGTGCCCCACAGCCGCGGGTGCGGGCGCAAGTCGTTAGGCAAGCCATCGGAACCGACCATCGTCAGTTCGTGACGGATGATGCGCTCGACGTCCGCTTCGTCCATGACGAAGTAGATCGCGCCGGCGGGGCGCAGCGCGTCGATCGCGGCATCGACGGAATCGCCGAACAGCGGCAGCAGCGTGTGGAAGTCGCGGCCCGCGAGTTCGGGATGCGGTTTCGACCATGCAAGGATCACGCGGGACGACTGGCGGATGCGATCGGCGCGCAGCATCGTCGACGTGGCGGGATACGGATGACAATCGACGCACAGCGGCTGACGCGTGCGTTGTGCGTCGATATGCGCGAGCGTTTCGACCGAGCGGCCGTGATTGGCCTTGCCGGCCACCTTGTGATGCGACAGCACGACGCGCACGTCCAGCGCGCGCCCGATCAGGAACGCTTCGTCGAGCGATGCGATGATCGCGTCGGTTTCGTCGCGCAGATGCGTCGCGAATACGCCGCCCGTCTCGCGCAGCGGCGCGCATGCGTCGATCAGTTCGTCCGTCGTCGCGGCTGCCGCCGGCGGGTAGAAGGTGCCCGACGACACGCCGAACGCACCGGCCGCCATCGCTTCGCGCACGTCGGCCGCCATCGCCGCGATTTCCGTCGCGGTGGCGGCGCGTTCGAGATCGCGCATGTGCCGCACGCGCAGCGTCGAGTGGCCGACCAGGGCCGCGGTATTCACGGCGGCGGGCGTTGCGTCGAGCGCGTCGAGATACGCGCGAAACGACGGGAAGCGGAACGCTTGCCACGCACCCAGCAAGTCGAGCGGCTGCGGCACATCGCGTTCGGCGAGCAGCGGCGCGAGACTGATCCCGCAGTTGCCGGCGATCACCGTGGTGACGCCTTGTGCGACCTTCGGCTCGACATCGGGATCGGTCAGGACGAACGCGTCGTCGTGCGTGTGGCTGTCGATGAAGCCCGGCGCGACGACGAGGCCGCTCGCGTCGATCGTGTGCGCGGCCGTCGCGTTGCCCAGGTCGCCGATCGCGGCGATGCGCGCGCCCGTCACGCCGAGATCGGCTTCGAAGCGCGCGGCCCCGGTGCCGTCGATCAGTTCGCCGCGACGCAGGATCACGTCGAAATGCATGGTGGTTCCTCCAGAATCCGTCCGGGCCCGGGGTGTGCCCCGTTTCCGTCATTCATGTTCGCCCCCATCGTCTCCGGCCATTTTTTGGACGTCCAATGCCGATCGGCTCGCGATTCATGCGAAACCCGCATCAATACGCGCGCTGCCGTGCCGGCGCACGGCCCCGCGGCGTTACGCGAACGACGCCTTCACCAACGCATGGAGGTCGCTTGCGAAGCTGGACAGAGAGATGGTGCGATGCCGCACGATGCCCACCGTGCGGTCGATCGTCGGGCTCGCGATCGGCACCGCGCGCACCGCGGGCGAGCCGTACGCGCGCAGCGCGCTCTCGGGCAGGATCGCGCAGCCGACGCCTGCCGCCACCAGCGCGGCGACGCACGAGATGTGCTCGACCTCATAGAACCAGCGGGTTCGCACCGCTTCCTGGCCCATCAGCATTTCGAGGAGCAGGCGGTTACCGCTGTCGCGGCCGCCGATGATCAGCTTCGCGTGGCGCAACTCGCCGAGCGTGATGGTGTCCGCACGCGCCAGCGGATCATCCTCATGGGCCGCGAGCACGTAGCGATCGGTGAACAGCGGTTCGAACACGAGATCGTCGTCGACGCCGGGATGCAGGCTCACGCCGAATTCGGCGATGCCCGCGCGCACCTGCGACAGCACGAAGTCGTGATTGCCGTCGAGGATCTGCACGGCGACGTGCGGATATTTGCCGGCGTAGCGACGCAGCACGTCCGGCAGCGCCTGCGCGACGACCGTCGGGATCGACGCGAGCCGCACCTTGCCGTAACGCTTTTGCGCGATGTCCTGAATCGACGACAGCATCATTCCGAGCTGCGCGATCTGCTCGCGCGCCATCGGAAGAAACTGGCGGCCGACGCCCGTCAGCGTCACGCTACGCGTGGTGCGCTGGAACAACTCGACGCCGAGCGTCTGCTCGAGTTTCTGGATGCGGCGTGAGAGGCCCGGCTGTGTCAGGTTGAGCTTCTCTGCCGCGCGATGGAACGTGCCGAGTTCCGCCACGGCGACGAAGGCTTCGAGTTCCGAATTTTCGACTTTCATGACGCTCCAGTGTGTCCGGTGTGCAGGCCGGCTCCGGTATTCGGACGTATGGCGGCAGCGGTCCAGCGGATATTCTCGTCGATATCGATTCGTGACCTGCAGCGTCGCGCATACGGAAAGTGGAGGGTACACGCATCGCAGACCGCGACGACTGACGCACGCACGCGACACGTTTGAATGCGCGCGCATCGGATCGTTGAAGCTTTCACCGACCGGGCTCCAATCCGCAGATCAATTCATCGACGTCGATGCCGGATCGCCATCCGTTGACATGGAAATGATTCAACCTACTTTCCGGCGTGATTCGCGGGTGTATCCCACTGGTTTGGGATACGAATTTCTACGTAAGATGGAAGGAGTCGTGCGCGGGATACGGTGCCTGCACGCGCATGGACGGAGCAGGTAGCGCACGGCACGACTGCAGCAGATGTTTCCATCATGGGTGCAACTGTGTGCGCGGTGGCTGCGAGTCATGCAGCCGTATCCGCGCCGGCGGGTGTGGCGACATTCGTCGCGCGAATGGCGTCCGGCCGGTCGGCCCGAGCCGCCACATTGCGGCACGCGTTCGCCGCAATCGTTTGCGCTCTGAACGTCGCGCCTGCCGTCCTCGCCGGCTCGCCCATCAATACCGACGATCCGGTCGACACGGTACAAATTGCCGCCACCGCGTCTACCGTCAGTCCTGCCAGCCGCGCCATTTCTTCACACGACTCCGCCGTGCGTCAGGTCGTGCTCGGCATCGTCAGTTTCACGCGCTGGCCCACGACGCCCGTTCGTCTGCATCTGTGCGTGACGGGCAAGCCCGACTACGCGGGCGCGCTGACCGACACGTTGCAGGCCGGCTCGACCATGCTCGACGTGGAGCGCGTGCGCTTCGACGATCCCGCGCTCGGCATGGCATGCGACGTCGTCTATCTCGGCACCCTCGACAACGACAAGCGCGCGCGCGTGAGAAACGCGCTGGCCGGCCACCCGGTGCTGACGATCGCCGAACGCGACGCGTCCTGCACCGCGGGCGCGATGTTCTGCCTCACGGTCGACGGCGAACGCATCACGTTCGACATCAATCTCGACGCCGTCGCACGCAGTGGGGTGCGCGTGCATCCGAACGTCCTCAACCTCGCGCGGCGGCCGCTGACGCCATGACACGTTCCGCGCCCCCCATTCCGTCTTCGCGTGTGCCGCGCCCGACGCTGCAAAGCGTGTTGCGTCGTGCGCATTTGCGCCTCGCGTTCGTCGCGGTGACGATGGCCGGCGTGTCGTTGATCGTCGTCGCCGTGATCGCGTTGCGCGCGTATGCCGGTAACAACCTGAACCTGCTGGCGCGCTCGCTCGGTTACACCGTCGAGGCGGCGCTCGTGTTCGGCGACCGCGTCGCGGCGAATGAGGCGATCGCGATGATCGCCACCGACGAGGACGTCGCGCAGGTGGTGGTCCTCGATAGCAAAGGCCAGTCGTTCGCGATCTGGAAGCTGCCCGTCGAAAGCCGGATCGCGCGGATCGAGCGCGGCGTCGCCGATCTCGCGTTGCCCGGGCCCGTGACCGCTCCGGTGATGCACGACGGCATCGTCGTCGGCAAGGTCGTCGTGCGGGGCCGCGGACATCAATTCTTCGGATTCCTGCTTGGTGGCATCGGCGGCATTCTCGGCTGCCTGGCCGTCAGCGTGTTCGGCGCGTATGTCAGCTCCAAGCGCCTGCTGCGCAACATCGTCGCGCCGCTGCGCGCGCTGGCCGCCGTCGCGCACGCCGTGCGGCGCGAGCGTGCGTTCGCGCGGCGCGTCGAACCGGTGGCGATCGCCGAGCTGAACGAACTCGGCGACGACTTCAATGCGCTGCTCGATGAATTGCAGGACTGGCAGGACACGCTGCGCGACGAGAACGCGTCGCTCGAACACAAGGCCACGCACGATGCGCTCACCGGGCTGCCCAACCGTGTGCAGTTCGAGTCGCGTCTGTCGCTTGCGCTGTGCGATGCCGTCGTGACGGGGCAGCGGGTCGCGATCCTGTATCTCGACTGCGACCGCTTCAAGGAAATCAACGACTGCCTGGGCCACGACGCGGGCGATGCGGTGCTGGTTGGCATCGCCGCGCGATTGCGCACGCAGGTGCGCGAGACCGATCTGGTCGCGCGCCTGGGCGGCGACGAATTCGCGGTGATGCTGCCGGCTGTGCGCGAAGCGGACAGCGTCGGCCGGATCGCCGAGGAGATCTTGTCCGGCATGGTGCCGTCGATCGAGCTGTCCGACGGACGCATGGTGGCCACCATGATGAGTGCCGGCATTGCGCTGTATCCCGACCATGCGTGCGACGCCTGCGGCCTGCTGCGCGCGGCCGATGCCGCGATGTACCGCGCCAAGCGTGCGCGGCCGGGGTCGTGGCAAGTGGCGGAAGGCGTTGCCGGGCCGGTTTGAAGTCCATCGTTTCGTACTGCGGGCGAGGCCGCAGCGGCGGGATAAAAAGCGCACGTGGCGTGCGCGCACACGAAGGGGCGACCATGAAAAACATAGTGCCGGTAAGCATCGGGAGGATGGGCGTCGCGAGCGCGGTGCTGCTGTGCTTGCTGCTTGGCGGGTGCCAGACACCGCCGTTGCATCGGGGGCTCACGCAGACGCAGGTCACGGCGCTGAAGTCGGCCGGGTTCCAGGAGACCGGGCAGGGGTTCGAGTTCGGCGCCACCGGGCCGATCTTGTTCGATTTCGATCGATATAACCTCAGGCCGGATGTGAGGCGGATCGTCGAGCGGATCGGCAAGACGCTGCACTCGGCAGGGATCAACGGGGTCCGGGTTTACGGCTACTCGGATCAGGAGGGGGAGGCCGCTTACGATCTCGAGTTGTCGAGGCGGCGGGCGGAGGTGGTGGCTATCGAGCTGATCGACGTCGGACTCGACGGCAATCTCATTTCGGTTGTCGGGAAGGGGAAGAGCGATCCGATCGGGGATAACCGCACGCCCGCCGGGCGCGCGCAGAACCGGCGTGCGGCGATCGTGGTTTCGCCGAGGTGACGGGCGCGTCGCGCACGGGCGTGCCCTATCGTGGTGGTCGCCCGTCGTCGCGCATTCCGTTCGATTTGCTCGTGAATACACGGCTACCGGCATCCCGCAGCGCGGCCCGCTGTAACTGTTTGCGACCATTGCCGAGCGCGTGCGCGGGCGTCCGTTCGCACGCCGCGGGCCTTGCCGTACGTGGCATCCGGGGCGCATCGGCGTCGTGAAACCGTCATGCGCGGCCGGAAACCGCCGGCACATTCGAACCGAGGATTGCAATTGCCTGAATAAAATCGTTCCGCCTGTTTTACACCGCTGCCGGGCCATGCGGCCAGCGCAGCGACGACCGGAACGTATATGGCCCTCGAACCCCAGGATCTACTGCCGCACTTCGAACGCGAAATCGCGTTGCTGCGCCGTTCGATGCAGACGTTTGCGCAGCGTTTCCCGAAAATTGCCGCCCGCCTCGCGATCAACGGCGAGCGATCGGAAGACCCGCATGTCGAGCGACTGCTGCAGTCGTTCGCGTTGATGGCGGCATCTCACGCCATCCGTCTCGAAGACGATGTGCCGGCGTTTACGCGCGATCTTCTCGAATCGCTGCACGGCGTGTTGCTGAGCCCGTTTCCGTCCTGTGCGAGTTCGAGGAATTGCCAAAGGATTCTAGGTCATGAATTTCTATGCAAATATTTTATTGGTTTTGTCGCTGTTCTTTGCTCCGGCGCTTTCGATTGCAGAAGAGTGCTCAAATCCTGTTGTGTGTGAATTTTACATCAATAAGCAATGGGATTTGATGCACCGATCCGACGAAAAAGCTAGTCAGAATGGAGAGAGGATTAATGGCCCTTCCATGCGAGGCGTGTATGTCATGTTGCGAGGCAATCAATACTACCTTGTAAAGGAGAGTGAGGCCAACGATAAATCGTTTGTAATTGTCGGTATTCTAAAGTCGGGCGATCAAATTCTATTTAATCGAGTGATTTATTTTTCGCTGGCGATGCAAGCCTCCTCACAGAGGGGGTATAACGTTTGGTTGGGTGAGGAGCTTGCACTGAGGAACCCGCAGGAACTATCGAAATTCTCATGGGATTTGGCCTCACAGTGGCAGGATAGTTTCAAGCCGGGCGCGGGGTCTTCTCGAAAGATCACAATCCAAGACGGTTTTCGATCGATTGAATCATCTGTTCATGACATCAATGGTAGGGTAATTGGGCGCCGCACTTATATCTATCCCACTCAACTTGACGTAACTCCGGAGAGCCTTGTTTGCTTCGAATCTTGCCCAACAAGTCAGGTAAGTTTTTCCGGCGAGTTGCGCGGGGGTATTGGGAGATATCCAATCAAACTATCCGTTGTCAACGACGATTCACTGATTCGCGGGAAGTATCAATACCAAAATAAATCGAACAAATTATATTTGTCTGGTCACCAGGATGGGGGAAAGATTGTCATGGATGAATATCTCGATGATGCGCTTCAGAAAACGACTGGAGTATTTTCCATAATTAAGGAGGGTAATCAATTTTCGGGTTTTTGGGCAGCCAAGCCGCAAGGAAGAAAGCTCCCGTTCTTTGCAATTCCGAACGGAATTTAATTCGATGGAATGTTGTATTTTGAATTTATCGATGAAATGATTGATGTCATTCGTATTGGTGATTCCGCTGATCACGATGGGCTCATCGATGAAATCCGGATCGACGCAAACGGTGGGGCGCTTTTTGATCGAATCAAGAAGGCGTGCCGGTTGACTTGAGAATTATGAAGGCGGATGTGTTATTTGAATTCGGTTTGATTTCTGCGATTGCGATTGTCGTGTTATCCGTTGCTTCTGCCGAGTCTGATGCCAGTGGACTCTCATTGGATAAAGCAGGGGGAATCCGTGATTGTAGCGGTTCATCAGTTTGTAAAAATATCGAGCCGACTGACGATCTAAAAAAGGCTATTGATGACGGTTACGAGAATTTAGCTGTTGTTGATATTTATAAAGATGGAAATCAGGAGATTGCTGCCACGAGTGGTGGGGGCAATAGTTGCTCGAAATTTTTCTCATATGAACGTGCATCGCACAGATTTTCTTCCTTAATTTTTCGGATCGGGATATATGTAATTTTCGAGTTCGCGGGGATGGCTTGATCAGTTCGTACCGGCTTGATGCGAAGCAATATGAGGATGTCTATAAACTTAAAAATGGAAGATATCAAATCGCAATAAGCGATGCGTGTGTTGGGTGTGATGAGGTTTTTCGTTCTGTGTATACAGATGGAAAAATTTCCGAAAAATTAATCGTTACCAACCAACAAGATTATGCGCAACGCACGCCGGTAACTACGGTAGTGGTCTCGGATAGGGCAAGGTTATACAATAACCATTCTGATTCTTCCGCGACGGAAATGTATTTGCTGAAAGGGGATAAAGTTCAGCTTGTTGAGTTTAATGGCGAAAACGGCCTTTGGTATTTTGTCAAATATCTTTCGAAACGGCGTGGCGCCATACTCAAATGGGCCAAGTGCGAAGACTTGGCTATATGCAAGTAATTTAGGTGTTTTAATGGTTCATCGAGGATTGCCGGGGAACGCGGCGCGAATCTCGAGGAAGAAGTATTCGTCGTCGCGGTAGCCGTAAGCCCGAATCCCACGCCTTTAGCGCCCAGGCTGGCTTCTGATAGAACCAGAGCCGCTTGAGCTCGTCGCCTAACACGTAGACGCATGACAGCGACTGACATAAATACACGGCTACCGGCATCCCCCAGCGCAGCCCGCTGTAACTGTTTGCGACCATTGCCGAGCGCATGCGCGGGCGTCCGTTCGCACGCCGCGGGCCTTGCTGTACATGGCATCCGCGACGCATCGGCGTCATGAAACCGTCATGCGCGGCCGGAAACCGCCGGCACATTCGAACTGAGGATTGCAATTGCCTGAATAAAATCGTTCCGCCTGTTTTACACCGCTGCCGGGCCATGCGGCCAGCGCAGCGACGACCGGAACGTATATGGCCCTCGAACCCCAGGATCTACTGCCGCACTTCGAACGCGAAATCGCGTTGCTGCGCCGTTCGATGCAGACGTTTGCGCAGCGTTTCCCGAAAATTGCCGCCCGCCTCGCGATCAACGGCGAGCGATCGGAAGACCCGCATGTCGAGCGACTGCTGCAGTCGTTCGCGTTGATGGCGGCATCTCACGCCATCCGTCTCGAAGACGATGTGCCGGCGTTTACGCGCGATCTTCTCGAATCGCTGCACGGCGTGTT